>NZ_JEYA01000004.1:0-472538 GCF_000581835.1 Acinetobacter sp. 1542444 | reverse complement strand
GCATAGTGATATGTGAAGCTGACCAATACTAATTGCTCGTGAGGCTTGACTATACAACACCCAAGCAGTTGTATATGAAGCATCAATCGATTCATAAACATGCAAAGCAACTTGATTTAGTTAAACACTTAGCTAAAATGAACAACGAAAAATCAGACCAATCAGCCCATCTGTAAAGATTTGGAAAACGCAACGTATCACACAGTGAATAAAACGAAGCAAGTATCCATACCAGTTGTGCTGGCGACCATAGCAAGAGTGAACCACCTGATCCCTTCCCGAACTCAGAAGTGAAACCTCTTAGCGCTGATGGTAGTGTGGGGTTACCCATGTGAGAGTAAGTCATCGCCAGCTCATTATTCTAAACACCCCCATTCCAATGAATGGGGGTGTTTTTTATTGCGATAAAAAATTTGTGCGGAGAATAAATATAAAAATACTAAGGAAGAGTTGTGCTATAAATAATAAGAATATTAATCTTTTAAGTATGCATAATAAGGGAAGAGCATCTATGATAATTTATGGTGATGTCGGTTCGGGTAACTGCTATAAGATAAAACTATTACTTTCCTTATTAAATATTAATCATAGATGGATCCACGTTGATATTTTAAACAAAGAAACTCAATCAGCTGATTTTTTGTCCTTAAATCCTAATGGAAAAATACCTGTATTAGTCCTAGAAGATGGTCGTGTTTTGAGTGAGTCGAATGCTATCTTAGGTTACTTGGCTGAAGGAACAAAATTTATTCCTACAGATACTTTTATTAAAGCAAAAATGTACCAATGGATGTTCTTTGAGCAGTATAGTCATGAACCATTTATTGCAGTTGCTCGTTTTATTAATAAATATTTAGGGTTACCACCAGAAAGAATAGAGGAATACCATAATTTACAGCCAAAAGGCCATAAAGCACTATCTATTATGGATAACGCTTTAGTTGAGCATGACTATCTTGTTGGAAATGAACTGACCATTGCTGATATTGCCTTATATGCATACACGCATGTCGCTGAAGAAGGTGGCTTTAATTTAAAGTTATATCCAAATATTCAAGTATGGTGTCAAAGAATTCGAGAATATTTAGGTTATGTAGATATGATTTAAATAAAAAAGAACTCATATAGAGTTCTTTTTTATTTCTGAAATTCTAATTTAGAAGTGTGCTTCCAAGCCTACATATGGGCCTTTAAACTCAAATTTAAGGTCATTGTTATCGTAGTCATCTAAATCGATATTAAGTACGCGATAACCTGCTGTTAAGCCAAGGTCAATGAGTAGGTTATCTGCAAATTTATACTTCACTTCTGCCAGTGCATCTGTAATTCGTGCATCATCAAAGTTTGTATAAGTTGCTTCTCCTTTAGCACTTAAGCCTGTAAATGGGAGTTTTACTTCACCTGACAAATAAGCTATAGGATATGTTTTATCAATATCCACGCGCTTACCTGTATACGCAGTAATATCACCATTTAATACAGTTGCACCAAGACCAGCATCTACACTTACGATATTATCTAGTAACTCGTAGTAGAGGATAAAATCGCTATGATCTAAATCAACTTTATAGTTGGCTTGACCTAAAGTTTCTGATTTAGTTTCGGTATCTAAATTTACATAACGAATTTTTGCATTTGGAATAAATGGAATTGGGTGTTCTACTGCTAATGAGATTTGAGCACTACCTTTTTGATCTAAATCTTGATCTTCAGGTGATTGAGAAGACATATTCACTTTACCGTCATAGAACCAGTAACCTACGTCTCCTTTTACTCCTACGAAGTCTGCTTGAGCAAAGCCACTTAAGCCCATCCCGAGCGTTAATAAAGATATTTTTAATATTTTCATTTTTACATCCACATAAAAGAAATCTTTGAGCGCATGATATAGACATCTTGCTACAGATGCATTGATAAAAAATAAGGATTTGAGGTATGTGATATGAGTAAATTTTTAAACCTTAAAAAAATTAATTTAAATCAAATAATTAATATTTTCTTCCTCATTTAAATGAATTTAATCTTTTAGAAAATTTAGTATAAATTTTGTCAATCGTATCGGACTTATTAAATTTTAATTGATAACTAGGGAGTTAAAAATAAATTAGTGGATAAGTTGAGTAATTAAATAAATATTTTCAGAGATGGCAATAAAATTACATTTAATAATAATTTTGATCTACAAGTAGTAGAACGTAAATATTAGCTGAAAAATAACCAATTGTGAAAAAAACTCAGAAAATTCGTAAAATTTCTGACGGAAATTACAGTAAAAAGAAATAAAAACAGGTATTGTTCAGCTATATAGGGGCAAAAAATGGACAAAAATCTTTAAGGAAGAATTTTCTATTTTTGCTTGTTTGTTAAGGGAATAAAAATACTCAAAAGGTGCTTTTTATTTTCTACAAACACAAAAGTATTTTTTGGTTCTTTTTTTGCATGCGGAATAACAATCAACAATAGCAGTAAAAATAAGTAATCTTTTAACATTAGGTGTTCTATGACAGATTCTCGTGAAAACTGGACGTCACGATCTGGTTTTATTATTGCAGCCGTTGGTTCGGCTGTAGGCTTAGGTAATATCTGGCGCTTTCCATACGTTGCTTATGAAAATGGTGGTGGTGCGTTTCTTATTCCCTATCTATTGGCACTCATTACTGCTGGTTTACCGTTACTATTTTTAGATTATGCGGTAGGACATCGTAGTACTGGTTCACCTCCTAAAGCGTATCGTGCCCTATTTAAAGGCGGGGAAACATTAGGTTGGTGGCAAGTTTGTGTCTGTATTATCATTGGTTTGTATTATGCAAGTGTACTCACTTGGGCTGGTAGTTATGTTTACTTCTCTATTGGCCAAATGTGGGGAAGTGATCCGGAAGGTTTCTTCTTTAATACCTATTTACAGACTACAAAAGCAACCGGTTTTGATTTACAGTTTGTAGGTCATTTATTCTGGCCGATTGTTGGGATTTGGGCACTTACTCTAATCATTCTTTATGGTGGTGTGAAAAAAGGTGTGGAATTATCGAATAAGATTTTCATGCCTTTATTATTCATTCTCTTCACTATTTTAGTGATTCAATCATTACGTTTACCAGGTGCAGTTCAAGGCTTAAATGCTTTCTTTACGCCGAACTGGTCAGCAATGATGGATTATAAAGTTTGGTTAGCGGCTTATGGCCATACTTTCTTCTCCCTCTCAGTCGGTTTCGGGATCATGGTGACTTATGCATCTTATTTGAAACCAAAAACGAATTTAACAGGTTCTGGTTTAATCGTTGGTTTTGCAAATGCATCAACAGAGATTTTGGCTGGTATTGGTATCTTCGCAGCGCTTGGTTTTATGGCACATGCTGCAGGTACTGAAGTTAAAGATGTGGTGAGTGGCGGGATTGGATTAGCATTTATTGCATTCCCTAAAATTATTTCAAGTTTAGGTGCAGGTGCCGATTTATTTGGCTTCTTATTCTTCTCTTCCCTTTTCGTCGCTGGTATTTCTTCGATGGTGAGTATTTTGGAAGTACCTATTGCAGCAATGCAAGATAAATTGAAATGGGGCCGTAAAAAAGCTGTAACCATTATTGGTGGTGGTAGTGCGCTTGTATCAATTATTTTATTCTCAAGTGTAAACGCAATTAAACTGGTTGATATCGTTGACCACTTTATCAATAACATCGGTATTATTGGCGGTGCTTTACTTTCTATTATTACCGTAGCTTGGTTTAAACGTTCTGCTCTAATGGAACTTCGTGATCACGTCAATCGCATCTCAACTATTCAATTAGGTAAGGGGTGGGATTTCACTTTAACAGTCATTACATCGTTAATCTTGTTAACTACACTCAGTATGACTGTATTTAATTTGATCAAAAATGGCTATGATACTTATAGTATGAGCTTACAAGGTGTATTCGGCTGGGGCAGTGTGATTTTCTGTGCAGTCGTTGCAATTGTTTTAAGCAAAATGAAAGATCGCTAGGAGGATAGAATAATGAATACTTCAGCAATCGTAATGATGGTAATTTCGATGGTGTTTTTATGGGGTGGCTTGGCTTTGTCCATTATCCATTTATCGAAACATCCTGAAGAGTTAGATGATGTTTTAGAAGAGGTAAAAGATCAGCACACACTTTAATGCTGATCAAGTAAAAAAGCAGGCTTTAAGCCTGCTTTTTTTATGTAATTTTTTGAATTTTACAATAATAAAATCCATCACCAGACTGCGCTTGCGGCAGTAATTGGCGACCATGGGTTTGCTCAACTCCCCAATCAGCATCAATCTTGATCTCTTTTGCATTTGGATTTTCAGCAAAAAATTTCATCATCTGCTGTTCATTTTCAGCTTTTAAAATTGAACAGGTGATGTAAAGCAATGTGCCGCCAACTTTGAGCTGTTGCCACATGTGGTCCAAGATCTGCTTTTGTAGTTCAATGGTTTGAGCTATATCGGTAGATTGGCGCAATAGGCGTATGTCAGGATGACGACGAATTACACCTGTAGCAGAGCAAGGTGCATCGAGCACGATACAATCTACTGGCTGTGCAGGAGTCCATTGAGTTGCATCGGCTGCCAAAATCTCTGTATGACTTTGATCAAGTGCTAAGCGATTTAAGTTCTCAGTTACACGCACTAAACGGCTTGGGTCCTGATCAATCGCGATGAGCTGAGCAGGTTTAAACTTTTCAAGTAAATGAGCAGTTTTACCGCCTGGGGCAGCACATGCATCCACTACTATTTTATCGTTCAAATCTGGCAATAATGTTGCGCAAAGCTGAGCGTGTTCATCTTGTACAGAAAACCAACCTTGTTCAAAACCAGGTAGTTGAGTAATTTGTACAGATTGTTCAAGAACAATACCTGCCTCAGACAAAGTACAAGCACGTGCCTGAATTTCTAGACTTTGTAGTTTTGCTAAATAAGCATCGCGGCCAATATGACGCTGGTTCACCCTTAAGGTTAAAGGCGCGACTTGCTTCAAAGATTGGCAGAGAGATTCAGTTTGTTCACCCCAATCTTTTTTTAACCGTTTGAAAAGCCAGCTTGGTAAGCCATGCGCCTGCCGTAAGCCTTGCTGAAAGTCATCAGTTTCACGAGTAGCTCGGCGCAAAATAGCATTCACAATACCGCTGAGTGCAGAGAAACCAAGTTGTTTGGTTGCATCTACTGTTTCTGCAATAGCGGCATGCGCTGCAATACGCGTGCATAAAACTTGATAAAGACCAACATAAAGACAGGTTTCTACTGTCTCATTATTTAAAGGCTTGCTGAGTAGAGGCAGGCTAATTGATTTAAGTGCAAACCATTGGCGCAATGTACCTAAAACAAGTTCGTGAAACAAAGCGCGATCGCGCTCTGCTACCTGATTGAGCTGTGTATTTAAAATACTAGCGAGTGATTGGCCTTGCTGAACTTTTAGTAACGTCTGGACGACTTGAGCACGCAGGTTAAAACGTGAGGAATTTGAGGTAACCTGACTCATGGCAAAATTTGTCCTACATGAAGTTTTTGAGTTTGTGCAATTTGTTGAGCGTTTAATGCTTTACCACCCGGCCACTGCACGCTAGTCAGACAAATAAATGTATTTTCACTGCAAGCAACGTGCACACCTTGTTTATCGATTGCAATAATTTCACCAGCTTGAGCATTCGCTTTGCTTTGGCTAGAAATTAGAGAGTTCCAGACACGCAGAGCATTATTTTCATCAAGTTGAACAAAAGCGACTGGCCAAGGGTTAAAAGCACGGATATTTCGGTCAACTTGAATAGCATCAATTGCCCAATCAATACGAGCTTCTGATTTTACGAGCTTATGAGCATAGACCGTTAAGCTTTCGTCTTGAACTTCGCGTTCTGCCAAATATTTTTGTAGTGTTTCTTCTGACTCAAGTACCGCACAAATTGCTGTTGCACCTTGAGCTGCGAGTTTGTCATGCAAAGTCGCTGAGGTATCTTCGGCAGTAATTGGGCAGTATGTTTTATACATCATATCGCCTGTATCTAAACCAGCAGCCATCTGCATGATTGTGATTCCGGTTTCTTCATCACCTGTTGCAATCGCACGCTGAATTGGTGCTGCACCGCGCCAGCGTGGTAATAGTGAGCCGTGAATATTTAAACAGCCATATTTCGGTGTATCGAGCACAGTTTGTGGAAGAATTAAACCATAGGCTGCAACCACCATCACATCTGCGCCTAAAGCTGCCAGTTCTTGTTGAGCTGCTAAACCTTCTTCTGTAGATGCTTTGAAGTGAAGGGGTTGATAAACAGGGATATTATGCTCAAGTGCAAGTTGTTTTACAGGAGATGGCGTTAATTTTTGTCCACGACCCGATTTACGATCTGGCTGAGTATAAACCGCGATAATTTCATGGGAAGTTTTTAATAAAGCCGCCAATGCTGTTGCAGCAAATTCGGGGGTGCCAGCAAAAATAATTTTCACAAATGCAATCCAAAAAGAGTTTAGGCGTAGTATACGTGAAAAACGATTGAAGCCCTAAACTCATGGCGATTGAGCATTTTAGTTTTTAAATAGTGAACAAAAAATTATTGAAAAACTTTTATTGATAAAAAAAGGTTATGAAAAAATAAAAAATTATTCATGTAAGTTTTGCTAAATATTGACTGTCTATTACTGTTCTTGGCTTTCCGAATATTATTTGCTTCTATAGAATGGAGAATGATCAAATTATGATGATGAGTCAATATTCCGACTGATCTAACGCTATATCAGTATCATCCGCCAGAGCGGGAAAAATTCCGCTCAAGCACAACTTGTTGGAAACACTAATGCCTGACTATCGTTCAAAAACATCGACACACGGAAGAAATATGGCTGGCGCACGTGGCTTATGGCGTGCAACAGGAATGAAAGATGAGGATTTCGGCAAACCGATTATTGCGGTGGTCAACTCATTTACTCAATTTGTGCCGGGCCATGTACATCTTAAAGATCTAGGGCAGCTTGTCGCAGCAGAAATTCAGGCAGCAGGTGGTGTTGCTAAAGAGTTCAATACGATCGCAGTTGATGACGGGATCGCAATGGGGCATGATGGCATGCTTTATTCTTTACCATCACGTGATTTGATTGCTGACTCAGTTGAATATATGGTGAATGCACACTGTGCAGATGCCATGGTGTGTATTTCAAACTGTGACAAGATTACTCCGGGAATGCTCATGGCTGCGATGCGTCTGAATATTCCTGTTGTTTTCGTGTCTGGCGGACCAATGGAAGCTGGTAAGGTTAAGTTCCGCGGTAATGAAAAAGCGATTGACCTTGTTGATGCAATGGTTGTTGCGGCTGATGAAAGTTATACAGACGAAGAAGTTGAAGAATTTGAACGTTCAGCATGTCCAACCTGTGGTTCATGTTCAGGTATGTTCACTGCAAACTCAATGAACTGTTTAACAGAAGCTTTAGGTTTATCTTTACCGGGTAATGGTTCGATTGTTGCGACGCATGCAAACCGTAAAAAATTATTCTTAAAAGCAGGCCAACTTATTGTTGAATTGGCTAAGCGCTATTACGAACAAGAAGATGCAAGCATTTTACCTCGTTCAATTGCAACCAAGGCTGCATTTAAAAATGCGATGACCCTTGATATTGCAATGGGTGGTTCAACCAATACCGTTCTGCATTTATTGGCTGCGGCAAGTGAAGCAGAAGTTGATTTTACAATGGATGATATTGACGAATTATCACGTCGAGTTCCTGTACTGTCTAAAGTAGCGCCTGCAAAACAAGACGTTCATATGGAAGATGTTCATCGTGCTGGCGGTATCATGGAGATCTTAGGTGAACTTGATCGCGCGAATTTACTTGATGTATCTGTACCGACAGTGCACGAGAAAACTTTAAAAGATGCGTTGGATAAGTGGGATATTATTCGTACTGAAGATGCAGACATTTATGAATTCTATCGTTCATCTCCAGGTGGTGTTCCAACTCAAGTTGCATTCTCGCAAAATCGCTATTATTCAACATTAGATGGCGACCGTGAAAAAGGCGTTATCCGTAATGCAGAACATGCTTTCTCTAAAGATGGCGGTTTAGCAGTTCTATACGGCAACATCGCGCTTGATGGTTGTATCGTGAAAACTGCGGGTGTTGATGAATCAATCTTGAAATTTACTGGTACAGCGCGTGTATTTGAGAGCCAAGATGCAGCTGTAGATGCAATTTTGGGTCATGATATTAAAGCTGGCGATGTGGTTGTGATTCGTTACGAAGGTCCACGTGGTGGTCCGGGTATGCAAGAAATGCTTTACCCAACTAGCTACCTTAAATCGAAAGGTTTAGGAAAAGACTGTGCATTAGTAACAGATGGTCGTTTTTCTGGTGGTTCATCAGGTCTTTCGATTGGTCACGTTTCACCAGAAGCGGCTGAAGGTGGTGCAATTGGTTTGGTTGAAGATGGCGATACTATTGAAATCGATATTCCAAACCGTACGATTCACTTAAACGTTGATGATGCGACTATGGCACATCGTCGTACAGTGCAAGAAGCGAAAGGCTGGCATCCGAAAGAAGAACGTAAACGTAAAGTATCAAAAGCGTTAAAAGTTTATGCAATGCATACAACAAGTGCAGCGAAAGGAGCTGTACGCGTTCTATAAAATATTCAATTTTAATAATTGATTATGAATCATGCACCCTTTAACACGATGAATTGCTATCATGTTAAGGGTGCATTTTTCATGTCTGGTAAAAAAAATCAGCTTGTAGAAAAAGGTGTTTTTAGATCATTCTATGGGTTTGCCATAAAATGGTGATAAAATCTTCACCTACGTAGAAACTTGCTAAAAACATGACTTATTTTCTGCGTAAACTAAGGTAGTTATATTTCAATCTCGACTACTGTTTTACCTTGCATTATGATCAAAACAATCTTTGATCTCGCTTAGGATTTATTTTTTAGAGGCACAACTCATGTCACTGCTACGCCGTTGGTTTGACCCTATTCGATCGAGCTGGTTTTACCAAAAGCCTTCTCGTCAAGCGGTGTTACCCACGGAAAATGGTTTAAGTATTTATTTACGACTTGATGATGTGTATAGCTATTTGGCTGTTCAGCAATTGTCTCAGCTAGATGAAATTTTAAGTGATGAACTTAAGCCTTTAAAAATTATTATTTCGCATACGGCTTCTGAACCCCCAAACAGTATGTCGCATGAAGAGTGGCAGAATTATTGTCTAAATGATGCCAAGATATTAGCCAAACAACATCGTTTCGGTTTTGATGAATTTCCAGAAATCCCAAGCCCAGAATCTTTAAAACAAGCGGCAGTCATATTAAAAAGAACCCCCTTACAAGGTCAGAATTTCTTCCATTTACTAGAAGATATTTTCCATATGCTTTGGCAACAACAATATGGAAAGTTGCGTACTTTACATGCCATGGCAGTTAAACATCAGCTTCCTCAACATTTTTCAGAACGCATTTTTACGGATGAGCCTGTACCTGCGGCATACTTTGAATTTGGTGGACGTAAATATCACGCAGTAGATGATTTATTACGTTTGACTCGTCGTTTGAAGCAGCAAAAGCTACTGACTGGTAATCCGATTTTTTTAATTAATCATATCGAATGGCGTGAACATTTGATTAACGATGCTGAAGCGCTTACCGAGATTCAAACACTTCATCCTGAGCTTGATGTCTATATTGCTTTAGAAGACCCAATGAGTTGGTTGTTACTTGCCTATATCAAGGAAGAGCTGGCTGATTATTATGATATTCAACTAAAAGTTTACCCTTTAAGTTATCAAGGTCGAGACTGGTTTGACTGGAGTTTGGCGACACGTGTTTCTAAACGAACAGGTGTGGCCTTTACGCCATTTTGTCGTCCTACCGAGGAAAGTACACTGGAAATGGCAAAGCTTTTCTATAGTGTGCAAGAAAATCAGCAAATCGATACGATTTTTACGATATTGCAGGCAGTTTGGACGAAAGGAAAAGATTTATCTTTCTTAAAACATTTCCAACAGTTACAGCAGCAACTTGGGATTGAGCAGCTAACCGACCAAGATGTGCAATCTGTTTTGGCGCAAAATGATGCACTTTGCAAAGACAAGCATCAGCCTGATTTACCGGTTTTAGAGCTGCGTATTGATGGTCAGACCTACGTATTTAATAGCTTGTATCGTGTGTGGATGATCGAAAGTATTTTTAGCAATGTATTAGAAGAAAAATATAAAACAGCCTCAACTTTTAATTGAGGCCTACTCCTAAAAACAAGAATAGGGCAGTACCTGTTTTTTCCGTAGCATATCCTTTAAGGAATCGGAGATAAACAGTGACTTTTTTAGCAATTATTATAGTGGTCTTTGCCTTCGCTGGCATGATTAAAGGCATGATCGGTTTAGGATTGCCCGCGGTATCGATGGGCTTGCTCACCATCGCAATGAGCCCTTTTCAGGCAGCTTCTCTTCTGATAGTTCCTTCAATGGTCACCAACGTCTGGCAGCTTTTTGCTGAAGGACATGTCTGGGCTTTTATTCGCCGTTTCTGGACTTTGCTTGTGGGCATTGTGGTGGGCTCAATATGGAGCTTTCTACCCACTTTAAGCCAAAGTCATGGGCATAGTAGTGAGATTTTATTAGGCTGCATGTTGGCCCTATATGGACTCTATGGTCTGTGCGTGAAGAAACTTCCACACTTAGGGAAGTATGAACGTTGGCTATCACCGATTATTGGATATATCGGCGGGGCAGTGACTGTAGCAACAGGTGTCATTATTATTCCAATCGTTCCTTATTTGCAGTCTTTACATTTAAAGCGGGATGAGTTGGTCCAGGCTTTAGGACTAACGTTTACTGTCTCTACCATTTGTCTTGCAGTCTTTTTACACCACAACCCTATGTCGGGGATGACATTGGATTATCGTTTATCTTTTGCTGCATTGTTGGCGGCGCTCGTTGGAATGTGGTTAGGTAAAAAAATCCGTTATCGGTTAAATGAGCAGTTATTTCGCCGTATCTTTTTTATAGGTTTGGTGTCATTAGGGCTTTATATGATTTTGCATTAAGCCAATTTTTAAGGGCGATGTTGCAATAAAAAATCGGCAAATTGTTTATAACTATTAGGTAGCTGATTGAAATTTTGTGTGGTCAAAAGCAGTTTACGATTTGCCCACGCACCTAGTAGTTGAATGGAATGAAAGTCATAGTCCGATTGCAAACGCTGGGCAGCACGAGCCGGCATAATTGCAATTCCGACGCCTTTGGCGACTACCTCAGCAATCGCGCCAAAATTAGGTAAGCGCAAACGGTACTGTATGTTAAAGCCCAATAGCTTAGCTTGAGTTTCGATGGACTGTTGCAACGAATGGTGGGGTTTAAGACCAATAAAACCATAACTTAAAGCCTCTACCAAATTCAGCTCTTGGTGTTGAGCTAAATTGTGAGTAGGAGGACAAATCAGAACTAATGGATCACTAGCAAATTCTTTAGTTTGCAAATGTCTGGTATCAAAAAAACTTGAGACCAGCCCAAGATTTGCAACTCCTTGCGTTAATGCCTCTACAATTTCTGAACTTTCTGCCTCGTGTAAATCAATGTTCATTTCGGGATGAAGCACCAAATATTGCGGTAATAACGGAGGCAAATATTCGCTTTGAGCAGAAGAGTTACACCAAAGCGTTAATGACTCTGTTGTAGGCGGCCTAAAACGCTGCATTTCTTGTTCAAGCTGCTCTTTTTGTGTCATAAGCTGACGAGCATGCTCTACAAAAGCGTGTCCTGCTGTGGTGAGCTCCACTCCCGTCGTGTGGCGAATAAATAAGGGCGTTTCAAAATATTGTTCGAGTTTTTTAATGCGTTCGCTGGCAGCTTGAAGTGAAATTGCAGAGCGGTCAGCACCTTTGGTTAGGCTACCCGTAGAGACAATATGAAGTACTAGCTGTAAATCAAAAAAATCAAAACGCATGACAGGGAACGTATTGAAGGCTAAAAAGTCATCATACTAAATCGTAATAAAAAAAGGCAGCTTGCGCTGCCTTTTTGAATTTAGGTTTTATCTTTTAAACTAAACAGCCAATTTAAAATAATGGCTGCAAAAGTTGCGGTACCAATACCACCTAAATTGAAATTACCAAACAATAATTCAAAGTTACCAGCACCCAAAATAATAGTTACTGAGGCCACAATCAGATTTTTATTGTTAGAAAAATCGACTTTGTTTTCGATCCAGATTTTGGCCCCAGCAATGGTAATTAAACCAAACACAACAATAGACGCGCCTGTTAAAACTGCGCTTGGGATCGTACTAATTACCGCGCCAAATTTTGGAGATAGACCTAAGAAAATTGCGAAGACACCAGCAATCACAAAAACAATCGTTGAGTACACGCGAGTGACTGCCATCACACCAATGTTTTCGCCGTAAGTGGTCATCCCTGGAGCGCCAACACTACCAGATAATGTTGTTGCCAAACCATCTGCAACAAATGCTTTACCTAATTGTGGAGTCAGGTTTTCACCAGTCATCGCGCCAACAGCTTTAATATGTCCTAGGTTTTCTGCTACTAAGATAAGTGCAACTGGTGCAATAATTAGCATAGCATTCGTGTCAAAAGTAGGATGCGAAAAGCTTGGAATCCCAAACCATGCGGCTTGTGAGATCTGACTAAAATCGATTGGTTTACCTAAACCTAGTCCATTGGTGGTAATGGCATAAATCACATAGGCCAAGATCAAACCAATCAACAGAAGCAAGCGTTGCAACAGGCCACGAGTAAAGACTGCAATACTACCCATACAAAGTACGGTAATTAAGGCCATCCACATTTCAAATGGTTGGCCTGCAACACCTTTAATCGTAACAGGTGCAAGGTTCAGACCAATAATCATCACAATGGCACCAGTCACCACAGGCGGCATGAGTTTTTCAATCCAGCGTGTACCAGTAAGCATCACGATAAAACCGATGATGGCATAAAAAACACCACATGCTACGATTCCACCTAAAGCCATAGATAGATTTGGATTGGCACCTGAACCTGTAATATGCCCAGTTGCAGCTGCAACCACCCCAATAAAGGCAAAACTTGATCCTAAGTAACTTGGAACACGACCACCTGTAATTAAGAAAAACAGAATGGTACAGATTCCAGACATTAAAATAGCAAGGTTAGGATTAAAACCCATGAGTAAGGGTGCTAAAACAGTCGCTCCAAACATAGCAAATGCATGTTGAATACCCAAAACAGCACTTTGAACGGGCGGGAGATATTCATTGGTAGAGACTGGCCGATGGTCAATATCACCTTGGTAAGGCTGCCATTTTGGAAACCAATTGGACATAAAATAAGCTCATTATTCTTTAATTGCTGCCATGATACTCTTTCTTGGGAGTGCATTTAATCTCTAGAGAGAAGTATATGAGTGAAAAGTAATTATTTTTTAACGATTGGTATAATTTTAAAAAAACTAAATATGCGTATTTAGTTATTTTTTTCTTATAAAGATTAATTTTATGATTTTTAAAAAATATTCAAAAAAATAGAAAATCGGAGAAAATTTAAGAAAAATAAAGAACTTTGCAAGTAAAAAGCAGCACATCGAGATGCACTGCTTTATAAAACAATCGGTAAAATCAGCTTAACCTGTATTACGTAAACCAGCAGCGATACCCGCAATACTCACCATAAGTGCATGGTCAACAGGGGTGTGTTCTGCCTGACGCTCAGCAAGATAATCACGACGACGCTTCATGAGTTCAGCCTGTAAAAGATGCAAAGGAAGTAAGTATGGTTTACGAACCTGCATGGATTGATCAAGAACATCATTATTACTCAGAAGCTTTGATTCATCTTTTAAGGTTAATAAAGTTTGTACAGCATCTTTTAGTCGTTGGCGTAATTGGTTACCAAGAACTTTCAAATCTTCATCTTCAGTCAAATGAGACTCGTAATAGAGTGCAATGTTGGCATCGGCTTTAGACAATACCATTTCCAGCATATCAATCAGCGTCTGGAAATAAGGCCATTGCTGGAGCATTTCATCAAGTGTTGCTTTTTGCTGATCGGCAATCACTTCATTAATGGCAGCACCTGTACCTAGCCATGCAGGCAACATCAAACGAATTTGTGTCCAAGCAAATACCCATGGAATCGCACGTAAAGACTCGATGCCGCCACTCACTTTACGTTTTGCAGGACGCGAGCCTAATGGCAACATTTGTAATTCAAGTTCAGGAGTGACGGTACGTAAATATTTCACAAAGTGAGGGTTTTCACGAACAGTTTGACGGTAAACCTTAACAGAATGATCAGTCATACGGTTCATGAGTTCACGCCACTCGGCTTTAGGCTCTGGTGGTGGTAATAAGGTCGCTTCAAGTGTTGCTGCGGTATAGATCTCAAGGTTTTGCATCGCAATGCCTTCTAGACCGAATTTGAAGCGGATCATTTCACCTTGTTCTGTGACACGAATTGCACCAGAGATCGAACCCGGCGGCTGTGAGAATAGAGCTTGTTGGGTTGGTGCGCCACCACGGCTAATTGATCCGCCGCGACCGTGGAATAGGGTCAACTGTACGCCGTGTGTTTGAGCAATTGCAGTCAGCTCTTCTTGAGCACGATATTGCGCCCAGTTGGCAGACATGAAACCTGCATCTTTTGCTGAGTCGGAGTAACCGATCATGACTTCGTGTTTACCCTGAATGTGCTGTTTATACCAATGCATATTGAACAGCGTATTCATGGTAGTTGCAGCGCCATCTAAGTCTTTTAAAGTCTCAAATAGAGGAACTACACGTAAAGGATGCTGAATACCTGCTTCTTTTTGCAATAACAACACAGCTAAAACATCACTTGGATATTCAGCCATCGAAATAATATATGCTCCTAAAGACTCAGGTGGTTGGTCTGCCAAAGTACGCATGGTTGAAAATACTTCTTGAACATCTGGATGACCAATCAAACTACCTTCAGGCTCATTAATATATTTCGGTAAAAGCGGGCGTTTACTTTGTAATTCTTGAATGAGGAAATTTTGGCGCGCTTGTTCAGTCCACGATTCAAAATTACCTAAACCTAAATATTCGGTAATTGCTGAAATCGCTTGGCGATGGCGTCCTGATTCTTGGCGAATGTCGAGTTTAAGTAGTTCAATACCAAAACAATTCACACGGTAGATAAAGTCCAGGAGCTGACCATTCGCAATTTCAGGTAAGTTACTGTCGATTAAAGAGCGATAGCACAGCAATAAAGGCTGTAAGAGTTCATCTTTGCTTTTAATGACATTGCTGTCGTCTGCTTCTAAGCCTTGTAGGCGCTGCGCTAACCAGTGGCGAGTCGCTTTTAAGCGTTCGCGTGTAGCACGTAAATATTCACGATAAGGCTCTGCATGTTGGTTACCAATAGCCTGAATCATTTCTTCAGAACAGGTTTGGATCGAAAGTTCCCAACGTAAGTTTTCGATATCTCTTAGGTAAAGGTCAGCAGCTTGCCAGCGAGATAACCACAGTACTTCTTGGGTAATTTGGTGAGTAACATTTGGGTTGCCATCGCGGTCTCCGCCCATCCAAGAAGCAAAGCGTACCGGTGCAATATTGAGTGGTAAGTTTTGTTGGCAATTATCTTGAACCAACTCATTTAACTCACGAATAAATTTAGGTACAGCATTCCAAAGAGTTTGTTCAATTGTGGCAAAACCCCATTTTGCTTCATCGACTGGAGTAGGACGGTGCTGTCTGATTTCATCTGTTTGCCATGCCGAACTAATTTGTTGCTTTAAGTTCGCAAGTGCATTTTGACGTTCGCGTGGCGTGAGTTTTTGCTGATCAAGCTGCGATAGACAAGCATTAATATCATCATATTTTTGGATCAGGGTACGACGGCTCACTTCTGTCGGATGCGCCGTAAGTACCAATTCAATCTTAAGATCACAAATTTGCTGGAACAGTTTTTCCGTCGAAATACTTTTATCTTTAAATTTTTGAAATAAGTGAACAAGCGGGTTCGGTGAGTTTGCATCCGAATCAAACTCTGCCTGTCTGCGACTACGCACCACATGATATTGCTCAGCAATATTGGCAAAATTTAGGAAATGAGAAAACGCGCGGGTAAGAGGAAGTAACTCTTCATCGGGCAGTTCTAAAAATAATTGTTCTAGTTGCTTTTCGGCTTCAGCTTGACCATCACGTGCACCTTTGGCAAGAGCACGGATTTGCTCGATCTGATTAAACAGTTCTTGTCCTGCATGTTGTTTTAGGGTTTCACCTAACAAGTTGCCAAGTAAGCGGACATCCTCACGCAGTGGCGCATCGATTTGCTGAACCATGCTATTTTTCTCCTGTTCTTATTCTTATCGAATATAGCGCGATTAGCGAACATTCCAAGCTTTGAGCGTAAGAAAATGTGAATTTTTGCTTAAAAAATAACATTTAATTCGCATGTTGAGGCTGAAAAGATGACATGCACTCAGCACAACTTTTGACAATCGGACTTTGGTTTAATTCTGGTATTTGAGCAAGAATAAATGAATTGCATCTTGAATAATTTGTTCAAGCTCGTGCGCATTGGGTACAGCAATAATCCTAAGTAAAACCTTCTGGTGACGTACACCAAGCAATAAGGACAAAAGAAGTTCGGTTTGATAGGTTGGGTCATCGGTTTGAATAAAACCTAATTGAGCTGCTTTTTGCAAAAACTCGGTTAACTGATTTTGCAGTCGAGTATGAGATGCATCAAAAAACTGTAGAGCGAGTGGACTTTGTTCTGCTGCAAGTTCAAATAAAACATGTTCAAGTTTAAGCGCCTCAGGTGAGTAAATAATTTGCAAGGCGCGTGAACACACAATAAAGAGTGCTTGATAAAAATCTGCCGATGCATCTAATTCGAATTGTTTAGTACACAGTGTCTCTTCACAGGTTTCTGTAATCGCACAGATAAATAAGTTGGCTTTGTCTTGAAAGTGATTATAGACCGTCAGTTTAGTTACACCTGCTTCCTGTGCAATCTGGTTCATGCTGGTACCGTGATAGCCAGATTTCAAAAATATAGCTTTAGCGGCTTGTAAGATACGAGCACGTTTTTCTAGATCTTTTGGGCGACCACTTTGATTAACTGTTTGCACAAAACCCTCTAAATAATAATTTTAAAAAATAAACACTTATACATTTTTCTTTAATTAATGTACCCATGAGTATATTAATTAAAAAACAAACAAACTATGATGCAAGCATATTGTGCCTTAAAAAATCAGTTTGAATAAGAGCGATAAGATATGAATCTGTTAAAACCTCTCATCATGAGTATGGTGATTGTTTGTACGGTCACATTAATGGGATGCAGTAAAGAAGCACCCAAAACAGAAGAAATACCCTATGTGATGGTGGCGCAGCCATTAACCACACTCAATGAACAAAAAAGCTATGCAGGGGATGTGCAGGCTAGACAACAAACGGCTTTGGCATTTCGGGTTGGTGGACAAGTTACGGCGCGCTATGTGGATGTAGGCGACCGAGTTAAAGTTGGACAAGTATTAGCAAAACTCGATGTGGCAGATGCCCAGTTACAATTAAATGCTGCTAAAGCCCAATTGGATAATGCACAAGCTTCAGCAAAAACAGCAGCAGATGAACTTAAACGTTTTCAACAATTACTCCCTATTAATGCAGTGAGCCGTTCACAATTTGATACGGTAAAAAATCAATACGACGCGGCACAAGCGGCTCTACAACAAGCGCGTTCTAACTATGAAGTTTCTGCAAACCAAACTGGTTATAACCAACTCGTTTCTAATAAAAACGGGGTGATTACTGCGCGAAACATAGAAATTGGACAAGTCGTTGCAGCAGGACAAGCTGCTTATCAACTGGCAATTGATGGAGAGCGTGAAGTTGTTATTGGTGTTCCTGAACAAGCTGTTACCGAGATTAAAGTTGGTCAAGCCGCTTGGATCACTTTGTGGTCTAAACCGAATGAAAAATTTGCCGGATATGTACGCGAAGTTTCTCCGGCAGCGGATCAGTCTCGTACCTTTACAGTGAAAGTTGCACTCAAAGAGGGGCAGTCTGTTATCCAACTTGGACAAAGTGCACGCGTATTTTTTACCTCAACTCAAACCAACGTGATGAGTGTGCCACTTTCGAGCGTTTCAGCAACAGATAATCAGCCTTATGTCTGGGTTGTTAATGCGAATCAGACTTTACGCAAAGTACCTGTAACGGTTGGTGCATATGGCAGAGACAGTGTACCCGTGCTATCTGGTTTAACGCCAAATGATTGGGTGGTGATAGGTGGTGTGCATTTGCTACGTGATAAGCAGAAGATTCACCCGATTGACCGTGAAAACCGTGCGGTGAAAATTCAGGGAGCAAACCAGCCATGAAATTCAATCTCTCGGAATGGGCATTAAATAATAAAGGTATTGTCCTTTATTTTATGCTGTTACTTGGCATTATCGGTGCG
Source organism: Acinetobacter sp. 1542444 (assembly GCF_000581835.1). Classification (NCBI taxonomy): domain Bacteria; kingdom Pseudomonadati; phylum Pseudomonadota; class Gammaproteobacteria; order Moraxellales; family Moraxellaceae; genus Acinetobacter; species Acinetobacter sp. 1542444. Next base: position 454,121 of record NZ_JEYA01000004.1, on the reverse strand, counting down.
ATCTCTTATTCAAAACTCTCACAAAGTGAAGACCCACCATTTACCTTTAAAGTCATGGTCGTACAAACCTATTGGCCGGGAGCAACAGCGAAAGAAGTTTCAACGCTGGTGACTGACCGTATCGAAAAGGAACTGATGACCACAGGTCAATATGACAAGATCATGGCTTACTCCCGCCCGGGGGAGTCGATGGTTACGTTTGTTGCCAAGGACTCGCTGACATCGGCACAGATCCCTGACGTTTGGTATAACGTTCGTAAGAAGGTGAATGATATTCGCCATGAACTGCCAAACGGTGTACAAGGCCCATTTTTTAACGATGAATTTGGGGACACTTTCGGTAATATTTATGTACTGACAGGCAAAGACTTTGACTATGCACTTTTGAAAGAATATGCAGATCGTTTGCAATTACAGCTTCAACGAGTCAAAGATGTCAGTAAGGTCGAATTAATTGGTCTGCAAGATCAGAAAATCTGGGTTGAGATTTCTAACACTAAAGCGGTACAGCTCGGAATTCCAGTTACAGCGATTCAAGAAGCCTTACAAAAGCAAAATAGTATGGCAAGTGCGGGCTTTTTTGAAACGGGTACAGACCGTATTCAAATTAGAGTAAGTGGTCATCTACAAAACATTGATGAAATTAAAAAAACACCTTTATTGGTTGGTGATAAAACCATCCAGCTTGGTGACGTTGCTGATGTTTATCGTGGTTTTAGTCAGCCTGCTCAACCACGTATGCGTTTCATGGGTGAAAATGGTATTGGCATTGCCGTTTCGATGCGTAAAGGCGGTGACATTATTGCCCTTGGTAAAAATCTAGAAACAGAATTTGCCCAACTGCAAAAGACCTTGCCACTCGGCATGAAATTGCAGAAAGTTTCTGACCAACCTGTAGCAGTACAACGCAGTATTCATGAGTTTGTGAAGGTACTCGCTGAAGCAGTCATTATTGTCTTGTTAGTGAGTTTTTTCTCTTTAGGTTTCCGTACAGGACTAGTGGTTGCTTTTTCTATTCCTTTAGTTTTAGCAATGACCTTTGCCGGTATGAGTTTATTCGATGTCGGACTGCATAAGATTTCACTTGGTGCTCTGATCTTGGCGTTAGGTCTGTTAGTCGATGACGCCATTATCGCCGTCGAGATGATGGCCATTAAGATGGAGCAGGGCTATAGCCGGATTAAAGCCGCCGGATTTGCGTGGAAAACTACCGCATTTCCGATGCTCACGGGAACATTGATTACCGCGGCAGGTTTTTTACCGATTGCTACGGCTCAGTCTAGTACAGGTGAATACACACGCTCTATCTTTCAGGTTGTGACCATTGCTTTATTGGTGTCTTGGATCGCGGCAGTTTTATTTGTGCCTTATTTAGGTGAAAAGCTATTACCAGATTTTACCAAGTTAGGACATCAGGCCCCTTGGTATGTCCGTTTGTGGGCAAGATTAACGAAAAAACCGCAACCGCAAACTGTGGCAATTTCGCAGGACCATCATTACGATCCTTATCAATCTAGTTTCTATTTACGCTTTAGAAAGATGGTCGAGTTTTGTGTGACCTATCGTAAAACCGTGATTGCAACGACGGTGGGGATTTTTGTGCTCTCTGTACTCATGTTTAAGATGGTACCTCAGCAGTTTTTCCCGCCTTCAAACCGTGCCGAGATTTTAGTCGATTTAAAACTTGAAGAAGGCGCCTCTTTAACAGCAACAGAACAAGCTGTGAAAAAGGTTGAAAAATTCTTGTCGAAACAAAAAGGTATTGATAACTATGTGGCCTATGTGGGTACAGGTTCACCACGTTTTTATTTACCTTTAGACCAGCAATTACCGCAAGCCAGCTTTGCTCAGTTTGTTGTACTCGCATCATCACTTGATGATCGTGATGACATTCGTCGTTCGTTAGAAACACAAATTAAGCAGTTACTCCCACAAGTCCGTACTCGTGTGTCATTACTCGAAAATGGCCCACCTGTGGGTTATCCATTGCAATATCGTGTGTCAGGTGAAGATTTAAATCTGGTACGTAAAGAAGCGCAGCAAGTCGCTAGAGTAATGAGTGAAAACCCGAATACCACCAATGTGCATTTAGATTGGGGCGAGCCAAGTAAGATCATTTCGATTCAAATTGATCAAGACCGTGCTCGACAAATGGGTGTCTCTAGTCTGGATTTAGCGAATTTCATTAATGCATCAATTACTGGTAGTGCGATTGAGCAATATCGTGAAAAACGTGAACTCATTGAAATTCGCTTACGCGGGGACCAAGCAGAGCGCGTTGAAGTGGCTTCACTGGCAAGCTTAGCTGTGCCAACGAACAATGGAACCACTGTACCTTTAGCTCAAATCGCGAAGATTGAGTATAAGTTTGAAGATGGTTTGATCTGGCATCGTAACCGCTTACCGACGATTACTGTTCGCGCAGATATTCGTACCAATTTACAGCCTGCTACCGTTGTGGGTGAGTTAGCTGAATCAATGGATAAGTTACGTGCTGAATTGCCAAGTGGCTATCTCATTGAAGTGGGTGGAACCGTAGAAGAGTCTGCACGTGGGCAAGATTCTGTGAATGCGGGTATGCCACTCTTCTTGGCAGTGGTCATGACATTACTGATGATTCAGCTCAAAAGCTTGTCTCGCTCGACCATCGTGTTGTTAACAGCTCCACTGGGTTTAATTGGTGTTGTTTTATTCTTACTGTTATTTAACAAACCATTTGGCTTTGTGGCCATGTTAGGCACAATTGCGCTCTCTGGCATGATCATGCGTAACTCGCTTATTTTGATTGATCAAATTGAGCAGGACCGACAAGCGGGACATCCAACTTGGGAAGCAATTATTGAAGCGACAGTACGTCGATTCCGTCCAATTATTTTGACTGCTTTAGCCGCTGTTCTGGCCATGATTCCACTTTCTCGAAGTATTTTCTTTGGTCCGATGGCTGTTGCGATCATGGGCGGATTGATTATTGCCACCCTACTGACATTATTTTTCCTACCTGCACTCTACGCAGCGTGGTTTAAGGTGAAAAAAACCGCATAAAATACATAAATTTTTTGTGAATAAAGGTGCGAAATATTGAAAACTCCAATATAGTAGCACCTGTCTTTACACAAAAAATACAGGATTATTTCACTGCATAAAAAATAGGCAAAATGCAGTGAATTGAGGTGAAATACAGATGGGGCAAGACCATATCGAACAGCATCGCCGCTATATAGTAATTTCTTATGCGTTCATGTTTCTTGCATTGTTTACGGTTATTTTTGCGGCCTTTGCTTATTTGGTCGCTCGTAAAGTGGCAGTTGTAGATAATGCAGAAGTTTGGATTCATGCGCATGCGCTATGGATTATGCGCAATGCGATTCTATTTCTATTTATGGCAATTTTTGCTGTTGTCTGGTTTATTCCGCTCTTCTTCTTTGCATGGGATAGTAATCTTTGGGTCACCGCCTCTACGGTTGCTGGCGTAGTTTTTAGCGCTATTGCGTGGTTATTTCTATTAAATGCATGGTTAAAAGGCTTGTCTAAATATTTAAAAAATAAGGCAGTTTTTTAATATATCTATTTTTTAAACATTTCCCCCTTGTAAATTCGGCTAAAGCCCCCCATTTAGTCGGCAATAGAGTATTGATAAAATTCCGTGAGGAGCACCGCCAAAAATGGCTAAACGTGATTATTATGAGGTTTTAGGCGTTTCAAAAACCGCAAGTGATGATGAGATCAAAAAAGCCTACCGTAAATTGGCGATGAAATATCATCCTGATAGAAACCCTGACAATGCCGAAGCTGAAGAGAAATTTAAAGAAGCTGCTGAAGCTTATGAAGTTTTATCGGACAGCGAAAAGCGTAGCATGTACGATCGCATGGGACATAATGCGTTCGAAGGTGGCTTTGGCGGGGGCGGTGGTGGCTTCGGCGGATTTAGTGCAGAAGATATTTTTAGCCAGTTCGGTGATATCTTCGGTGGCGCATTCGGTGGTGGTGGACGTCAACAGCGTCAACGTCGCGGATCAGATTTACGCTATGTAATGGAACTTACCCTTGAAGAAGCTGTAAAAGGGGTTAAAAAAACCATTACCTTTACTGCTCCAGCACCATGTGATGTATGTGATGGTAAAGGTTCTAAAAATCCAAAAGATGTTGAAACCTGTAAAACTTGTCATGGTTCAGGACAAGTTCGTATGCAGCAAGGTTTCTTCTCTGTACAACAAACATGCGGTACGTGTCGTGGTCAAGGTAAAATTATTAAAAACCCTTGTCAGGCATGTCATGGTTCAGGTGTTGCCGATCGCCAGCAAACGTTGGAAGTTACAATTCCAGCGGGTGTAGATAATGGTGACCGCGTTCGTTTGAGTGGTAAAGGCGAAGCAATTCGTGATGGCCAATCAGGTGACTTGTACGTTGAAGTCGTCGTTCGTGAACACGAAATTTTCCAACGTGACGGTGCCGATCTTTATATGGACGTACCAGTGAGCATTGCTGATGCTGCACTTGGTAAAGAAATTGAAATCCCAACTTTGGAAGGCCGTGTTAGCCTGAAAATTCCTGAGGGTACTCAAACAGGTAAATTATTCCGTTTACGTGGCAAAGGCGTTCGTCCAGTACGTAGTAGCATGGTGGGTGATTTACTCTGCCGTATTGTGGTAGAAACACCAGTCAACTTAAATTCTCGCCAACGTGAATTACTTAAAGAGTTGCAAGCTTCTTTTGATGGCGAAGACAGCGCTTCTTCACCGAAGAAAAAATCATTCTTTGATCGTTTGTTCGATTAATACTTGATTAGATAAGAAATTAAAAAGAAGGCGGATATTTATAAAATATCCGCCTTTTTATTGCGCTGATTCATCTTATTATTTTTATTCTGCTTAAAAGAAAATTACATCTGCTTACTCTGTAGGATGAGCAACATCAATATCGTCAACACTTACAGTCGGTTCGCTAGAAGCAAGAGTAGGAGCATTTTCGATCACTGGTGCGGCTACTGCTTCTGCCTGTACAGCTACTTTCGGTGCTTCTGCTGTTTTTTCGCCAATAATTGGGTCAATATCTTCAACTTTAACGTCAGCATTGGCATCGCTTGTTTGAGCTGTAGGCGTTGCTGTTTGAGTATTTACGTTTGTTGTAATGCGCGCTTTAGATAAGCTTTCTAATGTGTCTCCTGGCTGGATTGCAGGCTCTGCAAATGCCACTGAACTCATAATCCCCATCATTACTGTAAAACCAATAATTCTCGAATGCATGCTGAACTCCTTATAGTCATCTTTTTCTCATTCGTGGCTCCGTAGTCTGCCGATCAATTCTTTAACTTTTGTGAAAACAGATTAAATTTCGTCCTAACTCAAAAAATAATTTTTACTTTTTAAGATGAGCAAAGAGTTTTGATATAGTAGGTAAATTACGTAAAACCGAAGATTGGGAAGATTATGTCAGCAGCTCCACGCATTGGTATTTTAGGTGCAGGCGGTCGTATGGGCCGTACGCTTATTCAAGCAGTTCAACAGGCAGGCTATCAATTAGCTGCCGCGGTAGAGCGTCCGGAAAGTAGTTTGGTGGGCACTGATGCAGGTGAGCTTGCTGGTATTGGTTCAGTGGGTGTGAAGGTTTCAGGAAACTTGGCAGAAGTTCTTAAAGACTGCGATGTAATCATTGATTTTACTGCACCAGTTGCAACGGCTCAGCATTTAAAGCTTTGCCGTGAAGCTGGGGTTGCCATGGTTATTGGTACAACAGGTATGTCAGATGAGCAAAAAGCTGAGTTAGACGAAGTTGCTACGCATACCCCAGTGGTTTACGCTGCGAACTATTCAGTGGGCGTAAATGTATCAATCAAGTTACTTGAGCTTGCAGCAAAAGTATTTGGCGATACAGTAGATATTGAAGTGATTGAAGCTCACCACCGTCATAAAGTGGATGCGCCATCAGGTACAGCGTTAATGATGGGCGAAGCAATTGCAGATACTTTAGGCCGTAACTTAAAAGAAGTTGCTGTGTATGGCCGTGAAGGGCATACGGGCCCACGTGATCGTCAAACGATTGGTTTTGAAACCATTCGCGGTGGCGATATTGTTGGCGAACACACTGTGATGTTTATTGGTGAAGGGGAGCGAGTTGAAGTGACTCATAAAGCCACTAACCGTATGAACTTTGCTGCTGGTGCAGTGCGAGCTGCTGCGTGGGTTGTGGGCCGTGAAGCGCGTAAATATGACATGAAAGATGTTTTAGGATTGAACGACGTACAGGTATAAAACCCTGTCCGTATTCCATGTGTAGCGAGAAAAACAAGATAGAGCAGAACATGAATAAAAAACAAATTGTCTTGACCACTCTTCTTTGCTTAAGCAGCCTCTGGACGGGGGCTGCTTCTACAGAAAAAGCTAAACTCAGCTTAGACCGCAATAATATTAAAGTCTGGACCTATCAAAAAACTGATAATCCAGTCTTTCAATATAAAGCAGAAACCACATTTGATGTGCCACTTGAACGCGCTGTTGCTGTGATTTTAGATGTAAATCGTGCTGACCAGTGGGTGCCTTATATGGGCAAAGTTGAAATGTTGTCTCAAGATGAGAAAAAAGGTGAGTTCACACTGTATATGGTGTTGGATTTTCCGTTTCCTTTGAAAGATCGCGATGTGGTTGTAAAAGGAAAAATGAGCAAGGCTGCAAATGGCGTTGTGACAATTAAAAATACTGCAATTAGCGGAAATTATCCGATACAACCTGATGTAGTGCGCTTAACACGCTATGAAGGGGATTGGACATTCCAGAAACTTGCAAATAATAAGGTGAAAGTAACCACCAGTGGTTACGCTGACCCTGCTGGTGCAATTCCGTTGAGCTTTGTAAATATGTTTGTTCAACAGCAACCTTACCAGATGTTGCTGAAAATGAAGCGGGAAGTGACTAGTCCAATTTATGAACACCCTAAATTACCAGATATTTTAAAATAAATAGTTTAAAAAAAAGCGCCTGAGATCAGGCGCTTTTTTTATTAATCTGAACACTGCTGTAAAGCTTGTGCAGGGCTACTTTCGCGTTTGATTTGAAATAAAACCAATAATAAACCTAATCCAGCCAGTAATGCTCCAGCAAAAGATACTGCGCTATAACCCCAACCTAAATCGAGTACTAACGCGCCTGCTGCTGCACCTACTGCGTTGCCTAAGTTAAACGCACCAATATTTACTGAAGAGGCAAGCCCCGGTGCTTCATGAGCGACTGACATTACACGCATTTGCAAAGGTGGTACTAAAGCAAAGGTTGCTGCACCCCAGATCACTAATGCAATGGCTGCTCCAATCTGGCTTTGTGCAAGAATTGGGAAAGTCACCATCATCACAATCAACAGAACCAAGAAACCAATCAAAGTTTTATTAATGGACAAATCTGCAAAACGTCCGCCTAAATGGTTACCAATTGAGAAACCGACACCAATCAGCACCAACATGAACGTAATGAAGGTAGGTGAAGCATGGGTAAACTCAGTCAAACTTGGCGCAATATAGGTGTAGAGCGTAAACATTGCACCTGCACCGAGTACGGTGGTGAGTAGCGCAAGGACCACAGGAGTACGCGTTAATACCTTCAACTCAGCTTTCACATTTGGTTTTTGGGCAACCATACCTTGTGGGAGCGCTTTCCATAAAGCGAGCATGGTAATCACACCAAGCAAAGAAATCGCAAGGAAAGACATACGCCAGCCAATGTTCTGCCCAACCCATGTTGCTAACGGTACACCACCGATATTGGCAATGGTTAAACCCATAAACATGGTGGCTACAGCACTGGCCTGTTTGTGCGCGGGTACAATGCTTGCCGCTACAACAGAGCCAATCCCGAAGAAAGCACCATGGTTCAAGCTTGTGATGAGACGTGCACCTAATAAGCTCATATAGCTTGGTGAAAACGCTGCGATTAGGTTACCGACCGTAAAGATCGCCATCAGCAAAATAAGTGCATTACGGCGTGCAAAACCACCGAACCATAGGGTCATGAATGGGGCACCTAGCATGACACCAAGTGCATAACCTGTAATTAACATACCAGCCGTTGGAATTGAAATCCCTAAATCATTAGCGATATTCGGCAACAATCCCATTGGTGAGAATTCAGTGGTGCCAATGGCAAAGGCACCTATTGCCAATGCCAATAACGAGAACGCCGTATTTGATTGAGTGTTCATGAGTTTAGTCCCAAACTGGTGCCCATGGCTCTGGGCTAACTTCACGACTGTTACGGTCGAGTTCAGCAATCATTTGCATTTCAGCTGAAGTTAACTCGATATCCTGTGCTTTTAAGTTGCTAATCAGGTTTTCACGTTTAGTCGAAGATGGAATGACTGCAAAACCACGTTGCAATGCCCACGCTAGTGCAATTTGTGCTGTTGTTGCTTTATGCGCTGCTGCAATTTCAGCGAGAACTGGGTCTTGAAGCACTTTACCGTACGCAAGAGTCATGTATGAAGTGACATCAATATTCTTCTCTTGTAAGAAATTCACAAGCTTATGGTTTTGAAGATAAGGGCTTAACTCAATCTGGTTGGTTGCAATATGCTCAACACCAATTGTGTCAATTGCTTGTTGGGTAAGTGCAATATTGAAGTTTGAAATACCAATTTGTTTAGTTAAGCCCTGTTGTTTTGCTTCAAGTAAAAGCTTCATAACTTCAGGAATCGAAACGCCTAAATCTGGTGCTGGCCAATGGATCAAAGTGAGGTCAACATGGTCAGTACGAAGCTTTTGTAGGCTCTCTTTTAAGCTTGGAATAAACTTATCTTGAGCAAAATTATCTACCCAGATTTTTGTGGTTAAAAATAAGTCCTGACGTGATACACCGCTTTCGGCAATCGCTTGACCAATTGCTGCTTCATTGTCATAAATTTGAGCAGTATCAATGACACGGTAACCTACGTCTAAAGCAGTTTTAACAGAATCAATAACTGCTTGTTCTTTAAGACGGAAAGTTCCTAGACCAAAACGTGGGATATTCATGTGTTTACCTAAATTTGAATAATCATTTAACTTGATGTGCATTTTGCTTTTTTTATTGTTGCGAAAAAATAGATGAATAAGCAAAATATCTTTGATCATTAGTCAATAATGGAATAAGACATGAAATCAACAATTGAAGAGCTGGTCGCGTTTATCGCAATCGTTGATACGGGCTCTTTTGTTGCGGCGGCAGAACATTTAAAACAAACGCCTTCAGGAGTCAGTCGATCTTTAACGCGCCTAGAAGCGAAGTTAGATGTGACCTTATTAGAACGAACGACACGTAAATTGAAACTCACTCAAGAAGGACAACAGTTTCTGGTAAAGGCCCGTAAAATCTTAAATGAGCTAAATGCGGCTGAAGAAGAACTACAAAAATCTGATCAGGGGACTGCGGGACTCATTCGCATTGATTCAGCAACGCCGTTTGTCTTACACGTCATTGCGCCATTAATGCATAAGTTTCGTGAGTGCTATCCAAACATTGAAATTGAGTTAAATAGTAATGATCAGGTGATTGATCTACTGCAACATAAAACCGATGTTGCATTCCGATTCGGAGAACTTAATGATTCAAGTCTTCATGCCAAATTAGTATGTAAAAGTCGCTTATTTATCGTTGCAAGCCCTGAGTATTTAGCAATTAAGGGTACACCGACACAACCTGAACAGCTTGAACAACACGATTTGATTGGTTTTACCAGGCCTGCATATATCAATAGTTGGCCGATTAAAGTTGGTGATGAATATTTTTTTGCGCAATCAAAAATTAAAGCATCGAGTGGAGAAACGGTACGTCAGCTGACGATTAGAGGACATGGTATTGCACGACTATCTGAATTTGAAATTTGGAAAGATATTGAAGAAGGGCGATTGATTGCCTTATTTGAAGACCAAATTGAACATCAATATCAAAGCATCCATGCTGTGTATTATCAACAAGAGCATCTACCAAAACGAATTCGTTTATTTATTGAGTTTTTGGCAGAACAGTTAAAAGACGGTTTTAAAAACGCTCTCTAAAAGTAGTGTAACTGTCAGTTGGAAAATGAACTTCTAAAAGTGGGGTCGTTTGTCCTTGTGATGAATGTTGAGACAGAAAATAGCTTTTTTGATGTTCTCGGCAGCTAAAATACAAAGTCGAATAAACCGAGTTCACCATTACAACTTCATTTGAGCTATTCCGTTTATATTGATAATGAGAAATCGTAATGGTCTTTTCATCAGTGCGTTGCTCCATTTTATAGTCTTGTTGATTTGTCATTTTTAAATAACCTTCTATGAGACTTTGGCAAACAGTATGTCTGTACTGCTCATCTTTTGGTTGTTGTTGGCAACCAGCTAAAACAATAGTAAATAACAATATAGCTTTTAATTTCATGACCTTGCTACTTTCTGAGTTGATTTCTATAGCCTAAAGGTGTTCTATAAACCAGTACAGATACAGAAATTTTTAAAAAAGCAGCACAGAATGACTTTCCAATATCAGGTTCTTGCCAATCAATTAGCACATCGTATTTATCAAGATGAGCTTAAACCTCATCAGAAACTTATTTCTTTACGAGATTTTGCTCGTCAGCACAGCATTAGTTTAAGTACAGCAAAAAGTTGTTATGAGTTACTTGAGGCGAGGGGGCTTATTTATGTAAAGCCGAAGTCAGGTTATTTTGTGGTTGCTCGTGCACAATCGGGCCCCATTCCTGAAAGTCCAGATTTCTTGTCTTTACCTCGACAAGTTTCAAATCTGGAATTGCATAATCAAATTCAGGAAGCTGCCTTACAAAGCCATCTTGTACCATTAGGCTCTATTCAGTTAACGCCTCATTTTATTCCTGTGGAAGGTTTACGTCGTTCTATTCAACGGGCTTTAAAAAATTGTCAGCCTCAAGACTTTCTTTATTGTAATAAACAAGGACATGAGCAATTAAGAAAAGCGTTATCTGATCATTGGCGTGAAGATGGGATTTTTATCGCAGTAGAAGATATTTTTATTACCAATGGCTGCATGCCTGCTTTGTCTTTGGTGATTCAACATCTAACAGAAGTAGGCGATAGTATTTTAATTCCGACACCTACTTTTAATGGACAATTACAGCTTATAGCAAGTTTAAAACGGCAGATTATTGAAATTCCAGCGCATCATCGTGGTATCGATCTTGAGCGCTTAGAATCATTTATGAAGCAGGGTTTAGCCAAGGTTTGCTTAATGACAGCCAACTATCAGAACCCATTGGGATATTGTTTAAGTAATGCAGAAAAGCAAAAGATTGCCGAATTAGCAGCAAAGTATCAGTGCTTTATTATTGAAGATGATATTTATGGAGAGTGTGGTTACAGCGGTGAGCGACCATTACCTATTCGCTATTGGGACCGTGAAGGCTATGTAATTTGGTGTGGGTCGGTTTCTAAGTCTTTGTCGAGTGCGTATCGCGTAGGATGGTTCTGTTTAAGCGCGAAGCTACAGCATTTAAGGCTTGAGCTGGTAGCCAGTAATATTGGGGTTAATACACCGCTACAACTAGGCCTAGCTGATTTTATTTATAGTCGTGGTTATCGAGAGCATTTAGAGCAGTTAAGACCGAATTTGATGCGGCAAGTCGAGGAGTATCGTAGTTGTATTTTAAATGCCTTTGAAGGTATACCAATTGCATTGAGCCAACCAGAAGGGGGTTATGCCTTATGGATGCAGTTACCTAAAACTGTAGATAGTTTGGCGCTCTATTACACTGCAAAATCTCACGGAATTACCGTAGTTCCCGGGCATGTTTTTGGTGAGGATGAACGCTATCGGCATTTTATTCGTTTAAATGCAGGTCATGAGCTAACAGCAGATGTCCGCCAAGCCATTAAAGATTTGGCGGACTGGTCACGGCAACAGATTAAAACAGTGAGTTAGTCTTACTCTGCAAAGTCTGCCTTAAGCACAATGCGGTAGCGTGCCTGACCCGAGTGTAGACGTTCAATTGCTTCATTGAGCTGTGACATTGGAAATAGCTCAATTTGAGGCGCAATTTTTTTACGTGCAGCAAACTTTAAAAGCTGACGTAGTGCAGCAGGTGAACCCGTAGGTGAACCAGTCACTGACTTAGCACCACCAATAAGAGAGCCAACAGAAACAGGAACAGGCTCAAGCGTAAGACCTAAGAAATGTAAGGTTCCGTTTGGTGCCAGTGTTGCAATAAAAGCAGACCAATTTAGAGTCACATTCACGGTACTTAGCAATAAATCGAATTTACCTTTTTGAGCTTTTACTGCCTCTGTATCGCGGCTATTCACTACATGGTCCGCTCCCATTGCCTTGAGTTCTTCTGTTTTATCTGGGTTAGAACTAAAAGCAGTGATTTCACAGCCCCATGCTTTAAGTAGCTTGATGGCTATATGGCCTAAACCACCAATACCAATTACACCGACATGATGCGTTGCCTGAATTTTGTGTTTGAGTAGTGGGTCAAAAACGGTAATTCCGCCACAAAGTAAAGGACCAGCACTTTCAGCGTCTAAATCTTCAGGGAGGGGAATAGCCCACTGCCAGCCTGCACGAACTTTATCAGCAAAACCACCCGCATGTCCTACGATTGTTGCAACACTTCCGCCCGTACAAAGTACTTGCTGACCGCCAATACACTCATCACAGGCTTGGCAACTTTCGGCGGTCCAGCCAATACCGACACGTTGCCCAATTTGTAGTCCTTTGGCTTCTGAGCCTAAAGCAACAATTCGTCCAATAATTTCATGGCCTGCAACTACAGGGTACACGGTTGAACGCCATTCATTATTTAAAACAGAAATATCAGAATGACACAAACCACAGTATTCAACTTTTACCTCAACCTGATGCGGTTGTAATTCACCTGCATCAAATTGGTATGGGACCAGTTTTTCACCTGCCTGCATTGCAGCATAAGCTTGAATCGTATTATTGCTCATCGGAAACTCCTTAAGCGGCTTTGAACCGTTCTGGTGGGTTATGAAGCTTTAAATTGACAATCGTTTTCATGATCATCGACCATACCTACTGCTTGCATAAAAGCATAGCAGGTGGTTGGGCCAACAAATTTGAAACCATTCTTTTTAAGAGTTTTGGAAAGTTTTACGCTCAGTTCGGTTTGAGCAGGGGCCTTACGATAATCTACAACATCATTGTTTTGTGGAGCTGCATCTACAAACTGCCAAAGCCATGTAGGAACATCACCGACTTGTGCTTTGAGCGCTTGCCAAGCAATAGCATTATCACGAATGGCTTTGAGTTTACCTAAGTGACGAATTAAGCCAGCATCAGATAATTTTAGTTCTAGAAAATCATCTGTAAATGAAGCAATGTCTGCAATCGGATGATTAAAAAAATGCTGACGATAGCTTTCTCTTTTTTTCAGTACGGTAATCCATGAGAGGCCCGCTTGCTGACCTTCAAGACAGAGCATTTCAAATAATCGTGCTTCGTCGTGTTCGGGTTTACCCCATTCTTCATCATGGTAAGCAATATAGAGTGGATCGTCGGAACACCATCCGCAACGTTGAGTTTTCATGATAATGCTCCTTATATTTATCTTAGAATTTTAAAGATTAAATAACACCCATTCATTCGGGCGAGTATCCCAATAATACAGTTCTGCTTGTGTTAAGTCTTCAAACTTTAGCCAAAAGTCTTTGCCAACTTTGTCTGAAAAACCAGTACTGATCAGTAGGGCATCATCGCTGATTTCCATGATCCAGCCTTGATAGCTATTGCCATTTAAAACGATCTTTTGCTGGTTACCAGACTCGGCAAACTCTACTAAGCGATTGATCAGCGCTTCCGACATAAAATGTTCCTAGCGTAAATATGAATAAGGATTAACAGCACCACGACCTTTACCATCTAAGTAAAGACCATAATGAAGATGAGGTGAAGTATAACGTGCATTACCCGTATTGCCGACATAGCCAATGAGGTCGCCCTTTTTGACATAGTCGCCTACGTTTAAGCCACGTTTATGTCCATTAAGATGAGCATAATAATGCCATGTTCCTGCCGGGCCTAAAATCCAGATGACTTTGCCACCTAAGTTGTTATTACGAAGATCTGCAACGAGTCCTTCAGTTGCACTGTACACTTTGGTTCCACGTGGAGCCAAAATATCAATTCCTTCGTGACTACGACCCTGACTCCGAGCAGCTCCCCATGTGTCTTTTAATTCATCGCGGTCAATACCTTTTACAGGTACAGGTAGTCGACTTGGAAGCTGCATACTTTTGAGTTTGATGACTTGAGCGGGTGGAAGTGGGGCAGGTTTTTTAGGTGCACTGGCACAGGCCGCCAATAGAATAATCAGAAAACCAAGTGAGAAATGAGAAACAAAACGTCGCACAAAATACTCCCTGTCACAGCCATATCAAAATTATTTTACTCACTATGTCATGAACGGCTTGTCGAGATCAATTTTTTCATCGCGGTTGGAACACCTTTGGCAATGGCTTGTTCCGGACTCAACCATTGACCTTCAAGTTCAATAGCCAGATGTTCTTTTTGATCAGGTTCCACGTGGAACACGTGAGCATTAAGTAACCATGTGAAATGAGTGAAGCTATGGCTGATCTGAAAAGTTTGTGCTTGAGGCTGTAATTTATATTGCTGATTTATGCTCAGTCGTTCATGTTCATTTTCTAAAATAGGTAAACAGAATAAACCGCCCCATAGACCATGAGCTTGACGTTGTTGCCAGAACCATTCACCTTCGCACTGAATAATAAGAACATCTGCTGTTTTAACAGGCGGTGTTTTTTTCGGTTTTTTAAAAGGTAATTCTTGTTCTAACCCTTGCTGATAAGCCTGACAATGAGCTTGCATTGGACAATATAAACATAGCGGTTTTTTAGGTGTACAAATGGTTGCGCCGAGATCCATAATCGCTTGAGTATAGTCATGGTTGCGATGTGCAGGGCAAAGCTCTTCAGCCAGTTTCCACATTTCACGTTCGTGTTGTGGTTTGCTTAAGTCATCTTCAATAGCGAAGAAACGAGCTAAGACGCGTTTCACGTTGCCATCCATGATGACACCGTACTGACGTAAACCTAAAGACATGAGCGCACCTGCGGTCGAGCGACCAATGCCAGGTAACGCAATCCATTCTTCTAGCGTTTCAGGAAATTTACCTTGCTGCGTGACAAGACCAGCCGCTTTATGCAAATTGCGTGCACGAGCGTAGTAACCGAGGCCAGCCCAATAAGGTGCTACTTCATCCCAAGTTGCATGACCTAAAGCTTCTACCGTTGGGAAGCGCTCCATAAAGCGGTCAAAATATTGCAAAACCGTTTTCACCTGAGTCTGCTGTAGCATAATTTCAGAAACCCAAACTTTGTACGGATCATCGGCAACTTGCCAAGGCAAATCGTGACGACCATGTTGATCGAACCAGTTTAAGAGGGCATCAGAAAAAGAAAAGTCAGGCATGAACAGCTATAGAAGAAAAGTAAGGGCTAAATTATAGCTGAAATTTAGATGAAATTTTGTTTAAAGCAGACAATCAAAATGAGGGTATTAAAACAGAGATGACCTTGGGAAATAGCAATCTCTGTTTTAATCAGATAAAAGGATTAATCCTTTTGTATGCCCCAACGTTGATCAAGTTTCAACGGCTGATTTTTGTAGTAAGGAATGACATGAATGTGGAAATGATCTGAATTTTGTCCGAACACTTCACCATCATTAAAACCGATATGAAAGCCATCTGGTTGATGACGAAGCTGTGTCTCATGACGGGCAATTTCAAGAAGTGTAAGCAAGCCTTGATGCTCTTTAGATGTGATCTCAAAGAACGAACGAACGTGACGTAGCGGTGTCACTACACAATGACCTTTAGATAATGGATTAGAATCAGGCAAAATTACGGCAAATTCATTCTTATCAATGATGTCATATTCATCAAATTCGCAATACGGACATTTCTTGTCAGTCATTGTTGTATCCTCTCATGTTATTCCATTAAACCCCGAGTGCGGGAAATAAGACTAGGCTTTGCTCTAGCTCAACGGGAATATAGTTATTGAAGTATGGTTTAAAAAATACAGTAAAAATATTGCAAAGTCATAAACATTTAACGGAGCAAATGCAAAAAAACCATTTGCTCCAAATTTGCTTCTTTTATTTTAGAGTACGATCTAATAAAGCGTACATTTTAGCAAGGCCTTGTTTTTCCGCTTCGCTATTGTAGCCAAGGTCTACACCGTTCGCTTTAGCTCTTTCATCGGCAAGCGGGTTACTAAAGCCATGTTTAGCACCTTCTAAAACCACTACTTCGTGTTTAACCTCAGCAGCTTGCATCTCTTTTTCAAAATTAGCAACATCTTCTAAGGTGACCATACTGTCTAATTCACCATGTAGAACTAAAACTTCACCTTGAATGTCGCCTTTTTGAGCAGGAGCTTTAGGTGTTAATGTGCCATGGAAAGTTGCAGTTGCTTTTAGTGGGGCACCTGAACGCGCAAGATCTAATACGACTTTACCACCATAGCAATAACCTACAGCAGCAATTTTCTCACTGTTTACTTCCGGCTGAGCAGCTAAAGTTTGAAGCCCTGCATTGGCACGATCAGTCACCGTGTCTAAATCTTCAAATGTCTGCATCATCCATTCATAGGCTTGAGCTGCTGTTGTCGTGACTTTTTTATCGCCATACATGTCAATAGCAAGAGCTGCATACCCGTGTTCAGCAAGTTCACGTGCGCGTTGCTCTGTATATTCGTTACGTCCCCACCACTCAGGAGCAACAATCACACCCGCAACAGGTGTTTCGCTATCTGGAGCCGCAAAGTAACCAATTAAATGGCTACCATCTGGTGCAGTATATTGAATTTCACGGGTTTTAATTGCAGTACTCATGACATTAATCCTGAAATTTAAATCGATTTAAATACGCTTGATTAAAGCATAAAAATTAAGAAGTAAAATAAATAACTATGTAAAAATCTACATCAAAAGAAAAAGATACAAAACTATAAGCAATAAAAAAGAAGGAAACCAGTTCCTTCTTTTTATGTGATCATGATTAAATTAAGTTCGGCCTCGCGAAATGAACCCAATTACAGCTAGAATTACAGCTACAACTAATAAAATCACGGCAAAGTCTTTAGATAGCCCTGCAACACCACCAAACCCTAATAGACTGGCAATGAGTGCAATTACTGCAAAAATTATCGCCCAACGGAACATAATGCTGTCCTCCTTATTTTTCATTGTCATTTAACTATATAGCGTGTTTTTTACTCGGAATGTGTCGTTTATGTGGTTGAAATGTATATTAAACAATCATTTTGTGATGTCATAAATACAGCTTCTTTTTTAGTACAGACCACTTCAATGCTATACTGATACATCGTTTTATCTCATCAGCTGTTAAAAGATTATGTCTACCGAGACCTCACTTCGACCACTCTTTTGGAAAAACTATCCCTTAGAGCAACTGACTCAGGCTGAGTGGGAAGCTTTATGTGATGGCTGTGGTTTATGCTGTCTGGTAAAACTAGAAGATGAAGATACGCATGAGGTGGCTTATACCAAGGTGGCCTGTAAGTTACTTGATTGTGGTACAGGGCGTTGCACGGACTATCCGAATCGTCAGCAGCAAGTACCTGACTGCCTGCAATTAACGGTAGAGTCTTTAAAAACAATCCACTGGTTGCCATCAAGCTGTGCCTATAAGCGCTTGAATGAAGGAAAGAATTTACCTTCTTGGCATTATTTAAATACGGGTTCGAGACAAAGCGTGGTTAAGGCGAAAAAGTCAGTTGCAGGACGTTGTATTTCTGAGGTTGATGTCCATGAAGATGATCTTGAAGATTATATTGTGCGGTGGGTGCGCTAATTTAGTCTTAAAAGAGAATGTTTGATTACAGCGTATAATAAAGTAACACTTTTATCGTAATTTTTTTGCTCATCTCCGTAATATAACAATAAAAACAAAAGGAGATAAAAATGATGAGACGATTAGCAGCCCCCTTATTATGTAGTAGCTTTTTTTTGTTAATGGCCTGTGGGTCTAATAATACCAATTCAAAAAATCCTGAACAAAATACGGCTGCAAAAGCAGATCAGTCTGTTGCTGTCAAACAAACTTATCAGGTTGAAGCAGTCGCACATTTTAATGAGCCTTGGGCTGTGACCAGTCTGCCTGATCAGCGTTTATTAGTGACTGAACGGCAAGGTAAATTAAAAATTTTTAACCCTAAAAATAAGCAAATGTTGGACGTGCAAGGTGTTCCAGCGGTGAACTATGGAGGACAGGGTGGTTTAGGAGATGTCATTTTACACCCTGACTTTGCCAAGAATCATTGGGTTTATCTCAGCTATGCTACAAAAGGGCAAGGTGGATCTGGCGCAGTGATTTCACGTGCGAAACTAGATTTATCTCATCCTAATCAGCCAAAACTCACCGATATAAAGCAGATTTGGCAGCAAGTACCTAAAGTCTCGGGACAAGGCCATTATGGACATCGCATGCTTTTTGGTACAGATGGTAAGCTGTGGGTCAGTTCAGGTGAGCGACAAAAGTTTGATCCTGCCCAAAACATGAAAAGTAACTTAGGTAAAATCTTGCGTTTAAATGAGGATGGCACCGCGGCTGTAGGTAACCCTTTTTATAAGCAAGGCGGGGTCACTGCTGAAATATGGTCACTGGGACACCGTAACCCGTTAGGTATGGCTTTTGACCGCCAAGGACAGCTGTGGGTGGTTGAGATGGGGCCTAAAGGTGGTGATGAGCTTAATATTATTACCAAAGGTGAAAATTATGGTTATCCAATCGTTTCAAATGGAGACCACTATTCGGGCCAACCTATTCCAGATCATCACACTCGGCCAGAGTTTAAAGCACCCGAAATTGACTGGACTCCTGTTATCTCTCCATCGAGTATGATCATTTATCGCGGACAACAATTTCCTGCATGGCAAAATAAAGCCTTAATTGGCGGGTTATCTTCCGAAGCGATTATTGTGGTGGATTTAGAGCATAAGCCCGTGAAAGAAGTGCAAAGATTGGATATGAAAAAACGTATTCGTGGGTTGCATGAAGCACAAGATGGTTCGATTTGGGTGATTGAAGATGGCTCAAATGCGCGTTTACTCAAGCTGAGTAAGAAACCCTCTTAATGCTAAGCAAGAGCCTGTAAATAAAGAACGTGTCTCATAGATTCAAATTGTAGATTTCTGTGAGACACAATAGACTATAGTGAAAAGACGATAAAGCCATTTGAGATGTCAGACACCCATATTCCACTTCCCGAACGCCTGCGCCCAAGAGACTTGTCTGAAATTATTGGGCAAGATCATTTATTAGGTGAACATGCGCCCTTACGTCAAATGATTGATCAGGGACATTTGCCTTCTATTATTTTTTGGGGACCACCAGGCGTTGGTAAAACAACGATTGCTTTACTTTTGGCACAGGCGATAGACCGTCCATTTGTGAGCTTGTCTGCGCTGAATACGGGCGTAAAAGAATTACGTGAAGTGATTGCAGAAAGTGGTGATTTACTGACACCTGTAGTTTTTATTGACGAAATCCATCGTTTTAATAAATCACAGCAAGATGCTTTATTGGGTGCTGTTGAAAAAGGCAAAATTACGTTAATAGGCGCGACAACTGAAAACCCGTCTTTTGAGGTGAATAGCGCGCTTTTATCACGCTGTCAGGTCTATACCTTAAATAGTTTAGACAGTGAGGCAATTCAGACACTACTCAACAATGCACTTCAAAGCGATAGATTCTTAAAAGAACGTTACATTCATATAGAAGAATATGATGCGCTCATCCAGTTCGCAGCAGGTGATGCACGTAAAGCGCTTAATTTACTGGACTTGATCGCAAGTACTTTTGAACCAGAAATTGAAAACACGATTACCAATGCGGTAGTAGTGAAAGTCGCTCAGCAAAATATTGCGCGTTATGACAAATCGGGCGAGCAGCATTACGACCTTGTTTCTGCCTTTATTAAATCAATTCGAGGCAGTGATCCAGATGCAACGCTATATTGGATGGCACGTATGCTTAAAGGCGGAGAAGATCCGGTTTTTATTGCAAGACGTATGTTGATTGCAGCCTCAGAAGACATCGGAAACTCCAACCCAAATGCGCTATTGCTTGCAGGTGAGTGTTTCCGCTCTGTACAAGCTGTAGGTATGCCTGAGGCTCGAATTATTCTAGGCCAAACAGCAGTTTACCTAGCAACGAGTGCAAAAAGTAATAGTACTTATTTAGCGATTAATAAGGCTCTTGAACTTGCTGAAAAAACAGCAAATTTACCTGTGCCTTTACATTTGAGAAATGCGCCGACCAAGCTTATGAAGCAGCAGGGCTATGGTATTAATTATCTCTATCCTCATGATTACCCTGAGCACTTTGTGCTGCAAGACTATTTGCCGCCTGAGTTAAAAGGGACCAAACTCTATGAGTCTGCAAGAAATAAGCGTGAGGTTGAAGGCGAGCGTTTGCAGCAACGCAGATGGCAGCAGGAACAATAGTTCCTGCTTTATGCTATTCCAGCTCTTTAGTGACCTGACCATAAATCAGTAGCGTGAACACGCCTGTACCGCCAATAATATTGCCGATAGTGGTTGGGATGAGGAAAGTAAACAGATACTTGCTAATAGAAGCTTCTCCTTGCCAGACTAGATAGGACATTTCTGTAGAACCAACCACTACATGAGTAAAGTCACCCAGTCCTATCAAATACGTCATGAAAAAAATGAGCAGAAACTTATTACTGACTGAAGGCATCATCCAGACCAAGGCAGCAATTAACAGCCCTGACATAATGCCTTTGAGCAGATTCTGAGTGGCAGAAAAGGAACCTACATGATGTGCGAGTTCGTCTAGTGCTTTATCAATATCCGGAGTAAACAGGTGAGTAGTTAGGAAAAATAAACTCGCCAAAGCTGTTCCAATAATGTTGCATAGAATCACAATGCCCCATAAGCGGCCCACTGCTCGTAATTTATCGAAAGTAAAGGGATTAAATAAAGGCACAACTGTGGTGATAGTATTCTCGGTAAAGAGTTGCATGTGACTCAAAATAGCGATCAAGAACCCAATGGTATAACCAACATTAGTGATTAAATCGGTCCAGACTGCATCAGCTGGGAGATAAGCATCAATAATCCCTTTAAATACAAATGAAAAACTGATGACTAAACCCGCGGCAATCCCTGAAAAGATCAGTGCAGTTGTTGGACGATCAAGCTCTTCGGCACCATCACGGCGGATAATTTCATAAACCAGACGGGGTGACAGTTTCTCATGTTCTTCGACTGCCATTTTTTCACGCCAGCTTAAAGTTTTCTCGACTTTCTTTTCCTCTATTTCATGGTCCATCAGGTTTACTCCTCACTGAATAAATATCTTATATTTATTGTTTTATTTATTGTTAAGGCAGTGTTCAGGATAAATCTAGTCTATTCATAACAGCTTTATGTGTCTTTTTATAAATTGAATGCACAATGGCTGGATCATCAATAACAAGATTAAAGAAAAGTATAAGCTCTTAAAGTACGGATGAGCGCCATATAGTCGCCTTGAGAGGCTTTAGCAATAACAGATTCAACCTCTGCCTGACTCCATCCTTGTTTTAAGGCAGAAGTGCTAAAGTTGTTTAATAAGACCAAAGGATTTTCACCAAAATGGATTGGATGATTCATTAATCTCTTTTCAAGCTTAGATAATTCCATAGGTTTATCCTAGTTTTTAAATTTAATTATTGTGAAGTGCTTTGTGTTTTTTTAGATTTTAGTGTTTTAAATTAAGCTTATGCAAGTGTTAATTTATTGAAATAGACAAATCTGTCTACATTGTTTGGGGCGCATGGCGCTGAATATAAAAAAACCGGGCTAAAGCCCGGTTTTTTTATGAAGTTTTACTGATTAGATGTCAGATAAATCTACGCCTAAACGAGCAGCAACTTCTTCATAAGCTTCAACAACACCGCCTAAACCTTGACGGAAACGGTCTTTGTCGAGTTTCTTCTTAGAGTCTTTATCCCATAAACGGCAGCCGTCTGGAGAGAACTCATCACCAAGCACGATGCGGTCATGGAAAACACCGAATTCAAGCTTGAAGTCCACCAAAATCATGTTGCCTTCAGCAAATAATGCTTTTAATACATCGTTTACTTTATAAGTTAAAACTTTCATTTGTTCTAACTGTTCAGCAGTCGCCCAACCTAAAGCAATCGCTTGAGATTCGTTAACCATTGGGTCGCCTAGACCGTCATCTTTATAGAACAATTCAAATGTAGGAGGAGTTAACTCTTTACCTTCTTCTACACCTAAGCGACGGCATAGAGAACCAGCTGCGTAGTTACGAATTACACATTCAACAGGAATCATTTGAAGTTTTTTAACAAGCACTTCAGTTGGAGAAAGCAATTTTTCAAAATGCGTTTCAATACCCGCAGCAGCAAGTTTTTCCATGATGAAGGCGTTAAAACGGTTGTTCACCTTGCCTTTACGATCTAGTTGTTCGATTTTTTCGCCGTTGAACGCAGAGGCATCATCACGAAAGACTAAAATCAGATGGTCGGCATTGTCTGTTTCATATACAGATTTTGCTTTACCAGTATAGAGCAAGGTTTGTTTTAACATGAGGGAACCTTTTTAAAAAAAATGCCTAGTAAACGACTAGGCTGGCCAATTTTGGTAAATCTGGTTTAGCACTTCAGCAGCCACATCTGGGCTTGCAAAAGTGTTATCTACATTAAATAGAGCAAGAGTATGACTAGAACCTACACCAGTAAGTTTAAGCACATAAGTATTGTCATTTACTTTAATCGTCGCTTGATTACTGCCTTGAGCGATGATGTTGAAATTTAAAGTACTTAAAGTTGCTTTGGTGTATTGCCAGATCTCGGCTGTATTTCCATCAACTTTTAACAACGGGTTTTTATTACCGTCAGTCACAAGCTGAGGACGTCCAAGCGCAGTCGTCGTTTGAGCAGAGGCATCTAGTGTCGCATTACCTTGGGTTTGTTCAGGGCGTGGCAAGGCATAACGGTTGCCACGCTTATTTTCAAACTTCGGTGCGTTATCGATAGCGCGCTGTTCTACAGTTGGTGCAGGATACAAAGGTGTCGCTGGTCGTACAGTTGCATCGGCAGGATATTCAAGCGGGGCGAGTTGCTTGGCATTTTTATAATCTAAAGAGTGATTATTAATTGCGAAGCGACCACAACCAGCTAAACTTAAGGCTGAAACTGCAAGGACTAAACCAAGACGTAATTGCATCATAAATTGCTCTTATTAAATAATTCCCGCATCTTTTAGGGCATTGCGGAGAGGTTCGCGATATTGCTCAGCGAGAGGAGTGAGTGGTAAACGAATACCAGTATCAATCAGTCCCATCTCATGTAGTGCCCATTTCACAGGAATTGGGTTTGATTCGCAAAATAGAATATTGTGTAAATTTGCAATCTTATTGTTAAGCGTCTTCGCTTGTTGTTCATCTTTGGCAATCGCAACAGCACATACTTCACTCATTGCTTTAGGTGCAACATTTGCAGTAACTGAGATGTTGCCGTCAGCGCCAAGAAGCATAAGTTCCCATGCTGTCTCATCATCACCTGAGTACACAGCCATCTTGCCGTTTAATGCCTCAATTAAAGCTTTACCACGAGGTACGTCACCTGTTGCATCTTTAATGCCAACAATATTCGAGATCTCTGCTAAACGTACAGCTGTGTCGTTTGAAAGGTCTACGCCAGTACGACCAGGTACGTTATAGAGAATAAGCGGTAATTCAACAGCTTCAGCAATCGCTTTATAGTGTTGGTAAAGGCCTTCTTGGGTTGGCTTGTTATAATATGGCGTTACAAGTAAAGCTGCATCAGCACCGAGGTCTTTAGCAGCTTTAGTTAATTCGATTGCTTCACGGGTTGAGTTTGCACCAGTACCGGCAATAATTGGAATACGTTTATTGGCTACACGAATAATTTCTTTAATAACCTGTGTGTGCTCTTCCATGCTCAATGTTGAGGCTTCGCCGGTTGTACCGACGGCTACAATACTGTTTGTACCTTGTTCTATGTGCCACTCAACCAGCTTCTCAAGACCCTTCCAATCTACACCGCCGTCTTTCAACATGGGTGTGACGATTGCGACGATTGAGCCTTGAATGGTCTGTGCTTGCTGAGTCATTTTTAAAAATATCCTATTTATCCATCCGAATCTGAGGTAAGAAAAACAAAATGTGGGATGGTTGCAGTATTTTGATTGTCCAGTTCTAACAATAACAGATTGTTGAATGACAATTATGCAAATTATGACTGATCAGACGCATAAGAACAATACGCCTAACGGATAATCGCGATGTAAACTTGAGGAAAAGATAGGATGTTTTCATTATTGCGCGCTAAGAATACCCAGTAAACTTAACAATACGGCTTGATTCGACTGAGCCTTACTTAATATGGGCTTTTTTTGTGGCAAGATAGAATGCAATTTCCCAGTTGGGATTGAAGATGACATGAAAATGAATAAACAACCACAAAATGCGGTTTTAATCGTAGTTGATGTACAAAATGGTTTTACACCGGGTGGAAATTTAGCAGTTGCCGACGCCGATACAATTATTCCAACGATTAACCAACTTGCTGGTTGTTTTGAAAATGTCGTCCTGACTCAGGACTGGCACCCGGATAATCATATCTCTTTTGCAGCCAATCATTTTGGCAAGCAGCCATTTGAAACCATTGAACTCGACTATGGACCACAGGTGCTTTGGCCTAAGCATTGTGTACAAGGTACTCAAGATGCCGAGTTTCATCCAGATTTAAATATTCCGACAGCTCAACTGATTATCCGAAAAGGCTTTCACGCTCATATTGATAGCTACTCGGCTTTTATAGAAGCTGATCACTCTACAACGACGGGTTTAACGGGTTATCTAAAAGAGCGCGGTATTGATACGGTTTATGTGGTCGGAATTGCCACGGACTTTTGCGTGGCATGGACTGCTTTGGATGCAGTTAAACAAGGTTTTAAAACTTTAGTGGTTGAAGATGCTTGTAAAGGGATTAATCTGAATGGTTCGTTAGAACAAGCTTGGCAAACCATGCAGCAGCAAGGTGTTGTCTGTATTCAGTCGACTGATCTGTTGAGTAAGCACTAAGTATATTGCTCTAGTTTTTACTTTTATATTTTAATTTTTAGGGATAGAAAGTATGGCTGCATTCCTACGCTTTACCCAATTTATTCAAAAAACTTTTGCTCTATGGGTGATTGTTTTTGCAGCGCTAGCGCTATGGCAGCCTGAACTTTTTGTCTGGCTCAAAGCATACATTCCATGGATTTTGGGCATTATCATGCTTGGTATGGGAATGACCATGACCGTCGATGACTTTAAAGGGGTATTACAAAGCCCTAAAGCGGTATTGATTGGGGTGGTTGCGCAGTTTGTGGTGATGCCTGGCTTGGCATATGTTCTATGTAAATTATTTAATTTACCGCCTGAAATTGCGGTTGGGGTCATTTTGGTAGGTTGTTGCCCAGGAGGAACCGCTTCAAATGTGATTACCTATATGGCCAAAGGCAATGTGGCGTTATCGGTAGCCTGCACATCGGTATCAACACTTTTAGCACCTGTATTAACCCCTGCGATTTTCTATCTGCTTGCCAGCCAATGGCTAAAGATTGATGCAGCTTCAATGTTTATTTCGATTTCGCAGGTGGTGCTACTGCCTATTGTGATTGGTTTGATTTTAAGAACATGGCTTAAACGTCAGGTCGAATCTTATATTCAAGTCATGCCTTTAGTTTCGGTCATTGCAATTGTAGCGATTGTGGCCGCGATTATTGGTGGAAGCAAAGCAGCAATTTTACAGTCGGGCTTGCTCATTTTAGCCGTAGTGATCTTACATAACGGGCTTGGCTATTTATTAGGTTTTACCGCGGCACGTTTCTTTAAACTACCTTATGCGGACAGTAAGGCCATTGCTATTGAGGTGGGGATGCAAAACTCAGGCTTAGGTGTTGCACTTGCAGCAGTCCATTTTGCTGCTTCTCCAATTACAGCAGTACCAAGCGCGATTTTCAGTCTTTGGCATAATATTTCTGGGCCTGCACTTGCGACTTATTGGGCAAGTAAACATAAACAAGAATAACTGTATAAACAACATTCATTAGGAAAGAAGGCCAAACGAATAGTTTGGCCTTTTCATTTAAAGCACATTTTATGGGAGCTAAAGGTAGAACTGGTATGTCTTTTGCTTTGAATTGATGCACTAAAAATAACGTGAATATGAGTATAAATCGTAAAGAAAAATAAGGCATTTCCTTGATGAACCAGATTTTTAAATTATTTATTCCCATGCTCTCAAGCAATTTAATTCTAGTTTTAAGTGGATTGGTTGATATTGCTTATGTAGGGCATTTTAGTAACGATCATGTAGCAGCATTATCGGTGACTTTATCTTTATATACAGTGATTTATGTCATTGGGATGGGTATTCTGCAAGGTGTGATCCTCAAGCTCTCGGAAGCTTATGGTTGCCATGACATACCCCATATTCGTCAAATTTTTATTCAAGGCATTTGGCTGATGTTATGTTCGGCATTGGTTAGTATTGGCTTGCTTTACTTGTTCCGTGATTTACCAAAATTATTTGGTGCATCTGAACATGTCGTTTCAATTACTAAAAACTGTATGTGGGCTTTGGTATTTATTTTACCTGCGCATTTACTGATGCGTTTATTTACAGCTTTGTCCCAAGTCACTGAAAATGCGCATAAGGTTTTATTATCAGATAGTGTTTTCTTCATTTTTAAAATTATTTTGTCCTATCTTTTGATTTATGGCGTCGCTTTATTTTCAATTCCGCCACTCGGTGCCATAGGGGCTTTATTAGCCACTCTCATTGTACGGTGGTTTATGTTGGCTGTTTACTACCTGTTTTTTCTGGAGAAAAGATACATCTTTATTGAGCATCCCGAACGGTCAGTTGAAGATAGCCGAGAAAGTCTGCGGATGATTTTAAAAATAGGTATACCGACTGCGATCATGGCGTTGATGGACGTTGTTGCATTTTGTTCGGTTGCTATTCTGATTTTGCCTTTTGGGAGTGTGGTGTCAGCGGCACATCAAATTGTCGCGAGTACTGGCGGCTTCATGTTTATTTTTCCTTCGTCAATTGCCTCGGCTTATAGCATTTTGGTGTCACGATCTATGGGCAGCGGGAACATGGAAGAAGCAAACAAAATTGCCAGACAAAGTATATGGGTGATTATGGCAGTGAGTGGCAGTCTATCCCTGTGTTTATGGTTGGAGCGGGACTTAATTGTCACCTTTTATTCTGATGATTTGGCTGTGCAGATTTTGGCCGCATCACTGCTGTTGATTGTCTGTATGTCTCACTTTCTAGATGGCTTAATGACGTTATTGACCTCTTTGCTGCGTTGTTGGGATGTGTCGATTTTACCAATGCTGATTTTCTTGGTCGTGGTGTTATGTTTCGGATTAGGCGGTGGTTGGTGGATGGCCTACAAAGGACTGTATTGGCAGGATATCTCGATTTCTGCGATGGGAATTTATGGTTTCTGGTGGATGGCTGCCATAAGTTATTTAGTGGCTTTTTTATTTAGTGCCATCTGTTTCCATTTTAGAAAACAATTAAGAGGTTTTTGATTAGGTAGATCAACACACTCTTAAAGAGGATGTTCTACTACCCAATCTTCAATCTCGTTTTCAGAAATTACTTCAAAGCCGTGGCGCTGCAAAAGCGCCGTGGTGATTCCAACTCCCGTAATTTTCTCACCTTGAAAAGTACCGTTATAAATTTTTTGGCTACCACAAGATGGGCTATTCTCTTTTAAAACCACACAAGTCGCTTTTATTTGCTGCGCAACTTCTAGGGTGCGGTAAGCACCTTTTAAATATAACTCTGTCACATCTAAACCAGATGAATCAGTAATTCTTGCCTTGCCATCAAGCACATCTTGACCTGTTCCTCCCACAATTTCTGCGGGTAAACGGGGAGTGGTAAAACCACCTAATAGCTCTGGGCATAATGCTTGGGCTTTTTTATTGATTAATAGCTGCTTAAGTAAAGTATTTGGACAGGATTTACCATCATATCGAACAGGTTCACCAATTAAACATGCGCTGACTAAAAGCATAGTTTTCCAAACTCAAAGCAAGAGAGATTTTTGAAGATAAAGCATCATAAACAGAATATCGAATATGACAATTGATTTTAAAAAACAGGCAAATTAAAAGATTACTAAAATTATGCAATTCATAATTAAATTATGTATTGCATAATTTAATTGTTTTTAGTAGCATCTAATTCAAGGTAAATGGCCATTGGAGATTCAACAAGGATGTTGGTCTCCATAAATCTATAAATGATTTTTAGGAAAAGACGATTTTTAAGGGTTTATTGAAAAATCTCAATCGTACTTTTAGATAACAAAGGACAGTGTGTATGGAAAACAAACACCACATGGAACGGAAATTAATCATTAAAGGCTCTACGCTCATCATATCTTCGTTTTAATGACTCGTTTTTTTCTCATAGGATGCGTTGGGTTAAGCCAATTTGACGGTTCAAGTCTTCACCCAATAGCAACGTATTCTATAGAGAAAGGAGCTGAGTTCATCAGCAATAGAGATAAACGGAACAGGTAATCACCAGAGGGAAACTAGATGGATATTTTAGAGAACCCATTAGAATTATGCGGTTTTGCATTTATTGAGTTTGTTTCAAAAGAAAATGAATTAGATCCAGTTTTTGAAACAATCGGCTTTTCAAAAGTAGCCAAGCATAAATCGAAAGAAGCGTACTTATGGCGTCAAGGAAATATCAATATTATCCTGAATTATCAGCCAGAATCTTATGCTTCATTCTTCTTTAATGAACATGGTCCATCTGCTTGTGCGATGGGTTTTAAAACACGTGATGCAGCAAAAGCTTTCCAAAAAGCAGTAGAGCTTGGCGCTGAACCAATGTATTCAAAAGTTGGGCCAATGGAGCTCAACATTCCGGCAATTAAAGGTATTGGTGGTATGCCAATCTTTTTAGTTGACCGTGATATTTATGAAAATGACTTTGTTTTCTTTGATGATGCTGAGAAACGTCCAGTAGGGGCCGGCTTAAACGAGATTGACCACTTAACTCATAACGTCTACAAAGGCCGTATGGAGTATTGGGCAAACTTCTATGAAAAAATCTTTAACTTCCAAGAAATTCGCTACTTTGATATTAAAGGTGAATATACCGGTTTAACGTCTAAAGCATTAACAGCGCCAGACGGTAAGATCCGTATTCCGTTAAACGAAGATTCAGACAAAGGAAACGGCCAAATTGCAGAGTTTCTATCTGACTTTAATGGCGAAGGAATTCAGCATATCGCGTTTATTTGTGATGACTTAATCTCGACTTGGGATAAGTTAAAAGGTCTTGGTCTGAAATTTATGACACCGCCGCCAAATACGTATTATGAAATGCTACCAGAACGTTTACCTGATCATGGTGAGCCGACTGAAGAGTTAAAACAGCGTGGTATTCTGTTAGATGGCAACACTAAAGATGGTCAGAAGAAACTGTTATTGCAAATTTTCTCTGAAAACATGATTGGTCCAGTTTTCTTTGAATTTATTCAACGTAAAGATGATGATGGCTTTGGTGAAGGTAACTTCAAGGCATTATTTGAGTCGATTGAACGTGACCAGATTCGCCGTGGTGTTTTAGAAACTAAATAAATAAGCTGAGCTTTATTCCTGATCTTAAAAAACCAAGAGTTTGATCTCTTGGTTTTTTTATGGCTATTGATTAGCGGCTTTTAATATATTGATTGATGAGCTGCACTTCATTTTTCAAGATTTCAATCGTTTTACTGTGAGGGTCGACTGGTAAAAACATTTCACTATCCAGTGCGACAATACAAAACTCAATGCTCTGGTTTGAGTTAAATACAGGTAAACCTACCGCATTAATTCCCGTCAGTAAATCACCTTTCGCTGCCGACATTTGTTGCTGGCGAATGGTGTCTTTAAGCTCTGTAAATGCTTGCCAGTTTTGTGGTGCGATGTGCAGACCAAGTTCTTGATGCTTTTGCCATTCTGCTTCCATTAAGGGACGAACGAAATGTTCTGGTAGATAAGAGGCAAATAGACGTCCCGCAGCAGAATTGACTAAAGGCATAATCGAGCCGACTTTAGTCACAATCGAAATAGGGTGGTTTGATTCAATCGATTGTACCACGACAGGGCCTTTAGGCGACCATTTACTAATTTGTATGCCGCAACCAATTTTGTTTTGTAGGTCGTAAATTAAATGCTGTACTAGCTGTAGTGTGTCGCTATGCTGAACACAGTTGAGACCTAAGCGCCATGCCTGATCACCTAAAGCATATTGTCCATCATCAAGCTGTTTTGCATATTCCATTCGAATAAGACTAACCAGATAGCGGTGAACCTTGGCAGGATGCATTTCTAGCTTGCTAGACAGATCTTTGAGAATAATAGGTTGATTGTGTTCCAAAAGGGCGTTTAGTACAGATAAACCGACTTCAAGTGATTGAACCCCCCCAGATACTTTTTCTTCAATCATTTAAATACCCTTAATAAATTTACTTCAGCTGTTAAACAGTGACGATCAAAACATAAATTGAAATTGGCGCGTTTTACATCATGCCTGAGCCTAGTGAAAAATAGAAATCACCTTTTTCTATTAGCGAAATTGACATGTTTAATAACCAACAATTTTCTAAAATCACTATGCTCTTATTTATAGCGCAATTTTCTAGAAATTTAGCGGTTTTAAATAATATAAATCGGCATTGATATAGAACTGCTCTTAAAACAATTCTAATCAATGCCGATTTTTTAGTGTGCTCTTTAAAAATTAGGTTCCTAACTCTTCTTCATGCAAGAAATGAGTATGGTGCGGAGCGCGTTTGGTTTTGCTCCATTCCTCTAGCATTTCAGTTTTCATTTCTTCAGTAATTTTTGCAATTTTTTCTTCAGCATGAGCATCGTTATAAGTCAGTTCTAAACGATGGCCATTTGGGTCAAAGAAGTAAATTGAGTGGAAAATGCCATGGTTAGTCACACCTAAGACTTTCACGCCATTTTCTTCTAAATGTTGCTTGGCAGCCATCAGCGCATTTAAGTCTTCAACTTCAAAAGCAATATGTTGTACCCATTGAGGCGTATTTTCGTCTCGGCCCATTTCTGGTTGAGTTGGCAATTCAAAAAATGCCAAAACGTTGCCTTGACCAGCATCTAAGAATAAATGCATATATGGGTCAAAGGCTTTAGTTGACGGCACATGGTCTTCAGCAAAAGCTAAAATAAAGTCCATATTGAGCATTTTTTTATACCACTCAACAGTTTCTTTCGCATCCTTACAACGATATGCAACGTGATGTATTTTTTTAATGGCAAATGTCATATTAAAACTCCTTTTTACTATTCCCAATCTGGTTGTTGTTCTGGCGCCGCGTTATAAAAGGCTGGGATAGACAAACAATGGTGATAAATCGATTCAATTTTTGGAAACGCAGATAAATCAATCTTGAAGCGTTTCGCGTTGTAGACTTGTGGAATCAGGCAGCAATCAGCAATTGTTGCTTGTTGTCCAAAGCAAAATTGTCCATTTGAATCTTGAAGTTGCTGCTCGAGATTTTGAAAGCCTTCAATAATCCAGTGCTGATACCAATAATTTTTCTGCTCATCTGAAACATTTAAGTCATTTTTTAAATATTTCAGTACGCGTAAGTTGTTTAACGGGTGAATATCACAAGCGATTGCTTGGGCAAAAGCGCGAACTTTTGCTCTCTCTTGCACATCACTTGGAAGTAGTTTGGTTTCTGGATATTGCTCATCTAGATATTCCAAAATACTTAACGATTGAGACAAGGTTAAATCGCCGTCAATTAAAGTCGGAACTAGAGCACTACGGTTTAACTTTAAATAGTCTTCGCTTTGCTGTTCGTTTTTCACCAGATGAACTGGAACAGTCTCATAAGCTAAACCTTTAATGTTTAGACCGATACGTACTCTGTAGGCTGCAGAGCTACGAAAGTAACTATACAGCTTCATAGTCAGGCTCCGAAGTTTCTGCAAAATCGAAATTTAATGCAGGAAGGACTGTATTTCGAACTTCACCGAAGCCAATGCGAATACCATTTTTCTCACAATGACCTTTCATGATCAGGGTATCGCCATCTTGCAAGAAACCACGAGTTTCGCCATTGGCAAGTGTTAAAGGCTTGGTGGTGTTCCATGTAAGCTCAAGCAAGCTACCATACGAATCTGGTGTAGAACCTGAAATGGTACCTGAACCCATTAAATCGCCAACCTGAACATTACAGCCGCCAATGGTGTGGTGAGTAAGCTGTTGAGCCATAGACCAATACATATATTTAAAATTGGTTTTGCAGATCACGTCAGCTTGTGCCGATTTCGGGCTTTGAATTTCAACACTCAAATTAATGTCGTAACTGTTGGCGATATTTTCTTGTAAATAAGCTAAAGGTTTAGGCTCTTGTTTTGGACCCTCAACTTTAAATGGCTCAAGTGCTTCAAGTGTGACTACCCAAGGTGAGATGGCACTGGCAAATGATTTTGAATTGAATGGACCTAGAGGCACATATTCCCATTGCTGGATATCGCGTGCTGACCAGTCATTGAGTAATACCATTCCAAAAATATGATCCCACGCATTTTCAATCGAGATCGGTTGACCAAGCGCCGTTGGCTTACCAATAACAAATGCTGTTTCAAGTTCAAAATCGAGTTTACGCGATGCAGAAAAAACTGGGCGCTCTTCATTTGGAAGTTTAATTTGTCCAGATGGACGCACGACTTGAGTGCCACTGACTACCACAGAACTAGCACGACCATTATAACCAACAGGCAATTCAGTCCAGTTTGGCAGTAAAGCATTTTTAGGATCGCGGAACATACAGCCTACATTGGTGGCATGTTCTTTAGAAGAATAGAAATCGGTATAACCAGGTACTTGAAGTGGTAAATGCAACGTAACGCTGTCTTGCTTAACCAAAACTTCCTGACGCAATGCTTCATTTTCTTGAAGCGTTAAATTTTCAACCGAGAGAAGAGACTGTAGTGTCTTACGAACTTTTGACCAGTTGGCTTTGCCAGACTCGATAAATTTATTGAGTGTTGGCTGGTTAAAATATGTGTCTTGTTCTGAAAGTTTTAAAAGACCGTGCTTTTCAAGAGCAGCGAGATCAATCACCCAATCACCAATAGCTACACCAACTTGACGCTCACTTTCGTTAGCTCTGCTAAAAACACCGTAAGGCAAATTATGAATAGTGAAATCTGATTGAGGTGAAACTTCAATAAAAGAGTTTAGTTTTTGTTCCATTTTCGCTTCCTTGTCTTTATCTCGGGTCTTATACAAATAAAAGTTCGGTCTAGGACTGAGCTACTCAATAAGTTTTAACCTTTGCTTAGATCATCTTTTGTCTTATGAGTTTGATATAGACCGAGCACAACCAATTGCTTCAAGTCTCTATAATACTGAATTCATCAAATTACGCAATACATAATTTAATTACACATTTCATAATAATTGTCATTTCTTGTATTTTCTGTTTTCATTCGCGCTTATGAGAAAAGTCACGCAATTATTTTTTTCATGAATCTCTATGAAAATCTGATCAATTTATGATATACGTAATTTATTGGAAAAAAATTACGTGACACGGATGAGAATAATCATATGTCAGCACAAGAGCAAGGAAACCTGAAACATGGTTTGAGTAATCGGCACATCCAGCTTATTGCATTGGGTGGGGCGATTGGCACAGGGCTTTTTCTTGGTATATCACAATCGATTAAATTAGCAGGTCCATCGGTCATCCTCGGTTATGCCATTGCAGGATTTATTGCTTTTTTAATGATGCGTCAGCTTGGCGAAATGGTGGTAGAAGAGCCAGTCAGTGGATCTTTTAGTCATTTTGCCTACAAATATTGGGGACCATTTGCAGGGTTCATGTCAGGATGGAACTATTGGGTACTCAATGTACTCGTCTGTATGGCAGAACTAAGCGCAATTGGTCTTTATATTCAATATTGGTGGCCGCAAATTCCGACGTGGGCGTCTGCTTTAGCCTTCTTTGTCTTAATTAATGGCATTAATTTGCTACACGTTAAGTTTTTTGGCGAAATGGAATTTTGGTTTTCTATTGTCAAAATCTTAGCAATTCTTGCAATGATTGGCTTTGGTTCATATTTACTTGCAACAGGTACAGCAGGTCCACAGGCAAGCATTTCGAACCTTTGGGCACTTGGTGGTTTCTTCCCATTTGGTGTTGAAGGCTTAGTAATGGCAATGGCAGTCATTATTTTTGCTTTCGGTGGTATTGAGCTTTTCGGTATTACTGCAGCTGAAGCACGTGACCCTGATAAAACTTTACCTAAAGCTGTGAATCAAATTATTTACCGTATTTTGATTTTCTATATTGCGACGCTTTTTGTTTTATTCTCGCTATTCCCATGGAACCAAATGGCACAAGGCGGAAGCCCTTTTGTGATGGTATTTGCTTCTTTAGATAGCCAAGGCATTGCAACGTTATTGAACTTTGTCATTTTGACAGCAGCGGTTTCAGTTTATAACGGCACAAGTTATTGCAGTAGCCGTATGTTGTTAGGCCTTGCGCAACAAGGAAATGCACCAAAAGTATTTGCACGTATTAATAAACGTGGTATTCCAACCAATGCAGTGATCCTTTCAGCGGCAGTCACTATTTTATGTGTACTGTTAAACTATATTTTCCCTGAAAAAGCATTTGGTTTACTCATGATGCTCGTGGTTGCAGCGATTGTAATTAACTGGGTAGTAATTTCATGGACGCATTTAAAGTTCCGCAAATATATGCAGCGCCAAGGGCAAACAACGAAGTTCCCAAGCTTTATGTATCCGTTTAGCAACTATTTATGCATATTATTTATGCTTGGCATTTTGATCGTGATGTCTTTAACACCAGATATGCGTGTTGCGGTCATGATGATTCCTGGCTGGATCTTGTGTTTGATGGTGGCTTACCAATTTAAACGCCGAAAATTAAAAGCTGAGCAGTCTGTACCTGCCTTAGAAGCAGATATTTAATAAATTATTGAGTTGTATCTAAAAAGGACGTCTGACAGGCGTCCTTTTTTTATTTTTAAAATTTAGCAACAGAAATTAAAGGATTTTATTATTGTTATAATATAACATTTCATTAATTTAATGATGAGCAATTTTCCCATTTTTGGTGAAGATAGAGCATATTTATGAAGCGTTATTTCGGTTTAATTTTATTATCTCTCACAGCATGTAGCACTCAAACACCCAAGCCAACAACCCCTCTGCATACCCAAACACCTTTACCTCAACCTACAAAACCAGTGGTCAAAATAAAGTCTCAACCCGAGGCGTATGTTGCGTGGTTAGCTTCAGCAGACCATCGACAGGCTGTACAAGCTTACAAGCAATTTCTTAAGCAAAAGGGACTTGCAGATTTAGTGCCAGACCATGAATTATTAAGCTCAGCTCGAGATTGGCAAAAATGTGGAGTTGAGCCTTATGCGGTGCCACCACGGGAGATTTGGTCCAATATTGTTCCGACGCTTAGTATTTTAAAAGCGTTAGTTGAGGATGGCGTAATTAATGATTTTGAAGTGACTTCGGTCTACCGGGCGTTGTCTCTAAACCGCTGTGCAGGTGGTGCTGATGCTTCCCGACATGTCTTTAATGCAGCGCTTGATTTTAGAATTGGCCCAGAACAGCCGAGTGATTTAGACCAGTTTAATATTCAACAAACCAAAACCAAACTTTGTCAGTTTTGGGCCACAAAAGGCCAAGCGCTTAATATGGGACTAGGTGTTTATGCTTCAGGACAAATCCATATTGATAGCCAAGGATTCCGTGCATGGGGGCCTGACCATCACTACAAAACCTCAATTTGTCAGGGACTATAAAAGCAATTTTTTCAACGACTAAGTAAATTGATTTAAATAAAAGCGAAATAAAAACTTGATCAATAGTTATGTTATAACATAACATTATTTTGGTTTAGAAATAGATTACGCCTGTGATCTGGCCATACCTAGATGGCCAGCCATGATCAGTTTAAATATTATTCGAAGAGATCAAGCCATGCGCACTGCAATCGCCAACTCATTTGCCAAGCTTCCCGTCACTGTTTTATCAGGCTTTTTGGGTGCAGGAAAAACCACATTACTCAACCATATTTTAAATAATCGCGAAGGCCGCCGTATTGCCGTGATTGTCAATGATATGTCTGAGGTGAATATTGATGCGGCATTAGTACGCGAAGGTGGGGCAGAGCTTTCAAGAACGGATGAAAAGCTGGTTGAAATGAGCAATGGTTGTATCTGTTGTACGTTACGCGAAGATTTATTGGTTGAGGTGAGACGTTTAGCTGACGAAGGGCGCTTTGACCAATTGGTGATTGAGTCGACAGGCATTTCTGAACCGTTACCTGTGGCAGAGACGTTTACCTTTGAAGATGAAGATGGAAACTCACTCAATGAGTTCGCTCGACTCGACACCATGGTCACGGTAGTCGATGCTTTTAATTTCTTTAAAGATTACAGTTCAGTTGACTCCCTACAACAACGTGGCGAATCATTAGGTGAGCAAGATGAAAGAACTGTAGTCGATCTTCTTATTGATCAAATCGAGTTTTGTGATGTAATCGTGCTGAATAAAATTGATTTGATTGATCAGGCTCAGCAAGACCAGCTTATCGCAATTTTAAAAACATTAAATCCGCGTGCCCGAATTGAAATTGCTCAATTTGGAAAGATTGCCTTAGATAAAATCTTA
The DNA here is from genome assembly GCF_000581835.1 of Acinetobacter sp. 1542444. NCBI lineage: Bacteria > Pseudomonadati > Pseudomonadota > Gammaproteobacteria > Moraxellales > Moraxellaceae > Acinetobacter > Acinetobacter sp. 1542444. The sequence continues at coordinate 417,307 of NZ_JEYA01000004.1, read as the reverse complement.
GATACACAGCTCTTCGATTTTGATGAAGCTGCACAAGCACCAGGTTGGTTAAAAGAGTTACGCGGCGAGCATACCCCTGAGACTGAAGAATATGGAATCAGTAGCTTTGTTTACCGTGCGCGTCGACCTTTCCATCCAGAGCGTTTTTATGATTTGGTTCAGGCTGAATGGCCGGGAGTCGTGCGTTCTAAAGGCTTTTTCTGGTTGGCTGCCGAACCGACATTGGCCTATTCATGGTCACAAGCAGGTGCAATGGCTCGACACGGCTTGGCAGGTTATTGGTGGGCCGCCGTTGCAGAAGAAGACTGGCCGAGTGACCTAGCCAGCATTGAAGAAATTAAGAAAAATTGGGATGCACGCACAGGAGATGCACGTCAGGAACTGGTTTTAATTGGTATGCAAATGGATGAGCAAGCTTTAATACAACGCTTGGATCGCTGCTTGTTAAGTGATGAAGAAATGGCTTTAGGACCACAAGTTTGGCAGAACTGGCCTAATCCTTTTAAACAAGAAGATGAAACCATGTTGATCGCTTAATTAAATAAGCCCCTATTTTAAAGGGGCTTATTTTTATGATTTGTCTTTAATAAAAACCTTTCGAATGTAGCTGTTAAGCGGTGTGGAATAATATTTTTCAATCGCTGCGCTGATGATAAAAGTCAGAACCAAATAGCCAATTAAAAGCATAATTTTGATGCTAGAGTCGGTTTGGGCCGGAATAAAAGCAACCTTCATAAGGCCCAATACAACCAGATGAAACAAATAAGTTTCGTAACTTCTTTGCCCTAACCAGACCATCACTTTGGTAAATAGGTTATGCGCTTGCGTTTCGGAAGGATGCTGAAAACACAAAATGAGTAGACCTGTAGCAAAAGCAAATAAGCTGATACCCCATGTACTGACTTCTTTAATTGGTGCATATAAATATAGAGCGGTCATACTCAAAATAATTAACCATGAAAGAGGTTTTTTATAGGGCCAATTTGGCTGATATTTATGAGAGAAAATGGCAGTTAAACAGCCAATTGCTATACCATCAAAACTTGAAAAATAATGATATAAGTAGGCACCGCTTTCTTCTCCAAAATGCAAAGACCTAAAATAAGGCCCATATAAAATTACGCCAATTAGTACAGCAACAAAGACCTTATTACTACGCGTAAGTAAGCACAATAATGGAAAAACAAAGTAAAAAACTTCTTCTACAGAGAGCGACCACAGCACTCCCAAAGCGTAGTTTACCCAACCAAATTTAATAATCAGGATATTCATCCAGAAGGTTAAGGCTGCAAATATGGTTAAAGGATAAGAGACCTCAATGCCATTCGGTGCTTGGTTCATAAAGGGTTTTAAGTCAAATGAACCAAGTATGCTTACCCCTAAAATAAGTAATATCAGACACGGTAAAATACGCGCTGCGCGTCGGATATAAAAATGCTTGAGGTTAATTGCGGAAAATTGTTTATCTCTTTTTAAGGTGTGATGAGTAATTAAGAACCCCGAAATTACAAAAAACATGGTCACGCCATAATTTCCGTTTCTTGCGATGACTGTGCTAAATGCTTCACCTAAGAAGTCAAAACCTAACCATGTATCTTTGAGTTTATAGGGAATATTAAAATGATGTAAAAGAACCAAAAGGATAGAGATTCCTCGAAGAATATCTATTTTATAATTACGCATTCGATGTGCTTCCAGTTTTATTAATATACTGTGTGGCAGAAGAATACTATCGATCAGTTATTTTAAATAAAAATTTTAAGCATCATTTCGTAAACCCGAAAGGATAATATTTTTATATTCTTGGATAGGGCACAGGCTTAGCAGACACAACTATTAAATAAATATTGATAAAATCCTAATATATTTGAATTTCTCTACATAAAACTTTAAATTAGCTCTTACGAACTATGTTTATTTTTTAAACTTTTACAATCTATTTATTTCATAAATTAACATGTTGTATGTGGTTGTATATACATAGCATGTCAACTAAAATACTTTTTTGCCTGCCGCCTTTTTGAGTATTTGTTATGCCCAGAACATCAAAACAAGAACATGCTGAGCTTTCGATTGAAGCTGATAGTCCAGTTCCTTTATATCAACGCGTAAAACAGCTGATTTCACAAAAGATTTATGAAGGCTCGTGGGCTGTAAATAAAAAAATTCCTTCGGAAAGTGAACTAGTTAATCAACTTGGCTGTAGCCGTATGACGGTAAACCGTGCGCTACGTGAGTTAACAACAGAAGGCTTACTCGTTCGAATTCAGGGCGTTGGTTCTTTCGTAGCTGAAGGGCAAGGCCGAACTGCACTTTTTCAAATTAATAATATTGCCGATGAGATTATTGCACGAAACCATAAGCACCACGCTGAAGTTTTAGTCTTAGAACAAATTTATGCAAATGCAGAGCAAAGCGTGTTAATGCAGACTCGTGAAGGGCAAAGATTATTTCATTCGATTATTGTGCATTATGAAAATGATGTACCTGTTCAGGTCGAAGATCGTTTAGTTGATGCAGCACTGATTCCAGATTATTTAGAACAAGATTTTAAAACCATTACCCCGAATGCTTACCTCATGGCAAAAGCACCTGTGTCAGAAGGTGAGCATATTGTTGAGGCAGTTTTAGCATCTCCTCAAGAGTGTAGGTGGTTAAAGATTACCAAAGCTGAACCATGCTTACTGATCCGTCGCCGTACATGGTCAAACAAACAACTCATTTCAAGTGCGCGTCTGATTTATCCGGGTAGCCGCTACTATCTCGAAGGGAAATTTAACCCATGATTGAATTGATCAGGGCCGATCAATATACAAAAATGCTTTGGAAAAATGGTGCAGGTTTTACTTTAGAAATTGCCAGAAGCCAAGGTGAAGCTGATTTCGATTGGCGTATTTCGATGGCAGATGTGACCACTTCTGGGCCATTTTCGCTATTTCCCAATAAGCAGCGCATTATTAGCGTACTCGATGGACAGGGTATGGTATTGCATGTCGATGATCTTCCTGCCAAAACGCTGAACCAAGGTGATATTTTTGCTTTCCATGGCGAGAGTCAGGTCCAAAGTGAACTGGTCGACGGTGCAATTCGAGATTTAAATTTAATTTATGATCCTGCAAAGTTTCATGCTCGTTTTCAGTGGTTGAATGATACAGCGGAGCAGGCATTTATCAGTTCGGCAGACCTGATTTTCATTTTTAATCAGGGTAGTGAAACGGAAGTGAACGTTGATGATCATTCCGTTCAGCTTGCTGCTCAAGAAACACTAAAAATTGAGAAAAACGCTGGCGTGACATCGATTAGTTTTCCCAAAAAACAACTCAAAAGCTGCTATGTCATGGAGCTAATTCAACGTTAAAACTTAAGTAATTTGCTTATTCAAAAGCACATGTCTCGTGAAAAGATATGTGCTTTTTTTATGCTTGATATAAAAATAAACTAATTTAATTCATAAGCTTATTCAATTTTATTAAAAAAATATCAGTCACCCTCTTCACGCCGAAAAATATTTGTGTAGTATATGGATGTATATACAAGTTAATACATTACTATACAAATGCAGAAACAAGTGATGTTCTGCTGATGTAAGCTCAAAGGAAGGAGTCCGCCTGTGACAACAATGACAACAAAATTTCGTGATGTAGAAATTCGTGCGCCACGCGGCACTGAATTGACGGCTAAAAGTTGGTTAACTGAAGCTCCATTACGTATGTTGATGAATAACCTTGATCCGGACGTTGCAGAAAACCCGAAAGAGTTGGTTGTATACGGTGGTATTGGCCGTGCAGCACGAAACTGGGAATGTTTCGACAAAATTATAGATACTTTAAAAAATCTTGAAACTGATGAAACGTTATTAGTTCAATCAGGTAAGCCAGTAGGTGTATTTAAAACTCATAAAGATGCACCACGCGTTTTAATTGCAAACTCAAACCTTGTACCGCACTGGGCAAACTGGGAACACTTCAACGAATTAGATGCAAAAGCTTTGGCGATGTACGGTCAAATGACAGCAGGTTCATGGATCTACATTGGTAGCCAAGGTATTGTACAAGGTACTTATGAAACTTTCGTTGAAGCAGGCCGCCAACACTACAACGGTGATTTAAAAGGCCGTTGGGTTCTTACCGCAGGTTTAGGTGGTATGGGGGGCGCTCAGCCTTTAGCTGCAACACTTGCAGGTGCGTGTTCTTTAAACATCGAATGCCAACAAGCAAGTATCGATTTCCGTTTACGTACCCGTTATGTAGACGAACAAGCGACTGATTTAGACGACGCTTTAGCACGTATTGACCGTTATACAAAAGAAGGTAAAGCAATTTCAATTGCGCTTCATGGTAACGCTGCTGAAATTTTACCTGAGCTTGTACGCCGTGGTGTACGTCCAGACATGGTGACTGACCAAACAAGTGCGCACGATCCCCTTAATGGCTACTTACCAGTAGGTTGGACTTGGGATGAATACCGTGCACGTGCGAAAACTGAACCAGAAGCTGTTGTAAAAGCTGCAAAACAGTCGATGGCGAAGCACGTACAAGCGATGCTTGATTTCCAAAAAATGGGTGTTCCAACATTTGACTATGGCAACAACATCCGTCAAATGGCGAAAGAAGAAGGTGTAGCAAACGCTTTTGATTTCCCAGGCTTCGTACCTGCATACATTCGTCCATTGTTCTGCCGTGGTATTGGTCCATTCCGTTGGGCAGCGCTTTCTGGTGATCCAGAAGACATTTATAAAACAGATGCCAAAGTTAAAGAGTTAATTCCTGATGATGAACATTTACATCACTGGTTAGACATGGCACGTGAACGTATTAGCTTCCAAGGCTTACCAGCGCGTATTTGCTGGGTTGGTTTAGGCTTACGTGCAAAACTTGGTTTGGCATTTAACGAAATGGTTCGTAGCGGTGAATTATCAGCTCCAGTTGTGATTGGTCGTGACCATTTAGACTCAGGTTCGGTTGCAAGTCCAAACCGTGAAACTGAAGCAATGCAAGACGGCTCAGATGCAGTATCAGACTGGCCTTTATTAAACGCGTTGCTCAATACGGCAGGCGGCGCAACTTGGGTGTCTTTACATCACGGTGGTGGTGTAGGTATGGGCTTCTCTCAACACTCAGGCGTTGTGATTGTGTGTGATGGTACAGATGAAGCTGCTGCACGTATTGCTCGCGTACTGACCAATGACCCTGCAACAGGTGTTATGCGTCATGCCGATGCAGGTTATGAAATTGCGATTAACTGTGCGAAAGAGCAAGGCCTACACTTGCCAATGATCACGCAATAAAAATACACGGAAGAACTAGCGGTGCTTTTTGCAATTGTGAAAAGCACCGTCTCAGCAGAATATAGTGCAAAAAATTAGGAAGCCAACATGGAATTATTAATCCAACCGGGAAAACTGACCTTAGCCGATTTACGTCAAGCCTACCTCAACCCGATCAAAGTTAAATTAGATGAAAGTGCTTCATCTGCAATTAATGCAAGCGTGGCTTGCGTTGAGAAAATTGTAAATGAAGGACGTACAGCTTACGGCATTAATACAGGCTTTGGCTTACTTGCTTCAACCAAAATTGCTCCTGAAGATTTAGAAAAGTTACAACGTTCATTGGTTCTTTCACATGCCGCAGGTGTTGGTGAAGCACTCGATGATGCAATGGTTCGTTTAATTATTCTATTGAAAGCAAATAGCTTGGCGCGTGGTTTCTCTGGTATTCGTCGTAAAGTGATTGATGCTTTGTTGGCCTTAATTAATGCCGAAGTTTACCCACACATTCCACTTAAAGGTTCAGTCGGTGCTTCAGGTGACTTGGCACCACTTGCACACATGTCTTTAGTGTTACTTGGTGAAGGTAAGGCGCGTTATAAAGGTGAATGGTTACCAGCAGTTGAAGCTTTAAAAGTTGCAGGCTTAGAACCGATTTCTTTAGCAGCTAAAGAAGGTTTAGCACTTTTAAATGGTACACAAGTTTCAACCGCTTATGCTTTACGCGGCTTATTTGAAGCGGAAGATTTATTTGCAGCTGCAACAGTTTGTGGTGGCTTAAGCGTTGAAGCAATGCTGGGTTCACGTGCACCATTCGATGCTCGTATTCACGAAGTACGTGGTCAACGTGGCCAAATTGATGTGGCTGCGGCTTATCGTGATCTATTAACAGACTCGAGTGAAATTGCACATTCACACGAAGACTGTAGCAAAGTTCAAGACCCATACTCTTTACGTTGCCAACCACAGGTGATGGGCGCATGTTTAACCCAAATCCGTCAGGCTGCTGAAGTATTAGAAATTGAAGCAAATGCTGTATCTGATAATCCGCTTGTTTTTGCTGAACAAGGTGACGTGATTTCTGGTGGTAACTTCCATGCAGAACCTGTTGCAATGGCGGCTGATAATTTAGCATTAGCAATTGCAGAAATTGGTTCATTGTCTGAACGTCGTATTTCAATGATGATGGACCGTCACATGTCGCAACTTCCACCGTTCTTGGTGGCAAATGGTGGTGTTAACTCGGGCTTTATGATTGCTCAGGTAACCGCTGCTGCTCTTGCAAGTGACAACAAAGCGCTTGCTCATCCAGCAAGTGTTGATAGCTTACCGACTTCTGCCAACCAAGAAGACCATGTATCAATGGCTCCGAATGCGGGTAAACGTCTTTGGTATATGGCTGACAACGTCCGTGGCATTTTAGCTGTTGAATGGTTAGGCGCTTGTCAGGGTCTAGACTTCCGTGAAGGCCTAAAAAGCTCGCCTAAACTTGAACAAGCTCGTAAAATCTTGCGCGCTCAAGTGCCTTACTACAGTGAAGACCGTTTCTTTGCTCCTGATATTGAGCAAGCAAGTGAATTACTCTCAAGCGGCTGCTTAAACGAGTTAATTATTCCAAAACTACTCCCTAGTTTATCTGAAGTGTGATTGATAAAACGGTCACATGGAGTGGCCGAATCTAACTAAATATCCTCAAGGATTGGAGATTATAATGTCACAAAACTCCACACTACAGCGGGGTTTAAACACCCGCCATATTCGTTTCTTGGCATTGGGCTCAGCAATTGGAACTGGGCTTTTCTATGGTTCGGCAACTGCAATTAAAATGGCAGGGCCTTCAGTATTACTGGCGTATATCGTTGCAGGGATTGCAATTTATATCGTTATGCGCGCATTGGGTGAAATGGCTGTCCAAAACCCTGTCTCTGGTTCATTTAGCCACTATGCTTCACAGTACATTGGTCCATTGGCTGGCTTTACGACAGGCTGGACTTATGTTTTTGAGATGATCATTGTGGCGTTGGCTGATGTCACTGCTTTTGGTATTTATATGGGGTTCTGGTATCCCGATGTACCACGGTGGATCTGGATTTTATCCCTGATTATGTTCTTGGGTGCAATTAACCTCATTCACGTTAAAGTCTTTGGCGAACTCGAGTTTTGGCTGTCTATTGTCAAGGTGAGCGCTATTGTTGCCATGATTTTAGGTGGAATCGGTTTAATGTTCTACGGCTTCCATGCTGACCATAGCAGTGTGGTACCGGGTATTCAAAACTTATGGATTTATGATGGCTTTATGCCGCATGGGATTGCAGGCTTAGTTGCATGTTTATCTGTGGTTGTATTTGCTTTCGGTGGTATCGAAATTATTGGTATTACAGCTGGTGAATCACAAGATCCGAAAACCACCTTACCTAAAGCAATTAATGCAGTTCCAGTACGTATTTTACTTTTCTATGTGTTGACCATTTTTGTACTGATGTCGATTTTCCCATGGAATCAAATTGGTAGCCAAGGTAGTCCATTTGTACAGATTTTTGAGAATTTGGGCATTCAATCAGCAGCTACAATTTTAAATATTGTCGTGATTACTGCTGCTGTTTCAGCGATTAATAGTGATGTATTTGGTGCTGGTCGTATGCTTTATGGCATGGCAAACCGTGGTCAAGCGCCTCGAGTTTTCCAGAAATTATCACGTAATGGTGTGCCATGGATGACTGTAGTGGTTATGGCTGGCGTGCTATTAATTGGTGTAGTGCTGAACTACCTGATTCCTGAAAATGTATTCATGATCATTGCCTCAATTGCAACTTTCGCAACCGTTTGGGTGTGGCTCATGATCTTGCTTTCGCAAGTCGCGATGCGCCGTAAGTTGTCTACTGCTGAAATTAAGGCATTGGATTTCCCCGTTATTGGTTGGCCGTATGCTCCTGCGTTTGCAATTGGTTTTATGGTATTCATTTTAGTCATGATGGGTTATTTCCCAGATTCACGCCCTGCAATTTATGTGGGAATCACATGGCTTGTTCTGTTAATGATCGCTTATCGTATTTGGGTCAAACCTCAGCAAAATTCGGGAAAGCAAAATAATTCAATTCCGCAAAATATCGAGATAGAAAGCTAACAAGTCAACTGCCCAATAGCTTTACTGTTGGGCAGTTTTGAGGAAAGGCGAATGAAAAAACTTTGGCAAAATTGCCACATTGCGACCATGCAAAATGGGCAATATTCCTATATTGAAGATGCAGCAATAGTCACAGAAGGGCATCTGATTCACTGGATTGGAAAACAACAACAACTTCCTGCCGACACTTATTCCGAAACAGTTAACTTAAATGGCGCTTGGGTAACCCCGGGGTTGATCGACTGTCATACGCATAGTGTTTTTGGTGGCAACCGTAGTGTTGAGTTTGAAAAACGCTTGCAAGGTGTGAGCTATGCTGAAATTGCAGCAAGCGGTGGTGGCATTGCCAGTACAGTACGTGCAACGCGTGAAGCCAGCGAAGAACAATTACTGAAATCAGCTCTTAAGCGTATTCGCTGTATGCAACAAGACGGCGTTACAACCATCGAGATCAAATCTGGCTACGGACTCAATTACGAAAATGAGCGCAAGATGCTGCGTGTGATCCGTCAAATTGGTGAAGCTTTACCAATGACGGTAAAAAGCACTTGCTTGGCTGCACATGCGTTACCGCCAGAGTACAAAGACCAAAGCGATGCTTATATCGAGCATATCTGTACAGAGATGTTGCCTAAACTACATGCTGAAGGTTTAGTCGATGCTGTAGATGCGTTCTGCGAGCATTTGGCATTTTCACCAGCTCAGGTTGAACGTGTTTTTAAAATGGCACAATCATTAGGTTTGCCCGTTAAGCTTCATGCTGAGCAGCTCTCATCGCTAGGTGGTTCAAGTTTGGCAGCACGTTATCATGCTTTGTCGGCTGACCATTTAGAGTACATGACCGAAGATGATGTTAAAGCGATGGCAGAGTCGGGCACGGTTGCAGTGTTACTACCAGGTGCGTTTTATTTATTGCGTGAAACACAATACCCACCGATTGAAAGCCTGATTAAACATGGCGTGCATATTGCGCTATCGAGTGATTTAAATCCGGGTACATCTCCAGCACTTTCTTTACGTTTAATGCTCAATATGGGCAGTACGTTATTCCGTTTAACGCCTGAGCAAGCATTAGCAGGTGTCACTATTCATGCTGCACAAGCGCTCGGTTTAGAGCAAACACACGGTAGTTTGGAGCAGGGTAAAGTCGCTGACTTTGTGGCTTGGGATATTGAGCATCCATCTGAAATTGTTTACTGGCTGGGCGGAGATTTGCCTAAGCGTGTCGTTCAGCATGGACAAGAAGTTATTTTTTAGACGGTGGCACATGAATCACACATTTAAATGGCAAGGCCGACATGATGGCGAGGGTGAAGCACACCAACGTATTCACCATATTATGAATAAAACCCAACATGCTGAATTTGCGTTGATTGGTTTTAGCTCGGATGAAGGCGTGAAACGTAATAAAGGCCGAGTCGGTGCTGCCGATGCACCAGATGCAATCCGTAATCAGCTTGCCAACTTACCGATTCATCGTCCAGTCAGTATTGTCGATTTGGGTACAGTGACTTGCGAATATGACAATTTAGAGCAAGCCCAAACTGAGTTGGCGGAGCAAGTCGCAACTAGCCTACAAAATGGTTTAAAACCGATTGTACTTGGTGGTGGACATGAGGTTGCATTTGGCAGCTTTAGCGGTCTGTTCCAATATGTACAAACCCACGCGCCAGATAAAAAAATAGGCATTATTAATTTCGATGCCCATTTTGATTTGCGTGAAGCTGAACATGCCACCTCTGGAACACCATTTTTACAGGCAGCTCGACTTTCAGAACAGCATCAAAAACAATTTAATTATTTATGTATTGGGGTCGCCAACCATGCCAATACTAAAGTTTTGTTTGATACAGCCGATGCGCTGAATTGTTCATATTTACGCGATCATGAGGTTAATATTTTTAACCTAAACAATGTGCTCGCGGCGGTTGATGCTTTTATTGAAAAAGTAGACTGTTTGTACGTTACGATTGATTTAGATGTATTCACGGCTGCGGTTGCACCGGGAGTCAGTGCACCTGCTGTAAAAGGAATTGATTTAGCGACTTTTGAAGCAATTTTTAAGCATATTCAAGAGACTGGAAAAATTAAACTTTTAGATATTGCTGAATGCAATCCAAAATTTGATTTAGACAATAGAACAGCAAAACTGGCTGCCTATATTGTTTATCAATATTTGTTTTCTTGAGAAACAATTTTTAATGTAAAAATTAAAAAGTGCACTGAGATCGTTCATGTGCACTTTTTTAAGTTCTTGGTCTATTAAAGTCAGATGTGGAATATAGATAGCAACTATAAATAATATAATTAAAAAGAAAATTAATTTATAAAATCATTGAGTTAAAAAAATACTCGATTTTTACACCATTTTATATGCTGTTTGGCACGTAATTTGTTTTGTCTTTATTTTAACCTTTGTTAAATATTTCTGGATAATTAAATGAAAAACAGAACCTTACAATTGGCTTGTATCAGTGTTTTATTTTGGATGTCTCATTCTTCTAATGCTGCATCCCCCGAAATAAATACAAATAGCATCGAAAAATCACAATCTAAACAAAACAGTAATGTCTCTGTTCGGGTGAAAGCTTTAAACCAACTTTTACAGGAACAGTGGGAATATACTTTGAAAAATAGTCCTGAAACTGCAACCGTTTTAGGAGATTTACGCTACAACAATCGATGGACTGAGCTTTCAAAAAATCAGATCGAGAAAGATAAAAAAAGTACGCAAAATTTTTTAAAACGTTTTGAAGCAATTGATAGCACTGGGTTTTCAGCAACTGATCAATTAAATAAAGATTTAATGATTTATCAGTTGAAAGAAACACTTAAAAATTATGATTTGAAATTGTATGAGATGCCTTTTAATCAAATGTGGGGGCTACATTTGCAATTTCCGGGATTTATTAGTTCGATTCCATTTGATAATGCTAAGCAATATCAAGACTATATTTCTCGTTTAAAACAAATTCCTCTTATTCTTGATCAAGGTATTCAGTTAGCGAAACAAGGCCAAAAAGATGGTTTGATGCCACCCAAATATTTAATTGAAAAGGTGGCAAAGCAGATTAATAGCATTGCAACTCCCGCAGGGACAGACAGTGTTTTTGCTTCTCCATTAAAGCAATTTCCAAACAACATTTCGAAAGCAGAACAAGAACGTTTAAGCCGCGAAATCCTACAGGCCATAGATCAGAATGTTCGCCCTGCTTATCAAAAACTTGGAACATTTATTCAGAAAGATTACTTACCCCATGGCCGACAACATGAGGGTATATGGAGCTTGCCAAACGGTGACGAGCTTTATCGCTTTTATGTAGAAAACAATACGACAACCTCTGAAAGCCCTGAAAATATTCATCAGCTTGGGTTAAAAGAAGTTGCTCGTATAGAAGCGGAAATGCTGAAAATTGCCAAAGCGAAAGGTTTCAATGACTTAAAAAGTTTCCAACAATCCTTAAAAACAAATCCCGCTGTTTTCCCAAAATCCCGTGAAGAAATTTTAGAGATTTATCGAGGATATATTGCCCAAATGCAGCCAGAGTTGCCGAAGCTCTTTGGTTTATTACCAAAAAATAAAGTCGAAGTTTTACCTGTAGAGCAATATCGAGAAAAAGAAGCGGCAGGTGCGGAGTATCACCAAGGCACGCCTGATGGTTCACGTCCCGGACAGGTGTATGTAAATACTGGCGACTTCTCTGAACGTTCCAAAATATCAATGGAAGCGACCGCTTATCATGAGGCGATTCCTGGGCACCATATGCAGATTGATATTGCCCAAAATCTGCCAAATTTACCGATGTTCCGAAAGCAACCCAACCATACAGCTTATATTGAAGGATGGGCACTTTATGCAGAGCAACTGGGCAAAGACGTTGGTTTCTATAAAGACCCGCTTTCAGACTATGGAAGACTATCGAGTGAGTTGTTCCGTGCTTGTCGTCTAGTGGTTGACACTGGGGTACATTATAAAAAATGGACCCGTCAGCAAATGATTGATTTTATGCGAGAACATTCTGCTTTAGATGAACCAGATATTCAGGCAGAGACAGATCGCTATATTGCTATTCCTGCCCAAGCATTAGCCTATAAAATGGGCCAGTTAAAAATCTTAGAGCTACGGGAGCTCGCGAAACATGAGCTTGGAGATCGTTTTGATATCAAAGCATTCCATGACATGATTTTAAATGCAGGAACATTGCCTTTAAATATTCTGGATGCACGTATTAAAAATTGGATAAAGGAACAAAAAGTGGCAGCTTAAAACAAAAATCGAAATTTAGGTCAGGTCCTCATTGGGCCTGATTTAAAAACCAATAGAAAACAGAATATAATTATAAAAAATATATTTTATTTCAGAACTTTAAAATGGAAAAATCTTTAAAAGAATACCAAGCTATTATTTTTGATATGGACGGTACTTTAGTCGACTCCTTTAGCTTCTTTTTAGGTGCTTTAAATCAGCTTGCCAAGAAGTATAAATTTAAATCTGTAGAGCTACATGAAGTAGAGCAGTACAAACATCTTTCACCAAAAGAAATTATGAAAGAGATGAAAGTCTCCAGATGGAAACTGCCTTGGATTGCCAAAGATTTCATTCGTTTAATGAAAGAAAGAGACCAAGAAGTTTACATGTTTGAAGGCATGCGGGACCACTTAATTGAACTACATAATCGGGGATATACGCTCGCAATTATTACTTCAAACTCTAAAGAAAACTGTCAAAGTATTCTCGGTACAGAACTATGTGAACTTTTTAGCCATATTGATGGTGGCTCGTCTATATTTGGCAAAGCTAAACGAATTAAGCGTGTTCTCAATATTTTAGATGTAAGTAAAAACCAAGCAATTTATGTCGGCGACCAAACCACTGATGGCGAAGCTGCACATAAAGCAGGTATTGATTTTGCTGCGGTAGGTTGGGGTTATACATCGGCCGAAAAATTAAAAACCATTCAGCCCAAAGTCGTGCTCAATGACTTGGCAACCATGAAAGAATTTTTCTAAATATATGAAATGCAGGACAAACCATGAATAACAATAACAACCCGATTGGAATGATTGATTCTGGTTTAGGTGGGTTGTCTCTCTTTAAGCATATTCGGCAGGCCCTTCCGAATGAAGATATTATCTATTTCGCTGACTCGAAATATGTCCCGTATGGAGACAGGGATAGCGACTGGATTGTTTCACGAACCACGCATTTAATTTCAAACTTAGTTGCTCATGGCAAATGCAAAGCGATCGTGATTGCTTGTAACACCATGACCGCTGTAGCGATTGAAACGATTAGAGCGCAAATTAGTGTGCCACTTATTGCCATAGAACCAGCGGTAAAACCTGCTGTGGCAATGACCATGAGCAAGCATATCGCTGTCTTGGCAACTGCAACCACGGTGAAGGGCAAAAACTTAAAAAGTTTAATTGAAACGTATGCGCAAGATATTAAAGTCTCTTTAGTGCCGTGTATTGGCTTAGCCGAAAAAATTGAAACGGGCAAAGCACATACCGCAGAAGTTAAAGATTATTTAAAAAATATTTTGGCGCCGTTGGTCGAACAAAAAGCCGATACGATTATTTTAGGATGCACACACTATCCATTTGTTTCAGATACGATTCAGGAAATTGTAGGCCGTGATATTCAAATTATTGAGCCTTCGGAAGCTGTAACTGCGCAATTAATGCGTCAACTCAATCAATATGATTTAAGTTCTGAAAGTCCAAATGAGGGGAATCATATTATTTGGACCAGTTCAGACCCGTTGGAAGTTGCGGACGTTACTTTTTCTTTGTTAGGTACGCGTTTACCCGTAAAAGCTATAGAAAAGTAAACTCTAGAAAAGATGATAAGAGGTGTTTGCTTATCATCTTATATTTTTATATAAACTGTTAAATTAAAATTAACGATCAATCTATTTTATTAACCAAATATATATAACTCAATTTTATATTTTAAATTTAATTAAAAGCCATAAATGTAATAAAGATAATAATATTATTTAAATATTAATAAAATTATTATATTTAAATTTTTTCATTAAAATAAATTGACGTTCTTTATTATACCAATTATGATTTCGTTGCTGGCCTACATTGCCAGACGGTTTTGACAGACCGTACTTAGCAAATGGGTTATACTTCCTTAGTATTTCCCATGTGGAACCTTTGTGCCCCCTTTTTCTCTATGGTAGGGCGGAAGGGGGACGCGTTCGCGCGTGCTGGTCGCTAAGTCTAGTCTGTCAACCCTCTTTCGTTCTACCACCATAAATTAATTCGCGGTGATCTGGTGGTAGGACTCCATTTTTAAGGAGTTGGCCATGCCATTATTCAAACTCATTTTCTCTCTCCGTTAATAGTTTTATTTATTTAAAATATGGGTTTTATGCGACCTGATTTTTTAAATTTATAAATTATTTTTATTTTATAATCTTAATTATTTTATTTTCCTGTTTTTTATGGGGGATTAATTATTATTTAAAAAATTATTTTAATATTTAAATGAATAATATTTTTATTTTATTTAAAGATATAAATAATCATGAGAATAATATGAAACTTCATAAATTTATATTAGTTTTAAACCTTGTGGTCGGTGCTTACAGTATTACAAATGATGAAGCCAATGCTCAGCAGGAATTTAAAAGAATTTGTTTATCAAGTGAACACATGCAAGCCAGTTGCGATTGTATTTGCCAACAGCTTGCGCAGGTGTATTCACCTCAAATCGTACAACGTTTAAAACACACCAGTTTGCAAAGTCCTGTTCTCCCACAGGACTTTGCCCCTAATTTGTTTAGCAGCATTCAACGCTGCGACAAAAATGAAATGAGCTAAGTATTTCGCTTAGCTCCTTTATCTCTGTGTCGCAATGATCTCTCAAACTTTAAATCAGCGCAAAAGTAAAAGTCCATTGTGACATAGGGTCCTAGGAGAGTTCTCTACTATCAAACTAGATTCTCTTTCACGTAAAATCGTCTGTGTAGCGATATGAATGCAATAAAAAAGCCCGATATGCAGTTATACATATCGGGCTTAATCAATCAATTATTAAAGCAGGTGATGCCTTAATAATGATATTTTTTGAATTACTCTACAGTTACTGACTTTGCCAAGTTACGTGGCTGGTCAACGTCTGTACCACGTAATACAGCAACGTGATACGACAACAACTGAACTGGCACGCTATAAACGATTGGAGCTAGCCATTCGTTTACTGCTGGAATATGCACAACGTGTTGACGGTCTTTTTCATTGATTCCGCTATTTTCATCAGCGAAAACGAATAATTCACCACCACGTGCCTGAACTTCTTCCATATTTGATTTTAGCTTATCAAGCATTTCATCATTTGGAGCAAGAATGACGATCGGCATTTCATTATCAACAAGTGCTAATGGGCCGTGCTTTAACTCACCAGCTGCATAGCCTTCTGCATGAATATATGAAATTTCTTTTAGCTTTAATGCGCCTTCTAATGCGATTGGATAATTCGTACCACGGCCTAAGAATAAGCAGTGATTTTTTTCAACGAATAATTCAGACAAACGCAAAATTTCTGGATCATGTTTAAGCGTATCAAGAATAACTTTCGGGCTGTGCCATAACTCACGTGTAATTTCTTCAAGCAGAGCAGAGCTAATACGTTGTTTAACTTGACCAATTTTCAAGATTAACAACATAAGCGCAGCAAGCTGAGTCGTGAACGCTTTAGTTGATGCAACACCAATCTCAGGACCAGCAAGCGTCAATAAGTGATGATCGGTTTCACGAACCATTGAAGACGTAGCAACGTTACAGATAGTCAAAGTCTGAATATCGATATTGTTTGCTTTCGCACGCTTTTGAGTTTCACGTAGTGCAGCTAAAGTATCAGCAGTTTCACCTGACTGTGAAATACAAATATAAAGTGTATTTTCAACAATTACAGGGGTGCGATAGCGGAATTCACTTGCGATTTCAACTTGGCAAGGCACGCCAATTAGTTGCTCAAACCAATATTTCGCAATCATTCCTGAGTGGTAACTTGTACCACACGCAATGATTTGTACGCTTTGAATTTTGTTGAAATCTGCATCAGCATTTTTCAAGAAATCATCACGTAAGCTATTGCCATCAAGCGCTTGAGAAATCGTTTGCTTGATTGCTTCTGGTTGCTCATAAATTTCTTTGAGCATGTAGTGCTTGTATTCACCTTTTGATGCACTACTTACAGTTGCGTCAAGCTCTCGTACTGGACGCTCAACGCGTTCGCCATTTGCAAATACTTCAATTGAAGTACGTGTAAGACGTGCAATATCGCCTTCTTCTAGGTACATAAAGCGGTTAGTTACAGGCAAAAGTGCAAGTTGGTCTGAACTAATAAAATTTTCACCAATACCTACACCAATCACGAGTGGTGAGCCTTCACGTACAGTAATCAGTTCATCTGGATAATCGCTATGGATAATACCTAGCGCGTAAGCACCTTTAAGCTGAGGTACAACAGTTTCAACAGCATCTAAAAGGCTATCTGTGCTTTTTAGAGCTTCAGCAACTAAGTGTGCAACAACTTCAGTATCTGTTTGAGAAGTAAAAACATAACCTAAAGCTTGAAGGTCGTCTTTTAATTCTTGGTAGTTTTCAATGATACCGTTATGTACAACAGCAACCTTACCAGACATATGCGGGTGAGCATTATTTTCAGTTGGTTTACCGTGTGTTGCCCAACGGGTATGTGCGATCCCGATAGCTCCTGTAAGTTGGTGTTCAGTCACTGCATCTGCAAGATTGATTACTTTACCTACACGACGCTCACGTAAAATTTGTTGGTTATTCAATAAAGCAACACCCGCAGAATCATAACCGCGGTATTCAAGACGTTTTAAACCTTCAATTAAAATCTCGGTTACACAACGCTGTGCAACGCCTCCGACGATACCACACATACTTCAATCCTCTTATTTTTTAACCTTTTGGGGACGTTGATAATTTGCTTTTGAAATTTGTTGCGCACGTTCAAAGGAGAGACTTTGTTCGGCTACATCTTTCGTAATCACAGAACCCGCACCAACTGTTGCGCCATTCCCAATGGTTACCGGAGCAACCAGCGAGCTATTAGAACCGATAAAAACGGCATCGCCAATAGTGGTTTTGTGTTTATTTGCACCGTCGTAATTACAAGTAATCGTACCTGCCCCAATATTCGATTCAGCACCGATTTCTGCATCACCTAAATAAGTGAAATGGTTGGCTTTACTGCCCAATCCAATCGTTGTGTTTTTAACTTCAACAAAGTTGCCGATATGTACTTCATTTGCCAATTTCGCGCCTGGGCGTAAGCGTGCAAATGGTCCAATTTGAGCATTTTCGCCTACAACTGCACCATCAAAAACGCTATAGGCTTGAACTTTAGTTCCGGCTGCAATTTTGGTGTTCTTTAAAATACAACCAGCGCCGATTTCTACAAAATCGCCCAGTTCACAGTCACCTTCAATAATCACATTTACGTCAATACGAACGTCATGTCCAACTTTCACAGAACCGCGTAAGTCAAAGCGTGCAGGGTCTGCAAAAGTTACGCCTTGTTGCATAAGCTCTTTTGCTTGCTGTTGCTGGAACTCACGTTCAAGTGCAGCAAGTTGTAAGCGATCATTGACGCCTTCAACTTCGAAAGCGAGTTCTGGTTGAATAGATGCGATTTCTAGGCCATCTGCAACAGCCATTGCTACGATATCAGTTAGATAATATTCGCCTTGCGCATTTTCATTTGAAAGTTTAGGCAACCACTCATGAAGTTTTGCGTTGCTAACACAGTAAATACCTGTGTTGATTTCTTGAATCTGACGCTGAGCTTCTGTTGCATCTTTATGCTCAACAATCGCTTGAATCTTACCTTCTTGACGAACGATACGACCATAACCTGTTGGATTGTCGACATGTAAAGTAATCATGCCAATGCCCGTTTTACTTGAAACTTCAACAAGTTGCTCTAGCGTTGTTTGACGTACTAAAGGTACATCACCATAAAGAATTAATGAAATACCGTCTTTAGGAAGTACGGGTAAAGTCATTTGTACCGCATGACCTGTACCTAGTTGTTCTGCTTGTTCAACCCATTGAATCTTTTCTTGTGCAAAAGTTTGTTTGACGTGGTCACCACCATGCCCATAAATCGTAATAATATTTTCTGCGTGTATTTTTTTTGCTGTTTGAATGACATGTCCTAGTAGCGGGCGACCAGCTAAAGGTTGCAATACTTTAGGTAGTTGTGAACGCATTCGCGTTCCTTTGCCTGCAGCAAGGATAATGACGGTAGTTGACATGAGTAAACCTACTTAAATGGCGTTACGCCCCAGAAAGTAATAAATATGATGATACAGAGTGCCGCCCAAAGCCCTGCAATGATGTCGTCTAGCATGATCCCGAAACCACCAGCAACTTTCTGGTCGGCAACACGGATTGGCCAAGGTTTCCAAACATCAAATAGGCGGAATAAGCAAAAACCAATTAGTGCCGATTGTAACGACATTATATTAAAAAATATTAAAGGCAGAAGAGTAATTGATTGTCCTGCAAATTCATCCCAAACAATTCGACCATCATCATGAACATCAAGGACTTTTGCAGTTTGACCACAAATATAAATTCCCACCAATGACATGATGAGGATAGCGATCAAGCTTAAGTTAAAGCCAAGCGATAACCAGATTGGAACGAAAAGTAGGGCAAAGGCAGAGCCAAAAGTACCGGGAGCTTTAGGTGCGAGACCAGATCCGAAACCAACTCCACAGAAAACGATGCAGCGGTTGAACCAAGACATGTCCTTAAAATGAATCGGTGGCTTATGCAAAGTGTTGGTATCCATGAATTTGCAATGGGTAATCTGAACCCAAGTGCTCAAAAGTTAGTTGTGTTTGCTCAACGATCTCTCCGATCATTGTAATCTTAATGTCTAGTTGTTTTTGCAAAAGTTTTTCATAATTTTGCGGTGTTATTGTAAAACATAACTCGTAATCATCACCACCAGCTAAAGCATATTGCCAGCGCTGCTGTTCTGGTAATTCTTCTAGCGTTGAATCAATCGGTAACTTTTCTAAAAGTAATCGGGCACCGACCTTTGAAGCTTTTAATATATGGCCTAAATCTTGGGCTAATCCATCAGAAATATCAATCATACTAGATGCTAATCCCTTCAACTGTTGTCCAAGTTGACAACGTGGAGTCGGGTAGTCCAGTCTTTTTTGTAATGGATGACCTAGGTGCTGTAAACCATAAGCTGCATCACCAACTTGACCGCTCACACAAACATAGTCACCGACTTTGGCACCTGAACGTAACACGGCTTGTCCGCTTTCAATCCAGCCCATGGCCGTAACAGTAATGGTGAGATGAGGGCCTTGGGTCGTATCTCCACCAATGAGAGCAATGCCAAATTGATTACAGCAGTCATAAATTCCCTGACTGAATCCTTCAAGCCATTCATGATCAATTGTGGGTAGGCTGAGCGCAAGTAAAATACTATGCGGTTTTGCCCCCATTGCTGCAATATCTGAAAGATTGACAGCTACGCTTTTCCAGCCAATTGCATGGGCAGAAGTATCAAGAGGAAAATGACGTCCAGCAACGAGTGTATCTGCACAGATCACCAATTGTTGGTTTACGGGAGGGGTAATTAAGGCTGAGTCATCTCCAATACCCAAGGTGACATCTGTGTAAGATTGTCTGTTAAAGTATTGGTCAATAATAGAAAACTCAGCCATATCAACTTCAAACCTATTAGTTTGCTTGTTGTTTTTCAGCACTACGTAGTGTTGAACTTAAACGATCTAGAACGCCATTAATGTATTTATGGCTATCTGCTCCACCAAAGTGTTTAGCGAGTTCAATAGCTTCATCTAGAACGACACGATAAGGTACTTCTAAATGATCACGTAACTCGTAAGCACCCAAGCGTAATGTTGCGAGCTCTACACCATCAAGTGCACTAAGTTCACGGTCAAGAACCGGAATAAGTAATGCATCAAGATCTTCGTGCTGTGCAATCACTTGTGTTAACAGTTCGTGATAGTAGTTTAAGTCTACCTTGTGCATTGCATTTTCCGCACGGGTACGTGCTTCGATTTCATGTACAGGGTTGTGACTCATTTGCCACTCATAAATACCTTGTACAGCAAAACGACGTGCTTTACGTTTTGCTGCATAAGCGGCTTGCAGTGTTTGAGACATGCTTTAAATTGCCTTTAATAAATTAACCATTTCAATTGCAGTTAAAGCAGCTTCGCTACCTTTGTTTCCTGCTTTTGTACCTGAGCGTTCGATGGCTTGCTCGATGCTATCAGTAGTTAATACACCATTGATGACAGGCAAGCTGCTTTCTAACGCGACTACACCTAAACCTTTTGCACATTCACCAGCAACGAAGTCAAAGTGTGGTGTGCTACCACGAATCACTGCGCCAAGTGCGATGATTGCATCAAACTGGTTTGATGTAGCTAATTTTTTAGCAACAATCGGGAGTTCCCATGCGCCAGGAGCATGAATAACAGTAATGTTATCTTCATTTACACCGTGACGTTTTAATGTGTCGATTGCACCATCCAATAAGTGTTCAACAACAAAGCTGTTGAAACGACCCACTAAAATCGCATAACGACCTTCGCTTGCGAGATGTAATAAACCTTCAATACGGCGAATTGCCATAGCAACCTCGATTATTTCGTTGTGATTTGATCAGCAGTGACATATTCCACTACTTCTAAATTAAAGCCAGATAAAGCATTGAAACGTAATGGTGAGCTAAGAAGCTTCATTTTTTCAACACCTAAATCACGCAAAATTTGAGCACCGACACCAATAGTTTGATATTGATGTGAAAGTGCTGCATTGGATTTCACCGGTTTTGGCTTATTTAAATCATCCAACGCTGGTCCCAAGTCTTGCAAATGATCTTGTCCGATCCAGACTAAAACACCGCGATCACTCGCTGCAATCGTCTGTAGGGCACGGTCTAAGTTCCACGCAGGTTCACCATCAGCTTTATTTAGCTTAAGCAAATCGCGAATTGGACTAAAACCATGCACACGTACTGTTGTAACACCTTCTTTTGGCTCGCCTTTAACTAAAGCCAAATGAATGTCCGGGTTACCAATCTCACGATAACGATAAAGTTCAAATGAACCGTATTCTGTTTGAATGGTTTTTTGATCCAGACGTTCAACCGTTTGCTCATTGGTCATGCGGTAGTGAATCAAGTCCGCAATTGTACCAATTTTTAAGCCATGCTTCTCAGCAAAAATTTCTAAATCTGCACGGCGTGCCATTGTGCCATCTTCATTGATGATTTCACAAATGACAGAAGCTGGTTCAAGACCTGCTAAACGGGCTAAATCACAACCTGCTTCGGTATGGCCTGCACGATGTAAAACACCGCCTGGTTGTGCCATTAACGGGAAAATATGACCCGGCTGTACGATATCAGTTGGTTTTGCATGCGCTGCGACAGCATCTTGAATAGTATGTGCACGCTCTGCTGCTGAAATACCCGTGGTAATCCCTTCAGCGGCTTCGATTGATAAGGTAAAGTTTGTACTGTGCTGAGCACCGTTTTGGTCAACCATCAATGGAAGGTTTAACTGTTTACAGCGCTCACGGCTTAGCGTTAGGCAAACTAGACCACGTGCATGGGTAATCATGAAGTTAATATCTTCAGGACGAACATGCGTTGCTGCAATGACAAGATCACCTTCGTTTTCGCGATCTTCGTCATCCATCAAGATAACCATTTTGCCTGCACGAATATCGGCGACAAGATCTTCAACACGACTCAGCGGCATTCGCTTTCACCTTTTTTTGTCGTAAGACAATTTCTATTTAATAAATTTTGCATAGTTTACGCTGTTTAGAGAATTTTGCCTATGATTCTGATTTATCCAAATTTGTGACACTTAAGAATAGATCGAGATTTATTTATACAAATAAATCATAAGAAAATGGAGTGGTTTTAAATAAAAGCCATGAATTTAAATAAAAAAAACCTAGCCAAAAGGCTAGGTTCTGATGCGCGTAGTTACTTTTTATGAAGCTGCACTACTTGGACTATCATTTTGTGGGATTGATTTTTTCCCCATTAAAATTTCAGTCCGGATATTTTGAGCAAGTTCAGCACATTCTGCATTCATACCATTGATCATAAATGCGTGACGTGTCATCACATTGCTTGGGTTTGGCATTGCAACAAGTTGGTAGCTGTCTTGAATTGCTTTGAGCTGTTCATTTTCGAGATATAAAGCAGACTCTTTAGCGTGAAGATGTTGTGCTAAACGTTGAGCAGCTTCTTTTGCATCGATTTGCATAGCTTCTACAGCATTACATGTTGCACTACGAGTTTGCAGCGCAAAGCGTTTATCTTCACGGTAACGTTTATATAAAACATCTGAAAGTAGTTGGAATACGGTTCCAATCATAAGCAGACATTCTACGGCATGCGTATGAGAAGTTGAAATCGCAAGTGTCGCGCCTTCGGCATTAAACTCATCTACTACTTCAATATCTGTGAGTTTCAATTGGTAATGCTTAACGCATAACTCAATACTCTTGTTTAAAAAGAGCTGGCAGAGTTTGAAATAAGGAACAGATACCGATTGGTTAACACTGCTTAATAACTGTTTAGGGTCATAAAACTGAATATTGAGTGCCAACGTATGTTGGTCAGCTGAATCTGAAGTTTTTTCGGCTTGTTGGCGAGCTGCTGGTTTCGCTTTAGCTTGTTGCTGAGCTTGTGCAACCAAGGTTACCGTATTTTGTTTTTCTAGAGCCAATGCTTGAGTTAACTGCTGAATTTCATGCTTTAAGCGGTTTTCTTCATTAATACGTGCCAAATATTCGCTACGGGTTGGACGAGCAATCGCACGATAGGCAAGCCATAATAAAACATGCAAAAACAGAGAAGCTAAAATTGCAAGCCATTGAGTACGAAGAATTTCTCCGATACTTGGCTGAATTAGCGTAACTTCGATAGATCCGACTTTCTTTTCATTTTGAAGGGCATCACGAGCAAAAATTTCGCCTTGGCGGGTTTTTGAAATTCCGCTCGTTGCTAGAACCTGTTTGTTCGCATCAAGAATGCGAATAGACGCAACACTTGGATTGGTCGCATAGCGATTGGCAATCAGAGCTAAAGACACCGTATTAGCAGGTTCAAGCTCAGATAAGCTGTCTGCAACGAGCTGACTGGTCATGAGCTGACCTTGACTCGCACGGTTTTCATTAAGCTGGTGTGTCGTTGCAATGACCAATAAAAAGGTATGCAATGCAAAACTAACGATCAGTAGGCTAGCAAATAGCCCTTGTCTAGGCGCAATCAAGTTAAACTTCCAAGGCAATTATATTGAAATTCGATTATGATTCTTACAATAGTTGTCACTCAGACTAGAGTCAATTCATGCGAGAAATCATTCTTATATCCTTTTTAGGACCGGACCAACCAAACCAGTTTACCCGATTAATGCAAGTACTATCCGTACATTCATTGCAAATACTGGATGTAGGTCAGGCTGTTATTCATAATCAACTTACATTAGGCATTGTGGTCGCTTCTAATAATGAAACTGCGACCGCATTGGCAATGAAAGAGATTTTGATTTTAGCACATGATATTGGCTTAACAGTGCGCTTTAAACCAATCACGGGCGCAGAATACGATCAATGGGTAAGTGAAGGCGGCCGTACTCGTTATATCGTCACGGCTTTAGCCCCAGAACTCACTGCTGCACACTTACAAGCAGTTACAAAAATTGTGTCTAGCCAAGGCTTTAACATCGAAACAGTAACCCGTTTATCAGGTCGTGTAGACTTCGAAAGAGATAGCGCATTCCCACGTCGTGCCTGTGTACAGTTTGGTTTAAGCAGCGGCCCAACTTTAGATGCACAAGCCATGCGTGCTGCTTGTTTACTTCTTTCAAGCGAATTAAATATTGATGTTGCTGTTCAAGAAGACAACGCTTATCGCCGTAACCGTCGTTTGGTGTGTTTCGATATGGACTCAACATTAATTGAACAAGAAGTGATTGATGAGTTAGCGATTGAAGCAGGGGTAGGCGCACAAGTTGCTGAAATTACTGAAAGAGCAATGCAAGGTGAGCTTGATTTCCAGCAAAGTTTCCGTGCACGTGTTGCATTATTGAAAGGACTTGATGCTGCTGTTTTACCTAAAATTGCAGAGCGTTTAACCATTACCGAAGGTGCAGAACGTCTTATCTCGACCTTAAAGGCACTTGGTTATAAAACGGCAATTTTATCTGGTGGATTCCAGTATTTTGCTGAATATTTACAAGGCAAACTCGGTATTGATGAAGTTCACGCTAACATTTTAGATGTGCAAGACGGCTTCGTAACAGGCGAAGTGAAAGGTGCGATTGTAGATGGTGCCCGTAAAGCTGAGTTATTACGCGAACTTGCAAATAAGATGGGGATTTCTCTAGAGCAAGCGATGGCAGTAGGCGATGGTGCAAATGATTTACCGATGCTTGCGATTGCAGGTTTAGGCGTCGCTTATCGTGCAAAACCATTAGTACGCCAAAACGCAAATCAAGCGATTTCAAGTGTTGGTTTAGATGGTGTGCTTTATTTACTCGGTATGCATGATAAAGATTTAAATCGTGCTTAACCTATATGGATAAGCTTTAAGCGCTACTTCAGAGTAGCGCTTTTTTTATGCAGAATAGTCATAAAAACAAGCAAGTTATGACAAAATTTTGCACAGAAAAAAGGCAATAAAAAAATCTGAAAAAAACTTATTTTGGTCCTTAAAAACGGCATATTTTTTTGTAATGACACGCCAGAATTGATGCCATATAGGGAATCGAACTTTTTGAATTTTACAAAAATGTAATGACAAAAGAATGTTGCGACAAAGTATGTCGCATTAAGAAAAAACGGGTCTTTTTTTCTAAAAAAAAACATCCATAATGCATCGTAAGCTTCAACACAAATCATGAATTAAAGTTGTTTTTGGAATGAGGTCGGGTATTAAAGACCGAATGTTTTTAGACGTTTTCATTAAGACGGAGGTTTCTATGGTAACAGCGAATTTTGCCGCTATCGCCGGATTCAGCTTAATTGCTGTCGCGCTTGTTGCTGTTTTCTTTTCTCCTTACCGTCGTTG
The DNA here is from genome assembly GCF_000581835.1 of Acinetobacter sp. 1542444. Lineage (NCBI taxonomy): Bacteria > Pseudomonadati > Pseudomonadota > Gammaproteobacteria > Moraxellales > Moraxellaceae > Acinetobacter > Acinetobacter sp. 1542444. The sequence continues at coordinate 391,774 of NZ_JEYA01000004.1, read as the reverse complement.
GCTTGGTTTTATGCTTGCAGGGATGTTCTTTTGGGGGCTATTGGAAGTGGTCCGTTTTGGAGTTCAAGTCACTTTTGAAATGCCAGTCACATATAGTTATTTAACTGCATTAAGTCTAGCGATGGTAATGGTTACATTTATTTTGTTACGTGAGGATAAACAAGCACAAAAGGCATTGGCAAATCGCCAATATATAGAACACACGCCAGTATATGAAGATGATCAGCAGCAATGTTCTAGCCGATAATTAAATTGTTATCTAACGGTAAAAAGGTATGCACAGCATGCCTTTTTCATTTACGAAACGTGATTTTTATTATACAAAGCATTTATTAAAAAATAGCCAGTTATGCTACGATAGATGGGTCTGTTGACGTTTCATCTAGATTGCGTTGCCAGCTAAAAAATATCAATTGATGCATAAAACACAGGCAATGGTATGTCCTTGCTAAGTTTTGCTCTAAAGTTTTCATAAAAATACAATAGGCGTGAATGTTCATGAAACTTTCTTCCATACCTGTAGTCAAGTTACCTCTTGTTGATGTCAGTACAGACCCATTAGATTTGTTGGTAGCAGGTTTAGTGCTGCGTATGAAGCAGTTGGCGCGTACTAGCCCTAAGTTTATTGAACTGATTCATGACCGCGCATTCCGTATTCAGATCGGTACAGATTTAGGTGTTGCACGTCAGATCATTATTAATAATGGTCAGATTGATACCGTTGCAGGCGCACCTGAAAAGGCTGATTTTATTTTGCAATTTGCAGACAGTGAGCAAGGTGTAAAAACTTTGATCAAAGGTGACCCAACAGCATTTATGACGGGTATGCAAGACGGCAGCATTAAAATGGAAGGTGACTTTAGCCTGTTGGTATGGTTCAACCAAGTTGCTAAGCTCATTCCGCCTAAGTTACCAAAACCAGTAAAAGATAAAGTACGTCAGGCACGTGCTTTTATTAAAGAGAAAACTGGACGTTAATATCCAGACATAAAAAAACTCCCATTTTGGGAGTTTTTTTATGTCTATGCTTCGACTTCTAGATTGAATGTCACTGGACCATCATTAATCAAATGAACTTTCATATCGGCTGCAAAAATTCCAGTTTGAACTTTTTCAAATTGAGAATGCGCATATTCAACCAATTGTTCGTATAACGCTTTTGCGTCGCTAGGTGGCATTGCTGGGCCAAAGTCTGGACGCAGACCTTTTTGTGTTTGTGCCATCAAGGTAAATTGTGACACAAGCAAGATTCCACCATTTGCTTGAGACACGTTCCAGCCCATTTTGCCTTGTTCATCATCAAAAATTCGATATTTCAAAATTTTATCAATAAGCTTTTGGCCAATAGCCAAAGTATCATCTCTGCCAATGCCTAAAAACACCAGTAGGCCGTGTTGGATTTCGCCTGTAGTTTCACCGTCTACAACCACTTTGGCTTCAAGAACTCGTTGTATTAAAGCGCGCATAGTTAAAGCAAATTTCTATAATTAATTGAATTAACGTAGTTTAGCAGAATTTAAATTAAATGATTTTTAAAAGGAAATTTCATGGAACTGCAACAATGGTATAAAACCTCGTAATTCATCCGTAAAAATATGCTTTAATGCTAAGAAGCAAGCGAATAATCATTGACTATGTCTCCAATTATCCATTCTTTACTAGATACAGACTTGTACAAATTTACGATGCTACAAGTGGTTCTGCATAAATTCCCGCAAACACATAGTGTCTATCATTTTCGTTGCAGAAACTTAGAAGATACAGTCTATCCATTAGTGGATATTTTGGATGACTTAAACGAGCAACTCGACCATTTATGTAATCTCAAATATAAAGAAGACGAGCTACAATATTTAAGAAAATTACGATTTATTAAAAGCGACTTTGTCGATTACTTAGAATTATTCCAACTCAAACGTCGTTTTATTCAGGCTAGTATTGATGCAGAAGGCCGATTAGATATTCATATTGAAGGACCGATGGTTCAGGCGATGATGTTCGAGATTTTTGTCCTAGCCATTGTAAACGAGTTGTATTTTAGCCGTATCAAAACAGATCAAGTTTGGGCCGAAGGCGAACGCCGTTTACAAGCAAAACTCGATTTGATTCAGCAATATGAAAAATCTCAACAGCCAAACGATCCACCGTTTTTAGTTTCTGATTTTGGTACACGTCGTCGTTATAGCTTTGCTTGGCAAAAACATGTCGTAGCGGCATTTCATAAAACTGTACCAAATGTGTTCCGGGGTACAAGTAATGTGTTGCTGGCTAAAGAGCTTAACATTACACCGATCGGGACCATGGCACATGAATTTCTACAAGCGTTTCAGGCACTTGATGTACGTTTGCGTGATTTCCAAAAAGCTGCTTTAGAAACGTGGGTACAAGAGTACCGTGGAGATTTAGGAATTGCCCTAACTGATGTGGTAGGAATGGACGCTTTCTTACGTGATTTTGACCTGTATTTTGCCAAACTATTTGATGGTTTACGTCATGACAGTGGCGACCCGTATGAATGGGGTGATAAGGCTTATGCGCACTATCGTAAATTAAAAATTGATACCAAAACCAAAATGCTGACCTTTAGCGATGGCCTTAATTTGCCAAAGGCATGGGAATTGCATCAATACTTTAAAGATCGTTTTCAGGTGAGTTTCGGTATTGGTACTAACCTAACCAACGATATGGGGCAAAAGCCGCTAAATATTGTGCTGAAACTGGTTGAATGTAATGGTCAGTCAGTTGCGAAGATCTCTGATAGTCCGGGTAAAACCATGACTGACAATGATACTTTCTTGGCCTATTTACGTCAGGTTTTTGAAATCGAAGAACTTGAAGAAGTGGTTTAAGTAAAAAGTAGTCTCGCTATTTTTTATTTTTAAAAGTGAGAATGCTGATATCTGATTTTCTGCTAAAGCGTAGCAGAAAATCAGAGTTTGTTAGATATATGCTTATGCTAAGATTGAAAATAAGCTGGTATAAAAAGAAACCATGACGATGACACTCCCTGATTTTAAACTCGATTTATTAATAGAAGCAGAAGAATTAGTGCCTTATTTAGGCAATGAATATATTCGCATTATAGATTTGAGCCGTGCATCGGTTTATGAACAACTCCATATTCCACATGCCATTCATTTACAGCCTAAATGGTTAGTGGCTCAGCATGAAGAAGCAACTGGTGTTTTGCCGGATGAAGCGGGTTTACAAGCACTGATTGAAAAATTGAATATTTCACCTAATCATCATGTTGTGGTTTATGACGATGAAGGTGGGGCATGGGCTGGGCGTTTAATCTGGAATTTGCATTGTCTAGGATTTACCCGTACCAGTTTAATTAACGGGGGTATCCATGCATGGTTAGGTGCAGGCTTACCCACTACAGCAGAAGTCGAAAAAGTTTCTCCTGTTACAGACTTAATTCAAATTGATTTATCACATGCCGCTCAGTTCCGTGTGAACTATGAAGAGCTACGCAAACAAGTTGAGCAAGAAAGTGTGCAACTGTGGGATTGCCGGACGAGTGATGAATATAGTGGTGTCCGTTTAGCAGCGCGACGCGGCGGTCACATTCCAAATGCCCTCCATTTTGAATGGAGTACTGCACTTAATCGTCAAAATCATCTAAAATTGCATCCGCTTGAACGCACGCGGCAGCGCCTTGAACAACTTGGGTTCGATTTACAACAACCTGTAGTTGTGTACTGCCAGTCACATCACCGTTCCGGTTTGGCCTATATTCTGGCTAAACTCTTGGGCTGGGAAGCAAAAGCCTATGATGGTGCGTGGAGTGAATGGGGCAATCGCCTCGATAGTCCTATTATTACTGGAGAATCACCGTCGTGAGTTTCACATCTCGATTAAAAAAAGAATTATTTATTAAGGCACAAAACCTTGTACCACAGCATCAATTGAGCCGTGTGGTAGGTAAAGTTGCTGCGAGTGAAAATCCAGTTGTGAAAAACGCTGTTATTCATGCGTTTAAAGCTAAATATGGGATTGATTTATCGATTGCTGAACAAGGCAATGCACTGAAATATAGATCTTTTAATGACTTTTTTACCCGTGCATTAAAAGAAGGTGTACGTCTCGTTGACGAAAATGCAGATAGTATTGTGTCACCAGCGGACGGCGCAATTTCTCAAATTGGTAAAATTACTGCAGGTGAAGTCTTTCAAGCAAAAGGTCAAAGTTTCTCTGTAGATAAACTCATTGGCGATCCACAACTTGCTCAACCATTCCAAGACGGTGAGTTCGCGACAGTTTATTTATCACCGCGTGATTACCATCGTGTTCATATGCCGTTTGCAGGGACATTAACAGAAACGTTATATGTGCCAGGCGAGCTATTTTCAGTAAATCAGGTCACTGCTGAAAATGTACCTGGATTATTTGCTCGTAATGAACGTATGGTGTGTTTGTTTGATACTGAACTTGGCCGTATGGCTGTTGTTCTAGTAGGTGCGATGATTGTTGCTGGTATTGAAACTGTGGCAACAGGCAAGGTAAAACCTTCAGGCCGTATCGAATTACAACATCATCAGTTAAAGCTAGAGAAAGGTGCTGAGCTTGGACGTTTTTATTTAGGTTCTACAGCTGTTATTTTATTTGAAAAAGATAAGATCGAATGGGAACAACGTTTTAAAGCTGAGTCTGTAGTTGTAATGGGCGAGCGCATGGGACATACCGTTTAGTCCGTTATATAGCTCCCTAAAAACAAGTAAACCCTGACTTTAATTATTCAGGGTTTTTTTTTGATTTAAATTATATAAAAGTAAAATATATAATTATGTTTGGATTTATATTATATAGAAATATAATTATTATTAAGTGATCTAAATAAGTACGTTATATAAGCTAGTCTATAAATATGTATCTGAAGAGAGCAAAATATTAATATGTTAAAAATTAATAAATAAAAATAGAATGAAATACTTAAGTTAGACTTAAGTCGAGGTTTTAATTTTATTTGAAGATAAGTAATTAAATTCAAAAAATTATTTATTTTTTTATAAGCAAGAAACGCTTTTTAGATATTACACAACTTTAGCCTTGGCACAATGCTTGCTACTTGTTCAGGACTTTACTGTAACTTTCATATTTTTTAGGTTCTGAAATCATGTTAAAAGTTAAACGCCTGACAGCTTCGGTTTTATCTGTACTTTGTATTTCACTCACCCATGCCAATGATTTTAAAGTTTTAAATCAAATTTCAAAACAACCTACTCAACTTCAAAATGGGGAATATAAAGGTAATTATTATGTTCCATCTACTTTAAATACCATTACATGGGGCTATTTACCAAATCGAGATGCTAAACCCGTGCTTACTGTTCCGTCGGGTAGTGTCGTAACATTTGATACGGTTTCTCATGAAGGTTTGCTTGAAGACCAAGGGCGTAATGCTGAAAAGTTCTTCAAATCGAAGGGGGTAAATTCTAATCAAATATTGGAAGATGCAAAAACAATTACGCAGTCAAATTTAAAGCATGATTTTCATAAAGATGGGCCGCATATTGTGACAGGCCCTGTTGCAATTGAAGGCGCACAGCCCGGTGATATTTTGAAAGTTGAGGTACTTAAAGTTGAGCCGCGTGTTCCTTACGGTGTGATTTCAAATCGACATGGTAAGGGAGCTTTAGTAGGGGAGTTTCCTAAAAAAGCCAAGCAAGAAAATGCATCGGCTGAGCATCCTGAACGTTATGGAAATGTATCGATTTTCACCCCAATCGAAAAAAATGCTAAAGGTGAATACGAAGGTGTATTAAAAACAGAATCTGGTAAATCAATACGTTTTCCGCTCTATCCTTTTATGGGAATTATGGGGGTAGCAGCCAATACGTCTGAGCCTGTTCACTCTGTACCACCTGCAATGTATGGCGGAAATATTGATATTAATGAACTAGGTGCAGGTTCAACTGCGTATTATCCTGTTCAGGTTAAAGGTGCATTATTCTATACGGGTGATAGTCATTTCGCGCAAGGGGATGGAGAGGTGGCATTAACGGCACTAGAAGCTTCAGCCCGCGCCACACTGAAATTTACCTTACTCAAAGCAGGTAAGGACAAAATACCGGGAAAAGAGCTAAAACAACCTTTAGCTGAAAATACTGAGTTTTGGATTACACCGGGACTTGATGAAGATCTTGATGAAGCGATGAAGAAATCTACACGTGAAGCCATTCGTTTCTTAAACCAAGAATACGGTATTGATGAAGCGACAGCGTACGCCTATTTAAGTACCGCGACTGATTTTGAAGTTTCACAAGTAGTAGATAAAACCAAAGGTATTCATGCAAAAATTAGAAAAGCTGATTTTAAAGAATTTGAAAGTAAATAATTGAGATGATCTGAGCTTGGTATTTAAAATATTAAATACCAAGTTAATCTTATTTTAACTATTTATAAGTATTATATAATTTATAATTAAGTATAATAAATATCACACATATTTATTAGTATAAAATCTAATGCAATCACTTCCAAACATTCTACTATATCTTGCTGCACTATTAACATTCTGTGCTGCATTACTTCATTTTGTTTGTGTGTTCTGGGGAGCAAATGGTTTTCGGTTTTTAGGGGCTGGTAAAAGTATTGTCCAGATGGCCGAAAGAGGGCATTGGTATCCTAATTTTACAGCTATAACTGTGGGCTTAATTCTAACTGTATGTTCTATGTATGCCTTCTTTGCAGCAAGGGGAATACAGGTATTACCTTTTACCAAAATTATTTTGTCGCTTGTTGCAACAGTGTTTCTTATCCGTGGTTTTGCTTTTCCATGGTTAAAGTCAAAATTTGTTGGTAATAGTGATTTATTTTGGTATGTCAGCTCAGCTTTTTGTCTAATGCTGGGAAGTTTATATGCTGTAGGCGTATATTTAATTTGAAACGAATATATTCTAGGTGAACTAGAGTGAATAATTTTAAAAAATAAAAGGGAGCTTGGCTCCCTTTTTAATTATTTAGTCCAACCATATTTTTTGAAAATAGTATTACCTTGCTGAGACGATAAGAACTCTACAAAACGTTTAGCCTCGGCATCTTTTAAACTATGTTTGGTTAAGGCAACACCTGTATCACGATAGACAACTAGCTCTGGTTCGATAGGAATAATTTGTCCAACATCTGGGTTACTAACTCCCCAAATATTAAAGACTAACCAAGCATCATAGCTGCTATTTTCTTCCCAGTTTTTCTTGGCAATACCTGTGTTGGCTGCATAGGTGACAATATTCTTTCGAAAAGCTTTAGTTAATTGAATATTTCCGGTTCTGCCAGCAATATCTTCCCACATACCGACTTGACCTGCACCATGTGTAACTAAAACCTTAACACCAGATTTAGCGAGGTCTTTAAATCCTTTAATATTTTTAGGATTTCCTTTGCGTACTAAAATGGCTGCGGGGCGTAAATATAAAGGTTCTATCGAGTCTTTTATAATTTGCTCAGAAAATGTATTTTCGAAATCAGACATCATGGCTTCGGAACCACTATAGATAACATCTGCATCTAGTTTCGCCTTTTCAGACCATTGAGTAGTAGGACCAGAAGTCACATGAACTGCTATCCCTGTCTTATTGGTGAATTGTTTGGCGGCTTCTTTCATAGCGGGTGCTGGCCCACCCGGACCATATACTTGTACATCTGCAAAACTATGGATAGATAGAGAACCGAGAATAAGAAAAATCAGGTAGGGTATAAATTTTTGTTTTGGCATTTTAATCGCTATCGTAATTAAGAAAATATCAGCATATATTTTTTATTATTAAAATTGGATTAATTTTTGCAACGATATTTATAATATATATTCTTTAAAATATATTTAATGAGATTTTAAGAGACTATATAAATGTAAATTATTTTGAGTTGAATATAAATATAGAAGATTCTATGGTAATTTATATTTTATAAATTAATTATTTAATTAGATGTAATTTAAATAATAGAGGAGTAATCCCTTGATTAGAAAAAGTAATTCTTTTTTAAAAATTTTATTTAGCAGTATTTGTTTGGCATCTGGTTCTGCTATGGCTGCTCCAATTACAGATTTGGGTAAGCAAATTGTGAGCGAAAAACCGGGTTCAATATTGTCGCTAGAACAGCAAGCTGTGACGGATTTGTTTCCTCATGCAGATCAGCGTTTGTTGGTCAATTATCGTAGTCGAGGTATTCAGGGCGAACCTATTGTTGCATCGGCTTTTATTTTATTACCAAAAGGAACGCCACCCAAAAATGGCTGGCCGATACTTGCTTGGGCGCATGGTACGACTGGAGTTGCTGATACTTGTGCACCTTCGGGCGACTATGTGGGTGGGCCAGTTCACTCATATCAAGAAGTTGCTTCCAAAGCTTTAGATGGTTGGCTTGCACGTGGCTATGCAGTAGTCGCACCTGATTATCAAGGTTTAGGTACATTAGGCGCACATCCCTATATGAATGCAAAGAGCCAACTGCATACAGTGGTTGATGCAGTGCGTGCATTACATATGCTTAAGCCAAAAGATTTCAATAAACAATGGTTGGTAATGGGGCATAGTCAAGGCGGGGCTGCGGCAATTGCGGTGTCTGCCTATGGTCAAAAAGATGCTCCCGAACTAGATTTAAAAGGCGCAATCGCTCTTGCGCCAGGCGGCTATCAATATGAAGGCATTGCAGAATATGTGAAAACTAATCCGAACCCAGAACCTAGTGTGGCTGCTTTTTTCCCAATTGTGTTATTGGGAGTACAAGCAGCAGAACCAAGCATTGTTCCTGAAAACCTAGTCAGTCCAGAAATGAACATGGTGCTAACTCAAGCACGTAGTCGCTGTTTATCTGAACTTCAATCTGATTTGAAGAAGTCTCCTTCTAGCATATTTCGCCCTAACGCAGACTTAAAACCTCTTTTGGCTTATCTTAAAAAGCAGTCCATTGAAAATATGGTGCCGACCGTGCCATTAATGATTGTTCAAGGCTCTAAAGATCATTTAGTCGACCCTAGAGGGACATCTGCTTATTACCAACAGCTATGTAAATTAAAAAAACCAACTATTTATCAAACGATTGATGGTGGCGATCACCGTGATGCACTGCGTCAAAGTAATACTTTTGCCACTCACTTTTTAAATGTCATAGAGAAAAATCAGACAAAATCGTATTGCTCGAATTCTAAGTAAATTGGTTTAAATGCTACAAAAAAGCCGACTTTTCATGAGTCGGCTTTTTAAATGTGGGAGGGGCAAATTTAGGTCATGTTATAGAGTCTTTCTTTTGGAAAAACTGCGGTAAATGTTGATCCTTCGTTTTCTTTAGACTGTACATCTAAATAAGCGCCGTGTTGCATCAGCACATGTTTTACAATCGCCAAGCCTAAACCTGTACCACCTGTTTGACGACTACGGTCGCTATCCACACGATAAAAGCGTTCGGTCAGTCGTGGCAAATGTTTAGGATTAATTCCAATGCCCGTGTCTTGCACACTAAAGTAAGCATGTTCACCATCATCATGCCAACCAATGGTAATGGTTCCGCCTTTTGGCGTGTACTTGATGGCATTGGTAATTAAGTTACTAAACGCGCTGGCAATTTCCATGTCGGAACCAATCAGGTCGCAGTGGCTATCAATATGTAAATTGAGCGTGTGTCCATAATCGGCATTATAGGCCTGAGCATCATCAAACAGTTGATTCATTAAACTCGGCATTTCAATAATCTGGTTTTTTGCGATTTTCTTGTTATTTTCTAAATTCGATAATAGCAGTAAATCATTGACCAAAGCATTCATACGCTTGGTTTGTGACTGCATTTGATCAAAGGCTCGTTTCCAGCGTGGGCTAATATCTTCTTGGTCGGTAAATGTTTCAATATAACCACTGAGCACGGTTAATGGCGTACGAAGTTCATGCGAAATATTATCGACAAAGTCTTTACGCATTTGCTCAAGGTTGTGCATACGAGTCACATCGTAAGCCACCAATAAACGACTTTCTCCACCAAATCTTGTGAGTTTAACCTGCACATAACGGTCATCATCAAAATTTGAGTGAAGCTTAATTCCATCAGGTGCCTGATCAATATTGTTAAAATATTCAATAAAAGTAGGCTGACGTAAAATGGTTAATAAGTTGCGGCCACGGTCGAGAGGACTGATTCCTAACAAACGTTCGGCAGCAGGGTTCCACCACTCGATTTGATGTTGGTCATCAATGAGTACAACCGCTTCAGCAAGAGCAACTAATGAAGACTGAGCCCGGTCAATTAAACCGACCATTTCAGCCTGAACAATTCGTTCTTGGCGCTGGGCACGGTAAACATTAAATAATAATGCCCCCCAAATCCCGTTAAGGTTTGGAGGAACGTCATAAGGTTTATTGGCAATCCAGTCATTGACCAGATATAAAGAACGCAACTGGAGTGTAAAAAACACCACGAAGGCGATAAAAATACAGCTCCAGAAATACCCAATACCGAAACCGACTAAACCGGCAATAATTAGAAAAAATAATAAAAGCCGTAAATCTTGTTTGGCAAACGTCCATAAACTACTGTAGCGAGAAAGCTTTTGTTCACGTACCTGTTCAGGGACGGGGTAGGGTTCATACATAAATCTTGGTTAACCTGCGGCTAAATCTGCACGTGTTGAGAAACGGTAGCCAGTTCCACGTACAGTCTGAACAAATCGGTCAACACCAAAAGGTTCTAACACTTTACGCAAACGACGGATATGCACATCGATAGTGCGGTCTTCAATATATACATTACCGCCCCATACCTGATCGAGCAACTGGGCACGCGTATATGCACGTTCTGGATGGGTCATAAAAAATGCAAGTAAGCGATATTCAGTTGGGCCCATATCTAAAATGCTGTTGCCAAAGCTAACACGTTGGCTTACAGGATCAAGAATTAAACCATTGGCATCAATTGTTTTTTCACCACTTAATGCATTGGCACGGCGCAGAACTGCCTTAATACGTGAAACCAGTTCACGTGTTGAGAAAGGCTTCGTCATGTAATCATCTGCACCCGCATCAAGACCTTGTACTTTATGGTCTTCTTCTCCGCGAGCGGTCAGCATAATCACTGGAATTTCTGCTAGGTTCTCATCGCGTTTTAAGCGGCGACATAAATCGACACCACTTACGCCTCCAGGTAACATCCAATCAAGCAAGATAAGCGCCGGACGTTGGTCGACGATAATTTGATGAGCCTGTTTGGCATCTTCTGCCTGTAAACACTGAAAGCCTGCCATGTCCAAAGAAGTATGGATCATTTCACGAATAGGAAGCTCATCATCGACAATTAAAATATAGTCATCTTTCACAACGCAATATCCTATAGATTTAACGGTGAACCGTTTTGTAGTTATGACAGGCTTATTACAAAGATTAATTATGACAATTTCATTGCAGAAAAGTCTATAAAATTGAATTTAGCAATAATTTGTGACAAAACTAAGGCAAAGGTATGACCAAATTATGACATCTCAACTTCAAACTTTCTAAAATCATTCAATAGGTTATCACCTTAATTGCTTAGCTATTTTTTCACATTTTAGTTGTCAAAAAACTTTAATATTATTTTGAAACTTGCGCTAATAAAGATAAGAAAACGATACGGCATGCAGTTAAAACCTGCTCAAGCGACTGCTCAAACCCTCCCATCACCCATCGAATCGCAATTTGAGTGACATATCCATTTAAACCCGTTGCGATTAAAGAGAGCTCATTTTCGTGGTGTTGAATTTGCGGCATGGTCAGCATAACGAAGGCTTGAATCATGCGATCAAATTGCGCAAGTGTTTCTTGAATGGTGGCTTGATTATGTAATTCTTGTACCAAGACTGCATCGACATAGACAATACGAGCTAATCTAGGATCATCTTTTAAGGTGGTCAGCAGTGCTCTTAAACCTGCATCAACCATTTTTTCTGGATCGGGTGCAGCTTTAATCACGGCTTGCATCAGATTTTGCTGTAATTCTTCAATCATTTTTAAAAAGATAGTTTGAAATAAATCTTCACTCTTCTTAAATGATTCATAAAAATAACGTTCGGTGAGTTTTGCCTCTTGGCAGACATCTTTTACCGTCACTGAAAAAAAACCAAGGGTTCCATAGGTTGCAATACCCGCTTCAATCAGTTTTTCGCGGCGTGCCTCTTTACGTTCAGATAGAGATAACCCTTTGAACTGACGTTCTTTACTCACACTTTTTGTTTTCTTTTTACTGGTTGAGTCGTTAGTCGCCATAAATAAATTGTTTCCTAAAGAATGGTTTCCTAATTTATAGGTTTTGGCCAAATATGCTCACTATGATAAAGCCCTCAGCAGAATTGTGCCATTCTATCTGAAATTACAGTGTACTATATTGACAATGTGTATTGTCAAAATTATATTGAAGGTGTCTAAAGTGCACATGCAATGAACCGGTTGTGCAAATCGAAAAACAAAGGATGGACAATGAAAAATTTTAAAAACAAAGTCGCTGCAATTACGGGCGCGGGTTCTGGCATTGGGCAACAGTTAGCAATTCTTTTGGCAAAACAGGGCTGCCATCTTTCGTTGAGTGATATTAATGAAAAAGGATTACAACAAACTGTCGAGCTTTTAAAGCCATACAGCAATATTACTGTTACCACTAAAAAGCTTGATGTGTCTGACCGTGAAGCAGTAAAGCAGTGGGCGCAAGAAACTGTGCAAGATCACGGCTCTGTTAACCTGATTTTTAACAATGCTGGCGTTGCGTTAGGTTCGACTGTTGAAGGCGCAACCTACGAAGATTTAGAGTGGATTGTTGGGATTAACTTCTGGGGTGTCGTATACGGGACTAAAGAATTTTTACCGTTCATTAAGCAAACTCAAGATGGGCACATTATTAACATCTCGAGCTTATTTGGTCTGACTGCTCAACCAACCCAATCTGGCTATAATGCAACTAAATTTGCTGTACGCGGCTTTACCGAATCGTTACGCCAAGAGTTAGATATTGAAAAAAGTGGCGTGAGTTCTTTGTGCGTACATCCAGGGGGAATTCGCACCAATATTGCTAAAGCTGCAAAAATGAGTGATAGCTTGAGTACTTTAGGTATGGACCCAGCTAAATCGATTCAAAACTTTGATAAGTTCCTACGTACTCCACCAGAAGAAGCGGCTCGTCAAATCTTGGATGCTGTTTTGAAAAATAAACGCCGTTTATTGATTGGTAGTGATGCAAAATTTCTTGATGCATTGCAGCGTTTGTTCCCAACAGGATATCAACGCGCTTCAACTGTTGTGACTAAATGGATGAAATAAGATTTAAATTAAAAAAAGCCATCAAATGATGGCTTTTTTTATGTGGCTTGGATGGTTCTAAATAAGAACTTTGATCGTCTTTTTCTTCCAGATAAATTGATAATACAAGCCTTGAATAATACATAAACTCACAAATGCCAAGGCATAGGCAACCCAAATGCCTTTAAGTCCCCACATTGAGCTAAACCAGTAAGCGCATGGAATTTCAATAAATAAAATGGCAGAGATATTAATCAGCATTGGAACAGTCACGGTGCCGCTCGCACGCATGATAGAGGCAAAAATGGCACCTGCGCCAAAGAATAAAATCGCCCAAAGTACAATAAATAAAAGCTGTTGACCTAATACCACCACAGTTGGGTCAGTAATAAACAAAGCCATTAAATATTTTGAAAATAGATAACCAAGCGCAATTAAGGCACCTGTAAATAAAAAGTTCATTCCCAGAGCCGTACGGGTTACTCGCGCTAATAGATCTGATTTACCCGCACCAATCGCTTGCGCTGCAAAAATTGAGGCTGCGATGGAGATCGAAATTGCTGGAAACTGAATATAGTTGAGCACCTGATTCACTGCACCATACGCTGCTGTAGCATGTGAACCATAATGGTTAACCAACCCAACAATAACTAAACCCGCCATTGAGGTCGTAATCATTTGAATACCAGTTGGGACGCCTAAGCGTAAAATGATTTTGCTTAGTTCTGGATTATGACGGATATGTTGCAGAAGTTGACGATTTGGGCGAAGTGGATGATTTTTCTTATTTAGGTAAATCGCTAGAAAAATCAAAATAGCCACATAACCCGTGATCGTTGCGATTGCTGGAGCAATAATCCCAAGAGCAGGCAAGCCAAAATAACCTTTAAGTAATATTGGGGTAATCACCAAACCAATTACACTTGTTAAAGCAAGGGCCAGTAAAGGGGTCGTACTGTCTCCCACACCACGTAAAATTGAGGTATAGATAATATAGACGAACAGAAGTGGACTACCTGCCAGCATCCATTGCACATAAGGCAAAGAAAGATGCATGACCTTTGGATCTGTACCTAAAAGCTCCAAAATATCATGGGCGAAAAACACACCGATAATCGCGGTAATAATTCCACCAATGATGGTCATAAACAGGGTAGAACCAACCACACTTTGGACTTTTTCTATATTTTGCGCGCCCCATGCTTGCCCTACTAAAACAGTAGTACCCGTTGAAATCCCTATAATAAAAGCGAGGAGCAAAAACAAAATAGGGAAAAAAACCGAGACGGCAGCAATCGCATCAACTCCCATCATTTGACCAACAAAGATGGTGTTAATAGTTCCTGACAAGTTCTGCAAAATATTGGTAGCAATCAAAGGTAGCAAGAAAACAAAAAATGTTTTCCATAGATTTTGCTGTTGAATTAAGGACTGTCTTGGTGGCATGTGTTCTCCATCGCCCATCTCTTTGTTGAGCTGGGCGGATATTCAACTTAGCATAGTTGGAGCGAATGACTTGTAGTATTTTTACAGCGCTAAGTGGCTAAATTTATTAACATTGATTTAAAATTTCTCCTGCTTTTTGCAAAGTGTCATCATTTTTAGCAAAGCAGAATCGAATCAAGCGTAAAGACTCAGGCGCTTGCTGATAGAAAACCGAAACTGGAATAGCCACAATCTTATGTTGCTCGGCAAGAAACTGGCACATTTCTACATCGTTTAAGTCGGAACGAATTTGACTGTAATCGAGGTTTTGGAAATAAGTACCTTGAGAAGGTTTAAGTAAAAAACGGCTATTATGAATTGCCTGATTAAATCGATCTCTTTTCGTTTGGTAAAACTGCGAAAGCTCTTGAATATGTTCCGGATGTTGCTCCATATATTGCGCTAGGGCAATCTGACAAGGAGTCGTGCCACAGAAATTCGCATATTGATAAATCTGGCGGAATAAACGCATTAGCTCAGGTGAAGCGATGCAGTAACCCGTTTTCCATCCCGTCACATGAAAGGTTTTTCCAAAAGAACCAATCACAAAACTACGCTCTCTGAGCTCTGGAAAATGCAATGCGCTAAAATGTTGTTGACCATCAAAAACTAAGTGTTCATAGACCTCATCGGATAAAACCAAAATATTTTTATCTTGAATCAGTTCAATGAGTTCTAACCAGTCTTGTTTTGCCCAAATCGTACCAGTTGGATTATGCGGCGTATTCACCACAATCATACGGGTTTTGTCATTGATCAGATCTTTAACTTGTTGCCAGTTCACCTTAAAGTCAGGTGCTTGCAATGCGATATGTACTGCTTTACCACCTGCTAGCTGAACAGAAGGGCCATAGCTATCATAACTTGGGTCAAAAATAATGACTTCATCGCCAGCATTGATGCAGGCTTGTATGGCACAAAAAATTGCAATGGTTGCGCCGGGCGTAATCGTGATTTGAGTAACAGGATCAAGTTGAATTTGATCACGTTGCTGAAACTGTAAAGCGAGTTGCTCCCGTAAACCGAGAATACCATCGCCAGGCGGGTACTGATTATGCCCAGCTAAAGTCGCTTGAGATAAGGCTTCAAGTAAGGCTTGTGGCGCCGGAAAATCTGGAAAGCCTTGTGACAGGTTGAGTGCACCTAGACGATGTGCCAGTGCCGTCATGGTACTAAAAATAGTCACGCCTTGAGTGGCCAATTTTGACTGTAGCTGAAGCATATTGTTCTCTTATTAAAAATATTTAAAGTTATAAAATTGATTCAATCACTGCCCGAATTACACCGAGTGTCAAACCAATAAATGCACCCACTACAACACCATTTACTCGGATCATATGCAAGTCGCCACCGACTTCATTTTCAATTTTCCCGATCATTTCACGTGAATCCCATTCATGAATGCGTTCACTCACATAGCGTATGATTTTATGGCTATATTGATCCGTAAAATTCATGGCAAGTCCTGTCATTTCTTTGTTGAGAACTTCACGTACTTTTACATTTTGAACGAGATTTTCACCCAACTGCTGAATCGCAGCTCGCAGGTTCATTGCAATACCAGAGTCTTCTTTCATTAAATCTTCTTTAATGGCATCACACAAAATGGTAAAAGCACCACTAATAAAATTTAGAACTTGAGGACTATCAAGGAGCGCATCTTTACCGCTGTTAAGGCGTTGACTGGCAACACTATCGGGTTTCGCTAGTTCCAGCATGAGTGAATGTGCAATCGTTTCAATTTCTTGTCGCCATGGGTGTTCATGGTCGGCCAGCATTGATTCTACTTTTTCAACCAATGAGTCGATGGTACGTTGTTGAACATCAATTCCAATCCAGCTTGCGCCTCTTGCAAGTGACCAGACGCCCAGTGCTTTAAACATTTTTTGGGTTAATTCACGGGTTTTATCCGGGTTTTGTACGACCCACTCATGGGCAATATCGAGACCACGCTGTAAAACGTCTTGGTGGAAATCATTTTCCAATACTGCACGTAGCATTTCACTGGCGAGTTTGTTGACTTGGGTATTACGTACCCATTGCACACTGTTGTTTTGCACGAAATTAGCAATTTGCTCTTGGCTCACAAATTCAAAAATTTTCGGTACAGTTTGCTGAATGAGTTGTACCACTTGCGTATTATTTTGTGGACTTGCCAACCATTGACCGATTGCGAGGCTTAAGTCTGTTTTTTCTAGGCTTTTTTCGACCACTTGAGGCGAAAGAAAATTTTCCTGTACAAAACGGCCCATTGATTCGGCAATGCGTGCTTTGTTACGCGGAATAATCTCGGTATGGTCCCGTAAAAACTTAGGAATTGGTAACTTACCAAAAGGGTTCCTAAACAGAACTGTAATCGCGTACCAATCGGCTAGACCACCAACTACACCTGCTTCGGCCCCTAGCATCAAAATATGAATAAAACCTGTGTACTCTGGCAGAAAACGGTCGGCTACCATCAGTGCAATCCACAGCACAACGACGATGATCAGCGCTAGGGTAGCAAAATATTTACTACGTTTAAGACTGGGCACGTGGTGAACTTCTTCTGCCATGCTCATAAATTTATCCTATTCATTTTTGTTTTACTGGAGGCTCGGGTGGTGGCAACAGCGCTCCTGTCGGACTCAATCCATATTTTTGTCCGATTGATTTCAAGATCAAGGTTGCATCAAAAGCGTCTTGAGGAGCCTGCTTTTGATCCCGATAACATTCAATAGTATACGACACTTGAACAGGGTCGATATTGACCACTTGTGGGAAATCATAGAACGGATCATGCCAGAAACCCGGATAGCGACGACCATAGCCATAAGGATAAAAGCTTGGAGCAGATGGATAAACCACAGCCTGACGTGGTGGTTTCTGACTTTGGTTACTTGGGTCATTCAGTACTTTAAAAAAGCGGAAACCTTTTTGTACGGTCGTTTGCGCTGATTTTACCAAAGTGATTTCTTCAGCTGCACCGTAACTCATATTCGGATCGGCTTGAAAACTAATACGAAATGTTTGCGCATTTAAAGGGTATGCGGAAAACTGGCCAAGTTGATCAAAGGTTTTTGGTTTACTTGGAGTCGTTGCACAAGCAGTTAAGGTTAAGGCAGTGCCTAAGGCTAAACAAAGAGAGAGATATTTCATGGTGAACTCCCAGCTGAGCATTAAAACAAAGATGACTCAGCATTAAAAATTAAGAAGCTTTAAAAACTACTGTTCGGTTCTAATAAAAATTCGGTTTCCTCTGGAGTAGAAACACGCCCGAGAATGGTATTGCGATGAGGATAGCGTCCAAAGCGATCAATAATGACTTTATGCTTTTTCTCAAAGCTCAAGTTAATTTCATTGCCAAGACGTTGAAATAGTTTCAAGGCAAACTCATGAATCAATTTTGATTCACTATGCATAAACGGCATATATAAAAAAGAGCGTTGCTCTGGATTAAGCTGTGCATCGAGTTGCAAACTAATTGCTTCTTGTGCCAAAGCTAATGCCAAGCTGTCATAGGCAAAAGATTGGGGCTGATCACGATAGATGTTGCGAGAAAACTGGTCTAGTACAATAATCTCTGCCAAACGACCTTCTGCTGTTTTTCGCCAAGACCAGAGTTCTGCTTGAGTTGCCTGTCGATGAACATCAGAAAAATTTTCACGGATTTTTTTGTCAAAATCATCACTTTTTGCAAACCAAAGTGAACGGTGTTCAGGAGAAAACCAGAAGTTTAAAATGTCTTGTTCGTTCATGATATTGACAACTCTTTAGCAATTATTCTTCAATAAAATCACAATTCTTTCGTGTCTTAAATAACAAGATTGTGATAAAAATTGCCAAACTGGAATGATGTGATTATATAAGTAACCGTATCATCTCACGATTTTGTATATAGTGATCTTTAATAAGCGAGCAAATGCATGAGTCAACCCACTACACCATCTCAATCAGTTATTCCTGCTTGGGTGGATTCGTCGCTACTACAAGGCATGTTACGTGGAATAGAGCGTGAAAGCCTACGTATGCAAAGTAATGGGTTCTTATCACAAGAGTTACATCCGAAGGCATTAGGTTCGGCTTTAACACATCCAAAAATTACGACTGATTATTCAGAATCGTTGATGGAGTTTATTACCTCACCTAAGCCAACCATTGAAGAAGCTTTGCATGAGCTCACCGATATTCATGCGGTTGTGCATCGTCATTTAGAAAATGGTGAAAAACTCTGGCCGCTGTCTATGCCATGTATGTTAGACGACAATGAAGAACGGATTCGTCTAGCGCAGTACGGCACCTCTAATATTGGTCGTTTTAAAACACTATATCGCCGTGGGTTAGGAATTCGATATGGTCGTCGTATGCAAACCATTTCAGGGGTGCATTACAACCTATCTTTCCCAGATACACTTTTTGCTGAGCTGCAAGCTCATGAAACTGACGAACAATTAAAATCATTAAGTTTGCAGGATTACCGTAGCCATCGTTATTTTGGCCTTATTCGTAATTTTATTCGTTTAACACCATTGGTCATGTTCTTGGTGGGCGCGAGTCCAACAGTATGTCGTTGTTTCTTGACTGGACACAAACATCATTTGTTGCCTTTAATCAAAGGTTCATACTATTTACCGTATGCTACAGCACTCCGTATGGGACGATTAGGCTATCAAAACTCAGCACAAAAAAGCTTAGGTATTCATTACAACAATTTGTCTGGCTATCTGGATGGTTTACAAAAAGCCGTTCATTCTCCTTACCCACCATTTAGCCGTTTAGGGTTAAATGATGAATCTGGTGAGCCGATGCAAATTAATGATCATGTTTTGCAGATTGAGAATGAATATTACAGTCTAGTACGTCCAAAACAGGTGCCTCAAGCAGGTGAAACACCGTCTCAAGCTTTAAAAAATCGAGGCGTCGGTTATGTTGAGTTACGTGCAGTAGATGTAAATCCATACTCGGCAATTGGTGTTGATGAAACGACAGCAGGCTTTCTTGAAGTGTTAGCACTTTATTGTCTGTTAAGTGATAGCCCAGACTTGTTATGTCCTGAACAAGACTTGGTTGAGAAAAATCAGACAGAGGTGGTCAACCGAGGTCGAGCGCCAAACGCAACCATTACAGATTTAACTGGGTCGTATCACATCGAAGATTGGGCACGTTTATATATTGCAAAAATGCAAGATTGTGCACAGTTACTCGATCAGACCTATGCAACGGACTTGTATGGTTCAGCTTTGGCGGTCATGCAAGCACGAATTGATGAAGTTGATGAAACTTTATCTGCCCATGTCATTGACGATACGTTAAAGCATGGTGGAACTTGGAGTTTTGGTAGCCACATGGCTCAGTTACATGCTGAAAGTTATGAACAGCATGAGCTTAGTGTGGAAACCTTGAAACATTTTGAACAGTTGGCTGCGCAATCTTTACAGCAGCAAGAAAAACTTGAGCAAGATACCAAGATCAGTTTTGATCAATATCTTGAACAATATCGATAATAAAACGAGGTTTTACATGCGATTAAGTTACCGTTTGGTGAGTGGACTACTTGTTTTAGCAAGTATAGTCGGCATGTCTTTTGCGTTGTATCTGGAACATGTAAAAGGTTTAGAGCCATGTCCGCTCTGTATTTTTCAACGTGTTGGCTTAATGGCGATGGGCCTTGTAGCACTCATAGCCTTTTTGCATAACCCAGTTTCCAATGCGGTTAAACGTTTTTATGCATTTTTAGCAGGCATTGCAATTTTATGGTCAGTGGGTGTGGCAGGACGTCATGTCTGGTTGCAACATTTACCACCAGATCAAGTACCAAGCTGTGGCCCAGGTTTAAATTATTTAATTGATGCCTTACCAATGAAAACGGTTTTACAAGAAGTATTGTCGGGTTCAGGTGAGTGTGCAGCAATTGATTGGACCTTTTTAGGTCAATCTTTACCAGTTTGGTCATTGGTCTACTTCCTCTTACTATTACTGGTCTGTTTATGGCAGTTATTCCGTTTTTATCCAGTATTTAAGACAACCAAAAAAAGAGCTTAAAGCTCTTTAAAAAAGCCCAACACTATGTTGGGCTTTTTATTGCTTGGGAATAGGTCAAAATATAAAAAAACGAATTAAAAAAAAGCATAATCATGTAGACAGATAGTTCTGTTTTTTATAAAGTGCAGCCGTTTATATATCCTTATGATTATAAAAAAATGCTTTTTAATATCTTTAATGTTTTGGAAAAAATAGGGTTAAGTGCGCAGAAACGTGCCGTCCATGTGCAATTTTCTAATGAACTACTCAATAGCCAAGTTTTTTTACAACGTATAGAAGGCCAACATCAGCTAAATGGGGGATTGGACGCTGAGTTGATCTGCCTTTCAACGAGTGCCCAAATTGCATTGAAGCAGTTTATAGGTGTGCAAGTTGCCGTTGATCAGGTCACTGATTCTGGACAATTATTTCGAACTACAGGAATTGTGACAGAAGCGAGTTATGGCCAGAGTGACGGTGCTTTAACGCTTTATAAATTGACATTAAAAGACGCGACAAACTTATGGCACAAGCGCCGTAATAGCCGTGTTTTTATGAATAAAAGCATTATTGAAGTCACGGAAGTTTTATTTAAAGAGTGGCAAGAAAAAAGTCAGCTATTTGCGACAAGTTTAAGTCTCGATCTTAGTGGGTTAAGCCAGAGTTATGATATTCGCCCATTTATCATGCAGCACAATGAGTCTGACTATGACTTTCTTACACGCTTGTGGCGAAGTGAAGGCGTTAGCTGGCTAATTGACGAAGCCGAACTTTTTGTTCCTCATTTTACTGCACCTATACAACCTCAAAAACTAAGACTCATTGATGACAATAGCCAGTACCAAGCTTTAGCACGCCGTAGTATTCGCTATCACAGAAGTAGTGCAACAGAATATCAAGATAGTATTACAGGTTTTGTTGCAGTGCGGTCTTTACAGCCGACTGCTGTACATGTGCAGCGTTGGCAACCTGATGCTCTAGCACATGAAGAAGGTGTAGGTTCAGTTATCACTACACACCTACATTCAGAGCAATTTGATTCAGCGAGTTTGAGTCTTGAACAAGCATGGCATATGAGTCCAGCTTGGATGCAAGATTTGAAAGGGGAAGATCAGGCCACTGCTTCAAGTAGTAATCAGCTAGAGAAATTGAATCAGCAATTTACGGATATGTACGCGAGTCGAGCCAAATATTTTAAGGCTTATAGTAGCGTCCGTGATAGTCAAGTCGGCTATTGGTTTAATTTACAGGAGCATCCTGAAATTGATCAGCATGAAGGAGCAGATCAAGAGTTCCTGATTATTGCTAAAAACTTCTATAACCAAAATAACTTACCAAAAGATTTACATCAGCAAGTGAGCCAGTTGTTAACCCAAAGTCGTTGGGATAAACATGGTTATGATGATATTGAGCGCCAAGGCAATGAGCTGACCCTAATACGCCGTCAGATCAAGACGGCACCTGAATATAATCCAGAACAGCATCGCCCAATTGCTTACCCACAAAGAGCGAAAGTTGTGGGGCCAGAGGGAGAAACCATTCATGTCGATGAGTGGGGACGTATTAAGGTACGTTTTCTATTTACCCGTAGTGATGATCATGGCCATGACGGTGGTGCAGGTAGCAATGATAACGATACGGACTCGGCTTGGGTGGATGTACTGACCCCTTGGGCAGGCGAGGGCTATGGAGCACGTTTCTTGCCACGTATTGGTGAGGTGGTTGTCATTGACTTCTTTGATGGCAATATTGACCGTCCATTTGTGACTGGGCGCATCCATGAAGCGCAGCGCTCACCAACCAAGTTCGATGTGAAAGGGCAGCTTCCTGATACTAAAAAACTGAGCGGAATTCGCAGTCAGGAAATCAGTGGTAGTGGCTTTAATCAATTACGCTTTGATGACACAACGGGGCAAATTAGTACCCAATTACAAAGTAGCCATGCAGCGACACAGCTGAATTTGGGTAATTTAAGCCATCCGAAAGAACAAGCGACGAGTCAGGGTCGTGGTGAAGGCTTTGAGCTAAGAACAGATGCTTGGGGAGCTGTGCGTGCAGGTAAAGGCATGCTCATCAGTACCTATGCACAAGAGCAAGCTATTGCAGACCATCTAGAGGCCGCACAAGCACAATCCTTACTTTCACAAGGTTATGAAAGCATGAAAATGCTCAGTGAAGTTGCAGCCAAGCAACAAACTGATGCTTTGAACGTGATTAATCGTTTACCCAAATTTATCCAGTCACTTGAGCTAAAAACTACAGGACAGGCATTAGATAGTACGGTGAATCTATTTAAAGAAGGGATTAATAACGATCCTATTCATGCATTAAAAGACTGTGGCGGCTTTATTCAAGATATTGGTGCGCTAGGGGGAAATGCAAAAGGCGTTGTAGACGAATTTAATTCTTTCTTTAGTGATGCCAAAGATGCGGTAGAAAATTTAAAAGCATTTATCGAAAATGTTGAAGAACATGGTGCGGACATCGTTAAAGGTAAACTTGCCAGTATTAAAGACCGCATTCATAAAAATCCATTTGAAAGTATTCAAGAGGTCGGAAAAGTCTTAGCGAATGTCGAGACTAAAGACTTTGACATGATGAGTGTATGTGGAACGTTTAGTAAAGGCAGTAAATTGAACGTATCACCTTCTAAAGCATTAAGTTCTTTGCAAGGCTTTATGGAAGGTTATACCCAAGGTTTAGAAAGTAGTTCCGATATTAAACAGCAAGAACAAGGCAAAATTTTTAGACAAGCGCTGATGTTATTAGCATCGCCAAATGGGATTGCCTTGACGACACCTGAAAATATTATTTTGCAAGCTTCGCAAGATATCGCAGAAAGTGCTAGTGGCTCAATTAACTTAAGTGCACAGAAAAATATCGTTGGGCATGCACAAGACAAAATCAGTTTGTTTGCCGCTCAAAAGGGTTTGCGTGCTTATGCAGCAAAAGGAAAGCTCGAACTGCAAGCACAAGATGATGCTATTGAAGCAATTGCCAAGAAGGTCATCAAGCTCATTTCTACTGAAGAAAAAATCGAGCTTACGAGTCCAAAAGAAATTGTATTAACAGCAGGTGGTTCACAGCTCAAAATTAATGCTAATGGCGTATTTTCAACCACAGGCGGTAAGTTTGAAAGTAAAGCTGGGCAGCATTTATTTACGGGAGGAGCAACAGTAAATGCTGAGTTGCCAAAAATGCCGGCAACTGGGATGTACAGTATGAGGTTTGATTTAAATCAAATATTTGATACTAATATATTAAAAAATATGAAGTATAAATTGATTAATCACTCTAAGAAAATTGAAGCTGTATATGAGTTTGAGCAAGAAAGTAGCGCGAGAGTTTATAGTGATTCTGTTGATAATGTAGAACTCGCTTTAATACCGGGAGCTTATTTAACAGAAATTAAAGAGCTAATTCCTGAACAGGAAGCTGAATTACTAGACGATGAAGAGATTGATGGTTGTGGGTGTGGAGAAGAGCATGAACATGATTGAAATATTTAAACGAAAAACAACGCAAGTTTCACGATTGAATATGAAAAAGACTTTTATATCAATTTTTCTATTGAGCACAATTATTTTTAGTTTTAATCTTTATGCAAATGGCGATACGTTTGAAGTTTCGGCGAAATGTAAGGATGAATATAATTCTAGTTGTGATATTGTGAGAACTGTAAATGCTCAGAATGAAATAGTTATAAAAGGTGTCAAACTTTTAAATATTTCAAAAATAAATCAAAACTTATATAAAGTAAAAACATCTTGTGGGTCTCCATGTTCAGTTACGCTTTTCTATAGTCAAAATAAAGAGGATTCCACAGACGAATTTATTGCCATTGATAATAAAAATAATTGTTTGATTGAAAGTGATAGTGAAAAGAAAATCATTTATGCAAGAAAATTGTTTACAAATAAGGCTAGAAAAATTGTCAATTTAAAAACTAAAGAATTTAATAGTTTGATTCAAAGGTTTGATTATTACAGTTATTTTAAAAATATGAGTTCTTTTTTACCTGATGGTAGTTTAAATTTAATAGCAAATAATGAATCAACCATATTAGCTAATAAAAAAATAGCTAATCCATGTGGAGAATAACGATGAGTTATTCTGAAGAATTTATTGATTTTATCGCAACTATAAAAGGCGAAGCGGGTATTTGTGGAGATATTTCAAAGAGAGCCGTTGCACATTGTATAATGAACAGAATAGGTTTTGGTGAATGGGCTCAACACACAAGTATAATGGGATATTTAAAAAATGATTTTGATGCTTTAACAGATGAAACTGATGCTGTTCGACAAGTTAGGTTGGAAATGAAATCTAATAAAATTTCTAAATCTACTCAGCATATTATTGATTTAGTGTCACCAATTTATAATAGACAAGAAGAGGATTTTACAAATGGCATCGTGCTATATTGGAGCCCAAAAGCACAAGCACAACTACATAAAGATAAGCCAAAAATTTATAAGTATCCACCAGCATTTGTAAACTCTGAAACAGAAAAAGTTGAAGTAAAAGGTACTGAAAATGATGATATGAGTTGGCATAGATACAAAGGTACATCACGGTTTTACCTGCAATTTGTAGATAAAAGTGCTAGCCCATTAGTTAACTCTAGAGTAAGTGTTGGTTACAAAAAAACAAAAGTAGTGCCAACTCTTAGTAATTTATTGACAAATAGTCAAGGAAAAATTAGATCTATTTTAGTGAAAGGAGGATGGGGAGCAAGGATTACCGTTGATGGAAAACCTGTTGTTGATAATAATCAAAAGCCAGTACTATTAATTGCTGATGGTAAAAATCATTCTGCAGTTTTGGTGGTTGCAAATGGTATAAGCGGAATCAAATCCCAAACAGATATCCATACCCAACAACCGACTCCTTCGCAGAAACCGGAGCCTGTGAAATTAGAAAATAAAGCAAGTGTTGAGCAAAACGCGAAAGTAAGTAAAAGTAATGATCAGCAAAAAAATGTTAATTTTAGTATTAAAGTCATAGACAGTGAAAATAAACCGATTCCAAATTTTTCTTATTTTCTAAAATATAAAAATGCAGAAAAGAAGCATAGGGTAGGTGCTAATGGTATTGAAAATAGCTTAAAAGCATTAAGTGGCGAGGAGATTACATTTTTAATTAGTGGGCTAGACTCAAAACAAGAAATTATTCGTTTTACAGCACACGAAGGTATGGGCGAAAAGACGATAAAGCTTAATTTACATACTTTTAATATTCTTTTTAGACATAAAGATACGAAAAAACCTATAACAAATTTGAATTTAATTCAAAAATATAGAAATCAGATAAAGCAAAAAAAGACTGATGGTAATGGAAAGATAACTGTTAGTGCAATGCCAGGATTCGAGCTGAATTATAAATTAAGAGATGAACGGAACTTATTGACTATCAAAGTTGATAAAAATAAATCGCTTCGTGTTATCGACGTTGACTCGTCAGCAATAGAGCAAGCATCAAAAAATATAAAGACAGGGACTAAAGTTGTAGAAATAGCTCAATCTAAACGACAAGTTCCTTCATCAAAACATAAACAACCAGTTGATAAGCCAGTTGAAACTCATGACTCTACTCCTAAAAGAGATGAAAACACTGCGGTAAGTAAAGATGGTCATCCCAAAATGGTGGTCAATGATAGTAGAGAAGTTGAATTTACAGTTTTAACTTATGACGTTAAAACTAATCAATTATTTAATGGTGGTAGTTATATTGTTGAGTATAAAGGAACAAAACGTAGTCATGTCAGTGGTGCAAATGGGCTGGGTAAAAAAATTCATAAAGGGGTAATAAATGAATCTATTAGAATTATAGTTTTGGAATCCAATAAAGAGAAAATTATTTTTGATGGAAAAATTGAAAATAGTATGGCAACGATTAATTTGAAAATTCAAAAAGCAGAAGTAGCTAAGGTTGAAGGAGTAAGTGTTCTATTTAGCGGCGTGAATGAAGAGTGGAGACGAAATATTGTTTCTGAAAAAACCAAAAAAATATTAGCATTTTTAGCTAAAGAAGCGGGAATGAATAAAATATATATAACAAGCACAATTCGAACAGCTGAATCCCAAGCTAATGCAATGTATAGTCAGAATATTAGGTATACTGCGCCGGGAGAAGAAGTAAAAAGAGTCAGAGATGAATGTAAAGCCAAGAATATGAGGAAGGAACAAACTATTAGTAAAATGGTAGAGAAAATTATTGAATTACAAAAACAAAATAAAAAAGTTTCCAAACATTGTGTCAGTACTGAACAATATAACAAGGTTAATGTAGTAGATATAGGATTAAATAGTAATGGTTTTGGTACTAATAGTCACTTGAATGCACAAGGGAAAAAATTTAAGCAAGCCTGTAAGGATGCTAAGCTTAATGGTATCATTAGTGGCTTTATTTCTGGGGATGAACCTGGAGAAGGTGCAATGCATATAGAGATAACCCAATGAAAAATACTTTATTATTAATACTAGTTTTATTAATTTCTGGATGTTTCAATACAGCTAATACAGCTAATACAGCTAATACAGCTAATACAGCTAATACAGCTAATACAGCTAATACAGCTAATACAGCTAATACAGCTAATACAGCTAATACAGCTAATACAATTTATTATTCATATAAAAAATGCACTTTAAAAAACATTTGTAATGAATTTAATTATACAAAAAATCAAAACAGCTATGCATTGTTTGCTTATAAGCCTCCAGTAGATGAATTTTATATAAAAATAAAAGATAATAAATATTATGTTATATATAAAAATATCTTTTCAGAAGGTGTTGAAATGGGGTGGGCACAAATGAAAATAGTTACAAATAATGAAAATAATCTAGTTATGGAAACTAATAAGATATTTCAAACTTTAGGAAACTATAATTCTATAGGTAGTGGTGATAACTCTAATTATGTTCCCTCGAGAAACTATAGAAAAGATATGTATATAATTAATGACTTCTATGATGGTTACTCTTTCAAACAATATCAAAAATTAACTTTTATAAAGAAAAATAAGCAGCTTTTACTTGATTGTAAAAGTTATATGAAAGATTTAGATCCGAAGAATAATTATTCAGGCATGTTCTATAGCGTTTGTTCTGATAAGGAAAAAATTTATTTTAAAGAAATTCCAGAGTTATAACCAAGGTTGTTTTTTACTATATTAACTCTTTAACTTTATAGCAAGAGTGGTAAGTTTTTTTACTTTTATAAATTAGAGAGACTAAGTACTTGATATGAGAATAATATTATTTACACCTAATCTTATTTAGGGAATAAGATTAGGTGTAAGATGGTATGTATTACTATTAATTATATTTAACTAAAATATTTGATATTAAATTACGTAAAACAGTTGATGTTCAAAATTAAGTATCAAATGCTTCAATATATTTTATTTTAGCAGATGTAGCTGGTGAAGGTGCTATGCACATAGAGACTATGCAATGATGAGCAGATTATTTCTTGTATTTTTAATTAGTTTAACGTATGCATGTACAACTGAAGCTGATCAGCCTAAATCAAGTAACACAAAACTTTATTTTTCATATCAAATCTGTGAAAAGTTAGGAAAGTGTAAGAATTTTACACCTACAAAAAAGATGGATAATTATCTCTTTAAAAGACTTGATCCTGCATATGATGAATTTTATATAAAAGATAATAATGGTAATTTTACCTTATATTATAAAAATGTTTATAGTGAAGATGTTCAAATTGGATGGGCAGAAGCTAAAGCGGATAAAAATAATAGTAGTGAGTTGAGTTTAAATATTGATAAAGTTAACCTCGCCTTGGGAGGGATTGATTTTATAAAAAATGGATATGCAACTAAATAGGCTGAATCAAAGAATTTTAAATCGGGAGTCTATTATTTAGCTGATAATTATACGGGTGCTCCATATTATCAAAAGCAAAAAATATTTTTTAAGAAAAAAGCTGGAGATTTAGTATTGGATTGTAATAGTTATTTGAATAATCCCTCTGTAAAGAATGAATCTTATGGGGTTTTTTATGGAGTATGTTCCGAAGGGGAAAAAGTATATTTTAAGCAGGTAAACTGATTTAGTTTTTTTTGAATAAAAATGTAAGAATATTAAGTCTTACATTTTTAAACCTAATATATTTTATTTAAATAAATAACTTAGGTGTTATGTTTTTTTAGGATTAGATAAAAACTATAAAAACAGAAATTTGTCTTAATATTTTTTATTAAAGGTGTGTATAGTGAGAAATAGTTTCACTAAATTTTCGAATATTTTATTAATCTCTAGTTTGAGTATCTGCTCAAATGCTGCAGATTATAAACCACAACGGTTAGACAAGAAAACAATATATATTAATAGTGAGTATGATCTGAATAGAATGTATTCAGATATAAAAGGCTATATCAGTGATAATAAAAATGAAGTTAAGTATCTGGTAGATACTCAACGTTCTTGGTTGAAAGATAGAAATTTAAAATGTAAGTTTAATGAGAAAGAAGCAAGTAGTGAAAACTATAAATGTTTAAGTGATTTTAATAATTCTAAAATAAAAGATTTGAGAAATTCATATTTGGACTTTGTTAGTTTAGAGGGGAATCTAATAAAACCATTTAAGTACACAAATGGTATTGTGAAAGAATTAGAAACAGGTGGATGTTATTGTAGTGAAAGTACAATTAAAATTTTAAAAAACAAAATTTATATATATCAAGCTTGTGATCAAGGGTTGAAGGAGCCACGTATATATAATATTGTTGGTAAGAAAAAAGACGGATTTTCTGTGGAATATCAAATTGATACGAATAATAATAAAGTTCCGGAATTTAATTTGGCATTCGTTACTAACGGTAAAAATGTTTGGAATATAGTTCCGAAAATCTTTAGAAAAGAAGATTTAATAAATTTAAATTTTGCAATTAATAATACAGCTGATGTGAATATAAAAAACAAGAAAAATGATTGTCATGATGATGAAGAGTAATTATATATTATTAAGATTTTGATTGTATTTGATAATAGTAATATCAGCTTAAAATATGATATTGCTATTATTATAAAATAGAAATTCAAATTAAATAATGAGCTTAGCTTAAATCAAAAAATATCTTAAATTTATAGTTTTTACAGCTTTCATGATTGGATCTATTAAAGCTTCATATGCTGATTTTGGTTTTATTCAAGATAAAGATGGGTATGTGAATGTAAGGGAAAATTCAAGTTTAAATTCGAAAGTTACAACCAAATTAAATAATAATGAAATTGTTTCTTCTGTGATGGATGAAGAGACTAATAATTTTTGTTTAGTTAATGCAAGTAATGGTGTAACAGGATTTGTCTATAAAAATAGAATAAATAATTTTGGTGGTTACACTTCTATTAAACTATCTCAATATTCTAGAGAAAAAGCTGTTTATAGTGATAAAAAACTAATAGTAGAAGTATATACAAAAAATGCTATTTTAGATCCTAAATTTTATAAAGGAGAGTATAAGTATTTTAATGGTAAGCTATTCTTTGGTACTGATGGTAGTCTACCTGACAATAATTTTTTACAACTTGATAAAATTATTGTTAGAGAAAGAGATAACAGAATAGAAATCAGTAGAACTGAGCTCGAGCAATATTTTTTCCCTAAAAATGGTATAGATGGTGATAAGAACGAGTTTGCTGATTTTAAAATATATTACTTAAATAAGAATATTTTTATTTTAAATACTTTTAATAATGGTGGTGCAGCAGCTTATAATATCATTTTAAATATAAAAAATGGAAAAGTAGCTGCCAATAAAGCTTGGAAGGTTGAAATTTGACAAAATTCATATAGTAAATTTATGAATGGTTATAAATATTAATTTCATTAATGATGCGAGAAAATAAGAGTGATTTATAAAAAATTAATTTTTATATGTTTATTAGGCTTAAACGTATGTACTATTCAATATCTAATTGAAGGTGCTTATGCCAATTCTTTTGAAATACAGAAAGTAGATAATAATCAATCCATTGAACCTACTGTAAAAATTAGAAAAATAAAGAAGATTTTAGACAATAAAATTTATTTATTATTAGATTCTGATGAAGGTTGTATAGTAAGTGAAAAACCTCTTAATAAAGATATCGTAATTATCTATAAAGAGGACGAAAAATTTAAATATAATGTTGTGAACCCACTATTGAAAAAAGATAGTAGTGATTGTGTTTCAGAATTAGCTTTTGTTACAGATGAGCCTAATTATTTTTATAGTATTAAAAAAAGAAGCAAGGATTTAGTTCGAGGCTATGGCTTTGAATTAAATAAGGATCAGATTTTATATAAAAATAATAAAATTAGAGGAGTTGATTTGATAGGGGATGGAATTCCTAATATTATAACTGAATGTTTTTCAAGTGAAGGTGCACATTTTAATATTTTTGGAGGGCAAAATAATGAAGAAAAGTTGTTACATCGTTATACTTACCTAGATATGAACTTACAAGCATCGTGCACTGAAAATGAAAAAATATATAGTAAGGGTTTGTTAGATTTAAGAAATAAGTATAGAGAAAATTAATGAAAGTATCTGATAATATTCTCTATAAATAGAAATTTAATTTAAATAGCATAGGCACTTTTATTACTAAAAGTGTCTATACTATCTTTATTTAGTCTTTAGAAATCTATATAAACAATATTCATATCATAAGTTTAAAACCAATTTAATATTTTTAAATTTTTGATTTTAATATTTTAAATTTTCTTGTTATCACTATTAATTAAATAGGGGAGTTTGGCACCCATCAAAATAGGCAAGTCATCTTCAATATCATCACTGTATGTCGCGAACCAAGGTTGTTTGATATCAAGTTTATTCAATCTTCTTACTTTTTCTTCAGACCTACAATGTATCCCACTTATCCATCCTCCTAGTTTCTTTTGCAAAGGAGTACCAATAATTTGTACATCTAAATTGATAGACTCGAGTAAAACATTCGCTAACTTTTCTGGTGCAGCCGTGGCAATAAACACAATCCTTCCATGTGCTAAATGATCTTTAACTTCAGTTATACCTTGCTCAAACCAATATAATGAATCAGAAGTAATATCTTTGATATTATTGGAAAAATTTTTAAAACTGTATTCTAATTCTTCTTCATTCACACCATACGTTGCAATCCATAAATATAATGAAGCACCTCTAGATTTATACTTTTTAAATTTCATAAGAGGCAAAGCAACCGGCGTAACAATGAGTGCAGCGATAAATCTGAGAAGATTAGATTTCAATTTATCTGTTAACCATGCCTTTGTAGAATCACCCGAAAGTAATGTCCCGTCCAAGTCAAAAACAACGATTTTCTTCATATATTTCTCTAAATTTAGTAATAGTGATAAGAATTAGTTTTTAAAAAAAACATTTTAATATTTACTTTATAAATTTATAAAATATTTTATTGTAATTTTGTTATAGTGGTTTGATCTTATTATTTGTAAGCTAATTTAATGAAAAAATATTTTACTATTATTATGTTTTTAATATCATCTCTAATATTATATTCTCAGAATTTATTTGCAAAGGATCAATGTAATATTTACCAACAAGTAAAATTAAATATATTTAAGAAAAATGATTATAAATTTTATAATTATATATGTGAGTCTTCAGAAGGTTCATCTTTGAAAGGTTATCTAGAAAATCAAGAAAAAAAGATGTTTGTTGGTGATTATTCTGATTTTGCAGCTAAGGAAAGTCCTAAACTTTTAGCTGTCAGTATTTATAAGTCAAATAAAAGAAAACCTCCCATATTAATTACCCTTAACTCATCATATTACTGTTGTACTCCACAAATTGAAGGTGAACTTTATCAAGTTAACCTATATCAAATTAGTAAAAATAAGACTTTAAATCTGAAAAATATAACAAATATATTAGGTAATAATGCAGAGGGTTTTGAAGGGATTGCAGAAGGGAAAGTCTATTATAAATATAAAAATATTTCTGAGATTAAAAAATGGTTAGATAAAAATTATTAATAGATTTATGATTTTTAGAATAATTTAAAAAAGCCCAACAAAAGTTGGGCTTTTTTTAAGTCTCTACAATTCCTTCTAAATCTTCGAGCTTATAGTTCGGCATATCAATAATATGGGTTTGAATACCCTCTTGCACATAATCATTCATATGAGGATATAACCAGCGAGTGATCTGTTCGGCAACACTTGAGTGATACTGAATTTCAAAGTGATTTAAGCCATAAAACACGGCTTTATGTGAATCTGGAACTTTAAGCTGAAAACGTGGATTAGGGTGTTCGCCTAGCGCGCTTTTTACACTCACTAAGTAGTCGCCAATTACGGTCAATGCTTTATTACGGACCTTTTCAAATTCTAAGGTCCCTGCTACTAAAAAGGTGTTGATATGGGAAGGCAGTGGAGCAGGAGCACGGTTATCATCCATCATACCAATACGGGCATCCATATGTTCCCAATCATCATCACGAACGCTGCCGTGACGTAAGTCTAAAATACCATTACTGCGAATATTAACCAGTTGACCGAGTAAGCCGACAAAAGGGAAAGCCCCAAGTTTATCTTGTATGGTAAAGCCAAAGCGCTCTAAAACTGCCCCATGATGTGGAGAGCCAATACAGACTAGATTCTCGACCATATGAATCCATTGATACATATTTTGTTTGCCATAAAATAAGGCACTACGAGAGACTAGCCCGCCCATACTATGGCCAATAATATCAATGCTGGTAATTCTTGGATTACGTTGGACCAAGTCTTCTAATAAGTTTGAAAAACTGCGTCCATTAGCTGAAATGCGTCGACCTGTGTTGTAATTTAAATACAACATGGTGTTATGGTCACGCTGCGCTAACAGGCGCTCACCAATGCCGCCATAGTGTGCATTTGACCAAGTCAGATGGTTCATACATAAACCATGAGCTAAAATCACGATACGGCCTGCAAGTTCCCCTTGTTGTATTGCACCGTAGTGATCGTATAGCACCATGGGTAAAGCGAGGGGGCTATGCTGTTTCAGTAGATAATCCCCAAAAATCCCATTCAAAATACCGACTAAAAAATGTAGGCTTGGGGTGAGTGGTTTTTCGTGAAGTGTAGGATATTTTTCAATAATGTGACGTAAGCTTGGCGCTAAAAAACAACTCCCATATTTTTGTAAAGCACCATAAGAAAACTGATATGCCTTTTGCACAAATGGTCGTTTTTGAAAGTTTTTAGCATTTTGTGTACTCACACCAAAAGCATTTTTTAATACTTCAATATTAATAACTTGAATTAATTCATGTACACCATTTAAGCTGGTGCTGAACAGTTGAGCTAAACCTTCTAATACGTCTGCCTGACTAGGTGGCGTACGATCCCATTTACAATAAGTTTCATGTAGTGGTGTTAAGCTCGGCATATCTTTTCCCCATATACGTTATAACCGACGTTTTAAGCTGTACTTTTTATCAACGGCAGCTAACGTTTCCATCTTAGTAGTTTAAATAACACATGTTTTTAAAATACTGATGAATGGTCAGTTGAGTGGTTTTTCTTGTCTGACAATAGTGTTTTTATATACAAACTGAGAACAAAAATGTGAGTTTATTCTCAATTTAGAGGGAAAATATATGAATATTATCTACCTCCATGGCTTTAATAGTAGCTCTCTTTCAATTAAAGGGCTGAGCCTTAAGCAGTATTGTAGCGAATTGGGCATAAATGTGCATTTGCCAGATTTAAATAGATCTCCTGATCTAGTGGTTGAGCAAGTTTCAGAGCTGATAGAGTCTTTAGATGATGTAGCCTTAGTCGGTAGTAGCCTTGGCGGGTTTTTTGCGACATATTTTGTCGCGAAATATAATGTTCCAGCTGTACTGATTAACCCTGCTATGCAACCATGGAAGCTGTTTGATGAGTTATTTCAAGTTGAAAGTATGCCCTATGTGGTGAATGATCAATGGTCAATTGACCATATTCAGTTACGTCAGTTACAACAACTGGAACTGAAACAACCTGAAAATGCCGACAAAATACTCGTCTTATTGCAACAAGGCGACGAAATTTTGGATTATCGTCAAGCACAACGCTATTATAGTGCTGCAACGCCATCCTCATTGATTTTGACGGATGCTCATGGCAATCATGCTATGGAAGATTTTGAAGAAAAATTACCGTTAGTGATCGAATTCTTTGCGCACACCATCAAATAAGGAAAACGTACAACGTGACACAATATACGGCTCAATCGCTTGAAGTTCTTTCTGGTTTAGACCCTGTTCGTCGTCGTCCAGGGATGTATACCGATACGACTCGACCTAACCATTTAGCCCAAGAAGTTATTGATAATGCTGTTGATGAAGCATTAGCTGGTCATGCCGACAAAATCTGTGTCACGGTTTATAAAGATGGTTCGTTGTCGGTTGAAGATAATGGCCGTGGTATGCCGGTCGATATTCATCCTGAATATGGCCAAAGTGGTATCGAAATCATTCTGACCAAGCTCCATGCTGGTGGTAAATTCAGCACCGATAACTATCAGTTTTCAGGTGGTTTGCATGGTGTGGGGATTTCCGTTGTAAACGCTTTATCAACACGGGTTGAGGTCGAAGTTCAACGTCAGGGTAACCTATACCAAATGGCCTTTGAGCAAGGTGAACCAGTAGCACCTTTAGCTGTTCTTGAGGGTAAAGCACCAAAACGTGCGACAGGTACAACCGTACATTTTTGGCCAGAAGCTAAATATTTTGATAGTCCAAAATTTGCGTTAAAAGCACTCAAACACAATTTAAAAGCCAAAGCTGTTTTAGCAGCTGGTTTAAAAATTATCTATATCGATCAAATTAATGATGAAAAAATCGAATGGCAATTTGAAAATGGCCTCGTCGACTATTTGATGGATGAATTGCAAGACCGCGAAATTTTGCCAAACCCTGCATTTGTGAGCAGCGGTCAGGCAGACCGAGCGGCATGTGAATTTGCGATTTGTTGGAATGTGGAAGGTGGTGAACAGGTTCAAGAAAGTTACGTCAACTTAATTCCAACTGCACAAGGCGGTACTCATGTGAACGGTTTACGTTCAGGTGTTACCGAGGCATTGCGCGAGTTCTGTGAATTGCGTAATTTGCTACCACGAAACCTCAAACTTTCGGCAGAAGATGTTTGGGATGGCGTGAACTATATCTTGTCACTCAAGTTCCAAGAACCGCAGTTTTCAGGTCAAACCAAAGAGCGCCTTTCGAGTCGTGAAGCATCCAATATAGTTTTAAATATTGCTAAAGATGCTTTCGCGCTCTGGCTCAACCAACATGCTGAAATTGCCATGCAGCTGGCGGAAATGGCAATTTCTAAAGCAGGTCGCCGTTTAAAAGCAGCCAAGAAAGTCGAGCGTAAAAAAATTGTTTCCGGTCCTGCACTGCCGGGTAAATTGGCAGATTGTGTTGGTCAAACACGTGAGGACAGTGAGTTATTTATTGTCGAGGGTGACTCTGCTGGCGGTAGTGCCAAGCAAGCGCGCGATAAAAACTTTCAGGCGATCATGCCAATTCGTGGAAAAATCTTAAATACATGGGAAGTTTCTTCAGATGAAGTACTCGCTTCTCAAGAGGTGCATGACATTGCGATTGCGATTGGTGTAGACCCTGGCAGTGATGATTTATCAGAACTGCGTTATGGCAAAATCTGTATTTTGGCCGATGCTGACTCGGACGGTTTACACATTGCGACTTTGCTTTGTGCTTTATTCGTTAAACATTTTCCAGCATTGGTTGAAGAAGGACATTTGTATGTGGCAATGCCACCATTATTCCGTATCGACATTGGTAAAGATGTTCATTACGCGCTTGATGATGATGAACTTGAAACTATTTTGAAAAATATTAAAGGTAATCGTAATCCGCAAATTACCCGATTCAAAGGGTTGGGTGAGATGAACGCGATTCAATTACGTGAAACGACTATGGACCCGAACACGCGTCGTTTAGTTCAGCTCGATCTAGATGATGTGCATCTAACGGCAGGGTTACTCGACAAGTTACTTGCAAAAAAACGTTCAGCAGATCGTAAGCAGTGGCTTGAGCAGAAGGGTAACTTAGCTGATATCACTGTCTAAAAAGGCGTAAAAAATCCCCGCTCAATTGGCGGGGATTTTTTTATGTAAATCTAAATTGTTGGAAATCACCACAACGATTTCTAATATTAAATTAAAATAGACAGATCTGTATATTTTAATTTAGGTCGTAATTTTTATAGCCTGTGGGAATTGAAAAACATCACAATTTGCTCCACCTCCAATTCGGTCCACCACTGCAAAATCACTTGGTGCCTCGAAGGTAAGCAAAGGATGATGCCATGTGCCTGCCCGATAATTAATACTTTGCTTTCCATTCGAGACGAAAGCACATAGTTTTGAAATATCAGGAGTATTTTCGTCCAAAGCGGGTGCCACGATAATTAAAAACTTTTGTTGCTGTAGTGGAATAAATGCCTGAGAGCCTTTCGGATGGCGCTCTAGCATTGAAATTTCCAGAGGCAGCACACTGGCCTTAATATTACGGAAAATACTAATTCCTGCCTTTGCTTCACCTTCAATTTCAGTTTCAACGAGCGCATGATAGCGCTCAGTGTGGGCATCGTTAATATGAAAAAAGTCATGCCCATCGCAACAAATGACTTCTCCAAAGGACTGAAAGTTCTCAATGGTTAATGGCTGAATTTGAACATTCTTCATGATCATGACTTGGCAATTTTTCCCCATAAACGAACACGACTAATACCACCGTCTGGAATCATGTTAATACGAATATGCGAGATTTTTTCATGCTGTAAAATCTCATTCACATATTCATGAATATGATCCATTTGCATCGGTTGGGCTTCTAGTAAGTAAGACCAAAACATACTTTGAGGAATTAACTGTGCATCGGTTGCATTTTCGAGGTAAACCGCCTGAATAGATACTTGGGCAGGGAAGTTCCCTTTAAAATGAGCTGTATCAATTTCAAGCTTTTCAATTTTTCCGCTTTTACCCAACGCAAGAATACACCAGTCATAACCCGGTGCACGGCGGCGTTTGGTTTCCCATCCATCGCCCATATTGACTCCGCGACCTGGGTTAATCAAATTACGCGGGTGTCCAAAATGAGCATCACTATAGGCAACTACACGGCCACCATTTTCGAGAGCCAATAAATCGAGAGTCTGTTCGCTGTCAGTTACCTGAATATGAACATCACCATAGACACGTAAACGGGCAATACCGCCATCTGGGAAAATATTAAGGCGTATATGAGTGAAAAGTGCATCATTATTGACCATAAAAATATGATGTTGGCTTGGGCCGAGTTCAGTATTTTCTAAAACATTTTCCCATTTTGCTCCTGTCAGGTCCCCATTTGGTGCATAACATGCTTCTAATGATGCAGAGGCAGGATAATTTCCTGTAAAAAAGCTGGTATCAATATCAAGAGCAGTGATTTTTCCACTTACGCCTAACTTCACGATACACCAATCATAACCTGCGTGACGTTTACGGCGCGTCTCCCATCCATCCATCCATTTGCCGTTGTCATCAAATTTATCTTCAACAAAAATAGGTGCATCAAATTGCAGCATACGTTTTGCTTCTGCAAAGAAATCATCTGAACACTCAATGACTTGTGCACCAATTCGGGCATCTGCCAAATTGGTTTTAGTATTCAAAATCTCAGGAAGTTCAAAAGCTGGAGCGTGCAATGTTGCCATAATGGAGTATCCGTATTTCTTGTTAAAAACATGATTTTTCATTTAAAACTGCGCTAACACGGAGCGTGCCAAGTCGAGTTTTATACATAAATATATAAGCATGGTGCATGCCAGTTTTGTGGAAAAGCTAAATAAATTTTGAACGATGGCATGTTTTTAGCATAAGCACCCTATAGGTGAATATCTATAGGAGAGTGTTATGAATGTGGTGATTATTGGTGCAGGAATGGGAGGTCTAACCACAGGCATTGCATTAAAGAAATTTGGTCACCAAGTTCGCATTTTTGAGCAAACTGAAAAAATTCTTCCTGTCGGCGCGGCAATTTCGCTGTGGTCGAATGGTGTGAAATGTCTGAACTATCTGGGATTAACTGACAAAATCGCCAAACTTGGTGGACAAATGGATGATTTGGCCTATGTGGACGGTTTAACTGGAGATGTGATGACACAATTCAGTTTACTGCCATTAATTGAAGAAGTGGGCCAAAGACCTTATCCGGTTGCACGTGCTGATTTACAAAATATGTTGATGGATGAATTTGGTCGTGATCAGATTTATCTAGGCAAAAAAATGGTCAGCCTTGAAGACAAAGCTGATTATGTCGAGGTTTATTTTGCAGATGGTAGCTCAACGCAGGCCGATCTATTAATTGGGGCGGACGGCACTCATTCACTTACACGGACCTATGTGTTGGGGCAGCAAGTACAGCGCCGTTACGCAGGTTATGTAAATTGGAATGGTTTGGTTGAGATCTCTGAAGAGTTGGCTCCAGCCCAACAATGGACGACTTATGTGGGCGAAGGCAAGCGAGCTTCTTTAATGCCAGTTGCAGATGGAAAGTTCTATTTCTTTTTAGATGTGCCTTTACCAGCAGGGTTAGATAATAATCGAGATGACTATAAAAAACTTTTAAAACAATATTTTGTTGATTGGTGCCAACCCGTACAGCAGCTTATTGAACGCTTAGACCCGCAAAAAACCAATCGGGTAGAAATCCATGATATTGAACCGTTCACTCAATTTTATAAAGGTCGCGTGGTGATTTTGGGTGATGCTGCACACAGCACGACACCTGATATTGGGCAAGGCGGTTGCCAAGCCATGGAAGACGCGATTTATTTAGCGCGTTCTCTGCAAATTAACACTTTAGGGCTAGAAGATGCTTTACGACGTTATCAAAACAAGCGTAATGAACGTGCTAATGAATTGGTACTTCGTGCACGCAAACGTTGTGATGTGACACATATGAAAGATGAAGCCGTTACACAAGCATGGTATGAAGAATTACGCCGTGAACAAGGTGGACATATTATGCAGGGGATTATTAGTAATATTGTGGGTAATCCACTTGATTAAAAACAAAAACAGCAAGGAATTTTCCTTGCTGTTTTATCTTCTAAATTTGGATTTTAGAAGTGGTATTTAACCAGTGCACTAACGTTATTTTCGTCGGCACCTTTAATACCAAATTTGTTATTCCAGACTGAGTGCTCGATACCTAGGTATAGGCGTGTATCAGGAGAAATGTGTTTACCTACATTCCATTTCCACTGAGTTGTCCAGTTCAACTCGCTCGCATGGTCGCCTTCAGCAGTTGACCAGTCAAGGAAACCATCTACCAAGAAATCTTCAGATCCTAATTTTAATGGAATACCATAAACGAATGTCATTTGATAATCGTCGTCAGTGTTCTCATTGTTTGCACGGTAGAAGTTTAAATTTGCATATTGGAAATATGGGATATCTAAATCAACTGCAAAACCATAAAGGAAGTTGTCGAAGTTGTTACCGTCTTCACTGTTACCTTCCCAAGTAGTACTAATGAGTACATCTTTGATTGGGCCATACGACAGTTTTTTACCAGACACTTCGCCTAAACTTAGACGTGGTGATAACTCAAAGTAAGTACTCTTGTGGTCATTTTCACCACGCATGCGGTCCATAAAGAAAAACACATCAGCGTATTTAACTTTTGCTGCATATTCCAAAGTAA
The DNA here is from genome assembly GCF_000581835.1 of Acinetobacter sp. 1542444. Taxonomy (NCBI): domain Bacteria; kingdom Pseudomonadati; phylum Pseudomonadota; class Gammaproteobacteria; order Moraxellales; family Moraxellaceae; genus Acinetobacter; species Acinetobacter sp. 1542444. The sequence continues at coordinate 351,309 of NZ_JEYA01000004.1, read as the reverse complement.
TTGTGGTTTCTTTGTCATCTACAACTTCATAGTTTTCACCATAAAGTCCAGTCACACTAAAATCTTGCCAAATTGGTTTTGCCTGAACCATGGCAGTTGCAGATAACAAGGCACAAGTCGCCGCAAGTTGCTTTAATTGCATTTAAATGATCTCCCCCCAAATAAAGCACGCTAAGGATACAGGGTCTTAAGCAAAAATGAAGCCAAATTTGATCAACGGTTAAAAAAAAGCCCACCGAAGTGGGGCGCTAAAAATTAAATCTTTAATGAGTATTTCTTGTGTTTATTGTTTGGCTTAAATGTGGGGTGCGCGAGCTACGAAATGAAGGTAAATGATTAAATAATAAATTCAACAAGATAGCAAAGATACAAGTTGAACTAATGCCCGAATGGAACAAAGTTTGTACCCAAACTGGGAAATGAGCATAAAACTCATGGTTAATAATTGGGATCATCCCAGCTGATAAAGCGGTCGCGACAATAATTAAATTTTTCTGATCGTTATAATCTATTTTTGCCAAAGTGCGAATTCCACTCGCTGCAACCGACCCAAACAAGACCAAACCTGCACCACCAAGTACGGGCATTGGAATCGCTGCAATCAAACGACCCATAATAGGTAGTAGACCTAAAATAATCAGAATGACACCACCTGCTGCGACTACAAATCGGCTTTTGATGCCCGTAATTGCAACTAACCCAACATTTTGGGCAAAAGCGCTTTGCATGAACGAACCAAAGATAGGCGCAAAAGCACTTGAGAACATATCTGCACGAACACCATTGGCGATACGTTTTGAATCGACTTCAGTTCCTACAATGTCTCCGACAGCAATAATATCGGCTGTGGTTTCCGTCATAATCACTAAGGTAACGATTAGCATCGATAAAATTGCACTTAGCTCGAAAGTCGGTAAACCAAATGCAAATAAGTGTGGAAATTGGAGCCATGCGCCTGAACTCACCTGACTAAAATCACCAAAACCCATGAAGTAGGCGAGGGTAGTACCAGCCACAATAGCCAACAAAATTGATAAACGTCGAATGCTTGCTTGCGGCAGCATATTTAGAACAATCACAATGCCTAAGGTCAGCAGTGCCAAAGAGATATTTTCTACGCTACCCCAGTCGGGCGCTTTGTTGTTGCCACCCATCATCCAGCGAATCGCAACAGGTAACAAAGATAGACCAATAATCGTGATAACGCATCCCGTCACAACAGGTGGGAAAAAACGAATAATTTTTGAAAAGTAAGGCGCAAGGCATAGCCCAATTAAAGAGGCTGCAATGACCGCGCCGTAGACAGCAGGTAAACCACCGCCTGTGGTGATAATCGCGACCATGGTGGCCACACCCGCAAAAGATACACCCTGTACCAGAGGTAATTTTGCGCCTAAATATTTGGTTCCGATGGTTTGGATCAGAGTTGCCAATCCACCTACAAATAGGGCTGCTGCAATGAGCATTCCGATTTGTGCTGAGCTTAAGCCAGCTGCCGTTCCAATAATCAAGGGCGGGGCTACAATGCCACCATACATGGTCAGCACATGCTGTAAGCCGTAAGCAAAACTTTTGGAAATTCCTAAATATTCATGCTCTGGAGAAATTGCATTTTTTTGCTGATGATTCATATTTTTCTCCTATTTATAATTGAGTTAGCTACCGCGATAAGTGGAGTAAGCAAATGGGCTGATCAGTAATGGAATGTGATAATGCTGATTAATGTCTTCTATGAAAAACTGAATACAAACACGCGGGAAAAAAGTTTTGACTTGCTGCGATGAAAAATAAGGAGCAATTTCAAATTCAAGCTGATAAGCACCTTCTGCAAAGTCTGTTATTCCAAAATCACTCACTCGACCATCTTGATTAGTGGTGGCTGTCGCTATCAGCTCATGTGTTGCTGCATGAAACAACCTCACTTCTACGTCTGCAGCTGGTTTACCTAAATTCGTATCTAAAATATGAGTAGTGATCATGCTTGTATTTCCTGAGATAGACGTAATAGAGCAATCGCTGCAAGTTGCTCATGTACAATTGTTTTTTCGATAGCTAAATCGTTTTGTAGTCGTTCATGTAGCTTTTTTAAAATTTCATCGCTACTGAGGCCTGCCGCTTTAATTAAAAAAATAAAGCCAAACTTTTGTTCATAATCAAGATTACCTTGAAGCAGAGCTTGTTGTGTTTGTTCATCTAAAGAAATGCCAGCTTGTTCTTTAGATGAAAAATTCTGCTCTTTTGCATTGAGTTGTTTCTTAGCCTGGCGTTCACCAATTTTTGGATGGGTTGCTAAAGCCGCTAGTATCTCTTGCCATGACCACATTTGACTTAAATTTTCTGCATATTCCAAAAGAGATACTTTTGTTAAATAGGGACGATTTGAGATGATTTTTTCGGCCCATGCTTGAATGTGGACACAGTTTTTTAACAAAGTCTTGAGTTGTTCGGGTGGGGCTTGATTAAACTCGGCTAAAAACACTGTTATTCCTAAACTCGTTATCTTGATATAGAGTTTTAGCAATAACAGTGCCAATAGCGAGTTTTAATTCGCTTAAGGATTTTGAAAATTAAAAATCAATTATTTAGTTATGTGATTTTTATACCAATGTTCAGCAATTCCCTGACGACGACATATCCAGACCCGATCGTGCATTTGAATATAGTCGAGAAACTTCTGTAGTGCTTTAAAACGGCCTGGACGCCCTAAAATGCGGCAATGCATTCCAATCGACATCATTTTTGGTGCAGTTTCTCCCTCTGCATACAACACATCGAAACTATCTTTCAAATATTGAAAAAACTGTTCTGAACTATTAAAGCCGCCTGGTGAACAGAACTTCATGTCGTTACATTCTAAAGTGTAAGGAATAATCAGATGAGGACGTGATGCGCCATCAGCATTGGTAAGCGTTGTCCAAAAAGGCAGGTCATCACCATAATAATCTGAGTCATATTGTATTTGTGGAAACTCTGCGAGTAACTGGCGTGTATTGGGGCTGTCACGTCCGGTGTACCAACCTATCACTTTATTTTCAAACAGGTTTTCTAAGACAGTTAAAGCCTGCTCCATATGCTGTTTTTCGACTTCAATATCGGTATCTTGATAGTGAAGCCAGCGGTAACCATGAGAAACCACATCATAATCAGCTTGTTTAATCGCTTCTACAATATAAGTGTTGCGGGCAAGCGCCATTGCAACCCCAAAAATGGTCATTGGAAGTTTGCGCTTTTGGAACTCATTATGAATGCGCCAAAAACCAGCACGTGAACCATATTCGTACATAGAGTCCATCGACATATGTTTAGCTGGGTAACTTGCAGCGCCAATAATCTCTGATAAAAACTGTTCTGAGCCATCATCGCCATGCTCTATATGTTTTTCGCCACCTTCTTCATAATTAAGAACAAATTGCACAGCAACCTTGGCATTATTAGGCCATTTAACTTGTGGCGGTTGCCCGTGATATCCGATTAAATCACGTGAATAAGGAGACTTCTGGATTTGCTCAATAAGCTCTGCTCCAGATAGATAAGATTTGGACACGATTGCTCTCCTTTTGTTCAATTTTTCATAAAAATTTAAAAAATCAGCTTGCATATTTTTATAGATGGACTGATATTGAAGGTATGAAGATCTTCAAAATAAATTAAAAGCAGTACGTTTAAGTCAGGAGATAACAAACCATTACACCATCAAAATGTACAATTGAAGTCAGTTCATGCATGCTTAAAACATGCCAACATAAAAAAGTTTTGCATAGAAAAGATCCACAGTAAGAAAGAGAGGATGGTATTTATGAATATTGAAATCCGCACAGATAAAAACATCCATAACAGCGAACGTTTAATTACTTATGTACGTGCAGAACTTACTCAAGAATTCCAACGTCATAGCGAACGTATTACGCATTTTTCGGTTCATTTTAGTGATGAAAATGGGGACAAAGGTGGTGACAAAGATATCCACTGTATGATTGAAGCGCGTCCTTCAGGTTTGAAACCAGTTGCAGTACATCATAAAGCAGGAAATATTGACGCCTCGATTCATGGCGCGATTGAAAAATTAAAACGTAGCCTTGAACATACTTTTGAGAAAAAAGAACACCCGAGAGGTGGTCAACCAGAATTCATTGATGATGAAGTTTAATTTAAAATGCTAAAAAGCCCTTCGGGGCTTTTTTTATATTTAATGAAAATAAAACTATTCACAACATTAGGTTTGCAATGCGATGCAATCAACCTCTAAAATCTTCAGAAGAGATTAGGCATAATAGCCCTAATATATTTTTGAGAGATGGTCATGTTAACCACCCAGCAGCAAGCTTTAATTAAAGCCATAGAAGAATTAGAACTCGCGCAAGTGCAAAAATTACTTGCTGAAGGACTTGATCCGAACTTTATTGATCCGGAACAAGGGCCACCTGTATCAATCATTTGTGATGGAATTTTTAAATGGTGGGAAGATGTATCAGAAGCTTATGAAGCGGGTACACCACTATCAAAAGAAGAAAAGCAACAATCATTACAAGTTTACCTCGATATACTCGAAGCTTTGATTCAAGCCAAAGCGAATGTACACCTTTGGGATGCAGAAGAGTTTTATGGTCCTTTATGGGATGCGGCAAGCTCGGCATGTGCGCCAGCCGTTCAACGTTTATTAAATGAAAAAGTTGATCCAAACACACGCGATGAAGAGGGACTCACTATTTTATCTTCAATCAGTCAGTTGTTCTTTGATTGTGACTTTGATGAAATAGATTGGTCAGAAGCGCTTCAAGAAGAGCGTGAAACATTAGAATTATTGCGCCAACATGGGGCAAAAATGTCAAAAGAACTAACTACTTGATTGGATAATAGAATGAGAACATTTCAAATTTTAACTTTTGCTTTGACCACTGTTGCCGCAGGAAGTACTTTTGCTGCAGAGTTCTCTTTTGACCGCCCAGGTGCAGGCTTTGGAACAGGGATTACTCCGGTTGGTAAATTGGCTTGGGAACAAGGTTTGCCAAGTGCAACTTATACAGAGTCAACGGTTGATGGCGTCAAAGAAAAGACCGTAACTGTAAATGAAGATATGTTATTCCGTACCGGTTTAGCTGATGGTTTGGAATTACAATTAGGATGGCAAGGTCCAGCATGGACTCAAACTAAACGTGCTGGTAAAAAACACGATACGTCAGGCTTTGGTGATGTCAGCATCGGTTTGAAAAAAGCAATTGATCTAAACGATGAAAATTTATCAATGGCTGTGTTAGCTGAAGCGATCATTGCCACTGGAAATGATGAATTTACTGCACATGACGATATTTATAGCTTAAGTTCAGCAGTCGCTTATAAATATAATGACTTAGTCGGCACATCAATTACCATGCGCTACGAAGTACAAAATAGTAACTGGGCAGTAACTGCAATTCCAACGATTGATTATAAAATCGCAGGTAAGCTGTCAGGTTATTCTGAGTTCATTTACCGTAAAGCTGAAAGCCAAGACTACGAATATGGTTTAGGGACAGGTTTAGTCTACGCCGTAAATGATCGTACTCAGCTCGATGCAAGTATCGGGGTTGATTTAGAGGGTCAAGACAAGAGCTACAACGGTGGCTTAGGCGTGGCATTCTTGTTCTAATCGAAGCAACTTAAATTTATGTTAATGAAAAAGCTTATTCATCAGGGAATTCTTTATTTTCTAGCAATTGCTTTTTGTGTGTTTAGCCAGCTGGTTTCTGCACAAGATAAGCTACTCTCACCCGAACAAGCTTTTTCATTTTCGGTTGAATCTTCTGAGCCGCATACTGCGAGTTTGTCTTGGCAGATTCAGCCAAATTATTATCTTTATCAGCATAAATTTTCCGTACAACAAGGTACTCAACCTTTAACTTTAAAGTTACCTAAAGCGGTTGCCCAATATGATGAAAATTATGGGCAAAGTCAGGTTTACTACCATCAAGTTAATTTCCAAATTAAGACTAAGCCTTCAGAGCACTATAGTGTGACTTGGCAGGGCTGTGCCAAAGACCGTATTTGTTATCCACCTCAAACCATTGAGTTTCAAACCGATGCAGATGGCTTGGTGGGTGTGCAAAACCAAGCAGGAACAGCGCCAAAAAGATTATTAGATTTAGCGAATACACAATCCGACACTTCCTCGGGTTCAGAATCTTTAGAAAAAGAGCAGAGTACAGAGACAGCAGCTGATACGACTACACCTCAAATTGCACAAGATCAGATCTGGTCAGCCAAGTTAATTGAACACTCGCTTTGGTATGGAGTTTTATTATTTTTAGGTTTAGGCATGTTGCTCGCATTTACGCCATGTTCTTTACCGATGCTTCCTATTTTAACTTCACTGATCATTCGCGAACATAAAGGTTTAAAGGCTTGGACCATTGCGCTTACTTTTGTGTGTAGTATGGCATTGGTTTATGCAGGCTTGGGTTTAATTGCTTCTTCGGCAGGCTTAAATTTCCAACGCTGGTTACAACAGCCAGCAACTTTAATTGCTTTTAGTTTGCTGTTTATTGTTTTTGCTCTGAACTTATTTGGTTTGTTTGAGCTTCGTTTACCTCAGACATGGTTAAACCGACTTGACCGTATTCAGTCAATGCAACAAGGCGGTACTTTGGTCGGTGCTGGGGTTATGGGTGTCGTTTCTGCGCTTTTGGTGGGGCCTTGTATGACCGCACCTCTCGCTGGAACTTTATTATTTATTTCTCAAACGCAAAATCAGTGGCAAGGTGCTTTGCTTTTATTCTGCCTAGGCTTTGGAATGGGAATTCCATTGTTACTCGCAAGTATTTTAGGGGCAAAATTCTTGCCTAAAGCGGGCGACTGGATGCATCAGATTAAAGTAATTTTTGCTTTTCTGATGTTGGGATTAAGTCTTTATTTTATTCGTCCTTTGCTGCCAGATTTGGGCATGCAAGTGCTTAGCCTCGTATTAGGCCTGGCTTTTATAGGCTATGCTGTTTATCAGTTTTTCTGGAAAAAAGGGCAACTACAATGGCTTTACGCGATTTTATTATTAATCGTTACACCTTTTGTAGCCTATAACCAATATCAACATATTCAAAATCGAACTTTGCAAAGTTCTGCCCACATGGCCGAGTGGCATATTGCAACTACAGCAGCGGACTTTGAGAAAATTTTAGCGGCAGCACCTACTGACCGAGCTATTGTGGTTGATATCTACGCAGATTGGTGTGTTGCCTGCCAACCGATTGAGCACCGTATTTTAAAAGCACCAGAGGTTCAATCTGCTCTTGCACCTTATTATTTAATTAAGCTTGATTTGAGTCATTATGACCAGTCGCATGAAGCGCTACTCAAGCAGTGGAATATTTTAGGACCACCGACCTATTTATTTTTAAGCCCAGAGCAAAAAGAGATTCGTGCTTTACGTTTAACGGGCGCTTTTAGTCAGCAAGAGCTTTTGCTGCAACTCGCGAGTTTGGCAAAATTCAAAGAATCATAAAGTATCAATAGTTTCGGTCTGATGAAATGTACGTACCTGATTACGTCCCGAAGCTTTTACTGCATAGAGTGCTTGGTCAGCCTGCCGAATAACCAGATAAGGATCTTGTGCAAAAGCTGAACTGCTTATTCCAAAACTCGCACTAATGTGAATAGGATTATTTTGAGCGGTAAAAACAGGTAATTCTTGCAAGGCTTGGCGACAACGCTCAGCAATTTTCTCTGCTTGAATAATATCGGTGTGAGGGAGTAATAAAATAAATTCTTCTCCACCAAATCGACCAATAATATCCTCGCTACGCAAATTCTCAGAAAGACATTGAGCAATTTCAATTAAGACCTGATCACCTTGATGGTGGCCGTATATATCATTAATTTTTTTAAAATGATCGATATCAAGAAGTACCACAGCATAATCAAATTGTTGTTGGTGTAGCGACTCCAAATGCATGTTTAAACTACGTCTATTTAATACATTAGTTAATGGGTCGATTTGGCTTAAACGTTGAATATAAGTTTCTCGCTGACGCCATTGGGTGAGTAATATTTCAAATAAAACAAAACAGGCCAATAAAATAGGCATAATAAAAAAAGCCATACTTCCTAACCAGAAAGAATTGGTTTGTGCATGATCCATGGCTCTAAAATTAAATAGAGGTGCATACGCTAAAGCACCTGTCATACTTAAATATGTACAAACAGTTAAAATAATTGTGGCAGGTACAAGGGCGCTATAAACAATTTTACGGTCAAATAACACCAAACCCACCCCAATCGTACCCACATAACCGACCATAGTGGCAGGGCTGATACTGCCAATTAAATATCCATCATGACATAGCATAAGTGCAAAGAACTGCACGCTAATGAAAGGAATAACTTTTTGAGCCCATTCATCATTTTTGTAGCGGTAACAGGGAATAATCAAAAGGACTAATAAAAATAAGGTAAATAAATTGAGCCAAATTTGTGATTCTACTAAAGGCAGATTTGCCCATTGCCAAACACTTGGTGTAATTAAAATATAGCCTTTCCATAAAATCCAACTGAAATTCATTGCGCAAGCAAGTGTGAGCATCAGTGCACTTTTTTGTAAAGGAGTCCAGTTGATGATGTGATTATTGTGGATGAAATCGATTATCACCTGTTTTATTTTATTTACGGGATAAGTGATTAAACGATTTTTCATAATAAATAAGGGCTCCTAAATATAGATGCCTCTTTGTTAGACCATCCTAAAATTGGATTGTTTCAATAATTTATATTTTAAACATAACATGATTTTCAATTTATATATGATGACTTTTTATAAAGAAAATGATGTGAAAAGTTTTGAGGCCTATTCACATCATTTATAATAAATTAAGTTTTATCGAGTTCGTGTGCAAATTCAGCAATATCTGCCAATGCTTGTTTAGCCTCATCAAACCAAGCATTAAACATCTGGAAGTTATGCCACATGCCCGTATAAAGTTTGAATTGAACTTTAACACCAGCATCTTCAGCTTTTTCTCTAAAACGCTTGGCATCGTCTAATAAGATTTCTTTAGAACCCACTTGAACCAAAGTTGGCGGTAGGCCATGTAAGTCATCGAAGATAGGGGAAACACGTGGGTCGTCGGCTGCGATGTGATTGCCTATATAGTACTGAGTGCCTGTTTGTAGTGCCTCAATTGATAATAAAGCATCATGCTTTTTGTTAAACCGAAGGGACTCACTCGTGAGTGTTAAATCCAAAAATGGAGACAACAAGATCAGGCCACTCGGCATGAGTTCGGGTTGTTCTTTTAAACGTAAGCAAAGTGCTAACGCTAAATTTGCTCCGCATGAATCACCCGATAAAATAATATCTTTCGGCTGAATACCTTGCACCACCAAAGACTGATAGATGTCATATAGAGCTTCGGTTGCCTCAGGGTATGGATGTTCAGGTGCAAGCGGATAGTCCACATGAATAATCTGCATTTGAGTACGGGCAGCTAAATCCGTCATAAAAGCATGATGTGTTTTAACACTACCAAGGAAAAAAGCACCACCGTGAATGTGAAAAATCAGCTGAGTCGCAGAATCTTGCGGTTTGATTTCTTCACCTTTAATGCCTGCTAGTCGAATCGGGCGCACAGAAACATTTTTTTGTCGTGGAAAAGCACGACACATCTGATCTAGCACAGGGCGTAAGGCAGTAGCCGGCAAATTTAGCTGGCTTGGCTTGCGAATTGTTGTTTTAAGAAAAGTTTCTGTAAAATAATATTTCCAAACATTTGATATATTCATATAGCATCCATTTTTATGCTAGTTTCTTGTTTTCTTGTAAATTTTATTTTGCAAGATTACAAGGTTACACGAAACAGTCACATTCAAAAATTGCAATATCTTTGCGACTTCTGAATACTAAAAATCTTGAAAGACCCAAGGATATTACAAAAATGAAAAAGATTGCTTTAGCTTTAGGACTCATTGGTATGGCTGCATTTGCCAATGCGGCTGATTCACTCAATGGAACGGTATGGAAAACGATTGATGATCAGACCAACAAGCCAAAAGCCGTAGTGAAATTTACGGAACAGAAGGACGGAACCTTAACTGCAACCATTCAGAACATTTTGACACCGGGTGAAGAAAACGCTTGTACAAAATGTGAAGGCCCGTACAAAAACAAACCGCTTAAAGGTGTCACCATTGTACATAATTTAAAAAATGTAGGTGGTAACAGTTATGAAAACGGTACGATTTTAGACCCAAAATCAGGTAAAACTTACAAACTGAAAGGTGAGTTAACTGATGGCGGCAAAAAGCTTAAATTACGTGGTTATATTGGCGTTTCTGCACTTGGTCGTAACCAAACGTGGATTCGCGCGAACTAAAAGTTTTAATAAAAAACGAGCCAAATGGCTCGTTTTTTTAGGCTTGAATATTTTGATAGGTGGTTTCATCAAAACCTACAATGAAACCTTGTGAAGTTTTTAAAACAGGTCTTTTAATCAAACTTGGTTGAGCAATAAGTGCTTCAATCAGGTGATCTTCACTGCTTAGAGCACGATTTTGTTCTTCTTCTGAAAGCTTGCGCCAAGTCGTTCCTTTTTTGTTGAGAACGGTATCTTTTCCAATTTCTTTTAACCATATTTTTAAAGTATCTGCATCAATGCCTTGTTTTTTATAATCATGAAAATCATAGTTAAGCCCTTTAGACTGTAAGGCATCAAATGCTTTTTTCATTGAGTTACAGTTTTTAATTCCATAAATTTTTAACATTTTATCGGACCATGTCAAAAAGAGAGAGCACACAGCCTAACCCAAAATGCTTTTGAGCACTACTTTATACCGATACTTTTAAAACAAATGAAAATTAATGATTAATCGAAAGAGAAATGTCATGTTATTGTCATAAGACAAGGTAATAATGAGCTTAATAAGAAGAAGTTAAAACTAAAAGAACTTAGCGCAAAATAAGAGACTTAAAAAGAGAAAACCCGCATTTAATCATCCTGATCATGCGGGTCTCATTTCAACGTCCAATGTCACATCCTTGCAAATAAACTTATCATAAGTTTATTTTATCTTCCTACGGCGTCCTATCCTTTTGCGTCATCCTGACTGCTTCCCTGTGCCGTGGGGCTATAATGCCGTTAAAGCTGTGTAAGAAAAATACTCAAAAACGACATATGCTGTAAGCGAAAACGACAATGTAAGTGAACGAGTGTTCACTTATTCTTGAATTTTATAGTCGATAATAACGGGTGCATGGTCGCTAAACCATTGATCTTTATAAACCCATGCGTTAGTTGTACGTGCTTTCCAGTCTGGCGAGCATGCATGGTAGTCAATACGCCACCCTACATTTTTTGCACGCGCTTGACCGCGATTTGACCACCATGAATAAAGTTCCGCTTCTGTGCGAACTACACGGAAAGTATCGACATAGCCCAGTTCATCATAAATATGGTCAAGCCATGCACGCTCATGTGGTAAGCAACCCGATGATTTTTGGTTACCTGACCAGTTTTTGATATCAATTCGTTTATGAACAATGTTGTAGTCACCACAAATGATGACTGACTTGTTTTCATCACGCCATTGTTTCAAGATTTTTGCGTATTCACCTAAAAATAAATCTTTACGTGCTTGCGCTTCTTCACCACTTGAGCCCGAAGGTAAGTATAATGATGCAATATGTACCGGATGTGACAAACCTAAATCGAATTCCGCAGAAATAAAGCGGCCTTGACTGTCAGCCAGCTCAAACCCTAATCCATCTTTAACAGAGACGAAGGGTAGGCGGCTATATATCGCAGTCCCCGCGTAACCTGCACGCTCTGCTGGAAAGAGATGGGTATGCCATCCTTCGGGTCTGAATTTTTCAGTCCATTGTTCATGGGTAATGCGGCTTTCCTGCATGCATACGACATCGGCATCTGATTGTTCTAACCATTCAAGTAAGCCTTTCGTTACTGAAGAACGTAAGCCATTTACGTTAATGGAAACGACTCGAAGAATTTTTACATCACTTGGATACTGATCCTTTGGTATCATGCGAAAATTTAACCTCAATTGTGAATTTGGAGCACCTCATGACAACGCCTGTGTCATTTCACCCGCAAGCATTTATCGAACTCGCATTATCACGCGGTGTGCTTAAATTTGGTGAGTTTACTTTAAAATCTGGACGCGTGAGTCCTTATTTTTTTAATGCAGGCCTACTCAACGATGGTGAAGCTTTATCTCTTTTAGCGCAAGGCTATGCTGATAAATTAACACAATGTGAAAATGTTGATGTGATTTTTGGACCAGCTTACAAAGGTATTCCGTTTGTAGCAGCGACTGCTGTTGCTTTGTCGCAAACACATAACAAGAGCGTGCCATGGGGCTTTAACCGTAAAGAAGCAAAAGATCATGGTGAAGGCGGTGTTTTGGTTGGTGCTGCGGTTGAAGGTAAAAAAGTTTGGATTATTGACGACGTAATTACCGCAGGTACAGCGATTCGTGAAGTCGTAACGATTTTGAAAAATGCTGGTGCAACTATTGCGGGTGTGTTGGTTGCGCTAGATCGTCAAGAACGTGGTCAAGGTGAACTTTCCGCAATTCAAGAAGTTCAAAAAGAATTAGAAATCCCTGTGCATGCACTGATTACCATGAAAGATTTAATGGATTATTTGGAAGCGAAAGGCGAAAAAGAAGCGTTAGCAAATATGCAAGCTTATCGTGAAAAATATGGTATCTAAGTCTATATTGAATTGAAAAAAGGAAGCGATGGCTTCCTTTTTCATTTATCAGAGGATTAAATTGTTGAGTAGATCTTATTAAATTTGAAAAAAATGGGTTGAATCATAGTCGTGGAACGTGAAAAATCATGAAAAAGCCCGATCGAGTTGACTGGGTTTTAGTAAGTGAAATAAGAAATTGATTTAAAAAGAATTTATTATGACTGCATTATGTTAACTCTAGAATTTCTTAAATTAAAAGAAATCAAGTTTTTATTTTTGAGGACTCTTAAATTTTATATATTCCATCTCAATACTAATATAACTGAATTATTTAAATATCTTTATGAAGCATTCAATTTTAGCGTTAGTTTTGTAAAATATAAACATGATAAAAAAAGAGCAGCTATCAAATTGGCAAGGTCAGATGGCTATTGGTTTGGGTTACGGTTATTTTTGTGGACAAGCAGGAGATAACAGACCACATCGACATCTTGCGCATCAGATCACTTTTCCCCTCGATCCACTAGAATCTATGCAGATTATTGGATACGAGCAGTTATATACGGGTAGGGGTTTTTTTATTCCAGCAAATACCGTGCATCAGTTACAGAAAGGCAAGTATTGCTCGATTTATTTGGATGGAAATTATTATTTAGGGCAGGCTATACATCAATTTTTTGCCTCAACTTCTCAGATACAAATACTGCCAACAACGCTTCTGGAGCAATTGCAGCTTTATTTTTTGCATACTAATAATATTACCAAAGCCTTTGCTCAATTACAGTGCTATTTTGATTGTATGGTAGCTAGTGAACGTGCTCAATTAATGAATGGTTATATCTATCAACATCTATTATATAATTATGTTCCTTCACGTCAGGAGCTGGCAGCGTTACATCACTTATCTGAAAGTCGTCTAGCACATTGGTTCAATTCCCATTTTGGTATTTCATTACGTAGTTATCGCAAGTGGTTACGCTTGATTATTGCACTTAAAAATCTACATGAAGAAAATAATTTAACTGCGGCAGCGTATCAGAGTGGCTTTACCGATCAAGCACATTTTTCTAGAACCTGTATGCAAATGTTTGGCATACAACCTTCGGCTATCAAAAACATTCAAAACAAGATGATCTTGTTGCCTGAATCTTAAGTAAATTCACTTTTTAAATAAAATATAGCCGTTTTATTCAATTTAAACATCAAACAATCCTGCATGGTAGTGATCAATCTAAATAGAGGACATCATCATGCTAAAGTATAGTCATTTTTTAATACGTTATTTGAGTTATCCGATTTTATCTGTTACGACCTTAGCAATAGTATTATTGATGGCTTATCAAAAAATACCCTATTGGCCATCCGCACTAGTATGCATTGTATCCATTAGCGCTATGGTTGCAATGTTAGAGCGCTTTTTGCCATATCAACAAAAATGGTTACATGATCAAGAGGATACATTCACTGACATTTTTCATGCGATTTTTAATGTAGTACTTATTCTAATAACCGCAACAATTTTACAATTTATCCTTAAATTCGAGTTTTTTTCTAAATTATGGCCTATTCAATGGCCAATATGGGTACAATTTTTACTGGTGGGGATAATTATCGATTTTGGTTTATGGTATATGCATAAACTGAGTCATCGTCGGCGCTGGTTGTGGAAATTACATGCCATTCATCATCAACCTAAACGCTTATATTGGTTAAATGGTGAAAAACGTCATCCATTAAGTGCGATTGCACTAGCAACACCTAGTTTATTGGTGTTAACGATATTAGGGGCACCAACCTTGCTGATAGGTTGTTGGCTAACCTTTACTGCGGTACATTTAAGTTTTCAACACGCCAACTTAGACTATCGGGCAGGGCCATTAAAACATGTATTTGCTGTTGCTGAAGTACATCGTTGGCACCATAAACAGGGCTTTGGCAGTAAAAATTTTGCCGAGGTTTTTGTGATTTGGGATCATATTTTTGGCACTTTTCACTACGAAGAAAAAGCAGTTTCCGCAGATAGTTTGGGCATTCGTACCCCTATATCGAATCGATATTTCAAGCAGTTGTTGTGGCCATTTAAAAAATAGCTATAATCATAGTTCTTGGACTATGAAATGGTCTAATTAAATCATCAATAACTATAGAATTATCAGGTATTGATGATTTAAATTTTCATGGATAGAAGTTGAAGTAACTAAACGACAAACTGAAGGGTTGGTGAGAAATCACAGCAAATGCCAATTGGTATATGACTTTTAATTTTAAAAAGTACCGTGCTGAGCTATCTAGAGTTTAGCCTTATTTAATAGTTCATTTAACATAATAGCGAATCTACGAAATCTTTCTCATCATACTTTTTACACTCTAGCATCATGCCTAATTTCTCTTTGTATCCTTGTTCAGTCATCCCAAAGGTGAAAAAGAAGCGCTAGCAAACATGCAAGCTTATCGCGAAAAATACGGTATCTAAAAAGAAAAAGGCATACCTCTAAATAGGGGTATGCCTTTTTAATATTTTTTTTAGAACTGATAATTCAAACGCAATAACACATTACGTGGTGTGCCTGGCATACTGTCTGAACGCCAGTACTCTTTATTGGTTAGATTATTCACCGCAAGTGTGACATTCCATGGATCTGCACTATAGCCAATCGCTGCATCGACACGGTTAAAGCCTTCCATTTTTACTTGATTATTAATATTTGGATAATAAGACCCGACATAGGTCACGCCCGCTTCGGTATACCACTGTTCAGTTGGTAAATAGCGAACAAATAAATTACCCGTGTTTTTAGATGTGTTGGCTAAATAGTTGCCTTCTTGTTCAGGTTTTTGTTTATCTTCTTTTACTTTTGCATCTGTGTAGCCATAACCACCGCGCACAAAGACATTATCAAGTACGCGGCCAATAAAGCTAAATTCAAGACCACGAGATTGATGCTGACCAGCAGTTGCCCATACTTCTGGTTCTTCATTAGGCTTTGGTTTATAGCGGATATTATTTTTACGAATATCAAAGACAGAAAATTGAGTATTTAAACGATTATCTAACCATTCGCTTTTTACCCCAACTTCATATTGCTCGTTATATTGAGGTTCTTTATCCATTTTTGTGACATCGGTGTTTCCAGTAACTTGGTTAACACCCATTTGTCCGCCAAATGGAGCAAAGCTTTTAGAGTAAGACGTATAAAAGCTATGTTCAGGAAGCGGTTGCCATACCAAACCAACATTTGGGCTAAAGCTGCTATCTTTTACATTACGGTGTTCTTTTGTCAGCTTGTTGGTGGTTGAAAAGTCAAAGTAATCGTAGCGCACACCCATCATGAGTTTAAGTTGGTCATTTAGACCAATTAAATCTTGAATAAATACGCCGTAAGTTGTGCCTTCATTATAGTTGTGCTGTTTCATCACTAGTGGGCCACTGCCACGACTATACTCTCGTTCCCCTGTGATCGGATTGACGTAGCCGTAAATAGATCCATCTTTGGTAGCGTTCGCTAGACGTGGCTCTCGTTGTTCATAAGTCCAGTCTGTACCCACCATAATTTGGTGTTCAAGCGAGCCTGTTTTGAACTTGCCCTTAATATCAAAGGTATTGGTGGTGGTCTTATTGCTGGTTTGTTGCCAGTAGTAAATTTGGTCGACGTAACCTTTTTTAGTACAAGACTCATTCTTTGAGTTTTTACCATCTAAACCACAATAAGTTCCAAAATAAAAGTGGTCAAAGTTCTGTTCTGCTTGTCGGTAACTTGCTGCCCAGTGAAAGTTCCAATCAGGCGCATATTGATAATTCACATCGGTGCGGACAACTTGCAAAATATCATCAACATAATCGCCGTCTTGGGCAAATCCCATTTTGATTGAAGTCCCTGCAGGCAGAATGTCACGTGATGGTCCGCGATCAGGTACACGACCTAATTTGTCATAGGTGTATTGTGTGGTCCAAGTGAGTGTTCCATCATCATTTTTATAAGTAAAACTTGGTGAAAACATTTCAATTTTATTTTCAATGCCAGAGCGGAAGCTGCCTGACTCGCCATATTCTCCAGTTAAACGTACTGCTAGATTGTCATTAAGTACTTGGTTGATGTCAGCCGTTGTTCCGTAGTTATCATATGAACCAGCGTACGCACCAACTGAACTTTTAGAGTCAAAATTGGCGAATTTACTCACCATATTCACAACCCCGCCGCCAGCACTACGGCCATATAAAACAGAGGCGGGGCCTTTTAAAATTTCAATACGTTCGATATTTGCTGTACTACGTCGTACTTGTCCGCTTTCACGTATGCCATCACGGTAAATATCACCTGTATCAGCACCAAAACCACGAATCGTGATCCCATCACCGCGCATATCGTAACTGGTTGATACGCCAGGGGTGCCTTGCAGCATAACGCTTAAATCATTTGATCCATAAATTTTATATTTCTGAACATCAATCGTATCAACGGTTTGAGGAATATCTTTTTTGTCTAAACCATTACGTGTGACATTGGCTTTATCATAGTCGATATAACTTTTAATTGGGTCGAGCTCACTCATTGCCTCAATTTTTATGGTGGGCATGGTAGCTGCCACTTTTGCGGCTGAATCAGTCGGTTCCTCTGCGTAGGCACCTTGAATATTCAAGATCATTAAACTGAGTAAGCTCAGCGGGAAAAGACGCTTCATTTGGGGAGATGGTATAGAAATTCTTAACATAAAAATAAAATCAATTAACAAAAATAAAAGCATAAATGATAATTATAATCATTTAATTGTTTAGAATAAAAGAACTATTACCTTAAAAAATGACATATTTATTTTTTAATAACTGATTTCTAATAAGTTAATTAGCAAATTAAACGAATTGTATGAGTTGGCTTATTAGTTTTTCTTGTTAATTGGGTTTTAAAGGGGACTTTTCATCGATTAAAAGCACCCTTCTGGAATTACGCGTTATTTTTGAGAACATCTAAAATATCCATTTCTGGATCATAATTTTCATCAATTGTTTTGCAAATTGCTTGTCCCACAATGACATGCGTGCCGTTAAAGGTCATAGTGGGTGCTTCATATAACTCCCAACCATGATTCAGAGCTTTAGTTACTCGCGCACAAAAAGCAGAGTCATCGGGGCCAGTTAAATAGCGATAAAGTTTCATGTTTAGCCTTTAAAAATAATATTTTATGATCATAGTTTAACTGAATTTACCTTAATTCAAGATAAAGAAATAACCGATAAGGTTTTACTGAAATTAAGAAAAACCAGTGAAAAATCTCAGTTATACTCATGCTAATTTAAATTTTAAGAAGAGCTTGAGCATGCGTGTACTTGTCGTCATGGATCCGATTGAAACCGTAAACCTTAAAAAGGATTCAACCATGGCAATGTTGTGGGCGGCGAGCCGTCGTGGACATGAATTAGGTTATGCATTACAACAAGATTTATATATCGATCAAGGCAAAGCTTACGGCCTCATTTCACCGTTAAAGGTGTTCGAAGATTACAACCATTACTATGAGCTGGGCGAAAAGAAAAAGGAGTCTATCGCGGCTTACGATGTTGTGCTCATGCGTAAAGATCCGCCGTTTGACATGAATTTTGTCTACACGACTTATGTGCTTGAGCAAGCTGAGCGCGAAGGTTCATGGATTATTAACAAGCCTCAGTCACTGCGTGATTGTAATGAAAAACTCTTTGCAACGCAGTTTCCAGAACTACAAGTGCCTACACTTGTGACATCGCAACAAAGTTTAATTCGTGAATTTATTAAAGATCATGGCGATGTAATCGTTAAGCCACTTGATGGTATGGGTGGCATGGGAATTTTCCGTTTATATCAAGACGGTGTAAATATTGGTTCTACCCTAGAAATGCTTACAGAGTTAGGTACTCGTCCAATTATGGCTCAGCGCTACATTCCTGAAATTGTAGAAGGGGATAAGCGTATTTTAATGGTAAATGGTGAACCAATTCCTTACTGTCTAGCTCGTATTCCACAAAATGGTGAAGTACGTGGTAACTTGGCGGCAGGCGGTTTAGGCCAAGCGCGTCCGCTTACGGAAAACGATAAATTGATCGCAGCTAAAATTGGCCCTTTCTTACGCGAAAAAGGTTTAGTTTTTGTAGGCTTAGATGTGATTGGTAATTATGTCACTGAAATTAATGTCACTAGTCCAACCTGTATACGCGAAATTGATGCTCAATTTGGTACATCAATTGCCGATGATTTATTTGATGTATTAGAAGCTGGCCGTACAGCTTAATTATTTATTTCAGGTGATTTTCAGCGGTATTTATTGGAAATCACCTGAAAATATATGAATTAATAAAATAACAATACTAAATACACCACAGCTTTGTAGGCATATTTTCAAAAAAGCACATCTTTCTGTTATAAACGAGTGAAATTAGCTTTTCGTTAATGAAGCTTTAGGATTAAAATAAACGGCTACAAAAATAGATGACAATTTCCATTGTTTTTTTGAGTTGAAGAATTAGACCGTGACCGATTCACAGCAAAGCAAACCCAAACATGTCATGATGATGGCTGCCGGTACAGGTGGACATGTTTTTCCAGCCCTCGCCGTAGCCAAACAACTTCAACAACAAGGTTGTCAGGTTTCATGGTTAGCCACGCCAACAGGTATGGAAAATCGGTTATTAAAAGATCAAAATATTCCAATATATCAAATTGATATCCAAGGTGTTCGTGGCAATGGATTAGTCCGTAAAGTTGCTGCACCTTTTAAAATTTTAAAAGCCACTTTTAGTGCAATGCGCTATATGAAACAACTTAAAGTTGATGCGGTTGCAGGCTTTGGTGGTTATGTCGCTGGTCCAGGTGGTTTAGCCGCCCGTTTGTTAGGTATTCCTGTACTTATTCACGAGCAAAATGCAGTTGCAGGTTTTACCAATGCACAGTTATCTCGTGTTGCTAAAGTGGTGTGTGAAGCATTTCCAAATACCTTTCCTGCTGGTGGAAAAGTTGTAACCACAGGAAACCCTGTGCGTCGTGAAATCACGGATATTTTAAGCCCAAAGTGGCGCTATGATGAGCGTGAGCAAGCGGGCAAGCCTTTAAATATTTTAATTGTGGGCGGGTCTTTAGGTGCCAAAGCACTCAATGAGCGCTTACCTCCTGCATTAAAACAATTACAAGTTCCACTCAATATTTTTCACCAGTGTGGTCAGCAACAAGTTGAGGCAACTCAAGCACTTTATGCAGATGCACCAGCTAATTTAACTGTACACGTTTTGCCGTTTATTGAAGATATGGCAAAAGCTTATAGTGAGGCAGATTTAATTATTTGCCGAGCTGGAGCACTCACGGTAACAGAAGTTGCAACAGCAGGTGTGGCCGCAGTTTTTGTACCACTCCCTATAGCAGTTGATGACCATCAAACTGCAAATGCCAAATTTCTGGCGGATGTCGGTGCTGCGAAAATTTGCCAGCAATCGACCATGACACCAGATGTTTTAAATGAATTGTTCACTTCGCTGATGAACCGCCAATTACTTACTGAAATGGCAGTGAAAGCGCGTCAACATGCCCAACCAAATGCGACTCAGCATGTGGTTGATCTTATCCAAAAAATGTAATCGGATTTACTATGTCTCCATCAACAGCTGCGAACCAAGCAAAAAAACTGATTAAAGTGCCTGAAATGCGCCGTATCAAACACATTCATTTTGTGGGGATCGGTGGCGCTGGGATGTGTGGCATTGCAGAGGTTTTGGGTAACCAAGGCTATAAAATTTCCGGTTCAGACATTAAAGCGTCTAAAACTACAGAACAATTAGAGAAAAATGGCATCAAAGTTTATATTGGCCATCAACCGGAAAATATTAAAAATGCCAATGTGCTTGTAGTTTCTACAGCAATTGATCCGGAAAATCCGGAAATTAAAGCTGCGATTGAGCAGCGTGTTCCAATTGTACGTCGTGCAGAAATGCTAGGCGAGCTTATGCGTTACCGTCACGGTATTGCTGTGGCTGGTACACATGGTAAAACCACAACTACAAGTCTTTTGACGACGATGTTGGCTGAAGAAAACCTTGATCCAACTTATGTTATTGGTGGCTTAC
Source organism: Acinetobacter sp. 1542444 (assembly GCF_000581835.1). Classification (NCBI taxonomy): domain Bacteria; kingdom Pseudomonadati; phylum Pseudomonadota; class Gammaproteobacteria; order Moraxellales; family Moraxellaceae; genus Acinetobacter; species Acinetobacter sp. 1542444. Next base: position 330,558 of record NZ_JEYA01000004.1, on the reverse strand, counting down.
TTAACAGTACAGGCGTAAATGCGGCGTTAGGTGAAAGCCGTTTCATCGTGGCTGAAGCTGATGAATCAGATGCATCTTTCCTTTATTTGCAACCAATGGCAGCGATTGTAACCAATATCGATGCTGACCATATGGATACCTATGAAGGTAGCTTTGATAAATTAAAAGATACTTTTGTACAGTTCCTTCATAACTTACCATTTTATGGCTTGGCTGTAGTTTGTGGTGATGATGCAAACATTCGTGAAATTCTGCCGCGTGTAGGCCGTCCAGTCATTACTTATGGTTTTAATGAAGATAATGACATTCGTGCAGTTGATATTGAACAAGATGGTATGCAATCGCACTTCACTGTATTGCGTAAAGGCCGTGAACCATTGCGTTTAACAATTAATCAGCCAGGCTTACATAATGTTTTAAATGCCTTAGCAGCAATTGGTGTTGCAACAGATGAAGGTGTTTCTGATGATGCAATTAGCCGTGCATTAGAAGGGTTTAGTGGTGTTGGCCGTCGCTTCCAAGTGCAAGGTGAATTTGAACTTGCTGATGGCAACGTTAAGTTAGTTGATGACTATGGACACCATCCGAAAGAAGTAGAAGCAACTATTAAAGCTGCACGTCAAAGCCATCCGGACCGTCGTTTGGTTATGTTGTTCCAGCCACACCGTTACTCTCGTACTCGCGATTGTTTTGATGACTTCATTGAAGTGCTCTCTCAAGTCGATCAATTATTATTGTTGGAAGTTTACCCTGCTGGTGAAAAACCTATTGTGGGTGCAGATAGCCGCACTTTAGCGCGTAGTATTCGTTTACGCGGACAAGTAGAACCGATTTTGGTCGATCCGGTTGAAGGTAATTTGCAAAACATCATGCAAAATGTGTTACAACCAAATGACTTGTTATTAACACAAGGTGCGGGTAACGTGGGAGCAATTTCAGTAGAACTTGCACAACACCATTTGTATGTGAAATAAACAAAAAGTATTGAATAATCGGGTTAAGGATTTAAACGTGTCAAATGCTACAAAATTCGGCAAAGTTGCCGTGTTGTTTGGTGGGAAATCGGCTGAGCGTGCTGTGTCTTTGGATAGTGGTCAGGCAGTTTTGGACGCTTTGTTACGTTCAGGTGTTCAGGCTGAAGCATTTGATCCACAAGACCGCAGTGTGACTGAACTTGTAAATTATGATCGTGCATTTATTGTATTGCATGGTCGCGGCGGTGAAGATGGCCAGATTCAAGGTGTGCTTGAATGGTTAAATCTGCCTTATACAGGAACAGGCGTGCAAGGTTCTGCTATTGGCATGGATAAAGTTAAAACCAAGCAAATCTGGCAAGGTAGCGATTTACCTACAGCGCCATATCGCATTATTACTAAAGAAACAGATTTAGATGCGGTGATTGCTGATTTAGGCTTACCTGTCATTATCAAACCTGTACATGAAGGCTCGAGTGTCGGCATGAGTAAGGTTGAGAAAGCAGAAGACTTTGCTGCTGCAATTGAAAAGGCGACTCAGCACGATGCTGTGGTGATGGCAGAAAAATGGATCACTGGTCGTGAATTCACAATTTCATTCCTCAATGGACAGCCTTTGCCGGTTATTCGTTTGCAACCACCAGCAGATGTTGCTTTCTATGACTATGAAGCGAAATATCAACGTAACGATGTAGAGTATGGTATCCCTTGTGGTCTGAGTGAGGCTGAAGAGAAAAACCTACAAGCATTGTGTTTACGTGCTTTTCAGGCTGTGGGTGCAGAAGGCTGGGGCCGTATTGATGCGATGCAGGATGAGCAAGGCAATTTCTGGCTTTTAGAAGTAAACACTGTTCCAGGTATGACCAGCCACTCTTTAGTTCCAAAAGCTGCTAAAGCTGTTGGTTATAGCTTTGATGAATTGTGTGTTGCGATTCTTGAGCAAACATTGGAAGGTACGGCTTAAATATGGCACAACTTCCGGCTTCCATGCGCCGTAAACGTGCGGCCATCACCTCTATTCATGATAAACCGCCTACGCGTAAGCAGAAGCTTGCGAATGCTGGTGGATGGGTGCTGTTGGTTATTGCTTTTGTAGTGCTGGCAGTCGGAATTTATGGGTTATATAAAGTTATTACAGATGCAACAGTTGCAAAACTAGAAGTTGTAGGTTCAGCATCTTCTGTTGAAACCCAACAAGTGATGCAACATGTTGCTCCAATTATAAAAGCGAATTATTTCACATCTGATTTAGAACAGATTCGTGACAAAACATTAGAAATTTCATGGGTAGACCGAGTTGTTGTATCTCGTGCTTGGCCCAATGGTATTCGTGTTCGTGTCATGCCTCGACATGCTATCGCCCGTTGGGGAACAGGTCGCTTGTTAAGCGATGGAGGCGATGTATTTAGTGAGGCGGAGCCGACAATTCATCCTGAACTTCCATTGCTTCATGGGCCGGTAAGTCAGTCAAAAATGATGATGCGACGCTATAATGAAATTAATCAATTATTCCATCCTGTTAATTTACGCTTAAAAGAGTTATATCTGACTGAGCGAATGACTTGGTTTATGCAATTTGATTCTGGTTTACGTATTATTGTTGACCAAGATCAAACAATGAATAAGTTGCAACGTTTAAGTCATCTGGCACAATCTGACTTAAAACCGGTGTGGTCGAAAATCTCAGCCATTGATTTGCGATATCGTAATGGATTATCTATTCAATGGAAGAACGCAACACCACCTAAAATTGTGAATGGTCAGTTTGTTGTAACGAGTGATGACACAAGCATTGCAGGTGGAACAAAAGCAAAGCCATAATACGTGGCTTTAAAATAGGCAATTTGCCTGGTATTAAACAACAAAGAAATGGTATGAGTGATGAGTGAAGCTGTTCCCTCAGTTGTTGCGATTGACATTGGGACGCATAAAGTTTCAGTTTTGATTGGAAAAATTCATGCGCCGGATAACATTCAAGTTATCGGTATGGCAACTGCTCGCAATCGAGGCATGAATAAAGGAAAAATTGTAAGCCTCGATAAAGTCATTGCTGCGATTAAAAATGCTGTTGCTGAAGCGGAAAATATGGCCGAATGTCGCATTCATAGCGCATGGGTATCTATTCCGAGTACCGAGTTGCAAAGTTTTTATGCCTCTGGTCGCACACCAGTATCTAATCCAGCACATGTGATTACAACAAATGAAGTCGTGCGCGCGTTAGAATTGGCAAAAGCAAGTCATGTGACTTCTGATTACTATTTAGCAAGTGCAGTGCCGTTAGGCTTTGAGTTGGGTGATTCTGCTGAATGGGTGCAGAATCCAATTAATATGACTGCCCATAGTATGACTGGACATTATCAGTTAATGATGATGCCTATAGCGACTATGCAAAACCTTGATCGTGCCATGAAAGGTGCAAATATCGGGGTTGAAAAAATGGTGGTGTCTTGTCTGGCAACCGCTGAGGCAAGCTTGCTGAAAGATGAAAAAGAGTATGGTGTCTGTCTGGTTGATATTGGCGCAGGCATTACCAATCTTGCTGTTTATCTAGATGGTCGTTTGGCTCTAGCACGTACATTGCAACGCGGTGGTGAACACGTTACACGTGATATTGCTGCTGTATTGCAAACCACGACAGAAGAAGCTGAACGAATTAAAATTTTGCATGGTTGTGTCGATTTAAGTGCTGTTAAGCCAGATCACATGATTCAGGTAGAAGGAATTGATGGCCCTCAAACAATTAGCCGAATTGAGTTGTCAGAAATTATTATTGCCCGTTATGAAGAGATCTTTAGCCAGATTCGCGATGAACTCGAACAAAGCGGTGCAATTCATGGTTTATACCATGGGGTAGTATTGACAGGGGATGCTTGTCAAATAGAAGGTATGGTGAGTTTAGCTCGTCGTATGTTGGGTGTATCTGCACATTTGGGTAATCCGCCGTTACAGGTTTATGCTGATGATCAACATCAAGCAGCCTTACGTCGTTCTATGTATGCAACAGCAGCTGGTTTGCTCATGTTTAGCCAAAGTGAGTTGCAAGATGCTGTTGAAGAGCCTGAAGAGGCAAATGACCGTTCGGTATGGGAACGAATGGTAAATGGCTGGAATGCGTTTAATAGCAAGTTAAAAGCCATTTTTTAGGATGTATGTATTTATTGGTAGAATTGTTAGGAAGTTGTAAGAGAAAACCGCTGTACTTGACAAGGTTGGTATTGCACAGCATTCTTAAAATTAGTTATTTTTGAAAATCAAGGCAGTATACGGGCTGAAGTGACTGCCATAATGTATTAGGAACCCTAAAGGTCATGGCCTCATTTGAATTTATAGAAGATGAACTAAACGATGGCAACGGTCAAGCCCGTTTCACTGTATTTGGTGTAGGTGGTGGTGGCGGTAATGCCGTTCAACATATGGTGCAGTCTGATATTCAAGGTGTTAAATTCGTTTGTGCCAATACAGACAAACAAGCACTGGACTGTATGAATGCACCTTTCAAAATTCAGTTAGGCGAGCAAAGTACACGTGGTCTAGGTGCTGGTGCTAACCCTGAAGTAGGGCAAGTTGCAGCAGAAGAAAGCCGTGAAATCATTCGTCACCACCTTGAAGGTACCGATATGGTTTTCGTTACCGCTGGTATGGGTGGTGGTACAGGTACTGGTGCAGCGCCTGTTGTGGCTGAAGTTGCTAAAGAAATGGGTATTTTGACCGTTGGCGTAGTTACAACTCCATTTAACTTTGAAGGCCGTCGTCGTTTAAAATCTGCTGAACGCGGTATTGAAGCACTTGAAGCACATGTTGATTCATTGATTATTATCCCTAACCAACGCTTATTGAGCGTATATGGCGATATTTCAATGAAAGATGCTTATAAAAAAGCTGATGATGTATTGTTAAACGCTGTACGTAGTATCTTTGACTTGGTTGTTAACCGTGGTCACATTAACCTTGACTTCGCCGATTTGAAAACTGCAATGAGTACTCGCGGTTATGCAATGATGGGTGCTGGTTTAGGTCGTGGTGAAGATCGTGCGCGTCAAGCTGCTGAACAAGCGATCCGTAGTCCATTACTTGATAACGTAAATATTATTAATGCCAAAGGCGTGTTAATTAATATTACGGGTGGTGATGATATTACGCTACGTGAGACTGAAATCATTACTGACGTTGTGAACCAGATTGTTGACCTTGATGAAGGTGAAATCTTCTACGGTACAGTATTTGATCCAGATGCACGTGATGAATTACGCGTAACAGTGATTGCAACTGGTTTAACTCGTAATGCAGCTGATGCTGAACCAAGAAAACGTAATACGGTAAGCCATGCATCGTCTCAATCAGCTCAATCTGTTGATGAAGATGACGTTCCTGCAATTAATAAGCGTCAAAACGCCGATAATGAAGTCAGTAGCACAGCAAGTTCTACTCCGCGTTCTTCTCCAATGAGTATTCAAGATTACTTGAAAAATCAGCAACGTAAGTAAATTATCATTAGATTTAATGAAGGGCAGTGTTTAAACACTGCCTTTTTTTATTTTTGATCAATGACTAAATATGCTAACGTATAGCGGTTTTAAAAAAGAAGTTACAAAGCATGGTGAAACAGCGTACTCTCAATCGTGTGGTAAAAGCGAGTGGAATAGGTCTTCATAGCGGTCAAAAAGTGATGATCAATTTCATTCCACATACCGTGGATGGAGGTATTGTATTTCGCCGTATCGATTTGGATCCGCCAGTCGATATCCCTGCTAATGCATTGCTCATCCAAGAAGCTTTTATGTGCTCCAACTTGGTAACCGGAGATATAAAAGTAGGCACAATTGAGCATGTAATGAGTGCGATTGCCGGTTTAGGAATTGATAACCTGATTGTTGAGGTATCTGCTTCTGAAGTTCCAATTATGGATGGTAGTGCTGGTCCATTTATTTACCTTTTAATGCAAGGTGGATTACGAGAACTGGATGCACCAAAAAAATTCATAAGAATATTAAAACCAGTTGAAGCACTCATCGATGATAAGAAAGCAATTTTTAGCCCTCACAATGGTTTTCAATTAAATTTCACGATTGATTTTGACCATCCGGCATTTGCTAAAGAATATCAATCTGCCACGATCGACTTTTCGACCGAAACTTTTGTTTATGAAGTCAGTGAGGCACGTACTTTTGGTTTCATGAAAGATCTGGATTACCTGAAGGCAAATAATTTAGCACTAGGTGCAAGTTTAGATAATGCAATTGGTGTAGATGATACAGGGGTCGTCAACGAAGAAGGCTTACGTTTCGCCGATGAATTTGTTAGACATAAGATTTTAGATGCAGTTGGTGATTTGTATTTGCTTGGTCATCAAATTATTGCCAAGTTTGATGGCTATAAATCAGGACATGCTTTAAATAATCAGTTGTTACGCAATGTTCAAAGTGATCCGAGTAATTATGAAATTGTAACATTTGATGACGAGAGTCAATGTCCAATTCCATATGTGAGCGTGACATAAGTCCTTGTCTTTGCTTGGCTACGTTATAATGTAACATTAAAAAGTGTGATTATAATCACATAATAATAATGATTCTAATTAAGAAATAGAAAGCTCGTCATTTTTTATTGCTTGCCAAACGTAGTAAAGCTTGGCTAAGCTTAGGGTCGCTCACGAAGTCGGCTGCACTACGTAACATTTCTTGTGTTTCCGGGGGAATGGGTTTAGATGGCTCAGATGAGGGTGCATTTGGAATATTTTTATTTCTCAATCGGACCTGAATTCGGTGTAAGTCTTTTAACCCTTCAAGCTGAGATAATTTAGATACATATTGGTTCTGTAAATAACTGAGTTGACTAATCATCGCTTGATTTTCACCAGTAATGATTAAAGAGCCATTTTGATAACACACGACCTGCCATTGTTCCGGTTGGGGCAATAAGGGTTGGATAATTTTCGTAAGTCTTTGCCATTGCGCGACTTGCGTTGTTAGAAACGTAAGGTTTCCTGTTTTTATGTGTTTTCCGGTTTGTTGAAAAACGTTATCGGGTTTAGACATGGTCATTCTCGGATGGATTCTTGTCTTAATCTTAAGCGTTCATTTCAATCGATATCAAGGAAGAGATCATAAGGAACTTGAGTAAGAACAGTTTCAAGAGGTTTTTATGCACACGCGTCGTATTTTATTAGCGTTTTCACTTGCCGCTTCGGCAGCATCAGTTGCTTTTGCAGATTATCAAACAATTAACCAATCTACTGACTCAGATCGATTGGAACAGCTATCAAAAACATTATCTCAAGGTTCATATACTCATCCCGATGATTTAGATCTTCCGGCGAGTGCGAAAGTTTCAGTGACCTTACGCCAAAAAACAGTTGAACTCAACAATGAGTCGCTCGCAAAGAAGTACGGTAACACAACCGCAAAAAATTCTTTTAATGCTTCTTCTTCAAATTCTTACTCTTGGTTGGTTTCTCACCCTCTTCCTGATACTGTACGAGTTTCTTCAAACTTTGGTGGCCGCACTATGGGCGGTCGTGCAGAACATCATGGTGGTTTAGATATGGCTGCTCCGAGTGGCACACCAATCTATGCTACAGGCCCTGGTATTGTAACCAAATCTGGCTGGGGCACTGGTTATGGTCAATATGTTGAAATTAACCACGGCAATGGTTATTTAACGCGTTATGCTCATGCTTCACGTCTAATGGTGCGTGTAGGCGACCAAGTATCTGCAGGTGAACATATTGCTAATGTAGGGTGTACAGGTCGCTGTACTGGTCCACATTTGCATTATGAAGTAGTAAAAGACGGTCAACGTAAAAACCCAACTACTTACTTGGCGATGCTTCCATAAAAGCATAGTTAAAAAAGTAAGGTTATTAAATTTATGAATCTAAAACTAAGCTAAACCTTTTTTAACGCAAAGATTGTATAAAAAAACGCCATTATTGGCGTTTTTTTGTTATTTTGTTTACTGCTCGGTCAATGACTATTCATTCAGAAAATAATAGGGCCCCCCCACATTCACCCGAGGCAATAACTTGAAAGGGGTAAAACGTGGTAAAAATACAAAGTAGATTAGAGAACAAGGAACAGGTGAATTATGGCGTTTTACGGTGACTCCGACGCACAAGAAACCCAAGAATGGCAAGATGCATTCGATTCAGTTTTACAACATATGGGAACTGAACGAGCGGCATTCTTGTTGGAAAAACTTTACCAACAAGCAATTGCTAAGCATGTTCCAATTCAACGTCTCAATACACCTTACTTAAATACAATTTCTGTTGAAGAACAACCTGCAATGCCAGGCGACCAAGATATGGAACGCCGTATTCGTGCATTGATTCGTTGGAATGCCTTAGCAATGGTACTTCGCGCGAATAAAACAGGTGATGATTTAGGTGGACACTTGGCGAGCTTCGCATCAAGTGCAACATTATATGACGTAGGTTTTAACCATTTCTTCCGCGCAAACAGCAATAGCTTTGGCGGAGATATGATTTATTACCAAGGGCACTGTGCTCCTGGTATTTATGCACGTTCATTCCTTGAAGGACGTTTAACTGAAGAACAGTTAAGTAATTTCCGCCGTGAAGTTGGCGGTAACGGTTTACCAAGCTATCCGCATCCATATTTAATGCCTGACTATTGGCAATTCCCAACCGTATCAATGGGCCTTGGTCCAATCATGTCGATTTATCAAGCACATATTCAAAAATATTTGATGAACCGTGGCTTGATCAAAGAAGAAGATCGTAAAGTTTGGGCTTATCTTGGCGATGGCGAGATGGATGAGCCAGAAAGTACTGGTGCTATTTCACTTGCTGGTCGTGAAAAGCTTGATAACCTTATCTGGGTTGTTAACTGTAACTTACAGCGTTTAGATGGTCCTGTACGTGGTAACGGTAAAATCATTCAAGAACTAGAATCTTTATTCCGTGGTGCGGGCTGGCGTGTTATTAAAGTGGTATGGGGCCGTCATTGGGACCCACTACTTGCAAAAGACAGCACAGGCGCTTTAAAAGCGGTAATGGAAGAGACAGTTGATGGTGAATACCAACGCTATCAAGTGAAAGGTGGTGCATATACACGTGAGAAATTCTTTGGCAAGTACCCAGAAGCTGCGGAACTTGTAAAAGATTTAAGCGATGAAGACATCGATAATCTCAACCGTGGTGGTCACGACCCTTACAAAGTGTTTGCTGCCTATGCAGAAGCAATGAAAGCTAAAGGTCAACCAACAGTTATTCTTGCGAAAACTGTTAAAGGTTACGGTTTGTCTGAAGAAATTGAAGCGGTGAACAAAACTCACCAAATCAAAAAAATGCAGATCGACTCTTTGAAATATGTACGTGACCGTTTCAATCTTCCATTTACAGACGATAAGTTAGAAGAGCTTCCATTCTATCGCCCAAGTGAAAACTCTCCAGAAATGAAGTACATGAAGGCGCGTCGTGAAGCGTTAGGTGGTTACCTACCTGCACGTCGTAAAGAGAGTGAAATTTTAGCGATTCCTGAATTATCTGTATTTGATGCTGTCTTGAATGGTTCAGGTGGTAAAGAACAATCTACCACTATGGTCATGGTTCGTTTAATTGCTTCTTTACTCAAAGAAAAAGCGATTAAAGACCGCGTAGTACCAATCGTTCCAGATGAAGCACGTACTTTTGGTCTGGAAGGTATGTTCCGTCAGCTCGGTATCTATGCTGCTCACGGTCAAAAATATACCCCAGAAGACCAAGAACAATTAATGCATTACCGTGAAGCAAGTGACGGTCACATGCTTCAAGAAGGGATTAACGAAGCTGGTGCGATGAGTGCATGGGCTGCGTTGGCAACAAGTTATTCAACGAATAACTTGCCAATGATTCCAATGTATATGTACTACTCAATGTTCGGTTTCCAACGTATTGGTGATATTGCGTGGGCAGCTGGTGATGCGCAAGCTCAAGGTTTCTTGTTAGGTGCAACTGCTGGTCGTACAACATTGAACGGTGAAGGTCTACAGCACCAAGATGGTCATTCACATATCTTGGCGAACACGATTCCAAACTGTGTATCTTATGATCCATGTTTTGGTTATGAATTAGCTGTAATCGTACATGACGGTTTACAACGTATGTATGTGAACCAAGAGCGTGTGTTCTACTACTTAACTGTAATGAACGAAAACTACGAGCATCCTGCAATGCCTGAAGGCGCTGAGGAAGGCATTAAACGTGGTATGTACTTGTTCGAAAAAGATGAAAAAGCAACTGTCCAATTACTTGGTTCAGGTGTAATTCTTCGTGAAGTAATCAAAGCTGCGAAAATCTTACGTGATGAATATCAAATCCACTCAAACGTTTGGAGTGTAACAAGCTTCAATGAGTTGTCACGTGATGGTATGGCATGTGAAGAATACAACCGTTTACACCCACTTTCTGAAGAAGTGAAAGAGTCTTGGGTATCTAAACAGTTACGTGGCACAGAAGGTATCGTTGTTTCAGCAACAGACCATATGCGTGCTTACAGCGAACAAATCCGTGCTTATCTTCCAGATGGTCGCCCATTTGTTGCATTAGGTACAGATGGATACGGTCGTTCAGATACACGTGCTAATTTACGTAGTTTCTTTGGTGTTGATGCTGCACATATCGTTGTTGCTACTTTGAAAAAATTAGCTGACGAAGGTGAAGTGGACGCACGTTTAGTTAAAGACGCAATTTCTAACTTTGAGTTAGATACTGACCGTCCAGTGGCATGGGCTCCTCAAGCGCATCCAGAGGTTCAGGCAGTTGCTGAATATAATGAAACGCAAACAGGTGAGGGGAACTAAGCATGCAAATTAAGACCCCTGATATTGGTGTAGATAAAGCAGTTGTTGCGGAAATTTTAGTAAAAGTTGGCGACAGCATTGCAGAAAATGACAGCCTTGTTTTGCTTGAGTCAGATAAAGCCTCTGTTGAAGTGCCTAGCACTTCAGCAGGGGTGGTAAAAAGCATCTTAATCAAAGAAGGTGATAGCGTAACTGAAGGTACGGTATTGCTTGAACTTGAAGCTGAGGGTGCTGCACCAGTAGCTCAAGCAGAAGAAGCTCCAAAAGCTGCACCAGCAGCTGAACAAACAGCAGCACCGGCAGCGGCTCAACAGCCTTCAACTGCTGCTCAACCAGCAACGGCAACAACTAGCCAAGTGGTTGAAGTTCAAGTTCCCGATATTGGTGTTGAAAAAGCACTAGTTGGTGAAATTTTAGTAAAAGTTGGCGAGCAGATCGATGTTGAACAAAGCATCGTTGTGGTTGAGTCTGACAAAGCAACTGTAGAAGTACCAAGCAGTGTTGCAGGTACTGTAGAAAGCATTCAAGTTAAAGAAGGCGATACAGTTAAAGAAGGTGTTGTGCTCATTAAAGTAAAAACAACGTCTGCATCTAGTGCACCAGCTGAGGCACCTGCTTCTACAACAGCAGCTCCAGCGGCAGCACCTGCACCAGCTCAAACTGTAGCATCGACTGCTACTCAATCTGGACCGGTTGATATTAACGTTCCTGATTTGGGTGTAGATAAAGCAGTTGTTGCTGAAATCTTGGTTCAGGTTGGTGACAAAGTTGATGTAGACCAAAGCCTTGTTGTTGTTGAGTCAGATAAAGCAACTGTGGAAGTTCCAAGTACTGTTGCTGGTGTTGTGAAAGCAATTCACTTGCAAGCAGGCCAACAAGTTTCACAAGGTGTATTGCTGGCAACAATTGAAGCTGAAGGCCAAGCATCTGCTGCTGCACCAGCGGCGAAAGCAGAATCAGCTCCAGCTCCGCAGGCAGCAGCGCCTAAAGCAGCAGCTCCTGCTGCGACTCAGTCTGCGCCTGTAGCGTCAACATCTGGTGCTGATAAGTTAACGAAAGAGCAAGAAGCTGAAAATGCTAAAGTATATGCAGGCCCTGCCGTTCGTAAGCTTGCTCGTGAACTTGGCGTGATTTTGTCACAAGTTAAAACTTCTGGTGAGCATGGCCGTGTTGTTAAAGAAGATATCTTTGCTTATGTGAAGAGTCGTTTAACTGCACCGCAAGCGGCGCCAGTTGCTGCGGCTGCACCAGCGGTTTCGGGTTTGCCAAAGCTTCCTGACTTTACTGCGTTTGGTGGTGTGGAAGAAAAAGTACTGACGCGTTTGCAGCAAGTATCAATTCCGCAATTGTCGTTGAACAACTTTATTCCGCAAGTCACCCAGTTTGATTTGGCTGATATTACTGAGTTAGAAGATTGGCGTAATGAACTGAAAGGCAACTTCAAAAAAGAAGGTATCAGCCTGACAATTATGGCATTCATTATCAAAGCGGTTGCGTACTTGTTAAAAGAAGAGCGTGAGTTTGCAGGTCATCTATCTGATGACGGTAAATCAGTGCTCTTGCGCAATGAAATCCATATGGGAATTGCGGTAGCAACACCTGATGGTTTAACTGTGCCAGTACTTCGTAACCCAGACCAAAAATCAATTAAGCAAATTGCAGTTGAATTGGGTGTGTTAGGTCAAAAAGCGCGTGATAAGAAATTAACACCGAAAGATTTGCAAGGTGCGAATTTCACCATTTCAAGTTTAGGCGCAATTGGTGGTACAGCATTTACACCTCTTGTGAACTGGCCACAAGTTGCAATTTTAGGTATTTCACCTGCAACAATGCAGCCAGTATGGAATGGTAAAGACTTTGATCCGCGTTTAATGTTGCCGTTGTCATTGTCTTATGACCACCGTGTAATTAATGGTGCAGATGCAGCTCGCTTTACAAATAAACTTACGAAACTTCTTAAAGATATTCGTACTTTATTAATCTAATATTTTTAAATGAATCATTAAAACCTCGCTTCGGCGGGGTTTTATTTTGATATTTAATTTAATTGGTTTTAAGTTAATCTAAAGACGAAAAATGAAGTGTCGAGAGAGGAGAAATTTCTCGTTAGTCGGTAAAGGAGAAAGAATAAATGGTAGGATTTTTAAAAATCGTGGTGCCGATTCTATTAATTGTATTTTTATTAATGGGGTTGTGGGTGAGTGTTTTACACTTTCCTTGGGAATGGATGACTTACGTTGCAATGGGCTTGGAAGTATTTGTAGCAATGCTTATTTTGCCATTTGAATTTCAATCTCAGCACGTAACTGGCATTAATCATTTTGGATTTATTAACTTAAGTATTTGTTTAGCTTTATTATTGGGTCTAGGACGATTGTTAGTTTGGGCGTGGATAAAATTTTTCGCCTGAATGTTTGAAAAATAGAACTACTCGAATATAATAAACGCATACTTCATTGGGGAGTAGCCGCTATTCATTTCTAAATGAATAGGTGATGATCAACATAATTGTTCAACAGAACATGGTCATCATAGCTTAAACGTCTCATCGTTTCCGAGTTGGCAAGACCTTTGATTTACCACTCTGCAGATATTTGGCTAGCAGGAGGGGTAGGTCATGGGCATTTATGCTAGCCAGAGAAACGACATGCAAGAATTTCTGATTTCTACTTCAATTGTTGCCCTCGCTGAAATGGGCGATAAAACCCAATTATTGGCCCTTTTACTGTCTGCACGTTTTCGTAAGCCAATCCCTATTCTTATTGCTATTCTTTTAGCGACTCTAATTAATCATGGTATTTCTGCTGTACTTGGACAGTGGATTACAACCGTGCTGAGCCCCGAAATTTTAGTCTGGGTCCTTGCCGCTGGCTTCATTGGTATGGCATTCTGGATGCTTATTCCAGATAAGCTCGATGATGAAACGGATAGTATTAACAGATGGCAAAAATTTGGTGTTTTTGGTGCAACCTTTATCCTGTTTTTCTTAGCAGAAATTGGTGACAAAACCCAAATAGCAACAGTCGCTTTAGCTGCACGTTATGACAGCATTTTTTGGGTGATGTTAGGTACAACCTTAGGAATGATGATTGCTAATGCACCTGCTGTATTTATTGGTAATAAATTGGCTGAACGTTTATCTATCTCGCTCATTCATAAAATTGGTGCTGCTATTTTCTTAATTGTAGGTATCTCTACTTTAGTACAGTATTACTTCTTCTAACGCATTTAAAGCTACCAAAAAACGCACTCAATTCGAGTGCGTTTTTTATAGGTAATTTTAATAGTTAAATTTCACAGTAAAGTTAATTTGACGTGGATTACCCAAAGTCACCAAATTTTCATTTAAGGCGCCTGCATAGTAATCTTTATCAAATAGATTACGGATCGCAAGTTGAGCACCCCAATGTCCTGCATCATAGCCAGCTTCTGTATCAAATACGGTATAGCCTGGAATATGGACATCTAGCTTATCCATAGTTTTATAGGTTTCACCACGGAATCCACCGCCAATATACCAACCAAGTTTTGAGGCAGGGTCAAATTTATAACGAGCTGATAAGCTATAAGCATGCTCAGGAATATTGTCGAGTGCTTTTCCTACATTGCTTGTGTTTGCATCTTTACTAATTTCAGCATCAATTTTGTAGGTATAGGCAGCTGTTAATTTTAAACCTTCTAAAATTTCTGCGCTGAGCTCAGTCTCGATACCACGAGTTAATTGTTCGCCACGCTGAACTTTCTCACTTGTATTGATTGGATCATTAACTACAACATTCTGACGTTTTAAATCATACCAGGCGATAGCACCTTGAACTCGTTGATCTGGGCTTTGTAATTTCATTCCGACTTCAACCTGTTTCCCTTCTTCAGGTTTGAATGGATTGTTATTTACATCAGTACCGCTATTTGGGGTAAATGAAGTGGCATAGCTGACATAAGGAGCCACAATATCATTAAGGGTATACATGACAGAGGCGCTGCCCGTAAATGCATTATCTGATTGTTTACTCGTATTGCTATTAACCAAACTTGTAGTTTGAGTTTGTGCCCAGTCTTGGCGACCAGATAAGCTTAAAAGTAATTGGTCATTAAGCTGAATGCGGTCACGTAAATAAAGCCCTAAATATTTGAGACGGTTGATATCACGAACATTTTGAGTCAATTTTACATTTTGACCGTAAACGGGGTCATAGATATTTAAATCGCCAATATCGTATTTATCATTGGTGTAATCACTTTTTTCCTGAAAAGCATCTACCCCAATATTAAGGTCGTGTTGCATGCCATATAAATCAAACTGTTTATTTAGACGGTTATCAATGGCAAAGCTTAAATTATCAATAATTTGATGGCGGCTATTAGTTTTACGGCTAATGGTTGTGTAGTCGATTTCACCTTGTTTGTTTTTTACCCAAAAGTTGTTACCTGTGCGAGCAAAGACAGCAGTGCCATCCATTTCAGTTTTTTGTACGGCAAAGTTCTGATTAAAGTTCCAACCATTATCAAAAGCGTGTTTAAAGGTATAACCTGTGCGGTAAACATCTGCTTCATATTTACCAAAATTAGGATCGCCAATATATAAACTTCGGTCTATAGCGCCGTTAGGGTTATCTTTTAATGTACCAATGACAGGTAAACCTTGTTGACGAATGTATTCGCGATGCTGATAGCTTGCGATGACAGATAGATCAGTGTTATCCCCTAAGTCAAAGTTATAAGAGGGGGAGATGTAGTAATTTTTAAAATATACATAATCTGTTGGATCGTCTTGGTCAGAGATACGGCCATTTAAACGGAAAGCACCTTTTTCACTATTATTAGGACTATAGTTTAAATCGAACGTACCTTCTTTAAGGTTGTAGCTGCCATAAGTCATAGTGGCCCGAGCAAAGCTTTCAGCTTGAGGGCGTTTAGTCACTAAGTTGACCATACCTCCTGGAGCAACCAAACCAAAATTAATAGATGCAGGCCCTTTTAAAACTTGTACCTGATCCATACCTGATATTTCAGCTGCTACAGATGGGGTTGGAGAGCTTTGACCAATTCTTAAACCATCGACATAAACTGAATCAGAAGAAGTTTGTCCTCGAATAATGAAATCATCCCAACCACGACGACCAAGTTTCCCAGCTCCAACACCAGCAACACCTTCAAGTGCATCTGTAAGTGTCTTTGCTTGTTTTTGGTCAAGTTGCTCGCGGGTTACTACCGAAACCGACTGAGCAGTTTTAAATAAGGGTGCATCTGATTTTAAGGCAGAGTTTGCTTTCGTTGCGACATAAGGTGAAGTGCTTTCTTTTTGCGCTTTAACAGAAATCGTGGGGAGAACACTGGTCGAATTTTGTTGTTCTGTTATTTCTTCAGCGTGACTTGCTGTCATCGAAGTAAAAATAGCAACTGCTAACAATGTTTTTGATGTTGAAAAACGGAAGGGTTGATTCATGGGAGGCCTAAGCAGCACAAAAAGTAAATTTGATAATGAGAATTATTTTAATTTATTGTGGGTTAATTTTAAATAACATTATGATTCATTTATAAAATAAGAAAAGCAAAATCAATTTTAAAATATTATTAGAAAAATAAAGTAGTTTATTGCAAGAGTTACTGAATCCCTTTATTTTAGTATGGATATAAAAATATCTAATATTTAAAGTTTTTTTGGGGAATTGTATGGGGTTTGAAAAAACAACATCGCAGATATTATTTGATAATGGCGTACATAAATGTATTAGTTTTACCAGTTTGGTTAAAGGGGAAGGCATCCAAGCCAATCAATTTTTAATTATTGACCATGAACGCGCTGCTGTAATCGATCCGGGTGGCGATTTGACCTATGTTCCATTAACGATGGAATTAAATAAATATACACGTTTGAAAAATCTAGACTATGTGATGGCCTCGCATCAAGATCCGGACATTATTACTTCAATGCCACGCTGGCTGGTTTATACCGATGCTAAAGTCGTTGCATCAAAATTATGGGCACGTTTTTTACCGCACCTAAATTCCTCATTTATGAGTGAGCGTATGAAAGGGAATTGGGAAGATCGTCTTATTGAATTACCTGACCGCGGCCAAGTGATTACTCTAGGAGAATCCAAGCTTGTGGTAGTTCCCGCTCACTTCTTACATTCGGTGGGTAATTTTCAGTTTTATGATCCAGTTGCTAAGATTCTGTTTTCTGGCGATATGGGTGCCTCGATTGTTGAAGATGCTAATCAGCCTTTAAAAGATTTCGATACGCACGTCATGAAAATGAAGGCTTTTCACCAACGCTATATGTGTTCCAATAAAGTTATCCGTTTGTGGGTCAATATGGTGCGCCAGATGGATATTGAAATGATTGTGCCTCAGCATGGTAGTCCATTTATTGGTAAAGAAATGGTCAATCAGTTTTTGGACTGGATTGAGACCTTGCCATGCGGCGTAGATTTAATGACTGAGCAAATATTTAGCTGCCCTAGCTAAATATTATGCCTAATGATCAACCCAGATAAAATTCTGGGTTGCAAAAACCTCGATTAAAAAATAACGTTAAAACTATAATAAGTGGGAATTATTTGGAGAAGCTCTATATCTATTGCTGAAAAAGGCAAAGATAATATGAAAATTGCATTGAAATTTGTTTATAATAGCTCACGGAATTTACCAGTGAGATTGTTATGCTGACCATCGTTCAAGAAGCGCTAACCTTCGATGATGTCTTATTACTTCCTGCCTACTCTACTGTTCTCCCAAAAGATGTCTCTTTAAAGACACGTTTAACTCGCGGCATTCATTTAAATATCCCATTAGTTTCAGCTGCAATGGATACAGTGACTGAGTCACGTATGGCGATTGCTATGTCACAAAATGGTGGTATCGGGATTTTGCACAAAAACATGGATATTGCTGCTCAAGCTGCAGAAGTACGCCGTGTGAAAAAATTCGAAGCGGGTATGGTGAAAGATCCTATCACTGTAACGCCTGAAACTACAGTACGTGAACTCATCGCAATCACCAGCGCTAATAACATTAGTGGTGTACCTGTTGTTAAAGACGGCAAGGTTGTTGGTATTGTGACAGGCCGTGATACGCGTTTTGAAACCAATTTAGAACAACCTGTTAGCAACATCATGACAGGCCAAGATCGTTTAGTCACTGTACGTGAAGGCGAGTCTAAAGAAAATATTCAAGCATTATTGCAAAAACACCGTATTGAAAAAGTCTTGGTCGTTGGTGAGAGCAACGAACTTAAAGGCTTAATTACAGTAACTGACTTCCGCAAAGCTGAGAGCTATCCAAACAGTTGTAAAGATGATCTTGGTCGTTTACGTGTTGGTGCTGCGGTAGGTACAGGTGCTGATACACCAAGTCGTGTGGAAGCATTGGTTGAAGCTGGTGTTGACGTAATTGTTGTTGATACAGCACATGGCCACTCTGCTGGTGTAATTGAACGTGTACGTTGGGTGAAACAAAACTTCCCTCAAGTACAAGTGATTGGTGGCAACATTGCAACTGGTGATGCTGCATTAGCATTATTAGATGCAGGTGCAGATGCTGTAAAAGTAGGTATTGGCCCTGGTTCTATCTGTACAACACGTATTGTGGCTGGTATCGGTATGCCACAAATTTCTGCGATTGACAGCGTTGCTAGTGCACTAAAAGATCAAATTCCTTTAATTGCAGATGGCGGTATCCGCTTCTCTGGCGATATGGCAAAAGCGATCGGTGCGGGTGCAAGTACGATCATGGTTGGTTCATTACTTGCAGGTACTGAAGAAGCGCCGGGCGAAGTTGAGTTTTTCCAAGGTCGTTACTACAAAGCATATCGTGGTATGGGGTCATTAGGTGCAATGGCGGGAGCAACTGGTTCTGCTGACCGTTATTTCCAAGATTCAAAAGCGGGTGCTGAGAAATTAGTACCAGAAGGAATCGAAGGCCGTGTTCCTTATAAAGGCCCAATGGGTAATATCGTTCATCAAATGATGGGTGGTTTACGTTCATCGATGGGTTATACAGGTTCAGCTGTGATTGAAGATCTTCGCCAAAATGCGAAATTTGTGAAAATTACTTCAGCAGGCATGTCTGAGTCACATGTTCATGATGTAACGATTACTAAAGAAGCTCCAAACTATCGTGTTGGTTAGATTTTCGTAACCAAAACAATGAAGAAAGCCGTCATTACACTGACGGCTTTTTGTTTTTGGTGTAAAGTAAATCTGACGAAAAGAGATATGGCGGAATTGCCATATATGAAGTAAGCCACGGCTGAAGTGGCGTAAAAATGAGATAAGCTATGAGTTATTTTGGAACGGATGGTATTCGTGGAAAATTTGGGCAAATGCCTATTACTCCAGAGTTTGCTTTAAAACTCGGTTTTGCTGCAGGGAAGGTATTAAAACGAACGAGTCCAAAAAATAAGCCACTTGTTGTATTAGGAAAAGACACTCGTTTATCTGGTTATATTTTAGAGTCTGCTTTGCAGGCAGGTTTGAACGCTGCTGGCGTATATGTTCATTTACTTGGCCCATTACCAACCCCGGCAATTGCGCACCTTACTCGTGCTTTACATGCGCATGCAGGTATCGTGATTTCTGCATCACATAACCCATATTTTGATAATGGTATTAAATTTTTCTCAAGCGAAGGTAAAAAATTACCAGATGCTCTACAAGAAGAAATTAACCTCGAATTAGAAAAAGATTTGTTTATTGAGGACACGGCAAACTTAGGTAAAAGTGTTCGTGTAAATGATGCGAATGGTCGCTATATCGAATTTTGTAAATCTACTTTCCCATACCACTTTGACTTAAATAATTTAAAGATTGTGTTGGACTGTGCTCATGGTGCGGCGTATAGCGTTGGTCCTTCGGTTTTCCGTGAGTTAGGTGCAAAAGTAGTTGCTTTATATAATGAGCCAGATGGTTTAAATATTAATGAAGGTTGTGGTTCAACACATCCTGAAAAACTACAAAAAGCTGTAGTTGAGCACGAAGCAGATTTAGGGATTGCCTTTGATGGTGATGCTGACCGTGTCGTGATGGTAGATAAGTTTGGTAACTTAATTGATGGCGACCATATCTTATATATTTTAGCGACTCAGGCTCAAAATAAGCCAGCAGGCGTAGTGGGTACTGTCATGAGTAACATGGCACTCGAAGTCGCACTTGAAAAAGCGAATGTTGGTTTTGTTCGTGCTAAGGTTGGTGACCGTTATGTATTACAAGCCCTAGAAGAAAATGGTTGGGTTACTGGTGGGGAACCATCTGGCCATATTCTAACTTTAGACAAGAGTACGACAGGTGATGCGATTATTGCAGCACTTCAAGTTTTAACCGTGATGGTCGAGCAAAATAAGGCTCTTCATGAACTGGTTCAAGACTTTAAACTATTCCCACAAATTCTTGTGAATGTACGTTTAGAACAAATGCTTGATCCGTATTCTATCCCTGCATTGGTTGCCGAGTTTGATAAAGCAGAAGCACAGCTCAAAGGACGTGGACGAATCTTGATTCGTAAGTCAGGTACAGAGCCTGTGATCCGAGTTATGGTCGAAGGTGATGATGAGCAAGAAGTGAATGCTTTAGCTCAGCATTTAGCCGATTCAGTTCGTTCACAAGCACAAGTCGCATAAGGTGCA
This sequence comes from Acinetobacter sp. 1542444, assembly GCF_000581835.1. Classification (NCBI taxonomy): domain Bacteria; kingdom Pseudomonadati; phylum Pseudomonadota; class Gammaproteobacteria; order Moraxellales; family Moraxellaceae; genus Acinetobacter; species Acinetobacter sp. 1542444. The sequence goes on along the minus strand of NZ_JEYA01000004.1, from coordinate 310,158 downwards.
TGACATGAGTGATGTCATTAAAGATTTAAGTGAATTACGCTTAAGCTACGAGCAAGGAGAATTGCATGAGGGGCAAGTTGAATCTAGTCCTCATCAGCAGTTTCTTGGTTGGTTTAACCATGCTCTAGCAGCCAATTTGCATGAACCCTATGCAATGTCATTAGCGACAGCAAGTGCGAATGGCAGACCTCATGTTCGAACAGTTTTGTTACGTGGGGCTACAGAAGCTGGGTATGATTTTTATACTAATTACGATAGTCAAAAAGGTATCGATTTGGCAGAAAATCCATATGCCGAATTATTATTTTACTGGCCAAGTCTAGAGCGTCAGGTGCGAGTTGGTGGTCATGTAGTCAAAATTGCTGAGCAAGAGTCTACAGATTACTATCGTAAACGACCACGTGATAGCCAGATTGCAGCGCATATCAGTACTCCGCAAAGTGGTAAGATTGAAAGCCGAGAGCTGTTACAGCAACGTTTTCAAGACTTACAACAGCAAGTTACAAGTCGTGAAGTGCTTGATAAGCCAGAGTTCTGGGGAGGCTATCGTTTGCAGCCAGATTATTATGAATTCTGGCAAGGACGACCAAATCGTTTACATGACCGCTTGAGTTATGAAAAAATCGACGGTCAATGGACGTTGCACCGATTGATGCCTTAAATGACAAAAATACAAATCAAACAAAGACCTTTATTGACACGCCCTGAACAGTTTCAGGGCGTGCCTCCGTTTATTGCCGAAATTTTGGCAAGGCGTGGGGTACAATCTGAACAGGAATTAGAATTAAAGCTTAAGAATTTATTAGCTCCACAGCTCAAGGGATTAGAAACTGCTGTGGCATTAATAGATCAAGCTATTGATGAGCAGAAAAAAATTGTTATTGTCGGTGATTATGATGCCGATGGTGCAACTAGCACAGCTTTAATGGTATTGGTGCTTCGCGATATGGGGGCACAAGTCGACTATTTGGTTCCAGACCGATTTAAATACGGTTATGGGCTTACCCCCGCAATTGCAGAGCTTGCACATCAAACTTATCAACCCGATTTATTAATTACAGTCGATAATGGAATTTCCAGCCATGCTGGAGTTGATGCAGCACACGCGCTGGGCATGCAAGTGGTTATTACAGATCACCATTTAACGACTAAAGAAACACCGCTTGCAGAAGCAGTTGTAAACCCAAATCAGTTAGGTTGTGAGTTCCCAAGTAAGGCGCTTGCAGGTGTTGGAGTTGCATTTTATGTGCTGGCCAATTTAGCAAGTTTACGTAACAAGCAAAACAAAAGTACAAGTAAAGTCACTCAATATCTAGACTTGGTTGCTTTGGGAACGTATGCGGATGTTGCTGTTCTAGATTATAACAACCGTATTTTGGTTGATGCAGGTGTAAAACGTATTCAACAACATCAATGCCGAGTCGGAATATTGGCGTTGCTAGATATTGCTGGCCGTGAGGCTTCATCTTTGCGTGCACAAGATTTAGGTTTTGTTTTAGGTCCGCGTATTAACGCTGCTGGACGCATGGAGAGCATGCGTATAGGCATTGAATGTTTATTAGCTGACACTATGGAATCTGCCTATCCGATCGCGAGACAGTTAAATCAATTAAATATAGAGCGCCGTCAAATCGAAGGGGAGATGAAGCAACAAGCCTTGTCTGCTTTAGATAGCTTGCAGCTCTCAAAGGAAGACGTTCCTCCAGCTCTTATACTCTTCGAAGAAAACTGGCATCAAGGTGTGATTGGAATTGTAGCGGGGCGTTTAAAAGAGCAGTTTCATCGTCCCACTATTGTATTTGCACCTGATGAAGATGGTATTCATATAAAAGGATCTGCACGTTCAATTGATGGGGTGCATATTCGAGATACGATTGAACAGGTTGCTGAACAACATCCAGAATTGGTGAGCCATTTTGGTGGTCATGCAGCAGCAGCGGGTTTAACTATACGTAAAGAAAACTTTGAAGCTTTTAAAACTGTTTTTGTTGGCTGTATTGCAACCATGGACGAATCTCTGTTTCAAGCAACGTTATGGACAGATGGAGAACTCCCTGCTTCTGCCTTACAACTCGACACTTTAGACTGGATAGAACAGTTAGGACCGTGGGGACAAAAATTCCCTTTTCCTCAGTTTGAGGGACATTTTAAAGTTGTTGATTATCGCTGGCTTAAAGAAACGCATTTGAAGCTTAAATTAGCATTAGACCAATACAGTTTTGATGCAATTGCTTTTAATGCAGTGGGCCGTTTTGAGTTTGACCCAATGCGTGATCATGTACATTTGGTCTATGAAATAGATCGTAATGCATTTAATGGCAATGTGAATTTACAATTACGCATCGTACATTTAAACCAATAAAAAAATCCGCTCAATTGAGCGGATTTTTTATGACTTTAGGCTTGATTAGAAGCGGTATGCTGCACGAACACCATAAGTGTTGTCGTTATCACCAAATCCAACACGGCCTTCAACACTTACTTGCTGATTTAAGAATTTTTTAGCATTGATACCAAATTCATCTTTATCAGTTAAGTCGTTGTTGTAGTAATCAGCACCAACACTTAAAGTTTTGTCGATGTAGTAGTCACCACGAACTTTATATTCGTCTAGGTCACCAAACGCACCGAACGCTTCAAGGTTTACGTCATGTTGGCCTACTTGAGTTACGTATTTAGCACGAACTGTTGGATCAGCGCCGTCTTTACCGTCTTTTTCGTCGTAGCCTTTAACACCTAAAGCAAGTAATAAACCTGGAGCTGGTAAATAACCTACTTCAGCTGCATAAGTAGTTACTTTGCTGTCAATATTGGTGTTGTCGACTTCACGCTCATTTCGACCTACATCACCGCTAAGGTAGAAATCTGAGTTAGGAACGTAATATTCAACACCTACGCCATATTGAGTATCTTTTGTACCGCTGTTATCGCCATAGTTGATAAGGGCGTTAACGTTACTTGCACGGCTTAAGAAAGCTGCTTCAGCAAGTGGAGCGTTACGAGTTTGAACAGGATTAAAGTAATAAGTCCCGTCAACACCGAATTTACTTACGCTGCTACCGTTGTCTGGATCAAGATAATTGTAAGAACCACCAACTTCAGCTTGGTAAGCGTTTGCTGCGCCACTCACTGCGAGTGCAGATAAAAGAGCTGATGCAATTGCTAGTTTTTTCATGGAATCTCTCCCCTCTAAAAAGCGATTTTATAAATGTTTTGTTACAACTTTTAGTCTAGACGAAAAAGCTTTGTCGTCAATCTTGCGCAAGTAACCGTACTGTAACCGTGTGATATTTATGTAAAGTAATTTAATTTAAGATATTGATTTTAAAATATAAAAACATAATGTTTTATTTTATTAAAATTGAGGAGATTTTGTGTAGATCATAAAAAATGCTGTAAAAGTACCCAATTTTGTATGAGGATGTTACCAATTAATCTTAATTTGAACTGAAGAAAATTTATAAATTAAATTGATGAAATATGATGAGAAATACAAAGCGGGTTCGTAGATAACCGCAGCTATGCTAAAATAATTGACTGTTTATCTGCTCTTATGGGAACACTCGCGTGGAAATTAATCCTTATCTAAACCAATTGAAAGACTTAACTGATCGTAGCCAAACACTACGGGGGTATCTTTGACTACGATCTGAAAAAAGAACGTTTAGAAGAAGTTTTACGTGAGTTAGAAGACCCGGCGATCTGGAATGATCAAAGCCGCGCTCAGGCGATGGCGAAAGAAAAGGGCGAACTAGAAAACGTTATTAATGTATTGGATGGCTTATCTACACAGCTTGAAGATGCAAAAGCGATGTTAGATTTGGCTGTAGAAGCCGACGATGAAAGCCTGCTTGAAGATGTTCAGTCTGAGCTTGGTGCTGCCGAAGACGAACTGGCTAAACTTGAATTCCGTCGTATGTTTAGCAACCCGATGGACCCGAATCCTTGCTATGTTGAGATTCAATCAGGTTCAGGTGGTACAGAAGCACAAGATTGGGCGTCTATGCTTTTACGTATGTATATGCGCTGGATTGAACGTCATGGTTTTAAAGCAGAACTTATGGAAGTGTCTGACGGTGACGTAGCCGGTATTAAATCAGCAACTATACGTGTGGAAGGTGAATATGCCTACGGTTGGTTACGCACAGAGTCAGGTGTACACCGTTTAGTTCGTAAATCACCATTTGACAGTGGCAACCGTCGTCACACTTCATTCTCTGCGGTATTTATTTCCCCAGAAGTTGATGACAATATTGAAATTGATATCAATCCTTCTGATGTTCGTACCGATACGTACCGTGCATCTGGTGCAGGTGGTCAGCATATTAACAAAACTGACTCGGCTGTACGTTTGACTCACATCCCAACAGGTATTGTGGTGGCATGTCAGAACCAGCGTTCGCAACATGCTAACCGTGACCACGCATGGAAACAGTTACGTGCGCGTTTATATGAATTAGAAATGCAAAAACGTAATGAAGCAGCTCAAGCTCTAGAAGACTCGAAGTCTGATATTGGTTGGGGAAGCCAAATTCGTTCATATGTATTAGATGATTCTCGTATTAAAGATTTACGTACGGGTGTTGAAAACTCTAATACAGGTGCTGTTCTTGATGGTGACCTTGATCGTTTTATCGAAGCGAGTTTAAAACAAGGTTTATAAGAGTCTGCTGAACTTTTAGTTTAAATACAGTTCATCTATGAATATGTAGAACTCTTGGATTTTTAGCGATTAAAACGGCAAAGCAGTTCAGCCTTCGAATGTTAATCGAAAAAATGCGATATTAATATCGAAAAAAATAGATATGAATATCGAAAAAATGCGATATTATGTTTTCGAAATGCTGAACAAAGCTTTGTTCGTTTAAAAGACGTGTTGAGCCTATGGATATTGATGCAATTAGCAAAGCCCTTTCCAACCCTCTACGTCGGCAAATTTTGCAATGGTTAAAAGAACCTGCACATTATTTACCGGTGGAAGAATGTGGTGGTAGTTTTGAGAAGGGTGTTTGTGCAGGTCATATTGAACGTTTGGGTAAAGTAGCTCAGTCTACGATGTCTAATCATTTGTCTGTGTTACAACAGGCGGGGCTTATTCAGGTCCAAAAATATGGTCAATGGTCTTATTTTTCACGTAACGAAGCTTTGATTCAGCAATATATCGAACATTTAAAACAAACACTTTAAATTATTAAAAGTGTAAGTCGAGGCGATTATGGCTGAACTCAATACTCCTTTAACGGTTGGTGATTTTGAAATCAAAAATCGATTGGTCATGGCTCCATTAACGCGTGCGCGTAGTGGTGAAAGCCGAGTGCCTAATGATTTAATGGTTGAATACTATCAACAACGTGCAAATGCTGGTCTAATTTTGACTGAAGCAACAGTGATTGGTTCAAAAACTGTGGGTTATGCAGACACCCCAGGGTTATGGTCACAAGAGCAGGCACAAGCTTGGAATAAAATTATTGAGGCAGTCCATGCTCAAGGTTCAAAAATTGTAGCTCAACTTTGGCATGTAGGTCGTATTTCGCATCCTGAACTTTTAGATGGCGATATTCCTGTTGCACCAAGTGCAATTCAACCTGCGGGTGAAGTGAGTTTATTACGTCCTAAACGTCCTTATGTAACACCGCGTGCACTTTCAGTTGAAGAGATTCAAGAAGTTATTGCTCAATACAAACATTCAGCAGAACTGGCTAAAGCAGCAGGTTTTGATGGTGTTGAATTACACGCAGCGAATGGTTATTTAATTGACCAGTTCCTTCAAAGTAATACCAATCAACGTGATGACGAATACGGTGGTCCTGTTGAAAACCGTGCACGCTTATTATTAGAAGTCGTTGATGCATTTATTGAAGTGTGGGGCGCAGGCCGAGTAGGTGTACATATTGCACCGCGTGGTGATTCACACGATATGGGAGATGAAAACCCATTAGCAACTTTTGGTTATGTAGTTGAACAACTTAACCAACGTAATGTTGCTTTCATTTTCTCTCGTGAATATGAAGCTGCTGATAGTATTAGTCCTAAACTTCGCGAAAAATTTAATGGTGTATGGATTGCCAATGAGAATCTAACACCAGAATCAGCAAAACGTATCTTGCGTGAAGGTCAGGCAGATGCTGTATCTTTTGGTAAAGCATATATTGCTAACCCAGATCTTTTACAGCGTTTAGAAAAAGACTTGCCATTAAATGAACTTCAACCAACAACTTTATATGCTAAAGGTGCTGAAGGTTATACAGACTATCCAGCACTAGAAGCTTCGTAATTTTTTGAACAGATGATTTACTGACCTCTTTAATTTATGGGCTCAATAAATCGCTTTTCTTGTAATGGTAGAGTTTAGGTATCGAAACTCTGCCATTTTTTCTATCTATGTTATATTTTCCCCAGTTTTAAACTTTGACTATTTGAGGCAAACCGCTTGGCGACCCCTTTTTGGTACAACACCGCACTCCATTTATTAAAACCTTTTTACCAATGGCGGATAAAAAGACGTGCAGAAAGCCAGGAATTATATAATCAGGAATGTCTTGAAAGATTTGGGCCGTTTGAGTCTCCGAAAAATGTAAGAGCAATTTGGTTCCACGCTGTTTCGGTTGGAGAAACCAATGCTGCGCAGCCTTTAATCGAGCATTATCTTAAACTCGGTCAACCTGTATTAGTTACGAATACAACAAAGACGGGGCAGGCGCGTGCCAAATCATTATTTTTAAAAGCACCTTATTTAGATCTATTTCAAGCAGTTTATTTGCCTGTTGATCAAAAGCATCTTTTAAAACAATTTTTTGAGTTATATCAGCCAAAGCTTTTAGCATTGGTTGAGACTGAGCTTTGGCCAAATTTAATTGATCAAGCCAAGCTACAGCAGGTTCCTTGTTTATTATTAAATGCGCGATTATCAGAAAAATCAGCAAAAGGTTATAGCCGCGTTTCAGGGCTAACAGCAGGAATGCTGAAACAAATTGACTGGGTGCTGGCACAAGATAATGCGACTCGACAACGTTATGTAGAACTTGGTTTAGATCAACAAAAAAGTCAGGTAGTTGGAAATATTAAGTTTGATATCCATGCACCTGAGGCTTTTATAAATCAGGCTGAGCAATTACAACAACAATGGTATTTGGGGCAGCGTAAAGTCCTAACAATTGCCAGTACACATGCGCCAGAAGAACAACAAATTTTGCAGGCACTTGCACCTTATCTAAAGACAGATCCAGATTTAGTTTGTATTGTCGTGCCTCGACATCCTGAACGTTTTGATGAAGTATTTGAAATTTGCCAAAACCTAGATTTAATTACTCATCGTAGAAGTATGAATCATAGTATTCACGCCAGTACACAGGTTTATCTGGCGGATAGTATGGGTGAGCTTTGGCTATGGTATGCCTTAAGTCAGGTGTGTTTTGTGGGGGGATCACTTAATGAACCAGGTGGTGGGCATAATATTTTAGAGCCTATGGTTTTAAATGTACCGACCGTAATTGGACCTCGTTACTTTAATTTCCAAACCATTGTTGATGAATTTATTGATGAAAATGGTGTGCTCATTGCTCAAGACGCTGAGCAAGTTGTAGCAATCTGGATGGCATGTTTAGCCGAGCCTGAAGAAGCAAAGCAGGTGGTTGAGCAGGCGCATAAAGTTTTGCAGCGTAACCAAGGTTCATTACAAAAACATATTGGCGTAATTAATCGGTATTTGGCCGAAAAACCATGAATATCGTTTTGTTAGAATCTGATGATGTTCAGTCAGAGTTATGGTTAATTCGCTCAAAGCGCCAATTACAGCATTTACGTGAACATCTTGATATTACGGTGGGCCAAAATCTAAAAGTTGGTGTTCGTAATGGCGCACGCTATACCACTGAAATTGTTTCGATGAATGAGCAAGAAGTTTGTATACGGCCTATCACTGAAGAAGTTGTACCTGCAAAACTTCCAGTACATTTAATCGTAGCGTTACCAAGGCCCAAAGTTTTACGCCGTTTAATTATGGATAGTGTGACTCTAGGTGTTGAAAGAATTAGTTTGATTCATAGTTACCGCGTAGATAAAAGCTATTGGCAAACTCCATTTTTGCAACAACTTGATAACTATGTGACTTTAGGGCTTGAGCAAGCAGGCGACACCATTGCTCCTGAAATTCAATTATATAAACGCTTTAAACCTTTTGTTGAAGATATTCTACCAAACTTAATTTTAAAGGAAAGTCCCGCCTATGTGGCTCATCCGTATGCCGAGCAGAGCATGCCAGTTAATATTCCGCATGCGTGCAGTGTAGTCGTTGGACCCGAAGGCGGCTTTATTCCCTATGAAATTGATTTGCTCACAAAAAACGGCTGCCAAGCTGTGAGCTTAGGCAACCGTATTTTAAGAACTGAAACGTCTATTTCTTATATTTTAGGTCGTCTCTTTAGTTGATGCTTCTGGGTTTAAAAGTGGCTGATTTGAAGCCATTTTTAATTCCTGAATTGGGTAAGGAATATTAATTCCGTTCTCATTGAAAGCTTGTTTTACTTGAGCTTGGATTGTGCTTGTAGATGAGGACATATCAGTTTCAGTAGTATCAACCCACCAACGTACAGTCAGGTTAACCGAGAAATCTGCCAAAGCTGTAACATTAACCGAGAAAGCTGGCTGACTGAGTACATTTCGGTCATTATTAAGAATATCTAAAATAATCTGTTTAGCTTTTTGTTCATCGTCGTCATATCCAATTCCGACTACAAACTCACAACGTCGTTGCTGATAAGCCGTATTTACAGTTAAAGCACTCGTATAAACAGTAGCATTTGGAATAACAATGCGACGGCCATCTGGTGAACGTAAGAATGTTGCACGAATTTGAATATCTTCAACAGTTCCTTCAAGTGAATTGACCACGATGGAATCGCCAATACGGAACGGTTCGCTCAATAAAATCAAAATACCTGACAGCAGGTTCTGAAAAATATCTTTAAATGCGAAACCAATGGCAACCGAACCGATTCCTAACGCACTCATGAGTTGTCCTGGTGTAAAACCTGGGATCATGATGACAAGTGCAATTAAGAATCCAAAAAATAAAATTGTCGTACTTCCTACACGGTTTAGAACCAACACTAGGTTTTGGCGCGTATAAGAACGATTTTCTAAGGTTTTACGAACAAAGAACTTAAATAATTTGGTGAGTAGCCAAAAAATAATAAAAACGATAATCGCAATACAAATATAAGGCACACGTTCCCAGAAGCTATCCACGATTTTATCAATAGTGGTATAGGCATCATGATACTTTTCGGTATGGGCTAAAACCGTTTGAGTGGTTTTAGTACCTGCTTCTTGCAAAAGTTCGCCTGTATTTTTTGCAACATCCGTTAAGGATTTTTGTTCATCAGCCACGACAAGTCTCTATTTTAAAAAGTTATGAAAGCGATGATCGGCCTTCATTATAGTAGGAGATAAAATGTGCGCCTACTATAATGAGTTCATCTGAATAATAAAGTGTTTTTTAATTAAAAGTATTCCGTTCCTTTTTGTAAGATTTGTGACGGGGTTTGAATAGTATCGGTGCCAGAGAAGTAGTAAAAAAAGCCTGCGGTAGAAATAAGGCTAATTAAAATAGCCAATAAAATAAACCAAGCCATTAACTTTTCTATAAACGTTGATGGTCGAGCTGGACCATATTGATTTGGACCTGCTGTACCTGAGGCAAGCAGTAAATAAATCATAAAAAAGAACTGAACAACTGGAATGAATAGTAGTAATCCCATCCAACCACTTTTATTTAGATCATGCAAACGTCGCACGACGAGAACAACATTTAAATAAATCAGGAATAGCCAAAAAGCCCAGACTACCAAAGCACTGAGGCCAGAAAGAGAGCTATAAAACTCAAAATTAAATAAATTACTTGAAAGCTGAAAACTCCCAAGAAAGGAGGCCAGAATAAAATAACCCACGATTGTGACTAAATAAATCAGTCCATATCCACCTAAATAACTCATACGGTTAAAACGGCCATGAATTGAAAAAGGGCTATCTTTTAAAGGCAGCTGTGGTGGGCGTGAGGAAGTTGTTTGGGCAAACATATTATTTTATTCCTAGGTTGCATATGAGAGACAAAATAATCTTTGTTGATGATCAAAACCATCAAATATTGAAAAAATTATAAAAGTAAAAGCTATAGACAAATGTTTTAAATCAACTTAATTTTATAAAAATGTTCATAATTTCGTATGCTTGAGTAAGTGGTTAATATATGACCAAAGTCGCATTGTCTAGGCTTTGAAAGAGTCATCATACTGCAAAGGCATGCAAATAAGATCCAGTAAAATAATAGCCACAGTCTCGAGATGGGATGCACAAGATCAAGGAAGTTGCGTATGAATGAGATCTATCCAGTACCAGAGGAATTTAAAAAAACAGCTCGTACTGTTGAAGCAGACTACTTTAAACGTTATCAACACTCTATCGAGAACCCAGATGAATTCTGGGCAGAGCAAGCTAAAATTGTCGATTGGATAAAGCCATTTACCCAAGTTAAAAATACCAGTTTTGACAAAGACAATTTCAAAATTGAATGGTTTGCTGATGGTGAGTTGAACGTGTCAGCAAACTGCCTAGACAGGCATCTTAAAGAACATCCACATAAACCTGCAATTATTTGGGAAGGTGACCATCCTTCTCGTCATAAGATTGTCTCTTATAAAGAATTACACGACGAAGTCTGCCGTTTTGCCAACGTTTTAAAGAAATATGGCATTGGTAAAGGTGACCGCGTTGTACTGTATATGCCAATGGTGACAGAAGCTGCAATTGCCATGTTAGCTTGTGCCCGTATTGGTGCTGTTCACTGTGTGGTATTTGGTGGGTTCTCGCCAGATTCTTTAGCAAGTCGTATTGAAGATAGCCAAGCGAAACTGGTGATTACCGCAGACTCAAGTCTACGTGCCGGAAAACTATTACCACTCAAAGAAAATGTTGATTTGGCTTTAGCATTGCCGGGTACTGAGTGTGTTGAAAATGTGATTGTGGTTTACCGTAATGCAAACCCGATTGAAATGAAGCCTGGTCGTGATTTGTGGTATCACCTCATTATTATGGAGGTTGATGCAAACTGCCCTCCAGAGCCGATGAAGGCAGAAGACCCTTTATTTATTCTTTATACATCGGGCTCGACAGGTAAACCGAAAGGTGTGTTGCATACGACAGGCGGTTACTTAGTTTATGTAACCAGTACCTTTAAAGAGGTCTTCGATTTAAAACAAGATGATGTGTATTGGTGTACAGCCGATATCGGTTGGATTACAGGGCATAGTTATCTAATTTATGGGCCGCTGGCAAATGGTACGACCACCTTAATGTTTGAAGGTGTACCTCAATATCCAACATGGGCACGTCTTGGTCATGTGGTCGATAAACATAAAGTTTCTATTTTATATACAGCACCAACCGCAATTCGCGCCATGATGCGAGAGGGTGATTCGTTTGTACGTGAAAGTAACCGTAGCAGCCTGCGTTTACTTGGTTCGGTTGGTGAACCAATTAACCCTGAGGCTTGGAATTGGTACTACAATGTTGTTGGTGAAGGCCGCTGCCCGATTGTTGATACATGGTGGCAAACCGAAACAGGCGGTATTTTGATTGCTCCATTGCCGGGTGCAACAGCTTTAAAACCAGGTTCAGCAACACGCCCATTATTTGGGATTCACCCCGCCATTGTGGATGGTGAGGGTAATGAGCTAGAAGGTGCGGTTGAAGGTAACCTTGTGATTAAAGATTCATGGCCAGGCCAGATGCGTACCATTTGGGGTGACCCAGACCGCTTTATTGAGGCTTACTTCTCGACCTTTAAAAATACTTATTTTACGGGTGATGGTGCTCGCCGTGATGAAGATGGCTATTACTGGATCACAGGTCGTGTTGACGATGTCTTAAACGTTTCAGGTCATCGTCTGGGCACAGCTGAAATTGAAAGTGCTCTTGTTTCGCATGAATCAGTCGCAGAAGCAGCAGTGGTGGGCATGCCTCATGATATTAAAGGACAAGGTATTTGTACTTTCGTGACCTTACAGGCAGGTGTTGCAGAATCGGAAGAGCTGCGTAAAGAGTTAATCAACTGGGTACGTAAAGTGCTTGGACCTGTGGCTTCACCTGATGCACTACATTGGGCACCAGCGTTACCTAAAACGCGTTCCGGTAAAATCATGCGCCGTATTTTAAGAAAAATTGCAGCGAATGAGCTAGATAGTTTAGGTGATACCTCAACCTTGGCTGAGCCTGCAGTGGTAGATCAGTTAATTACAACGGTTTATCCTGATAAGCAGAACTAATTTTAAAAAAGCCCCATCTGGGGCTTTTTTATTGCTTTCTACTAAGAGCTTGCTAAAAAGTCAGCAGTATTTTGTACATTTGCAAACATACTTAGCGCAGTTAAAAAAGCAGTTTGTACGTCTTCAGCTTTTACAGTTTTTCCGTCATGGCTTAAATCGCGAGTTGCGGTTGCATCTGCAATTAAGATGGGTTGATAGTCAAGTTCTTTGGCTGCACGTGTACCTGAATCAATACACATATGCGTCATCATGCCTGTAATCACGAGTTGCTCAATTTGATGTGCTTTTAAAAGCTCGTCTAAATTAGTTTCTAAAAAACTGTTTGGATAATGCTTTGTTACGATTAATGAATCACTGCCAGCACTGAGTTCAGGATGAAGTAAAACCCCATCTGTATTTTCTTGGAAGAAACTCGCTTGTGGCGGGTTAATATGCTGCACATAAATGATGGGCAAGTTTTTCTCGTTAAAATATTGTTCGAGCTGCTTTATTTTTTCTAGTGCTTGATCTGGTCCAACCAATTCCATTTTGCCATTTTTAAAATAATCATTTTGTACATCGATAACTAATAATGCTTGTTTCATGAGATTACTCTTGTTGATATGAGATAAAACAAGATTATTCTCTGCTTGAAAAATCGGCTATAGTCAGATGAAAGCATTACCGCCAGTTTTCTTTCACCATGAAAAATGAATATTGAATTAGACCCGATTGATCTAAAAATTATTGCATTACTCAAACAAGATTCTCGTCTGACAAATAAAGACATTGGGCAGCGCGTCCATCGAACAGGACAGGCGGTGGGTGCTCGAATTGCTCAGTTAATGGATGCAGGTGTTATCAAAAACTACACCATTGCCGTGCAATATTCGCATAAGCAATTTATTCATTTGCATTTAAATGAACAACGCGCATTTGAAGAAATTGAAAATTTGGTTAAGCAATATGAACAAATCGATGAATGCTTTAAAGTCATGGGCAATGCTTGCTATATGATTGTCAGCCATTTTGAACCCGCTGCCTTAAATGAATTTATCGAAAAACTTTCAAAATGGTGCCGTTACTCAGTTGAAACTGTGATTCGAGAAGTCGAAAAATCTTAAAAAACAAAGGCTCCAAGCCGAGTCTTGGAGCCAATAAATTCTTTATTTTTAATTTATTGTTTTTATTATCTTGCGCTGTTTTAACTGGGGTTTTTTAGGCTGATTTAGCTTGGATTTCTACCTCCTTTTCCTGTTGAAGTTCTAACTGACGAACGAGCGGCAGAACTTTTTCTCCGAAATATTCCACCTCTTCAATAAAGTGTAAAAATCCGGAAAGAATCAAATCAACACCTACATTTTTGAGTGCCACAATACGCTCTGCAATTTGCTGCGGCGTACCAATTAAATTGGTTTTAAAGCCATCGTTGTATTGCACTAAGTCTTCAAAACTTGATTTTGCCCAGTTACCTTGTTGCTCTGGTGAAGCAGCACCTGCTTCACGTGTAGCATCTCCAAATGCATTTACCGCTTCAATATTGGCTTGATCAATAATTTCTTGAAGTACTGCTTTTGCTTCTTCTTCGGTATCTCTGGCAATGATGAATGCATTTACCCCAATTTTGACATGATGGTTATTGGCTTTTGCTTTAGTACGAATATCTTCAACTTGTTTTTGAATTTCTTCTACTGTATTACCGTTAGTGAAATACCAGTCGGACACGCGAGAAGCCATGTCACGTGCAGCACGTGAGCTACCGCCTTGGAAAACTTCGATATAAGGCTTTTGCAAAGGTTTTGGTTTAAGCGTGTAGTTTTGGAACTGGTAGTATTTACCATTGAAACTATAGTTGTCGGTGGTCCAGATTCCTTTTAGAGTGCGAATAAATTCTTCAGAGCGAACATAACGTTCATCATGCTCAGGCCACTCTTCACCAATGGCATCAAACTCGCCTCTGAACCAGCCACTAACAACATTAATAGCAATACGGCCTTGAGTTAAATAATCAATCGTTGCAAGTTGTTTAGCGGCAAGTGCCGGTTTCCAAGGGCCGGGCAGAATAGCCGCAATGACCTTTAATTTTTCAGTTTTTGCTAGTAATGCATGACTGAAACTTACCGATTCATGTTGGTTTTCTGCCCCGTCCCCCGCCGTAAAACGAATTTGGGTGAGCGCATATTCAAAACCATTGTTTTCGGCAGCCTGTGCAAGTCGAACATTGTAGTCATAACTCCAGTCTGTACGCTGTTCGATGTTACTCACTACAAGGCCACCGCTTACGTTTGGTACCCAATAAGCAAATTTAATTGGTTGTTGTAATTGCGTCATGGTTCGCTCTCCCCATTCGTTCTTTTTATTTAGCGATATTGCGCTTAGGCAACATGCGTTAATGATTTGCCAGACTTGTGATGCAAACGAGATTCTGCCGCATCAAGGTCTGGTACAGCCGCTGAAGGTAATACTTCTTCTTGTTCAATTTGCTTGTTAATACCAAGCTCTTGATTTGCTTGCTGTGATTTAGATTTAACCACTTCAGCACGTTTACCTTTCGCTGGCGCCCATTCTAAAATTGGTAATGCGCGTGCCACTGCTAACGTAATACGATCTGATAATTGCTCGCTTTTGACCGTATATTCAGGAGTAAAGTCACGATCGGTCGCATATACGCCAATTGGTAAAGTTTGTGCTTGGAAGAAGCTAAATAATGGACGAAGTTGATGTTCAAGTACGAGTGCATGACGATCACTACCGCCCGATGCTGCTAAAAGTACAGGCACATCGACTAAAGCAGTCTGTTCAACAAAATCGAAGAAATGTTTGAAAAGACCTGTAAAAGAAGCACGGTAAACGGGTGTACCTACAATTAAAGCATCTGCTGCTTCAACTGCGGCAAGGTCATCTTGTACGCGCTGTGGAAGTTGATTGCGATAAAATGCGCCGCCTAATAGAGGCCCGATTTCGCTTAATTTAATGAAGTGAACTTTAATATCGATTGCTTCTGATAATTCATCAAGAATGGCTTGAACCAGACTTTCCGTTTTAGATGGGGTATTTAAGCCACCAGAAACAGCAACAATATTTAAAGGTTTTGGTGATGTGATACCAGTCATAATTTGGTTCCTAAGCCTAAAACAAGAGATTGGACTTATTAATCAACAACGACGGTAAACTGTAAAATAACGAAATTGGTCAACCTTATCAGTTTTAAATATAAAAGATAAATAGTGGATTTTTATACTTTGTTTTTCTATTAAGTTGCTGTTTTTATTTTATATAATTATAGGTGATATATTTTTTATAATAAAAAGGAAGCTTATATAAAAAACAGATTAATTTTGATTAAAAGTTAAAAAACATCTCAAAATCTTGGCTAAGTTCTGCATTTATCAACATTTTGCATAAAAATGGATAAGATGAACGTATCTTTCATCTAAATAGTAGGGTTACAATAGGCCATACTTATGCTCAAGATTACTTTAATCGCTTATGAATATTTTAATCGTTGATGATCATCCTTTGTTTCGTCATGCTTTAATTCAAGCAGTACGTTATAGCCTGCCACAGGCACAAATTCATGAAACAGCCTCGGTTGATGAGTTTTATGAGCGTTTGGAAAATGGGGCAGAACCTGATCTGGTATTACTCGATTTAAATTTACCGGGTGCTTCAGGCTTTTCGGCTCTGGTTTATGTAAGAGCACAGTATCCATCTATTCCGATTATTGTGGTTTCTGCACATGAAGAAACTTCAATTATTCAGCGTGCAATTGCACATGGTGCGATGGGTTATATTCCTAAGTCGGCTCATCCAAGCCATATTGGCGAAGCGATTCGTCAAGTCTTAGAAGGTGATATCTGGTTGCCACCTAATTTGCCATCTAATCTTAACCTTGACCCAAGAGCAGCAGATGAAACTGCTTTAGCTGAACGTATTCAATCTCTAACACCTCAGCAATTCCGTGTTTTGATGATGGTTGCGGAAGGTTTGTTAAATAAACAAATCGCATATGAGCTTGATGTTTCAGAAGCAACGATTAAAGCTCACGTAACGGCTATATTTAGAAAATTAGGTGTGCAAACCCGTACACAAGCCGTATTGGCCATTAGCGCACTCAATATTGAAGATAAGAAAATTTAAAAAGAAAAAAGACCTCGATTGAGGTCTTTTTTTATAGATGTCACTTAAGCAAGGCAATCTTGCTTAGGTGTTAGGCTGTCGCAGTACAAAGGATTGAGTGCACATTGCAAATCATCAATTTGATCTTGAGTCACATAGCCTTTCATTTTTAAATATTCAGCTACGCGGTCATCGCGTAGGCTTAAGAAGGCTGCATCATAAACGCCTAAATCAACAAAAAGTGCAGCTGTTTCTAGGCTGTTGAATCGATCAAGGAAAATATCATTGCCATACATCAAGAAGATATGGTCGAGTTTTGCTTTTTCATCAACATGGAGTCGTTCAGCAAGTTGATCTGGATGCGTTTTAATAAAGAGTAAATCCGATAATTCATCAAACTGAGTCATATCTAACTGATTCTCGCCGAGTTTGACATGACCAAGCCAAGCTTTGAAAACGAGTACAGCACCGCCACGGAGTAGCATGCTCCAGATTTGATGACGTGTGTCATGGTCAAGATTTTCACTTTCAGCGCTAAGAACTTTTAAGAAATTTTCTTCTTGTTGTGCCAATTTATCAAATAAACCTAAACCTTGCGGATGATAAGCCGCAGGTGCAAATACATCAAAATTTAGATCATGAAATACATTAAGTGCGAGGGGGACGGCGCACTGATAAATTGTATTTAACGCTTTAATGTTTGCTTCATTGAGCTTGCTGTGAGGGAAAATACTTTGCCAATCTAATTCAGGAAGTAAAGCATTGGCACTGTATTGACGATAAAACTGTTGAGACGAAAGTTGGCCTTGTGGGCTGTTATCAGAAATATTCATGGCAATTGTCCTTTGCATTAATTCGTGAGCAGGGGTGCTTAATATGGAAATGGGTTATAAAAATAGCTGTACATAGAATAAATTGGTTTTGAATATTTATGTGTCATGAAGAATGCAAGTAGAATACGACTAAAGTCGTATATGGTTGTTTTTGTCTAATTATAATTTTAAAAAACAGGAGCTTATGAAATTGTAACTAAGTGTACAAGTGTTCACTTACAAAAAAGGTGAGCTTTGCCATAGAAAAAGGCCTAATGGAAAGTTTGGCCAATTATTTAATCAACAAAAGTAGACTTTTTGAGCAGTTCTGCCTATTGGCTTAAATTAGACCAATAATTTTTGCCAAAAATCTCTCCCAAACTTATTAAAAGGTTTGGGAGAGAAAAAAATTAATCTGTCTCACTGGCAATTTTAAGACCCGATAGCCATGCTCTTAGAGAAGCTGGTTTAAGCGGTTTTTTGAGTAAAACAATATTCAGTTCTTTCAATTGTTGAGGTAACTCAGGATGAGAGTCGGCTGTAATCAGAGCAACCGGAACATCATGTTGACGATTTTGCAAAATAAAATCGACACCGAGTTGGTTATTGTTTAAATGCTGATCGATAAGCCAGACTTGAATATTCTCTTTTTGAATAATCTCAAATGCTTGTTCTGGTTCAGTGGCTTTAAAAACTTCGTAGCCCCATCGACCTAATAAGCTACTCATGCCCTCAAGAATTGTTTCATCATTGTCTAAACATAAAATTCGGTAAGCCTTAGTTTTTAAAGGCACTGCTTGTACGGTTGGGGCTATCAGTTTTGGAGCTTCTACCACCGGAACCTCAATCATAAAGCAGGAGCCTTTATCGAGTTGCGAATAGACATGGACTGGATAATTCAACAAACCAGTCATACGCTGCACAATAGCAAGACCCAAACCTAAACCTTGCTCACCCCAAGGTGATAAATGCCCACAGCGTTCGAATTCTTGAAATAGTTTAATACGTTGCTCTTCGGCAATTCCGGGACCTGTATCCCAAACACCAATTCGAATATGACCAGGTTTTTGAGCCGAACGTAATACACCGACAATCACTCTGCCTTTGGCGGTATAACGCAGTGCATTACTTACAAAGTTTTGGATAATACGTCGTATCCACTGTGGATCTGTGTCAATCCAGAACGATACATCGTGAACTTTGAGTGAAATATTTCGCTGAGCAGCAATCGATTTAAACTGGAGTTCAAGATCGCTTAATAAATCGTGCAGAGGATAAGGCTGTCTTTTGGGTTGTATGGTGCCACCTTCCAAACGCGCAATATCGAGTAGAGCAGAGAGCATACTTTCTGCGCCATACAGAGCGCGGTCAAGTTGTTGTAGAGTTTGACGGTCTTCTTCGGTCGCAATGCTTTGTTCAAGAACTGTACTAAACAGACGGGCAGCATGCATAGGTTGTAATAAGTCATGACTGGCCGCTGCAATAAATCGGCTTTTTGACATATTGGCCATATCGGCTTGTTCGCGTGCAAGCTGTTGCTCAGTTAAAGCATCGGCAAGTTGTTGGGTTCGGTCTTTTACGCGGGCTTCGAGTATTGCCTCATTCGCACGGAAAGCAGTAATGTCAGCGAACGTAGTCACAAAGCCTCCACCTGAAATAGGATTACCACGCATTTGAATAACGCGTCCGTCTTTACGAATTCGTTCAAATTCATGCGCACTTCCGACTTTCATCCAGTGTAAGCGTTTACGAACATGTTCTTCGACTGAACCGGGGCCACATTCGCCGCGTTCAGCGTTATAACGAATCAGATCGGCAATTGGACAACCCACATAAACTAAATCTTTAGGGTAGCCAAATAGTTTTAAATATTGGTTATTCCAAGCCACCAAACACATGTTTTTATCAACCACACTTACCCCTTGGGTCATGTGGTCAATCATGGTCATCAGCAAGTTTTGATTGAAACGTTGCCATTGCGAGGCTTGGTCTAAAATATTGGCGACTTGGCCTAATGCCAAACCATTGTTAATCATTGCTGTAGTGAGCAACGTACGTGCAGAGGCTGCGCCGATAATTCCAGCTAGATATTGTTCAGTGAACCGCCACCACATGCCATTGGCGATACTATTTGGGTTGAGCGTGAGATGATTTTGTTCACAAAAGTTCTCGAACGCTTGTGTTGTGGGTTGCTCACCTGTAATTCTTTTAGCAAGAGCGAACAAATCGCCTACTTTTAAACGTGCAGCATCGTGCGGTAAATAAGTTAAGTCGGTAGAAGTGTGCGGTGATGGCAGGGGCTTAGTTTCATAGTAGAAAAAGCTTTCTGCCTGAATTTGTTCTGCCACACTTGGGCGGTAAAGTTTAGAAATCCAAATATATAAAACAATATTTAAACCGAGTGACCAAATAACGCCGTGTGTAAGTGGAGCAAATGATTCAAAGCCAAAAAGTGATTCTGGACGTAATGCATTAATTCCAAAAGGGCCAAAAAGCAAAATACTCTGGGCTGTTTCTTGATAGGCTTCCGGCAAACTACGTAAGATGGTTGGAAATAGTAATGTGTAACTCCACATTAAAAAGCCAACAATAAGACCTGCATAAACGCCTTGGCGACTTCCACCTCGCCAATACAATCCTCCAATTAGTGCAGGAGCGAATTGAGCAACCGCACTAAATGCCAATAAACCAAATACTGAAAGCTGGTTAATATCATTAAAGAAATGGAAGAATAAAAAGCCAAGTAACATCACCGCGACAATACTAATACGACGGCTGAATTTAAGAACTTTAGGTAAATGTTTATCGTGACGTGATAGCAGCTTAAAACGCCATAGTGCGGGCATAATCAAGTCGTTACTGAGCATGATAGATAATGCAACTGATGACACCAGTAACATGCCTGTTGAGGCAGAGAACCCACCTAAAAAGGCCAGTAGGGCTAACCATTCTTGGTTATAACTCAATGGTAATGAGAGTACTGCCACATCAGGCACAGTTAGGAATTTTGGCGCTGCATGCAAAGCCCAGCTTGCAATCGGGATAATAGCTAAAATCGTTAAAATGAGATAAGCCGCAAACCATTTACGTGCACCGCGAATGTGCTTTTCATCGCGTAATTCGACAACAGCCACATGAAACTGACGGGGTAAACAGATAATTGCCAGCCCTGCCAATAATGTCTGAATCCAGAAAGTTTCAGGCACCCCAAATAACTGAACTTCTTGAAAGGTTTGGTTTACGTCGGCTGAGACTTGTACTAAGTTCGCGGGTGCTTCAAAAATAAAAAATAAAGCGACACAGATTAGGGCGAATAATTTTACAAAAGATTCAAATGCCACCGCTAACATGAGGCCACCATGCTGTTCGGTATTCGCGATCTGCCTTGTACCAAAAATCATGGCCAAGATCGCAAGGACACTAGTTAAAAGCAAAACGCTATTGGTAGTCGTATGAATATGAGCATTTTGCTCCAATATGACTGATGTACTTAAGGCAATTGCACGTAACTGTAGGGCCAGGTAGGGAATAATCGCAATGACTGCCAAGATCGTAACCAGCGATGCCAATACACCGCTTTTGCCATAACGTGCAGCAACAAAATCGGCAATTGAAGAAATTGCATGATGCTGACGTACTCGGCCTAAACGTCGCCAGATGTCATAACCAAACCAGACAAATAGGAGTGGACCTAAATAAATAGGTAAGAAAATGACGCCTTCTCGGACGGCAGCTCCGGTTGCACCATAGAATGTCCAAGATGAACAGTAAACACCTAAGGTCAAACTAAACAAGAACATCCGGCCACGTGTACTCAGGCGGCTAGCATGCTTCTCGCCAAAAAAAGCACAAATAAATAAGAGTGCTATATAAAGAGTGAGTACCCCAATAATCAGCCAGCTGTTCATATGACCTACATGATTAAAACCTTGCGCCTATCATACCGCAAGCAGAAACAAAGCTATAAATTGATTAAATTTTAACGACCAAAGTCTAAGTTACGAATTACACGTTATTTTGCTAATTTTAATAATGAGAAACTACTATTAAAAAAGTGACCAAGGTTGGGCACAGGCAAGGAGTTTGGTTATGGATCAGAGCCAAGTAGAACAGATTCTACGCAATCCAAAGTTTCAAAAGATGGTCAAGAAAAAAAGTGCATTAAGCTGGACGCTCACAATCATTATGTTAGTGCTTTATGTGGGCTTTATGCTACTTGTTGGCTACAACAAAGAATTTTTAATGAGTTCATTTAGTGGTGGTGTAACGACATGGGGTATTCCACTAGGCTTAGGAATTATTGTTTTATCTTTCCTACTGTGTGGCGTGTATTCCTATATCGCAAACAATACCCTTGACCAGTTGAGTGAAGAAGCGTTGAAGGAAGTTGAAGCCATCACGCATGAGAAAGGATTACACTAATATGAAATGGAATTCATTAAAAGCGAAAGCCTTATTGGCAGCAGCATCGCTATATTCAACTGTTGCTATGGCTGGTCCAGATTTGGGTGAAGCCGAACAGCAAGCCACTAACTGGCACGCTATCATCATGTTTGTCATCTTTGTTGGTTTCACTTTGTTTATTACTAAGTGGGCTGCAAAACAAACTCAATCAGCACAAGATTTCTATACCGCAGGGGGCGGAATCAGCGGTTTTCAAAACGGATTGGCAATTGCCGGTGACTATATGTCAGCAGCATCTTTCCTTGGTATTTCCGCGATGGTGTTTAGTTCGGGTTTTGATGGCTTACTTTATTCTCTTGGGTTTATGGTAGGTTGGCCAATCGTTTTATTCTTGGTTGCAGAGCGTTTACGTAACCTCGGTAAATACAACCTTTCAGATGTAGTGTCATTCCGTCTCGAAGAAAAACCGGTCCGTACTTTAGCTGCCTTAAGCTCGCTTGTGGTTGTGGCATTCTACTTGATCGCTCAAATGGTAGGCGCGGGCCAGCTCATCAAATTACTATTTGGTTTGAACTATAACATCGCTGTTGTCATCGTTGGTCTATTAATGATGGCATACGTAATTTTTGGTGGCATGTTGGCAACGACATGGGTACAGATCATTAAAGCGGTTATGTTGCTTAGTGGTGCGACTTTCATGGCATTCATGGTGATGAAAGCGGTTGGTTTCAGCTTCAGCAACATGTTCACTCAATCAATTGAAGTATTCAGTAAAGTTCACAGCGTAAGCTTTGAAGAAGCTGCAAAAATTATGGGTCCGGGTAAACTTGCCGCAAACCCGATTGATGCATTGTCTCTTGGCTTGGCACTCATGTTTGGTACAGCGGGTCTTCCACACATTCTTATGCGTTTCTTCACTGTAAAAGATGCAAAAGAAGCGCGTAAATCAGTTGTGGTTGCGACAGGTTTCATTGGTTACTTCTATCTTCTAACTTTCATTATTGGTTTCGGTGCGATCCTTTTCGTATCAAACAACCCTCAATTCCTTGATGTTGCAAAAATGGCAGTATCAGGCAAGCTTGAACTTGTTGGTGGTAACAACATGGCAGCCGTGCATTTAAGTGATGCTTTAGGCGGTGACTTATTCATGGGCTTCATTTCAGCAGTAGCGTTCGCAACGATTCTTGCTGTTGTTGCTGGTTTAACACTTTCAGGTGCATCTGCAATCTCACATGACTTATACGCTAACGTATTCAAGAAAGGTCAAACGACTCCAGCTTCAGAACTTCGTATGTCAAAAATTGCGACACTTGGTTTAGCAATCTTTGCCATGATTTTGGGTATCTTGTTTGAAAAGCAAAACGTAGCATTCATGGTGGGCTTAGCGTTCTCTGTGGCATGTTGTGCAAACTTCCCAATTCTTGTTCTTTCAATGTTCTGGAAAGGTTTAACTACTCGTGGTGCAGTTATCGGTGGTGTGGTTGGTCTTGTAACAGCGGTAGTCCTTATTGTTCTGTCTAAAGCGGTTTGGGTAGATACTTTAAAAATCTCTGATACACCAGTTAACCCATTCAATGGTCCTGCATTATTTGCTATGCCATTGTCATTCCTTTGCTGTTGGTTCTTCTCGGTGACTGACAACTCTGCACGTGCTAAAAAAGAGCGTGCTGCATTCGATGCCCAATATGTTCGTTCAATGACAGGTATTGGTGCTTCTGGTGCATCAGATCACTAAAAT
Source organism: Acinetobacter sp. 1542444 (assembly GCF_000581835.1). NCBI lineage: Bacteria > Pseudomonadati > Pseudomonadota > Gammaproteobacteria > Moraxellales > Moraxellaceae > Acinetobacter > Acinetobacter sp. 1542444. Next base: position 286,786 of record NZ_JEYA01000004.1, on the reverse strand, counting down.
CAAAATGGATTAAATATCTATCTCATTAAAAGCCTTGCGGGGCTTTTTTTGTTGATCGGAGACATTAAAGTGAAAGAAGCTCTTTAATAAAGAACAACTTGTTTGTCCTATTTTTTGTACAGTATGATTTCCTATAATTCAAAACATAATGAAAAAGGAAAATAATTAAATGCGATCTATCATGGACTTCTGGGCGAGCTTTCGACTGCTACCTTCTGCATGGTTGCTGCTTGTGCAATTTATCCTACTCATTTTGGCCATGCTCACTTTTCATGATGTATTTTACCGGACCCTAACGTGGGCTTTAGGAGTGCTTGCCCTACTTATTATTGCTAAGGTCATTCGTCAAACCCCAATGTTTACTTTTCTGGGATTAACTTTTGTCAGTGGAGCGATTATATCCTCCGTCTTTATTTTATTAGGCTATAACAATTTAACGATTCAGATTTTTGCCCATAGTTGTGAAGCGCTGGCTTACTTTTCGGCTGCTTACGGTTTATTTCGTTATATGTTTGCTGATCGATATTTAACAAGAGATGAATTATTTGCAGCCGCCGCGGTTTTTACTTTGCTTGCTTGGGGCTTTGCATTCCTCTACAACATTTGTCAGCTATTGATTCCTGCTAGCTTCCAAAATCCAAACAATGTTCATCATTTGCAGACTTGGTTAGATCTACTGTTCCTGAGCTTTAGCTTACAGTCAGCAACAGGTTTATCTGATTTAATGCCGCTTAGTCCACCAGCACGCGTTTTAGCCATGCTACAAATGTTTTGTGGCGTGATGTATCTCGCTTTGATTGTCACACGTTTAATTGCTCTACAGTACATTGCCCATCCAACAAAAAAGGATTCTGACAAATAAAGGAGAAGGTGTTTTAATTTTTTACACCTTTGTAACTGCAATATTATTTAAGTTTATTTAAAGTATTATCGGCTTTCTCTATTGAAAGATTTAACTTTGTTCATTCTGTGAATGTCTTTATTGGCTTTATGCCTGTCACTTTTCATTAAAATAACATGGAGGAGTTATGCCTTCCAAACAACCAGGTTGGTTCGCAAACGTTAATCCTAACGTATTTTTTGGTACGGTCATTATCATTGCTTTGTTCTTGGCAGTTGTGGTGATCGCCCCGAGTTCTTTTGAACTTCTAACGCAGCAATTAAAACAATGGATCACCGATTCATTTAGCTGGTTTTATGTTTTATCTGTAGCCTTCTTTCTCATTTTATTGATTTATATCGCCTGTTCATCAATAGGTCGAATTAAATTAGGACCTGACCATAGTCAGCCTGAATATAATAATGGGTCTTGGTTTGCCATGCTGTTTACAGCAGGGATGGGTATCGGTCTCATGTTCTTCGGGGTTGCCGAACCTGTCATGCATTATGTTAATCCACCAAGTGGAGATGCTCAGACTATTGAGGCAGCACAGCAAGCATTAAGGGTGACCTTCTTCCACTGGGGCTTGCATGCGTGGGCTATTTACGCAGTGGTCGGATTGGCATTGGCTTATTTTGCTTATCGACATAATTTACCGTTAAAGACCCGTTCAGCCCTTTATCCTCTCATTGGTAAGAAGATTTATGGGCCTTGGGGCGACAGCATCGATATATTCGCGACCATTGGTACGGTATTTGGTGTAGCAACTTCTCTAGGGTTTGGCGTTACCCAGATTAACTCGGGTTTACATTATTTGTTCGGTGTCGAGCAAAGCACCCATATTCAAGTATTACTGATTATTTTTGTGAGCATTTTAGCTTCCTTGTCTGTGTTCTTAGGTCTAGATAAAGGGGTTAAACGCTTATCAGAGCTAAACTTAGTCTTAGCCTTAATATTATTAGTTTTTGTTTTTATCGCTGGTCCTAGTATTTATTTACTCCAGACTACTATTCAAAACACTGGGCAATATATCTCTAACCTTTTTACCATGACATTCAATTTATACGCTTATCAGCCGAATGGATGGATTGGTGGTTGGACAATTTTATATTGGGCTTGGTGGATTTCTTGGTCGCCATTTGTGGGTATGTTTATCGCAAGGGTTTCACGTGGTCGTACCATTCGAGAATTTATTGTAGGGGTTCTCCTCATCCCGACAGGCTTTACCATTATCTGGATGGGCTTTTTAGGAAACGCTGCATTATTTAGCATTATTCATGAACATCAAAACACTCTTATTCAGGCTGTTCAGCAAGACTCATCAGTAGCTCTATTTGAGTTTTTAGGACACTTACCGTGGTCAGGTGTCATGAATATTTTGGCTACCGTTTTAGTTGTTTTATTCTTTGTGACCTCTGCTGACTCGGGAGCATTGGTAACAGACTACTTAACTGCAAAAACTGAAAATTCACCAACTTGGCAGCGTTTGTTCTGGACAGTACTGATGGCTGTACTCGCCATTATTTTATTGTTAGTCGGTGGTTTGGCTGCGCTTCAATCTTCCATCATTATGAGCGCATTGCCGTTTACTGTGGTTATGCTGTTCATGAGTTGGGGATTAATAAAAGCATTGCATCTTGATGTCACGAAAATGCAAGCAATTCAGGAAGCTCGAATTACCCCACGTGCCATTCATAATCCAAGAAGCTGGCAACAGCGGCTAGGTTTAATCATGCACTATCCTCATAGTGAAGAAGAGGTTAGAGAATATATCGAAAAACAAGTGGATCGTGCGTTTGAAAATATCAAACATGAATTTAGACGCCGTCATTTAGAAGTTTCAATTACTCAACTTGAGGATGGGATGCAACTTCGAGTCGATCATCACAATGAAATTAATTTTATTTATAAAGTTGTTTCACGTGAAACAGTGCCACCAAGTTTTTTAATTGGACGTACTGAAGCCGAAGATGGGCAATATTTCCAAGCTGAAGTGTTTTTAAGAGAAGGTGGACAGAACTATGATGTAATGGATTGGACTCAAGAAGATTTAATTCAAGACATTATCGATCAGTATGAACGTCATCTATATTTCTTAAATATTGTACGAAGCTAAATTTAGTTGTAAAAAAAGGACTCATTTGAGTCCTTTTTTAATTCGATTTCTAAATTAAATTAGAAACGGAATTTAGCATTTAAGCCGATAGTTTGTGTATCGTAGCTAGACTTTTTAACGTCAGCTTTCATGTACGATGCACCAACTGCTACAGATGGAGTAATGAAGTAGTTTACGTTACCACCCCAAGCTTGACGGAATTCACCAAGGTCATTGCCTTTGATGTCAGCTGAACCATCGTTACCAACGAAAGAAGCGCCAACGCTTAACTTAGGAGTTAAGTAAAGGTCAGTTTTCAAACCGTATTGGTTTTCTTGACCGAAAGCACCAGCAGCTTCAAAACCAATTGCCATGTTAGTTCCATCGATTGGACCTACATATTTAGCACGAGCTGTAACAGCATCTTGGTCGTCTTGAATCGCAGCAGTTTGGTTCGCAGCAGTGTAGATACCGTTGCTGATGATACCGAAGTTATCTAAAGCGAATTGGTTTGCAACGCTTGTATAACCAACAGTCATTAAGAAGTTAGGTAACAACATAGCACCAACTTCTAATGCATAACGGTCACCGTTGTCATCACGAGAGATAGCGTTTTTACCATCAACATCAGTGTGGTTATAAGTTGCGCTAGCGTATACAGGAAGGTAAGGAGTAGGAACGTAAGCCTCACCTTTAACGCCGTATGTACCAACGTGGTAGTTTAAACCGTTATTTTGGTCATACTGTTGGTAGCTATAACCTAAAGATACGCTAGAAGCTTGGTTCAAGAAAGCTGCTTCAGCTAAAGGACCCTTAGCGGTATCAACATTTTTTAAATAGAATGTACCAGCAACGTCACCAGTGAAGTTTTTATCGTTTGCAGTTGTGTCAACATATTCAGATTGACCTTGAACTTCAAATTGATAAGCATGAGCACCGGTCATGGCTAATAATACAGCAGTGGCTAAACCAAGTTTTTTCATAATCATTTCCAGCATTAACAAGAGATAAAGCTGGGGTCATTGTATTGTAACAATTTATGAAGTCAATAATCTAGAAAAGGTAATGTTAAAGATATTTGACACTTATGTTAAAATTGGTGAAAAACTAGTCAAATGAAAAGTAATTTGTCAACCTGATAAAAAAATGAACATTTACAATAAGCTAATAATTATATTTCATCAGGAATTAAGAAGTAAATGTTAAAAAGATATTACAATTGTGATTGGAAAAATAGATTGTGTTAATCGGTTTTAACATTAACAAAAATATAGCTATGTTTACAATGCGTGTAAAAAATCGCCATTTTATTGTCAAATTCGTTTTATTTTGAGGAATAGTTAACAATATTTGGATTAGTTTAACTAAAAAATTTAACTATTCTTAATTATTATATAAGTGAATAAAATAAAAGAAATCTCTATTTTAAGTTGAAAAAACGATTAAAATTTTAATCCTGATTAATTTAATCAACTTTACAAAGGTAGAAGTAAATCACATAATTCGATTGCAAAGTTCACTGCCTAACGTTTTTAGGATTTAAAGTGCTTGCCCAGATACGATGTGTAGAACACATCAGATTTTACGAGCTCAGCTTTCCCCAAGGTTGAGCTTTTTTTTATCTGTAAGAAAATCTAAAAATTATAATAAGAGTTATGTGAATTTTGTTGAAAAAATAAGAGGCCAAAAAGAGCCCAGCTTAAAGCTGGGCAGTGGATGCTGGGAGAGGCATCCAAGAGGACAAGTAAATACTGTTTTTACTATCATGATTAAAAATCTTTAATCTGTAAAATAGAGTTTTTTTATAAAAAGCATTCAATTTTTCGATTCATTTTGTTATTTAAGCTGACAAAATTTAGAGATCGTATAATTATTAAAAAAGAAATGAAGGGGTTAATAATGAAATTTTAGTTATTAGAATGCTAGGATGGATTTAAGCCTAATTTATATCGTATTAAAAATGGCAGGACATTTACGGAGTACCAGCTAGAAATGTCAGGATTACGTTCAGAGCATATTAGTAATCGACTGTTCCTTTTTATGCTGGTTATTATTTTATCCTTATTATTCATGGCAGTACCTCTTATTGTAGGAAGCTATCAGGATTATATAAAAACTAGACAAGCCCTAGCTGAAATAAAAAGTTTAAGAGCAGTAGCCGATATTGCCTATAAAGTTTCTAAGGAACGTGCTCCTGCCAATAAAATGATGTCGAGTGGTCCTCATGATTTAGTAAAAAATCAGCAAGAACTAAAAAAGTTTCGTTTAATCGTTGATGCGCAAATTGATACAAGCATTTTAATTTTAAAACAAGCTGGTTATGTTTCCTTAGCCAATGAGCTGCAAACTAATTTTAAAGAAAATCTTAGACAAGCCCGACATGTGGTTGATTATTACGGTGAAACTCCATATACAGCAAGAACTTCTGTTCAACTGGATAATGCCATTTTAGGGATGTTTGGCGCATGGGATAATTGTAGGGAAATACTGCAAAAACTAATGTTGCAGTTAAAAAGTAAAGATAGCCGTATCTCTAATTATTTTACGCTTATTATTGTGCTGACTGATATGCGCGATCAGGCTGGACGTATGGCATCTAACATTATTGCTCCCGTCAGTTTTAATGAAGAGATTCCAAGTAATAATCGTGCACGTTCATTACAAACTCAACATCAAGCTAGATATTTATGGATTTTGGTCGATACCTTACAGCCTGAACAGGCAAAAACTCCAGAATACCGTCGGTTATATTCTAGAGTGAAAACGGAGTTTATAGATCAGGGTATTCCGATTGTAGAAAGGCTATTAGAAGAAAGCCAAAAGAGCGAACCATATTTTTTAAGTGGTACACAGTTAACCGAAGCAATTGTAGGTAAATTTACCACTGTGGTTGATTTGCAGAGTTATATTCTTAATGAGAGTGTAGTCATTGCCACTCAGGAAAATGCAATTGCTCGAAATGGTTTCTTTTTAACTTTATTTATTTCTCTAATTTCTTTGGCCACTGCATTACTTACTCTGATATATGCGCAAAGACGAGTATTTTCGCCTTTAATTAAAGCGAGAACTTTAATTTTAGATTTATCGCATAGTTCTGATCATTGTAAAGATGAGATGAATGTCGCCACCAAAGGTGAATTTTTTTCCTTATTCGAAGCAATTGACCGATTACAACGTATGTTGCAACAACGGGACGCTTTTGAATTTCAGTTAAAGAATATTGCCAATACTGATCCACTCACCGGAGTCTCCAATCGTTTAGCTTTATCTGAATATTTAAAAATTGTTGAAAGTTACCCTCAAAAATTTACGCAAACCTGTTTAATGATTATTGATATTGATCGTTTTAAACAGGTGAACGACCAATACGGCCATATTGTAGGTGATCGCGTCATTGTCAGTATTGCCGAGCAATTAAAGCAAAATATTCGTAGTTCGGATTTAATTGTTCGTTATGGGGGAGATGAGTTTTTAATATTATTAGAACAGGTACAATTTATAGATGCTCGCCTTTTAGCAGAGAAAATTCGTATTGCAATTTCTTTAGAAGAGATTGATTTATCTGGTTCAGATGAAAAATTGCATGTCTCTGTCAGTATTGGCTTTGCCATCGGAGCGGCGAATTGGATAGATCTTTTAGAGAAAGCTGACCGTTCGCTATTAAGAGCAAAAGCCCGAGGACGAAATGCAGTTGAGGGATAAAAAAGCCGGAAATAAATTCCGGCTTTTTATTTAATGAATCACTTCAACATCGGTTTTAAGAAACGACCTGTGTGGGAAATCTCAACCTCAGCTACTTGTTCAGGTGTACCTTCGGCAATGATCATACCACCGCCTGAGCCACCTTCAGGGCCTAAGTCCACAACCCAGTCGGCTGTTTTAATCACATCAAGGTTATGTTCAATTACCACAATGGTATTACCCTTGTTACGTAGCTCATGCAAAATATCGAGTAACTTGGCAATATCATGGAAATGTAGACCTGTTGTTGGTTCATCCAAGATATATAAAGTTTTACCCGTATCTCGTTTTGCTAACTCACGTGCGAGTTTTACACGTTGTGCCTCACCACCAGAGAGAGTGGTAGCAGCTTGACCTAAACGAATATAGCCTAAGCCCACCTGAGTTAAGGTTTCTAAGCGGCGGTGGATGACTGGAATGGCACTAAAGAACTCAGCAGCATCTTCAACAGTCATTTCTAAAACATCAGAAATATTTTTGCCTTTATAGCCAACTTCAAGCGTTTCACGGTTATAACGTTTACCATGACACGCATCGCATGGCACGTACATATCTGGTAAGAAGTGCATTGCGACTTTAATCATGCCGTCGCCTTCACAGGCTTCACAGCGTCCGCCTTTTACGTTAAAAGAGAAACGACCAGCACTATAACCGCGGGCTTTTGCCTCTGGTGTTTGTGCAAATAACTCACGGATTGGTGTAAATAGACCTGTGTACGTTGCGGGATTAGAGCGTGGTGTACGTCCAATTGGGCTTTGGTCAATATCAACAACTTTATCTAGATGTTGAAGCCCATCAATCGAGTCAAACTTTTCAGCGGTTAAGGTTGTTGCACCATTGAGCTGTGTAGCTGCTAATGGAAGCAAAGTACGGTTAATCAGGGTTGACTTACCTGAACCTGAAACACCCGTGACACAAGTCATAATTCCGAGTGGGATGGTTAAATCGACATTTTTTAAGTTATGACCTGCTGCACCTGAAAGTTTGATGACTTCATCTGGACGTGGTGATTCAGTACGTTTTTTTGGCACTTCAATTTTGAGTTTGCCAGAAAGATATTGTCCTGTAAGTGAGTCGGCATGTTTAGCCAACTCATCATAAGTACCTTCAGCAATAATTACACCGCCGTGTACACCGGCACCTGGACCGATATCAATAATATGGTCAGCAGCACGGATTGCATCTTCATCGTGTTCAACGACTAATACCGTGTTACCTAAATCACGTAAGCGAATGAGCGTTTGCAATAAACGATCATTATCGCGTTGATGTAGACCAATTGAAGGTTCATCGAGCACATACATGACGCCCATTAAACCTGCACCAATCTGCGAAGCTAGACGGATACGCTGCGCTTCACCACCAGATAAGGTTTCTGCAGAGCGAGCCAGACTTAAATAATTCAGTCCAACACTCACCAAGAAATGTAAACGCTCTCGAATCTCTTTAAAGATTTTATCTGCGATTTCGCCTTTAGCACCTTCAAGGTTTAAGCCTTGATAGTAGCTTTCAGCATCACCAATCGACATGCGGGTAATGTCAGCAATGGTTTTGTCTTTCACACGAACATGACGTGAAATTTCATTAAGACGTGAACCATCACATGCATCACACGCTGCATTAGAAAGGTACTGAGCTAAATCATCACGTACATAGTTACTTTCAGTTTCACGGTAACGACGTTCAAGGTGCGGCAAAATTCCTTCAAATGGTTGCACGCGAGTGTGTTTGCGGCCACGTTCGTCGATATAGCTTAAATCAACTTTTTCTTTGCCCGTACCTTGTAAGAATTTCTTTTGAGTATCTTTATCTAGCTGATTCCAAGGCGTATCAAGTTGAAAACCAAAATGATCGGCAACTTTTTGCAGCATCGAATAATAATATGGACGCTGACGATCCCAACCACGGATTGCACCTTCACTAATCGCAAGGTCAGGATTTGGAATGAGCTTTTCAGAACTAAAATGACTGCGTGTACCTAAACCATCACAAACAGGGCAGGCACCAAATGGGTTGTTAAATGAAAACAAACGTGGCTCAAGCTCTGCGACAGCGCGATCACATTCAGGACACGAGTGCTTTGCAGAAAAAACACGATCAGGATGTTCACCATTCATCCACGATAAAACAGCAATATCGCCACCTAAACGTAGTGCGGTTTCAAATGATTCGGCAATACGGTTACCTAAGTCTTCACGTACTTTGAAGCGGTCGACTACAACTTCGATGGTATGTTTTTTCTTTTTGTCGAGTTCTGGTGGTGTATCAATATCAATGATTTCACCATCCACACGAGCACGAACAAAACCTTGACCTTGTAGTTGTTCGAACAGGTTGCTGTACTCACCTTTACGCTCACGAACGACAGGAGCAAGCAACATGAGTGCTGTGCCTTCCTCAAGCGTTTTTACCGCATCGACCATTTCAGAAACAGTTTGCGCAACCATTGGTAAGTCATGTTCAGGACAATAAGGTGTACCGACACGTGCATAAAGCAAACGCAAATAGTCATAAATTTCGGTAATCGTACCAACGGTTGAACGTGGGTTATGACTGGTAGATTTTTGCTCAATGGCAATCGCTGGTGATAAACCTTCAATCGAGTCAACTTCAGGTTTTTCCATTTGCGATAAAAACTGACGGGCATAGGCCGAAAGTGATTCGACGTAACGGCGCTGTCCTTCGGCGTACAAGGTATCGAAGGCAAGAGAAGATTTTCCTGAACCTGATAACCCCGTAATTACCACAAATTTGTCGCGTGGAATATCGAGAGACACATTTTTTAAATTATGGGTACGTGCGCCTCGAATACGGATATGACTTTGGCTCATAAAACATCTCAATTATGTATTGATGAAAATTTAGGTGTTGATTGCTCAGTCACAGAGAGGTGTGACTGGTTATAAACAACAGACCCTATATATGATAACGATTTAAAATTGTTCAAGTGGTACAAAATGATTTAAAGCGACAAATTGTGACGGTTAAACGACAATCGACAAAATTTGTTTAATTAAGCAGGTTGTATTTTTAACATTCCTTACTTCAGATTTCTACTCTAAGCAAATTTTAACCAGCAACATAACTTTACTAGACGACTGGTCTAATAGTTGTTTATGATGTTTGCATGAAACGATTAAATAAAAGTGAAACCACACGACAACACATTCTAGATACCAGTTTTGAGCTGGTACTACGTAAAGGTTTTGTCGGTGTTGGTTTGCAAGAAATCTTAAAGGCTTGTGACGTACCCAAAGGTTCGTTCTATCACTACTTTGCTTCGAAAGAGGCGTTCGGCTGTGCGTTGCTCGAGCAATATATGGCTGATTATAAAGTTCGTATGGAACAACTCTGGCAGCACAGTGAGCGAAGTGCCCATGCCCGTTTAATGGCCCTATGGCAGGCATGGATTGATGATCCCGTAAACGGTAGTTGGGCTGAAAACTGTCTGATTGTGAAGTTGGCGGCAGAGGTTTCTGACTTGTCAGAAGACATGCGTCAAATTCTCAATGATGGCGTGCACAAACTAACGCAACGTTTGGCTTTGCTACTCAAAGAAGGGCAACAAGAAGGATCAATTCCAAAACATATTGAGCCTTTAAAAACTGCGCAAGTCATGTATCAGTTATGGTTAGGTGCTGCTTTACTCACAAAATTGTCGCAAGACAAAGCACATCTACATCTAGCTTTAGAAACGACCCAACAACTCATAAAACCGATAGAGGAGTAAAGAATGCGAAGTATTATCCATGGTAATTTTGGCGAGCCTGTAGACGTTTTAGAGCAGGCGGATATGCCTAAGCCAGAACCAAAAGCAGGCGAAGTGCGTATTAAAACTATCATGTCTCCAATTCATAATCATGATGTATGGACAGTACGCGGAAGTTATGGTTATAAACCAACCTTACCTGCGATTGGTGGCAGTGAGGCAGTTGGTATTGTTGATGCGTTGGGCGAAGGCGTTACTCATGTACAGGTAGGGCAACGTATTGCAGTTGCGGCTGTGCATGGCAGTTGGGCTGAATACTTTATTGCACCAGCGCAAGGACTTATTCCACTCAATAATGAAATTGATGATGAAACTGCAGCACAGCTGATTGGTATGCCAATCAGTGCTCTCATGCTACTCGACTTTGTAAATGTTCAACTGGGTCAATGGCTCATTCAAAACACGGCAAATGGTGCAGTCGGTAAAACAGTTGCGATGATTGCTCAGGCACGTGGCTTACCTGTAATTAATTTAGTTCGTCGTACTGATGCGATTGCAGAGATGCAAGCATTAGGTATTCAGCATGTTGTTGCGACTGATCAGCCTAACTGGAAAGAGCAAGTTAAACAGATTCACGGCGACCAACCTCTTATTGCTGGTGTGGACTCGATTGGAGGAACAGCAAGTGGCGAAATGCTGAATTTACTCAGTGAAAATAGCCTACTCGTTTCGTTTGGCAGTATGACTGGCGAAACCATGCAGATTTCATCGGGTGATTTGATTTTCAAACAAGCGACAGTAAAAGGTTTCTGGGCGAGTGTGGTCAATAAAGAAATGCCAGCAGCTCGTAAAAAGGAACTGATCGTTGAGCTGCTAACACTAGCGACTCAGAAAAAATTAATTCTGCCTGTAGAAGGTGTATTTAGTTTTGATGAGATTAAAACTGCTGCTCAAAGAGCAACGCAAGGCGCTCGTCAAGGCAAAGTATTACTAAAGCCGTAAAACACTAAAAGATCAGTCGAGAGACTGATCTTTTTTCATATCTTTAAAATAAAAAGGAAAATCGTATGATCGGACAAATTTTAATTGCACTTATCGCAATATTACATGTCTATATTTTAGTGTTAGAGATGTTTTTGTGGGACAAACCCTATGGCATGAAAGCCTTTGGAAATAATGCCGAAAAAGCAAAACTCACCAAAGTCATGGCACAGAACCAAGGTCTTTATAATGGCTTTTTAGCGGCGGGGTTATTTTGGGCTTTATTGGCTGATGCACCATTTGCAACATCAATTGCTAATTTCTTTTTAGGCTGTGTACTGATTGCAGGTATTTATGGCGGTCTGACTGCCAGCAAAAAGATTATTTATATTCAAGCAGTTCCTGCTTTAATTGCTTTGGTCGCTGTTAATTTTCTTTAAAAAGCGCAAAATACAGCGTTTTGAAATGGAAATAACCAGATAGGATCAGCGCATGTGGGCGTTATTTTTAAAATGTATGTTGGGGGCTGGGGTTGTCCTCATTATTTCGATTTTATCGAAAAGTAAGGCATTTTATATTGCAGGTTTAGTCCCACTTTTTCCTACCTTTGCTTTGATTGCTCACGTGATTGTTTATCAGCAAAAAGGAGCCGAGGCATTACAAAAAACGGCTCTGTTTGGTCTATGGTCACTTATTCCTTATGCTATTTATTTAGTTGCCGTTTATGTACTGGCAACACGCATGTCGATGTGGTCGTGTCTAGGATTAGCAACTCTATGTTGGGTCGTAGCTGCGGCAGGTTTAATTTATGGCTGGCAGCTATTTCAACATTAAAAGATTAAGAGAAATCCCTTAATCTTTTAAATTGAACTATTTTTATGAATGCTCAACAACACGGGTTTTGAGCATACCTTCAACTAAATTAATCATCTTTTGGCGAGAAAGAATTCGGGGCAATTGAGACGTCAAATAGTTGCTACATCCCACCACAACTGTTGCTTTATTCTTATCTAATGCTTTAACCGTTGCAGACACAACGTCCTCAACTGTAGAGCTTTTCATACCACTCGTATGGGCATTTGCGACCTGAGTAAAATTGGTTTCGGTATTGCCCGGACAAACCGTCAGAAATTTAACTCCTGAAGAGCCGTATTCTCCTGCAAGAGCCTCAGTAAATTGCAATACATAAGATTTAGTTGCCCCATACACAGCAATATAAGGCAGAGGTTGAAACGCACCTGTAGATGAAATATTAATCATGATGCCTTTTTTGTTCGCAAGCATGTGGGGCAAAAATAAATAACATAAAGACGTTACACTGCTGATATTTAGCGTAATCATTTCTTGATAAATAGATACAGATTGATCTAGAAATTTAGTCCATTTACCAAATCCTGCGTTATTAATTAAAATCTCTACCGATAATTTTCTAGCTTGCACTTCATCAAATAAGTTTTGAGCTGAATTGGGTTGAGCTAAATCTAAGACGATCACCTCAACATTCACGTTATATTTTTTTTTAAGTCCATCGGCTAAATCATTCAGCTTCTGTTCGGAGCGTGCCGTTAAAATGAGATGAATTCCTAAAGACGCAAGTTCTTGAGCATAGGCTTTGCCTATTCCTGAAGATGCGCCTGTAATTAATGCTGTTGAATTTTTAAATGTAGAAAGGTGAGTGCTCATTTTATTTATCCGTAATAAAAGAAGCTATTACCATAAACCTTGTCCCTAAGGGCAGAGTCAAGCACTCATTTTGAAAGCTATTTTTAGATTTTAATAAACTGTTTTAAGCAGAAATCTTATTGGTAATATAAGTTTGAATAATCTCATCTTCTAGTTGTTTTAAATCTTTTTGCAAACGGCTTAAAGCTTCTTTTTGCTCAATAATTTGTTGGTTCTTTTTTTGAATAAGCTGTTGTGCAATTTCTACAGGAAAACGATTATTTTTATATTTTAAAGCTGACAGGTCATAAAGCTCGGAAAGGCTAAATCCAACAGCTTGTGCAAGGCGAATCATCTTAACCGATTGAACATCAATCTCTTCATAAATACGATAATTGCCTTTTCTTTTTGCGACTGGCAGTAAGCCTAATTTCTCATAATGCCGAATGGCCTTAGGAGTGGCTCCAGTCAAAGCCGCTAATTCGCCGATATACATATCTGTCTCGCATTTTATTGAAAATCGATCAGGCTATTAAGTGCACTGACCGATTCTTTTGAAGTTTTAAATATGGTCTAAACCTAACCACTGTCTTTGGTGATAGGCACTATCCCAAAATAACCACTCAAGTTTTGCACCCATCGTATAGGCTGCATGCATTTTTTCTAAAGTATCTGCATCACAACGTGCTGCAACTTTATCTACTGTCGCAATCACATTACGAACAGCTGTATGGAACTCTTCACCTGCATAGGTATCAATCCATGCTTGGTAAGGGTTATTCGGAATTGATTTATTTACAATATCTTTGCCAACTTCGGCATAAATCCAGAAGCAAGGTAAAAGCGCAGCAAGTACAACGGGGTAGCTTTCAGACCAAGCAGTTGCTGTTAAAAATGAAGTGTAGTGGTGGCCTGCCAAAGTTAATGGTGTATTTTTAAATTCTTCTTTGGTTACTCCAAAGTTTTTCATGAAGTCATCATGCAAACTACGCTCCACCACAATCGCAATTTTAGCTGCATCTGAAAATTGCATAATATCGTCAGCCTCAAAGGCCTTTGCTGCTGCAACAGCAAGCACACGACCATAGGCCACTAAATATTGAGCATCTTGAATAACATAATGACAAAAAGCTTCTTTATCTAAAGTACCGTTAGCAAGTTCCTGATTAAAAGGCAGGTCGAGAATTTTTTGATATAAATTTAAATTGCGTTGCCAAAGTTCTTGAGAAAAAAGCATAAAAACATTCCATTTAAATTAAGACAGCTGAACCAGATTTTAAATCAATTTTAAAATACAAAAATAATAATGATAGATATATCGAAAGAAAATATTTAATACGATTAATGAGTTAATTAAATATTATAAATTTCTTTATTAAACAGAGAGATAAAGTAAAGGGAATAACGGCACAAAACAACATCGTTTTGTGGTTAATTATCGATATAATAGCGGCGGTTTTTAAGAAAGATTAAATTTATTCTTGGTATAGGTCTGATCCATGAAGCATTTCCGATTTTCGATATTTTTTACGGTGGTGTGTTTAGCACTATCCGCGTATTGGGGTTTTACCCATGGACCTGAAGCGGGCGTGTCTACCATGCTTAAAGCTTTAACAATTACAGCCATTTTAGCTGTAATGGAGGTCTCTTTATCTTTTGACAATGCTGTCGTAAATGCATCGGTTCTACGTAATTGGGATCCGTTCTGGAAAATGCTCTTTTTAACGGTAGGTATTTTAATCGCCGTTTTTGGTATGCGTTTAATTTTCCCGGTGGCGATTGTTGCGGTGACTGCGGATATGGGAATGATTGAAGTAGCTAAATTGGCACTCAATGATCCGAAAACCTATTCTGAACGTTTAATGGCACATCACGCTGAAATTTCGGCTTTTGGTGGAACATTCCTATTACTGGTGTTCTTAAACTTCTTCTTTGATGAAGAAAAAGAAACCCATTGGTTCAGATGGCTTGAAGCTAAACTTTCTAGTTTAGCAAGCGTACCGGCAATGTCTGTCTTTATTGCTCTAATTGCGATGTTAATTATGGCAGCAAATGTTGATGAGTCGCAGCGCCTTGTGGTGACTATGGCTGGTATTTGGGGCATTGTGGTTTATATTGGCGTTGAAGTATTAAGTCATATGTTAGGTGGTGAGCCTGAAATTGACGAAGATGGCAATGCTATTATGAAAGATGGATCGGGCGCGGCTTCTGGCGTAGTTAAAGCGGGTATAGGTGGTTTCTTATATCTTGAAGTATTAGATGCATCATTCAGTTTTGATGGCGTGATTGGTGCTTTTGCAATTACTAGCGATGTTGTCGTGATTATGCTGGGCCTTGCGATCGGCGCTATTTTTGTCCGTTCAATGACAGTTTACCTTGTTGAAAAAGGCACACTAGATGCCTATGTGTTCTTAGAACATGGTGCGCATTATGCGATCGGTGCTTTAGCATTCATTATGATTGCAAGTGGTACAGGCGTACATGTACCTGAAGTTGTTACTGGTTTAATTGGTGTAGCGTTTATTGTTTGGGCGGTTATTGCTTCAATTCAATATTCAAAGCGCGAGCAACAATCGCCTTAAGCTAATTTTCAGTAAAGTTCGATAGAATGAAGAGGCTAAATGCCTCTTTATTTTTTTAAGCCCAAATCGTTATTTTAAATAAGGTGTTCCGTATTTTTAGAAACGAATCGGCTTATAATTTACCTAGTTTGATAACGTGTATTGATATGATGAATGCTTTGGAACGTCGCTCAACTTTTGCCTTAAGTAGTATTTTTGCGCTACGCATGTTGGGCTTGTTCATGATTATTCCTGTCTTTTCTGTAGTTGGGCAGTCATATCAATATGCGACTCCAGCACTCATTGGTTTGGCTGTAGGGGTTTACGGCTTAAGTCAGGCGATTTTGCAAATTCCATTTAGCTTACTGGCTGACCGTTTTAGCCGTAAACCACTTGTGGTCTTTGGTCTATTACTGTTTGCGATTGGTGGTGCAATTGCGGGTTTATCTGACACGATTTATGGCGTAATTATTGGTCGTGCCATCGCTGGTGCTGGTGCAGTTTCAGCAGTCGTGATGGCGCTTTTAGCCGATGTGACACGTGAAGAGCAGCGTACTAAAGCCATGGCCGCGATGGGCATGAGTATTGGTCTGTCTTTCGTGGTCGCTTTTAGCCTTGGGCCTTGGCTCACAAGCCTTGTGGGCATTTCTGGTTTGTTCTTTGTGACAACCATTATGGGCTTGATTGCGATTGCGATGTTATTGCTTGTACCTAAAGTCACTCGTCATCATCGTAATTATCAGCAAGGCTACATGGCGCAGCTTAAGCAAGTCATTCAAATGGGTGATTTAAACCGTTTACACGTTTCGGTTTTTGCATTGCATTTATTGCTGACAGCCATGTTTATTTATGTGCCTTCACAGCTCATCGAGTTTGCGCATATTCCTTTGGCGAGCCATGGTTTGGTGTATTTGCCGCTGTTAGTCATTAGCCTGTTCTTTGCATTTCCAAGCATCATCATTGCTGAAAAATATCGTAAAATGCGCGGGATTTTCTTAACAGCAATTACAGGCATTATTGCAGGTTTGCTGCTGCTCATATTTGGTTATCAATCCAAATATGTATTACTTGCAGGTCTAGGTATTTTCTTTATTGCATTTAATGTGATGGAGGCTTTATTGCCTTCTTGGCTGTCGAAGTCTGCTCCAATTCAGTCAAAAGCAACGGCTATGGGCGTAAATGCCAGTAGTCAGTTTTTAGGCGCTTTTTTTGGTGGCACACTAGGTGGTCAATTATTGATGTTACATAATACTGCGATTGGATGGAGTGTCTTAGCAGGGATTGCTATAATATGGTTGCTAATTAGTTTTGGTTTAGCTCAGCCGCGGTATTTGTCATCAATTGTGTTGCCATTGCCGCAAGTGCAACAGGTGAATGAGTGGACCACACAGCTATTGGCAATTCGTGGTATCGAAGAAGTTGTGGTGATGCCTGACCAGCAAGTTGCTTATATTAAAGTCGATAAACAGTCTCTAGATGATGCTGCGCGACGTGATTTAACGCAGTTGTTCGGTAAAGAGGTAGCCATTTAAGCATAACTCTTATAAAGTAAAACATAGAAATGTATAGGATGAAGACAGCTAATGCGTGGTGTAAATAAGGTTATTTTGGTTGGTACTTTGGGTCGTGATCCTGAAACAAAAACTTTTCCAAATGGGGGCTCGTTGACCCAATTTTCAATCGCGACAAGTGAAGCTTGGACTGATAAAAATACCGGTGAACGTAAAGAACAAACAGAATGGCACCGTATTGTTTTGCATAACCGTTTAGGGGAAATTGCTCAGCAGTTCTTGCGTAAAGGTTCTAAGGTTTATATTGAAGGTTCACTACGTACGCGTCAGTGGACAGACCAAAATGGCCAAGAGCGTTACACTACAGAAATTCGTGGCGACCAGATGCAAATGTTAGATGCTCGTCAACAAGGTGAACAAGGTTTCGCTGGCGGTAATGATTTTAATCAACCACGTTTTAACGCACCTCAACAAGGTGGTAATGGTTATCAAAATAATAACAACCAAGGTGGCGGCTATGGCCAAAACAGCGGTGGTTATGGTAACCAAGGTGGTTTCGGTAATGGTGGAAGCAACCCTCAAGCGGGTGGTTTTGCTCCTAAAGCGCCACAACAACCGGCTTCTGCACCAGCTGACTTAGACGACGATTTACCGTTCTAATCAAAGTTGCAAAAAAGGCGAGTTTATCTCGCCTTTTTTATTATTCAATGCCAAGCAAACGTATCAGTGCCGTGCCAGCAGCTGCCAAGCAAATCACCAATAACAGCGGTACTTTTTTCCAAACCAAGAACAGTGCTAAGCCAACACCAAATATACGCGCGAACCCCGCAAAATGTTGACCTTCAAAAAATGTTGTCGTCACTGCAATCGCACAGAGCAAAACAGTCGCACCGTTTGAGAGTAAAACTTGGTATTTTTCAGAAAATGAGAACTTGGCACCCAAATGAAAACCAGCGAAACGAATCCCATACGTTCCAAGTGCTAGTAAGCCGATACCTAAAATAATTAGTAATTGTTGACTCATTTCTTTCTACCAAATATCAAGCCAAAAAGTGAAATCAGAATTGGAAGTCCTGAGGCCAAAAAAGGTGTGGTGATCAGCGCTAAAGTTGATCCGGCAAATGCAGCTTTTCGAGTAGATTTATTCTTTAAAGCATTAAAAGTAAGTGCAATTAAAATCGCTGGGAAAATGGCATCTAAGCCAAATGTTTTTGGGTCTGGAATAGCACTTCCAATGAAATACCCCGCCGTTACACCAAGTGGCCAACTGAGCATAATGCCTATACCACATAACCAGTAAGCAGCTTTTTTCGTCTCAAAATCGGGCTGTGCCATACCAAACAAAACGCTTTCATCGTTCATGATATGTGCCCCAAAATATCGAGAGAATTTGCCTCGGATTAGTTCATTGACTGCAATACCAAAAGGTAGATGTCTTAAATTGACGAGTAGTCCTGCAATGGCCGCTGCAATTGGGCTACCACCTACAGCCAAGAAACCAATAAAGATAAATTCGGCAGTTCCTGCGAGCACAAACACGGATAGGCAAAGCGGGATCCAGAGCGCTAAGCCATAACTTGCAGTAAGTGAACCTAAAGACATACCAACGACACTCGTCGCTAAGCACACAAAGAAAATCGAGCGGGTAGTGTCTTTACTTAGTTTTTTAATCAGAGAGTATGTGGACATAGCATGATATAACGAACGATTTTCCATTATAATGAATAAGTCTGATCGTTTTGTCAAAACGAACGATCGTTTTTTTTATAGAACGGATGTGGTGAATGTCTCAGCCAATTGAAATTATTGCCAAAGGTTTAACGCGTGAACGTCAAAGAGCAGGGCTTTCATTGGCAGAGGTTGCTCGTCGTGCAGGTGTTGCTAAATCTACATTGTCACAATTAGAGGCAGGGCAAGGTAACCCTAGCATTGAAACCTTATGGGCACTTTGTGTTGCGCTCAATATTCCATTTGCACGGTTGATGGAAGAACCAAGTAATCAAGTACAAGTCATTCGCTGTGGCGATGGGCCAACAGTGAGTTCTGAGATTGCCAATTACAAAGCAATTTTGTTAGCGACTTGTCCGCCACATGCGCGCCGAGATGTTTATTTACTAATTGTTGAACCAGGCGAAGATCGTCTTTCAGAACCGCATCCAGTTGGTTCTGTGGAGCATATTATTGTGGTTGAAGGTAAAGCTTTGGTGGGCTTAATTGATGAAGCTGTTGAGCTTGGTGTTGGCGACTATATTTGTTATCCAGCTGATCAAAAACATATATTTAGAGCATTAGAAACTGGTACAAAAGCATTATTAATTTCTGAACAAAATTAAAGAATTTGAAGCTGATTAAAATAAAAACTAAAAGCCATTTATCAGCATCCCCTACAAAAAGGGCCAATTTTGCGTATAAATTTTGCAATTGGCTCTCTCTTTTATTACAAAAATGGCTCTCGTTTCTTGAGTGCCGAAACGACAAATTAAAGCTATTGGAAGTATGCATACGGAAGCGCCGGATAAGCTCAGTGAATTTTCTGTTTTAGGAATTGGGCAGAACGGCTAAATTTTTAGGGGATATTTTTTGGCTTCGGAGGATTTCCGAGACTAGCCGATATCCTCCATATATTAAGGAAAATGATATGGCAGCTCATCAAAATGGTTCTGAAGCCAATCACTCCCAAAGTTTAAAACATGGACTCAAATCACGCCACCTGACTATGATCTCGATTGCAGGGGTTATTGGTGGTTCTCTATTCGTGGGCTCAGGCAGTATTATTTACAATACCGGACCTGTAGTTTTCTTAACTTACGCTTTAGGTGGTCTACTCGTTTGGTTCATCATGCGTATGTTAGGCGAGATGGCCGTTTTAAACCCTGATAGTGGCTCTTTTTCAACTTATGCTGACCGTGCGATTGGCCGTTGGGCAGGTTTCTCAATTGGCTGGTTGTACTGGTGTACTCTGGCCATGCTCATGGGGTGGGAAGCCTATGTGGCAGGAAAAATTCTAAACAATTGGTTCCCCTTTATACCGATCTGGGTCTATATGGTCGTGGTGATTGGCGCACTGGTTGTTGTTAATTTACAAAACGTGAAAAACTATGGTGAATTTGAGTTTTGGTTCGCCCTCATCAAAGTCATTGCGATTGTTATTTTCCTTGTGATTGGTAGTTTAGCCATCATGCATTTGTGGCCTTGGGGTAATCCGGCTGCTTCTGGTATTAGTAATTTAACCTCTCAAGGCTTTATGCCAAATGGAGGTTCATCTGTTATCACAGCTTTGCTTGGGGTGATGTTTGCCTACATTGGTGCTGAAATTGTTACGGTAGCGGCAGCAGAGTCGGCAAATCCATCGAAAGAAATTCGTAAAGCATCAAACTCGGTGGTTTGGCGAATTATTTTATTCTACGTAGGCTCTATGTTCGTTGCGGTATGTTTGATTCCTCACAACAATGAACTTTTGAAAGATTCAACTTGGGGAACCTATAGCGTAACGTTGTCTGCACTGGGCATTCCAGGGGCGCGCCATATCGTAAACTTTGTGGTTCTAACCTCAGTATGTAGTTGCTTTAACTCAGCTCTTTATACGTGTTCACGTATGTTGTTCTCTTTAGCTAAACGTGGTGATGCACCGAAAAGTTTTGGTTCTGTAAACAGTAAAAGCAGTCCTTGGGTAGGCGTGATTGTGTCATGCTTCTTCTCTGTAATTGCGGTAGTTTTAACTGCAACCGAGAGTATGAATGTTTATGACTTTTTCATGTTAACAACAGGCGCGGCAACACTGTATGTTTACCTGACTATTGCTTATTCTCAGCTTCGTATGCGTAAAAAGTTAGAAGCTGAAGGCGTGAAAATTGACTTTAAAATGTGGATGTTCCCTTATCTAACTTACGTGGTGATTTTTGCAATTATTGGTGCAATTCTTACCATGTTGATTGAAGGCACCTATTTTAAAGAAGTGATTTACACCACAGCTCTGTTCGGCATTATTGTGTTCTTCGGATTGTTGTCTGAAAAACTGGGTTGGGGTAAAGATCGTAGAGCGACCCATTTAACTCATAGTCATGAAGAAAAGTTAGTTTAAATTTTTAAATAGAAAAGAGCCTCACTGTGAGGCTCTTTTTGTTTGTTTTGATACGAGAGAATAGTTAATTTAGCGTAGGTACGCCTGCTTCACGTAAGCATTGAAGCAAGACGCCAAAAGCCATCACCATATCTTTTTCATTTACACAGGCAAAGCCCATGAGCAGTCCACGTTCGGCATGTGCATGCGACTGCATGTAATACTGCGAAAGAGGACGAACTTTAACACCACGTTCAAGTGCTGTGGCTGCAATGGCGACATCATCGCAAGAGTTCGGTAGTTTTAAAACCAGATGTAATCCTGCCGCTTCATCATATTCATGAATAAATTCGGGACCAAGGTAGCGTTGAATTAAGCTCACCAAGTAGTCACGGCGTTTACCATAGAGCAGGCGCATACGGCGAATATGCGCTTCATAATGGCCTTCACGAATAAATTCAGCGAGAGCTTTTTGCTCAAGCAAGTGTCCACCACGATAAAGCTCGGCTGCCACAATGCGTAATGGGGAAAATAACGGCTTAGGCACCACTAGATAGCCAATTCTTAAGGATGGATAAATGGTTTTACTAAACGTGCCCATGTACAGCACAGGCGCATCATTTTCTAAACCTTGTAAAGAGGGGTAAGGCTGCCCCGAGAAACGGAACTCACTGTCATAGTCATCTTCTACAATCCAGCTATTGTGCTGACGGGCAATCTCAATCAGTTTACGTCGGCGGTTTAGACTTAAATGAGAGCCAAGTGGATATTGGTGTGAAGGTGTAACAAAAATGAGTTTAGGCGGCTTGGCCGGATTTTCTTCGGGAATAATGCCTTCAGCATCGACAGGCATTGGTTGAATATCAAGGCCATTAATTCGTAACGTATTACGCATTCCCCAATAAGCTGGATCTTCAATCCAGATTTTATCTCCCATATCACTGAGCGCACGTGAGACTAAATCAATAGCTTGGTGAATGCCTTCGGTAATAATAATCTGGTCTGCATCGCACTGGACTGAACGCGCAACACGCAAGTAATCTGCCAATGCACTTCGAAGCTCAATACATCCACCTGCATTGCTATAAATCAGGCGATTAATATCGGGTTCGCGGCTTAAGCGTGCTTGAATACGACTAAAAATATGATGTGGGAACTCAGTCACATCCGGTGCTCCCGGCACAAAAGCGCCCCATTGGTGTGGCGACGCTGCTGCATAGCCTAATAAGTTGGAACCACGCTGCGATAGTGCATAGGAGCTTTGAGCTTTCGGGCTAGAAACCACTTTTTTCTTGTTTTGTGTATTTAAAAAACTCTCTGGTAATTTTTCGGCAACCCATGTGCCATGTCCTGTCCGTGCTTCTAAGTAGCCTTCAGCTTGTAGCTGTTCATAGGCACTAAGCACCGTATTTCTTGAAACATGAATTTCACTGGCTAAGTCGCGTGACGCAGGTAGACGAGTCTTGGGCTGGATGACTCCATCAATAATCGCACCACGCAGGCAACGGAAAAGGCGTTGATGTAGTTTCCCTTCAGTGTCCTGTTGGAGTCGTTGCAGCAAATGATCTCCAAGTAAACTACGCAATTGGCTCTCTCCTACAGTTAAAAAGTGGCTCTCGTCAGTTGGCATCAGACGAGCGAAATTACATGCATAGGCAGTCGTTGTAAAGCACCCTGAAAATTAAGCACAGGATGCAAAAAACCAAAGCTGCAACTGATGATGAAAATATGAGGGAATCAAATGGATAATCAACATTCTGCACTTAACGCACGTAAACAGCAAGCAACTCCACGTGGTGTAGGCGTGATGTGTCAGTGGTATGCGGAAAAAGCTGAAAATGCCACGCTTTGGGACAAGGAAGGCAACCAATTTATCGACTTTGCTGGTGGTATCGCGGTTTTAAATACAGGCCATCGCCACCCTAAAGTGATTGCAGCGGTGACTGAGCAACTCACTAAATTTACGCATACTGCCTATCAAGTAACACCATATGAAAGCTATGTCGCTTTAGCTGAGCGTATTAATGAACGCGCGCCAATTGCTGGTCCTGCGAAGTCAGCTTTTTTCACAACTGGTGCAGAAGCAGTTGAAAATGCGGTGAAGATTGCTCGTTCTTATACAGGTCGTCACGGCATTATCACTTTTGGTAACGGTTTCCACGGTCGTTCATTTATGACGATGGCAATGACAGGTAAAACGGCTCCTTACAAACGTGATTTCGGTGTAATGCCAGCGGGTGTGTTCCACGCGCGTTACCCAGTGCCTGCTAAAGGTATTTCAGTAGACGCGGCAATTGAAAGCGTTGAAGATATTTTCAGTGAAGATATTGCACCACATGATGTTGCGGCAATCGTACTTGAGCCAGTACAAGGTGAAGGCGGTTTCAATGTTGTGCCAGCTGAGTTCCTAAAACGTTTACGTTCAATTTGCGACAAGCACGGTATTTTATTGGTTGCTGACGAAGTGCAATCAGGTTTTGCCCGTACTGGTAAATTGTTCGCAATGAACTATTACGAGACTAAAGCAGACCTCATTACGATGGCGAAAAGCTTGGGCGGTGGTTTCCCTATTTCAGGTGTTGTTGGCCGTGCAGAAGTGATGGATGCACCAAACCCAGGTGGATTAGGCGGTACATACGCAGGTAGTCCGATTGCGGTTGCTGCTGCGCACGCGGTTATTGATGCGATTGAAGAAGAAAACCTATGCGACCGTGCAAATGAATTAGGTGCAGAGTTAGTTGTCGCACTTAAAGATATTCAGCAAGCAACAGGCGACGTCGTAACTGATATTCGTGCATTAGGTTCAATGGTTGCAGTAGAGCTTGAAACAGCTGAACAAGCAAAAGTTGTACAAAACTATGCAATGGAAAACGGGTTGTTACTTCTTACTTGTGGTAAATACGGTAATGTAATTCGTTTCTTATATCCATTAACCATTCCTGCTGAACAATTCCGTCAAGGCCTTGATATCTTGAAACAAGGTTTTGCAACTCTAAAAGCAGGTAGTGCAAAAGCAATGGAGCAATCTGCATGATTCAAAATAATTTGCAGTATTTATTAAAACATCCTGATATTTCATTAGAAGCACCTGCATCAAATGACTATATCGAAGTTAATGATGCTGCTACAGGTGAAACTTTGGCATGGGTAAAAACCTATGACCGTGCAGGAGTTGAAGCCGCAATTAACCGTTCAGCAAAAGCGCAGGCTGCTTGGAAAAAGCAAACTGCCTTGGCTCGTGCTGATGTGCTATTGGCATGGTACAACCTCATGCTTGAGCACAAAGAAAATCTGGCTCAAATCTTAACAGCTGAGCAAGGTAAGCCATTAGCAGAAGCACGTGGTGAAATTGGTTATGCAGCATCTTTTATACGATGGTTTGCCGAGCAAGCTCGCCGTATTGATGGTGAAGTGTTGACGCCAACCTTGCCAAACCAACGTCTGCTCGTGATTAAACAAGCGATTGGAGTTACTGCTGCCATTACGCCGTGGAACTTCCCTGCTGCCATGATTACGCGTAAAGCAGGTCCAGCCATTGCTGCGGGTTGTTCAATGTTGGTTAAACCAGCAGAACAAACGCCGTTAACCGCCTATGCACTTGAGGTATTGGCTTTACAGGCAGGTTTACCAGCTGATGTTTTAATTAACATTAGTGGTGATGCGGTTGAAGTGGGTAAAACCCTATGTGAAAGCGATATTGTTCGTAAGTTAAGCTTCACAGGTTCAACTCAAGTTGGCCGTATCTTGATGCAACAATGTGCGCCAACCATTAAAAAGCTTTCACTTGAACTCGGTGGTAATGCACCAGTTGTGGTATTTGACGATGCTAACCTTGAGCAAGCAGTTCAGGGCATCATGGCAAGTAAATATCGTAACAGCGGTCAAACTTGTGTATGTGCTAACCGTATTTATGTTCAAGACGGTATTTACGATGCATTGGCAGAGCGTTTGGTTGAAGCTGTGTCTAAGCTTAAAGTTGGCGATGGCCGTCAAGAAGGTTCAACTCAAGGGCCTTTAATTGATGAAGACGCGATTGCAAAAGTTCAGTCTCATATTGCAGATGCAACTGAGAAAGGGGCAACAGTTCGTATTGGTGGTCAGCGCTCGGCACTGGGCGGTACATTCTTTGAACCGACTGTGTTAACAGGCGTAACGCAAGACATGAAAGTGTCTAAAGAAGAAACTTTTGGTCCGCTTGCCCCACTGTTCCGCTTTAAAACTGAAGATGAAGCAGTGGCAATGGCGAACGATACTGAGTTCGGTTTAGCTGCTTATTTATTTACGCAAAGCACAGCTCGTCAATGGCGAGTAGGTGAAGCACTCGAATACGGTATGGTCGGCATTAACACGGGCGCGATTTCAAACGAAGTTGCTCCGTTTGGTGGCGTAAAACAATCAGGTCTAGGCCGTGAAGGTTCAAAATTCGGCATCGAAGAATATGTCGAAATGAAATACCTCTGCGTAGACTTATCTGAGTAAGGAATAAAGCGAGTTTGCTTTGTTCTGAACGAAAACATACAGTTATGCTGTATGTGATGTTTCACAAAAAACCGGTCATGCCCATTCATGACCGGTTTTTTATTTTAAGTCGATAGATAACCATCACGACTTTCAGGCAAACGCCTGAGTTCATCAATCAGCGTTTCAATGAGTTTTTCAACCACCAGACGCTGACCTTTTCTTGAAACATATACCAATTGCAGCGTACCAATATTCGACTTCCAGTCAGGAAGAATATGGATAAGCGTACCTTTACGAATTTCAGATTCGACGGTTAAAAAAGGAAGGTCGGCAATGCCTAAACCATCCATCACAGCATAGTAAACGCCTGCCAAATCATTACTTTTTATTCGTGGTTGATAAGGTACATCAACCGATTCACCATTACGAATATTGCATAAATGCCAAATAGGATTTTGTTTTTGAGTACCTAAGCTAATACTCGGAAAGTCCTGTAATTCAGAATAATGCTCAATAGTGCGGCCTTGTAATAATTCAGGCGAAGCCACCAGACAATGATCGGTTTTAATCACATCACGAACAATTAAATTCGAATCTTCATTGGGTTCAAAATTGGTACGAATCGCGAGGTCGATGTCATCATGCAAGATATCTACTCGACGGCTGGTTAGCTCGAGTGCGATTTCAACTTTGGGGTAGGTTTTTAAAAACTGATTTAAAATTTTTCTAATTTGAAAATGCATCATTAAAGGGGGGCAACTTACTTTTACTAGACCTTGAGGCTCACTTTTTTGCTTTAATAACACGTTTTCTGCACATTCAACTTGAGTAATAACTTTGCAGCATTCCTCATAAAACTCTTGGCCTAAATCGGTCACTTTAAAATGGCGTGTTGTTCTTTGAATCAGGCTGACATTAAATTTATTTTCAAGGTCAATAATGCGTCGGCTGAGCTTAGATTTACTAATATTTTCAGCATCACTGGCCGCACTAAAGCCGCCGTGTTTTACGACCAAATAGAAATAATAAAAATCATCAAAAGAGCTTATCAATGTCCGATCAATCCATTTAAATTTAAGATTAGAGCGCTTAAGCACTCTAATCTTGTCAATAGAACTTATTTTTGTGAGGTATTGAAGCTATAGCTTGTCATCAGGTTGCGGTAATCAGGAATATGATTTGAGAACAACGCACCTAAACCTTCCACATCATTACGCCAGTCGCGGTGTAATTCACAAGCCATGCCAAACCAAGTCATCAGCTGAGCACCTGCTTTTGACATACGATCCCAAGCAGCATCACGTGTTAATTCGTTGAAAGTACCAGAAGCATCAGTAATCACAAACACTTCAAAGCCTTCTGCGAGTGCAGATAGTGCAGGGAATGCCACACAAACTTCAGTCACCACACCTGCAATAATCAGTTGTTTTTTACCTGTCGCTTTAACTGCTTTTACGAAGTCTTCATTGTCCCAAGCGTTGATTTGACCAGGACGTGGAATAAATGGTGCATCTGGGAAAAGTTCTTTTAGTTCTGGAACTAAAGGACCGTTTGGACCATTTTCAAAACTAGTCGTAAGAATAGTGGGTAAATTAAAATATTTTGCTGCATCTGCAAGCGCTAATACGTTGTTTTTAAATTTATCTGGGTCGATATCTCGAACTAAAGAAAGTAAACCTGCTTGATGGTCAACTAAAAGAACCGCAGCATTATCCTTGTCTAAACGCACGTAATCTTGAGCCATTTTTTATGTCCTCGTGTTATCAAAATAAATAATCAAAAATTATTGAGTAGGTCGTTATTGCCTAAAATTATGCTAGTTGAGTTTTATGTCGTGATTAAGTCTAAAAAATAGGATTAAGAATTTTAAAAATAGGACGATCTTAAAAAGAGCACATTAAATTCTATGATTGTCTCATAGATGAAATAATGTGTTGCTAATCCAGATCTATAAACTGCAATTATTGAGGCGTAAAATCAATACCAGTTCAAGAAAATCCTACATATATAGGAGAGATCAGATGAAGAAATTTCTTGGTGCATATCAAAATAACCACATGCATTGGGTGGGTGATGGTTTCCCTGTATATAACCTATTCTCTTATGACCGTTTAGGCCAAACCCTAAGCCCATTTTTGCTACTCGATTATGCAGCGCCTTATACATTCTCGCCAACAACTGAACAGCAAGGTGTAGGTTCGCATCCTCACCGTGGCTTTGAAACAGTGACCATCGCCTACCAAGGTGAAGTAACTCATAAAGATTCAAGCGGCGGCGGCGGAACCATTAAAACTGGTGATGTGCAATGGATGACTGCGGGTGCAGGCGTGTTGCATGAAGAGTTCCATTCTCCTGAATTTGCAGAGCATGGTGGTCTTTTTGAAATGGTGCAATTGTGGGTAAATTTACCTGCTCATTCAAAAATGACGTCTGGAAAATACCAAGCGATTGAAGCGAAAGATATTCCAGACATTGCACTAGACGAGCACGGTAGTCATTTACGTGTGATTGCAGGTGAATATGCAGATGCAAAAGGTGCTGCAACTACATTTAGTCCATTAAATGTATGGGACGGTAAATTGGTTAAAGGCCAAAAACATACCCTCTATGTACCTGAAGGTCACACCACGCTTGTTGTGATATTAGATGGCGCGGTTGTGGTTAATGATGCAAATCGTCTGGAAGGTAAAACCGTTGCGATTTTATCTCGTGAGGGTGTTGAGTTTAGTTTAAATGCAGAAGAAGACACTAAATTCTTAGTGTTGACTGGACAACCACTCAATGAACCAATCGAAGGTTATGGTCCATTCGTAATGAATACCAAAGCTGAGATTATGGAAGCGATTAATGATTTTAATCGTGGAAAATTCGGTTCAATCATGCAAGAAGCATAAATTGCCGAATTGCATTTGAATAACCTCTAAAAACAAAGTAATAAAAAGCCCGCTATCAAGTGTGAATAGCGGGCTTTTTCGCTGTAAAGATTCTGTTTTTATGATGGTTTTCATTGTTGTTGCGGCATTGTTTTATGTGATTTGCTTCTCATTATTATGAGTTAATAATATATTAAAAAAAGATTCTTGTAAAACAAATGATATAAAAATAGTTAAATTATCTTATTTTATTTAAAAGATTTTTTTTAAATTTTCAAAAAATATAAGGTTTTATCGACTTCTCTGATTTTGTAAAAAAATATAAAAACTTGATCTGCTTAGCAGCTAAATATTTTCTATATAAATTGATGCAAAAAATAAAAATCTGGTAGTTTTTAATACGGTGTTTTTTTGGGGTATGAGTGATAATCAAAAAAATTCTCGAAAAATGGGACATCATTTTGAATATCGCAATTATTGGCAGTGGAATGGCAGGTCTTGCGGCAGCAAGGATTCTGAAAGATGCAGGGCATACGATCACGATATTTGAAGCACTTCCTGGCCGGGGAATGGATAGCCATAGCATTGAGTTCGATGGTGGAATTATTGATGCACCGCTACGTGTGATGAATCCTCACTTGTGGAAAAATACACTCAGCCTTGCTGCTCATTTAGGCATTAAAACCTTCCCGGTTCGTACTTATATGTCATGTAGCTGGTTATTCGAAGATCGTACGGAAACATGGTTAACGACTTCTCGTAGCCGTATTGGTAATTTCCCGATTATCAATAACCGTAAAGGCATCCAGCAATATGGCTGGCGCCTTGTGAAAGGGATGTTGCAATTAAAAACTGCGATTCACCAGTTTTTCAAATCTAAAAATCAAGATATTACCCTCGCTGAATTTATTAATCAGAACGATATTGAGGAAGTATTCTGGCATGGTGTGGTCATGCCGGTGCTTTATACAATTTGTACGTGTAATCCAAAAACAATTGGCGATTGGCCTGCAAAAAACTTACTTGAGTTTTTACGTCACTTAACTGATGGCGACATGTTGTTGCGCATGAAAGGTGGCACACCAGCATTTGTAGATAGCTTGATTAAAGGCATCGATATTCATAGCGGATCGGCAATTAAGAAAGTTGAGCAACAAGGCGAAAAAGTACTGGTTGAAAACAGCCAAGGTGAACAAAACTTATTTGATCGAGTGATTGTTGCAACGCCAACGTCTAAAATCGATGAGTTTTTAAATCCTGAACAGTTTGCAGAAGATATGAACTTGCTTAAGCAATTCCGCTTTGAACAAGGCGATCTTGTGATTCATACCGATGCGACAGTCATGCCGCCACGCCGTAAAGACTGGTCAGTGTTGAGCTACATGATGGACCGTAAGTTTACGCGTCAGCAATTTACAGTTTGGATGAATGCGGTTGAGCCAACACTCGTAGGTAAAAATCCTGTATTCCAAACTTGGCGTCCAGTGGTCGATATTGACCCTAAAAAAGTTATTTCAAAAGTGACTTTAACGCGTGCGGTTGTAGATTCACAAACGGTTGCTTTAAACAAAGAATTGCAACAACGCCATTTAGACCCAAGCCGTAAAGTATTTTACTGTGGTTCATGGTCGTGCGATGGCTTGCCAATTTTAGAGTCAGCAGTTACTTCTGCCATGCATATTGCTGAAATTTTAGGTGCGCCTTTACCATTTGTAGGTTTAAAACCTAAGGTGGAAGTTGCCCCAGAACTCGGCTATTAAAATTGTGAAAACCAAAGTTCGAGCAGCTCTTTCGCGATTCATTCCTCATAAATATGCAATTGATGCATCAAGCTTAGGGGATGATCAAGAGCTTGCTTGGACAAATTTGGGTTTTTGGAAAAACACTCAAAACTACCGTGAAGCTTGTTGCCAATTGGCAGATCATTTGGCACAAGCTGTCAATTTAAATTCAAAAGATCATCTCTTAGATTTAGGCTGCGGACAGGGTGCAAGTTTGTTGCACTGGTTACAGCATTATCAGCCTAAAAGCCTCAGTGCAGTTGACTTACAAGCCCAATGTGTCCATAAAATTCAAAAGCTTATTCCCGAAATAAGCCAGATTTTTTGCGGTTCATTTTTAAATTTAAAACAATTTGAATTTAAACAATACTTCGATGTGGTGATGTGTATTGATGCCGCTTATCACAGCAATTTAAATTCATTTCTAGATTCCATCGCTCCAGTTTTAAATTCAAAAGGCCGATTAGGTTTTCACTACTTAATGTGTGCCGACTCATGTCAAAATATGACCGCTCTACAAGAACAAAAGCATCGTTATTTACTCAAAGCAGCAAATGTCGCTTGGGATAATGTGCCAAATGAAAAAATGCTCAGAGCTACCTTGGAACAACAAGGTTTTGTCGATATTCAAATTGAAGATTTATCTGAGCAAGTATTACTTGGTTTTTCGCAATATATTCAAAATCAACAAGGACAAAAGCAAAGCCGAGGATTGGCAAATTTTAAAATTCAAATGACTGCAAAGTTATGCCAACAACTCTACCAAAATGGATATGTACGTTATATTCAAATCACAGCAATAAAAAAATAGGATGAGCCATGTCAGCCAAATATCAAGGATCGTGTTTATGTGGAGCTGTGAGCTACCAAAGTGAAGCAGAGCCACGTTATAGCTTTAATTGCCACTGTCGAGATTGTCAAAAGGCCACAGGTTCAGCATATGCACCAATTGCTTTTTTTCACCAATCTGAATTGAAAGTAAGTGGTGAGCTGAAATATTTTGAGACTTTGGGATCTTCTGGCCGAGCTATTAAAAGAGCGTTTTGCCCGACATGTGGTTCTCAGCTTTTTGGCTTACCTGAAATTGCGCCTGAAATGATTTCAATACGTGCAGGTACTTTGGATGACCCGAGTCTCTATCAGCCTAGAGCAGAGGTGTTTGTGATCCAAGCCTATGCATGGGATACGTTGAACCCAAACCTTAAACATTTTGAAAAAATGATAGAGAAGAGCAAGAAATAAGGCTTAATTAAAGAAGCCAAATATTGCCAAAGTACAGATTAAAGTAAAGCTGACAATGGCGAAAAATAATATGGTTTTTCTAAATTTTAGCTGAGGCATTTTACTTACAATGAAAATAAGGCATGCAAGTATGGTCACTAAAGGTTGAAAAAGATTTGATGGCAAAGTAAACATCTCGTTCCTTGTTATTTTTAAATTTATTTTAGAAATAAAGTAATAAACTCATTATATCGTTTTCTTATTTAATTGACGAACAGAACTTGTTTATAAATTCATATTTTTATTTCCATGATAGATAAATCAAGTTTTAAATTTAAAAGAATCATGTACGCTTTTTCGTACATATATTCGGGAAATTGGCGTCTTTTTATGACGTGATAAATTGCCTATGATGAACTCATCAGGAACAGGAAGTTCCGAAACGTAAAACAACAATAATAAGTTTAAGCATCAGGACGTGAGGTATTACAGGAAGTGTACCTAGTAACGAAATACGAAAAAAGCCCAACAGGATGTTGGGCTTTTTTCATTTCTTATTAACGAATTTCTTTACCGCCTAAGGCTGCACAGTTAAATGGTGTATTCCATTTCACAGCAGTACCTGTGAGTACTGGGCGAACAATACGCCAAGGCCAGAAACCAAATCTTTGGCTTTGGTGATAATTAATTACCACATCTGCACCATACTTACGGGCAACGTTAGCTAATTTAGGTTTTACTTCTTCAAAGCCACCATAGGTTCCTTTTGCGGCTTTAATACGTTTAATAGATTTATAGTGCTCTGCTGAAGGAGTACCTTCAATTAAGCAAATAGGTGGATTTGTAGTGGTTTGAATTTGAGGTTGAGATGCAGTTTCTTGAGCATATGTTGTTAAAGGGAATGCTAGAAATAAAGCAGGTAAAATAAAACGAAGTTTCATACTTTTCCGTATTGGTATCTTAATGAATTAAAATTTATAAAATAGGTCTTATTTATATGACCTTATTTGGTGGCGCATTATAATCTTATCTTTTTCATATTTCTTGTTTTAAAATTATATTTTTTAATAAATTAAGAACGCATATTTTTCTATTAAAAGAATAAATTGGTTTTAGAAAAAAATTTTTGAAGCTCGAGTTTATAATAAAATTTTAGGTAAATACCTTTATTCAAAACAGTATGAATATACTATGCCTAAAACCACAGACAACAAAAAACCCCATAAATCAAATATTCATGAGGTTTAATGATGGTGCCGGCACACGGATTCGAACTGTGGACCTACTGATTACAAGTCAGTTGCTCTACCAACTGAGCTATGCCGGCGATTTGGTGAGAATTTTACAGTTTCTTAAAAAAATTACAAGCCAAAAAATGAGCATTTAAATTTTTTCATATCATTTTTAAATTCTTATTGGGTTTAGCCTGAAAAAGTTAGGGTTTCAACACATTAATGCGCTTTCGCGTGTTTTGTATAAATTACTAAAAATATTCCAAACAATGAAAGTACGACGGTTAAAACTACAATCGCATTCCATCCGCCGTGTAGCCAAAACCAACCGCCCGCCGAGCCGACAATACTTGAACCCATATAGTAAAAAAGTAAGTAGAGTGAACTGGCGTGGGCTTTAGCTTGTTTACTTTCAGCACCTACAGAACTACTCGTAAGCGAGTGGGTAATAAAGAAACCCGTGGTAATAAATGCAATACCAATAATAATGCCGAAAAGAGAGCTGAGTAGAGTCATGAGGCTACCCACAATCATGAGCGCAAAGCCACTCATCATCATGGTTTTTTTACCGAAACGCTCGGCTAGCGTTCCTGCCAACGATGAAGACACCATGCCAAAGCTATACGACAAGAAAATAAGGCTAATTTGTGTCTGACTGAGTGAATAAGGCGCTCCACTTAAACGGAAAGTGGCATAGTTAAACAGGGTCACAAACACACTGGTGAGCAAGAACCCAATGGCAAACAGGCGTAATAATTTTGTATTGCTTAAATGAGCACGCCACATTTGCATGTGAAAATCTAAATTTAGCCCTTTTTTCTGCACAAAATTACGCGAAGCAGGCAGTAGTTTTAAAAAGGCAATCGAGCAAATAAAACAGATTGCTCCAAGTAAGCCTAAAGCAGTTCGCCAAGAAAAATATTCAACCAAAATACCCATGCCGACACGGCCCATCATGCCACCAAAAGCCGTACCTGCAATATATAAACCCATAGTTTTACCTAGGTGCTCAGGTGCAATTTCTTCGGCAATCCAAGCCATTGTCACTGCGGGAACACCACCAAGCAATAAACCTTCTAACGCGCGTGCCATCAGTAAACTGTGCCAGTTTGGGGTAAACATTGAGACAATATTAAGAACTGCTGCACACAGCATGGACGTAAAGATTACACCACGACGGCCAATCGCTTGTGAAAACGCGCTTGATAGCACAATCGAAATCGCTAAAAAAGCAGTCGTTAATGACAGTGCCAAAGAGCTACTCGCAGGGCTAATCTGGAAGCTTTGGCTAAATGCAGGTAAGAGTGGCTGTACACAATAAATCAGAGAGAAACTGGCAAAACCTACGAGGAATAAAGCAAATCCTGCGTGTTTATAGGCTTTAGTCCCTTTGTGAATCCACTCACGGGAAAGAACAGAAGTTGCCTCAGTACTTAAAGTACTGGGTGTAGATGAAGAACTCATATCATGACCATGACAGAAAGAAAGTGCAGTGCTTGAAGGCGTGCTGCATCGAGAAAATTCGATAAATTAAAATTAGCAATTTGAATGGTATTTTTCTAATATATTTAACAATGGGTCATGATATGTTTTATATATAGCGATGGAACTAAGACATATACGCTACTTTTTAGCGGTAGCAGAAGAAAAAAACTTTACCAAAGCTGCGCAACGCTTAAACATGAGCCAGCCGCCTTTAAGCATGCAAATACGAGACTTAGAAGAAGAGCTGGGTGCAGATTTATTTATTCGATCACCTCATGGGGTAGAACTGACCGAAGCAGGGCTTGCCTTTTTAAATGCCATTCAGCCCGTACAGCAGCGTGTAGAAGATGCAGCAAGCTTAGTTAAACAAGTGGCAAATGGCGAAGTGGGCCAATTGCGATTAGGCTTTACAGGCACTTCAATGTTGAACCCTCTCATTCCTAAATGCGTTCGCTATTTTCAGCAGCAATATCCTAAAGTGGATTTAAAGCTTGAAGAAGCCAACACCTTACTTCTCATCGATTTATTGCTTGAAGACCGTTTAGATGTCGCGATTATTCGTTCGCCACGTAATATGCCGGACAGCCTCATTCTTCAAGAATTATTAGCAGAACCACTCATTGCGGCTTTACCTTCAGAGTCTTTTCAACTCGACGATGCATCACCAGAAATTGATTTAACGGCACTGCGAGAGCTTGATTTTATTGTCTCG
The DNA here is from genome assembly GCF_000581835.1 of Acinetobacter sp. 1542444. Lineage (NCBI taxonomy): Bacteria > Pseudomonadati > Pseudomonadota > Gammaproteobacteria > Moraxellales > Moraxellaceae > Acinetobacter > Acinetobacter sp. 1542444. The sequence goes on along the minus strand of NZ_JEYA01000004.1, from coordinate 251,821 downwards.
CCACCTTCCATTAGTGCAGGGCTTTTTGATGCGATTAAACAAGCCTGCCATGAGCGTGGCTTTGAACCGAAAATTGGACAAAATGCCCCGCAAATTGTGTCGATTTTATCGTTGGTGTCTGCAAACTTAGGTGTGTCTTTGGTGCCAGAGTCGACCAAACAATTGCAAATACAAGGCGTGGCTTATCGCTCTTTGAAAGCGCCTGTCCCTACGGTGGGTTTAGGGCTTGCTTATAAGAAACATGCCCCTTCGCAAATGGCAATTAATTTTGCCAGTGTGGTGCAAGTGGCTTGTCACCACGCCAACGAAATAAATGAAATCAGCTAGTTTGATTTCGGCGCTCTGTTCATTAAAAAAATGCCTGAAATAATAAAAATCGCGCCATATAAAAACGATAAAGTCGGCTGTTCGTGAATGAAACCCCAAGCCATAAGTGCTGCAAAAATCGGTTCTGAAAGCTCAGTCACTTGTACTTTGGCTGCACTCATATAAGACAATGCTTTAGTGGTACAGAAAAAGCCGAGTATGGTTGGCAGAACAGCTAAACCAATCAAACCTAAAACAATGTCATTATTAAAATTAATGCTGTGAAAATTAATTAAAAACGGAACCGCAAGATAAACGCTACCAAACAGCAATAAATATTTAGTCAGAAACAGCCCGCCGTTTAATTTGAACTTTTTCACTAAAACCGAAAATAGGCCATAACCTGTACCGGCAATAGAAGCATTGATCAGCATTAAAAGGCTATTTTCACCTTTCCATGAAATGATACTAATCCCCGCAACAGCCAATAATGTTCCAATAAGCGAATGAATGTAGATGCTTTCTTTTAAAATGAATCGACCAAAAAATAGGGCAGAGATGGCAGCCGAAGCCATGAGTACCACCACAACATTAGCCGCAGCACCATGGTTATAGGCAATGGTCTCAAAAAAGAATAAAGAGAAAATCCCTAAAAAAGCACATATGGCAATTTGAGTAAAAACGCTGAGTTTACTTGGCGTGCTACTAATAAAAGCAATCTTTTGGCTAACAGGCACTTTAAATAAAAAAACACTTAAAAAGAAAAAGGCGATAATGGTTTTTAAAAAGGCAATGTCTTGCGGGTTTAAACCACTGTGCATGAGTAATTTACTAATTACACCAATAGAGGCATTGAGTGCAGCTGCACAAAGCGCAAATATGCTTCCAATAATTAGATTATTCACTCTTATAATTCTTCCTAAGTTTTACGCATGCAGTCTACAATATTTTTTGGATGAATATTCAACAAAAATAACCAATTAACGCTTAATATTTTCAATGATTTATTTTGAATTGATTTAATAAATTCTTACTCAAGACTAAAGGCATTCTATAGACTTTTGTTTCAAATAATTGTGATTTAGAGCGCCAGCTCATATTATATAATTAGTTAATTATTAAAGAATTTTAAAAATGATTAAATCAATTATTACAGGCTGCGCGGTTCTTACACTTTCAGCTTTGGCGGTCACGCATGCAGAGTTTTCTTATGAACAAGAGCTACAACAAAGCTGTAATAAAGTGAAGCAATACGCGAGTTTAGGTAAGAAATTCTACGACCAAAAACAATATAAAAAAGCGCTCGAAAACTTCCAAAACCAAGCCTCTTGGACTGCTTTTTGTAAAGCCAATGAAGATGAAAACACAGTTAAATTTACTGACCGTGATATTGAAGTTGCCAACAATAACGTGGGCTTAGCCTACGCCAAATTGGGTCAGCCACTTTGGGCAAGATCATGGTTTATGCTTGATGAAAAATCAAAATCGAGCCAATTTAATCTTAAACAGTTACCCCAACCTAAAGCATCAAATGATTTGTCAGGTGAATATGTACGTTACTCAGGTTTTGGTGAGTGGGATCACATCACGGTAAGTCGTAAGCAGGGCCAATATGCAATCAGCTATGCCGGTTTATATATGGGACTTAGAAGCTTAATTTATGGCCCAAACATGGGTGAGTTTGACACCAAAATGCCGAGCAATAAAAAGCAAACGGTCTATAAAAATGAAGACTGCCGTATTCAGCTCGATTTTAAATCTAACGCGAAATTAGGAAATTATATTCAGGTCAAACAAAATGAAGGCAACTCGGGCTGTGGCTTTGGGCATAACGTATATGCAGACGGAACTTATTTAAAAGTTGAGTCTGGAAAATAAAAACGATAGGAACACAATAATGAAAAATATATTTGCACCTCTAATACTTCTTTCAACGGTTATTTTTTCTGCTCACATTTATGCAGAGCCAACTAGCACATGCAAAGAAGTAAAATTCCAAAAAGCCGATGAGGTGTGGAGTGGGCACTATTATTTAAATGGCGTGATGGAAGTCGGTTCGGAACTTTTACTTCAACCAGATGGCAAGTTTAAATGGATGCTTGCTGTGGGTGCGTTAGACCAATATGCCGAAGGCTCATGGTGGAAAAACGGTGACTGTATTGGTTTAAAGCCAGAAGCTAAATTTAAAAAGGGTTTAAGTATTTTCCCTGAAAGCCTAACGATTTCAGATAAATCTTTAGACGCGATCTGGGACGGTGGACGCCAACAAGGCACATATAGCAAAGACTAAACTAAAAAAGTCCGACACTGAGTCGGACTTTTTTTATGGCTTATATATTAGTGGTTGACCGCAGCAAGTTGCTGAGCGTTATAGCGCGCGCCCATGTTTGGGTATCTCGCGATAATCGCTTGAATTTCTGCCAAATCTGCTGCTGTTAAATGAAGGTCTACTGCACCCGCATTTTCTACAAGGCGTTCGATTTTACGCGTACCCGGAATTGGAATAATGTCGTCACCTTGCGCCAAAATCCAAGCCAAAGCCAGTTGAGCCGCTGTCGCATTTTTGCTTTGGGCAAAGTCACTAAATGCTTGTGCCAAGCTTTGGTTATTTTTCCAGTTATCGCCTTGGTAGCGTGGCAACTGACGACGGAAATCGTTTTCATCTAGGCTACCCACATCAAGCGTATTGGTGATTAAACCACGCGACAGCGGTGAATACGGCACAAGGCTAATCCCTAACTCACGAATGGTTTGAAAGTGCGTATCTTCCAGCTCACGAGTAAGCAATGAATATTCGTGTTGAACTGCTGCAATTGGGTGAATTGCATGCGCTTTACGAATAGTTTCCGCCGACGCTTCACTAAGTCCTAGATAACGAACTTTACCTTGTTGCACCAAGTCAGCCATTGCACCAATGGTGTCTTCAACTGGAATGTTTGGATCAATGCGATGCGCATAATACAAATCAATTACGTCTGTATTTAAGCGTTTTAAGCTATTTTCGACCGCAACTTTAATCCACTCAGGTGAGCCGTCGATATAAGACTCTAAAGAGTTTTGCGGGTTAAGGTTGTCTTCTTTATAACGGAAGCCAAATTTGGTCGCCAAGAACACTTTGTCGCGGTTTTTCTCTAAAACTTTTGAGAGCAAAACTTCGTTTGCGCCGTTGCCGTACATGTCGGCAGTGTCCCAAAAGTTAATGCCGAGGTCTAATGCCTTTTCTAGAGTGGCAATGCTTTGTGTGTCGTCTGAGGCACCATAGGCAAAGCTCATTCCCATGCAACCTAAACCAAGTGCTGATACTTTTTCGCCTGTTTGTCCTAAAGTTCTATATTTCATTTTTCACACTCTTTTTTGCAAAATCACTTGAGTAGAAAAACTATAAAATGCTTTGGCTCAAACTGACGTATAACATTCAAACCAATAATTATAAAATTCAAACAATATGTTTTTAGGCCACACAATCTTCACGGAACTTTTTAGGTGAAAATCCTGTATTTTTCTTAAAGAAGTTGGTGAAATATGCTGAATATTCAAAACCTAAGCTATAGGCAATTTCGGAAATATTCCAACTGGTATGTTGTAGCAGCGCTTTGGCTTCTTGCGTAATGCGCGAGCTAATATGGTCAGAGGTGGTTTTACCTGTAGCTTCTTTTACAGCTCGGTTTAAATGGTTCACATGTACCGACAGACCATAGGCATAGTCATTTGCAGTTTTGAGTTTAAGCTGAAAATGTGGCGAGTCGATCGGGAACTGGCGCTCTAATAATTCAAAGAATAAATGGCAAATCCGAACCGCAGCATTACTATGTTTTTCAAACTGTTGGGTCGGTTGCATTTTCATGGCTTCATGCACAAGTAGGTGCAAATAGTTTCTTAAAACGTTGTATTTATGAATATAGTCTGAATTTATATCATTCATCATCTTTTTGAAAATAAACGAAATTTCTTCAACTTGTTGGTCATTTAAAAAATACAGCGGGTCGCCATCGGCTTTAAATAGCGGTGAGTCTTTTAAAAAGCTTTGTCTAGATTCTTGATTTACAAACTCTTCGGTAAATAGACAAAACCAGCCTGCTTGTTCGGGCGAATTAATTTCCCATGCGTAAGGAACCATTGGGTTTGAAAACAGTAAAGCAGGGCGGTCTACTCGTATCCAGCGATTAGCGTAGTGAAGTTCGCCTGTGCCTAAAACCAGTGAAATTTTATAATAATCGCGGCGGCTATAAGGCGTGAGAAACGAGCAGGCATCGCGTTGGAACACGTTAAAATGTCCAAACGAGGTTGATGGAACCGAGTAATCGCTATCTCTGGTTAAAGAAAAGCGGCGATAAAAATCATGTATGGTTTCCATGTCTTTGCCTGCATGCGTTATCAATTTAATTAAAGTTATAAAATTCAAACTTTATTTACTGTAGCTTTTATTTATAGCTCGATCAATCGGGTCATTTAAACAGTTTTGAAAATGAATGATTTTTATAAATACTCTGGGTAGGCAATGTAAGAAGACTCTACACATTCGAAGCCCATTTGCCGATAAAGGGTAACCGCTGGAGTGTTATCAACGTCGACAATTAAGTGGGCAACTCGTCCAGTTGCAACAATCCGATTCACTGCAAATTTTAAGATGCGTTCGGCAAAACCTTTTCGGCGATAAGCAGGGAAGGTATATGTGCCGCCAATAGAAACGAGTCGATCTGTTTCTATGCCTAAACGCACAACCGAAATGATCTGTTGATCTGCTTCAAGCACAATAATTTTTTGTTGTTGAATTAGAGATGCCCAATCAGGTGTTTCATTTACTGAGCGCTCTTTATTGTATTGATGCTGATATTCATTAAGGCGCGCAATGTCCGAAAGTTCAGCTAAGCGGCCTTGAGCTTCAGAAAATTGGCGTGAGCAAACCATGATCCATTGATCATATTCTCGTAAAATACGCCCTTTTTGTTTGATCTCCGCATGTAATAAGTCTTGTCCGATGGCGGTGGTTACAATCCGACGCGGTTGAAGCTCTAAAATAGATTTGCAGAGTAATGAACCAGATGATGCCTCTGAGGGAACCCAAAAACAGGTACCGCCAGCAACGATGACCGCGACTCCTAGTAGTTGCTCGGCGTTTTGTGAGTTATACAAACGTAAGAGTTGCCACTCGGCATTGGTAGCTTGTGTTTGAGCAAGAAAGGCCATCGCCCCAATAGAATAATTGGACCGATCATCAAGCCACTGAAAGATAATTTGATATTCTTCTGAACTGGTGGGAGGTCCTTTTATTATCATTATTAATTACCTATTCAGATGATGAACTCAATCATAGTTCACTATCCTACATTTTTATTATCATTACATCGTTAAATTTAAGTTGAAGGTCTTTTTAGCTTAAATATCTAATTGAATAAACAACAATAATTATTTAACCAATTTCCATTCAACCTTACATTGACACTCCAAAACTCGCGGATTATCCTTTGCCTGCTGGCCACATTGCCAGTCGGTTTTAGCAGGCCGTATTTACCCAAAGCACACGAAAAAGTCTCTCTTTTTTGTGGGCATCCCTACGTGTCCCTCTCTGCGGCGGAACGGGAGGGGGACATCTTCGGATGTGCTGATTTTTGGGTAAATCAGTCTGCTAACCCCTTTTCGTTTCGCCACCATAATCATTTAGCAGTGATGTGGCGAAGCTTCTTAATTACCCAAGGAGTTCGCTCATGCGTACTATTTCATCTCTCTCATTGGCAACCTTCGCCAAAATCTTTGACTCTATACCTAACTGGTCTTTAAAACGGTTTAACCGACTCTAGGTTTTAAGCCATAGGTCATTACGACTAAAAAATCATAGCAACAATAAAACCCGAGATAGGCGAGCACACCATTTTTGTGCTGCTTTTACACGCCTGTATTTAGTGCTCAATTTAAGAGTGATGGCACTTCTATCTCATTTATTTACAACAAAAAATTATTTTAAGCGGTATACATGAAAAATTTAGACGCTTCACGTAGAGCATTACACGTGATTGATACGGCAACAGATTTATTTAAACAATATGGCTTTAATAAGGTCGGGGTAGACCAAATTATTGCCGAATCTCAAATAAATAAAGGTACGTTTTACAACTACTTTCACTCCAAAGAAAGATTTATTGAAAGGTGTTTGGTCACGCAAAAAGAGCAGTTACAAGCAAAAGTGAGTGTGGTGAGTGAGTTTTACCAAAATGCAGATTTGTCCGATCAACTCAGGCAAATTTATCTTTTACATGCTGACTTAAAAAGCGCGTATTACCTGTTGTTTAAGGCGATTTTTGAAATTAAAAAGCTTTATCCAAATGCGTACCAAACCGCACTCAGATATAGGCGCTGGCTTAAAAATGAAATTTTCTGTTTGCTCATGGAAACCAAAAAAACAGTTTCCTATTCAGAAGCGGAGATTTTTGTATTTATGATTGATGGCACAATTCTTGGGCTGTTAAGTTCAGATGAAGAAAGGGAAAGAGATGCTTTGCTTGAGTATTTTTTAGAGAGGGTTTGAGGGGGGAAAGGCCTAGCTTTAGACCTTTTTTAAACTTAAAAATTTGTATGGGGCTTAATCGCCTAAGGTAATTCTTAGTCTATTTAATGCCCCCATTAAAGAAATACTCGCCGTTAAATCTACAATCTCTTTTTCACTAAAGTGCTGTGTCAAACTTTTTTATGATTATAATGAAGCATCTTGAATGATAATAAATTATAATCAAATACAAACTATATTTAATTATGAAATTTTATGAAATATGCTCATTCAGTACAATTAACAATACAAAATGATCTTATTAGTAAACTTGGGAAAACGAGTCTTGTAGATGCACTAATTGAGTTAATATGGAACTCTTTGGATGCTGATGCTTTAAATGTTAGAGTAGTTTTTGAAGATAATAAATTAGATTCATTAAATTCTATAAAAATCATTGATGATGGGGTTGGAATTCCATTTTCTGAAGCTATGAATATCTTCAAAAATTTGGGAGGTTCTAGAAAAAAGAATAAGTTGAAAAGTGATGTATATGGCCGTTTTTTACATGGAAAAGAGGGTAAGGGACGCTTAAAAGCATTTTCATTAGGTGCTACCATAACTTGGACTATTACTTATAAAGATGAAAATACACAGGATTTTTTTACTTATAATGTCGAAATGCATTTAAATAATCCTTCTGATGTGAAAATTTCAGATCCGATAAGAAATGAATTTAGTAGAAAAACTGGAATTATTTTAGAAGCATTTGATATACCCAAGCAGATAAAGAAGTTAAACGAAGCTTCAAAGACTAAAATATTAGAAACTTTTGCAAGCTATTTATATGACTATAAGAATATTAGTTTAGAAATTGATGGGGAGAAATTAGATCCGAATAAGATAATAGGATCTGTTACATCCTTTAATTTAGATTTAATAAATTATGAATTAAAAGATTACCCATGTAAGTTGAGATTAACAGAGTGGGTGTCTTCTAAACAAAAACCATCTACTTACTTATGTTGTAATCATGGTATTCCTTATTTAATAATAGATATGGGTTGGAGTTATCCAAATAAAAAATATACAGCATATCTTGAAAGTGAAGCTATTACTGAAATGGTAAATAATCATGGATTAGATTTAGCTCAATTAAACGGATCAATTCAAAAGAATTTGAGTTTAGCTCGTGATGTAATAAAAAACTATTTTAGAACTCAAGAAGCTGAAAAAGCTGCAACATTAGTTGAGCAGTGGAAGAAAGAAGATATTTATCCATATGTTTCTGACGCAATAGATATTGTTGAAAGAGTTGAGCGTCAGGTATTTGATATTGTAGCTTCAACAGTATCACATAATATTGATAAATTTGAAAAAACAAGTAAAGAAAATCGCAAGTTTCAATTTAAATTATTAAAGCAAGCTCTAGAAACAAATCCTAGAAGTTTACAGATTATTATTAATGAAGTACTTAATCTTAGAGCAGAGGAGCAAAATGATTTAGCTGAGTTATTAAAAGATATATCTCTTTCATCAATTATAAGTGCCTCCAAAATTGTAACTGATAGATTGAAATTTATTAATGGATTAGAAACTGTTATTAATACCAAGGAAGGGAAGAAAAATTTAAAAGAAAGAACACAATTACATCGAATGCTTGCTGAAAACTGTTGGGTTTTTGGTGAAGAGTTTTCTTTGTCTGTAGATGACCAATCCCTTACTGAATGTCTAAAACAACATTCGAAGTTTTTAAGTGAAGATGTTGATATTTTAGAAGCAGTTGAACATCCGACTAAAGAAAGGGGAATAGTAGATTTAATGCTTACAAAGACTACAAGAAATAATAAGCCCAATACTGCACACCATATAGTTATTGAGCTAAAGCGTCCTAATGTCAAAATAGGACGTGATGAGATTGCTCAAATACAAGATTATGCTGATGCTATAAGATTAGATTCAAGATTCAGTAAGACGAAAGCTAAATGGACTTTTATTGCTATCAGTTTAGATAGAAATATGAGCTTAGATTCTCGTTATGTAGACATTGAAAATGGAATAGTCTCAAAAAAAGATAATTATGAAATTTTAGTTAAAACTTGGGCTGAAGTATTTGATGAGTGCAAAGCTAAACTACAGTTCTTTCAAGATAAACTTCAGTATAAAGCTAAAGTTATGGATGGAGTTGAGCATTTACAAAAGCATTTTCCAAAATATGTGGAAGGGGCTATATCTACAATTCATTAATAGGGGAATTTAAATTGGGGCAGGCTAAACAAAGAGGTTCTTTAGAAGAGCGAATAGCACAAGCGTATCAAACTAAACTAGATGGGGAGAGGGTTACAATAGACGAGGCCAAACTTCGTCTAGGGTTGCCGAATACAGCAGAATTTTTAGGTTATGTTATTCATTTGTATGATAAGGATGAATTCGTCGGTAAAGTTGACGAGACTGAAACCGTTATTAATAGAGTGTATGTAAAAATTCCTGATCTAGCGAAGGTCTATGATGCAGTAGAAGATGCAGTGAATGAAGCATTAAAAATTGATAAATATAGGCTGCTTGTTTGTTTACTATTTGAATTTAATAATAAACATATGATCTATGATGTCTGGGCAAACTTTGATGATTAAAATAAAACGGGTTCAAGCCCGTTTTTTAATTTATGAATTTTTAAGAGCAAAATTTTACTGTCTTAATTTTTATTAGATAATTTTGAGCCAACTCATGAGCTAAATTTAGAATATATATTTCAGGATTTTTTTTAATAATTTCATCAAAAAAAGTAGGACTATTTTTTAGAATTTCAGGCACCTGAGTTGTGCCAGACTGATGTTGGAGTGCTAATAAAATTATTAGTAATTCATAGGTATAGTCTGGCTGAGCGTCATTTTTAATAAGCTTTATAACATATGAAGAAAATTCAAAAGCTTCTGCTGGTAATAGCGAATAAATATTCTCATCAATGAAAGTAGATAAATACCATTCATCCAATTCTTCTTTTGAGGCTAATTTTTCAAGAAAACTAGATAAAGTATTTATAAACATGTTTATTCTTTCAATTTTTATAAACTAACATAATATACTGTTCTGGTTTATCTATCATGTTTGATAACTAATCAAAGCTTATTGTTTTCTAAAAGTTATATTCTATCTTTGGAACAGAAGTAAAAGTATTTTGCTTTCTCCTTGAAAGGAAAGTTTGTAATGAAACACAAGTTAATATTTATTTTTTCAATTATTCTTATACTTACAGGTTGTGGGAAAAAATATACCATTACTCCCGAGGACTTGCCTGTTGCTCATATTAATCAAGAATACCAACAAATTATTAAGATTTCTGGTGGAAAAGTTATTGATAAATATGCTGAATTAGAAACAAACATTCCAGAGGGCTTAGGGGTAACTATTAAACCTGTTGATGATTTAGATGGCTACAATGTCATACAAATCAAAGGTACTCCAAAGAATAAAGGAAAATATATCATCCATATAAGAGCTGATTTCTATGCAGGCGGTGATGCTGAAATTGACAAGACATATAGCTTTATCGTCCAAGATTAAAATTAATCTATGGGTTAGCTAAATTATTTAAATTTAATGTAAAAAAACTTAGAAAAAGAATTAAAAATTATCGCAGACACGGGAAATAGCAAAGTAGATAAGTTAGTAATGACGGTAAAATTTAGACAATATTTCTTAATTTTTATTTTTGGATTACTACTTTCCGCTTGTCAGCCAACCGCAAAACATGATGAAAATTTGACTTTGAATCAACCGCCCTACACTTTGCATATGGGTGAAAAAGGTATTCAAGATTTTTCAAAGTACAGTGATGGAAATGTCGATAATCATCCAGCTGGCGTTAGCTTTAGAGAACTTCAATTTTCTCCTCCTAACTTAGGAAAATTAACTATAGAGAATGGCTCAAACAGTTTGTTAATTGAGCATGTTTTCTCTGTATTGGGTACTCAATATGACAAAAATGAAGGGATCCAAGTTTTAGATATTGATGCTGGCCTCACAAAAGAAGAATTTGCTACCCCAGAGCAGCTTTATCAAAGCTATGTAGCTTTAATGAAACGTATTAATCGGGCTGGTTGGAAAAACTATTTCTTCACAGATGCTCCGCGTATCGCTAAAGAAGATAATATTAAACATCTATCGAAAAGTCGTGATGTCATTGACCCGAGTTATATTTTTAGCTTTGAGGAGTGGAAAAATATAATAAACAACAGCCCGACAAAATCATTGGGTTATAGGTTGTATGCTAATGGGGTTATTTTAGATATCAGTTTAAAAAGAACAGCTAAGAATGAGCGGAATGAAGAACAATATATGCTTAGATTTAGCTTTCAGAGTGTTCGATACAATGAAAGAGATTCAATTCCTGACTCTGATAAAATGACACCTAGTGAATTCGAGCAAGCGTTTAAAAAGAGATTAATTGAAAATAAAAAATATCGGGAAAAGGAAGAAAGAAAAGCTAAGGCTGAGGGTTATCATATCGATGAAGAATATATAGATCCTGATGTTTGGCCTTATGTTAAGTAATTAATTTTAAGTTTAAAATAATGAAAAGGCTTAAATTTAAGCCTTTTCGAATAACTCTAATTACCGCTCACTCAAAACCAACTTTTTAATCTTCACAGCTTTCTCAAAGTGATCTAGCTTATGCTCCATAATCCACCAATGCGCTGCTTCCATCAGTAACTCAGGGTTATCATTCTTATTTTTAAAAAAAGCATAAAAAGATAGACCGACATTGTCTCCCTTCTTTTCAATTTTATCGTCGCATCCCTTAACAAAAATTTCTCTTAATTCATTTCTCATATTTAGTATCACTTTCAGTCTATAAAACTAAGAATTCATATTCCGCTCGCCCCAATCGCACATCATATCTAACAAAGGAATTAAAGACTGTCCTCTTTCTGAAAGACGGTACTCAACCTTAGGCGGAATTTGAGGATATTCCTTGCGAGTAATTAGCTCGTCTCTTTCTAATTCTTTAAGTGTATTGCTGAGTGTTCTAAATGAAATATTGCCAATGCAGCGTTGCATCTCATTAAAACGCATGACATTTTTTTCATACAGCCAATACATAATAATCATTTTATATTTGCCATTAATCAAAGAAAGGGTGTAGCCGAAACCTGTCTCTTCTAATGGCGTATGTGATGGAACGCATTCAGTCATTTTTAAAATCTACGCTATCTTTTAGTATAGTATATAACACAAATTACCGTACTTATATTTAGGAAAGCACACTTCTATAATCGATTTATCTACTTTTCGATAAGAGTGTTTTCATAATGAAAAAGACATTAGTTATTGTTACCCATCCTCACATAGACCAGTCTGTTGTAAATAAAAGATGGGTAGAGGAATTAGAAAAACACCCAGACCAATTTACGGTTCACCAAATTTATCAAGCCTACCCAGACGGGGTGATTGATGTTGCCAAAGAGCAAGCATTGGTAGAAGAACACGAAAATTTAGTCTTTCAATTTCCAGTGTATTGGTTTAACTGCCCGCCGCTTCTGAAACAATGGCTTGATGAAGTTTTGACCTATGGTTGGGCCTATGGTTCAACAGGCGATAAGCTTAAAAATAAGAAATTTATGTTGGCTGTCTCTGCTGGTGTGAAAGAAAAGGTTTATTCAGAGTATGGTGAATACAAGCTTTCTTTAGAGCAGATTTTTACTCCATTTAAGCTAACAGCTTTATATATTGAAGCGGACTATCAACCGCTTCATGCATTTTATGGTTTAGACACTAACCCTTCAGAAGATGACGATGTTCCGACTCATCAAGACGTAGCAAATAATGCGATTGAGTACGTTCAGAAGTTATTCGCGTTGTCTGAGTAAGTTAGGGGGTGGAATATTAATTAAAAAGTATTTAATAAAAATAGAGCATAAGAACACATTAAAAAGTCATTTTAGTGTGTTTTTACTGGGAATATGATAATTTAATATATTGAAGTAAAATGAAAAATTAAAGTTTTTTATCGAAAATATATTAATGTTTTAAGAGGAATTAGAAATGAATGAAGTATCTCGATTAGCTATTGAATATCAATTGAAATCTATTGAAGCAGAAGAGCTTCTTGCTCTGTTACAAGAGGCTCGCAATCAAAATTTCAAATATAGCAGTGAATTATCTCAGTATATAACAGACAATAATTTAGGTGAGATCTATCCTCATATTTCAGGAATTGTTCATATGAAACAAGAAGCAGATGAGTGGGATTTTAAAGGGGGATTTAATAGAAAGATCTATGCTATTGTTTGTAAAGAGCTAAATTTAAAAAATAAAAATAGTGGGGCAGAAGCAGTAGGTTTTACTTCATATAGCAATTTATAAAATAAATTATTTGAAAGAGCGGATCTGTGATCTGCTTTCAAAATAAATGTATTAATTACAAGAAATAATTTAAATATCTTTTTCTAATAATAAGTTTAATTAATGGTTTTATATATGGAAAAGGAATTTTAGAGTATTGTTTGATAGTATTTTATAATGAAATTAGCTGTTTTATATTTAAATAATTTGGCTGTTAATGGATGTAACTTTCATGATTATCTTAATAAACAGTTTGCAAAAACCAATTTTGTCTATAAGTTGAAAACACAATAATACGTCTTTGGAAAAACTATGAATATCGCGCCTTTTCCATTTCAAATTACAAACTGGGAAGAAATTGAAGTCACCGAATATAGCGGTGAAACTGGAAAAGCTTATTGGAAAACCCAATATTTTGGTGAAGAAGGGAACAAAATAAGAGTAAGGCTTGTCGAGTACTCAGCAAACTACTTAGCAGACCATTGGTGTGAAAAAGGGCATATATTATTTTGCCTAGAAGGCGAGCTAGGAAGCAGATTGAAAGACGGGCGAAAATTTACTTTAACTTCGGGAATGAGTTATCAAGTCGGAGACAATTCAGAGCCACACCAATCTTTTAGCTTGAATGGTGCGAAGTTACTTATTGTTGATTAAATTGATTTTACTTAAGTTAAATAAAAAAGACCTAAATCAAAACGATTTAGGTCTTTTTTGAATTCTGGCGGTGAGAGAGGGATTCGAACCCTCGATACGCGCAAACGTATACACACTTTCCAGGCGTGCTCCTTCAGCCACTCGGACACCTCACCAAGGCGTGCGATAGTAACTAAAAAAACGAGTCCTGCCAAGATTTAAGACGAGCATTACAGAAAAAAAATAATAGAGGTGATAAGATTGCGCTAAAAATCATATTGGTTTAATTACACAATGCAAAATACGGCCAAAAAAGCGACCTTGCCTGCCACGGCTTTGGCAGCTCTTGGAGTGGTCTTTGGAGACATCGGAACAAGTCCGCTCTATGCCTTGAAAGAGTCCTTCCATGCAGCGCATGGGTTGGGAATTCAGCCTGAAAACGTATTAGGAATTTTATCTATTATTTTTTGGTGCTTAATGCTGATCATCAGCATCAAGTATGTCGCCATTGTCATGCGTGCAGACAACAACGGCGAAGGCGGGATCATGGCCTTACTCGCATTGAACTTACGTAAAGCCAAGATTGCCGACAACAAAAAAATCTACATGATTGCAATTGGTTTTATCGGTGCATCGCTGTTTTTTGGTGACGGTATTATTACCCCAGCTATTTCGGTATTGTCAGCCGTTGAAGGCTTGTCTATTGCCACCGATGTATTTGACCCATTCATCATGCCAATTGCGATTACCATTATCATCTCTTTGTTTTTGGTGCAAAAACACGGTACGGCCTTTGTTGGTAAGTTTTTTGGCCCGATCACGATGGTATGGTTCTTATCTTTAGGATTATTAGGTCTTCACAGCGTCATTCAGACTCCTGTGGTGTTAGGCATGTTCAGTCCACATTGGGCCATTCAGTTTATCTATCACCATCCAATCATGACATTCTTTGTGATGGGTGCTGTAGTGTTAACAGTGACTGGTGGTGAAGCACTTTATGCTGATATGGGGCATTTTGGACCAGTGCCAATTCGTATGGCATGGTTCTTTGTGGTTTTGCCGTGCCTAGTTTTAAACTACGCAGGACAGGGTGCATTATTGCTCAGAGACCCAGCGGCAATTGAAAATCCGTTCTATTTATTAGTTCCGCAGTGGGCACTTTACCCAATGATTATTATGGCGACCATGGCAACGGTAATTGCCTCTCAAGCTGTAATTTCTGGGGTGTTTTCTCTTGCACGCCAAGCGATTCAATTGGGTTATTTACCACGTTTAAGTATTAAACATACGTCTGAATCTGAAGAAGGCCAGATTTATATTCCTTTCTTAAACTGGTTACTTTTAATCGCAATTATTATCCTAATCTTGATCTTCAAAAGCAGTTCGAACTTGGCAAGTGCGTATGGTTTAGCTGTGACCTTGACGATGCTTTGTGACACGATTTTGGTTGCGGTATTTATTTATTCGGCTTGGAAGTGGAGCTTGCCAAAAGTGCTGCTCCTGATTATTCCGTTCTTTGTTTTAGAGTCGGTATTGGTCGGTGCAACTTCACTTAAAATCTTGTCTGGCGGTTGGGTGCCGTTACTCATTGGTGCGATTGCTGTGACCATCTTAATGACATGGAAACGTGGTCGTGAGCTTACTTTTGCTAAGCTTGAACATGACACTTTGGCTCTAGATTTGTTTGTGAAAAGTATTGGTAATAGCGTGCACTGGGTGCCGGGTGATGCAGTCTTTATGACAGGTACACCGAACGTTGTGCCACATGCCATGCTGCATAACATCAAGCACAACAAGGTACTGCATCAGCGTAATATCTTGGTCACTGTAGTGATTGAAGATGTACCATTTGTTGCGCCAGAAGAGCGTATTACGACAGAAACTTTAGCTGAACATTTCTTCCGTATTAAAATCTTCTACGGTTTTAAAGATGAAATGAATGTACCAAAAGCACTGATGCAAGCCTATGAGCAGCTCGGTCTTGAATATGACTTGATGCACATCAGCTTCTTTATTTCCCGTGATCGTATTGTTCATTCGGTGGGCGATGGTATGTCTCCATGGAGAGAAAAACTGTTTATCTCTATGCAGCGTAATACCAGTCCGGTGAGTGACTTCTACCAGATTCCAACCAACCGTGTGGTTGAGTTAGGTAGTCAAATCGAAATATAAAAATTGATGTAATAAAAAAACCAAGACATAAGTCTTGGTTTTTTTATGGCTCTGATTATTGAGCTTGTTGCATAGGTGCATCTGCTGGTAAAGCACCATCTTTTGCCATCGGGTCTGCCGACTGACTTGGATCTGCCGGAGGCGGTGGAGTGTTCGGATCTTGTGGCGCTGGAGGCGCTTGGTTCGGTGCAGGTGGCACTGCATCAGTTGGTGCTGCAGGAGGTGCCATTTCACCGCCTGCTGGAGGTGCTGGTGGAACGTCCGCAGGAATAGGAGCACCTGTAGGCGCTGCATTTGTTGGTGCAGCAGAAACTTGCTGTACTTGTCCGCTATTGACTAAATCGCTAATAGAGCCTGGTTGGCCATTAACGGTTGTGGTTACTTTTACTTTAGACAAACTTTCTAAAGTATCTCCTGGCTGCACTGCTGGCTCAGCCAAAGCGGCCATACTACATAATCCCGTGATTACGCCAATACCAATAATCTTTGAATGGATCATTAAGTGGACTCCGATTATATTTTTATCCAAATTTGTGGAGCTAACCATGTCATAAGCGATCAGTCTTTTTCAACGAAAGATACGCAATTGGCGCAATTCAATAGCCAAAGGCTCTCATAATTCCAACAGATTGTTACGTAATGGGTAATAGAGTTACAAAAAAGATGACCATGTTTTAACCATTTGAAAGATAAGAGATATACTTAAAAAAGCAGGATTGTTAAGCTGCGTGTGGACAGTGGTATTGATAGAAACATGGCAAGTAAAAAACGTAGTAAAGGTACAAACTCATTCTCTATAAGTCAGCATTTTGGCAAGATTATTCTTGCTTGTATTGCGGCTGGAAGTTTTGCGATTGCTTTTGGTAGTGAAAAGATTTCGCAGTGGTTTTCGCCTTTAACGACTAACTCGACTTGTCTTAATCAGTTCTATCGTGAAGTTCCACCTGCTTTAAATAAAGACAGCCTAAAAAAGGACAGTTATCCACTGTGCTTTAATGGCTTTAACGTTTTGTATTCAGGTATTTCTAAAACGCCGTTATGGTCGGCAGAGCATTTAAATGCAGAACGTTTAAGTGTCAAAATTAAGCGTGAAGATAACTTCCATGAAGAAACCCGCGTTGATCAAAAACATCGGGCACTGTTAAGTGATTATCGTGGTTCAGGCTATGACCGTGGGCATATGGCGCCAAATGGTGATATGCCAAATAAAGAATCCCAATCTGATAGTTTCTCGCTCAGTAACATGGTGCCGCAAGCGCCTAAAAATAACCAAGAAGTCTGGCGTAAGCTCGAAGAAGCGACCCGTGCTATTGCCACTAAACAAAAACAAGATGTTTATGTGGTAACAGGTCCTGTTTTTGAAGGCAAACGTCTTAAGACGATTGGGCAGGGTGTCATTGTTCCTACCGCAGTTTATAAAGCGGTATATATGCCAAAAACTGGCGCGATCGGCGCTTATTACGCACCTAACAATAATTCTCTACAAGTGAAGGTTGTGAGTGTTTGCTACCTTGAGGAGCGTTTAGGCGTCAACCTGTTCCCGCAGTTAACCGAGCAACAAAAGCGTAATGTCTATCGTCTACCTTTAACAGCGAGCCAAGTTAAGCCAAATCAAAAGCTAGACTATTTACACTGGGATGGCGAAAGTCAGTGTGAGCAAGACTTAAACGCTGACCAAATTCAAGCGCTACAAGACCAATTTAAAAAGCAAAAAACTGGTTCTTCGGAGCCAATGGAAGCAAAAGTTCCAACAATTGACGAAGAAACGAGAAAGGCGATTGTGAAACAACTGGTAGAAGCCTTAGTGAACTATTTCTTGCAAATCATGAAATAAGCAGCTTTTTTTGATTGTTATTGCAACACCGTAATTGATTAAAATAGAATCCATAGACAGATCTGTCTATGGATTCTATTTTAATAAGGACAATAACAATGTTTGCCTCGATGTTTCTTTTTTCATTTGCAATGTCTATAACCCCAGGGCCAGTAAATACTGTCATTTTATCGACCAGTTTAAATCACGGTTTAAAAAGATCGCTTCCCTATATCTCCGGTGCCACAATTGGTTTTACCCTGCTTTTAATTTTCATGGCATTTGGTCTTCAGAGTTTATTAACTCAGTTTCCTGTTGTATTAAAAATTCTTGCAGTTTGTGGAACGCTATTTGTTTGTTATATCGGGATTAAAATTATTCTTTCTGCCGCAAATATTTCTATTTCCAGTGTTCCTGTAGAGCAAATGATTATTCCCAATTTTAAAGATGGGTTCTTATTACAATGGCTGAACCCCAAAGCATGGTTGGCTTGTGTATCAGGCATTACCATGTTTACTAGCATTGAAAACCCGCAGTCGTTGCCGATCTTTATCGTTATTTATTTTTTCACTTGCTACGCATGTTTGTTCTTTTGGGGGTTCTGTGGTGATAAATTTTCAGTGGTGCTCAATCAGGGCAACCGTTTGAAATATTTTAATATCTTGATGGGCGCTTTTTTAATTTTATCGGCTCTTTTAATTTTGATCGATTTTTTTTAAATTGATCGTATTACACTGTGAAGATATAACAACGAGATAAGACCTATGTTTAAACCATTTGAAAAGGGTACAGAGTCTTCAGTAATTGAAGATTTAACATTAGAAAATGATGTCGATTGCGTCAGCATTTACGGCAACTTGCAAATTACCAAAGACAAAGTCGGGTTAGAACAGGCAAAGGCATTGCAGAGCTTTGTAAATGATGTCGTTGCGGCTTTGGAAAAAGAAGAATTGCCTGAGAAAATTGAACGTCCAGCTGAACAAGAAATTAATAATCCGTTTTTATAATTTATGCATGCTATGCGTGATATTTAGTATGGTCATGCTGCCATACAGTCTTTAATACCACGTTAGACTTTATTGAATGTGTATAGACATTTTTTACTTTTGAAAGCCCAAAAGTAAACAAAAGGCTTTGTTGATCAGAGGGTACATCCATGTACCCCTGCTCAACAGATGACATCCATGTCACCTTCCGCGATAGTAGATTGAGTCTAAGAAGAGTTAATCTTTATCGCCAGCTACCACCTTATAAATAATTGCCCCAATTACCGCCCCTAAAATTGGTGCCACCCAGAACAACCACAATTGACTTAGCGCAGCCGTTTCAGCAAAGAACGCAACACCTGTACTACGTGCAGGGTTTACCGAAGTGTTCGTCACTGGAATACTGATTAAGTGAATGAGCGTTAAGCCCAAACCAATTGCAATAGGAGCGAAGCCAGCAGGCGCACGGCGATCAGTTGCACCTAAAATAATGATTAAGAAGAAAGCTGTAAGAACCACTTCAATAATGAAAGCAGAACCTAAGCCAAACTTGTTTGGTGATAAGTCACCAAAACCGTTGGTAGCAAAACCACCAACACCGCTAAAGCCTGTTTGGCCTTGAGCAATAATATAGAGAACAAATGCAGCAGCAGTCGCACCGACCACTTGAGCAACGATATAGGGAATTAAATCTTTAACATCGAAGCGGCCACCGACCCAAAGGCCAACACTTACCGCGGGATTAAAATGTCCACCTGAGATATGCCCTAGAGCATAAGCACCTGTGAGTACGGTTAAACCAAAGGCAAGGGCTACACCTGCAAAGCCAATACCAAGTTCAGGGAAAGCTGCGGCTAAAACTGCGCTACCACAACCACCAAAGACTAGCCAAAACGTACCTAGGAATTCAGCAAAATATTTATTCATTGTGATTACTCATCTATTGATGTATTTTTTAATTAGTGTGAAATATGTCACAAAAAATTAAGCATGTGACTATATGAAATTTTTGTTTTCAGTGTTGTTTTAATCAAGAAAAGATTTGTAAGTTTTGGTTGGTTATTCTTTGTCTAAAAATTGATCCCTCCATTGCTGGGGTGTTTGATTGGTCCAATGTTTAAATGCTCTTTGAAAGGCACTTTGTTCTGAATAACAAAGTAAAAGTGCGATCTCTTGTAAGCTTAAATGCGGATCTTTTAAATACTCGGTTGCGAGCATAAAGCGCACTTGCTGAACGCGTTCCTGAAAGGTGGTGTCTTGTTGTTGTAAGTGTCGTTGGAGTTGTCGAACTGATAGGCCTAATTGAGCGGCAATATGTTCAATTTGATATTGATTCCTTTGTAGCCCAGTCAAAATTGAATGCTGTAAACGCTGATCAAGTTGGGTCGAATTTGGTAATTGCTCTAACAGCGCTTGTGCTTGCTGAGCCAATAGTTGCTGCAATGTGTGGTCAGCGCTGCTAAGTGGCTTATTAATTTCTGTAATTGGAATGAGTAACTCTGTACGTGGCTGGCTAAAACGAACGGGACATTGAAAGTATTGTTCATAGACTCTGATATTTTTAGGGGCAGCATTTAAGAAACGTACTTCATGTAAATGCACGTCTTCATGAGACATAAAAAGACGTAAGAACTGAATCACCAACGCAATCGCGATTTCATCGGTAAGCTGGGTAGGGTGTAGCTCAGTCGCTTCCCAGCGAATAGAACCATATCTTCCTTGTAGCTCAACCACTAATGGGCTACCGTCATAAATCAGACGGTGAAAATCATGATAGCGAATTAAGGCTTCACCTAAGTTGTCGCAAGAGAGCGCGAGGTAAGCAATAATCCCTAAGTGTTTGGGTTGCACATATTTGGCAATTTCGAGTCCTAAACCCGGCTTTGGGTCTAGTTTATAAATCACTTCTAATAGATCACGCCAAACCACATAGTCAAAGCGTTCCAGATTTTGAATTTGTTCTAATTGTTCAGGAATAGCTAATTGATTGGCTTCACAGTAAGCCTTTAAAAGATGCCCCAGTCCTCCATACACTGAGCCTGTATAATTTTTTAATTGTGGCATCCCTAACCACCTCTTCTTGTCGTGATTTGTCAATGAAACCATAAATTCTGGTCAATACCTAGCATAACGAATTTTATATGCTGAATAAAAAGAAAAAGGAGTTAGGTGATGTTAAAAGGGTTTATTGCCGGAATTGCGGTTGCGAATGCATTTGAATGGGTAGCACACAAATATATTTTGCATGGTGTACACCGTGCTGGAAAACCACGTTATAGCCCAGTACCAAAAAGTATGGAGTCGCATTGGGCACACCATCGTGAAGTCCGTAAACAACAGTTTCATGATGATTGCTATGTGGAAGGCGTGGGAAACTGGCGAACTAAAAATGAGTTAATTTCGCTTGCTGTGGTGGCAACCGTTTCAAGTGCAATTTTCTATCCGTTTTCAAAAGGCATGGCACTCGCAGCTTGGTATAGTGCAGGAAATTATTATTATATTCATCGTCGTGCGCATTTAGAGCCCGACTGGGCAAAGCGTAAAATTCCGTGGCATTACGATCACCACATGAACTCTAATCAAGACGCCAATTGGTGTGTGACCAAACCTTGGTTTGATTATGTGATGGGAACACGCGTGGTGTCTTCGGCAGATTTAAAAGAACAAAACCCTTTGGGTATACGGTTACCTACAGCGCTTGCTAAATCACTGTCTCAAGCTGTAGAAAAAATCTTTCCAGCAAAATGGGTCGAGAAAAAAGAAAAACTAGAACTTCCTAGTGAAGTGAAAGAAATAGATGGTGCGGCATAAAAAATAAAGGGGCATATCGCCCCTTTAATTATGATTAAGCTTACAAGCGCATTTCGATGCCTTGTTCAGCTAAATATTGTTTAGCTTCTGGAATCGTATATTGACCAAAGTGGAAAATACTTGCTGCCAATACTGCGTCTGCACCACCTTGTAAAATACCGTCTGCAAGGTGTTGTAAGTTACCCACACCGCCTGAGGCAATCGTTGGAATGGTAACGCGGTCATTAATAGCACGCATTAAAGCAATATCATAACCTGCTTTAGTACCGTCGGCGTCCATACTGGTAATCAGCAACTCACCCGCACCGTAGTCAGCCATTTTTACAGCCCATTCAATGGCATCAATTCCAGTTGGTTTACGGCCACCATGAGTAAAGATTTCCCATTTGTTATCGCCAGTTTTTTTGGCATCAATCGCAACCACAATACATTGTGCGCCAAAGTGCTGCGAAGCTTCTTGAACAAATTCCGGATTAAATACGGCAGCTGAGTTAATACTCACTTTATCTGCACCTGCATTTAATAACGCACGAATATCTTCAACTTTACGTACACCACCACCGACAGTTAATGGCACAAATACGGTCTCGGCCATACGTTCAACAGTACGGTAAGTGGTATCGCGTCCATGATGTGTAGCGGTAATGTCTAAGAAAGTAATTTCGTCTGCACCTTGTTCGTTATAGCGACGTGCCACTTCAACAGGGTCGCCTGCATCACGAATATCGAGGAATTGAACGCCTTTAACTACGCGTCCGTTATCAACGTCTAGGCAAGGAATAATACGTTTAGCAAGCATAGCTTTTTCCAAAAATAATCGCCGTTGGTGAAAGTTCCTACACAGGCGCTACACCTTCATGGAGGGAAGAGGTATTCTATCAAACTTCACAGATGTTTTTTGCAGGTTTTCCATGTCGGTTTATACCCCGTTGAGTTTAGATGAAGTTCGCACCTTTGCTGCACCTTATGGATTAGAGGTGTTGGAGCTGAACCCAATTCAGGGAGGTATTCAAAACACCAATTATTTTCTGGTTGATGTAAACCGCAAACAATATGTACTCACCGTGTTTGAAGAGTTAGATGCACAAGGTGCGGGTGAACTTATTCCTGTTCTTGAACAATTAGGGACTCATGATGTACCTGTTGCAGTGCCGTTAAAACATAGCGGACAAGCGGTTCATGTGATTGCAGACAAGCCTGCACAGATTGCACCACGTTTAATGGGTCACCATCCCATGCAAACCACAGTAGCGCAAGTTGCAGCGATTGCAGATGCACAGGCGAAACTGCATGTGGCTTTACAAGATTTTCCACTTGAACGTGAATATCGCCGTGATCATCAATATTGGACAGGCGTTGCAGAACAGCTGAAACCAAGCATGGCTCAAGATGACCAAACGTTACTTGAGCAGGTCTATCAAGCTTTTAATGCGAAAACAGCGCAGTATTCAAATCGACCAACAGGTTTTATTCACTCTGATTTGTTCCGCGACAATACTTTGTTTGAAGGTGAGCAATTACAAGGTATTCTAGATTTTTATGAGTTAAATCAAGATGAATTACTGTTTGATATTGCGATTACCATCAATGATTTTTGTACCGAATATCCAGCAGCGCATTTAAACTCAGACAAAGTCGCAGCTTACTTAGAGGCATACCAAAAAGTTCGTACGCTTACATCAGATGAGCTTGCATGTTTAGATGTATTCTTGGCAATGGCAGCATGCCGTTTTTGGTCAATGCGTCTGCAAGTTGCTCAAAAAAATAAAGAAGAAGGACGTACCGGCGATGACATTTTGCAAAAAGACCCGCAAGAAATGCGAGCAATGATGCAAGACCGTTTAAGCCATGTAAAAGCATAAAAGGAATAGAGATGCGAGATCAGGGGCGTTTAGTCGAATGGTTCGACGAAAAAGGTTATGGCTTTATTCAGCCGGACGATGCTGAAAAAGAGCGAGTCTTTTTGCATATCAAAGATTTTGCACGCCCCGGACCTCGGCCAATTATTGGATGTGCACTGGAATATCGGGTGATTCTCGATGAACGAGGCCGTTTTCGTGCTCAGCAGGTCACCTATTTAAAAGCATCTCAAACCCGAAAAGCGTCAAAGCCCGTAAAAGCAGAATCTTCTTTTCAAGCCAGTCCATGGTCTGCAATGCAAATGGGGATCGTATTTTATTTCGTTTTAATGGGAATTATGAGTTTTATTCATATTTTGCCAGCTTATACGTTGTTATTTGTTTTAATGATGAATGCCTTAAGTTATTGGCTTTATTCTCAAGATAAAGAAGCCGCACAATTGGGTAATCGCCGTGTACCTGAACAAACATTGCACATTGTTAGTTTTTTAGGAGGTTGGCCAGCTGCATGGTGGGCACAACAAAAACTGAGACATAAAACACAAAAACAACCCTTTCGTAAGATTTATTTTTGTACCATATTCTTTCATTTACTTTTGATTTTGTGGCTAATTTCTCCCTTAAACGTATTACGGGGCTCATAAAAGTAAATTGTTTTATTAAACTTGAGAGGTATAAAAATGAATAGTTCTATCGACCAAGATCCAAATCGTACTTTAACACTTATTTTATATGTACTTTATATTGTTGCCATTTTTACAGGCGGCTTACTTGCGGTTATTGCTTTAATTATTAACTACGTAAAACGTTCTGATGTACAAGGCTCGTTTTTCGGGAGCCACTTTACATGGCAAATCAGAACATTCTGGTGGTATCTGGCTTGGAATATTATTGCTTTTCTGCCGTTTATTTTTCTGTTTTTTACAGGTGAAAATACTGACCTATTTGCAGGCGTTGCCATTTCATCGACCGTATTCTGTGTGAGTGTAATTGGTGCTGCGTGGATTTGGATTGTATATCGTGCAATTCGTGGATTGATTGCGTTAAATGATAACCGCCCGATGTATCAACCTTAATAAATAAAAAAGAGAGCGTTAAGCTCTCTTTTTTTATTCTCGAATTCTTTTAGCTTTTTTAATTGGTAACTTAATTTTTAACTCACTGACTAAAACGCCTAAGACTACTAAAGCACCGCCCAAAAGGGCAATCATTGGCAAACGCTCACCTGCAATTCGGCCAATAATGCCCGCCCAAACAGGTTCGCCTGCATAAATAATTGCAGCACGTGAAGGATCAACCACACGTTGAGCCCAGTTCATAACAAATTGAATGAGTGCACTCGCTAAACCTAACGCAATAGCAATCAGTACTAGGGGCCATGAAAATGCTGGAATCGTATGTTCACCCACCACAGGCATGATAGCGAAAGAAAGTAGAGAAGCGACACCAAGTTGAATGATTGTGACGCGGCGTAAATTTACCTTTCCAGCAAAGTAGCTAATAAAAATAATTTCTAAAGCAATCGCAAAGGCACCCAGGATTGTTAAAAGCTGCCCAAAACTTAAGGAAATTTGTTCAAAACCATTGCCCGTCAATAAAACAAGACCAGTAAAAGCCAGAGCGGCTCCCACCCAAGTCATGATATGGGGAGTTTTTCTAAAGATGAGCCACATTAAAATAGGAACAAGCGGAACGTATAGCGCTGTTAAAAATGCTGATTCACTACTCGGAATGGTTTGTAGACCAATAGTCTGGGTACCGTAGCCTGCCGCAATCACAAGGCCAATCACACTACCAGCGCCTAAATCTTTTAAAGTGACACCTTTCATACTTTTTAATGAAATAAGAAGCAAAGTAAGAGCTGCTACAGCAAAACGACAGCCTACAAAAAACATAGGTGATGCAAAATTCAGCGCATACTGCACAGTAAGGAATGTTCCTCCCCAAATGATCGTAATCAGAATCAGGGCTAACTGTGGGGCTTTGCTTGAACTCAGAGAAATTGGTGACATACTCAAGTTAAATTAAATTGTGCAATATACTGCACATATTGCGGTATTCTTGTATTTTGTGCAATATATTGCTCAAATTTTCTTGCTAATCCATTTTATGAGCCAGTCAAGTAACGTTTTACAGCACGTAGGCACAAATATTCGTTCATTAAGAGATGAGCGAGATTTGAGTCAACAAGATTTAGCAGATCAGGCAGGTGTGAGTAGACGAACCATTGCTGCTTTGGAAACTGGGCAGGTCAATATTAGTTTGGCCAAACTCGATGCGATTGCAGCAGTGTTGGGTGTGGATTTTAAAACGATTGTGAGTGCACCTGAGCATAAAGAACATGCTGTAGTAAATGCACTCGCTTGGCAGGGTAAAGATGAAGAAAGTAAAGCAACCTTGCTCGCTTCAGTTCCATCTCGTTCCCAAGTTGAGCTTTGGATATGGTCTTTGGCAGTGGGAGAGTCTTACGTGGCGGAAGCAGATGCAGACGGATGGCAGGAAATTATTTACGTATTAGAAGGTGAGTTGACCATACAATTTACTGACAGCAAAAAAATAATACCAGCTGGTTCATCTTTTATTTTTGAAAGTTCTGTTACTTATACCTATATCAATAGTGGTAACCAAGTGCTTAAATTTACTCGTAATGTGGTGTATTGATTTGGAATTTAAGCTTTTTAATAAAATATATGTTTTTAAAATTTATGCAGTTTATTGAAGGCATATATGATGTATATGACCTATCTTAAAAACCTGTGAATTCAATTTAAACAAAAAATACGAATAAGAATAAATAAGGCAAGTTATGATATTTCGTGTGTAATGAAATTATTTTTAACTCGTTTTAATAGAAAAAAGATACAGAAATGAAGTTCTTATTAAGTTCACAAGATATTCAAGACTATAAATTTTTATGGCAGGGTTCTAAAGAAAATTATAAGAAGCAAAAAGGTAGTATGTTTCTCATGTTTTTATTAGTAATGTTTACAGCATTCTTTACGACATTATTGCCATACCTATTAAAAATTATTATTGATTACTCTGCACAGGCATATAACTTTCCACTAGATATTCGACTTCCATTTAATTTCTTATATCTAATCGTACTCGCTTATGCTGCAGCATGGTTAGCGAATGAGTTATGTAATTGGACGAAAAATATTTTTAGTGCTTATTTGATGGTTGATTTCAAAGGAGCATTAATTTTTGCGGGATTAAAAAATTATTTAAATCTTAAAAAAGATGAGCAAGATCAAATTGAAGCTGGAACAGTCATCAGTGATCTTGCAAGAGGAAGTTTTGCTTTTGGTGAGATAAATCTAACGTTGCTGCTTCATTTGGGGCCAATCATTTTTCAATTGGTTATGATCTTTGCAGTTTTATTTACAACTATTAGCTTACTTTTTAGTATCAGTTTTTTATTGGTAGCTATCGTTATTTTTTTAGTTTCCTTTCATATAAATAAAAGAAGTAGTTCTTTATTTGATTCGATGTATCAACAAGATAATCAGGTAAATAGCGATTTGATACATCAGATCTCAAATTCATATGAAATTAAAGTAAAAAATGCAGTACCGTTTCAATTGTCAAAATTTAATACCACATTAGACTCATTCATCAAAACAGCTAAAGATAGGAATAAAAAAATAGGGCTATTGATGATTTCTCAATTGTTCCTGATCTTTTTGTTTTTACTCTTTTTTATGTTATTTACAGTCTTTCTTTCAACTGAAAAGCAGCTTACACCGGGTGCTTTCGTATTGATAAGTACTTATATTATTCAACTCACCAATCCATTTTTAGCGGTTTCTCAAAGCTTGATGCGTTTAAATGGTAACTTTGTCGCCTTAGCAAAATATCGAAAATACTTTAATCTCGATAAAGAAAATTATACGCATTCTATCGTTCAAGACTCCAACGTTCTCTTTCAATTTATAAATGCTAAATTTTTACTTGGGAAAAGAGCCGTAGATCATTTTAATTTAACAATATTAGCCAATAAAACGTATGTCGTGATTGGGCCAACTGGCTTGGGAAAGACTTCTCTAATGAATTATTTAATGGGTGTCTATCAGATTCAATCAGGGCAGCTTTGCTATAAGAATATTGATATTAGCCAAAATTTCTCTAAATATATTTTTGATGAGGTTACTTACATTGCACAGCAACCAGTTATTTTTCCTTATTCCCTTAGAGATAATTTAGTTTATAACTCCTCGCACATATATGAGGATTCTTACTTACTTCAGATGCTTGATCAATTTAATCTATTACATATTTTGAAAAAGCATCAACTAACGCTCGATGATGATTTAACTGAAATTTATAAGAATTTTTCAGGAGGAGAAAAGCAAAGAGTTTGTATTCTTCGAGGTCTTTTAGCTCGCCCGCAGCTCATCATCCTAGACGAACCGACTGCCGCCTTGGATGTAGATACTGAAAAAAATATACTTGAATATATTCAGCAGGTTGTTCCATCCGTAATCATGATTACGCATTCACCCTATGCGATGGAAATTGCGGATGAGGTAATCGATTTAGAAAAGTTATTAAACTAAAGATAATCAAAAATAAAAAAGAGCCTAATCAGGCTCTTTTTTTACATCTTAAAAATTAAAGACGGTTTTCATCCAATAAAAGCTGAGCTTCACGAAGGTTTAAAGTACCTTCATAAATTGCGCGGCCTGTAATCGCACCTAAAATACCCGGTTGACCTTTTAAGTTACGAACGTCATCAAGGTTGGTTACACCACCAGAAGCAATTACTGGTAAGCCTGAGTATTGAGCCAAGTTTACAGTTTGCTCAACGTTTACACCTTGCATCATGCCGTCACGAGCAATGTCTGTATAAACAATGCTAGACACGCCTGCATCAGCAAAGCGTTTCGCTAAATCAGTTGCTTTCACATCAGTAACGTTTGCCCAGCCGTCAGTTGCAACCATACCATTCATGGCATCAATACCAACAATGATGTGGCCTGCGAAACGTTTACAAGCTTCTTCTACAAATTCAGGCTCTTGAACAGCTTTAGTACCGATAATGACAAACGTCACGCCAGCTTCTAAATAATGTTCAATGGTTTCTAATGAGCGAATACCACCACCAATTTGAATTGGTAATTCTGGCTGAGCTTTAGCAATCGCTTCAACAACAGGTTTATGAATTGGAGTACCTGCGAAAGCGCCATTCAAATCAACCAAATGCAAACGGCGCGCACCTTCATTTACCCAATGCTGGGCAGTTGCAACCGGATCGTCAGAGAAAACGGTATCGTCTTCCATACGCCCTTGTTTTAAACGCACACATTTACCATCTTTCAGGTCAATTGCTGGAATGATTAGCATGCTTCCGCTCCTTGCTTCATCATGTTTATGAAATTGTGCACATCTTAGCAAAGTATTGATCAATCGCTAAGCCTTAGAAAAGACTTTTATTACTTTACGCTTGAAGTGCGGTTTGAATAGTTTGTGAAATGTGAGCAGGTAATAGTTTTTGGTTTCTGAGCTCTTCAAATACGAGTAATGCAGCATAAGCATCGGCGGCGGCATAATTTATTTGTTGTGGTGTAAGTGGCTTTCGTGCCCAGTTTGAAGTTCCGACTTTTTTCGACTTTGCCAGATATTGTCCAAACAACAGTGCCACCGCTTTTTGTAAGCCCATTTGCTGTTTAAAACCAAAGTGACTAAACCCTTTGGCAAGGTCGACACAACTTTCTAGCTCTATGCCTTTTTTATGAAAAATATGCTTATCATTTTTAAGGCCAAAACCGACTTTAATTTGCTTCTGGTTAGATAAAATGGGCTGTAAGAATTTTAAAGTCGATGAATTGACATGAAATAAATAGGCTCTTTGTGTTGTAGCAAGTTGAATTAAGTGTGGACCAGTTGAGATTTCACCCACTTTAAATGTAGGTTTAGACTCAGAATCAAATCCCAAAATTGCAGCGTTTTTTAATTCTTCTTCAATACTTTTGCATTGCTCAATATTTTCAATCACCACAATATTATGGTGGTTAAGATTTTCAAAAGGAGGAAGCTGCTGAATAGAGGCTTTAT
Organism: Acinetobacter sp. 1542444; assembly: GCF_000581835.1. Lineage (NCBI taxonomy): Bacteria > Pseudomonadati > Pseudomonadota > Gammaproteobacteria > Moraxellales > Moraxellaceae > Acinetobacter > Acinetobacter sp. 1542444. The sequence goes on along the minus strand of NZ_JEYA01000004.1, from coordinate 222,358 downwards.
CAAGGAGGGCAACGGCTTCGGACATATTTAACAGCGTACAAATGAATTGGGCTATTCACTTTATATATGAATAAAGCCTAGAGGACTAGGCTTTATGAATGTCTTTAAAAATTACTGAGACTGAGAAGGTGTACCAATGACCACACTTTCGCTTTTCTCAACATAGCCTTCATAGGTTGGAGCCATGATTGTAGCAACAATGGCAAAAACAAAAGCAAGTGGAATTAGGACAATATAAATCCAACCTAAAACACGTTCCCAACCAGGAGTAGGGCGCTGTGGGCCGTAATCATTATTGCCTTCTGTACCTTTTACCGCAAAGAGATAGATCATAAAAATCAGGTTTACGGCAGGGATCAGCATGAGTAACGATAGCCATCCTGTATTATTGCGGTCATGCAAGCGGCGGATGGTAAATACAAAACTTACATAGAGGCAAACAATATAAAGAATGGCGATAACAATCATGCCTGCCGTAGAAAGGCCAGTTAGTTCCTGACTAGATGTAAACCCAAAAGTAAAAGCGATGATGACAACAGCGATACCGATGACGAGTGAAAATAAGAATGTCCAAGCAGCATAAGAGAGTCGCCCAAAACGACCACTAGCTTTAAAGGGTGAATCTTGTTGAAGTGGCTGATTTTCAAAAGGTGAATTCATTTTGTTTTCCTGATCATTTGGTTTTATTTAAAAGTATAAATATTCAATATTTTGTTGAATAAAATATCATTCTATAAATGATTAGTTATTATTGTAAATAAAAAAAAGATCAGGCCATCTAGACCTGATCTTTTTCAGTTTTAAATCAGATTAAATATTCCATTCCACAAAGTTTTTAAGTAACTGCAAACCAGCAGTATGACTTTTCTCTGGATGGAATTGAGTCGCGAACAAATTATCTTTGTGAATGGCTGTGCAGAAGTTCACACCATACTCGCAAGTCGCAGCCACAACGCTTTCATCTTTTGGTTCGACATAGTAACTATGTACAAAGTAGAAGCGAGCATCTTGTTCGATGTTGTTCCACATTGGATGGCTTGGGTCCATTTGGTGAACTTGGTTCCAGCCCATGTGTGGTACTTTCAAACCTTCCATTTGAGGGAAATGTTTTACTACGCCGTCAAAAATACCTAATGCGTCTATACCGCCATTTTCTTCAGAACTTTGTAGCAATGCTTGCATACCTACACAAATCGCAAGAACAGGTTTATTAAAAGCAGCTTTACGTACAACTTCATCAATACCTGCTTCACGCATGCCTTGCATGCAGTCACGCATTGCACCAACGCCTGGAAAAACAATTTTGTCGGCTTGTGCAATTAACTTTGGATCATTGGTCACATCGACTGTAGCGCCCACATGCTCAAGTGCTTTAGCCGCTGAGTGTAGATTGCCCATGCCATAATCAAGTAACGCGATACGTGTCATTAGAGGCTACCTTTTGTCGATGCAATCGTATTTTCTGCACGTGGATCAACTTCACATGCCATACGTAAAGCACGAGCAAGTGCTTTGAACACACTTTCAATTTGATGGTGGCTATTTTTACCTTTCAAATTATCGATGTGTAAGGTCATAAGCGCATGGTTTACGAAGCCTTGGAAAAACTCAGAAAATAAATCGACATCAAATGTACCGATGCGCGCACGAGTAAATGGAATATCCATGAATAAACCCGGACGACCAGATAAATCGACAACAACGCGAGATAAAGCTTCGTCTAATGGTGCATAAAAATGACCATAGCGTTTTAAACCTTTTTTATCGCCTAAAGCTTGTGCAAAAGCTTGTCCAAGCGTGATACCACAGTCTTCTACGGTGTGGTGATCATCAATCTCGAGGTCTCCGTCACAATGAATATCGATATCAAATAAGCCATGTCGCTTGATTTGATCAATCATATGGTCTAAAAATGGAACTCCAGTGTTTAGTGTGCCTTGACCAGTACCGTCGAGATTTAAACGAACTCGAATTTTGGTTTCATTGGTATTTCTAACCACTTCACTGATACGTTGCGTCATGGACACGTTCCTCAAAAAACGTCAAAAATGATTGGATGTTAACGACAATTTCGCTGTGACGAATTCGTGACAGCATCATAGTTTGCTCAGGAGGGTTAATCAATGCCTATTACCGTACATGCTTATAGTTCTCTAGATAATTCAGAGATCCGCGATCAGCTTGAGCGACTGTATGATACAAGTCCGGAGTTTGGTGACGGGCACGATGCGATTGAACAACTTGAACAAGATTTACAACAGTATACCACGCTATACACTGCCGAATTTAACACCAAAATTATAGGTGCAATTTGGTCTTCAGGACAAGGCGAAAGCAAGGTTCTTGAATATATTGTTGTGCACCCTGCTAACCGTGGTCGTGGGGTAGCTGAGCGCTTAGTTGAAGAAGCTTGCCGTATAGAAGAGTCAAAAGGCGTTAAAACTTTTGAACCAGGCTGTGGCGCGATTCATCGCTGTTTGGCTCACATTGGTAAACTACATCACTAAAAGCTTCTATTATTTTGTGGTTGTGATTTAAAAATAATCACTTGTTACAAAAAACACGGAAGTTGCTTGACGTCTTCTTATAAACATTGTTTAATACGCCCACTTCGGCGTGATAGCTCAGTAGGTAGAGCAACGGATTGAAAATCCGTGTGTCCCCAGTTCGATCCTGGGTCTCGCCACCATTATTTGTGTTTTCAATCCCTGATCCCATCAGGGATTTTTTTTAAGTATAAAAAATACTCATTTAAATCAGAAACTCAGGATAATAGTTGACTATTGTTCTGAGATACGGCTTAATACAGGCCATCGGCGTGATAGCTCAGTAGGTAGAGCAACGGATTGAAAATCCGTGTGTCCCCAGTTCGATCCTGGGTCTCGCCACCATTATTTGTGTTTTCAATCCCTGATCCCATCAGGGATTTTTTTTAAGTATAAAAAATACTCATTTAAATCAGAAACTCAGGATAATAGTTGACTATTGTTCTGAGATACGGCTTAATACAGGCCATCGGCGTGATAGCTCAGTAGGTAGAGCAACGGATTGAAAATCCGTGTGTCCCCAGTTCGATCCTGGGTCTCGCCACCATATTCGAAAAAGCCCCATACATAATGTATGGGGCTTTTTTCATGCCTGTTTATTTAATAAAAATATTAAGACCTTACCTGTGTATAAATCTCATTTTATCCACAAGCAAAGAGGGTTATCCCCAATATTGCCTTAACTTTCTAAAAATGGCTCAACTGAAAACTTGTCTCTAATCGTGAGAACTATCACGAATAAGTCGTTTTCCTAAACACACTGCTTCTACCTCGTCATAGCCAAGCTGTTCGTAAAAATTCAATACATTCAAATTGTCTTTACGAACTAATAATTGCAGTTTTGGGCAGCCACGAGCGATGAGACGCTTCTCAAGCTGCTGAACGAGCGCTGTAGCGATTCCTAAGCGTTGTTGGTGGGGGTGAACAGCCAAATAGTTAATCCAGCCTCTATGGCCGTCGTAGCCGCCCATAAGCGTACCAATCAGTTGCTCATCTTTAATAGCAACCAAAAATAAATCATCCTGTTGTGAGACTTTCCTGAAAATATCGGTTTCAGGATTATTCCAAGGACGCGTCAGACCACAGCTTTCCCATAAAATAACGACATCATCCAGATCTGCATTTGTAAATTGACGAATAATAAACATATGGATTTCTACTTTTTGTTTTGATGTGCTGAAAAGATAAAATAAAAATTCGGGCTTGAGCAGTTTTTTATTAATAATTTAAACAAATAAAAAAGCACCCCCGAAGGAGTGCTTGAATTAAACCAGTGATTTAAGCTGATTTTGCAACTGGTGCTGCTTGAAGCATTTGACCTGTTTCTTCGAAGTTTGCATGCCAAGACAATGCTTCACGAAGTAAGTGAGGAGTATGTCCACCTTTAGCACATGCACGGTCAAAGTAGTCATTTAATGCATCACGATAAAGTGGGTGTACACAATTATCGATAATAGCGCGAGCGCGTTCACGAGGCGCTAAACCGCGTAAGTCAGCTAAACCTTGCTCTGTCACTAAAATATCAACGTCGTGTTCACTGTGGTCAACGTGGCTCACCATAGGCACGATAGAAGAGATATCGCTGCCTTTAGCAATTGATTTGGTTACAAAGATTGCTAAGTGGGCATTACGAGCGAAGTCACCTGAACCACCAATACCGTTCATCATTTTAGTACCACACACGTGAGTTGAGTTCACGTTGCCGTAAATATCAAACTCAAGCGCAGTATTAATACCGATAATCCCTAAACGACGAACCAATTCAGGATGGTTAGAAATTTCTTGGGGACGAAGCACTAATTTATCTTTGTAAGCTTCGATATTGCCAAAAACTTTTTCACCACATTTTGCAGAAAGGGTAATTGAGCTACCAGAAGCAAATTTCATTTTGCCTGCATCAATGAGTTCAAAGGTACAGTCTTGTAGTACTTCTGAGTACATGATGAGGTCTTCAAAATCAGAATCTTTTAAACCTGTTAATACAGCGTTGGCAATAGAACCAATTCCTGCTTGTAATGGACCAAGGTTTTTCGGTAAACGACCTTCTGTAACTTCTTTATTAAAGAAAGCAATTAAGTGGTTTGCAATGCCTTGAGTCTCATCATCTGGAGGAGTTACTGTTGATGGTGAGTCATGTGTATCGTTAAATACAATACCTACAATTTTTGCAGGATCGATTTGGATTGCGGTTGTACCAATACGCTCATCCACTTTTGTCAATGGAATTGGAGTACGTGTTGGGCGATAAGTCGGAATATAGATGTCATGCAAACCTTCAAAGCTTTCGCTTAAAGATGTGTTGATTTCAACAATAACTTTTTCGGCAAAAATAGCAAAGCTTGCAGAGTTACCTACAGAAGTTGTTGGAATAATACCGCCATCTTCAGTAATCGCAATTGCTTCAATCACCGCAACGTCTGGACGTTTAAGTTGCTGGTTACGCATTTGCTCAACAGTTTCTGATAAATGTTGATCAATAAACATAACTTCGCCGTTGTTAATCGCACGACGTAAAGTGTTGTCTACCTGAAATGGCATACGACGAGATAAAACACCTGCTTCCGTGAGTTGTTTGTCTAAGTCATTACCTAAGCTAGCACCCGTAATTAACGTGATTTTTAACGGATTTTTCTTTGCATGTTCTACAAGTGCTTGTGGAACAGCTTTAGCTTCACCGGCACGAGTAAAACCACTCATACCAACGGTCATTCCATTTTCGATGAATTGCGCAGCTTGTTCAGCACTGATGACCTTGTCATGAAGAGAAGCTAGGCGAATACGACTTAAAGACATTGGACATCCTCAATATTGTCAAAACATACGGGATTTTAGCTATGAAAAATTGAAAAGTGCATAGGTGTTAGGCTAAGGTCTAATTTTGTAAATAAATGGCGGTATAAATTATATTTATGGTTTTTATTTAATTGATTTTTATTGCTTTTATTTATCATTAAAACAAGGATTTTAATTGCTGATTGATCAAATTAAAAGCGCTCACTTAATGTTTGTTTTATTTTTTCCAAAGGATTCGTCGTGGTATTTTCTTCGGTACTCGGTTTTGGGATTGGTAAAGAAATAATAACTTCTAGACCACCTTGTTCACGATTATGAATTTGAATCTCACCATGATGAATATCGACAATACGTTTAACAATAGCCAGCCCAAGACCACTGCCTTGGATGGTTCTTGCTGAGTCTCCGCGGACAAAAGGTTGCATTAACTCTTCAATTTGATCTGCCGGAATGCCTTCACCATGATCAGCAACGGTAATTAAAATAGATTCATTTTCAACTTTTGCACTGAGCTCTATCGGTTCAGCACCATAGCGTTTTGCATTATTAATCAAGTTGGCAATAAGTCTTTTTAAAGAAAGACTACGTGCCGGAATAATAGGTACATCCTGCATCTCGAATTGAATATCGAGAGGTTTAAATTGCACAACAAGTTCTTGCAAAAGCATGTTGATATTGGTGTCTTTCAACTCCTCATCTGAACCATCGCGCATGTATGAAATGAACTGATTAAGAATTGCATCCATATCATCTACGTCATAAACCAAACCTTCACGCAAAAACTCATCAGGCAGCATCTCTGCTGTTAAACGTATGCGTGTAAGAGGGGTGCGTAAATCATGTGAAATACCTGCCAACATAATACGTCGTTCACGCTCAGTCTGATCGAGTGTATAGACCATACGATTAAAGGCTTGGTTTACTTGACGAATTTCTAATGGACCGTGATTGGTATCAAGGTACGGCGCTGTTCCAGATTTACTGTATTCATTGGCAGCATTTTGCAAACGACGCAGAGGGCGGTTCATCTGTCGAACCAAAATTAAAATAATGATAGCCGACAGTAATGGAACACCCACGACCCAACCCACTAAAAGTTCAGGACTGTAGTTGGCATAGGTTTTTAAAGGCTCACGAACCCAGTTCCCATGCATTTCAGGTGTTTGAATCCAAATGCGTGGGCTCGGTTTAAACTGAAAGTAAACGGTAACGTCTTTAGTCCCAATCTCATTTGCCAGCTTTTTTTCGACATGATTGGTAAAAAACTCGGCAATGACCTTTTCTCGGACACTTGGATATTCTTTGGGGTTGGTAACGTATTCAATACCGACTCGATTACGCAACCACGCATCAATATCTACTTCATTTTCACGATGAAAAATTCGTATATCAGGATTATTGACGAGCTCAAGCTCGACCGCAAGATAACGGGCGTGCTGTTGAATTTCAGGTAAATAAAGAGTGCGCCAAAAGAACCATAAAGACATAAATAAGCTAAAGAACACTACCAGCAGTACCAAAATAGTGGTACGCATGGCAGCAGAACGTGGCTTTATTTTGTCGAGAAAACGTTCCCATCGAGTCCGTTTACGCTCTGAGTAGGTCACGTAATCGGTAAAGTTCTGTGGGGCGATTGGTTCTAAACTCACTCTATCTTATCTCAAGCTTATTCAGCACCATCTGGAACGAATACATAGCCGACACCCCATACAGTTTGGATGTAACGTGCACGTGCAGGGTTATCTTCAATTAAACGACGTAAACGAGAAACTTGAACGTCAATTGAACGTTCCATTGCACCCCATTCACGGCCACGCGCTAAGTTCATCAATTTATCGCGTGTTAATGGTTCACGTGGGTGTTGTACCAATGCTTTTAATACAGCAAATTCGCCAGTTGTTAAGGTAACGATTTGTCCTTCGCGTGTCAGTGTGCGGGTAGACAAGTCTAAAGACCATGGGCCAAAGCTAACCACTTCAACTTGTTGGCTTGGTGCACCCGGAACTTCGCGAACTTGGCGACGTAATACTGCGCGGATACGTGCTAAAAGCTCATTTGGGTTAAATGGTTTTGGCAAGTAGTCATCTGCACCAGCTTCAAGACCGGCAATACGGTCTGAATCGCTACCGCGTGCTGTTAACATGATGATTGGCGTATCAATATTTGATTGGCGTAAACGACGGCAAATACTTAAACCATCTTCAACCGGTAACATAAAGTCGAGTACGATAAGTGAAAATAACTCACGTTGTAATAAACGGTCCATTTGCGAAGCATCGTGGGCAGTTTTTACAACAAAGCCTTTATCTTCCAAAAAACGTTGCAAGAGGGTACGTAAACGCACATCGTCATCGACCACTAAAATACGTTCGACACGATCCGTTTCGTTGTGTACGGTTTCAGGATGTTCAGCAGGTACAACTAAACTCATGATGTACTCCCTTTTAAAGTCATAATTTATATATTATTGGGTCGGATAGGCTTATTGCCAACAAGCCCTCAGTATAATGCCGATGTTCTTGTTTAGACTATGTATCAATTTGCTCAAAATTACAATTTTCAAGGTGGTTTGAAACCAAAAAACAACATCTTAAGCCCATAATTTAGCAAAGACCGCCCTAAAACAACAAATAGTTAAATTTTCAATAAATTTATAATAATTCAATAGTAATAACTAATTGTTTCAAATCAGTTATTTGAAATAAATATAATAAACTTTTGATTGCTGAATTAAGATAAAAAACTGAGTAGATAAGAAATTAGAAGAATAAAGTAGTGCTCAACCTCAATATTTTTGTCTTTTGGGCTATGTATCAATATGATCAATTTCTCATAAATTATATTAATTTTTTGTCATGTTCATGACATAAGTCATACGTTTATATTTTATAAAGATTAAAAGGTAGGGTTCAGTTTTAACTTTTTCATACTTAAACCACTGTTTTTACGTGCTCTAGTAGTCGTAAAAAGTATAAATATTCAGAGTCAATACAAAAAAACGTTTTGAATACGCAAACAAGTGTGGATTTTATGGGCTTGGTCTTTATAATCAGTGCTTTTAAACTTTATCCTTGTGGGATCAAACACGATGACTGACTTAGTTCAGCAGTTGGCAAGTGAGCTTGCCGTACGTCCAAACCAAGTAGAAGCTGCCATCCGCTTAATTGACGAAGGTGCCAGTGTTCCATTCATTGCCCGTTACCGTAAAGAAGTAACACAAGGTTTAGATGATACGCAGTTACGCCAATTAGATACTCGTTTAGCGTATTTACGTGATTTATATGAGCGCCGTGAAAAGGTCATTCAGTCATTGCAAGAACAGAATAAATTGAATGATGACTTGTTGGCGCGGGTGAATGCAGCCGAAACAAAAAATGCTTTAGAAGAAATTTATGCACCGTATCGTCCTAAGCGTACAAGTAAGTCTTTTAAAGCAAAAGAAGCAGGTTTAGGACCGATTGCTGAAAAAATTATTGCAGAACAAGTTGACCCGACAGAAGCATTGGCTGGTTTTAGTCATGAAGACTATCCAGATGTTGAAAGTCAGTTAGATGCGATCCAGCATATTCTGATTGATGATTGGGCACAAAATATTGCGCTTACTACAGAATTAAAAGCAACTTTTGCAAAAACTGCGGTTTTAAAAAGTACAGTTGCTTCTGAAGAAAAGAAAGAAGTCGGTAAAAAATTCCGTGATTACTTTGAGTTTTCTGAAGGTTTAAACAAATTACCTTCACACCGTTTATTGGCGATGTTACGTGGTCGTCAAGAAAATGTATTAGGTTTAAAAGTTGATGGTGAAGATGATGCGCCATTAGCGCGTATTGAAACTGAATACAACCTTGAGCAAATTCAGCCGCAAGCACGTCAAGATTTCTTAAAACAAACCGCAAAATTATTCTGGTTGGGTAAAGTTCGTCCTCAAATCGAGCATTCATTGCTAACAGAGAAACGACTTACTGCCGAAGCAGAAGCAATGCAGGTATTTGCTGAAAATCTTCGTCATTTATTATTATCAGCACCAGCGGGTGGTCGTACTACTTTAGGTGTTGATCCTGGTATTCGTACAGGTGTGAAACTGGCAGTAGTAAGCGATGCAGGTGATGTACTTGCTCATAGCACGATTTATCCATTCGCGCCTAAAGAAGACAAAGAAGGTTCTATTGCTGAACTTGCGCGTCTATGCCGTGAATATAATGTAGAGCTCATTGCTATTGGTAATGGTACAGCTAGCCGTGAAACAGAAGCTGTAGTGGCTGAAATGATGGCTGCTAATACAGACCTCAAATTAACACGTGTGACTGTAAGTGAAGCAGGTGCATCTGTTTACTCTGCAAGTGAGCTTGCAGCGGCTGAACTTCCAGAGCTTGATGTTTCAATTCGTGGAGCAGTGTCGATTGCTCGCCGTTTACAAGATCCACTTGCTGAACTTGTTAAGATTGATCCGAAATCAATTGGTGTAGGTCAATATCAACACGATGTAAATCAAACTGGTTTGGCTAAAACACTTGATGCGGTAGTTGAAGACTGTGTGAATGCTGTTGGTGTTGATGTAAATACGGCGTCGCCAGCAATCTTGGCTTACATTGCAGGTTTGAATAAAGCCATTGCTCAGCAAATTGTTGAATATCGCAAAGAGCATGGTCGTTTTGATAACCGTCAAGCTTTGAAAAGCGTACCACGTTTAGGTGAGCGTACGTTTGAACAAGCGGCTGGTTTCTTACGCATCCAAAATGGTTCTGAACCTTTAGATGCTTCTGCTGTTCACCCTGAAAGTTATGGTCTTGTTGAGAAAATTGTTGCTGCAAAAGCGACAACTGTTAAAGACATCATTGGTAATACCGAAATCATTCGCCAAGTAAAAGCTGATGAATTTGTTGATGACAAATTTGGTTTGCCAACAGTTCAAGACGTATTAGCTGAACTTGAAAAACCGGGTCGTGACCCACGTCCAGAGTTCCGTACTGCTAAATTCCGCGAAGATATCACTGAAGTTGGTCAATTAACTGAAGGTATGCAGCTTGAAGGTGTGATCACTAATGTCACAAACTTTGGCGCCTTTGTTGATATTGGCGTGCATCAGGATGGTTTAGTTCATATTTCTGAATTAGCGAATGAGTTTGTTTCTGATCCGCATAAAGTTGTAAAACCGGGCCAGATCGTACAAGTGCGTGTTATGCAGGTTGATGTTGAACGTAACCGCGTGAACTTAAGTATGCGTGCTGAAGGTTCTGCACCTGTAAAAGCACAGCGCCCACCACGCCGTGAACAAAATACAGAACAGCGTTTTGAGCGTAAGCCTCAAGGTAAACGTCCTCAACCGCGTAAAGATCAAGCTGAACGCCCTCAGCGTAGCAAGCAGGAAAAACCACAAGAACAAAAGATTGGTGGTTTAGGTGCATTGTTATTACAAGCAGGAATTAAAGGTTCTAAATAAGAGTCTTTAGTTATAAAAAGGCCTCCAATTGGAGGCTTTTTTATGGGTTAAATATTATGTTTTTAATAACTATATAAAAGCAAAATAAGAAAAAAGCAGTCGTAAAGATGAGGTGAATCTTAAGATCAACAAATCGTTGTTAAATACACAATTAAATACACAACGTTATAGCATAACTAAACTTTAATGATATTCAGTTGTTCGACATCATCAACCCAGCCTTGAAGCATTTACTCACTTTCAGGCTGTAATAGTACAACTTTGCTTATTTCTTTTTATTATAAATGGTTGTTTTATGTCGGTTTTAAACCTGAAAAATAGATTTCATTTAAAAGACCTCTTATCCGGAGTTGTCGTATTCCTCGTGGCATTACCACTATGCTTGGGTATCGCTTTAGCCTCAGGTGCTCCCATCATCTCTGGTATTATTGCAGGTATTGTGGGCGGCATTATTGTGGGTTTACTGAGTGGTTCTCACATTAGCGTTGCAGGCCCAGCGGCAGGGCTGACTGCTGTCATCCTTGTACAGTTAGAACAATTAGGCGGCAATTATGCCGCCTTTTTATTATGTATTATTTTTGCCGGTGTTCTACAAATTCTATTTGGATTATTTAAGTTAGGGTTCTTTGCGAACTTTATCCCAAATAATGTCATTTTAGGGTTATTAGCCGCTATTGGCGTGATCCTGATTGCCACGCAATTACCTTATCTGTTTGGACTTTCTGATTTTTCATGGAAACAGGTTTGGACTTCAACACCAGATGCATTCCTTCAACGTTTTGATGGAGGAGCGGCACTTATTGGTTTGCTCAGTCTATTCTTAATTTTAGCATGGGATAGCAGTCCGCTTAAAAAACTAGCTTTACCTTCCGCTTTGATTGCGGTTGTGCTCGCAGCTGTTTTAAATTTTATTCTAGTGAGTATGGGCTCTTCATGGGCAGTACAAATTGATAATCTCATTCAATTGCCGAATATATTACAGGCACCCGAAAAAGTATTAATTTTCCCTGATTTTAGCTATTTAGCTGAGCCTATGATTTACACAGGGGCAATTACTCTGGCTGTTGTGGCCTCTTTAGAAACCTTATTGAATTTAGAGGCAGCAGATAAAATCGATCCTCAAAAACGCTCTTCTCCGCCGAATCGTGAACTCTGGGCACAAGGTACAGGGAATATCGTATCGGGCTTAATAGGTGGCATGCCCGTGACTTCAGTGATTGTGCGAAGTTCGGTGAATGCGAATACAGGCGCGCGTAGTAAGTGCTCTACCATTATTCATGGGGTATTGTTGCTGTTAGCGGTTTTATTCTTCGTGCCATTAATGAACATGATTCCTCTGTCTGCATTGGCTGCGATTTTAATCGTGACAGGCTTTAAGCTTACTCATCCAAAACTATTTAAACAGCTTTATCAAAAAGGTTGGAAACAGTTTTTACCTTTTATTATTACCTTAGTTGCAATTTTACTGACCGATCTTTTAATGGGAATTTTAATTGGTCTGTTCACCAGTAGTGCTTTTATTCTCTATGGCAATTTTAATAAAGGTATTCGTGTTTATAGAGAGAAGCGTTTACATGGCGTAGTGACTCGTATTGAACTCCCATCACAAGTTACCTTTCTTAATCGTTCTGCGCTTATTTCGGCATTAGAACATGTGCATAAACATCAGCAACTCATTATTGATGCAACTCAGTGTGATTCGATTGATCCTGATATCTATCAAGTTATTCAAGATTATCAAAGTGAAACGGCTATTAAACGCCAAGTAAATCTTAAATTGGTCGGGTTCAAACAGCACTATCAAGACGTTGATGATGCGGTACTTGATATTGATATTAGTACACATGATTTGCAACAAAAGCTGAGTCCACAACAGGTCGTTAACCTACTTAAAGAGGGGAACGAGCGTTTTGTAAAAAATGAACGCCTTCAACGTGATATTTACCGACAAATTCGTGTGACTGCAGATGAAGGGCAACATCCGATCGCAGCAGTCCTTGGGTGTATGGACTCACGTGCTCCTACTGAAATGATTTTTGATGTGGGTATTGGTGATCTGTTCAGCTTGCGAATTGCAGGTAATATTGCTGGGCAAAAAGTATTGGGTTCACTTGAGTTTGCATGTCAGGCTAAAGGTTCTAAAGTAATCGTTGTTTTAGGACATACTGATTGCGGTGCGGTGACGAGTGCATGTCAATTGCGTTTAGAACAAAAACAAGTATCGGATGTGAAGGAAATGCCACACATTCAATATGTACTTGGACCATTAATGCATTCGGTTGATAGCGTATATGACATTATGCAACCACGTGAATTAGGTAATGCTTTTATTAGTCAAGTCACAGCAATGAATGTTCATTACAACATCCAGTACATTATTAATAATAGTAGTGTGCTTAAAGATATGGTTGATCGAGGTGAGATCGTAGTTGTGGGTGCAATTTACGATGTGAAAACAGGGCACGTTCAGTTTCTCGATTGATCAGTTCTTTAGTTAAAAAAAAGCGCCTTATTTAAGTCGCTTTTTATTCGTTATGTGATTAACTCAAAATTACCAATGTTCACCTGGGAAAATACGTGCATATGCTTTTTGCGCCCAGTTTAATTTCTCGGTTTTTTGTCCCTTCGCTGCATCTGAACTTGGGAATAAACGGAAACCAATCGACATGAACATATTATTAATGCCTGGCGCTACAGAATAAGTCATTGAAGCTAAGCGGCCTAAGTTGGTTGCCATACGTTTTGGACGTTTCACAATTGCATAAGCAATTAAATCAGCGGCCTGCTCAGGTGAAAGTGTTGGTACATATTTATAAATTTTAGTTGGTGCAATCATTGGGGTACGAACCAATGGCATATAAATTGAAGTAATCGCAATTTTGTGTGCATGAACTTCGGCAGATAGGCAGCGGCTAAATGCATCAAGAGCGGCTTTAGACGCGACATATGCAGAGAAGCGAGTAGCGTTTGCTAAAACACCAATCGAGCTAATATTAATAATTTGTCCGTCTTTACGCTGAATCATATGCGGCAAGATATTGAGAACTAGGCGAACCGCGCCAAAATAATTTAATTGCATCGTGCGTTCAAAGTCATGAAAACGATCATAAGACTCATGTACAGCACGGCGAATAGAGCGACCTGCGTTATTAATTAAAATATCAATGTGATCCACAGTTGCTAAAATTTCTTTAGATACTTGGTCAATCATTTCCATATCGTTAAGATCACATGGGAAAATTGATGCCTTACCGCCACGTTTTTCGATATCTGCTTTTACTTCTTCCAAAGTTTCTTGAGTGCGGGCAACCAGTAAAACATGGGCACCAGCATCAGCAAGTTTGTTTGAAATCGTTAATCCGATTCCACTCGAGGCGCCTGTCACTAAAATGACTTTATCTTGTACCTTTTCCTGGAACAGAGCTTCTAATTTTTTATTCACAGCATTTTACCTAAGTAGGGGCAGGGACTATTTATTCCGGTATGTAATTTTTATTTTTTACAACCGTAGATTCATCCAGATGAACTCATAAATATTGTCTTTATCTTAATAGATGTTTAAAAATTGTCTAGTCTGTAAATATATGAAATTCAACAATTTATTTAGAGTAAAAACTCTAAAATAGTATCTTAATCCATTAATTATTTTAGTTATATAATGAACAAAAAAAGAAAAAAAGCCTCTATTTCCAGAGGCTTGATAAATAGTTTAAAAGTTATACAGCTGAAAGTGCTTGGTCTAAATCGGCAATTAAGTCATCAATATGCTCAATTCCAATGGAAAGACGAACCATATCTTCACTTACACCAGCAGATCTAAGCTCTTGTTCATTGAGCTGACGGTGAGTTGTAGTTGCAGGGTGGCAAGCCAAACTTTTCGCATCACCAATGTTTACAAGACGAGTAAATAGCTGAAGTGCATCAATGAATCGAGTACCTCCTTCACGTCCATCTTGTACACCGAAAGATAAAATTGCAGAAGGTTTACCTTTTACATATTTTTGAGCAAGCTGGTGCTGCGGATGATCTTTTAAACCTGCGTAATTCACCCATTTTACTTTTGGATGGGTCTGTAAATACTCTGCAATTTTTTGCGCATTTTCAGTATGACGCTCCATGCGGAGATTTAGAGTTTCGAGGCCTTGTAAAATTAAGAAAACACTCAGTGGGCTAATTGCCGCGCCTGTATTACGCAATGGTACAACGCGAGCTCGTGCTATATAGGCAGCCTCGCCTAATGCCTCAACATAATTAACGCCGTGATAACTTGGGTCTGGCGTGTTCAAAACTTTAAAACGCTCTGGATATTTACCCCAAGGAAATTTACCGCTATCGATAATTGCACCACCAATGCTATTGCCATGACCACCAATATATTTAGTAAGCGAATGGATGACGATATCGGCACCATATTGAAATGGTTTTAATAAGGCAGGGGTGGCAACCGTATTATCGACGATGACAGGTACGCCATATTCATGTGCAATTTTTGAAATTGCTTCTAAATCGATAATATTTCCGAGTGGATTCCCAATTGATTCAACAAAAACAAGTTTAGTCTTACCATCAATTAAGTTACGTAAGCTTTCAGGCCGTTGATAATCAAAAAAGCGAACTTCAATGCCTTGTTTTGGTAAGGTGTGGGCAAATAAATTATAAGTTCCGCCATATAAAGTTGAGACGGAGGCAATGTTGTCTCCCGCTTCTGTAATCGTTTGGACAGCATAGGTAATCGCTGCCATTCCAGAAGCCAAGGCTAAAGCACCAATTCCGCCTTCGAGTGCAGCAAGACGTTGCTCAAGCACAGCAGTGGTCGGGTTCATAATACGGGTATAAATATTGCCCTGAACTTTTAAATCGAAAAGGTCAGCACCGTGCTGTGTATTATCAAATGCATATGAAGTGGTTTGATAAATAGGGACCGCAACCGCTTTTGTTGTTGCTTCGGGTGAGTAGCCAGCATGAATTGCTAAGGTTTCATCTTTATAAGTCATGATTACTTCATCTTCGTGAGTTAAATATTGAGCGAGTCTAGCTTAAAAGTTAAATAGAAAATTGCACAAATTCTGGTTTGTTTTCTAATTTTAGGAATAAAGATAGAAAAATATACGCTGAAACGTTGTATAAATCTTATCCATAAACATTTTGCAACTTATTGAAAAAGAAAATTGTTTGATAAATCCGTACGATGGAAATCATAACTTCAAGTCATCGAGGTTTTCAGCGTATAATACGCGCGATTATTTATCGCTTATGCGATGTATTGGTTTTTCAATTGAGGAGTCCTGCGTGGCCCAATATATTTATACGATGAACCGAGTGTCTAAGATGGTTCCGCCAAAGCGCGAAATCTTAAAAGACATCTCTTTATCATTTTTCCCGGGTGCCAAAATTGGTGTGCTCGGTTTGAACGGTGCAGGTAAATCTACTTTGCTTCGTATTATGGCTGGCGTAGATAAAGATTTCTCTGGTGAAGCTCGTGCACAACCTGGAATTAAAATCGGCTATTTAGAGCAAGAACCACCTCTTGATCCGACTAAAGACGTTCGTGGTAACGTTGAAGATGGCGTGCGTGAAGCTTTAGATGCATTAGAGCGCCTTGATCAGGTTTTTGCAGAATATGCAGATCCGGATGCAGATTTTGATGCACTTGCAAAAGAGCAGGAAAAATTAGAATCAATTATCCATGCTTGGGATGCACATAACTTAAATAACCAGCTTGAAATCGCGGCAGATGCCTTGAACCTTCCAGCTTGGGATGCAGACGTAACTAAGCTTTCAGGTGGTGAACGCCGTCGTGTAGCACTTTGCCGTTTATTGCTTTCAAAGCCAGACATGTTGCTTCTTGACGAACCGACGAACCATTTAGATGCAGAATCGGTATCTTGGTTAGAGCGCTTCTTGAAAGATTTCCCTGGCACAATCGTTGCGATTACGCATGACCGTTATTTCTTAGATAACGTTGCCGAGTGGATCTTGGAGCTTGACCGTGGGCATGGTATTCCTTACCAAGGTAACTATTCTTCTTGGTTAGAGCAAAAAAATGCTCGTTTAGAACAAGAGCAGAAACAAGAAGAATCTTTTGCTAAAGCATTGAAAAAAGAACTTGAATGGGTTCGTTCAAATGCGAAAGGTCAGCAAAAGAAAAACAAAGCACGTATGGAGCGTTTTGAAGAGCTTAACTCTAAAGAATTCCAGCAACGTAATGAAACGTCTGAAATCTACATTCCACCTGGCCCTCGTTTGGGTAATAAAGTTGTGGAAGTGGAAGGTATCAGCAAATCATTTGACGGCCGTGTATTGTACGAAAACTTATCGTTTACTGTACCTCCAACAGCAATTGTGGGTATCGTTGGTCCAAACGGTGCGGGTAAAACGACGTTATTCCGTATGATGACTGGCGAACAGCAACCTGATACAGGTACTGTGACTTTAGGTGAGTCAGTTAAAGTGGCTTACGTGGGTCAGATTCGCGACACTCTAGACAATAACAAAACTGTTTGGGAAGAAGTGTCTGGTGGTTTAGATATTTTGAAAGTGGGCGATTATGAAATTGCTTCACGTGCTTATATCGGCCGCTTTAACTTCAAAGGTCAAGATCAGCAAAAACGCGTAGGCGAATTGTCTGGTGGTGAGCGTAACCGTTTACAACTTGCGAAAATTTTACAGCAAGGTGCAAACGTTATCTTACTAGATGAGCCATCAAACGACTTGGATATTGAAACTTTACGTGCGCTTGAGGATGCAATTCTTGTATTCCCAGGTACGGTAATGGTGGTATCGCATGACCGTTGGTTCCTTGACCGTATCGCGACACACATCTTGTCATTTGAAAATGAACAGCCAGAATTCTACACAGGTAACTATGCAGAATATGAAGCGTATCGTCAGTCACGTTTAGGTGAAGACGCTGTTCAAAAACGTACTAAATACAAAAAAATTAGCGGATAATCTCTGTTAATTTAAAAACCAGCCTAAGGGCTGGTTTTTTTATTTTAAGAAAAAGCGAGCTTGCTAAACGCTTCTTGTAAGCAGCGTTCAGCATCGGGATGTCCCTGACTTGCTGCTTTTTGTAGCCATTTTTCAGCTTCACGATAATTTTTATCTAATCCAAATTGACCATTTAGATAACCGATACCAAGCTTAAAAGAAGCGTCAGAGCTACCACGTAAAGCTGCTCGTAGGTAGCACCACATAGCATTTCGGTCGTTAGGAGTTACATCTAACCAGTTTTGCATACGTTCATGGTCTTGCTCGGCTAGTTCCTCAAAGCGTAAACCCTGTTCAATTTCATCAACTGCTTGTGAATGCATATCAGAAGGTAAGTTTTCAAAAGCAAACAAGTGATTAAGCCTATACTTGATTGATTTCATATTCATGATAGTCTCCCTTGTTCCTCAATTTAATTGAATTGACTCACACTTTTAAGCTAGTCCCTTATATTGAAATATTATGTTTTTTTTTGTAAATGTGATATAGCGCATTTGGATGAAAAATAATGAAGTTTTGGCTTACATAAAAGTTACACGTGTTCTTACGCTAAGTGAAACTACTATGAGAATAGTGGCATTCTTAAGGGAAATTAGAGCTTTTAAAATTAAAAAATAGCTATTATTTAACGCAAAAGACTTTTAAGAAAATTTATAAATATCAAACAAAAGAAATTTCTTTAAACAAAACCAGCCTAAGGGCTAGTTTTTATTTTAAGAGTGAAAGATCTTATTTATTAAAGTCACCATGTAAATCTGACCAGATTAATGATGGAGCTACCGTAATCACGTCAAAGGTCATTGCTAGAGGATATAAAGCCATGCGTGTTACACGTTTAAACGGATGTTTCTTGGTTATTTCATCTTTTTGTTGTAGAGCGACTGGGTAGGGAGTTGGGAGCTGCTGTTGAATCTTTTGATTATCTGCTTTTTGATAAATCTTTCCTTTAAAGCGGATTATGGTAAAAGGGTAGAAAACTTGTTTTTGATTTTCCATCGCCATAAATTGATTTTTAAAACCTAATGTATTTAAAAGTTCTTTTTGTTTTTCATCTATTTGATAAGTGGGAATATTATAAAGAATCGTTATTTCACCATGAAAATGAGTAGAATCATCCATCTCAAGTACAAGCGGTGATGGTGTCTTTAAGTTTCTCTGTTCTGCTGGAATACTTTTGATAATATTTAAAAGGTTTGAGCTACCGTCAGTCATTAAATAGCTGAAATCTTGACCTACAAAGACGATCCCTTGTTCTTGCTGGTTTTGAACAGCTTGTCCTAAAGCAATGATTTGATCTTTTGCTAAAATGATTTTCTCGGTTTTTGTGGTTTCGTTAGGTAAAGCTTCTGAAAGTAATGTCGTGGCACAAGCACTCAAATTTAAACAGACGACAACGAGTAGGGTAGAAAATAGTTTATACATTGCAGGAACTCAAACAGGAAATTAATTTTTCTAAAGAAAAAACTTTTTTAAAACAGTGATAAATTAACCAAAAATCATTTTGTAATTTTATTACATTGGTATCGCTTGCTATAGTGACTTTGTGCAATTTACTGTCATGGTGTACCGTTGCCACGTTCTACAGTTTTTATGTCCGTCTTGTTTAGTTTGCTTATATTCCAAAGCTTATGGAATGTGGCAGCGGCATTTTGCGTGCATAAAAATCAGGAAAAGACATTACAACATTTCGGTCATCATGCAGATTTAAATGTATATCAATCTTCAGACCATATGCAGACTGAACATGTGGGTATTGTAGAAAATTCTGAGAATGCTCCATTAAGCTGGCAAGATCATCACGATCATTTACCTTCATGTTTTCATGTAGTGATGACTGAAAATGCACAACAAGCTCAAGAACCTTTTGTGCGTGTACATGAGCTTTCACAAATCTATTACTGGTCTAATTCTTATCAGTCTCCGTATCTTGGCTCTTTAAATCCCCCTCCTGTCTTAACCCTGCTATAGGTGGGGTAGCCGAAAAATAACCCACCAGAAATTTATTTATTTCAAAGGGTTATTTTATGCTTAATTATATGTGCAAACAAAGCGCAGCAATCTTCTATGTAGATTACTCGCTTAAACATTCACGTCTTTATGTTAATGACAAGGCGGGATATAAGGTTCTGTCAAATCTTTCGGGAAAACAAAAATATTATTTTAATGAATCGGTTATCTCATCTCTGATGATTCACAGTGATGGAGGTTTATGGAAATGAATATTTTATTTACCCCCCGTGTTAGAACTGTGAGCTCCCGAGTGATTGGGCTGATTTTAGCTATTATTCTTGCTTTAAGTTTTAGTAAATGGCATTTCCAAGCGGCATTTATAGAACATATTTTATGGTTCTTTGGATGGTTTTTTGTGGGCATCGGAGTAATGGGAAGAATATGGTGCAGTCTTTACATTTCCGGATTTAAGAATGCCAAGTTGGTGACAGACGGTCCCTATTCTTTATGTAGAAATCCACTCTATCTATTTAGTTATCTGGGTGGAGTCGGGATCATGTTGATTACAGAGACGTTTATCTTTCCAATAGTATTCACGCTTTATTTTCTCTGTTACTACCATTTTGTTATACGCCAAGAAGAAGCATTCCTGAGTGAAAAATATGGAACTGCATATTCAGATTATATAAAGACAATTCCACGCTTTTTACCAAGTTTCAAAAATTTTAAAGAGCCTGAGTTCTATCAGGTTTCACCGAAGCATTTCCGTATTTTTTTGACGCAGGTGGTGTGGTTTATCTGGGTTGCGGCCTTAGTCCAACTTTTTGATGAGTTGCGACTGCACGGTGTTCTCCCTTCATTGTTTAGTTGGTTCTAAAAATGAAATGAAAGTATATCCGCATGCTTCTTAGAGACTCAGAAGATTTGTCCTGAATTGATTAACTAAGGTATGCGAAAAATTAATTTTATTTCTGGGCTAAGTCATTAAATAAATTCGAAATATTTAGATCAGGTGATTATTATGTCTATTAAACTAAACACAAAATCGGCTTTGATGATTTTACTTCTTTCAACAAGTTTGGCTCATGCTGATGGAGGGTTAATTTTTCTCGAAAAGAATATTAAGTCTCAGCAAGAAACAAAAGCTAAAGCTGAAGAAAGTAAGAACCCTCATTTAACTTGTCAGCGTAAATAATTTTTTATTTTGTAGGAAACTAATTACTTAATAATTAGTTTCCTATGAGTAAAGATAGAGATTCTTAATGATTTATTCTTATCTTTACTCAAGCGAGATTAGAATCGCTTCTATACTGCTACTTATTAGATGTAATTTTATTACATGCCCACTGCCTGCTATAGTGGCTTTGTTCAACTTCTTAGTTTAATGGTGTGCTGTTGCCACGTTCTGCACTTTTCATGTCCGTCTTATTCTGTTTGCTTATATTCCAAAGTTTATGGAATGTGGCAGCAGCATTTTGCGCCCATGAAAATCAGGAAAAGGCATTACATCATTTTGGTCATCATGCAGCGTTGAGTTATGAAGCTTCACAATATAGCCATACGGAAAAGACAGATATCGTAGGAACTACTCATAAAGCTCCTTTAATCTTGTCTGATCATCATGACCATTTACCTTCATGTTTTCATGTTGTGATTGTAGAAGCACAAGAAAAGCTTGTTTCACCGTTAATACAGTCATCTGAGCCAAAACAACAATATTATTGGTCCAATTCTTATAAGTCCCCTCATATCTCTAAACAAGACCCGCCTCCTGTTTTAACCCTGCTATAGGTGGGGTAGCCGAAAATTAGCCCACCAGAAATATTATTTATTTCATAGGGTTATTTTATGTCTATTTTTTTATACGAAAAGCGTTTCGTTAGTCTGAGTACGTCTTGGGTACTTAAATCATTAGTTGTTGCAGTTGCGTTTTCAACTGGTGTCGTAACAAACGCAGCCAGTTCAAATCAGAACCTCACGCAGAATACTCAACCACAGCGTGTACAGAATGTTTTAACGTTTGAACAGGTGCTCGATCAGGTTAAGCAATTTCAGACTCAAACAGGAATTTGGCAAACTCAACAAGATATTGCCGAAAGCAATATCAAACAGAGCCAGCTATGGGAAAACCCGACGGTTTCTGTACAGCAAACGGGTTTTAAATCTGGAAAAGATCAGGAATTAGAACTCGGAATCTCGCAAAAACTAGATATTTTTGGTGTACGTTCCGCAGCAAAAAAACTAGCAAGTGTTCAGCAAAATCAAGTTGAGTTAAATCAGGTTTTATATGAGGCTCAACTGAAGCTGGCGGTAAAATATTTATGGTCACAAGTGTCTATTTTAGAGCTTGAACATGAAGTTGCTAAAGCCCAATTAAGAACGAGTAAAAATCTTCTTGATGCTACCCGCTTACGCTTTCAGGCCGGCAGTATTGCTCAGGTTGATTTAGATCGAACTCTTATGACGCATGTTGAAAATCAGCGTTTATATCAGGAAGTTGAGTTATCACTGAGTAGTGCTAAAAGAAAATTGGCTAACTTATGGGGTGAGACAGAAGATAACTTCACGTTACGTCCAGATATAAAAAGCGCGTGGCCTTTAAAAAATGAAAGTGATATCGACCAATATTTAAAACAGAATTTGTTAGAACAGTCCCTGCGGCTTCAAGCAATACAACAAAATTCTGAAATTAATTATTTAAAGGCAAAAAATCGGCCTACGCCTACTGTAAATATGGGAGTGGTGCGTAGTAAAACCGCAGAAACGAGCAGTACCGAAAATCAGATTCGAGTAGGTATAGCAGTTCCTTTAAACATTTTTAATCGCCAGCAATATGCCCTAAAAGTTGCACAAAGCAAACTCGATTTAATTGACCAGCAGCAAAGCTTTTATAAAAAGCAAAGCCAGAATTCTATTCGTACTCTACAGTACGAGTTAGCGGGTTTAAAGCAGCAATATAATTTAATGAATGAGCAGCAAATCCCTTTATCAGAGACGGTACAAGAGAAAATGTTGCTTGGCTTTAAAGTCGGTAAATTTGCAATTACCGATGTTCAGCAATCTACCCTTCAATTACAAGAACAACGCTTGAAAAAAGTTCAACTCCTTAAATCTGCTTGGCAAAAAGCAATTGAGGCAGAAAGTTTAGCTCTCGGGATTGATCCAAATATGGTGATGTCTGGAGATGCATTAAATCAAATTAATCAAAATTTATGGCAAGACACCTATAACTTGCCGACAGTTGGAGGGGCAGAGTAATGTCAGTTAAAAAAATGAAAAGCCAATGGCTTATTGCTCTTTTATTGCTGATTGTCTGCCTTACTTTAAGTGCTTGGTTATTTTTCTCTGGAAAAAAACAGTCCATTACTGAGAAAAGTGAAGAAGGGCATGCAGAGGGTGAAGTTGGTCATGAAGAATCTGAAAAAGAGGAAGGAAGTTTAAACCTAACTTCTAAGCAACTGGTTGAATATGGAGTGAAGTTAGAGCAAGTAGGACGTGGAGAAGTTGAACAGAGCCTCTCTTATCCTGCCAAACTTGTTGTAAATACAGACCAGCAAGCACATGTCTCTTCAACTTTTTCTGCGCGTGTAGATAGTGTAAATGTTGCACTGGGACAACAAGTTGAAAAGGGTCAGGCGCTTGCGACTTTATTTGTACCAGATTTGGTCGATCAACAAGCTAACTTAAGCATGGCACAAGAAGCACTGACATTAGCCCAGCAAGATTATCAACGTGAAAAACAATTGTGGGAACAAGGGGTTTCAGCACGTCAAGATTACCAGCGCGCTTACAATGCATATCGTCAGGCGCAGATTCAAGTGCAGGCTGCAAATAGCCGTTTATCTGCATTGGGAGCGAATCGCTCAAGTAAAGGCCGATATGTTTTAACTGCACCTTTAAGTGGTGTAATCAGTAATAAAGATATTGTCATTGGTGAGCAAATTGGTCCTGAAAAACAATTATTTGTTATTGATCGCCTGGATCAGTTATGGGTCGAATTTGTGCTACCAAGTGCAAATACCAATATTCAGCCTAATCAGGAAATTGAATTTAAATCATTGCAAACGAACAATATTTTCAAAGCGCAGGTGCAAAGCCTAACTTCAGAAGCAGATACTCAAACTGGTCGTTTACAGGTTCGTGCCAAGGTACTGACACCTTCAAAAGAATTACGCCCTAACTTAATGGTCAATGTGTTACTGAAACAAAATAATGCAGCGACTGTATTACGGGTTAACAAGACAGCGATACAACAGATTGATGGAAAGAATGTCGTCTTTATTGCAAAACAGCAGAAGGACAAAATTCATTTTGCCCCTGTTGCCGTTGAGTTAGGCAATTATTCTTCAGATGCACAATGGGTAGAAGTTAAATCAGGAATTACTGAAAAACAGCAATATGTGACTCAAGGTAGTTTCTTGCTTAAGTCCGAACTTGAAAAAGGAGAGGCTGAGCATGGACATTAATAAACCTGATTTGCCAAAGGCTGAAGGTTTGTTTGATCGAATTATTCAGTTTTCAATTAACAACGCCATTTGGGTCATGATGTTTGTCATTGCTTGGATTGGTGTCGGAATTTATAGCTATCAAAAACTTTCAATTGATGCCGTGCCTGATATCACCAATGTACAGGTACAAATCAATAGTCAGGCTAATGGCTTTACTGCGCCGGAAGTTGAGCAAAGGATTACTTATCCGATTGAAAATGCCATGTCTGGTATTCCAAATCTGGAACAGACTCGTTCAATTTCCAGATATGGTCTTTCTCAGGTCACGATTATCTTTAAAGATGGTACTGACATTTACTGGGCAAGACAGTTAATTAATCAACGTTTACAAGAAGCTAAGAGCGCTTTACCAGATAGCATTGATCCGCAAATGTCTCCAATTTCGACTGGACTCGGTGAGATTTATCAATGGGTGGTAAAAGCAGAGCCAAATGCTAAAAAAGCAGATGGTTCAGCTTATAGCGCGATGGACCTGCGTGAAATTCAAGACTGGATTATTCGGCCCCAGTTACAACGTGTACAAGGGGTAGCCGAGGTTAATAGCATTGGTGGATATAACAAAACCTATGTGGTCTCTCCAGATCTGACACGGTTACAACAGTTGCAAATTCCACTCACTGATTTACAAGATGCGCTTCAAAATAATAATGAAAACCGTGGTGCCGGATTTATTGAAGAGAATGGCCAGCAGCTCACAGTTCGTGTTCCGGGTATGCTGACATCGATACAAGATATCCAGAATGTTACGGTCGCCACTAAAAACGGTTTACCTATACGGGTTGCCGATGTGGCCTCAGTATCGATTGGTCATGATTTGCGTACAGGTGGTGCTACCTATAATGGACAGGAAACTGTTTTAGGTATCGCCATGATGATGATGGGTGAAAACAGTAAAACTATTGCTAAGGCGATTGACGATAAAGTTCAGGAAATTCAAAGATCACTCCCTCAGGGTGTGGTGATTGAAACAGTCTATGATCGTAGTAGCCTCGTAGATAAAGCGATTAAAACAGTAGCTAAAAATTTGATTGAAGGGGCGATTTTAGTCATCGTTATCCTTTTTATTTTTTTAGGAAACTTTCGCGCCGCTTTAATCACTGCTTGTATTATCCCATTGGCAATGCTTTTTACCTTAACAGGTATGGCGGAACAAAAAATCAGTGCCAACCTGATGAGCCTGGGCGCTTTGGACTTCGGGATCATTGTTGATGGGGCCGTTGTTATTGTTGAAAACTGTATTCGGCGTTTAGCTGAAGCGCAGCATTTAAAAGGTCGCTTATTAACACGTTCCGAACGTTTCACTGAGGTCTTTCTAGCGGCTAAACAGGCACGCCGACCATTAATATTTGGTCAGATCATCATTATGGTCGTGTACCTACCAATTTTTGCTTTAGCAGGCGTTGAAGCAAAGATGTTTCATCCTATGGCAATGACCGTTGTCCTAGCATTATTGGGAGCAATTATTTTATCTGTGACCTTTGTTCCGGCAGCAGTAGCTCTGTTTGTTACGGGTGAAGTGAAGGAAAAAGAAAGCCGCTGGATGATGACGCTGAAAAAAGGTTATGCAGGCTTACTCGATAAAGCATATGCCTTTCGATATGTTGTTGTCACAGCGGCTGTCAGTATCTTAATTTTGACAAGTGCTATTGCAACAAAAGTGGGGAGTGAGTTCGCGCCTCAGTTAAGTGAAGGTGATTTTGCGTTGCAACTCATGCGTGCTCCAAGCACAGGCATAGAAGAGTCGCTTAAGATTCAGGAGAACGTCGAAAAGCAGTTACTCAAAGCCTTCCCCGAAATTAAAGCCATTTTTGCAAGAACAGGAACAGCCGAGGTTGCTACCGATGTCATGCCCCCTAATATTTCCGATGGTATTGTTCTATTAAAACCACACGATCAATGGCCAAACCCTAAAGAAACGATAGATGAATTGCGTACCAGAATGCTGCAATTCGTGAATCAGATTCCTGGTAATAACAGTGAATTCTCGCAACCGATAGAACTACGTTTTAATGAACTCATTTCAGGCGTCCGTAGTGATATCGGGGTGAAAGTTTTTGGGGATGATATGCAAATCCTCAATCAGGAAGCGGAAAAAATAGCCCAACAGCTACGTAGCATTCCAGGTGCCAGTGAAGTCAAAGTTGAACAGACTGATGGTTTGCCATTACTCAATGTCGATGTTGATCATGCTCTGGCTGCGCAATATGGATTATCAGTCAAGTCTATTCAGGATATTGTCGCTGCGAGTATTGGAGGACAAAGCGTAGGGCAAATTTTACAGGGTGATAGACGTTTCGATTTCGTGATTCGCTTACAGGAAAACATGCGTACGCCTCAGCAGCTAGCACAATTACCGATTCGCTTACCAAACGGCGGTCTGATCCAGTTACAAGACGTTGCCAAGGTTGAGAATATTCTGGGCCTTGCTCAAGTGAGCCGTGAAAATGGCAAACGCCGAGTGATTGTGACGGCAAATGTGCGTGATCGTGACCTTGGGTCTTTTGTACAAGAGATGCAAAGCAAACTGGCGCAGCAAAAGCTACCTAGCGGTTATTGGTTGGGTTATGGAGGACAATTTGAGAATCTTGCTTCTGCCACTGCAAGAATGCAAATCGTTGTGCCGATGGCACTCATCATGATCTTTGTGTTGCTAATGGCGGTATTTAGTAACTTTAAAGACAGCTTACTTGTATTTAGCGGAGTTCCTTTCGCTTTATCTGGTGGATTAGTCGCTTTGTGGCTGAGAGATATTCCGCTTTCTATGTCTGCTGGAGTCGGGTTTATCGCTTTATCAGGTGTTGCGGTATTGAATGGTTTGGTCATGCTCACATTCATTAAAGAGCTAAGAGCAACCCTAGATGTTCATGCAGCTACTTGGAAAGGTGCTGTACTGCGACTACGCCCTGTATTAATGACGGCATTTGTTGCTTCACTTGGTTTTATTCCAATGGCTTTAGCAACTGGAACTGGTGCAGAGGTACAACGACCTTTGGCAACGGTAGTAATCGGTGGCATTATTTCATCTACGATACTAACGCTGGTTTTATTACCAGTCATTTATCGATGGATGAATGAAAGCCAGACGAATAAAGTTGAGCATTCATAATGTCATCGATTTGAGATATCTTTTTTGATAAAAAAGTTTGAGTCAGAAAAGTATTTGAAACAGGTAAAGGTAAACATGAATTCATGGTTACTTTTACCTCACCATAAAGATAAATAATAAGGAGTCCGCAAAATGGGTGGACAACATGGTCATGACCATAGTCATGCTGTAGTGACTGAAGGTAATGCCAAGAAATTAACGATTGCCTTGGCGCTTACTACGACATTTTTAATTGTTGAGGTTATTGCAGGTTTAATCACACAAAGTCTGGCGTTGCTCTCTGACGCTGCGCATATGTTTACAGATGCAGCTGCTTTGGCAATTGCTCTGGTCGCAATTCAGATTTCAAAACGTCCCGCTGATAATAAGCGTACTTTTGGTTATCAACGCTTTGAAATTCTGGCCGCTTTATTTAATGCACTCATGCTGTTCGTGGTGGCAATTTATATTTTATATGAAGCCTATATCCGATTCTCTAAGCCACCTGAAATTCAAAGTGTGGGAATGTTGGTTGTAGCGACTATTGGTTTGGTAATTAACCTCATCTCAATGAAAATCCTGATGTCGAGTGCCAATAACAGCCTAAATGTGAAAGGTGCTTATCTAGAAGTATTGAGTGATGCACTAGGTTCGGTAGGCGTTATTATTGGTGCAATTATTATTTACTTCACTAATTGGTACTGGATTGACACGCTTATTGCGGTACTGATTGGATTTTGGGTGCTGCCAAGAACATGGGTTTTACTTAAGCAAAGTATTAACATTTTGCTCGAAGGTGTACCCGAAGAGGTCGATATTGAGAAGCTACGTGCAGATTTACTTTCTTTAAATGGTGTTGAGAGTATTCACCAACTCAAAGTGTGGGCGATTACTTCTAAAAATATCCATTTAACCGTGCACTTATTTGCTCCTGAAGCTGATCGTACCAAGCTCTATCAAGATGCTGTTGAAATGCTTTCTCATGAACATGGTATTGGTGAAGTGACATTGCAAATTGAGGACGATGCCGAGATCAATTGTCAGCATATTGCTCAGCATGCTTCGCACAAACATGATGATGCAGACAATGCACATTCACATCAGCATTAAGCTGATGTGAACAGTTTTTTTAAATTTCCCATTCGTTATTGCAGTCACGGCATTTCCAGTGTTTTTGTGACTGCATAAATGCTTGCATAGACAGTTTAAAATCAGGCAAATCACGCCAGAACATAAAACCTGCCCCTACAGTAACCACAAATGCAACTACTGTTGCAATTTGAAGAGAACTACCTGCACCATTGCCAAAAATCCACATAAAGATGCTAATGACTACTAACAGTAAAAGCACAAAAATTGCAGGAATCAAGATAACCAGACTTTTAGGAACGACAGGTTTTGCGCTGTTCACGCCTTGGCTCACAGGCATAATTTTAACACTTTGACATTTAGGGCAACGATATTGCATGAGAACTCCACATTTAGTTTGAATCTATTCTAACGGAAATGTGCAGAAAGAAAAAAATTTGTAAGATATCGATGAAATGCGTTGAGTTAGCAGAAAAATTACTTATGAATAAACAAAGAAATATAAAAAACAGATGATTTATCCGTACACATAAAAATTAAAATAATATTGTAGAGCATGCTAATCTACAGAAAAATGAAGTGTGATTAGCACAATAAATGAGCTTAAATACTCGAATAGGATGTGGGATAAATATAAAAAGGAGAGAGGGACTTGGGTCAACAAGATGACAATAAGTCGCAGCCTACAACGACAGCATCGGTTTTAGCTACCCCAGATACCGCTAAACCGTCATTATCTCGTCGATTACTGCATAAGACATTGCAACATGCCCAAGATGCAGTTGGGTTTGCTAGCGACACGACACGTAATATTGCAGAGGTTGCTGATGCTGCTTTGGACGCGCTCGATCAAGTAACTACTCATACACGACGTGGAGTTGTCGGAATGACAAATCTGGCAGCAGGCACGGTAAGAGATATGGTGTCTGAAACCAGTGAAACAGCACGCCAAGTCGCGTTGATTATGGCGCGAACTTTTTTGGGCAAAAGTACCTTAACGTTGTACTTACCCGAAATGTTATTAAATAATCAAATTCGTAAGCGCATTGATCGCTCAGAAATTGATGATATTAAAATCAAGTGCGGCAATGACAGTTTCCAAGTCGAGATCGATGGGCATTATCATCGCTTCATGTATCGTTTGAGTTTAGATTTTAAAGTATTGGAATGTCGTATTGGGCAGGAAAAATTCTTACGCTTACGACAAATGGATGAAAGTCTTGATGTTCAGATTCGACATGGCGGCACCTTGTCAAATTGGGCTGTGCGCCATATTGGTCGAGTTGGTTTCGAAGTCGTAAATATGTTGCCTATTCCATCACTCATTAATCACTTGATTGGCGATATTCCCGGAATCCAACGCGATGGGCATCGCATGTGGTTTATTGACCTAGAGCAAGCAGGATTTATTGACTTTATTAACAACCGTTCATGGATGGTTGAAAAGCTTTTAAGTTTGACTGATTTTAGTATTTTACCAGGCTTGAATATTTTGAGAGAAAGTCGCGAGCTTGTGCAGCAGCTCGTAGATCAGTTTGAAATTAGAGGACTACGAGTGCAGTCAGGTCGCCTTGAAGTACAAGTGGGAATTGCGGGTTGATAGAACATATGAAAAGCTAATCATTGATTGGCTTTTTATTTTTTTAGGCAAGAAAAAAGCCACTGACTTTATGCAGTGGCTTTTTAGAATTTGGCGTCCCTACGGGGATTCGAACCCCGGTTACCGCCGTGAAAGGGCGATGTCCTAGGCCTCTAGACGATAGGGACTTATATGAGGCATACATCTGAAAAATATTGGCGTCCCTACGGGGATTCGAACCCCGGTTACCGCCGTGAAAGGGCGATGTCCTAGGCCTCTAGACGATAGGGACTTATATGAGGCATACATCTGAAAAATATTGGCGTCCCTACGGGGATTCGAACCCCGGTTACCGCCGTGAAAGGGCGATGTCCTAGGCCTCTAGACGATAGGGACTTATATGAGGCATACATCTGAAAAATATTGGCGTCCCTACGGGGATTCGAACCCCGGTTACCGCCGTGAAAGGGCGATGTCCTAGGCCTCTAGACGATAGGGACGTTTCAGAGGTGGGCGTATATTAGGTCGATTTAATAAAAGTGTCAAATAGTTTTCTGAAGAAATATTAAAAAAAACAGTCAAGCGATTAAAAATAACTCAAATTGTAGAAAATATATACATTTAGCCCTCATTTTTCTGAAAAGGTTCAATAATTGCCTTTATAACCGACGGATGTTGTAAATATCCTAAAATCTCATGCGGCTGGTTGGCGAAAGTATAAATTTTCTGATTAATAATGGCAGGTTCAAAATTAAATGGGGCTTCACACAATGGAAATGCAGTCAAAAAATCATCCTGAGAGTAAAAATTAAACCAATCACCGTAAATACATGGCGGTCTAGAAATTGGACTCGGGAGCTTACTTTGAATTACGCGAAAAGATAAAGGAGAAGCTAAGGTGACAAAGCGTTTAACCGAAAAGTGATAAGAGGGATCAGATAATAATTGAAAAGCAATAACTGAACCGAGAGAGTGTCCAACCACAACATAGTCTTCTTCTTCTCGCATTTTCTTTAAAATTCTTTGATGTACTTCCTCCATAAACTCTGGATTAGATAGATACATATAGGTTTCGATGAGGAATTGTTGAATCAAACTTTCATGCAGTTTAGGAAAGTTATTTAATAAAACAACTAGTTCTTTCAGTACACGATCTTTAACTAATTGAGAAGTGAGATAAAGCCGTTCTGAGAAGCTTTTATCAGTTTGATCGGTTGAGGGACGTAACAACGGAACAAATGGAGTGTGCTCTCTAGTCGGAGGATTACTTGGGTGTACGTTAATAGGGAAATAATTATTAAAAAATGATTTAGGTAATAACGTGTTAAGGTCTAATTGGTTACTTAATTGGTATTTGGTCATTAAGTCGCCATAAAATGGCATGTGAATATGAAGATCGCGGACATTAACTTTGCAAGGCATTTGTTTCAGGCCGAGCTTGAATACTTTTAACCAATGCTCTTTCAAGCGATGTGCTGTGTAGTTTTGTTGATTCATCCCGTGGATAAATATAATTTTCATTCTATACAAGATTTTGTTTTTAATATAAATTTTAATCTACAACGGTATGTTGTTTAAAACCAGTATATAGGCAAAAAAAAGTGTAGCTTTTTGCTACACTTTAATTGAATAACGACTGGTTTAGTCTTTATTACGATAAAAAATAAAATAACTGGCATAACATAAAGCTGTAAAAATAAGACAGCCTACAAAACCAGCGCGCATTTCAGGGTCTGCTGCCATACTCAAGCAAGTAATGAAACAGAAAACAAAACCTAAAATTGGCACAATAGGGAATAAAGGCGCAGCATATTGTAAGTCTTTAACTGTATGACCTGATCTATACCATTGGCGGCGGAAATTGAACTGACTTAAACAAATGCTCATCCATACGATGACCATGGTAAAAGCAGCTACACCCAGCAGATTCTTAAAAATAGTCTCAGGTGCAAATTGCTCTGATAATAAACCTGGAATTGCACCGAACATAGTTACAACTAGGGCTACGATTGGTGTTCCACTTTTTGATAAAGTCGCAAACACACTAGGTAGTAATTTTTGTTCTGATAGAGACCACATCATACGTGAAGCTGCATATAGGCCAGAATTGGCTGCTGAAAGCAGAGCTGTGATGATTACAAACCTAATAATGTCATCCGCATATGGAATGCCAATATAATTAAATACCGTCACAAAAGGACTGCTACTTACACCGTCACCGCCTAGACCTGCAAGTTGGAAAGGAAGTAAAGCGCTAATAACAATGATGGTACCCACAAAGAAAATAAGGAGGCGCCAGATCGCGGCATTAATCGCTTTTGGTACATTTTGAGCCGGATCTTTTGTTTCGCCAGCTGCTACACCAATTAATTCGGTTCCTGAGAAAGCAAAGTTAACAATTAACATGGTCGTAAAAATAGGAATTAAACCATGAGGGAACCAGCCTTGAGCCGTAAGATTGCTAAATAGTGGAGCAGTCTGGGCACCATGGAATGGAATTAAACCAAAAATTGCTAATAGGCCGAGCACAATAAAGGCAATCACGGTAACGACTTTAACAAGAGCCAGCCAAAACTCAGATTCAGCAAAAATACGCGTTGAACTAATATTTAAGCCAAAGATAGTAACTGCAAAAATAATTGTCCAAATCCACATAGAAATCTGTGGAAACCATTCTTGCATGAGTAGGGCTGCGGCAGTGAATTCGGTTCCAAGCGTTGCAGTCCATGTGAGCCAGTACATCCAAGAAATCATATAGCCAGTACTTGGACTGATATATTTTTTGGCATAGGCACCAAAAGAACCTGAAACAGGCATGTGTACAGCGAGTTCTCCTAGGCAGAGCATGACCATGTAAGCGATCGCGCCACCAAGAATATAGGCAATAATTGCGCCAATAGCTCCAGTTTGTGAAATGACTTCCCCTGAACCTAAAAATAGACCAGTTCCGATCGCTCCACCCAGTGATAACATCACAAGATGGCGAGTGCTCATGGCTCTTTTTAAAGGTGCAGTACTGTTCTGATGCTGATGAGCATCTAGTTGATTGTCAGATGGCTGCATATTACACATTGAGAGAATTAAGAAAGACGCTATTTTAGATAAAATAGACAAATGTGCAATCTAGAAAGAGATAAAGAATAAACAGTAAGGTGACGATAGAGTCTTTTTATAATTTTTAAAGCAGAATATGGCGTCCCTACGGGGATTCGAACCCCGGTTACCGCCGTGAAAGGGCGATGTCCTAGGCCTCTAGACGATAGGGACTTGATGAGGCAAACACAAAGGAGCGTGGTGGAGTCAAGCGGGATCGAACCGCTGACCTCTACAATGCCATTGTAGCGCTCTACCAACTGAGCTATGACCCCAGTTTGTGTGAGCGCAATCTTAGGGTGAATGCGCTCACACGTCAACAAAAAAATGAATTAAACTTCGCTAGTTGCGTCATTTTTCGGCAATTTCAAGCTCTCATTGAGTTTTTCCCAGTTTTTAACTTCTTTCTTGCTCGGTCCGCCCACAATTTCTAAGGCATGACGTAAGCGAGCGAAAGTTAAATCAGGCCCAAGCGTAACCATTGATTGCATCACTGGTGTTGAACTCGTTGAACCGGCAATTGCGATAAAGAACGCTGGCATGAAATCACGTAGTTTAATGCCCATCTGATTCGCAAGATCCATTAGGGTTTGGCTAACGGTGTCATTAGTCCAAGTAAACTGACCTTCAAGACGCCAAATTGCAAATTGTAAACTTTGACGAACTTGCTCTTGAGTCAATTTTTTACTTTCAAACATTTCAGCAGTAATTTGTGGCATATGGTTAAAATAGAAACCAGCCCAATTCACAGCTTCTGAAAGTAAATTAATACGTGGTTGAATAGCGGCAGCAATGTCTTCTAAAGTGTTGCGATCACTCTTCCATGTTAATAAACGGTCTAATAATTGACCTGGAGTTAACCCTTTAATCCATTGGCCGTTAAGCCAGTTTAATTTTTCAACGTCAAAAATTGGTCCACCTAGCGATACACGCTGAATATCAAAGTTATCCATCATGTCTTGTAATGTGAAAACTTCTCTTTCATCTGGCATTGACCAACCCATACGGCCTAAATAATTTAACAAGGCTTCTGGTAATACACCGATATCGCGGTAGTAGTTTATTGATGTTGGATTTTTACGTTTAGATAGTTTTGATTTATCTGGGTTACGTAACAGTGGCATGTGGCAAAGAGTTGGCATTTCCCAACCAAAATATTGGTAAAGCAACTGATGCTTTGGTGCAGAAGGAAGCCATTCTTCACCACGCAATACATGAGTGATTTCCATTAAATGGTCATCAACAACGTTAGCTAAATGGTAAGTTGGTAAACCATCTGTTTTAAGAAGGACTTGCATATCGACTTGAGCCCAAGGAATTTCAACTTCTCCACGTAGCAAGTCGTTAAATTTACAAACACCTTCTTCAGGCACTTTCATACGAATGACATGAGGTTCACCCGCTTCAAGACGTCGAGTCACTTCTTCTTGAGAAAGTTTTAAACCGCGGCCGTCATATTTTGGTGTCTCGCCACGTGCTTGTTGTTCAGCACGCATTTGGTCAAGTTCTTCTGCGGTTGCGAAACAGTAAAAAGCATGACCTTTTTCAACAAGTTCTAATGCGTATTGCTTATAAATTCCCATACGTTCAGATTGGCGATATGGTGCATGTGGGCCACCTACATCTGGACCTTCAGACCAATTCAAACCTAACCAACGTAATGAATCCAAAATCATTTTTTCAGACTCTGGTGTAGAACGAAGTTGGTCTGTATCTTCAATCCTTAAAATAAATTCTCCGCCATGTTGTTTCGCAAAACACATGTTAAATAAAGCAATGTAGGCTGTGCCAACATGAGGAAAACCGGTAGGGGAAGGTGCAATACGAGTACGAACTTTCATAGATAATGGGTCAGAATAAAAATTGAAACTATTATAACGAAAAAGCCCAGTATTCTGACGTTTTATTTAACGTCAGGCTGGGCTAAAACTGAAACGAAGAGGGGGTGTTTCAGATTTTAAGAAGCATGGGGCTGAAAGATTGCCTGAACAAAACGTGAAAAACGTTCGTGTTGTGCAGCAAGAAAATTTTGAGTTGGTGTAACGCGAATCGTATTTAGAACTTTAAGCTCATCATTTGTAGAAGGTAACACAATAGGGTTACGTTTCTGCTGATCTAAAGCTTTTTCAATAAGCGAAGTCTGTTTCTCTGAACCAGTTTTGCTTGGAGTATCTTTAAGTACTGCTGCTGCAGAAAACTGTGATGCCAAACTCAGCACCAAACTTAAGCTTAAAGCTTTTCCATAATGAATTTTCATTGTTAATCATCCCCTCTGTTCATTACATTTCATCTATTTTTTGAGTTTAACAAAATGTAAAATTACGGTAATGCTACGATTTAAACATAAATATTAATAAAAAAGTGGAACTGTGTCACACTTTTTACAAAATTTACCTATATTTTAAACTGGTCGACTCAAATGTAGACCATATGTATCCTTTACGCTTCATTATTTAACAAATTAATGTGTAGATAAAGTGAAGGTCCTAAATAAGTTGTAAGAATAATTACAAAATTTTTCAAAAATGAAATAATTAAGACATTCTAAGCTATATATCTAAAAAAGATTAATAAAAAAGATATAAATATAAGTAATTGATTGTAAAAAATAAAATTAAAAATATAGTTAAACTAAAACGAATGATGGATTTTGTAAATGAAAAAAATATCAATAATAGCTGTCGCTTTATATGTGGGAATAGCGACAACAGCGGCTCAAGCAGCTACCTCTTTTTTAAATGTTTCTTATGATCCGACTCGAGAGTTTTATCAAGAATATAACCAAGCATTTGGTAAATTTTGGAAACAGCGAACAGGGCAAGATGTTGAATTTAAACAGTCACATGGTGGATCTGGCAAACAAGCCCGCGCGGTAGCCACAGGACTTGAAGCTGATGTCGTAACGTTAGCATTAGCGAATGATATTGATGAGATTGTGAAAGCTGGGTTTATTCAGCCGAACTGGCAAAAAGAATTCCCAAATAATTCTGCCCCCTATACGTCAACTGTCGTCTTTTTAGTACGAAAAGGTAACCCGAAAAATATACGCGACTGGAATGATTTAACAAAACCAGGTGTGGAAATTATCACACCTAACCCTAAAACAGGTGGAGCACCACGTTGGATTTATCTTTCTGCATGGGGATATGCTTTAAAACAACCGGGTGGAAATGATGCTAAGGCTCGAGAGTTGGTGAAAAAGCTTTATCACAATGTAAAAGTTCTAGATTCGGGAGCCCGTGGTTCACTTACGACATTTGCCGAACGTGGGATTGGTGATGTTTTGTTGTCTTGGGAAAATGAAGCTTTGTTGGCGACGAAAGGACCTGATAAGGATAAATATCAAATTGTTTATCCATCAATTTCAATTTTGGCAGAACCATCTGTAGCGATTGTAGATAAAACCGTAGATAAAGATGGAAACCGGACCTTGGCAAAAGGTTATCTGAACTTTTTATATTCACCTTTAGGTCAAGAATTAGCTGCTAAACATTATTTCCGCCCGCGTAATGCTCAAGTGGCTGCGAAATATGCAGCGCAATTCCCAAAAATTAAATTATTTACCATTAATGATGTGTTCGGTGGTTGGGCTAAAGCTCAGAAAACTCACTTTGCAAACGGTGCTATTTTTGATCAAATTTATGACGGCAAGCAGTAAATAAAATGATCTAAAAACAATAGTCCAAAAAGAAAACTTAGAAGTTAAATATTCATAAAGAAAGCAAGCAAACTTAAAAAAGTCAGCTTGCTTTCTTTTTTTGCTTAAAAAATGCTAACAAAACGGTTTTATCTATGAAAAATTAATATTTTCCTACAAAAAGCCGTTTGGCGTTGGTCATAAACAAGGTGATAATGTGCAGTTACATTTTTACGCAATGATTTAACACCTATGTCGCATATTTCTGTCTTACTTTTTGAGACCGTTGAGAGCTTATTGGCAGATCGCACAACAGGGGTGTATATCGATGCAACCTTCGGACGAGGTGGGCATACACGTTTATTGCTCTCAAAACTTGATGAAAATGCACGAGTATATGCATTTGATAAAGACCCTCAAGCTTTGGAAGTTGCAGCTGCTTTGGCGCAAGAAGACCCGAGATTTACCATTATTCATGCCAGTTTTGCTGATATTAAAGAAAAAATGCAGGAAATTGGTGTGGTGAGTGTTGATGGCATTATGGCTGACTTAGGGGTGTCATCTCCTCAACTCGACCAAGCTGAACGTGGTTTCAGTTTTATGCAGGATGGTCCTCTAGACATGCGAATGGATAATTCTAAGGGATTAACCGCAGCTGAGTGGTTACTTGAAATTGAAGAAGAACAATTAGCAAATATTATTTATCAATATGGCGAAGAACGTTATAGTCGGCGTATTGCAAAAGCGATTAAACAAGCTGGAAAATTAGACACAACAGCCCAATTGGCAGAACTTGTTAAAACAGCTCATCCAAAGTGGGAAAAACATAAGCATCCAGCAACACGTACATTTCAGGCAATTCGTATTGCTATTAATAAAGAACTAGATGATATTGAAGTATTTTTACCACAAGCTGTAGACTTACTAAAACCAAAAGGGCGTTTGTCTGTGATTAGCTTCCATTCTCTTGAAGATCGTTTAATCAAACAATTTATTCAAAAAGAATCGACTTTGGCAGAAGATATTGGCTGGGGAATGCCTCAGCAACAGGTAGATACAAGAAGGTTAAAGAAAATTTCACGGGTTCGTGCGAGTGAAGAAGAAGTAAAAGCGAACCCACGTTCACGTAGTGCATGGCTTCGGGTTGCTGAACGCTTGGAACAAAAAGGCGCGTAATGAAAAGCAGTGATGAAATTGAAACCACCGAAAATAAAGTGGTGAAAAAAGTTGTGGCATACACCGTATTAGTGGCGCTTGTTTTTATCAGTGCCATGATGGTGGTATTTCAAGTATTTGAATATCGTCATGATTATAGAGAGCTCAGCTCTTATATGCGTGAACGTGATGATCTCAATGCTGAATGGGGGCGTTTGCTTATTGAGCAACAAACCTTCGGTGCAACAGCACAGATTGGTACGCGTGCTGTAACTCAACTACGCATGTTTTCGCCACCTGCTGCAGAAACGGTGGTAATTTCTTTACCGATGACCTCAGAGCAAAATAAGTAAGGCCTTGCTGTATGGTAGATAAGCGAACAAAGCAAACACGGAAAAAACAGCAGTCTATTTCGGAAAAACCAACTCTTGCCTTTGATATGTGGCGGTTTTATCTGCTCTGGGCAACAGTACTGCTCTGTTTTGTTGTATTAATTGCACGTGCATTTTATGTGCAAGTGATTAATAAAGACTTTTTACAAAACAAGGCCAATGCCAATATTTTGCGTACGGAACGTATTGAGGCAATGCGTGGGGTTATTAGCGACCGTCATGGTGTGCCTTTGGCCATTAGTACGCCTATTATGAAAATTGTCATTGATCCACGTGATTACTTTGATACCAAGCATTTATATGACGAAATTACAGCGGAATTAAAAAAAGATCCAAATAATCGTAAGTTAAAACGACAATTACCAGATAAAAACCTAAACCTTGATGAGTTGGCGGATGTGGTTGGTTTAGATCGTGCGGATCTAAAAAAACAGATGAATGCGCGTCCACGTTCTCGTTATTTGGTTTTGAAAAAAGAAGTGCCGCCACAGCAGGCAGATCTCATTACAAAGGGTAACTTCCAAGGCGTTTATGCTGAGAAAACATATAAACGTTATTATCCTCAACCGCAGCCAAATGCTCAGATTATTGGTTTAACCAATAGTGAGGGCCAAGGGATTGAAGGCTTGGAAATGCAGTTGAATAAACAACTGTCTGGGGTAGATGGCGAACAAAAAATTATTCGTGATAAACGTGGTAACCGCTTAAAAGTATCAGAGGTTATTCGTGAAGGTGAGCCAGGCGAAAACATCACTTTAAGTATCGACTCTCGTTTGCAATATATTATGTACCGTGAGTTGACTGCTGCTGGTGTTGCAAATAACGCCCGTTCGGCGACAGCAATTGCTGTAGATGTTAAAACAGGCGAAATTCTGGCTATGACCAGTTGGCCATCTTATAACCCGAATGATAAAAACGGTTTATCTAATAAAGATGCCATGCGTAACCGCGGTGCGATTGATATGTTCGAGCCGGGTTCTACTATGAAGCCTTTTACAGTTTCTGCTGCACTCGAAACTGGACAATACACCCCAAATACGATTGTCAACACTTCGCCAGGTTCAATGCGTTTAGGCTGGCATACTATTCGTGATACGCATAACTATGGTGCTTTGACTGTTAGTGGCGTAATTATTAAGTCATCAAACGTGGGTTCGGCAAAAATTGCGTTGTCACTTCCTAAGGAAACATTGCCAAGCTTCTTTAACCGTGCTGGCTTTGGTAAGCGTTCTGCTGTGAAGTTCCCTGGTGAAAGCTCTGGTTTAGTACTTCCTGTAAGCAAGTTAAACTCTTCCCAAATTGGTACCATGGCTTACGGTTATGGTCTAAATGCAACTATTCTTCAGTTGGCGCAAGGCTATGCAATGCTTGCAAACCATGGGGTAAAAATGCCTCTAAGTTTGCATAAACTCGACCAAGCTCCTAAAGGTGAGCAAGTTCTTGCTCCAAAAATTGCTGATCAGGTTTTGCTTATGCTTGAGCAGGTGACGATGCCGGGCGGTACTGCAAAGCAAGCTAATATTCCGGGTTATCGCGTTGGTGGTAAAACAGGTACAGCTCATAAACTTCGTGCAGATCGTAAAGGTTATTCAAATAATGAATACCGTGCTTTATTTGCAGGCGTAGCTCCGATTAGTGATCCTCGTTTAGCGGTTATTGTAGTTGTTGAAAATCCACAAGGCCGTTATTACGGTGGTTTGGTTGCGGCCCCTGTTTTTGCACGCATTATGCAAGAATCATTGCGCTTAATGAATGTGCCGCTTGATAAGCCCCTTGATACTCCAGAAAATCCTATTCGCAGGTAAGCTATGTCTGTTTCTTTCCAAGAAATTAATCCAGTCGAGATCGATGCACAGTGGTCTAAACAGCCTTTTCAAGGCTTTAGTTTAGATAGCCGTAAGGTTGTGTCAGGCCAGATCTTTATCGCTTTGACCAGTTATAGCCAACCTGAAAAAACACGCGCTTTTGCTGAGTCAGCTTTAGCTAATGGTGCACTTGCCATTATTAGCGAAACTGAGTTGGGCGTAGCAAATGAGTGGGTGTGTTCTGATGTGCGTCAACGTATGGGTGAGTGGCAAGAACGTTATTTACAGCGTATAGATCCCGTAGTACCAGTGCGTATTATTGCAGTGACTGGTACAAATGGTAAAACCACAATTTCGCGTCTAGTGGCTGAATTAATTAGCTCTCAACAACAGCGCTGTGCTGTGATGGGTACTACAGGCAATGGTATTTTACCAGACTTAACACCATCAACTCACACTACGCTTGATGCTTTACAACTGCAAAATGCATTGCATGATTATGCAAAACAAGGCGCGACTTTTGCTTCTTTAGAGGCAAGTTCACATGGTTTGGAACAAGGTCGTTTAAATGGTTGTGCGATTGAGATTGCTGTTTATAGCAATTTGAGTCGTGACCATCTGGATTACCACGGCACTTTAGAGGCTTATGCAGAAGCGAAGGCTCTTTTATTCCGTTTTAGCTCTTTAAAAGTAGCCGTTATTAATTTAGATGATGAGCATGCAGCTCTCATGATTAATGCAGCAAAGCAAAATCCTGCTCAACCGAAAATTTTAACGTATTCACTTACTCAAAATACTGCTGATTATTATATTACTGACCTGAGTTACAGTTTAGCGGGGGCGACATTTCATTTAGTGAGCCCGCAAGGTTCTTTTGCTGTGCAAAGTCCATTGTTAGGGCATTTTAATGTCGAAAACTTGGTTGCAGCTCTTATTGCTACTGAGCAGGCAGGTTTTGATTTAAAAGCGCTAGTAGCTTTCGTTCCTGAGCTGATTGGTGCTCCAGGTCGAATGCAAGTTATTCGTGATGGTGAGCGTTTATTTGTTGTTGATTATGCGCATACACCAGATGCATTAATTCAAGTGCTTAAAACATTAAAACGTCATGTTTCGAATCAACTTTGGGCTGTATTTGGGTGTGGCGGGGGCCGTGATCGCGGGAAACGCCCCTTAATGACTCAAGCAGCTTTAGACGGCGCAAATCCAGTTATTTTGACGTCGGATAACCCAAGAACAGAAGACCCTGAACAAATTTTTGCTGACATGAAGCAAGGAATCGATTTTTCAGGGCACCGTATGCATGAAATTCATGACCGCCGTGAAGCAATTAAATTTGTTGCACAGCAGGCTCAGGCTGGTGATATTGTTGTGATTGCCGGTAAAGGACATGAAAATTATCAAGAAATTAATGGCGTACGTCACTGGTTTGATGATGTTGTTGAAGTGCGTTCTGCGATTGATGCACAACATCACACTGTAGACGCTGCTTACCCTGCACAATAGGACGAATTATGCATACTTCAACCACCA
This sequence comes from Acinetobacter sp. 1542444, assembly GCF_000581835.1. NCBI lineage: Bacteria > Pseudomonadati > Pseudomonadota > Gammaproteobacteria > Moraxellales > Moraxellaceae > Acinetobacter > Acinetobacter sp. 1542444. Next base: position 180,769 of record NZ_JEYA01000004.1, on the reverse strand, counting down.
GTACCGTGCCTTTGGAACCGTGGACAGCTCAACAATTACAACAGGCAACACAGGGCTACTGGCATAAAGACCAGATCCCTCAAACTGAAATTAAACGTATTTTGACGGACTCGCGTCATGCGGAAACTGGGGATGCCTTTTTAGCACTAAAAGGTGAGCGTTTCGATGCGCATGATTTCGTTGTGCAAGTTGCTGCAAATGGTTGTCAAATAGCTATTGTTGAACGTCCGCTAGATGTAGATATTGCGCAACTCGTTGTTGCCGATACCCGATTGGCTTTAGGGCAACTCGGCGCTTATCGCCGTGAGCAAAACTCACAATTAAAGGTGATTGCCTTAACGGGAAGTAGTGGTAAAACTACAACCAAAGAAATGCTGGGAAGTATATTGTCGCGCTTAGCACCGACACTAATCACCCGAGGCAATTTAAATAATGACCTTGGTGTACCAATGATGTTGCTAGAGCTTCGCAAAGAACATCAATATGCGGTAATGGAGTTGGGTGCAAGCCATCAAGGCGAGATTGATTACACATCAAAACTCGTTCAGCCTCATGTTGCGGGCATATTAAATATTGGTACAGCTCATTTAGGCGAGTTTGGTGGTCGTGAAGGTATTTGCCGCGCAAAATCGGAAATTTATGGTCATATTTTACCAAATGGCGTTGCAATCGTGCCGCAACAAGATGACTTCACTGTCGAAATTCTTGATGCTGCGAAAGCTCATCGTATTTCTACATTTGGTGTAGGAGGCGATGTCTATGCAACAGATGTGGAGTTATTGCCTCAATCAACGAATTTTAACCTTCATACACCGCAAGGTAGCAGTGCAGTTAAGCTTCCTTTTGCGGGTGAGCATAATGTTCAAAATGCGACCGCAGCTGTAGCTTTTGCTTTAGCAATTGGTATTGGACTAGAAGATATTGTCCAAGGTTTAGAGCAAGCTCAAGGAGCGAAAGGTCGTCTTAACTTTATTCAAAAGTCACCTTACTTATTTATTGATGATACCTACAATGCCAATCCGACTTCTATGCGCGCTGCTGCACAAGTGTTGTTGCAGCAACAAGGCGTAAAAGTAATGGTCATGGGGGATATTGGTGAGTTAGGTGATAGCAGTTGGCAAGAGCATCATGATTTAGGCCGTGATCTTGCCGAACTTTCTTTAGATCATATTATTGCAGTTGGACAGTTCGCTCCAGCTGCTCTCGAGGGTGCAGACTCTCATTCTAATAAAGTGAAAGCATTTCAGACACAAGCTGAGGCGCTTCCATTTTTAATCAATCTAATCCAAACACATCAACCCCAGTCCATGAGTTTCCTGTTTAAAGGTTCTCGCTTTACTCATATGGAAACGTTGATGGCTGATTTGATGGAGAAACTTTAAATGCTGTTATGGTTGTTTGAACAACTTGCGGGCTATCACAGCTCGTTTCAGGTCGTTCGTTATTTAACATTACGTTCTTTACTCAGTGTATTAACTTCACTGACCATTGGTCTGGTCCTTGGACCGATCATGATTCGTAAATTACAAGCGTTAAAATACGGTCAGGCAGTAAGTTCGTTTGCTCCTGAAAATCATGCTAAAAAAATGGGTACACCAACGATGGGCGGAATTTTAATTCTGCTTTCAATTGGTATTAGTACTTTACTATGGGCTGATTTATCTAACCCTTATGTCTGGATTGTGCTTGGTGTAATGGTTGTATTCGGTGCTGTAGGCTGGGCAGATGACTGGATTAAAATTCGCTATAAAGACAATGCAGGTTTACCTGCACGTAAGAAGTTTTTCTGGACTTCTGTTGCATCGCTGGGTGCTGGTATTGCGTTATATTTAATCGCAACTCAACAGTCCAATGCAGAACATACCGCCAATATGCTGGATTTATTGATTCCATTCTTTAAGAATCTTTCAATTCCACTCTCAATTGTTCCTTTAGGTTTGGCATTTATTGTATTTACCTATCTGGTGATTAATGGTGCTTCTAACGCTGTTAACTTAACAGATGGTTTAGATGGCTTGGCAATCATGCCAGTTGTTATGGTGGCTACAGGTTTAGGCGTATTTGCTTACTTGTCTGGTGACATCCGTTTCGCTAACTATTTACATATTCCATATGTGAAATATACCTCTGAACTCGTAGTAATCTGTTCTGCCATGATTGGTGCAGGTTTGGCATTCCTTTGGTATAACGCGCATCCTGCTCAAGTATTTATGGGTGATGTCGGTGCTTTAGCTTTAGGTGCGATGCTTGGAACAATTGCAGTTATGGTTCGTCAAGAAATCGTATTTGCAATTATGGGTGGTGTATTTGTAATGGAGGCAGTATCTGTATTCTTACAAATCGGCTCCTTGCGTATGCGTAATAAACGTGTGTTCTTAATGGCACCGCTACATCATCACTATGAAAAGCAGGGCTGGAAAGAAACGCAAGTTGTAATCCGTTTTTGGATTATTACAATTATATTAGTAGTTTTAGGTCTAATGACTTTAAAATTGCGATAGATCTTATTTTAGTGTCAATATAAAGCCAGTTCTACTGGCTTTTTTTATTGGAGAGGTGAATGACAAAAGTTGCTGGTCTAGACCAATTATCTGTGATTAATCAAAAAGTAGTTGGAGAGGGCGAAGTATTACCTCAAGTTGTACTTAAAGATGGAAGTCAGGTGCAAACAGGAACTGTAGCGACAATGCTGCACAATATTGAATTATATAATGCTGGGCAAAGAGGACAAATTGAGGAAGAGCTAAAGATCGCAATTCCAACGTTAGTCAAAGTAGGTCTGTTTGATTTGTTTCAGGTAGATGAATGGATTAATGGTACAAATGCAGGCCGCACCTTTGTTGGACTACACGCAAAGACTTATTTACAACAAAAAGAACAAGAGAATAATTAAAAGTGGCTAAGCAAATTTTAATGTGTCCTGTGTGTCGTCAGCCCCTAAATTTAACTGAACGAACTTGGCGATGTGAGCAAGGGCATAGTTACGATGTGGCTAAACAAGGCTATGTCAATTTACATGTGGTGCAACATAAACATAGTAAAAACCCAGGGGATACGCCCGAGTCAGTAGATGCGCGCCGAGTTTTTTTACAAAGTGGTTACTATCAGCCATTACAGCAGGCAGTAGTCGATTTATTAAAGCAACTCAATGTAAAAGCGATACTCGATATTGGTTGTGGTGAGGGCTACTATACAAGTGCCATGCAGCAAGTCGTTGAGCACTGTGTTGGTGTTGATATTGCAAAAACTGCTGTACAGCGTGCGGCAAAGCTCAATCCTAAAGTAACTTGGGTTGTAGGAACAGGGGCGACTTTACCGGTGCTAGACCATAGCATGGATGCTTGCACCAGTTTATTTAGCCCAATTCCGCAAGCAGAAATTGCGCGTGTTTTAAAAGATAAAGGCTATTTAATTGTTGTCACGCCTGCTTCTGAACATTTGTACGCCATGCGTGAGGCTTTATTTGAGCAAGTTAATCCTCACATACCAGAAAAGTTTGTAGAGCAACTACAAGATTTGTTTGAGTTAAAGCAAGAGCAAATTATTGATGCGCCTTTTGTGCTTGATCAACAGGCTTTAAAAAATCTGATTGCTATGACACCTTATGCTTATAAAGCCTCTCCTGAGCGTCGTTTGCGGTTAGAGCAGCAATTGCAATTAGAAGTAACGGCATCATTTCAAATTTATATCTTTCAGAAGCGCAATAAAAAAGCCATCTAACGATGGCTTTTTCTATTATTCAATCTGATTAATCAGATTTTCTAATTCATCTTTTTCTCGCTTAGGAGCGGACTCCTGTGAAGGTCTCATGGCAGGAGGCGCAGCTTTTGACGGAATAACAATTTCTTCACCTGGTAAATCGGAAAAGTCATTGTCATTGCTTAGTTTTGGTTGTGGCGGTGCTGGTCGATAGAGCGGACGTGCTAGTGGTGGAGCCGCACGATAAGTCTTCTTATCAGCTACTTCTGTCACGGTTTCTTGTTGGTCACGTGAAATAGGACCTTTAGCATCTTTATCTAAACGGACCCAAGCTGCTGGCGTACCTTGCAATGCTTGACCCATAAAGTTAATCCAGATCGGCAATGCGGCAATACCACCATATTCACGACGGCCAAGCGTAGTCGGTTGGTCAAATCCAACCCATGCTACAGTCACTAACTTGCCGTTGAAGCCTGCAAACCATGCATCTTTTGCATCATTTGTAGTACCTGTTTTACCACCTAAATCACTACGGCCAATTTTAAGTGCAGCACGACCTGTACCATGCTCGATTACATCACGTAAGATGTTCGCCATATCATAAGCAGAGCTTGATTTTAAAATACGTTGAGCTTGGCGATATTGACTGTTGTTTTTGTCAGTCTGTTTAAGATTAAGCTGCTTAGCTGCGTTTTCTTTCTGTTCTATGTCTTTATTCGTAACTTCAATGACTTCATCATCAGTCGTTTTAGGTTTTTGCTCATCATCTGTGGTGTCAGGTGCATTAATACATGGAATACATGCGTATTCTGGTTTGGCTTCATAAATGACTTTGCCATAAGCATCTTCAATACGTTGAATGAAATGCGGTTGAACACGGTAACCGCCGTTTGCAAACGTTGCATAACCAGTTGCCATTTGAATTGGTAATACTTGAGGAGTACCTAAGGCAATAGTGTAGTTGCGAGGAATTTGATCTTCTTGTAAACCAAAATCCATAAATAATTGGCGAGTACGTTCAATCCCTACTGTTTGTAGAAGTCTTACTGATACGGTATTACGAGACAAATATAAGGCACGACGTAATGGGATCATACCTAAGTAACGCCCATCAGAGTTTCGCGGTGTCCATTTGCCAATTGTAATTGGGCTATCATTCACCATGCTATACGGGGTCATACCTCTTTCTAATGCTAAAGCATAAAGGAATGGCTTGATTGTAGAACCCGGTTGACGCCAGCCTTGTAAGGCACGGTTAAATTTTGATTGGTAGAAGTTGTAGCCACCTACGATTGCTTCAATTGAACCATCATTCGGGTTAATTGCAATGAGTTGACCTTGAACTTTTGGAACCTGAACTAAAGACCATGCGGTTTTATTATCATTTGGGCGTAAACGAACAATATCTTTAACTTTAACAATTTGAGATGCGCGTGAAGGAGCGCCACCTACGCTATTTGCATTGCGATAGGGGCGTGCCCATGACATGCCAGACCATTGAACCGTAACGGTTGAGCCATCTTGCATTAATGCTTCAAAAGAGCTGCTATTTACCTTAGTGACTTGTGCAGGATAGGTGTTGGCATATGCTCTAAATTCAGTTAACGGTTTGTCATGTGCTTCAGCCCCACGCCAGCCATGACGACGGTCATAAGCTTCAAGGCCATCTTGCACAGCTTTTTCTGCAATCGCTTGGCGTTTAGCATTAATTGTTGTGTAGACTTTATAACCAGAATCAATGGCTTGTTCGCCAAAATGCTTTACAAGTTCTGAACGAACCATTTCCCCAGCATAGGGATGAATATTATTTAAATCCCGATTGGGCATATTTAAATTGATCGGCTCTGCAACAGCTTTTTGATATTCTGCTTGAGAAATATAACCCAGCTGTAACATACGGCCTAAAATCCAGTTGCGTCGTTCGAGTGCGCGCTCAGGATTAACTACAGGGTTATATTTAGAAGGTGCTTTTGGCAAACCTGCAATCATTGCCATTTGAGCAATACTGAGCTCATTAATGCTTTTGTTATAATAAATTTTAGCTGCTGCCGCGATACCATACGCATTTTTCCCTAAGAAGATTTTATTCACATAGAGACTGAGAATTTCTTCTTTAGACAAATTTTGCTCAATTTTTCGAGCCAAAAAGATTTCGGTTATTTTACGTTTTAGAGTTCTTTCTGGACTCAAATAATAGTTCTTTGCAACTTGCATGGTGATCGTTGAACCACCAGTTTGCACATCTGAACCCGTCACACTTTCGCTCAAAGCACGGCCTAAACCTTTAAAACTGATCCCGCTATGTTCAAAGAAAGAAGAGTCTTCTGCTGCTAAAAATGCATGAATAAAAGCAGGGGGAATTTGTTTGTATTCAACCGGAATAGAAAGCTTACCACCGTACTCGGCAATCAGTTGATTGTCTGAAGTGTAGACCTGTAATGGTTTTAAAAGGGGAGCTTTTTTTAGTGAACTCATTTCTGGAAGCGATGGGGCGATATAGAGATACATGCCATAAAAGCCCATCGGAAGTGAGACTAAGATAATAATAATGATCAAAAAAATTGGACGCACGAAGCCCAAACTGGATAGCTTTTTCATGATAAGTAAGCTTTAATAAGATCGAATACAAACTAATTGTGGTCAGTATAGCCTTTAGACATGCGGATTGTTAGATGAGATATTGTATCCGTGTAAAAATAAAGACCTAGATTATTGGTTTGTAATTTTTTTTGGGGATAAAAAAATAATAGGACAATAGTGTGCTCAGGTTATATCGTAAACCGAATAAGGGGTTAATGGGTGTCGATATTAGTTCGACTTCTGTTAAGTTGTTAGAGCTCTCTGTTAAGAACGGTAAATATTGGGTAGAAAGCTATGCTTTAACGCCTTTACCTGAGAACAGTGTAGTTGAAAAAAATATTTTGAATCCAGAAGCAGTTGCAGAAGCTTTGGAACGGGCGATGAATTTAGCAAATCCCCACACCACTAACGCTGCAATTGCTGTTCCAACATCGACGGTTATTCATAAAACCATCGAAATGGATGCAGATATGAACGATGATGAACGTGAAGTTCAGATTCGATTAGATGCGGAGCAATATATACCGTTCCCTTTAGATGAGGTGAGCCTTGATTTTGAGGTTTTACCAGATCGACTGCCGAATCCAAATCGTGTGAATGTACTTTTAGTCGCAACACGAACAGAAAATGTTGAAACACGCGTAGAAGTACTGGAACTGGTTGATTTAACGCCTAAGCTTGCTGATGTTGAAAGTTATGCTGTCGAGCGTGCTTTTAGTGTGTTTGCTGATAGCTTACCCATGGGTGCAAATACCATTGGTATTTTAGATATTGGCCATACCATGACCACATTATCGGTTATGCAAAATGGCAAAATCATTTATACCCGTGAACAAGTCTTTGGCGGTAAACAGCTTACTTTGGAAATTCAAAGCCGTTACGGTTTGTCATTAGAAGAAGCGGGACGCGCTAAAAAAGAACGTTCTTTGCCAGATGATTATGACATCGAAATCTTAGAACCATTTTTAGATGCTGTAGTTCAGCAAGCTGCTAGATCTCTACAATTTTTCTTCTCTTCATCCCAATTCAATGAAATTGACCATATTTTGCTAGCGGGTGGCAATGCCAACATTCCAGGGCTTGCTAAATTGTTGCAGCAGAAACTCGGTTACCGAGTCACTATCGCCAATCCATTTTTACAAATGGGTTTCTCTCCTCAAGTCGACGTTCAAAAAATTGAAAATGATGCTTCTTCATTAATGGTGGCATGTGGCTTGGCTTTAAGGAGTTTTGATTAATGGCAACAATTAATTTACTCCCTTGGCGTGATGGGCTTAGGGAGCAGCGTAAAAAACAATTTATTATTTTATGTTTTGGGGTCGTTGTTTTGGGGATAACCACTGTATTTGCAGGGTGGTTTTATTTGAATCAAAAATTAAATGATCAAGAACAAGCAAATCAGCTCATCATCAGTACAAACCAAAATCTAGATCAACAACTTAAAACCTTAAATGGCTTGCAAGAACAGCGGGACGCAATTATTGAGCGTATGAAGCTCATTCAAGGTTTGCAAAGCCAGCGTCCGGTCGTTGTACGTTTGGTGGATGAATTAGTACGTGTGACCCCGGCAGCCATGTATTTGACTAAATTCAGTCGAACCGGAGATAAATTTACGATTGAAGGTAAAGCGGAAAGTCCAAATACAGTTGCAGAGTTATTACGTAATCTCGAAGCATCGCCATGGTATCGCAACGCTTTTATGAGTTCTTTCTTGGCGACCGAAGAGAAAAAAGATAAGGCTGTAAGTTCTTTGCTTCCTAGAGTTGAAGATAGCTATGGCAGTTTTGTTGTTACTGTTGATGTAGGGGAAATGGGTGTGACTACAACAGATGATACCGCCAATACGTCTGTAGGTACGGATAAGGAGGCGGCAAAATGAGTCCTGATGAACTTCATGAGCTGTCTTTAGAACAAGCTCCATCTAAGAAAAAAAAGATCACCTTAGAAAAATTCCTTCAGCAATTTAACACGCTCGACATGAACAGTTATGGCAGCTGGCCATTATCTGTGAAAATTACGTGTTGGATTTTTATTTTCTTTGCTGTATTGGCTTTAGGGTATTTTGTTGCTATTCAACCAAAGCTACAAGCAATTGATAATGCTCAAGCACAAGAAAGTAATTTATTAAATGAGTTTCGAGAAAAAGACTCAAAATTACGCAACTTGCAGCAATACCAGCTTCAACTTCAAGAGATGCAAGCCAACTTCAATCAACAGTTAGAACAATTGCCAAAAGAAACCGAAATTCCAAGTTTAGTTGAAGATATTAACTTAACGGGGGTGAATTCTGGTCTGAAGTTTAAAAATATCCGCTTAGAAGATGAAGTGAAGCAGGAAATTTTTATTGAACAGCCTATTACTATCGAAGCAACTGGGGATTATCACGCTTTCGGTGCTTTTGTTAGCAGTATTGCGGCATTACCACGTATTGTGACGATGCATGATTTTATTGTTGAAGCTGCTCCTGTTAAGGATGGTAAATCAGATATTCCTGTGCTTAATTATTCTATCAAAGCAAAAACTTATCGTTATATGGGCGCGGTTGAAAACCAAAATAATAGTGATCCTCAAGTAATAAATGGTGAAAGTCAGATAAACGCCTCCGATAGCCGTAATGCACATATTCCTTCTATAAAGAAGTCAAAGCGAAAGTAGGAGGATAACTAATGAAACTAAAGAAAATTTTACTTTCTCTGGGGATAGGCTTGGTTTTGGTTGGATGCGACTCTAGAATCGACGCCGTAAATCAGCAAATGGCCGATATACGTAATCAGCCACCACAAGCTATAGAACCAGCGCCTGTTTTTACGCCTGTGCCACAATTTAATTATGCAGCCCATCAGTTAAAGAGCCCATTTTTACCAAGCTCACTTGCTGCTGAGCTCAAAATTATGGCGGGGAAACGAGTATATCCGAATTTCTCACGAGCACCACAGCCACTCGAAAGCTATGCATTAGAGTCCTTAAATATGAAAGGAAGTATGCGTAACAGCCGCGGGCAAGTCATGGCTCTGATCCAAACACCTGATCAACAAATTGAGCGAGTGCAGGTAGGGAACTATATCGGGATGAATCAAGGTCGAATTACCCATATTGGTCCTACTCAGATTGATTTGGTGGAGATTGTCCCTGATGGGCGAGAAGGCTATGTGGAGAGACCAAGAACCTTAGTGTTAATTGGACCCGCACCCTAAAATTTAGGGAATAACAAAGAAAAAATTATTTTTAAAGATTATTTATTGGGGATGGTTAGACAATGAATCACGTATTCCGTCAGTTTTCTATGGGAGCTGTGGCGATTGCAATTATGCAGGTTGCGTCTGCACAGGTCAGCATGACTAATATTGTACCGACGCAAATAGCGGGTCAGGGAACAGAAATTCGAGTGATATTTAATGGCTTGCCACCGCAACCACAGGCATATCAGCTTGAGAATCCTTCACGTTTGATTCTAGACTTTAATAAAGCGCAGCAGAATTTAACACAGTCAAAAGTGGCGATTGGAACGGATGAAGCGAGTTCGGTCGATGTAAGCTCCGATGATCAGCGTTCACGTTTAACTGTAAATTTGAAAGAGGCAGGTGCTTTTACAACTCGTATTGAAGGCAACACTTTTATTTTAAAGATTAATTCTGCGCAAGTTGTAGCTAAACCTGTATCAGCAAATGCAATGCAAACCCACGGTGTTTCAAACATCGGCTTCCAACGCGGTAGTCAAGGGGAAGGTCTTATTGTTATTGACCTGTTGGGGAGTAATACGCCTGTTGATGTGCAACAACAAGGCAGCAAAGTTGTAGTAAAAACTTTGGGTTCTAAAATTCCTACTCATTTAGCTAAGCGCTTAAATGTAAATGATTTTGCAACGCCTGTTTCGACCATTGAATCTTATAATGATAAAGGCAACGGTGTTATTACGATTCAATCTACTGGTAGCTATGAATATATGGCTTATCAGGCGGAAAATAAATTAACCATCAGTCTCAAGCGTCCTCAAGATAAAAGTGTAAACACTTCATCTAAACCATCTAATTATTCTGGTAATAAGCTTTCTCTCGATTTTCAAGATATTGAAGTTCGTCGCGTTTTACAATTACTTGCTGATTTTACTGGCATTAATATGGTTGCGGCTGACAGTGTGCAAGGTAACATCACTTTGCGTTTAAAAGATGTCCCATGGGATCAGGCACTTGATATTATTTTAAAAACTAAAAATTTAGATAAACGCAGAAATGGTAATGTAATTTGGATTGCTCCAGTTGCGGAACTGATCAAGGCAGAAGACGATGAGGCAAAAGCTTTAGCACAAACTATTAAATTAGCACCGATCCAAACAGATTATATTCGTTTGAATTATGCAAAAGCAGCAGATGTCCTTAAACTAATTGAAGAGACTCGTGATGGCAAGACAGCTGTCGCAAATCGTACAGCAGGTTCAGACTCTCTTGCTTTAGAAAGCTTGTTAAGCTCAAGAGGTAGTGCTGTTGCCGATACGCGTACTAATACTTTGATTGTAAATGATACAGCCCAAAATATTGATAAAGTTCGTAAAATGATTGATTTGATTGATGTACAGATCAAACAAGTCATGGTGGAAGCTCGAATTGTAAGAGCTTCTACTTCTTTTACTAAAGAGCTCGGTGTTAAATGGGGAATATTATCGCAAGGGATTACCAACAATAATAATTTATTAGTTGGTGGTAGCGAAACGACCTTATGGAATTTACGAGAGCCCAAAAAGGATGAGACTACGGGTGGTTATAAATACACGATTGAACGTCCAGATAACTTAAATGTCGATTTAGGTGTAACCAATCCGGCTGGAAGTATTGCCTTTGGCTTGATTAGTATGTCTGATTTTATGCTTGATCTCGAACTTTCTGCATTACAAGCTGATGGCTATGGTGAGGTGATTTCCACACCTAAAGTGATGACCGCAGATAAACAACCTGCGAGAGTGGCAACAGGTCAACAAGTTCCTTATCAAACCACAACTAATTCTGCTGCGGGTGCCACAGCAAGTACATCATTTAAAGATGCACTATTAAGCCTAGATGTTACCCCGAGTATTACGCCTGACGGTAAAATTCAAATGAAATTGGATATTTCTAAGGATTCTGTAGCCGGCGAAGCACCTAATGGTGAATTAATTTTAAATAAAAATAATATTAATACCAATGTACTTGTTAATAATGGTGAGACAGTCATTTTAGGAGGGGTGTTTGAGCAGACTACTTCTAATTCACAAACCAAGGTTCCTTTCTTTGGAGACATTCCTGTCGTTGGACGTTTATTTAGAAAAGATGTGAAATCTGATGATAAGCAAGAGTTACTGATTTTCGTTACGCCACGAATTGTTAATGACACTTTGGTGAGAAATCATTAATATATTTTTTAATGAAAGCAATTGAAATAGGTGGCGCCTTGCCAAGCAAAGCGTTTGAAACCCTGCCAAATATTTATTTGGTAGGGCCCATGGGGGCAGGAAAAACAACCGTTGGACGTCATTTAGCCGAACTATTAGGGCGTGAATTTTTAGATAGTGATCATGAAATTGAACGCAAAACAGGTGCCACTATTCCCTGGATTTTTGAGAAAGAAGGGGAGTTTGGATTTCGTACTCGTGAAACAGTAGTGTTAAATGAGTTGACTTCCCGTAGAGCCTTAGTGTTGGCGACAGGTGGAGGTGCAATTACTCAAGCACCCAACCGCGAATTTCTAAAGCAACGTGGTATTGTTGTTTATCTTTACACTCCTGTAGAACTACAATTACAACGAACTTACCGCGATAAAAATAGACCTCTATTACAAGTTGAAAACCCTGAACAAAAATTACGTGATTTGTTAAAAATACGTGATCCTTTATATCGTGAAGTTGCGCATTACACGATTGAAACCAATCAGGGTGCTGCTCGTGATCTTGCTCAAAAGATTTTGCAACTTATTTTGTCCAACCCGCTAAAATAGCCAAACTTACTTGTGGTTTTATAAACTCATGCAAACTTTACATGTTGAATTAGGCGAACGCCGTTATCCTATTTTTATTGGCAGTCAACTTGATCCTAAGCAGTTGCTTGAGCCTTATATTCATGGTCAACAGGTCATGATCGTGAGTAACGAAACGGTCGCTCCTTTATATTTATCTCATTATCAAGAAGCTTTAAAAAGTTTGGGTAAAACTGTAGCGACTTGTATTTTGCCAGATGGTGAGAAATATAAAGATATTCAACATCTAAATTTAATTTTTGATGCTTTACTTGAAGCTGGTTTTAATCGTGATTGTACGGTTTTAGCTTTGGGTGGTGGTGTTATCGGGGATATGGCTGGTTTTGCGTCAGCATGTTTCCAACGTGGTGTTTATTTTATTCAGGTTCCGACTACACTTCTTTCACAAGTAGACTCAAGTGTAGGTGGTAAAACGGGGATTAATCATCCTCTTGGTAAGAACATGTTGGGCGCATTTCAGCAACCTCAAGTTGTTTTGGCTGATATGGCTCAACTCGATACTTTACCAGATCGAGAGTTATCTGCTGGATTATCAGAAGTCATTAAATATGCCTTGTTGGGTGACGCTGATTTTCTTGTTTGGTTAGAGCAGAATATGGATGGGTTAATTGGGCGAGATGCTGAACTTTTAGCAGAAGCTGTTTATCGTTCATGTGCTCATAAAGCACGAATTGTGGCCAACGATGAAAAAGAGCAAGGCGAACGAGCTTTACTCAACTTAGGGCATACTTTCGGTCATGCGATTGAATCTTACCTTGGCTATGGCACTTGGTTGCATGGTGAAGCAGTAGCGACAGGCATGGTGATGGCGGCTGATTTATCACAACGTTTAGGTTGGATTTCAAGCGATGATGTAGAGCGTACAAAAAAAATTATTCAACGCGCTAATTTGCCGATATCATGTCCAAAAATTCCATTGGATGAATTCCTTGGATATATGGCGCATGATAAAAAAGTTCTCAATGGTCAATTACGTTTAGTGCTGTTAAAGCAACTTGGGCAAGCAGTAATTACTAAAGACTTTGATGTTGAACTCATGAAACAAGCTATTTTGGCAAATCAACACGGATAATAAATTAAGGTAACACATGACTGTATCACGTACACTTTGGCAGAATGTTCAACAATATATCTGGTTGGTGGGTGGTATCGTCTGCTTGTTGCTCGCTTTTATTTTTTGGGTAATGACCGATAGTAAAAAGCTGGTTGAAGTTGAAAAATCAGCTGATTCGGATGCGCCAGTGCAAATTCAGCCAGAGAAGGTAGCAACAACGGCTAATTTAGGGGCTTTAGCTGATGAAGTTAGACCTCTTGATTTAACAACTCGTACGGTTGCTTCTGGTCAGCATGAGGCAGAGTTTCGCGGTACAAAATTTATTAATGAAAACAAGAAACAATGGACGCTTGAGCTTTTCCGTGCGTCTGATGAAGATATTATTAAAAACTTTTTAAAAAATCGTCCAGAACGAAATAAATTTATCTACTTCCGTTTAAGTGGAGATAAGCAATCTGAACAATATGTTTTGACATATGGTGTATTTAAACGTTCTGAAGATGCAATTCAGCAGTTAACCCAACTTAACCTTGATTTACCTGAATCAATTAAACCTCAGCCGCAACAATTTTCGACTTATGCGCCATTAGTCAATGATTTAGGGGCGGATGAAATGAAAGGTGGCATTAGCCAAACTTATGAAGTGCGGTTACGTCCAGCTGCCCTCCCTAAAATTGATGAGTCCTTGCTCATAGGGGGCGGTGTGGCTACACAACCTAAAGTGGTAGCTCCAGCAACAAACTCTACAACTCGTACAACGATTATTCGTCGAGATGCTGAGGGGAATGTTGTGGATGTACATCAGTCTAATTCGGCAGTTGATGTGGCTAAAAAGGCTCAACAGAATCGTACAACAGAACCTTCAGTAAAAAATGCAACAAATGAGGGCACAAGAGGCAATTAATTATAAGGATGTATCGCACAAATATGGTGCAATAATAATAGTCATATATATTTTTTGATCAACTGTGGTGCATATTTAGTCATTTATTAAAATGATAACGCGAATAAAATCGATCTATTTTCAACAATTATAAATACTTAATTGCAAAAAATAACATTGGCATAGTTTTTGCTTTATTCTTGTGCTTATTAATGTGCTGTAAACTATTTTAGCGCTCTAAAGAGTAAATTCTATGCAGAGTCGAGGGGTCGAACTGCTTTAAAAGAGTGCGAAATAAGTCAAAACATTTTTCTAGCAAAAACCAGTGTACGTAAAAATGGAACAGCGTATATTGGCTTATCAGCCCAAAAATTTTTTTTGTGAAACATTGAGCTAACTGTCGTCCGTAGGCACTATCGCAAAAAGAAGTTGTTTGTTTGACGCTCGAAAGAGCCTTATTGAAAGAAGGGTACGCTATGCACATGCCATCGCCTAATACTGTAGCTCCCGCTCAAGGTTTATATCAACCTGATGAGTTTAAGGATAACTGTGGTTTTGGACTGATTGCCCATATGAAGGGTGAATCAAGTCATCATCTAGTTGAAACCGCGATTCACAGTTTAAGTTGCATGACGCACCGTGGTGGTATTGCCGCAGATGGCAAGACGGGAGATGGTTGCGGCTTATTATTGGCGATGCCAAAGCAATTTTTCCGTGATGAAGCAAAAAAACTGAGTGATATTACACTGAGTGAAATTTTTGCTGTGGGTACTGTATTTTTAAATACTGATCCGGCATTAGCGCAACATTCTAAAAATATTTTAACGAAAGAAATCGAGTCAGATGGCCTACGTGTACTGGCTTGGCGTGTTGTCCCTACAAATAACGATGCATTAGGTGAAATTGCGCTTCAATCTTTACCAGCTTTTGAACAGGTCATTGTGAACTGTCCAATGGGTGTGACTGAAGTCGAATTTAACCGTAAATTATTCTTGGCACGTCGTCGTGCAGAACAACAATTACAAAATGATCCGTCATTCTATGTGACTACGCTTTGTTCGACAGTAATCAGCTATAAAGGCTTGATGATGCCGGCTGCAATTGCTGAGTTCTATACAGACTTAGCTGATGAGCGTTTAAAATCACATATCGTGGTATTCCACCAACGCTTCTCTACTAATACATTACCGCGTTGGCCGTTGGCTCAACCATTCCGTTACCTTGCTCATAATGGTGAAATCAACACAATTACAGCAAACCGTAACTGGGCGTTGGCGCGTACTCCTAAATTTGAAAACCCATTATTACCGGGTCTTACTGAGCTTAACCCAATCGTTAACCGTACAGGTTCGGACTCTTCAAGCTTAGATAACATGCTTGAGATCTTAGTCGGTGGTGGTATGGATTTATTCCGTGCCTTACGTATGCTCGTACCACCAGCTTGGCAAAACGTAGAAACTTTAGATGCAGACTTACGCGCATTCTATGAGTTCAACTCTAAACATATGGAAGCTTGGGATGGTCCAGCAGGTCTCGTTATTCAAGATGGCCGTCATGCAATCTGTATGCTTGACCGTAACGGTTTGCGTCCTGCGCGTTGGGTAATTACCAAAAATGATTACATTACCTTGGCATCTGAAATCGGTGTTTGGGGTTATGAGCCTGAAGACGTAGTTTCTAAAGGTCGTGTAGGTCCTGGCCAAATTTTGGTAGTTGATACCTTAACAGGCAAAGTACTTGATACTAAAGATGTTAGTACACATTTGAAAAACATGCGTCCGTACCGTGAGTGGTTACGTGATCATGCGATTCGTTTAAATGCAAACCCAGAACTTGAAGAGCAATTAGTCGATAAAGGTTTAACTGGCGATGCTTTAAAAGCGGCTCAAAAAATGTTTATGGTGACATTTGAAGAGCGTGATCAATTGCTGCGTCCTATTGCTGAAAGTGGACAAGAAGCTGTTGGTTCTATGGGTGATGATACGCCAATGGCTGTATTGTCTCGTCAAGTACGCCATGTGACAGATTACTTCCGTCAACAGTTTGCTCAAGTGACAAACCCGCCAATTGACCCGCTACGTGAGTCAATTGTAATGTCGCTTGAAACCTGTTTAGGTCGTGAACAAAACGTATTTGAGCAAGGCCCTGAGCATGCTGACCGTATCATCATCTCTAGCCCTGTATTGTCAAATTCAAAAATGCAGCAAATCCGTAGCATTGAGCGTCCGGGTTATGAAGCAGTTGATATCAATTTAAACTATGCTGAAGAAGAAGGCTTGCAAGCTGCGATCACGCGTATCTGTGAAGAAGCGGCGCAAGCGGTTCGTGATGGCAAAACTTTAATTGTTTTAACAGATAAAAATATCCGTCAAGGTTTACTGCCAGCAAACGCAGCACTTGCAACAGGTGCGGTACATCATTACCTCATCAAAACTGGTTTACGTACTGATGCAAATATCATGGTTGAAACTGGTTTTGCACGTGATCCGCATCAATTTGCAGTATTACTTGGTTTTGGTGCAACGGCTGTTTACCCATATCTTGCATATGACGTGATCAATGACTTGATCGCTAAAGGTGAGCTTTTAGGTGACCCAATCCATGCTCAAGCAAACTTCCGTAAAGGTATTGAGAAAGGCTTATTAAAAGTTCTTTCAAAAATGGGTATCTCTACAGTTGCTTCTTATCGTGGCGGTCAGCTATTTGAAGCAGTAGGTTTATCATCAGAAGTGGTAGATCAATGTTTCTTAGGTGTTCCAAGTCGTATTCAGGGTGCAACATTTGCTGATCTTGAAAAAGACCAGAAAAAACTAGCAGCGACAGCTTGGTCAAATCGTAAGCCAATTGATCAGGGTGGTTTGCTCAAATTCGTATTTGATAAAGAATACCATGCGTTCAACCCAGATGTGATTAACGCATTACACAAAGCCGTTCGCTCTGGTAAATACGAAGACTTTAAAGAATATGCTGAGTTGGTGAATAATCGTCCAGTAGCGACTATTCGTGACTTATTTAAGTTAAAAACAACTAACTCAATTCCAGTTGAATCGGTTGAATCAGTTGAAGATATCTTGCCTCGCTTTGACTCGGCAGGTATGTCTTTAGGTGCTCTTTCTCCAGAAGCACATGAAGCAATTGCAATCGCGATGAACACGATTGGTGGCCGTTCAAACTCTGGTGAAGGCGGTGAAGATCCTGTTCGTTACGGAACAATTCGTAACTCGAAAATCAAACAGATTGCATCTGGTCGTTTTGGTGTAACTCCTGCATACCTAACCTCTGCTGAAGTATTGCAAATTAAGGTTGCTCAAGGTGCGAAACCAGGTGAGGGTGGTCAGTTACCGGGTGGTAAAGTAAATGGCTTAATCGCACGTTTACGTTACTCGGTACCGGGTGTAACGCTAATTTCACCTCCTCCACACCACGACATTTACTCAATTGAAGATTTGTCTCAGTTAATTTTTGACTTGAAACAAGTTAACCCTAAAGCAATGGTATCTGTAAAATTGGTATCTGAGCCGGGTGTAGGTACGATTGCTGCTGGTGTTGCAAAAGCTTATGCAGACTTCATTACCATTTCAGGTTATGACGGTGGTACCGCAGCATCTCCACTTTCTTCAATTCACCATGCGGGTTCTCCATGGGAATTAGGTTTGAGTGAGGCGCATCAAGCACTTCGTGTAAATGACTTGCGTGGAAAAGTACGTGTACAAACTGATGGTGGTTTAAAGACTGGTCTTGATGTGATCAAGGCAGCAATTTTAGGTGCTGAAAGTTTCGGCTTTGGTTCAACACCAATGATCGCTTTAGGTTGTAAATACCTCCGTATTTGTCACTTAAATAACTGTGCAACCGGCGTTGCAACTCAACAAGATCATTTACGTCAAGAGCACTACATTGGCGAGCCAGAAATGCTCATCAACTTCTTCCACTTTATTGCAGAAGAAACTCGTGAATGGTTGGCTGCACTAGGTGTTTCTTCATTGAAAGACTTGATTGGTCGTGTTGATTTGCTTGAAGTATTACCGGGCGAGACTGAAAAACATGCTCACCTTGATTTAAGTGCTCTGTTAACTTCTCATCCTTCTGCTGAAGGTAAAGCACAATACTGTCAAGTAGAAGGTAATGCACCATTTGATAAAGGTGTATTGGCTGAGAGAATGGTCACTGAAATGCTGCCTGCAATTGAGTCAAGCGCTGGTGGTCAGTTCAACTTCAACGTCGTGAACTGTGACCGCTCAATCGGTGCTCGTGTTTCGGGTGAAATTGCTCGTCGCTACGGCAACTTGGGTATGGAAGCACATCCAGTTGTAATGAACTTAACTGGTACAGCTGGTCAGTCTCTTGGTGTTTGGAATGCTGGTGGTTTACACATCCGTCTTGAAGGTGATGCAAACGACTATGTAGGTAAAGGTATGGCGGGGGGGCGTATTTCGATTTTTCCACCACAAAGATCGCCTTTTCCAACACAAAACACAGCAATTATTGGTAATACCTGTTTGTATGGTGCGACTGGCGGTAAGCTTTTTGCAGCAGGTACAGCGGGTGAGCGTTTTGCAGTTCGTAACTCTGGCGCATTTGCTGTAATCGAAGGTGCGGGTGACCACTGCTGTGAATACATGACAGGTGGTGTTGTGACTGTACTTGGTAAAGTAGGCCATAACTTTGGTGCGGGCATGACTGGTGGTTTTGCTTATGTACTTGACCTCGATAATGACTTCGTAGATTACTACAACCACGAATTGATTGATTTAAATCGTATTTCAACAGAATCTATGGAAGATCATAAAGAGTTCTTGTTGCGTATTATCGATGAGCATATCAAAGAAACTGGTAGTGCTTGGGCTTATAAAATCCGCAATGAGTTCGATTTCTACAGCCGTAAATTCTGGCTTGTGAAACCAAAAGCTGCTAATTTGCAAACGCTTTTGAAAACAACACAAGCTGACCCACAATAATTCCACGACTGCAAAGACATAGGCAGGTGCGGGCAACAAGGAAATCCGCGCCTACCCACGGAGAGAGACATGGCAGAACGCCTAAATAATGACTTTCAATTTCTGGATGTACCACGCCAAGATCCAGAGAAAAAAGATATTACTGTCCGCAAAGCAGAATTTGTGGAAATTTATAAACCTTTTACATCGGAAACTGTCACTAATCAGACTCACCGTTGTTTAGGCTGTGGTAACCCATATTGTGAATGGAAATGTCCTGTACATAACTACATTCCAAACTGGTTAAAACTGATCGCTGAAGGCCAAATTTTCCAAGCTGCTGAGCTTTGTCACCAAACGAACACACTACCTGAGGTATGTGGTCGCGTATGCCCACAAGACCGTTTGTGTGAAGGTGCTTGTACCTTAAATGATGGTTTTGGTGCAGTAACCATTGGTAATGCTGAGAAATATATCAATGACACAGCTTTTGCTTTAGGCTGGCGTCCAGATATGTCAGGCGTAAAATGGACTGACAAAAAAGTTGCAATTATTGGTGCTGGTCCTGCTGGTTTAGGCTGTGCGGATATTCTAGCTCGCGGTGGTGTTAAACCAGTTGTATTTGATAAGCGTCCTGAAATTGGTGGCTTACTTACATTCGGTATTCCAGAATTTAAAATGGAAAAGGACGTAATGAAACGCCGTCGTGAAATCTTCACGGGCATGGGCATCGAATTCCGTTTGAATACTGAAATTGGTAAAGACATCACGATTGATGAATTACTTGCAGAATATGATGCGGTATTCATGGGTATGGGAACTTATACCTACATGAAAGGTGGTTTCCCGGGTGAAGATCTTGATGGTGTTTATGATGCACTTGATTTCTTAATCTCTAACGTGAATCGTTGCCAAGGTTGGGAAAAAGATCTAAGTGAATATATTAGCCTAGATGGTAAAAAAGTTATTGTTCTTGGTGGTGGTGATACCGCTATGGACTGTAACCGTACTTCTTTACGCCAAGGTGCTCACGATGTAACTTGTGCATACCGTCGTGATGAAAGCAATATGCCGGGTTCTGCACGTGAAGTAAAAAATGCCTACGAAGAGGGTGTGAAATTCCTATTCAATCGTCAACCAGTCGAAATCGTTGGTGAAAACGGCAAAGTGACAGGCGTAAAAGTGGTAACGACACAAATGGGTGAACCAGATAGTCGTGGCCGTCGTAGCCCTGAGCCAATTCCGGGTTCTGAGGAAGTATTACCAGCTGATGCAGTTTTACTTGCTTTCGGTTTCCGCCCAAGCCCAGCAGACTGGTTTGGTAATGTGAATATTAATCTTGATGGTTCAGGCCGTGTTGTCGCAGCTGAAAAGCAAGAATTCAAATTCCAGACATCAAACCCGAAAATCTTTGCTGGTGGTGATATGGTACGTGGCTCAGACCTTGTCGTTACTGCGATCTGGGAAGGCCGTCAAGCTGCCGAAGGCATTTTGGATTATCTTGGTGTTTAATAAATTAATTTGTTAAATAACTGAAAAAAAGCCTACTTCAAGTAGGCTTTTTTTATTGTCTACCATTAGTCACTTTGATGTTTTTGGCAAATATAATAAGCTTTTTTGCCCTTTTTAGCGTTTAAAGCTCGCGACATACTCGAAACTTCCTTCTTCAATACAGTAGGTGTTGAATATGAACATCGCAGGTATGACGGCAGAAAAATCATATTTAAATCGTCGAAAAGCGTTGGGTATTACAGTGCGTCGTCTTGAATTTAATCCAAAAGCGATCAAGCGGCACTATTTTGCAAATTCACCCCTCATGTCGCATTTTTTAACTGCACTCTCATCAACGTTTCCGGTGGGTGAGCAATTTTTTGTAAATAGCGTACGTAATGTACGTGATAAAGTCTCAGATCCTCAGCTACAAGCGCAAATTGCAGCGTTTATTGGACAAGAGGCCATGCATTCCAAAGCACATGGTGAGTTTAATGAAGCTTGGCGACGTGATGATTATAATCTGGACAGTTTTCAAAATTGGCTAAATGAGCGCGATAAATATTTAAGAACAATTCCACCTAAGCTGCAATTGGCATTGACCTGTGCATTTGAACATTTCACTGCTTTACTTGGGGGATATGTCTTACAACATCCAGAGTTATTAAAAACGCTAGATGAAGATGCGCTAAAACTTTGGGTATGGCATGCGATTGAAGAAATTGAACACCGTTCGGTTGCATTTGATGTTTATCAACATGTATATGGTGATGATCGTATCCGTCGTTTACTCATGCGTAGCGTCACTACTGGATTTGCGAGTCTCGCTTTTTATGGGACAACTCGTTTATTTTGGCAAGATAAATGGAATAGCTTACCTAAAATTGGGGGTAATTTATTTGGATTATATTTGCTGATGAAGATGCTTGTTCAGTTAATGCCTGAATACTTCGCATATTACAAAAAAGACTTCCATCCGAGCCAAAAAGATTATGGCAGGATGGGTAATTATTGGAAAAGCTCTTTAGTAGAAGAATATCAAATGGCAAGTTTTGAACAAGAAAAAGATCAGAGATTGAGCTAATAGATAACCGGATTTAAAAGTCCGGTTTTTTAAAATCAATAAAATAAAAGCAACACAATAATGCCTAATTCATCATACAATCAGGTAAAGAGGTTAAAAATATAAAGAAAAACTTGAGGATAATGTGACGATGAAAACGTTGAAACAATTTGCGATCGCAACAACACTTGCCAGTACCTTGCTGTTTTCGGGATGTGGCTATAACACTCTACAAGTAAAAGATGAGGCTGTAACAGCAGCGTGGTCTGAAGTACAGAACCAATATCAACGTCGATCAGATTTGGTACCAAATCTTGTGAACGTAGTTAAGGGTTATGCTAAGCACGAAGAGCAAGTATTAACTGAAGTGACACAGGCACGTTCTAATGTGGCAGGTTTAAAAGTTGATAAAGAAGTTTTAGAAGACCCAGCTTTACTTGAAAAATATCAACAGGCTCAAAGTCAATTAACAGGGGCGTTATCTCGACTCATTGCTGTTTCGGAAAATTACCCAGATTTGAAAGCCAATACTCAATTCCAAGAACTACAAGTTCAGCTTGAAGGTACTGAAAACCGTATTGCTGTTGCGCGTAATCGTTATATTACAACAGTACAAGACTATAACTCATATGTGCGTCAGTTCCCTCAGGCAGTAACAGCAAAAGTAATTGGTATGCATCCAAAAGCCAATTTCTCTGCAGAAGCATCTGCACAACAGGCCCCAAAAGTTTCTTTTGATTAATTTTACAAATCAAAGGAGTGCCGTATGAGAAATACTCTATTGCTTCAATCAAAGCAAATTAAGGTCTTTATTTCGACCTTAATTTTGCTTTGTTGTGGTGTTCTTTTTCAGAATACGGCATGGAGTGAAACTAATATTGCAACTGCTACCGATGAGGGAGACGCAATAGTTGCTGGCAAAATTATTCAAAAGCAACAAACTCAAGCTGCTGCAACTAAAATAGAGGGGCAAGCTGCTTCAAGTCCTGCTCCTCAAGTCCAATTTACTAATGATATGGCTGATGGGGAATCAATTCGTGGTTTGCCAACTTTAAACCAGCCTGTTATTGATCAAGCCAATATCTTAAGCGAGGCTGAGAAGCAGCAACTTAATCAAAAAATTCTAAGTTTATACCAACAAGGCAAAGCGCAGATTGGTATTGTGATTGTTCCTACCACTGGCCAAGAAGATATCTTTGATTATGCGTTACGTGTTGGTGAAAAGTGGCAATTGGGATCATCTAAACGTGATAATGGATTACTCATTGCAGTCGCTGTAAATGACCGCCGTATACAAATACTAACTGGTTATGGCCTAGAAGGTGTGTTGCCAGATATTGTGGCAAGTCGGATCATTCGAAACCAAATTACACCTTATTTTAAACAAGCCCAATATGCACAAGGTTTGAGTGCAGGTATCGATGAAATCGGAAGAATTTTAAATCTTGACCCAGAAGTAGCACAGCAAGCTGCTCAAGATTTAAAAGAACGTCAGCATCAAGCTGCAGAAGAACAGCAAGCCAAGCAGACAACGCTGACAATGGCTTTATTTATTCTTGTTGCTGGAATTGTGGGTTCATTTATTGTCGGTCGTCCGCTTAGTGCATCTACAGCTGGTGTTGCTGCTGCAGTAGCAGGATTCGTAAATGGAGCAGGGCTAGTCACTAGCTTACTACTTGGTTTTGGT
Source organism: Acinetobacter sp. 1542444 (assembly GCF_000581835.1). Classification (NCBI taxonomy): domain Bacteria; kingdom Pseudomonadati; phylum Pseudomonadota; class Gammaproteobacteria; order Moraxellales; family Moraxellaceae; genus Acinetobacter; species Acinetobacter sp. 1542444. Next base: position 157,372 of record NZ_JEYA01000004.1, on the reverse strand, counting down.
ATTTTCTTTTTACTCATTACATCAATTGCCCAATTTATTTTACAGGCCATTCTGAGTGGTTCTGGTGGCGGTGGACGTGGAGGAGGCTTCGGCGGAGGTGGCGGAGGCTATGGTGGCGGCGGAGGCCGTTTTGGCGGTGGAGGTGCTTCAGGCTCATGGTAACAACATCAGAAACAACACAAATTATTACTCAACCAAAAATTGAGGAATCTGTAGAGCCAAGCATAAAACGTTGGTTTAAACATCTATGCTATTTACCTGCTAGTAGTCGTTATTTTTCAAAACAAGATAAGCAAGCTATTGCCGATGCTGTACAACAGGCAGAACATGGCCATGTTGGAGAAATACAGGTTGTAATTGAAGGCCATATTCCAGTATCACAAGCCTACAGACAAAATACGCGTTTAAGAGCACAGCAATTATTTGCAGAATTAGGTGTTTGGGATACTGCATTAAATAGTGGTGTATTGTTATACCTAAATTTATGTGAGCGAACAGTAGAAATTATATTTGATCGTGGAATTCGAAATGCGACTAACGATCAAGTCTGGCAACAGATTTGTGAAGCAATGGTACAAAAGCTTAAACAAAAAAAATATCAACAAGCTGTAGTGATGGGCGTACAACAAATTGGAGAGGTGATGTCACGGTTTTATGACAAAAACATGCCTGATCAATCCAATGAATTAGAAAATACTCCGATTATTCTTAATTGATTTGCCTTGTCGCATTCCTACATTAGTTAAGTTTCATAATTTTTACTTTTAAAGATGACTGACAAAAAATGTCACCTACTTATTTATTTCTAAAGAGATTTTGTTCACATAAATAAATATAAACTTTGAATTGTGTATTTTATTTTTTTTAATGCGTGAAGTGTTTTTATAAAAAGTTATATGACAATTTTTGTCAATTACTTACACCGATTTAATATTTAAGAATAATGGAGTTTGATATAAGTATTTGTTTTTTAATTAAAATAAAAGTTGGCATGGATGCTGCAATATAGTTGATAGCTGAAAAAGCTTATATAAAAACATACATACAATCTTTGGGGAAAAGGCTATGAATGCACAAAAAGGTTTTACATTAATTGAGCTTATGATCGTGGTTGCCATTATTGGTATTTTGGCAGCAATCGCGATTCCTGCATATCAAAACTATATTGCTAAGTCACAAGTAAGTACTGGCTTGGCTGATATTACAGCTGGTAAAACAAATGCAGAAACTAAATTGGCAGAAGGTTTAACCGCTGCATTAACCGATGTAACAACTTTAGGCTTACAAGCATCTACGAATGCTTGTGCTGTTACAGCGAATATTGGAACTAATGGTGCAAGTAATATTACTTGTACACTGAAGGGTACATCACAAATTAATGGTAAGAAAATTGAATGGATCCGTGATGCGGATAATGCTACAAATGGTACGACAGGTGCTTGGCGCTGTAAGACAGATGTAGCTGAAAACTTACGTCCTAAATCATGTGGTGCTTCTTAATAGTTAAATAATAAAAAAGGGAGGTTTTAACCTCTCTTTTTTATTAAAGAAAATAAATATGTTAAAAAAAAATATTCTATTTCTTTTAATAGTAACTTATCTTATTACAGCATTATTAGGTTATCAAATTGGCTGGTCAGTTTTCCAATATGATGAACTTCGTTTATTACATTTTCCATTGGCACTATGTGCTTTGTTAATTTTGATTTTTACAAAAAAAATAGAATATTCAATTTCCACTCAAATTACTTTTTTTCTGATTGGTGTATTAACTGCTATACAGATAACAACTTATAGTATTTTTCAATTTCAAGAACTTTGGTCTGCGATAGCATTACTATTTATATTTTCTGCTTTAGCATATGATTTAAAGAATGTAAAAAATATAGAACATAGCTTAGCATTAGTCGTTTTTTCAGCATTTATTCCTTGTTTATTTATTTTTGTTTCTATTACTAATTTTATTTTCTACAAACAATGGTTTGACTGGCAATTTAACTCTGGCACGATCCGAATTTATGACAGTGTTATCGTACCTATATTCTTTTTTCTAATTTTTTTAAAAAATAAAAACTACCCTTATTTTCATTACTTTTATCCATTTGCTAGTTTCTTTTTTGCTTTAGCATGGTTTTTTGATGGAGCCAGATCCGCCTTACTTGCTGTAGCGACAGGATTGTTAGTTTTCGTTATCTACTCTCGAGAAAATCGAAAGCTCATTTTGCAAAGCTGTATTTACATTTTTTTTGCTTTTTTAGTTTATAAAACTACGATTTATTTCGCTGATAAAAATACCATGACCGTAATGAGGGTAGGGACATCCATGCGTACAGAGATGTGGAGTTTCGTTTTTGAGCAATGGAAAGAAAAGCCATGGTTTGGAGTTGGGGGAGGATATCTCTCAGAAATCCAATATAAATATGGACATCACATGCATAATTTATATTTAAGGTTAATTTTTGAATGGGGAATAGTTGGATGTATTTTTTTAGTTTGGATGATATATCAAGTTGTTAAGTTGTTTCGAGATAAGGATGCTTTACCTATTACGAAAGCTGGCTTAATTGCAATTTTAGTTGATGCGATGTTCTCAGGAAGTATGGTTTATCCCGCTTCACAAATAGCCTGTATATTATTTTTAGCATTTGCTTTTTCTCAGTCGGAGCAGTCTAAAGAATATTTGAAATCTCCTTATAGACTGATGAAACTATTAATTGGTTTATGGGGAGCTTTATTTTTATACATTACGATTATGTACTTAGGACAAGATTTAACTTGCTGGGGGTGTACGAGTTATGTCGGACGGATGGCACCAAATTTTTGGGAGTATGGTAGTACACAGCACTTGATACCAGCTTCACACATTCCTTAATTTTTTATACTAAATTTTATTAAGGTCTTTTCATTTAGACTTCATACATTCTTTTTTAGACTTCCATGTATAATTCTCACAAGTTTTGGTCTCTAGCCTCTCACTATGCAAGTATTCTTTCTGTTCTTCGCTGCAATCCTATTGGGTTTTGCATGGTTGTCTCCATTTCACTACAGCCCGTGGGTCATGTTCTCAAGTGAAGTCAGTACTTTTGGGGCTGGGCTATGTGTATTAATTGCTTTACTTCAACAAAATATTAAAATTCCTAGAGCACAGATATTGTTGCTACCATTTACTTTAATTCCTATTGTGCAGTGGGGCTTTGGTTTAGTTTTTGATTTAAGTACGGCTTTATTAAGTACATTTTACTTATTAGGTTTTTGGTTTATGGTCTTGGCTGGCTACAACCTATCTTTAGATCAAAAAAAGAGAGATCAAATTTTTTCAGGTTTTAGCTTATTAGTAATTATTACATCGCTATTAACTAGTCTTATAGCAATTTTTCAATGGTTGAATATTGAATCACATTTAATTTATACCCTTCATCTGATTGGTAACCGTCCTTACGGAAATTTTGGTCAACCCAACAACATGGCAACATTCCTAATTATTGGGTTATTAGGATGTTTGTATCTATATGAAAAAAATAAGGCAACCGTCTGGTTACTCCTGCCTTCAGCCCTCATTATTCTGTTTACGATCGCCTTGAGTCAGTCACGAACATCATGGATCGTTTTTCCATTTTTATTCATCTATTGGATAGTTAAACAATTTGGGAAACAAAAAAGATTTGGAGTTTTTCAAGGTTTTTTGTGGTGCGTCGGTTTTTTCGTAATGGCTGGGGTAATTCTACCATTTGCTACTAATTTAATTGAAGCATGGTCAAGTACTGATGTAACCGAAGCAAGTGGTTTGGTTGAAAGAGCAAGCTCTGGGTATTTGCGTTTTAATATCTGGTCACAAATGTTGCTTGCTGTACAGCAGCACCCTTGGTTAGGTTATGGTTGGAATCAAACCAGTGTGGCACAAATGACAGTTTACCATGCTTTCCCAACAGGAGAGTGGACTACCAGTGCACATAATGTACTGCTTGATTTAATTATCTGGAATGGTATTCCCTTGGGTGCTGTAATCATTACCTACTTTGCTTGCTGGTTTATTTGGTTAAATCAACAGGCTAAAAATACCATCTCGATTATAGCGATTATGATGGTCTGTACAGTGCTTATTCATGCCATGTTAGAGTTTCCACAGCGCTATGCTTATTTCTTACTTACTTGTGGATTCCTACTGGGTATTGTGCAAGCACAAACTACTGTACTTAAGGGAATTATCCTCAACAAACATCTTTTTCGCTTATCATGGGTTGTAAGTTTATTGCTTATTATTGCAATTCTACGTGATTACAATGTCTATGTTCTGAATAGTAATTTGCTTTTTAATAATAAGCGTCCAAACGCTGAATTTATGGGAAGTGGTAAAATTTTTGTTTTAACACAGTTTGAGCAGCGTTTAAGTTGGATAGAACTTAATCCCCAAAATATTTTATCTGAAGGTGATTTGGTTGAATGGGAAAATTTTATAAAGAATAAGCCTACTCCATATAACTTACGTAAATACGCAAAATTGCTCGCTTACAACGGGAAAGTAGAACAGGCGCAGCAGCAAATATTTATTTTGCAACATCTTTATAAGCAAAAAATAACGCTATCAGAATTACTAAAAGAGAAGTAAAAAAAATCCCCTTAAGTATAAGGGGATTTTTTTATGAGAAATTACATTTGGCTCTGGATATAATTTTCAATACCAACATTGCCAATAAGATCAATTTGAGTATCTAGCCAGTCCCAGTATTCTTCTTCTTTTTCTAAAATTTCTTGAACAAGGTCACGAGTGACATAATCTTGCTCTGTTTCAGCTAAAGCAACCGCTTTTTGAATTGCTTCTATATTTTCTTTTACTTTACGAATGTCGCAGTGCAGAACTTCTTCTGTGTGTTGACCAATATAAAGCTTACCTAAATGTTGAAGGTTAGGTAGTCCTTCTAAAAATAAAATACGTTCAATGATTTTATCTGCATGTTTCATTTGACGAATTGATTCTTTATATTCAGCAGAACCAAGCTGCTCAATTCCCCAGTCATTAAACATGCGTGAATGTAAAAAGTATTGATTGATTGCAGTTAAATGATGATACAGCACTTGATTGAGCTGATTAATGACATCACGATTGCCTTTCATTGTAGCTACTCCAAAACAATTTCTGCCTCAAACTTAATTAAGGCAATCTATAAATCCATTTTAGTGAACAATCACGGAGATGGCGAGTAATTTATGGAACAGCAAATGAAAATCGCAATCAAAAACAACACAGTATTAAAAAGGATGTTTTTATGTCAAAAAAAACCGCTTGAATGAGGAACTATAAAGGTTCCGCAAAAAGCGGTGGAGGAGTCAATAAATTTTGTTAAATATTAATTTTTATTATGCAGCTACAGAAATGCGAGCAGCGATTTCTGCTAATTCTTCGCTAATGATAGCGCGGGCTTCTGGTGCACAGCGTCCACAGCATGTACCAAGATCAAGCAAGTCGCGAATTTCACGATAGCTTTCAGCGCCATTTTCAATAGCGTCTTTAATATCCTGATCGGTAATGCCACGACACAAGCAAACGTACATGGGAGTGATCCCCAAATATAAATGCGATAATTGATATTATTGATAATTATTATCGTTTGTCAATGAAATTCATTTGAAATCTCATTTATCATTATTGGGATTCTGAATAAAAAAAGACCACCTAAGTGGAAATCCAAGAAGAATTTAGATTTTTATGCAAAGGTGGTTCGTGTTTTAAAAAACTAAATAGTGAAATTTAGATATTTTAATTTTTATATCTTATTGATTAATAATTACAATTCCGTCCATTTCTACTAATGCGCCTTTTGGCAAGCTTGCTACACCAAGAGCTGCACGTGCAGGGTAGGGCTGAGCAAAATATTCACCCATAATTTGGTTTACGAGTTGGAAATTTGATAGATCAGTTAAAAAAATATTGAGCTTAGCAATATCTGCAAGTGAACCACCAGCAGCTTCACAAACTGCTTTTAAATTATCAAATACACGGCGAATTTGAGCTTCGATACCTTCTACAAGTTCCATACTGTATGGGTCTAAACCAATTTGCCCTGAAAGATATAGCGTATTATCTACTAAAATAGCTTGAGAGTATGTGCCGATAGCAGCAGGGGCATTTTCAGTATGAATGACTTGGCGGGACATTGGGTTCTCCTTGATTAAATCTCTTTCCATCATAATCGATGATAGCTTTTGACAAAAGTATCATCGATTTAATTGATTAAGTGAATTTGGAAAGTTTGATTTTGTTAAGGAAACACAAATCTAGTGAATTGTCTCTATAGAAATTTAGCTTACTTTTGAAATTTCCATTTGCGGAGCAGGAGCGTCTAAACGTTCAATTCGGGGGAAACCATAGTGCATGCGTAAATCACGAATGACTTTTGCAATATGTTTACGGTTATTCACTACAATATTCACAAAAGTTCTTTGCTCATTTGAGTGAACCATCTCTACACCAGCATTGTTTTTACGGCATTGATAAATCAGATCTGATACTTGTTCATCATTCATCGCCATATAAATAGCAAGGTAGGCTGTAAAACGGACATCATCTACATCATCTGCTTTCCATTGAAGTGGCATGATATTTTCAGGGTGTAGATGTTGTTCATGTAGTAAGTTATGACAGCGAATACGATGCACAATTAACCCGCGACGCGTTAAATGTCCTTGGATTGGATCGCCTAAAATTGGATTGCAACAATGTGCATATTTAACGTCAACTCCTTCAGTACTTTGAATAAGTCGATCTGAGTTTTCCACTTGCGGATGTTTATCATGAGCAAACAGGTGGTTTGCTACAAGTTGAGGTAGTAAATCGCCAACCGCAATTTGTTCAAACAATGTATTTTTATTATCGATATGGCGCCATTGCAATAGATCTAGCCAGTCAGCTTCAGAAAGATCATTGATTGAACGGTTAAAAAGTTTCAGTGCACGAGAAAGGGCTTGTGCACCAACTAGACGTTGTTCTTCGATATCTTGATCTTTAAGCACATGCTGTAATGCACGACGCGCTTTTTGCGTATTAATAAAGCTTAGCCAGTCTGGGTTTGGTGTTGCCAAAACATCCGTAATAATCTCGATAACCTGACCGCTAACTAATGGAGTAGAGAGTGGTTTAATCTCTCCATCGACTTTTGCACCAACCGCATGGTTACCTAAAAATAAGCTTGCTGAATAAGCAAAATCAACTACAGTAGCGCCTTGCGGTAGCTCATGCAGTTGACCGTGTGGTGTATATACCCAGATTTTTTCTTGATGTAGATAATCAAGTAAATCATTAAAAGTTGTTTTAGCACATTCACCGTCAATCAATGTATTTAAGTTCTGCATTGAAGCCTGAATGGCAGAGCGGCAAGTTTGCGGCGCATTTTCACCTAACACTACCCCAAAACGGGCAGCTTTACGCATGAGCTCGGTTTGAATGGTAAGAGATAGTGTTGTTTTTTCGCCTTTAAGCTTTATCAGTAAAGACTGATTACCGCCAGGTAGTGGGCGACGAATATGATCTTGGTACTGGATAACCTGAAAATTTTCTCTTAATGCTTCTTCTAAGCGGTCACAGTCGGCAATGCTTTGTAGAACAATTTCAAAAGCATGACTATGAGTAAGCTCTTGGAGATCCATCTCGTTTTTAACGAAATGGCGTAATAATTCGATATTGTTATTTTTCTTTTTAATACGGCCTTGAATATGATAATTATGCAGAAGTTCAGCGAGGTTTTGTTCCCAAATACTTTGATATTTACAGCGTTCTGGCTTTGTCTGTAGCAGAGCATTCTGAACGTTATCAAACATATCAAGGTCAAGGTTTTGATAGCAGAGATTCTCTAGATTATCGCCCATTTCATTCATGCCGACTAATCTTGCCATCGGTACAAATATATCAAAAGTTTCTTGAGCGATACGGGCTCGTTTATCTGGGCGTAAAGCACCTAGAGTTGTCATATTATGATAGCGATCTGCTAATTTAATAATGATGACACGCGGATCTTGTAAGGTCGCTTGCAGAATTTTTCGGAATGAAGCTGCCTTGTTATATTCTTTATCGCTTGATTGGCTAAGTTTGGTTACACCATCTACTAGCTCTGCAACGGTTAGGCCAAACTTCTCAATAATATCTTCTTTTGTATATTGAGTATCTTCAATAACATCATGCAAAAGTGCTGCCATTAAAGTTTCAGCATCTAAACGCATGTTTGCAAGAATACAGCTTACAGCAATCGGATGTAGAATATAGGGTTCGCCACTTTTACGCGTAATGCCAGTGTGCGCTAGATCGGCAAAATCGCAGGCAGCAAGCACTTTTTCGACTTCACTCACCGATAAGTAAGGGTCGATAATTAATTTGAGCTGTTGCTTGGCTTGGCTGACCTCTTCGCCTGGCATAAATCACCCTTTTTCCTATTGCTGAAAAACTAAATCTATCTGCTTCTTAATGAAAAGCATATTGCGGAACTTGTCAATTTTTTCATTTGAAAAAGTGTATTTTTTTTTCAATGAAAATAATTGCTTTTCCCAATATGTTTGAATATGGCGCAAAGCCAAATAAAAAACCATCGCAGAAAAACGATGGTTTTTTTATGAAACAGGGTGAATTAGAAAGAAAAACCTTCTAAATTCAAGCTGTTTGTAGAAAGGGCAAGATCAAGACTAGAAGTTTGGTAATCTTGCTCACGTTGTTTAAGAATTTCTTTCGTAACGTGCCCTGCCGCGATTTCGCGCAAAGAAACTACAGTCGGTTTGTCGTTATCCCATTCTACAGTTGGCTCCATGCCTTGACGTGCCAATTGACGAGCACGTTTACTTGCAACGAGCACAAGCTCAAAACGGTTGTCTACATGATCTAAACAATCTTCAACGGTGACGCGTGCCATAAAAGTTCTCGTTTTGGAATGGTGAATTTGAACAGACTAAATAGTATAAAAGGCTTTCGTTCTAGACTCAAGTTATTCCTGTTTTGGTTGAGGAGTAATCAAGTCTTGAATTAAAGTTTGGTGTCTTTTTGCTTGCTGAGATAGCACTAAACGGTTCGCTGTAATCACGGCTTCAAGCTCATGTAAGGCTTTATTAAAATCATCATTGATAATGATGTAGTCAAAGTTCGTATAATGCTGCATGTCTTCAACCGCACAGCTTAAACGATGTTCGATTACCTCAACAGAATCTGTACCGCGATTAGATAAACGCTGACGTAAATCGAATTGAGTAGGCGGTAAAATAAAGATTTGTTTAGATTCAGGAAACAACTTACGTACTTGCTCTGCACCTTGCCAATCAATTTCAAGTAAGACATCGTGTCCTTGAGCTAACTGTTGTTTTACCGTAGCTTGAGAAGTGCCATAGTAGTTACCAAATACTTCAGCGTATTCGATAAATCCATCATGGTTGACTTGGTCTAGAAATTCATCTTTTGTAGTGAAGTGATAGTGAACACCATCTAACTCACCGGGACGTTGACCTCGGGTTGTATGCGAGACTGAAACATGTAAATTGCTCACACGGTCAAGCAGGGCTTTTACCAAAGATGTTTTGCCCGTTCCTGATGCAGCAGAAACGACAAACAATAGACCCGACATGATATTTTTCCTGATATGATAAAATATCTTCGCTATTGTAGTGTACCGTGCGTTTAAACTGAATAGTTTTAATTGCAAATATTCAAGAGAAATTCCCCTGTTTTATTAATTTTGAGGCTGTTATGGAAATTGTGTTAGCTAATCCGCGTGGTTTTTGTGCCGGTGTTGATCGAGCCATAGCAATCGTCAATCGGGCTTTGGAATGTTTCAACCCTCCTATTTATGTACGTCATGAAGTTGTACACAATAAATTTGTGGTTGATGACTTACGTCAGAGAGGGGCCGTTTTTGTTGATGAACTAGATCAGGTTCCAGATGACTCAATTGTAATTTTTAGTGCGCACGGTGTTTCAAAAGCAGTTCAACAGGAAGCTGAACGCCGAGGCTTAAAAGTTTTTGATGCAACTTGTCCTTTAGTGACTAAAGTTCATATTGAAGTGACTAAATATGCGCGTGAAGGTACTGAAGCTATTTTAATTGGTCATGAAGGGCACCCAGAAGTCGAAGGCACAATGGGGCAATATGACAAATTAAAAGGCGGTGATATTTATCTGGTTGAAGATGAAGAAGATGTCGCTGCACTTACCGTTCGACATCCTGAAAAACTTGCATTTGTGACTCAAACGACGTTATCTATTGATGATACAGCTAAGGTTATTGATGCTTTGCGTGCAAAATTTCCGCATATTCAGGGTCCGCGTAAAGATGATATTTGCTACGCAACTCAAAACAGACAAGATGCTGTGCGTGATTTAGCTGAAAAGTGTGATGTGGTTTTAGTTGTAGGTTCACCTAACTCATCAAACTCAAATCGATTACGTGAGCTTGCAGAGCGTATGGGTAAAGCCGCTTACCTTGTAGATAATGCTGATCAGTTAGAGCAGTCATGGTTCAATGAGACATGTAAAATTGGTGTTACTGCTGGCGCGTCTGCACCAGAAATCTTGATTAAACAAGTGATTCAACGTTTACAAGATTGGGGTGCTCAAGCACCGAAAGAATTAGATGGGCGTGAAGAGAACATAACTTTTAGTCTTCCTAAAGAATTACGCATTCATGTGACTCAAGCGTAAAGTGTGATGTATTTAACATACTGATTTTAAAAATTTAAACAGATAATTGTTGATATGACAGTTATCTGTTTTTTTATACCCTTTATCTGCTTTGTATTTGTTTTGTAAAGATAAGACGTAAAATTTAATTAATAAATAAAAAATTTTAAAGTTTATTTGGGGTATGGGGATGAGGGGAATTATTCCGCAAGACGGGTTCACCTTGGTTGAGCTTATGGTGACGATTGCGGTCATGGCTATTATCGCGATGATGGCTGCACCATCTATGTCGAATTTATTAGAAAGCAAACGACTAGATGGAAACCAACGAGATCTAATCAATACTTTATCGGAAGCAAAGAACCAAGCCATACTTGGTCGACAAGATGTATCCATTAATCTGAATTCAACAGCTTTAAATACTCCCACTTCCTTGAATTGGAAAGCTGATTCCAATAACAGTCTTGAGCTTAAAAATATCGCTGCTGATGGTACGCAGAGTTCATTAACAGCAACGACTCTAACTTTTAATGCGAATGGGGTGATAACCAATATTACCCAAGGCACACTTTTATCTATTTGTAATTCAAAATTAAATAAAAAGAAAATTCTTATTTTAACAAAGCTTGGCACATTAACTTTTAAAGCTGAGGAGACATGTTAATGCAGGGCTCTAAACAAAAGACTCAAGTTGGGGTGGGTTTATTAGAAGTGTTGGTTGCCCTAATTTTAATTGCGATAGGGGTTTTAGGATATGTTGCCTTGCAAGTCCGTGCTATGGATGCTTCTTCAGAGGCATTAAGCAAATCTCAAGCGATTATGATCATGAGAGGATTAGCAGAAAACATTCGCGTAAATAGTTCTCAAGCTAGTCAGTATCCCGCATTTGTCCGTAGTTATAGCAATTATTCATCTACCACCGCAGCTCCTACGTTGTGTTTCAATGCAGCTTGTACACCTTCTCAGCTTGCGCAATTTGATGCATATCAAGCAGCAAGAAATGCTGATCAACTTGGCATGAAAATTACAATGACAAATTGCCCAGGGGTTACAAGCACAATGGCCCAGCAGAGGCAATGTTTGTTTGTTTTTTGGGGAAAAACCGCTCCAGTAATTACAACAAATGAGGGAGTCACGAGCGCGGATGTGTCGAGCTGTATGAGTACAAATGGCGTTTATGTCAATAATTCGAACTGTTTAATGATGGAGGCATATTAATGGCTCACTCATTTGTATTATGGAAACAACGAGGCTTTACATTAATTGAGCTGATGGTTGCATTGGCTTTAGGTCTAATTTTGGTAGCCGCGGCGACTCAATTATTTATTGGTGGACTTCTATCAAGCCGTCTACAAAAAGCAAATGCTGAAATACAAGATAGCGGTATTTTTGGTTTGGAATATATTGCCCGTGATATACGGCTTCTAAATTATGGAAATGTAACCAACCCAATATTAACTGATACAACCCCTTGGGGCGGTGTTGTATTAACTGGCTCAACTGCAACCAATAACAACAATGTTAATTTTGTCCCTAACGTTGGAACAAATACTTATATTGCTGACACATTACTCAGTCGTGGTGCAGGGGATACGGTGAGTACTGTGAGTAATCACTGGAAAGGTCTTTCAAATATACAGAACAGTTCAAATGCTGCTGTGCAAAGTGATCAGCTGACTATCCAATTTATTGCACCTACGAATATGACCAATTGTGAAGGTGTAAATGTACTTGCAGGTGATTTAATTGTAGAGCGTTATTTTTTACGTCTGGATAGCAATGGTAGTTCCCAGCAAGATTATGCACTTGCATGTGATGCAAATACTCCCTCTGCTGTAGCCACAGCTCAACCGACCACTGTTGCTGGGTTAGGCGACGCTGGTCAAATTGTATTGCCGCGTATTGACCATTTCCATGTGCTGTTTGGTGCAAAAAATGCGGCTGGCAATTTTGTTTATTATACCATTCCCCAGTATCGCGCTGCTGCACAGGCTGCCCGAGATGCCACACCATCTGTGATGCCGCCACGAATTCTTTCAATACAAATGTCTGTATTAGCGCGCTCTACTAATAATGCCCAAAGCAAAGCAATAGATCCTGAGCAATCTTTTTTTATGTTAGATCAAACCGTACATGCTTCTGATAATACAACTCGATTCTTACGCCGCACTTATAACTTAACAATTGCTCTACGCAACGCGATGGGGGAAAGTCTATGACCCATTTAATTCATAAAAGTAGATCTAAGGAAAAAGGGGCAACCCTTATTGTTGTGCTTATTATTTTATTGATTGTTATTTCTGTAGGCGTTTTAGCAATAAGAGTGGCTATTGTTTCTTTAAAAGTTGCTACCAATAGTCAAGTGAGCCAATTAAATTTTCAGTCATCTGACACACCTTTAGAACTTATTGTGCAGATGAATCCTACCACCCTAACTAATATTACTAATGTGATTGGTGCCGCGCTTAAAGAGCATGAAAGTAATCCTGGTGCGGAATACAACTTTTGTTATAAGCCTGTTTCTACAGCAACAAATTTTGCTCAGACCAGAGGTGCAAGTTTACTTCGAGCAGGAAGTGCTAATAATGCGGTTGTTGAAGATGGCGGAGTGGCGGGTTTCTGCAATTTAACAACTGACTATGGAAGTAATCGTCAAGCAGTGGTTACCCAAGTTGCTGTAAGTGTTCCAACAGATGCTGCTAGCGATATTCCAGGCTCAAATTTACCACGAGGAACAAATACCTCGGAAGGTACGCAACTTCCTAAAAGTATGTTGTCTACGCAACGGATTCGAGTGATTACAACTGCTTTTTTGCCAGCCTATGCATCTACCTCTATTGAAACTTTACAAAGAGATTGTTTAAGCACGAGTTCGGCAAAAATTAGCGACAATTTTGATACCGCATTAACGGCTAAACAAACATTGGCGGAGTGTTTGGCAAATCATAACGTGCCTTTTAGTACTCAAGTTCAAGAATTTAACTATACCAATAAACTCACTCAAATTACGGCACCAGGTTCATAACGGGGAATATCGTGAAACTAAAATTGAAGAATTTTAAGCCAAATAATTTATGGTATGCCATCTGTTCGAGTTCAGTTGCTTTTACATGGCTAATGACAAGCTCCGTTGTGCAGGCGAGTGATTTACAAATTTATGCTTCACCTACAGCTGGTAAAAAAACCATTGTGATGATGTTGGATACATCAGGAAGTATGACCAACAATAGTTATGGCGAAAACCGTCTGGCTATGCTTAAAAATGGTATGAATGCTTTTTTAGCAAGTAATAATCCTGTTTTAAATGACACTCGTGTGGGGTTGGGAAATTTCTCTGCAAATGGTGATAGCCGAAGTGGGCAGGTTCTAGTGGCTGCTGCTCCTTTAGGAGATGCGAGTACGTTAAATACAGTGGGTTCTCAACGTTATAAATTAAAACAGGCTGTTGCAAATTTAACTGCTGGCGGGTCAACGCCTTCAGCACATGCTTATGCGGAAGCTGCTGCTTATTTGATGGGTACAACGACCTATTCAGAGGCAAATTATGCCATTCGAAAAGATAGCTATATAAGGCGTGTGCGAAAATCTGATAATAGAACGGAATACTCATATTGTACGAATTATCGCGATTCACAAATTGATACTACAAATCTATGGCAACCTTGTCGTTCTAATAACTATTGGAGTAACTGGTCAACTTCTAATCCGGGTGTGGATACGGCAACTGCTTATGATACTTCGTCGGATTGGACCTATTCTTATACTTATTACTACACTACCTTTAATTATGCTGTAGCAAATGCAGATAGCGGTATCCCAAAATCAAAATCAAATGATACAGCTAGCAATCCGAATATTGTTGTAGATAGAAATGCCTCTAATTTAAATACCATTTACCAATCTCCTTTGCCTGCGGTGGCTAATCGCCAGAGTTGTGATGGGCAAGGAATCTACTTTTTATCAGATGGGGAGCCGAACAATACAACAAATACACGTTCGGCAACCGTGATGTCGACTGCTTTAGGTAGTACTTTTGGAGCTGATTTTAATTGTTCTGGAGGTTTATCTAACACGACAGCAGACTCTGGTTGGGCCTGTATGGGGGAGTTTGCAAAACGACTATTTGATAAAACAAAGAATCCTGCCGGAGTTTCTATTCAAACAGCATTTGTTGGTTTTGGTAGTGACTTTTCTAGTTTAAGTTCTTCTGATGTAAAAAATGCCTGTCGTTTGAGTTCGAGAACCCAATTCGACCGTGGAGGGGATGATCTATGTTCGCCAAATCAAACTACAAATGCGGTAACAACACCTGGCTATGGGAATGGTGGTTTTTTTTCAACTCAAAGTGCTCAGGGGGTAACAGATAGTGTAGTTGCATTTATTGGTAATTTGAATAAAGTTCCTTTACAACCACTAACCACAGGTGCTATCTCAGTTCCTTATGATGCACTGAATCCTAAAAATTTACAGGAATATGGTTATTTACGTGCTTTAGAGCCCAATCCTGCCAACCCATATTTAACATGGCGTGGCAATTTAAAAAAATATCATGTTGTTTTATCGGGAACAAATGCGGGCGCTTTTGAAGCTAACACTGGTGGGCTGGTCTACAACGCAACTGGGGCATTTAGAACGGGTACGAAAGATTATTGGAATAGCTCTACTTATAATGATGGAGGTAAAGTCTTTTTTGGTGGGGCTTATTCGAAGGTGCCTTTACCAGTTGCGGGACAATCAGAAGTGGTAGATAACGTAGGAAATATCACAAAATATTATTACGCAGTACAAAGTAAAATTCGCAATTTATTTACCGATGTTTCCGCCGTCGCATCAGATGGTAGCTTAACGAAAATATCGACTTCTGGAACTAATTTGCTAAAAATTCCAGCTACTCCACCAGAAGGAACTAATCCTTTTGATAGTGTGGCTAATACAGCAAGTTATGTTTTAGGAAAATTTAATGCATCAACTGGACAAGATATTTTAAAAGCTTTCCCGATTAGCTTGAAATTAAAAATATTAAATTATCTAGGTTACTCAACTGATATTAGTGCTACGACTTTACCTTCGTCATTAGTTACATCGAATGAACCCTATTTATCGATGGGCGGTAGTATTCATTCTTTACCAGTACAGCTTACCTATAATGGAACATTAGATGAAAATGGGAGTTTAACATCTGCGCGAGAACAATCCATTCTCTATGGAACGATGGAAGGCGGTCTGCATATTGTGGATGCTTCAACTGGTGTAGAACAAATGGCTTTCGTTCCTGCCGATATATTAAATGATCCAGTCGCTTCAAAAGCTTTAGTTGTTGGTCAAAGTGATGCTACCGCACCTGCACACGGTATGGATGGAGCTTGGGTATCCGACCCTGCATATAGTATTACTACAACGGGAAGTGGTAGCTCAGTAGTATCAAAAGTAACTGCAAAGCAAATGAATATTTATGGTGGCATGCGAATGGGGGGCAGCAGTTATTATGGCTTAAATGTCTTAAATCCTGCTTCACCTAAGCTCCTCTTTAGAGTAGGAGCAGACCAAACTGATTATAGTCGTATGGGGCAGAGTTGGTCTAAACCTGTACTTGCAAATATACGTTATAACGGGGTGATTAAACGCGTTATGATTGTTGGTGGTGGCTACGACCAATGTTATGAAAACCCGAATATTACCTTGAGCAATTCTTGCTTTACGAATGGAAAAGCAAAAGGGAATGCTGTTTATATTATTGATGCTAAAACTGGGGAGCGCTTATGGTGGACTAGTGATACAGGCTCTAATATAGATAACTCTAATATGAAGCACAGTATTGTTAGTCGCATTAGTACCTTAGATCGAGATGCTGATGGTTTAGTCGACCATTTATATTTTGGCGATTTAGGCGGGCAAATTTTCCGTATCGATCTTAATAATAACCAGACAAAAACAAATTCAACTTATAGCAGTTTCGGGGTTCGAGTTGTTCGATTAGCCAATTTGGCAACGAATGATGCTACTTATGATAGCTCGAACGACTATACCGCTGGGAATGCGCCGCGTTTTTATGAACCGCCCACAGTGACAATTCACGATTATGGAATCCGCACTTTTATTACTGTAGGTATTGCTTCAGGTGACCGTAGTACACCTTTAGATGTTTATCCGCTTACAGGCCGTGAGGGGATGTCACCAAGCACAGCATTAAGTGGAAGACCTGTAAACAACGTTTATGGAATTATCGATAAAGACTTTATTAAAAAGAATCTGATGTCTTTAACAGATAGCCAGCTTGAAACGAAAGATATTACTCGATCGACGCTTCGAAAAAATCCACAAATTTTACGATCTGGAGAAACACGAGTAGCACAGATTTTCTTTCCCAATACGGGGACGGGACAAAATGGTTGGTATCGTTCACTTTCTAGTATGAGCGATGGTACCGAGAAAGCTAATAATAGTTTCCGTATTAAAGGAGGTCTTAAAGCTTTTGAAGAGCCTATGGCAATTACAGGGACTTTAATTGTGCCTGTTTATGATCCACAGGGAACAGGTATTGTAGCGGCAGACCCATGTTTACCCCGGGTAGTAGGTGAAACTGATCAGCAGACGTTCTGTTTACCATTTGGTGCCTGCCTTAATTCTGATGGGTCCATCGATCAAAATAAAGAGAATCACAGTGGGTTTGAAACACAAACTGGTACTAATTGCCCAGTAGGAGTTTCTGAATGTAATGAAAACGTTATTGGCTCCGGTATTCGCGGCATAGCATTTGTTCCAAAAAGAGATGAACCTCCAGTGACTAATAGTTGTGGGAAATTACAACTGTCTGGAAACGAGAGTGGAACGGGCGAGTGGCAGTGTACAAGTCATTTAGTTCCTACACGCTGGTATGAGCGTTATCGCTAAGGGATGACTGATGAATAAATATTATATTCTGCGGTTTAATCAGGGTGTTACCTTGATTGAGCTCATGGTTGTCATCGTGATTGTCGCTATTTTTGCTTCGATTGCTATCCCTTCATATCAAAGTTATAGCCGTAGAGCGACGGCTTCTGCTGCTAAAGGTGAAATTCTAAAATTGGCAGAACAGTTGGAACGGCATAAATCCAAGAACTTTACCTATAGAGGATTTACTACGACATCTGTAACTTTGCCACGGGGTGGTTATACGATTGAAATTAGTGATGATACGACGACAGGAAATTTATTAACGAATGCTGCTGCAAATGGGCAAACATGGGTCATTAAAGCGACAACTACAGATTCAAGAAACTTTAATTTTATTGCTAAGAATTCAAGTTTGCGCTGCCAAAGTTTAACAGCTACAGCTGTTGATAATGACTGTGGTGGAACAGTCACTTGCAATGTATGTGAAACAAATAGTGAGAATTGGCAATGAAGAATGGTTTTACCTTAATAGAACTCATGATTGTAGTAGCAATAATTGCAATTTTAGCAGCTATAGCGACACCTTCGTATTTGCAGTATTTACGCAAAGGGCATCGTACAGCTGTTCAATCTGAAATGATGAATATTGCCCAAACATTAGAATCAGAAAAAGTAGTTCACAATCGTTATCCGTCGAATGCGACGATTACTTCGATTTATGGTTCTAGTGTCAGTCCTCAACAAGGCCAAGCCTTATATAACTTAGCTTTTGCTAGCATAACTGATTCAAGCTGGGTGCTAACTGCTACACCTATTGCTACTAGTTCTCAAGCTGGTGATGGGATCATTTGTCTTAATGATCAAGGGCAAAAATTTTGGGCAAAAGGTGCAACTGATTGTGCGTTATCTGCCACATCAAATTGGCTACAGTAATTTTAAATTCAAAACTGCGGATAACTCAAAAAATAATCTTTCTTTCAGGGCGAAAATCACGTAGAATGTCGCCCTCTATGAAAGGGGTTTGAAGTGTTGCCGATGGTCGGTGCAGGGATAATCCGTAAGAATTATAAGGCTTTTATCATGGTTGTTATTCGTTTAGCACGTGGCGGCGCAAAAAAACGTCCATTCTATCAAATCGTTGTGACTGACAGCCGCAATGCACGTGATGGTCGTTTCATCGAGCGTATCGGTTTCTTTAACCCGACTGCACAAGGTCAAGCAGAAAAACTTCGTTTAGATGCAGACCGTTTTGCTCACTGGGTTTCTCAAGGTGCTCAACCTTCTGAACGTGTTGCTTCTTTAGCTGCTCAAGCTAAAAAAGCTACTGCATAATTTTTGTAGTAGGTAGCCCATGACATCAACACAGAATGTTCCCGAAGATCGTATTCAGATTGGACAGTTACGTTCAGCTTATGGATTGAATGGGTGGCTCTGGGTGTATTCAAATACAGAACCTATGAGCAACATGTTTGACTACCTGCCTTGGTACATTGAGACCAAGGCCGGTTGGCAAACAATAGATGTAAAACGTTGGAAACCACATGGCAAAGGCCTAGTTGTTGCGTTGAAAGGTGTGAGTGATCGCACTGGGGCGGAAAGCTTGGTTGGCGCTAATATCTGGATTGCTAAGTCTCAACTGCCAAAAGCAGATGTAGATGAATACTACTGGTCAGATTTAAAGGGCTTAACTGTGTTAGGTCTTGATGAAGAAGAACAGGAAGTAAACTTAGGGAAAATTCATGAGTTGTTTGAAACTGGAGCTAATGATGTGATGGTGGTGCATGCTACCCCAGACAGCATTGATTCAGAAGAGCGCATGATTCCTTGGCATAAAGATGTAGTACAACGTGTTGATCTTGAAGCTGGTCGTATTTACGTCAATTGGGGCGTAGATTATTAATCCTTTTAGGATTAATACAGCAGGAAAATAGAGGAGTCTGTGATGTTTTTTGCAGTCATTACGCTTTTTCCTGAAATGTTTGAAGCGATTACAGCCTACGGCATCAGCGGACGCGCGGCAAAACGAGATATTGTACAAGTCACTTGTATTAATCCTCGTGATTTTGCTGAGGGAAATTACAGAAGAGTGGATGAACGTCCATTTGGTGGCGGCCCAGGTATGGTGATGATGGCTGAGCCTTTGGCGAAAGCAATTGCACATGCCAAACAGCTTGCCTCACAAGCAGGACATGTTCATGTTCCTGTGGTGTATATGTCCCCACAAGGCAAAACCTTAAATGAACAGGCAGTACAGCAGTTTGTTGATTATGACGGCTTAATTGTACTGTGTGGACGTTATGAAGGAGTCGATGAACGTTTGATCCAGCATTATGTTGATCAAGAATGGTCAATTGGTGATTATGTTTTATCTGGTGGTGAACTGCCCGCTATGGTGTTACTTGACAGTATTATTCGCCGTTTGCCGAATGTAATGTCAGATGAACAATCAGCAGTACAAGATTCTTTTGTTGACGGTCTTTTAGATTGTCCACAATATACAAAGCCTGACCATTTTGAAGGGCTAGATGTGCCAGAGGTATTAAAATCTGGACATCATGGCAACATTGAAAAATGGAGGTTTTTGCAGCGATATCAACGAACTCTAGAGCGCCGACCAGAGTTGGTCGAAAAGGTTGAGTTGACTAAGCAGCAAAAAAAATGGCTAAAAGATATGCAAGTGAATAACGGTAACTCTTAATCGTTATTCTCAAGAACGAAAGTTCTGCAACAAGACGAGAAGCAATGCTTCGAGTTAAAGCATAATTCTATTTAATGAATAGTTTTATGTAAATTTAAAGGCTCTTTATAGACATATTGTCGTAAAGGGAAAGATAAACGGGTTGATATGCGCTTTAGCCTCTATCCCCAGCGGAAATTCAGACCTCTTCTGACTCCGCACATATTGGAGATTCCCACAATGAGTGGTAAACATCCTTTAGTTCAAGCTGTTGAAAATGCACAGTTAAAATCTGATATCCCTGCTTTTGCTCCTGGTGACACTGTCATCGTTCAAGTAAAAGTAAAAGAGGGTGATCGTGAACGTCTTCAAGCATTTGAAGGTGTTGTAATCGCTAAGAAAAACCGTGGTTTGAACTCTGCGTTCACAGTACGTAAAATTTCTAGCGGTGTTGGTGTTGAGCGTGTATTCCAAACTCACTCACCAGTTGTTGCTAAAATCGAAGTGAAACGTCGTGGTGACGTTCGTCGTGCTAAACTTTACTACCTTCGTGACTTGTCTGGTAAAGCTGCACGTATTCGTGAAAAATTACCAGCTCGTAAAGCGTAAGCTTATAGCGAGTAAAAAAATGCGCCTTTTGGCGCATTTTTTTGTTTAAAAACTATAGTCCTTGAAGTTTCAAACGGTTTGCGTGTTGACGATAAACTGATACAGGATCGGAAGCGAAAATAGAACGTATACCAAGTACTTGGTTCACTTCATCTAAATGATTCCAGTTGTAATCATCACGAATTGTTTTACCAAATTTGGCACTGCATCGGGAAACAAGTCCATCATTATCACCAAATGGATCAACCACTAAACTACTGCCTGTAAGCGCAATATCAAATGGATCTAATGGGTTGGTCAGCGCTTTATTCCCCGAGAAAGAATACATATAAATACCTTTCTCTTGATATGTCCCTTCACCACAAGAAGTAGTTGGTACACCCATAGGGAATTGAGCATTAAATTGAGCTGAACCTTGAGTTGATAAGCTATGAGCACCTGCTAAAGAGTCGTGCGGATAGCTTGTTGGGTCTAGGCCTCCTGCCCAAGTAATGGCTGCTGAAAACCAGTTTACTAACGTTGCCAGTCCAGACAGAGGAGTACCCTCAACGTTCAGGATCACATCTGCCATTGGTGACCCCTTGTGAGGTGCACCGATCGTGGTGAGTGAGGCAACTTTCTCTGGCATGATACCGGCCACATAGCGAATTGTCGGGCCCCCATGGCTATGACCGATCAAGTTGACTTTAGGCTTACCAGTAATGGCAATAATCTCTTCTACTTGCTGGGCAAGTTGTTCACCACGCACTTCTGTTGAGTTAAAAGGTGACACTCTGGTTGCCCAGACATTTCCTCCATTACGAGCAAGATCAGGAAGGATTTGGTACCAGTAATCGAGACCAAGTGTATCTGTCCCAACTCGGTTAAACCCTGCCATACCGTGGTTAAAAACCAGCGGATATTTGGTTTGTGCATAAGATGAATAGACGAACGAGTTTTTAACTTGTTCAGCATTTGTGGCATGGGCCGCTGAAATACTCAGTCCTGAGAGCATTGCAGCACAAAAAAACGTTAACTTCCTTTTCATTTTTTACTCACTATTTTTATTTTGTATGAAAAGCAGCTTCTTACTGCTAGTGCTTGTTTAGCCAGTTCCTAAAAGAAAAGGCTTAATAATTAAATGGCAGTTCACCTCCCTGATCATGGACCGTTTCAAAAGTTCGAAGTCTTAATTGTTCTTGTGATGAGTTAAATTGTTGTTGGCGTAATTGTTGTATAGCTTGGTTTTTAGCACTATCGCTCATATTGCTTCTAATAATTTCATCTCGTCCACTCAAGTAACTTGTGACCCTTTGCTGCCAAGCACTACGCTGTGTGTCTAAAGTTTCTAGCCTTTGAGTTGCTTCAGCTCCAACAAGTGCTGTACGCATTTGTCTAAGCTCTTCTGCTGAACCATGACGTGCTTTAATTTGTTTAGTCAGCGTATGTAAATCATCAAGTTTAGAGAGTTCTTGTAGGTTCTGTTGCCAGTCTTCTGGTAGCTGTTCAAAGCGTTCTTTAAGCCTTTGAGCCTTTTCAATTTCGCTTAAAGAAGAGTCCTCAAGTATTTGCATACGATCTAGCGTGTAGTTCTGATAGATATCTTCAGTTGAGAAGAGCCCTTCAATTTCAGCGGACGAAAAGAAACGTTTTCTTAGATCTTGCATTGAATTAAAGATCTTTTGAAAATAATTTTTATCTTGTTGTTTTGATGGAGGCGTTTGGATTTGAGCAAGCTGTTCACGGTATTTTAAGTAGCGGGTCCATAAATCCAGAATCTGTGAGCGAGCTGGCTCTAAATATTTCCCCTGAATAAATTGTCCAAAGTGATTTTTAATTTGCTCTAAATCATTTTCTCCATATTGAGTAATAAAATATTCAAAGCAGTCACGAGTTTGACTGTTAACAACCAAATGTTGGGAACTATCAATTTTTAACTGACAGTTAACTTCAGTATCTTGCTGACTTTTACTATGGTAAGCATCTGCATTTAGCGATGAATGATTTGTGGGTTGAGCCGATGATAAATTTTGAGCTGTGGTTTCACTGACTTGGGCTAATGTGTTTTTTGAGTCAGGCTTTAACCAATAGACACATGCAATGAGGCCCAAAATAAAAAATCCGAGCACGCACCACAATACCTTCTTCTGCATTCCTTGCATAAAGATATCTTCCTTAAGTTTTAATTTGTTGTTTTTTTACTCGATCATTAATGTGCCATAAAATAAGTGAAAAGGCACCTAAATATTGTGAAAATATCTTGCCGAATTTGCTAACATGTCGGCACTTTTTTCTAGCTTTGTGTTCCAGTAAAAATGACGACAAAAAATCAAAAAATTTCTCGTCGCCATATCAGTGGTGTATTTCTATTAAATAAACCATTAGGCTTAAGTTCAAATGCGGCTTTGCAAAAAGTGCGTTGGTTATACCGCGCCCAAAAAGCAGGCCATACTGGAGCGTTAGACCCCTTGGCGACAGGTTTGCTCCCGATTTGTTTGGGAGAGGCGACCAAGTTCTCACATTATTTGCTGGACTCAACAAAGCGTTATCAAACCACTGTTCGATTGGGACAGACCACAACAACAGGTGATGTGGAAGGGGAGATTTTACAAGAGCGTCCTATTCCTGTGCTTAACCAAGAACTTATTGAACAAACTTTAGAAAAGTTTAGAGGCGATATTCAACAAGTTCCACCCATGTATTCGGCTTTGAAAAAAGAAGGTAAGCCGTTATATGAGCTGGCGAGAAAAGGTATAGAGATTGAGCGTGAAGCGCGTCCAGTCACGATTTATGCTTTAGAACTTATTGAGTTTACCGAAAATAGTATCACTCTGGATGTAACCTGTTCTAAAGGGACTTACATCCGTGTATTAGGTGAAGATATTGGTGAAGCACTTGGTTGTGGTGGGCATTTAACGATGCTGAACCGGACTCAAACAGGACATTTTGAGCTTATCCCAAGTTATACCATTGAATATCTGGAAAGTTTAACAGAAGAGCAAAGAGAAGCTTTGCTACTTCCAGTTTATGCACCAGTTGACCATTTCCTAAAAATTCAAGTTCCGGAAGGGCGTGAAAAATATTTTTGCAACGGTTTAGAAAGCAATATTGAGCATTCTGCAGAAGCAGAAGTTTTGGTGTTTTCGGGTGAGCGCTGTTTAGGCTTAGCCGAGATTACCGATAAAAAACGGTTGGTACCTAAGCGTATCTTAAATTTGTAGTAGATGTAGAGTATAGAGCATGGGCATGGAATGGGACGTTATCCTTAGTTTGATCTTTTTTGCGTTTACTGCAGGAGCAATTGATGCTGCTGTAGGCGGCGGTGGACTCATCCAGATTCCCGGGATCATGAGCACTTTTCCTAACATGTCGACTGCTACGGTGATTGGTACCAATAAAGTCTCATCCATTTTTGGTACGGCATCGGCGGCTTATACATTTGCTAAAAAAGTAAAATTGCAATGGAAGCTTTTAGCCGTTATTGCCATTTGTGCCTTGATTAGTTCTTTTGCCGGCGCGGCATGTTTGTCACTTATTCCTCAATCGGTATTGCGTCCTTTCGTTTTCGTGATGTTGATTGTGATTGCGATTTATACCCTAGTTAAAAAGAACTTCGGTCAAGTTCATACCGAGCAAAAAATTACCACGAAAATGTTAATTTTAGCTGGTATTGGTAGTTTGGCCATTGGTTTCTACGACGGTATTTTTGGGCCGGGTACTGGTAGTTTCTTTATTTTCTTCTTTATCCGTTTTTTACAAGTTGATTTCTTGCATGCTTCAGCTTTGTCAAAAATTGGTAATTTTATGACTAACTTAGCTGCGCTGAGTTTCCTCATCCCAACTGGTCACGCTATTTTGCATATTGGTTTAATGATGGCGGCGGCTAACGTGCTAGGTTCTATTGTTGGGGTGCGTACTGCACTTAAATATGGCAGTGGTTTTGTGCGAATTATCTTTTTAATTTTGGTAAGTATTCTGATTTGCCGTTTGGGCTATCAAATGTTTGTTACAGGCTAAATAAGATAAAAAAGTATGAGCTGGTCTTAAGGAGCAGTTCATACTTTTTATGTATCTTTCCTCATTGAAAATATAAAAATCATTACAGAAACTTACTAGAAAGAAAACTGTGTAAAAAATAGTCTCATTTTAAGCTACTTAAATAATATAAATTTCAACGTATGATAAACCTTGAAATAAAAAAGATTTTTTAGCTAAAAATGAGGAAGAGAATGAATATTTTCGAAGCATTAAGAGAAAGCCATGAAAATCAACGAAACCTTTCTGAGCAATTAATCCAGACACATGGTTTAACCGAAGAACGAAAAGAATTATTTGATGCATTAAAAAATGAACTTTATGCCCATTCAGTTGCCGAAGACCGTTATCTCTATATTCCTTTAATGTTTGATGATGTGGGTTTGGATATTACGAGACATGCTTTATCCGAACATCATGAAATGGATGAGTTGGTTGAACAGCTTGAAAAAACCGATATGAGTAGCCCTAGCTGGTTAGCAACCGCCAAACAGTTGAGTGAAAAAGTCCATCACCATTTAAAAGAAGAAGAACATAAATTTTTTCAACAAGCCGGAAAAATTCTTAAAGACAGCGAAAAAGAAACGCTGGGTAATAAATATTTAAAGGAATATAAAAAGTATAAAAAGCAGCAGTAGAGCAAACCTACGCAGCTTTTCTAGTACTTCTTAAAGTAACCCCAATCGAGGCCAACATTACACAAGCCAAAGCCACCCATTGCAGCGTGCTGATTTCTTCGTGAAGTAATAAGAAACCCGTTAATGCTGCCAATGCTGGTGCTAAACTCGTTAGAGTCCCGTAAGTTAATTTATTGAGTTGTTTGAGAGCCATTAAGTCGAGTGCATAGGGAATAGCAGTCGCTAAAACCGCAATAAGTAATGCTTTACCCCAGTACTGGGTCTCAAGTAATGCAGGAGCATTATGCCAGATCCCAATTGGTAATAATGCAAGTGCAGATACGCCAATTCCAATTGTTAATGCATGCATCCCTATATTTTGAGTTACAACTTTATGGCCAAAATAAATATAGAAGGCCCAGCAAAGACCCGCTCCTAGGGCGCAAGCTGCACCTACATACGAGAAATGGTGTTGAACTGGGTTTTGCCAAGGTACCATAAGTGCGATACCTAACATGGCAAGCGCTACCCATATGTAGTCACTCTTTTGTTTAATAGAAAGAAGCGCAAGGCCTAATGGACCAATAAACTCTAAGCCAACAGCAATTCCCTGAGGTAATTTTCCAAGCGAAGTATAAAATAGGATATTCATTAACCCTAAAGATGCGCAGTACATCAATAAATCACACCATTTTAAGTAGGGTAAGCGAGACCAGATTTTCCATGAACGAAACATGACGGCAACAATAACTGCTGCAAAACAGAGTCTTAAAATTGTGACAGTGAGCGGGTCTAATGTAGCAATGAGCTGCTTGGCAAATGAAGCGCTGATTTGATATGAAACCATCGACAAAATCATATACAGCACAGCAATAATTGGAAGATTTTGCATGGAAAAAAACCTTAGCGCTTCATTTGATATTTAAAAAATAATAAGAGTCAATTATAACGAATACTGAGTTTTAACTGGCAGCGATCATTAAATTAACTTGCCGCTTTTTCACGTTCTTGGCGAGCTTTTTGGGTGGTTATGGTACAACCAACAGAAGCGGTAATAATGGTTGCAAGTGCTAGCCATTGGTTCCATAACAGATATTCGCCTAAAAAAATAAAACCAGATAGTGCTGCAACTGCGGGCTCTAGGCTCATCAAAGTTCCAAAGCTTAAAGGTGTCAAATTGCGCAGTGCTAACATTTCTAAAGAGAATGGGAGAGCACTGGCTAAAATGGCCAAACCAATAAAATAAAAAAGATAGGGAAGTTCTATCACTTGACCGATCGAGCCTGAAAAAAAGGTAATGGGTAATAATATGCATGCACCTACACTCATTCCCAAGCACACCGTATGATTACCTGAAATACCAGAAGGTTTCTGGCCGGCAATAATATAAAGCGCCCAACAAGATCCTGCACTAATTGCAAATAAAACGCCGATCCAATCTAAACTATGTGCTTGATTAAAAGGGAAAAGTAAAATCAGACCAATAATTGCGAAGCTCACCCAAACAAAATCATATTTTTGGCGTGCGTGGTATAACGCTACACTTAAAGGGCCAATAAATTCAAAAGCAACCGCAATTCCAATGGGTAAGCGTTCGATCGACAGATAAAATAAGGCGTTCATGCCTGCAAGCGCAAATCCATAAGCTAAAATTGCTTTCCAGCGGACCTGACTAAAATTAATTCGCCAAATTTGAAAAATAATGGCAAGAATAATTGCACCTAAACATAGGCGCATTGCTGAAACAGTCAGTACAGGGAAGTTCTGAAATAAAATTTTAGCTAAAGATGCGCTACTTTGAACGCTTAACATAGCAAGAATAAGAAAACCCAAAGCATGTAGCTGAGATTTCTGGTTTAAAGTGGACATTTTATTATTTGATCAATTGGTATACTTTTCACATGATAATGTAAATGCCCATAAAAAAGCCACAGACAATGCTGTGGCTTTTGAATTTACAGTTCGTATTAGAACAATACGCGCACGCGAATTGTACCTTCAACTTCATGCAACATATCTAAAGCTTCTTGAGAAGCAGAAGCGTCAACATCCATTACGAGGTAACCGATGTCACCTTTAGTCATAAGTGACTGACCAGAAATGTTGATGCCTTGTTCAGCAAACAAGTTGTTGATTTTAGACAATACACCTGGCACGTTTTTGTGGATGTGCAATAAACGGTGTTGACCAGCTGTCAATGGTAATGCGATTTCCGGGAAGTTCACCGCAGAAAGTGTCATACCTTTGTCAGAGTAAGCAACAAATTTCTCTGCAACTTCTAAACCGATGTTTGCTTGCGCTTCCATGGTTGAACCACCAACGTGAGGAGTTAAAATCACGTTGTCTAAGCCGCGAAGTGGAGACTGGAATTCTTCACCATTTGCTTTAGGTTCTTTCGGGAATACGTCAACTGCTGCACCAGCAATATGACCAGACTTGATTGCATCGGCTAAATCTTCAATCACTACACATGTACCACGTGCAGCATTTAAGAAGATCGCGCCTTCTTTCATTTTCGCAAATTGTTCTTTAGTGAAGAAGTTACGTGTAGACGGAACATCTGGCACATGTAACGTTACAACATCTGCAGTTGCTAAAAGTTCATCTAAAGAACCAACTTGGCGAGCATTACCCATTGGTAACTTGGTTACTGCATCATAATAAATAACATGCATACCCATGCTTTCAGCAAGAACTGAAAGTTGAGAACCGATGGAACCGTAACCCACAATACCTAAAGTTTTGCCACGAGTTTCAAAAGAACCGACAGCAGACTTGTCCCAACCACCACGATGACAAGCCGCCGATTTTTCAGGAACACGGCGAAGAAGAAGAATCGTTTCAGCAAGTACAAGCTCTGCAACCGAACGCGTATTTGAATACGGTGCGTTGAATACAGGAATACCACGTGCCATTGCTGCTTTAAGATCAACTTGGTTTGTTCCGATACAGAAACAACCTACTGCGATCAATTTGTTTGCAGCTTCGAAAACTTCTTCAGTCAATTGGGTACGCGAACGAATACCAATAAAGTGAGCATCTTTAATTGCTTCTTTAAGCGCTTCGCCTTCAAGAGCAGTTTTACGATAGTCAATATTGGTGTAACCCGCAGCGTTTAGAGTATCGACTGCGTTTTGATGAACGCCTTCTAACAAAAGGAAACGGATTTTATCTTTAGGTAGTGAAAGATGTTGGCTCATTACGGCTCCGCTACAAAGGCCAAATTTGGTGGCGGTATAATAACATACTGGGCAGCGCTATAGATATTTCGTTTATACCATCGCCTTATGGCAATTTTATCTATGTCTAATCACTTCTGTTTATGGCTTGTCCAGCATTTTAAAATATGCTTGGTATGGGGGTTAAATGTGATTTTTCTCTGAAAGCCCCATAGAAAGCATTTATTTACGTTAAACATGTTTTGTAGTGACGGTATCTCTATTCTGAACTTTATCGCTTGCGCGGATACATGTAGAATATAGAAGTTCCTTGAACATTATGGCTTTGCTCAGGTGAGAACCTTGAGAATTATGAGGTCATAGTCCCACCACAGTTTACTTCTTGCTAGGTCTGCAAACGATGAATGCTCCAGTCGCTTTAACACCTGAGTTACTCACCCAATTAACAGCAATCGTCGGTGAAAACCGTATTAAAACTGATGCTGATAGTCTCGAAAACTGGGGTAAAGATCATACCAAGCATTTTAATCCGAACCCATCGGTCATCGTTTTTCCGTCAACGACTGAACAAGTTCAGGCGGTTGTGAAGCTTGCGAACCAATTTAATGTTGCGATTACACCATCGGGTGGTCGTACTGGTCTCTCTGCTGGTGCGGTAGCAACCAATGGCGAAATTGTCATTAGCATGGACAAAATGAACCAAATTCTTGAGTTCTTCCCAGCAGACCGTATGGTTCGAGTGCAAGCTGGTGTTGTGACTGAGCAATTGCAGAATTATGCAGAAGAACAAGGCATGTATTATCCGGTGGACTTTGCGTCAGCGGGTTCTAGCCAGATTGGCGGTAATATCGGTACCAATGCTGGTGGTATTAAAGTTATTAAATATGGCATGACACGTAACTGGGTACTTGGCTTAACCGTAGTGACTGGTAAAGGTGACATCCTGCGTTTAAACAAAGGCATGGTTAAAAATGCAACTGGTTATGCATTACAGCATTTGTTTATTGGCGGTGAAGGCACATTAGGTTTAGTGACCGAAGCAGAAATTAAACTTGAGCGTCAACCACAAAACTTACAAGTTTTAGTTTTAGGTGTTCCAGATTTTGATGCAGTAATGCCTGTGTTACATGCTTTCCAAAAAGACATCGACTTAACTGCATTTGAGTTCTTTGGTGAACTTGCAATGCAAAAAGTTTTAGATCATGGACATGTACAACGCCCATTTGAAACTCAATGCCCGTTCTATGTATTGCTTGAGTTTGAAGCTCCATATGAGCCGATTCTCGATAAAGCAATGGAAATTTTCGAGCATTGTATGGAGCAGGGTTGGGTACTTGATGGCGTAATGAGCCAGAGCCTTGACCAAGTAGAAAGCTTATGGCGTTTACGCGAAGATATCTCTGAATCAATCGCACCATTTATTCCATATAAAAATGATATCTCAGTATTAATTACTCACGTACCTGCATTTATTCGTGAGATTGATGCAATTGTTCAAGAAAACTATCCAGATTTTGAAATTTGCTGGTTCGGCCATATAGGTGACGGTAACTTGCACTTAAATATTTTAAAACCTGAAAACTTAACCAAAGATGAGTTCTTTGCGAAATGTCAGGTGGTTAATAAATATGTGTTTGATACTGTTAAAAAATACGATGGTTCAATCTCTGCTGAACATGGTGTAGGCATGACGAAAAAGCCATATTTGGAATATTCACGTTCGCCTGAAGAAATTGAATATATGAAAGCTTTGAAAAAAGTATTTGACCCGAATGGTTTGATGAACCCAGGTAAATTGTTTGATCTTTAAATTAGATCTATTTTGTAGGACTACATAGTTTCTACAGAGTAACCGACAAAGCCATAGCATCATAAAGCTATGGCTTTTGTTTTGGGTGATAAAAATGCAACGTTTATTTTTAATTTCAGCGCTTTGTGCTGGGCTTTTCACTGGGTGTGCGACGACCAGTAAATTAATCCCTTTTGTGGGTTCTGAAACCCCGATGCAACAAGTACTTAAAGCCCAGCCTGAGATTGTAAAAGAGCATAACAATACCTCAGTTCAGCAAGTATTTAACCGAGTAGAATCTCCAACAGTTTCCCGTATTACCGTTATCCAAACAGGTTTAATGGATGATTCTGTTTCTGCAATCCGAACAGAATATTCATTTAAGCTGGTTGATGAAAAGTGGCAATTGCAAAATAAGCAAAAGAGCTATCAATGCGTGAGAGGGAAAGGGTCTAGAGGTTTTCAAACTCAGCTTTGCTCTTAAAAATAAAAAAGACGATAAATATATCGTCTTTTTTAATGATCTAAATTATACGCCGCTTTCTAAAATTTTAATTTTAACGTCAACGACATCATCTTTGACTGCTTCATGATGCGCTTGCATATGAGGCGTCGCTAAATGCGCTTCAAGATGGGCAACACTTTCCCATTTTTCCAACATCACAATAATGTCTGGGTCTTTGTTTTGGAAGCTTGCATTTGAGATGTGGTCAACTAAAGGTTCATAACCATGACAACCATCTTCTGCTAAAACAGTTGGAATGATTTTTTGAAAGGCATCCAATACGTTCTGGCGATGCTGTCCACCCGATTTAGTACGAATTTCCGCAATAATGGTTAGCATGGATTTCTCCTTATTAGGCTGCTGCAAATACAGTATTTAAGTGTGCTTTATATTCTTCAACATAACTATCAACGTTAGGCATTTTAATTACGTCATTTACAATAAATGTCGGAAGGGTGCTCATGCCTAAGAACTGATTGGCTTTATGAAATGGTAAATAAACGCCATCTACACCTACGCCGTGGAAGAATTGATCTGCATCTTCAAATGCTTCAATTGGAGCATTCCAAGTCAATGACAGCATATATTTTTTGTCATGAATTAAACCACCTGAACCATATTTTTTTGAGGCATCAGAACGACTACGGCCATCACTTGCATAAAGTGAACCATGACCAGTGGTAAAGACATCATCAATGTACTTTTTGACTGTCCAAGGTGCACCCATCCACCAGCCTGGCATTTGATAAATAACAACATCTGCCCATAAGTATTTTTCAACTTCACTTTCAGCATCATAATTGCTGTCTGCACGGGTGACTTGAACTTCATGGCCGAGTTCCGTGAGATGTGTGGTTGCTAGGGTGGTTAATGTGTCATTTAATTCACCGTTTGAGTGGGCAAATTGTTTAGCACCATTAATCACTAAAATCTTACTCATGGAGGTTGCTCTCATTAAATTCCTGTATTTGACGCATACTCTATGAGATTTACTGTTGTAGAAAAATGCATGAATAGGAAAAATATTGTTGATAAAAAATCAATAATTATTATTGGATTTCTATTTAAAATTAATCTATCTCATTAATATCAATAAATTTATACCTATTTACAAAGCTCAAAAGGAAAAAGTGGCCTATTATCTTTAGCATTAATTTTGAGTAAATAGAGGGGATGAGTGATGAAAAAGAATGGTTTGTTGATTATTTTCAGCTTAAGCATATTAACAGCTTGTGCTCCCCCTCAAAATTCTTCTGCTCAACTTGCTGATAGTCCTATACAGGCTGTATTACTCGATCAACCAGATCTTTTAAATGATGCAAGCAATTTAGATATTTCACAGCAAATGAATGCTTCGGATGATCCTTCCAATGCGCAAGTTACTATTTTGCAAACAGAGCCTAGTCCAGATGCGGTGTCGAAAACACGTACTGAATATTTATTAAAACGAGATCAGCAAATCTGGAAAATTGTGAATAAAAAGCAAAGCTATCAATGTACAAAAGGAGGGGAAACTACAGATTTTCAAGTTAATCCTTGCCCATGATGCTTAATTTTTTATCGAATATGTGGATAACTTTGAGTTTGTGCACAACCATAATTTGCATGCCCTTTTGTGCAAAAAACTGAAATTTAAGCTTCTTGAAATTGCATGATTGCTGATCAATTTAAAAAGTGCTATTGTTGCGCTCGGCAATTGTGCCAATTGGAAAAAAACCGAATCTCACGTCATATATTTTTTCTCGTTTTAGACACCTTGTGAATACGGTGTTTCACACTCTAAACATGCACTCTCACGGCATATAACAACTTAACTAAAGATTGATTGACCATACATGTCATCGTCATGACTACATCTTATTTTATAGGTAGTCGTACAGACATATGGCCGCTATTTTGAAGTGTACAACTCATGAAAAATATTCAAACGACAACGTTGAACCGTACAACGTTGATGTTTCCTTTGGCCTTAGTGCTATTTGAATTTGCGGTTTATATTGGTAACGACCTGATTCAGCCAGCCATGTTGGCAATTACTGAAGATTTTGGTGTAAGTGCAACTTGGGCACCATCTTCGATGTCATTTTATTTATTAGGTGGCGCATCTGTTGCATGGTTACTTGGTCCTTTGTCGGACCGTCTCGGACGTAAAAAAGTACTATTAGCAGGAGTTTTATTCTTTGCTCTATGCTGTTTTTTAATTTTACTGACGACGCAAATCGAGCAATTTCTAGCTTTAAGATTCTTGCAGGGAATTGGCTTAACCGTAATTTCAGCAGTTGGTTATGCGGCCATTCAAGAAAGTTTTGCTGAACGTGATGCGATTAAAGTCATGGCACTCATGGCAAATATCTCATTACTTGCACCTTTGCTAGGACCTGTACTTGGCGCTTTCTTAATTGATTATGTGTCATGGCACTGGGGCTTTGTCGCCATCGCAGTATTGGCATTACTTAGTTGGATCGGGTTGAAAAAACAGATGCCAAGCCAGCAAGTCAGTGTAACCAAGCAACCTTTTAGTTATCTTTTTGATGATTTTAAAAAGGTGTTTACCAACCGCCGTTTTTTAGGTTTAAGCCTAGCATTACCTTTAGTGGGTATGCCTTTAATGCTATGGATTGCTTTATCTCCAATCATTTTAGTAGATGAGTTAAAGCTCACCAGTGTGCAATACGGCTTAGCTCAATTCCCCGTATTTTTGGGTTTAATCGTAGGCAACATTGTCTTAATCAAAATTATTGACCGTTTGGCTTTGGGTAAAACCGTCATGATGGGTTTGCCGATTATGCTGATTGGGACACTCATTTTAATATTAGGTGTGGTGTGGCAAACCTATCTCATACCTTGTTTGCTTATAGGGATGACGCTCATCTGTTTTGGTGAGGGAATTAGCTTTTCAGTCTTATATCGCTTTGCACTCATGTCATCTGAGGTCTCAAAAGGAACTGTTGCAGCGGCAGTTTCGATGTTACTGATGATGAGCTTCTTTGCAATGATTGAACTTGTACGTTATCTCTATACACAATTTCATTTATGGGCTTTTGCATTGTCTGCATTTACCTTTATTGCTCTTTGGTTTAGCCAACCGCGAAGTGCTTTGAAGCAGGAAATGCAAGAAAGACTGCAACAAGGTAACAATTAAATAAAAAAATACTGGAATTGATATTCCGGTATTTTTTTATTCTACTTAATCTCTTGTTCTAAAAGTTTGTCTTTAAGTGTTAATAATTCTGGCAAAGTTTCTAGCAATAAACTGATTTGTTTTAACACGAGTGTGTAGTTCTCTGAAAAGTGCTCATGAGTAGTTAGGCTTTGAATTTGCGCTAAAGTCTGCTCAAGGAAGTTGAAATCAATATAAGCCGGATCAAATAAGCTCTGTTTAAGAATTTGCTGACAATCCAGTAAGAGTTGTAATACCTGTTGATCATCAATTTTTTGTCGTTGGCTTCCTAACGCTGCTACGTAACTCAGTTGGCTGTGGCTATAAACCAGATAACGAAAAGCATAATGGATGAGTTGAGGGTTCGGGTTGGGCTCAGCACTTAGGCTCGAAATCATATTCGACAGTTCAATTTGAGCGTTATGCGCAGCACGACGAATTCGGCGGTACTCTATATCCTGATTTTTGCCATATTGATATTGCTCAACAATCACATTGAAATAATCTAAGGTTGCTTTGCTGCTTTTATTAATATTATTGGGGATGTTTCGAAAGTTCCAGTCGGGCCAAATAAAGTTTACGGCGAGCCATGCAATAAAGCAGCCTAATAAGGTATCTATCAGTCGAGGTAAAATAATGCTGTAGCCAGCGCCTTTTAAGTTGAAAATTAATAGCACCATAAGGGTAGCCATGAGCGTAGCCAAAGCATATTTCTTTTGACGTAAGTAAAAAAAGCAAACTCCACAAATAATTGTAATGATGAGCTGGCCTTCAATACTCGGTACAAAATATAAAATTGGTATTCCTAATAAAACACCGAGTAAGGTACCAATCGTTCTTAATTTAAGACGGCTTTTAGTCGCAAAATAAGTAATCTGACAGACAAACAAACTGGTCAGTAAAATCCAGTAACCATGCTGCGCAAAGGGTAACAGTGAAATTGCATAACCTGCGGCGAAAACCACAGCAATTCGTATGGCATGCCTAAACAGCGCTGACTGTGGCGTAAGTTGTTGCCGAAGTTTTAAGATAAGATCTGAAAATCCTTGAATATCATCATCAAGTAAATTTAAGTGTTCTTGTCTTGTTTGAGTGTTATTTTCAGGAACAGGTTGGGCATATTGCAGTTGTTCAAACTGTTCATGCATTCCTTTTAAATTATCAAAAATAAGTTTTAAATTTTTAACTTCAAAATTTTGTGGATGTTGTTGTATCCAATCTTTTAAAGAACTTTCCAAATGTCCCAATACTTTCTGACTTTCTTGCGAAGGCTGATATGGCTGGTTATATAAAATACATTGAGCTAAGTCTTGGCATGCTTGTGCTTGTAGACGCAGGTTTTTTTGGAAACGGAAAATAAGATCACTACGGCTAAAATTCTGTTGAATATGTTCGTAATGTAAATAATTTGAAGTGGCTTGCTCGTGAATATCTCGTGCGAAAAAATATAGGGTTAGCCAATAGATACTTTTATTACTGACTCTGGAAGCTTTGAGCCGAGTAAGTAGAGAACTGCGTATTTGATTGAGGCTTTGAGCAACTTGCGTATTTTGTAGAGATAATTCATATAAAAGCTGTTCAACATTCTCTTTATTGTCCGGATCAAACAAACGAGCTTTTGCTTGTAGTAGAACAGAAATTTCTTTAAAAATTTGTGAGAGCTTATCTTGTAAGGGAAGTGTCGGTTTAATAATAAAAAATAAAATAGAAGTTAAACCGTACCACAGAGCACCAAAAACAAAATAAGTAGGTTGTTGATACCAATGTGCGTATTCGCCTAAACCGAACATACTATAAATAGAGAGCAGAATCGTGCCAAAAGAAATCGTGGCATAACGTTGCCCTAAGGCGCCTAGTAATATGAAAAAAGCGCTTGAGATAGAGAGATATAAAATAAAGAAAATTTTGTAAGGAGCTAAAAAGCCAAGAATACTACTGACTGTAAAAAAGAGCAGGCAGACATAAACC
Source organism: Acinetobacter sp. 1542444 (assembly GCF_000581835.1). Classification (NCBI taxonomy): domain Bacteria; kingdom Pseudomonadati; phylum Pseudomonadota; class Gammaproteobacteria; order Moraxellales; family Moraxellaceae; genus Acinetobacter; species Acinetobacter sp. 1542444. The sequence goes on along the minus strand of NZ_JEYA01000004.1, from coordinate 121,336 downwards.
AAGTTGCGTAATCGAATACTTAAACGATCATCAAAGTCTGTTAATGCTGCTGCAATTGCGCCTAAGGTTACGGGAACAATAAGTTGATTATAGCCCAGCCAAAGCAAACCTAAAGTTGTGCCAGTGAGTACAATCAGAATTTGCAGGCAATAAATTAAAATAGAGTTTGTCTTAAAGCTATTAAATATTTGGGTCAGATAATTCACGGCTTTTGTTCTAAATTAGAGAATACGTGAGAAAGCAGTATGTAACTTTAAATTTTTATTACTTCAAAAATATTATTCTTTTTATCTACAAAAGTCAGTCATTTTTTAAGATTTTATTAGACTTAAACCAAGTTGTAACGATCAATAAATTAACAAAATTGTGGATATCTTTTTAGATACCCACAATTTGAAAAATATATAAATTATTTAATTACACCACATGCAATTCGTGCTCCGCCACCGCCAAGAGGTTGAGGTGAGTCTGAGTAATTGTCACCACCCGCATGGATCATAATAGCTCGACCTTGAATATCAGCAAGTTTTAATCGAGGTGCGATTACGGCAGTTGTTGCAACACCTGTATTATCGACAACTAAAACAGGTAGATCGCCTAAATGGCCAGTCGTTGGAGTACCGTGATGAGGGGCTTGGTTCGGGTTATAGTGGCTACCCGCAGCTAAAGCAGCCCCAGGTTTTCCATCTTTTACAGCAGGTGCACAAGAAGCGTTTTCATGAATATGGAAACCACGAGTACCACTTGGTAAGTCAGCAAGAGCAGGGGTAATAATTAAACCTTTGTCACTATCTTGAAAGCTAATCGTACCTATTTTTTTGCCAATACCATTAGCTGTCACTTCATTTACGTCGACCACTTTTTTTGTATGCATTGAGGTTAATGCTTGGGCTGTGTCAGATACAGTTTTAGTTACCGAACTACAGCCAACGGTAAAAAGGGCTGTAAGCGCACAGACTGCGCCAATTTTATTAAACATCTGCATGATTGGATGTCCTTATAAATATATATGATTGTTTGATTCAAACAAACAGAGGTCTGACCTACAAGTTAATTTAAATAGTTAATTTGTATCTAGAAACATTTTTAAATTAAATCTCTATGTCACTTTTCATCATTAGACGATTCACTCTCAGAATCATAAATCATGGTCGTTTTTGGCATAGGTTCAGGCTCAATCGTCTCATGTAACCATTCACGCCAAATTGCCAATAAAATAGCCAGAATTACAGGACCAATAAATAATCCGACCAAGCCAAAACTCGCAATACCGCCTAATACACCAAACATAATTAATAAAAATGGAATTTTGGTGGCACCAGAAATGACGAGTGGTCTAATCACATTATCTGAGCTACTGACAATCAGCACACCCCAAACCACAACACCAATTGCTTCCATAGTTTGTCCCTGAGAGAACAACCATAAGCCAACGCCTAAATAAGAAATTGGAGTACCAAATGGAATTAAAGCCAATAAGAAAGTAACAATAGTGAGTACCATAGGGTTTGGTACACCTGCTACGAAGTAACTTAATCCAGCTAAAACGGCTTGAGCAATTGCAGTTAAACCCACACCATAGACTACTGCACGAGTTGTTTCAGAAATTGTATCGAGATAATGATGAATACGAGGGCCAATGACCATTTCTAAAGCTTTACTCACTTGAGATAAAATCATTTGTCCATCACGATAGAAGAAAAATAGGCTAAATACTGCAAAGCCAAGTTTGACAATATTTTTACTAATTTCACCAAGCAGCACACGGCCATAACTTAAATGGCTTTGTACCCAAGCTGCGATATTTTGAATCGTACTATTAGGATCGTTATTTAATTCATTGAGTGTACGAGAAATCTCTTTTCCTACAAAAGGAAGATCACGAATAAAATCTGGAACGCTTAAATGACCCGAAAAAACCTGACGTTGTAAATCAAAATATAAGTTACGTCCCTCATGTTGCAAAATAAAAACCGCGCATGTAAAGGGGATACCAACTACCAAAATGACCAGACTAATCATTAGGGTTGCGTTTAAAGTATTACGTGATTCTCCAAAAAAACGCTGAATTCTTAAATAAATAGGCCAAGTCATATATGCAATGATGGCAGCCCAAAGTACAGGAACAATAAAATATTTCAGGATATTAAATCCTAAAAAAATCAAAATAAAAAACAGCCCAAACAATAAAACGCGCTGTAAATTAGGAGCGTATGGATGCACGAACAATATTTCTCTAATTTTCTACATAGAATAAAGTCATATTAACTGAAAAATAACCTGAGGCAAATTTTAAGGCCGTAATGTAAAGAACCTTATACATCCAGTTTCAAAGGCTAAAATTCCTTTAAAACCACTCAGCTTTATCTTCAATTAACTTGTTTAGAACAGGTTGCCATTGATTTTGGATACTAATAAAGTTCTTTTGCGGTTTATCAAAAATGCTTAAACCTTGCATTGCTAAGCTGCCATAGGCAGTGCGTTCAGCAATCCATGCAACAGGTTCCTGTTCAATTTTTTCAAAGAACTGTTGAATATCTTTTGAGCTGGCACTGTTTGGTTTTACACGGTTAGCAAGAAGCAAAATCTGTACTTTGCCTTTGCGAATACGTTTAATATCTTGTAAGTGCTTCAAAAAGCGACGAGTACTGTCTATGTCAAAAAATGAAGGCTGAAGCGGAGTAATAATGGCATGAGCTTCACTAATAAGTTGTTCAGCATGCTCACCTGACAGAGCACCAGGCGCATCAATAATTAAATAGTCCAGATTTTTGGGTGCATCACCAATTGATTTCTCATGACGCCAGTCTAGGCTTTGAATTGTTGCAACGGTATCAGGGCGCTGTTTTAACCATTGTAAAGCCGATTTTTGATTGTCCGAATCTGCTAATGCTACTTTATATCCTTTTTGTGCCAATGCTGTTGCCAACGTAATGGCCGTCATGGTTTTTCCGCATCCGCCCTTTTGATTTGCAATAAGTATCGTTTTCATAAATCCAATTATTTTCAGCAGCACATTTGTTTATGTTTTATACCTTAGCATCTTTTTATGTGAAGGAGATGACCACATTTGACAAAAGTTTAAGCTGTTTCGTTATTTTAGATATGATTAGATCTGTAATCTTAATTCGTGCTTTTTAAGGAAAATTTATGTCTGTATGGCTTGCCATGCTTATTGGTGCTGGAATTGGCATCATTATCACTACTCTTATTTTATCAAATACACGTAATGGACGAATTAAGGCTGAATATGAGCAATATATTGCTGAACTTGAACTAGAGCATCAACAAGCGCTTACTCAAGCACAAAAGAGAAGTGTAAATACAAGTCGTGCGGTGTTGAAAGGAAAAATGGCAGAACAATTTGCTCCGGTTTTACCTGAATTTCAGTATTTACCAAGCGATGCAAAATTCATGGGCGATCCGGTGGACTATATTATCTTTGATGGATATACCGATTTTCGTGATGGCGATGGTACGGCAGAAGACATCAATATTATTTTGCTCGATGTAAAAAGTGGTGGAGCTAGACTTACAAAGGGTCAACAGGCAATTGCTCAAGCGGTTCAACAAGGTAAGGTTCGTTTTGAAACGTTGAGAATAGATTTCGAAGATTAACAAGCTGTTTAATTCAGCACAAAAATAGACGAAATTGATCTGTATTGTTACTAAATTTCGATATTTTTTTCATCGCTTAAAGCTATTATAAATTGAAGATCTATTCACTTTGATCTAGCAATATTTGAGGTGTAACACGATGAAAAAACAACGTTTGATGATGGGCTTACTCGCCGCGATTGGCATGAGTTCAACATTTGCATCGACCTCAAGTGAATATAATATTGCCAATGGTTTGAGCCCGATAGAAAAAGATCAATCTATTTCTGCATTACAACCTTTTCAAGGCAATTTCAGAATCTTGGGTTCAAAAGTTTATCAAAATGATGAACAAGCTAAATTTTCTCCTATTGACTATGCCGTAAGTTGGGGATTGTTCGCACAGCCTGAAATCGCACGTCATATTTCAGTGAAACAATATGACCGTTATTTAAACTGGAAAATTCCTAAATTACCTGTTCCAGCAGAGCAAGCAATGCAAATGGTGTCTAACATGCACATCATTCCTGCCAACCCGAAAATTGCAGAGCAGATTAAACAGGTTAAACGCGGTGATTTAGTTTATCTAAAAGGTGACCTTGTCGAGATTAAGGACAAAAATTTGGTCTGGAAATCTTCACTTACGCCGACTGATACGGGTGATGGTGCATGTGAGTTATTCCGCGTTCAGGCAATTCATTGGGTTGAAAAGCAAAATATATAATTTAAAAAAAAGCCTTCATAAGTTTGAAGGCTTTTTTATAACCACTACATTGCTTATTTCTGTTGCGATGCTTTCCAATATTTTAATTGATTTTGTGCTTGTAAATAGTCGGCAAGATCATTGATCTGTTCATCTTTATTGGCTTGCTTGTCACTCAAGTGTTTTTCTTGGTTTTCCCAATATTGATAAAGTAGACCCTGAATGTAACGGCCTTGCTCAGTTTTTAAATCTAAATCTTTTAACATGGTCAGAGAAGAGCGCACATTATCGAGAGTACGTTGTTGCTCAAACTCTGTAGTGAGGGTTCCAGCTTCATGCATTTTTGCTAATTCACTTTCCATCTCGTCACTCATTTCTGTAAAGCGACGGTCATAATCCTCTAACAGCGCAATATCGTGTGCATCATCAGCAGTGGCAGGGAACGTCTTAACAGGTCTTTCATTCAGTTTTTCTAAAACCTGATCGGTAGATGAGGTGGCAGAAGGTTGTTCCGTCTTAGCAGGCTCATCCGCTTTTTTACAAGCAGTCAGAAATAGGCTAGAGCAAAGCAAAGACATTAATATGATTTGAGGTGTTTTCTTCATAACTTTCAACCAAACCTATTCACTAATTATTTAATGGGTAACGTACTTTTCTGAAAGTGATATGCATACGTAATATATGGAAAATCAATCTGATCTTGAGGACCTAATCCCGTAAAATCATAAACAATTTTTTCAAACTGTGCTTTGAGTTGTAATTGATCTTTTTGAGTCATTGCAGCAATAAAACTAGTAGAGAGTAAACGTTTACTCACGACTTGTTCGACAGAACCCTGTTGTGACTGTGTGAATGTTTGTAGGCTATCAAATACAAATAAATCTTGTTGTTCAAATACGCGTTTCCACTTTTCACTATGATAACGAGGTGTGTCACCTTCAAGAGGAAGTAGGAAGTCAGCTAAAGCCTTGACCCAATCTGTACGTTCGTCGCGTTGATTCCAAACTAGCCCTAAATGTCCTTCTGGTTTTAATACTCTATGCATTTCTGTTAGGGTGTCGAGGTTGTCAAACCAGTGAAAAGATTGCGCACAAATAATGGCATCAATTTTATGGTCTGCTACAGGAATTGAATTGCTAAAAGCCTGTAATGTTTTGATATCAGGATAAACTTGTTGAAGCTGCTGTAACATCTCGCCAATTGGCTCAACTGCAATAACATCAGCATGTGTTTGTTTTAAGTAGGGTAAGAATTTGCCAGTACCCGATCCAAGATCAATAACAGTAGAGTTTTCCTGTATTTGTAGGCAATTTTGCAGCCAACTTACTATTTCTGCGGGATAATTGGGTCTAACTTGCTGATATAGTTCAGCAGCTGAACTGAAGCCTTTTTGAGCGGCAGGATGTAAGGATTGTGTCATATTTTGCGCTTTTTAATCTGACTGGCATCTATAAAATAAGATACTCCGCAATCATAAATTGGCAAAACACCTATTTTGTTTCATTTTTGACGTTGTATGTGGGAGTAAATTTTCTTTCGGTGTGAGCATGGATAAGCAAATTATTTTTGAAGACGAACACATTAGAGCCATTTTTTTACCAGGCGATTCTAATACATTAGTTCTCTCTTTTGGCGATTTGATTACCCGAGCGAGTGGCTTATCTATCAATGCTGAAAAGTCTCTAATTAAATACCAATATAATGTTATTGGGGTAATGCCAAAACAAAAATCATGGTTTCCTCAAGCAAGCATGATTGAGCTGGCAAAAGCAATTTCGCCTATTCTAGAAGGCTTTAAAAATATTGTGGGTTATGGCGGTTCAATGGGCGGCTATGCGGCAATCAAATATTCTAATTTATTGAATATGAACCGTGTGATTGCATTTGTGCCTCAATATTCAATTGACCCAGAGCATGTTGAAGACCGACGCTACGCTGAGTTTTTTGATTCGGTAGCAAACAAGGACATGCAGATTCAGCCGCAAGATGTCGATTCAGCGCGTGAATACGTTATTGTTTATGACCCATATTTCTCGATTGACCGTGAACATTACTTAAAAATAAAAGAGCTGTTACCAAGCTTACATACGATTCATTTGCCATTTACTGGTCATGAAGCATTGTCTGTATTGGCTAGTTCAAGTTTATTACATGATTTTATTGAACATGATTTCGATGAAATCTATTTTTATCAGCAAGTTCGTAAGGTCAAAAAACAAAGTAAGTTTTACTTCCGTAATGTACTTGCGCATGTTCTTACCCAACATGATGAAATGTTGTTAAAAATATTACGCCAAAATGATTTTCAGCTAGATGAACGTTATTTTGATAACCTACTTAAACAGGCTATTACACGTAGTCTGATAAAAACAAATCAAGCAACTGAGTTGGATTTTCAAAAGCTTGGTATTAAAGTACAACGAATTCAAGAAGATGAAAATTACAAAGAAGGTTTGCAGACTAGCTTTGGTTTAATTTTGGTATTCAACCTCATCAACTCAAAGTTTGAAAGTTACACGGTAGACACTCTACTGGCGAATAAATCTTATTTGGTTCCAATTGTGGCTGAGCAAACTGGTGTAGTGAATATTGAATTAAATAATGAAATTTATTTGTTAGCGATGAATGATCGCAAAGTCATTAAATTGTTCAAGAGTGAAGAGCCTTTAACATCTGATATGAGCCCATTTGTAATCAAAAAATATTCCGACTGCTTTGCGATTAGCTATAAGCAACTAAATTTATCTTTTGATGAACAAGGGCTGTGTGAATTTACGGAAGGTTCAATTCAACCTACAGAGCAGTTGACTACCATCAGCTATTAAAACTTTATAGTGTTTAAATAAAGCTCAGACCTTTAGGTTTGGGCTTTATTTTTTGCTTAAAAAATATTTTTTTATAAACTTATTTATATATTATTTTAAAATTCATTATTTAAATAAATAGTAGGTTTATTATATGGTGATCTGCTGTATTTAAAGTAGGCATAACTAGTAATGTATATAAATATTATATTTAAAAATAAATGGGTTTTCCTAACACATAAATTATAGAAATAATATAAGATTAATTAAAATACAGTTATAGCTATAAAAAAATATAACTAAATGTTTTTACTATATATTTTATTTTTACCTAAAGAGCTTGGTTAAAATAAGTTCACTATTCAAAGATAATTGCATATTTATTTTTTTCTCCTAAAATGATTTTTTACTAAATTGTCGTTACAGTTTTTTATATGCAATCATTAAATTATCGGAATAATGATGCATCGCAACATGGAAGTTCTGCACCTTTGAAACGAGCAATGAGTACTCGACATTTGGTGATGATCTCCCTTGGCGGTGCCATAGGTACAGGTCTTTTTTTAGGGTCTGGTGATGTAATTTCCCAAGCAGGCCCAATTGGCGCAATTATTTCTTATTTTTTGGGCGGTTTAATTGCCTATACCGTGATGTTATGCCTTGGTGAGCTTGCGGTTCATGTGCCGGAATCAGGTTCTTTTGGGGAATATGCGCGTCGTTATATTGGTCCGGGTACGGGCTATATGATTACTTGGCTCTATTGGTTAACTTGGACTGCAACTTTAGGAACTGAGTTTACCGCTGCGGCTTTACTGGTTCAGGAGTGGTTTCCATCTACCTCGGTATGGGCTTGGACTCTTTTTTTTGGCGCCTTAGTTTTTTTCCTTAATATCAGTTCAACTCGATTATTTGCCGAATCTGAATTCTGGTTGGCCCTCGTCAAAGTTGTCACTATTATTTGTTTTATTGGTTTAGGTCTACTGGCAATTTTTGGTTTTATTCCTTACCACGGACATGAAACAGCGCCATTATTTAGTAATCTAACTGCTCACGGTTGGTTCCCAAACGGTCTCTTCCCAATTTTTGCTACTATGCTGATTGTTAACTTTGCTTTTTCGGGCACAGAATTAATTGGAGTAGCGGCGGGGGAAGCTGAGAATCCAGCACAGACAGTTCCTAAAGCAATCAATGCGGCTATTTGGCGTTTACTGATTTTCTTTGTTGGTACAATTGTGGTGATTAGTTCATTACTGCCGTTCCAGCTTGCAGGCCTTAGTGCAAGTGAAGTAAGTAATAGTCCTTTTGTGACGGTATTTAACTATATTGGTATTCCATACGCAGAAGATATTATCCGCTTTGTAATTATTACGGCTTTACTTTCTGCTGCAAATTCTGGTTTGTTTGCTGCTTCACGTATGATGTGGTCGCTTTCGGCAAAAAATCAATTACCAAAAATATTTTCTAAATTAACTCCTTCTGGAACACCGATTGTTGCCATTACTGTAACTATGTTTGGTGCAATTCCTGGATTGCTTTCAGAACAATTTGCACCAGAAACAATTTTTAAGAATTTGTTGGGAGTAGCTGCTTTTACGATGGTTGTGGTTTGGATTGCGATTTGCGTTTCACAATTTAACTTCCGTAGACAGTGGTATAAGTCGGGTAAAACGGCAAAAGATTTACGCTTCGCGGCACCTCTTTTCCCTCTTACTCCAATTGTAGGTGGGCTGTTCTGTATCGTTACCTGTATCAGTATGGTGTTTGACTCATCTATGCAAGTTGGTTTTATCTGCTGCATTATTTTTATCATTTTATGCTATGCAAGCTACTTCATTTTTTATCGAAAGAAAGATCTAGTGCAAAGCTAAGCTTTTTAGTCGAAAAATGTGTTTTTAAAGGTCCCGAAAGGGACCTTTTTTGTGCCTTAGAGGAACCACAAAAGAAAGAATTTCTGTATTTTTTTTAAAAATGAAGTTTTATTTTTAATCATGAAAACAAATATTGTTTTATAAAATTACAATTTATCGGATTCTTATTAATATTTATTTATTATTAATAGTTGATTAAGTCTATGTTTAGCTTGGTTATTTGATAAAGAGGTTTTTTAGATTTTATGAAATATGAATTAGAAATGGACTTATTATAGATTTAATGTAGAGAGAGTATAATTTTTTGACAAGTTCATGAAGGTGATTAATTTTTAAGTCATTGTTATTTATAATTTTAATTTAGTATATTTTTTTAAATTATGATTTTATGTTTTCTATAAATTTTTTTTATTAAAGTTAAGGTTTTTTTAATATTTGTTGTTTTTTTATTATAAGGATTAGTGCGATTTGATTATTTTTTCTCTGCTTATTTATTTTAAAATGTTCTAAATGAGTGTGCTCTATGCTATATTTATTAGAAGATTTTATAGCTATGTTCCGGCTTAATTTTAAGCGGTATGTGTAGAGATAATTAATCTGTAGCATTATTGAACAATGTTTATTTTTAAAAAGACTAATGGAGGGACCTATCGATTAGTCAAAATAATTTTTATGGACATATGATTTTTTTATAAATCATCGTTCTTTTTAACTCCCAAACGGTTATGCCATTTCTTTTGTATTTATATTTCAGCCGACTGGATTAAGTGGGTTGTGGTTGAACTTTGCTTTTATAAAGATAGCTTTATAAACAGTAAGTTAAATGAAAGAAAGCTTGTAAAAGATATCGATATATAAAAGTAGATCATACTTTTAGTATCAACAAATGGAATTTAAAAAACCTAATGCTTTAGAAGAGCAGAAGGTTTAGTAAATAAACTAAGACTTTGTTATTGCAAGGTTTTAGTTGCTGAATAATAAAGACTACGGATTTATCAAATCTGAGTCTATGAAGGTATATAGGAAAAAAGATGTCAGATCTTTCATACGTAAACGAACATAGCGATGCATGGCAAACTTACTTGGCACAAATTGACCGTGTAGCGCCATATTTAGAACATTTAGCTGATTATATCGATACTTTAAAACGTCCTAAGCGTGCGCTTATTGTTGACGTGCCAATCGTGATGGATGACGGTTCGATCCAGCACTTTGAAGGTTACCGTGTACAACACAACTTGTCTCGTGGTCCGGGTAAAGGCGGTGTTCGTTACCATCCAAATGTTGATTTGAATGAAGTGATGGCGTTGTCTGCATGGATGACAATTAAAACTGCTGTTTTGAACTTGCCATTTGGTGGTGCAAAAGGTGGTATCCGTGTTGATCCACGTAAATTATCAACTCGTGAATTAGAGCGTTTGACTCGTCGTTATACGACTGAAATTGGTCATATTATTGGGCCTCAAAAAGATATTCCTGCTCCAGACGTTGGTACGAATGCCAATATCATGGGTTGGATGATGGATACTTATTCTACTAGCCAAGGTCACACGGTAACTGGTGTTGTAACTGGTAAACCAGTCCACTTAGGCGGTTCTTTAGGTCGTGTGAAAGCAACTGGTCGTGGCGTATTCGTTACAGGTCGTGAAGTAGCAGCAAAAATTAATTTACCAATTGAAGGCGCGAAAGTTGCTATTCAAGGTTTTGGTAACGTAGGTAGTGAAGCAGCTTTCTTGTTTGTTGAATCAAAAGCGAAAGTTACACACGTTCAAGACCACACTGGCACAATTTTCAATGCTGATGGTATTGATCTTGAAGCATTACGTGATCACGTAAATGCAAATCAAGGTGTTGGTGGTTTTGCTGGTGCGCAATCAATTGCTGACGAAGATTTCTGGACAGCTGAAGTTGACATTATTGTTCCAGCTGCATTGGAAGGCCAAATCACTGTTGAACGTGCTCAAAAACTTAAAGCTAAGTTGATTTTAGAAGGCGCAAACGGCCCGACATATCCTAAAGCTGAAGACGTATTAGTTGAGCGTGGCATTGTTGTAGTTCCTGACGTGGTATGTAACGCCGGCGGTGTAACTGTAAGTTACTTCGAATGGGTTCAAGACATGGCGAGCTACTTCTGGAGCGAAGAAGAAATCAACGAGCGTTTAGACAAGTTGATGGTTCAAGCTATGGAAGATGTTTGGAATACAGCAAACAGCAACGCTTGTACTTTACGTACAGCGGCTTACATCTTGGCATGTGAGCGTATCTTAAAAGCTCGTAAAGAACGCGGTATTTTCCCAGGCTAATCTGCGGAAATTACTTTTAGAAAAAGTGGTCTGAACAAATATAAAGGATGTTATAGGGTTTATTTGTTCAGTCCCTTTTTCTGAATTATTCAAATTTAAGTGTTATCGAATATATTAAATAAATACTGAGGTAAGCATGGAACAGCCAATTTCTGTAACTCGAAGCAACTTTAACGACTGGATGGTTCCAGTTTTTGCACCGGCAAATTTCATTCCGGTACGTGGCGAAGGTTCACGTATTTGGGATCAAGTAAATAAAGAATATATCGATTTTGCAGGCGGGATTGCAGTAAACGCATTAGGTCATGCGCATCCAGTGGCAGTAAATGCTTTAACAGAACAAGCAACAAAACTTTGGCATGTCGGTAACGGTTATACAAATGAACCCGTTCTACGTCTTGCAAAACAACTCACTGAAAATACATTTGCAGATAAAGTATTCTTCTGTAACTCAGGTGCAGAAGCGAATGAAGCGGCATTAAAACTAGCTCGTAAAGTTGGACTCGACAGTGGTGTTGCTGGCAAAAGTGGTATTGTGGCATTTAACAATGCGTTCCACGGCCGTACCTTATTTACCGTTTCGGCGGGTGGTCAACCTAAATATTCACAAGACTTTGCACCTCTTCCAAATGGTATCAACCATGTTGCCTTTAATGATTTAGAAGCTGCAAAAGCGGTCATTAATGAACAAACTTGTGCCGTGATTGTTGAGCCAATCCAAGGTGAAGGCGGCGTTATTCCTGCTGACATCGAATTTTTAAAAGGCTTAAGAGCACTGTGTGATGAGTTCGGTGCCTTACTTATTTTTGATGAAGTACAAACTGGTGTTGGCCGTACAGGTGCACTATACGCCTACATGAACTCTGGCGTTATTCCAGATGTATTAACCACTGCAAAAGCACTAGGTGGTGGTTTTCCAGTCGGTGCAATGTTAACAACAGATAAATTTGCTCCGCATTTTTCAGTAGGTACACATGGTACGACTTATGGTGGTAATCCGTTAGCAAGTGCGGTTGCTGGTGCAGTCTTTGAGTTTATTAATACGCCTGAAGTACTTGAAGGTGTAAAACATCGTCATCAATATTTCCTAGACGCATTAAATAAATTAAATACTGAGTACCCGATTTTTGAAGAAATTCGTGGTCAAGGCTTACTCATTGGTTGTGTATTAAAAGCTGAGTATGCAGGGAAAGCGAAAGACATTACGACTTGGGCGGGCGAAGAAGGTTTGCTTGCTTTAATTGCGGGACCAAACGTGGTTCGTTTTACACCGTCTCTAATTATTCCTGAACAAGATATTGATGAAGGGATTGCTCGTTTAAAACGCGCATTGGCAAAGTTGGCTAAATAAAAAAAAGGAAAGCTAGCCATGATGATCGTCCGTCATGCCGAGTTTCGAGACCTTGAAGATATTTATAAATTAGCAGGTAAGTCGGGTGTAGGCCTGACTTCCTTGCCACAAAATATGGATACACTTTCGGCTCGAATTTCACGTACTCGCAATACTTTAAATGGCAATGTCCATAAAAGTGAACAAGGTTATTTATTTGTTCTTGAAGATACAGAAGCTCAACGTGTTATTGGGTTAAGTGCAATTGAAGTTGCTGTGGGACTCATTGAACCTTGGTACAACTTTCATGTTGGTACTCAAGTACACGCTTCAAAAGCATTAAATGTTTATAAGTCATTACCTACTTTATTTTTAAGTAATGACAGAACAGGTAGTAGTGAACTCTGTACACTATTTTTAGATCCAGAGCGTCGTGAAAACCAAAACGGTAAATTCTTATCGAAGATCCGTTTTATGTTTATCGCTGCCTTTAAGCAATATTTCGAGAAAAAGTTAATTGCTGAAATGCGTGGTTTCTCAGACGAAAATGGATGTTCTCCATTTTGGGATGCGATTGGTCACCATTTCTTTAATATGGATTTTTCAACAGCAGACTATTTGAGTGGAATTGGGCAAAAAGTATTTATTGCAGAGCTTATGCCACGTTTCCCAGTCTATGTAGATCTCTTGCCAAAAGATGCGCAAGAGGTAATTGGAAAAATGCATCCACAAACTTTACCTGCTTATCATGTGCTTGAGTCGGAAGGCTTACGCTATCAAGGATATGTCGATATTTTTGATGCTGGTCCAACTATTGAAGCCAATATCGATGAATTGCGAGCAGTAAAAGAAAGTCAGTTACTAAACGTCAAAATTACAAGTGAAGCTGCGGTCGGTAAGACCCAATATCTCATTGCTAATGATAATTATCATGACTATAAGGCAATGCTGTTAAAGCTTGATCTTGTTGATAACACAATAAATTTAACATATGAACAAGCTGAAAAACTCGGTGTACAAGAAGGTCACGTTGTTCGTGTGTTATCACTAAATCCAATGGAAGTATCCTGATGTCAAACTCTTTATTTATAAACGGTGTCTGGTTACAAGGCATCGGCGCAACATTTGAAAAAACAAATCCTGTTGATAACCAAACTATATGGTCAGGTGCCGAGGCTACTGCTACTGATGTAGAACAAGCTTGTCAGGCAGCGCGTACTGCGTTTCCAGCTTGGGCGCGTTTACCACTTGCAGAGCGTGTACCGATTGTTGAAAAATTTGCCGCTTTGCTTGAAGAAAATAAAAAGCATTTAGCAGAAGTCATTAGCCAAGAAACCAGTAAGCCATTTTGGGAAACATTAACTGAAGTTCAATCAATGATTGGCAAAGTTGCGATTTCGATTCGTGCTTACCACCAGCGTACAGGCGAAAGCTCAACTGAAATGGCCGATGGTGTAGCATCTTTACGTCATCGTCCGCATGGCGTGCTTGCAGTTTTTGGCCCATATAACTTCCCGGGCCATCTACCAAATGGGCATATTGTTCCTGCATTGCTTGCTGGCAACACAGTTGTATTTAAACCAAGTGAATTAACGCCATGGACTGCTGAAGAAACTGTAAAACTTTGGCAGCAAGCTGGTCTGCCAAATGGTGTGATGAATTTGGTGCAAGGTGGACGCACAACTGGTGAAGCCTTGGCTGCCTCACATGAAATTGATGGTTTATTGTTTACCGGAAGTGCAAACACTGGTTATCACTTGCATAAGCAAATGGCGGGTGCACCTGAAAAAATTCTTGCGCTTGAAATGGGTGGCAATAATGCATTGATTATTGATGAAATTGTTGATGTCGATGCAGTAGTTAATCTTGCTATTCAATCTGCTTTTGTTTCGGCAGGTCAGCGTTGTACATGTGCGCGCCGCATCTTGGTAAAAAATGGTGCTGAAGGTGATGCATTTATTCAACGTTTTGTTGAAGTTGCTAAAAACCTAAAAGTTGGTCGTTGGAATGATGAACAACAACCATTTATGGGTGGCGTTATCTCGTCAGTTGCTGCAACAAACATGATGCATGCTCAGCAAAAATTACTTGAGTTGGGTGCAAAAAGTTTATTAGCCATGACACGTCCTCAAGAAGACAGCTCATTACTTACTCCGGGTATTGTTGATGTCACAGGCGTGAAAGATATTCCAGATGAAGAATATTTCGGTCCACTTACCACCATTCAACGTTATGACAGTTTTGATGAAGCATTAAAAATTGCTAACGCAACTCGTTTTGGCTTGTCAGTTGGTTTGGTTTCACCAAAACGTGAACTGTTTGATGACTTACTCATTGAAGCACGTGCAGGTATTGTGAATTGGAATAAGCCATTAACTGGTGCTTCAAGTGCCGCACCGTTTGGTGGTGTAGGGGCATCAGGTAATCACCGCGCGAGTGCTTTTTACGCTGCCGACTATTGTGCTTGGCCAATGGCATCACTTGAAAGTGGCAGCTTAACCTTACCAGAAAAATTATCTCCAGGGATTGTGTTGCCTTAAACACTAGGGAAAGAAAAAAATGAAAGGATATGAAGTAAATTTCGATGGTTTAGTGGGACCAACACATCACTACGCGGGTTTGTCGTTTGGTAATGAAGCATCGACAAAAAACCGTAATAATACCTCGAATCCAAAATTAGCAGCTAAACAAGGTTTGCTAAAGATGAAAGCTTTGGCTGACATGGGAATGAAACAAGGTGTACTTGCTCCGCATGAGCGTCCACATGTTCCAATGTTACGCCGTTTAGGTTTTACAGGTGATGACATTAGCGTTGTTGCTCAAGCAATGCGTCATTCACCTGAACTATTATCATCTTTAAGTTCAGCTTCTCCAATGTGGACTGCCAATGCGGCTACCGTTTCACCTTCAGCAGATAGCCAAGATGAGCGTGTGCATTTCACAGCAGCGAACTTGAATAATAAGTTTCACCGTTCAATTGAAGCTGAAACTACAAGCCAAGTTTTACAAGCGATCTTTAAAAATGAACGTCACTTTGTACACCACGAAGCATTGCCACAAGTGGCTTTGTTTGGTGACGAAGGTGCAGCCAATCACAATCGTTTAGGGGGTGATTATGCTAAGCGCGGTGTTCAGGTGTTTGTTTATGGTCAACAACATTTAAATAATGGCTTACCGGGACCAAAACGCTATCCAGCTCGTCAAACGCGTGAGGCAAGTGAAGCAATTGCACGTTTGCACCGTTTAGATGATGCACATACCGTTTTTGTTCAGCAAAACCCGGATGTGATTGATCAGGGTGTTTTCCATAATGATGTAATTGCGGTAAGTAACCAGCAGGTTTTATTCCATCATCAACATGCCTTTTTAAATCAAGATCAGGCTTTTGCTGAAATTCGTCAAAAAATGGCAAGCATCGGTGAAGACTTTATTTCAATTGAAGTCCCTGAAAACCGTGTTACCGTTGACGATGCCGTAGCAACCTATTTATTTAATAGCCAAATTTTGACTCGTCCAGATGGTGGAATGACTATCGTTGTACCAGAAGAGTCTCGTCAAAATGCAGCAGTGTGGGGCTATTTGAATGACATGATTCAAATGGGCACACCAATTGATGCTATTCAGGTATATGACTTACGTGAAAGTATGCGTAACGGTGGTGGTCCAGCTTGTCTACGTTTACGTGTAGCTTTAAACGAAACTGAGTTAAATGCCGTAAATCCAAAAGTACTCATGAACGATCAGTTGTTTGGCACACTCAATCAATGGGTTGATAAACATTATCGTGATCGTTTAGCACAAGAAGATTTGGCTGATCCGCATTTGTTAATGGAAAGCCGTATGGCACTTGACGAACTGACCAAAATTTTAGGTTTAGGTTCGGTTTATCCTTTCCAAAAATAATGAGGAGGTGACATGCAAGATTTTCTAGCATTAACCTTACAAGGTGAGCAGCCTACAACTCGCGAAGGAAAACAAAATAATTTTTCTTGGCGCTGGTTGGGTGAAGGACTTCTTGAATGTACGCCAAACGCACAGTACGACAAAGCTGTCGTACTGTCAGCTGGAGTGCATGGTAATGAAACAGCACCAATTGAATTGTTATCTCATCTTTGCACGGATTTATTTGCAGGGCGTTTAAACCTTGCTGTGAGATTGCTGCTTGTGTTGGGTAACCCTTATGCAATGCGTCAAGGCAAACGCTATGTGCATGACGATGTAAATCGAATGTTTTGTGGTGGATATAAAACTCTAGCCGTGACTGAAGAATCAAAGCGTGCTGAAGTTTTAGAACAAGTTGTCACAAATTTCTTTCAAGAAAGTGCAAGTGACGCTAAACGCTATCACTATGATTTGCACACAGCAATTCGTGCTTCATTGTTACCAACGTTTGCTTTATTTCCCTATCAAACGCATGGCTATGATGATGATTTAACAGCAAGTCTTGAAGCAGCTGATTTAGATGCTTTAGTTTATCACAATGCAGTAGGTAAAACGTTTACACATTTTACGAGTGAGAATTTTAAAGCGGCGAGCGCAACTTTAGAGTTAGGCAAAGCCTTACCATTTGGACAAAATGACTTGAGCCAATTTGCAGCAATTGATGAAGTTATTCGTAATGTAGTTTCTGAGCAAGCCTTACCGCTACGCAATAAAACAAAAATTCGGGTCTTTAAAGTATCTGATTCTTTGATTAAAAAAGATGAAGATTTCCAGATGAATTTATCTGCTGAAGCTCCGAATTTTTCGACTTTTACCAAAGGTGAAATCATTGCAACTCAACCTTCTGGTAATTATGTGGTTGAGCAAGATCAGGTCTGGATTTTATTTCCAAATCCAAATGTGAAGCTTGGTTTGCGTGCGGGCTTAGTTTTAACTGAAGCCAATTGAATACTTGATTTTGATAAATAAAAAAGGGCAATTAATTGCCCTTTTTTATTTATAACGGATTAGTTATTACCGAAAAGACCTTTAACCCAAGATTTCTTTTCAGCTTTTTGTGTAGTCGCTTGAGCGCCTGCATTTACATTTGCATTTGCATTAATACCAGCAACATTAACACCAACGTTTACACCTGTTTGAGCGTTAACTCCATGAGCTGGTTGAGCTGCATTTAATTTTGCTTGAGCATCAGCTTTAGTGTCAGCTACAAACTCTTTTTGCTCAGCTTGGTTTTGAGCTACACGAGTTTTTACAGCATCTACATGCGCTTGAGCATTAGCTTGTTTTTCAGCAGTAAATTCTTTTTGGTCTGCTTGTTTTTCTGCAACTTTAGCTTTTACAGCATCAACACCTGCTTTTGTATCAGCTTTCGCTTCAACTGCTAAGTTTTTAGTACCGTTTGCAGCTTTAGTCGCTACATTTTTAGTACCTGTTACTGCTTCGGTAGCAAAATGTTTAGTACCAGTTGCGGCTTTAGTTGCTACATTTTTAGTACCTGTCGCAGCTTCGGTAGCAAAATGTTTTGTACCATTTGCAGCTTTAGAAGAAAGTTCAGTCACTTTTCCTGTTGTTTTTTTTGTTGCTTTAACTGTAGTGTCAGCCGCTACATGACCGGCATGCTTCGCTGAGCTACCTACATTATGAGCAGTATTTTTGACTGTATTGGCTACGCCACTAACAAGACCACCCGGTTGTACATTTACTTGAGCAGAAGCACCTGCATTAACGCCCGCACTTTGTGCAAAAATAGAGGCAGAAGCAAGAACACTTGCAGTAACGATAG
Source organism: Acinetobacter sp. 1542444 (assembly GCF_000581835.1). Lineage (NCBI taxonomy): Bacteria > Pseudomonadati > Pseudomonadota > Gammaproteobacteria > Moraxellales > Moraxellaceae > Acinetobacter > Acinetobacter sp. 1542444. The sequence goes on along the minus strand of NZ_JEYA01000004.1, from coordinate 103,006 downwards.
CTGTTTTCATCATTTTCATTGCGATATCCTTCAAAGAATATACCCTTTTAGTGAGGTATTTCATAAACGCAAACGAATCATAGCCAAGGGAATATAGTCTTGTGAACTGTCTTCATCAAAATGTTACAACAGTGTTACGTTGAGTAAACAGACTAGGGATAAATTGTGAAGATTAATAAAAATTAATAATAAAGTGAAAAAGAACATTTATTTGTTAGATATTCTAATTAAGCTCTCTTATCTTTCCTTTTTTAAAAAATATCCTTTAATTTTTTCTCTTTCGGTTTTTCTCGACTTGTCCTTTATATCTTTAAATGTGATGTGAATCTAATTATTTATTAGAGGAAACGGCATAATTATTGCTTATTATGAGAATGGAGTGCTTTTTTAGCACTTTTTTGAACCATATTCTGCCAGAAATATAAATGTACAGGGCAGAACTATATTTTTGCTTATTCGGGAAACGGTACTTTAGCTTTTCTCAGGTTTGTATATTTCATGAAATAGAAATTTCACATGAAATATATTTAAAGAAATAGCGCTTTATTTCGAATATTCAAAAATAAAAATAGATATCTATAAACAAAAAAACAGAGATATGACAGATGAAAATTATTGCTTCCCTTCTTGTATTGGTCGGCTTAGTCGCCGTTGTTCTCTATCTTAAGCCAACAAGTGGTGCATCTGATGTGTTCAATTCTGCTTTACATGAGTCGAATTCGCCACAACCAGACACATCTTCGTTTCTTTCTAAACTTAAGGAGCCTACTCAACCTAAAAATCTATCTCAACATTCAACTCATCCTCAATCGGTATCAGCTGATACCGTTCCTTTTTATGACACAAAAAGTGATCTTTCTATTCAACCGATTGATCCAGAAAAAGATCCAGCAAATGAAATAAAAGCGAAATAAGCAAATTGTTAGTTGAAAAACTACGGAGAAAAATAATGCAAAGTAAAACGTTATTTCTATTAGGTCTATGTACGATATTAAGTACAACTGCATCCGCTCTTCCTTTGGATTCTCAAGGTGCTAAACAGCGGTTAAATCAAGCAGCAAAACAAAAAGTATTTCAGGGCAAAATCGATTTGGATGCCTTGGTCAATAATGATTCGAATGATTTAATCGTCGAATACAATATTCCTTCGGTGAGTGTGCCTTCCGGTTTAGAACGGCGGAGTTATATTGCAACAAATAAAAAGAATATACAGGCAAGGTTTAACCGTGCTGGTGGTGTCCAAGTACTTCGGGACTACAATAATTTGCCTTTAGCTTTCTATCGAATTAGTAATCGCGAAGCTTTGGTGACTTTATTAAATGACCCAAATGTTAAAGCAGTTTATCCGAACCGTATTAACCGGACTACGACCAATGAAAGTTTACCTTTAATTAATCAACCACAGGCCAATACCAATGGTTTTACGGGCGAGGGCTCTAGTGTGGCAGTGATTGATACAGGTGTGAATTATCTTCACTCTGATTTTGGCTGTACGGCAGTAAATACACCATCAAGCACATGTCGAGTGGTTTATTCATTTGATAGTGCACCAGATGATGGCGCTTTAGATGATGATGGGCATGGGAGTAATGTTTCAGGCATTGTGTCCAAGGTTGCCACCAAGACCAAAATTATAGGTATTGATGTTTTTAGAAAGGTCAGATCCCAAGGTAAATGGGTAAGCACAGCTTATGATAGTGATATCCTCGCAGGGATTAACTGGGCTGTAAATAATGCACAAACCTATAATATTAAAGCAGTTAACTTAAGCCTTGGCGTACCGGGTGTTAAATATACCTCGGAGTGTAGTGATAGTAGTTACGGAACTGCATTTGCCAATGCGCGAGCTGCTGGTGTGGTGCCTGTAGTCGCTTCAGGTAATGATGCATTTTCAGATGGCATCTCATCTCCTGCTTGTGTTGCTGGTGCAGTAAGAGTGGGGGCTGTTTATGATAGTAATATTGGTGGTGTGTCATGGGGGAACCCTGTGAAATGTTCGGACCCGACCACAGCAGCGGACAAGGTAGCGTGCTTTAGTAATGGTGGCAGTCTTGTGACTTTATTAGCACCGGGAGCAATGATTACGGCGGGGGGGTATACCATGGGCGGGACATCTCAAGCGACGCCACATGTGGCTGGGGCAATTGCTTTATTAAGAGCAAATCGTGTGAGTCCGACAGAAAGTATTGATCAAACGATTAGTCGTTTAAAAACGACAGGTAAACCAATTACTGACCCAAGAACGGGATTGGTTTTCCCTCGTATTGATTTACTGGCAGCAACAAATGGTTTGACTATTAATTAAATAGCTTATTTATAATTTTTAAAATTAGGTCCAAGAAATTTATAAATGGCTATAACCCGTTGCAAAAGATGGCTTTTGCAACGGGTTTTTTATGGATAAGTATTAATTACACTTTGCTAAATTCGCTGGATTAAAGTTGCTTTGGAGTTTTTTGAAATTATTCTGAATTTCTGGATCTTGAATATTAAATGTCGTAGAGCTTTTGGTTGTAGAGTTGGTTGCCTGATTTAATATGCCTGATTCATCAGGATACTGCATAGTCGATGAGGTCGCTGAAATCAGACCATTATTATTAAAAGTCCAGTGCTCAGTTACATGTCCGCCCCCTAAATAGCCAGTAAATTCAATCATACAAGCCTGTTTATCTTGTTTAATAAGTTTGGCTACATTACCTGTGGTAGAGGGATAAGCCTCGATATTCGTATCTTGTTCTAAAACTTGTGCCTGAGAATAAGATGAAGAAGGAGGTGTGGAGGTCGCACATGCAGTTAATGTTAAGCAGCATAGTGTTGAAAAGAGGAGTTTTTGACTATTCATAAGGCAGATTCCCAGCTTTCTTATAGTTAATGACATTATTTCTAGATAAATATCTGTGTTTATAAGCGCGCGAAGTTATCGCGCTATCCAAAAAATTAGTTAGCTGCTGTGCTCGATTTACTTAATTCACCTTGCTCGATCGGGATATTTTCACCATTTCGGCTACTGGTAATATTTTGTTTGGCTTGTTCTATTTTCTGTTCAGTAAATACTTTGGCTGTATCTGCCTTTTGTTGAACGACTTCTGCTTTTTCAGCAGTAAATTCTTTGGTGTTTTGCCATTTCTCACTAATTTTATTCGATGTTTTTTCAGAAGCACCTTGAATAGAGTTTCCTAAATTTTGTATGCCTTTGCCTGTTTTATATAACAGTACGCGCCCTAAGCTAGGATTGTCACCATAAGGTTGTGTTTTGGGTGTTGTTTCAACAACTTGTTGTGGCTGTGTTGTTTCTGCAAATAAGGTTGATGAAGCCAATATAGAACTTGCAACGCATAACACTTGTAAGGTTTTCATATGGATCAATCTCCCCAACCAGAATCAAAAGATGAAGTGGTGATCTTACTGTTAAAAATAAAGCTTGTACTGCAATGAGATAAAACCCATACGATTTGATTACGATAAATCATCATTTAATAGCGCTAAACCAATCATTGCAATAATTCATAAACTAAATTCAGTCTTAATCAATTCTATAAACATGTCTCTGGCTTTATGGTTGCTCACATTTTTGTGCCAGAAAAAGTGATTTTGCATAAAAGCAAGATATTCAAATTTATAACTTTGAATATGGGCCAAATTTTTATATTGCTCATAAATGCTCTTGGGCACCAGAGCCACCCCTGAGCCTGCACTGACACAACCAATAATCGTGGCATAGCTGGTAATGCTGGTGATGGGAAGAGAGATATTCTTCAGTTTAAGCCATTCTTCAAGGGCTGCACGGTAAGGACAGCCTTCCGTCCACATAAAAATTTCTTTACCAATCAGGTCTTCTTGGCAATGAATCTCTCCCAAAGAGTGAGATGCAATTAAGACCATATCTTCTTGGTAAATACTGAGTTTATTGAGCATCGGAAACTCAATATTACCCGCGACAATTGCCCCATCAAGTTTGTGCTGAGAAATATCGACTAATAGCTGTTTCCATGTGCCTGTAATAATTTGAATGGAAACTTCTGGAAAACGTTGATGATATTTCGCAAGTAAGTTTGGCAGACGAGTGGTAGCAGAAGATTCAATTGCTCCAATTTTTAATGGGCCAGAAGGTGGGGCATCTGGATGAATACTTCGTTTTGCCTCATCGCATAGCGCTAAAATTTTATGGCAATAATCGAGAAAGATTTCTCCTGATGGGGTGAGTTTTAAAGCTTTACCTTCACGATAAAACAGCGGTGTGCCTAGTTCTTCTTCGAGTTGTTTAATACGCGTTGTGATATTGGATGGTACGCAATGTAGTTGCATTGATGCTTTAGCCATTGTTCCGCATTCAACCACGGTTTGGAACATTTTTAACTGAGCGATATCCATGTTTTATCATTCACTTTTAATGAATATTTAACTCAATATAAGTTAATTTTATTCAACTATCTATGCGCATATGATGAAAGAGCTCCATTTCATTAGTGCAGATTTAACATGGCAATTTCTCTTGCTGCCGAAACCCAGCCTCCCGCATTTAAGCTCTATTTGTGTATTGCTGTGACCGTCTTTTGTTGGGGTTATTCCCCTATTGGCGTACATAGTGCTTTGCATTCATATACACCGCAGCATATTGCCTTGCTCCGCTTTTTGATTGCATCATTTTTTTTACTGCTTTTGGTCATGAAAAAAGGCATTCAGCCTTTAAATTGGAAAGATGTTCCTGCACTTGCTGTATTAGGATTTTTCTCTGTAACCCTGCATCATCTGCTTATCAATACAGGGCAGCAATATGTGACTGCGGTTGCCTCTAGTATTTTGAGCCAATCTATTCCGTTATTTACCTTTATTATTTCAGCTTTGCTTTTTAAGGAACAAATCAATTTCAAACAATGGTTATGTATTTTATTGGGACTTTGCGGCGCCGTGTTGGTGGTCAGTGGAGATCATGGTTTTGGTGTGCCGAGCCCTTATAGTTTGTTGATAGTTTTAGCTGCAATTGCATGGGGTCTCTACTTTAATTTATATAAGAAATTTGCTTTAAATTATGATGCCTTGAGCATGATGTGCTACATCATTTGGTTCGGAACCATTCCTTTACTATTTTATAGTGCTCATTTCCCCCCTGAAATTTTACATGCTACTTGGCAAGCCAATATGTCAGTTGTCCTATTGGGTATTTTCCCAAGTGCAATGGCTTATGTACTTTGGGGATATGTACTTAAAAATATGCCATTAACGATTGCATCGAATTTTTTATATTGTTCGCCCGTTGTCGCAATGAGTCTGGCAGTTGTTTTCTTAAATGAAAAACCATCAATGATGGTGCTGCTGGGTGGAGTAATTATTGTGGGAAGTTTGGTGTGGATGAATTGGAAAAAATAATTCTTTTACCAAGCTGAGTAAATAATAATGTGGTAGTTATTGAGTGCTGATTTAAAAATGAAAATATTAATTTTATTAAAAAATTCATTTAAATCAGCATACTGAAATAGTTTTTAGAATTTACTTTTATTGATTTTACTTTAAAAAAGTTTGGTTATAGCCAAAAATTAAATTATTCGACTCTTTCGACTTTTTCAATATGACTAGAAGAATCATATGTAATCTCAATTACTATTTTCTCTTTGTTAAGTGCTGAGTCTGAGATTGATACCGTTTCGTCCACAGAATCGAGCGATAATTCACTCGGCATTACATTATGTAATGTCGACACGATTGTATTCGCTATTAAGCCATTATATAAAGCCATTCCATATGCTTTTGGTTTATTGTTAATTTTATAATAAGTGATCGTATCTATCCTTTTCTCACCAATGAGTCTACTTACTACGGGTGGATGGAATTTATTTAGAAATTCATTTCGAGACATTCCAACTAAATTAATCTTTTCTATAGCAGGCGGATTGGTAGTGTCTGGTAAATTGATCCGATGAGGGTTTATAGAACAGGCCATTTGTCCAATGGATAAGATAGAAATAACAAGTAATAAAATATTCTTCTTCATTTATATAATCTTAATTAATAAAAGCTGCTAATTTATAACGATATTTTTTGAAAATATCAAATTATTATAAAAAGTTTTAATGTAGATGAATTGGGGGAATAGGCGTACTATCGAATAATCTATAGATCATTAAACTATCTATAGACTAATGCTATGTCATACGCTACTTGCTTTAAGAGAATAAGATGATTGTTGTTACCTTGACCTATAAAAAACCATTAGCCGAAGTTGATGCTGTATTGAAAGAACATATTGCATTTTTAGATCATTACTATGAGCAAAAGAAATTTCTGGCATCGGGGCGCCGAGAAAATAGAGTAGGTGGGGTGATTTTAGTTCTAAGCTCTTCGATTCAAGAAGCTGAGGAGATTATGAAAAATGATCCGTTCTATATTCATGATGTGGCCGATTATGATTTCATGTGGTTTGAGCCATCGAAAAGTTTAGAAGAAATTAAAGAATTTGTTTAACTCAAAAAAATAAAGGGATCTATAAAAGATCCCTTTATTTCATAATAAGCTAATTAGCCCTGCAACACGCTCACATCGGCAACAGCAGTAAACAAGTTACGCAACTGAGCCAATAAACGTAAACGGTTTGCCTTTAGGTCGGCATCATCTGCCATTACCATTACAGCATCAAAGAATGCATCAATCGGCGCGCGAAGTGCTGCAAGCTTAGAAAGGGCAGCAGTATAGTCTTTTGCTGCAAGTAATGGTTCAACCGCAGGAGTCACTGTTTGAAGTTCAGCGAATAATGCTTTTTCAGCATCTTCAACTAAGTTCGCTTCAACTACAGAACCTTCTGGTGCTGCTTCTTTGGCAAGAATGTTAGCAACACGTTTATTTGCAGCAGCAAGTGCAGCAGCTTCAGGTAATGTGCGGAAGTGGTTAACAGCATTTACACGCTTGTCAAAATCGAGTGGAGATTTTGGTGCAAGTGCTTGAACCGCTTGAAGTACGTCAACAGCAACGCCTTGGTCTTCATACTTAGCACGGTAACGACCTTCCAAGAATGCAACCGCATCAGCACGAGTTTTGTCATGGTCTTTAACGATATCGCCATAACCTTGAAGTGCAAGATTCACTAATTCTTCAATTGTTACATCTAATTCATTTTCAATGATTAAACGTAAAATACCAATTGCTGAACGGCGAAGAGCAAACGGGTCTTTAGAACCTGTAGGCGCTTGTCCAATACCAAAAATACCAACAAGTGTATCTAAACGGTCAGCAAGAGCAATCGTTGTACCTGTTTTAGTTTTTGGTAAAACATCACCAGCAAATTTTGGTAAATATTGCTCACCTAAAGCTTCAGAAACTTCAGTGTTCTCACCTTCAATGCGTGCATAGTAAGTACCTGCAATACCTTGAAGTTCTGGGAACTCACCAACAAGCTCAGACGTTAAGTCGCATTTAGCAAGTAATGCAGCTTTTTCAGCATCTGCTGGGTTTGCCCCAGTGATTGCAGATAATGCAACAGCAAGTTTAGCAATACGTGTTGATTTATCCCAAAGTGTACCAAGTTGTGCTTGGAATACCATGTTTGCTAGTTTTTCTTTACGAGATGCAAGCGGTTGCTTTTGATCTTGTAAGAAGAAGAATTCAGCATCAGACAAACGAGGACGTACAACCTTTTCGTTACCTTCAATAATTTGAGTTGGATCTTTAGACTCAATGTTTGAAACAGTAATGAAGTAAGGTTGTAATTTACCTTCTGCATTGATCAAACAGAAATACTTCTGGTTGTCTTGCATTGTCGTAATAAGAGCTTCTTGAGGAACAGCTAAGTAGCGTTCTTCAAAGGTTGCACGTAAAGCTACAGGCCATTCAACCAGACTTGTTACTTCATCAAGTAAGTCAGCCGGAACAATCGCAGTCGCGTTAACTTCATCAGCTAGCTTTTTCACTTGTTCTTGAATAGTTGCTTGACGCTTTTCAAAGTTCGCAACAACGTAAGCTTTTTCTAAAGCAGCTAAATAGTCATTTGCATGCGCTAAAGTCACAGCTTCAGGTGCATGGAAACGGTGACCATAAGTCACATTGCCAGCTTTGTGATCTTGAATAGTGGCGTCAACAATTTGGTCATCTTTAAGTAAGAGAACCCATTTCACTGGACGTACAAATTCGGTACGGCTTGCAGCAGAACGCATACGCTTAGCAATTGGTAAATTGTCTAATGCAGTTTGTAAAATCTGTGGAAGTAAAGCATCAAGGCTTTGACCTTTCACATCTTTTAAATAGCAAACTTTTTCAACTTTACCTGCTTGGAAAGTAGAAAGCTGATCAACTGTAATGCCTTGACCACGCATAAAGCCTTCAAGTGCTTTAGTCGGTTTACCTTCTGCATCGTAAGCCGCTTGAACAGCAGGGCCATCAAAGCGTTTTTGTGTATCAGCTTGTGCAGCATCGATATCAACAATTTTAAGGGCTAAGCGACGTGGGGCAGCATAAGCTTCGATTGATGCGAAGTTTAAGCCCGCATCTTTTAAGCCTTTTACCGTTTCTGCCTGTAAAGCATCACGTAAAGTTTTCAAGCTTTTTGGTGGAAGCTCTTCACAGCCAAGTTCGAATAAAACAGTATGTTTGCTCATTAGTTTTTCTCCGCCTTTGCTGCTTCACTTTCAGCTTGTGCTTTTAGCTGTACCAATACTTCATCACGTAAGTGTGGTTCTGCCATTGGGAAGCCAAGCTCTGCACGTGCTTGTACATAACTTTGTGCAATAGCACGCGCTAAAGTACGTACACGTAAAATGTAACGTTGACGCTCAGTCACAGAAATTGCGCCACGTGCATCAAGCAAGTTGAAAGTATGAGAGGCTTTAACGACTTGCTCATAAGCAGGAAGAGAAAGTTTTGCTTCAATTAAACGGTTTGCTTCTGATTCGTAAAAATCAAATAGTTCAAATAGTTTTTCAACTGGAGCGTATTCAAAGTTATAAGTCGATTGCTCAACTTCATTTTGATGGAATACGTCGCCGTAAGTTACCGTACCAAATTGGCCTTTGGTCCAAACAAGGTCATAAACCGAGTCAACACCTTGAAGGTACATTGCAAGACGTTCTAAACCGTAAGTGATTTCGCCTGTTACTGGGTAACATTCAACACCACCAACTTGTTGGAAGTAAGTGAACTGAGTTACTTCCATACCGTTAAGCCAAACTTCCCAGCCTAAGCCCCAAGCACCTAGCGTTGGAGATTCCCAGTTGTCTTCTACGAAACGGATGTCGTGAGTAAGCGTATCAATCCCGATTGCTTTTAAAGAATCAAGATAAAGCTGTTGAATGTTGTCTGGGTTTGGCTTAAGTACCACTTGGAACTGGTAGTAGTGTTGCAAACGGTTCGGGTTTTCACCATAGCGGCCATCTTTTGGACGACGTGAAGGTTGAACGTATGCAGCATTCCAAGTTTCAGGCCCTAAAGCGCGTAAGAATGTTGCGGTGTGGAATGTTCCAGCGCCCATTTCCATGTCGTAAGGTTGCAATACGACGCAGCCTTGTTCGGCCCAATAGTTTTGTAGGGCAAGAATTAAGCCCTGAAATGTATCAATGTGCGAGATGGCGCGACTCATGTAGCATCCACGAATTTATGAGAAAAATTGCCACTAAGTATAAGGATTTTGTGGGGGAGTGGCAAAGGCTTAATCACAGGAATATGTGTTTAGCCGATTTGTTTTCGCCTCAGCCATTCCAAGCCTAACCAGTAACAAAAGCTGGTAAATAAAATCATAAGATAAAAACTATAGATCTTATAAATATGCCACCAAGGAGAAGGGAATGAACCGACAAAAATTAAGCGTGTAATAGGGCTAATCAAAATCCAGATGACAGTTGCGCAGATAAAAATACTCATCAGATTTAAACGATTTTTACGCGCGAGAAAATATGAAGTGATATATGCGAAAGGAATAACCAGAAGGCCATAAAAAAGTAAATAAAATAAGAAATGGGCTAGAAAAATAACTGCAATCGAATAAAGACTAAATTCCGCATTAAAGATGATTATTCCTAAGGCAGATATACTCAACAAAGGGATGGGAGCTAGCGCAAGTGCACGAATAATCGTTTTTTTGTTATATTGAAGCATATTAAAAATTATAGAATCGAGAATAAATTATGCTGAAATTTTGCTGCAAACTCATTGTTTTATCCAGCCTTTTCTGTAGTACATGGTTGTATGCACAAACCGAAACTGATGAGCAAGACGAGTACAACCAATGTGTAGAGCAGACCATTAAAGAAATGCAGCTTGAGAGTATTAACAATATGGTTGTGCATAGCTGTTCTGAACAAGCTAAAAAGACTTATGAAGAAAAAATAGTTGCTCTGATTGATCAAATTCGTAAACAAAGCGAAGAATATAAACAGCCAGAGCGTTACCAAGATGTTTTAAAATCTCAACGACTTTGGAAAGCTTATGTAGATCAGGAATGTAGTAATGCAGGCTCATACATTGGCTCACCGATGTATTCATATTGCCCAATGCAAGAGTATGCCGAGCGTGTAAAGCAACTAGAAGAATACGTTAATTAAGACGGATTATTTTAAACGTCACCTCATGACGCCGAGCGTACTTCACTGGATTAAATTTAAGAATGCAAAATGATATTTTTTAAACGATGCCATAAATGAGTCGTTTGATATGTCTGATCGCATTCGGGAAAAACTACAGATTCTTGCTGATGCTGCTAAATATGATGTGTCTTGTTCATCAAGTGGCAGTGACCGTAAAAATAAAGATAAAGGTTTGGGAGATGCCAGCCATTCGGGTATTTGCCATAGCTATACTGAAGATGGCCGCTGTGTATCTCTCTTAAAAATTCTATTTAGTAATGTTTGTATTTTTGACTGCGCCTATTGCGTTTCACGTCGTTCTAATGACGTCCAGCGTGCAGCATTTACGGTGCAAGAGGTCGTAGACTTAACCATTAATTTTTACCGCCGTAATTATATCGAAGGCTTATTTTTAAGCTCGGGTATTTTTAAATCGGCAGATCACACGATGGAGCGTATGCTTCAAGTCGTAAAGAAGTTGCGTCTTGAAGAAAACTTTAATGGTTATATTCATCTTAAAACTATTCCGGGAGCATCGCCTGAACTGATTCATGAAGCAGGTTTATATGCTGACCGGATGAGTATTAATTTAGAGATGCCGACCGAAATTGGGCTAAAAACTTTTGCACCAGAAAAATCACATCAGGAAGTGCAAAAAGATTTAGGTTTGGTCCGTGACAGGCTCATTCAGCTTAAAGATGAGCGACAAGTCATTAAGCATGTGCCGAAATATGTGCCAGCAGGGCAAACCACACAAATGGTAGTGGGGGCCCATCAAGAGTCAGACCAAGATGTCTTGTTTATGGCAGACAAGCACTATAAAGAATTTAAACTCAAACGTGTCTATTTTTCGGGTTATATCCCAATTAATACTGAAAATAATTACTTGCCCGCCGTTGGTTCAGCACCTCCGTTGCTTCGTGAAAACCGACTCTATCAAAGCGATTGGCTGATGCGTTTTTACGGTTTTGAAGTCAATGAAATCGTCAATGAAAAACACCCAAACTTAGACCTTGATGTAGACCCGAAATTAAGCTGGGCATTAAGGCATCCTGAACAGTTTCCAGTAGACTTAAATCGTGCCGATTATCAAATGATTTTGCGTGTGCCGGGTATTGGAGTGAAATCGGCGAAGAAAATTGTTCAGGCTCGCCGTTTTGGAAAAATCCATATCGATTTACTTAAAAAACTAGGCGTAGCTTATCAGCGTGCAAAATTCTTTATTCGCTGTGAAGACAGTCCTAAATTCCAGAAAGAATTATCCTCAAGTTTTATTCGGCAGCAGATTTTAACGCAGGGATCTTCGAAATATGTGCAGCAACTCTCGCCACAATTAAGCCTTGGATTTTAGCCATGTTTAATGATGAAGTAGCTTACTATTTTGATGGTTCAATGGTTGGGCTGCTGAGCTGTGTTTTTCGTGCATTTCAATTTAAAGAATTACAGGTCAGGCTTTGCTTGAATGATGCGGCTCAACATGGCTTATTTGCTGATAAAATTGAGGTTTCAAACAATGAGCAACATGCCGAGCGTGTTTGGTCAGCGCTACAAAAAAAGCTTTCATCTTCTTCATTAAAACAATTTTATTTTGCCTCTTTATCTGAATCTTTAGATGCCTATCAGCATTTATTTAATTACTGTATTTATGTGTTTACTAGCCATGTTTCTATAGAAAAAGATTATTCAAATCCAAGTGTTTTAGCGATTGCGCAGTGGACGAAAAAGGTCGGGCGAGAGAAGCATCGGATGGAAGCTTTTATTCGGTTTAAGAAAACCAAAGATGAGCTTTTTTTAAGTTTAGTACGTCCTGATTTTAATGTTTTACCGCTTATTCAGCCACATTTTAAACGGCGCTATCAAGATCAGCGTTGGCTTATTTATGACGAGCAACGCAAGTTAGGGCTTTATTATGATTTACGAGAAATACATGAAGTTTCACTCGAGGCTTCTGAGGTTGACCGCAATTTAAAAAATGGGATGAGTCAAAGCTTTCAGCTTGAGCTTGATGAGCAGGAAGTTTTATATGATCAGCTTTGGAAGGATTATTTTAACAGCGTAAATATTACTGAACGGCAAAATATAAAACTTCATGTGCAATATTTGCCGAAGCGTTATTGGCGTTATTTAAATGAAAAATTGATGGAATATTAAAGTTTTAGAATCATAAAAAATAGTTCAGCCAGTTTTCTTATTGTTGAAAGGTATAATTTAAATGCACTTTATGTGGCTTTGGGCGTATACTTTTGCCCGTTATAAATGACGGCATATCCCCTAAGGTGTACTGTGAGTGTTATACAGCGAGAATGGTTACAGATTTTAAAGCCAAATTTTAAGGTTTTACCCTTAAAAGAACGGTTACTTTGCGGTATTGGAGCGTTGTGTGGTTTAGCAATTTCCTCCTTAATTAGCTGGTATGTTCTCGGGGGAATTAATGCATGGTACATCGCCCCAATGGGTGCCTCATCTGTTCTTCTTTTTGCTGTGCCGACCAGTCCTTTGGCCCAACCATGGAATGTAATTGTTGGTAATACCTTAGCCGGCATAATTGGCGTTGCCTGTGCACAGTGGATTCCGGATTTAACCACAGCTTTTAGTGTCGCGGTAGGTTTTGCCATATTTTTAATGATGACCACCGACTCTTTGCACCCGCCGAGTGGGGCGGTTGCGATTACAGCCGTGTTGGGTGGTGCAGCAATTCATAAGTTGGGCTTTTATTTTATTTTTTATCCAGTTTTACTCAACTCGTTACTTCTACTTGGGTTTGCTGTTTTCTTTAATCGATTGATTGGGCGACATTATCCAGTGACTGCTCATTTAAATGAGCGAAGTAAGGACCCAACGCCAACTCAAAAAGTATCAATTCAGCCGAAAGATATTGAGTATGCATTAGGGCATCACACTGAGCTTTTAGATATTAGCCAATACGACTTAGAAAAAATCATTTTAGAAGCTCAGGAACATGCCAATGAGCGTATGGTAAATCAATATATCTGTCAGGATATTATGAGTCGTGATGTGATTAAACTACATGAAGATGATGATATTCATCAGGCACTCGATAAGTTTAAACAAGTGAACTTAATGAGCCTCCCTGTAGTAAATGCAGAAAACCATTTGGTCGGAACTTTAGCGTTATATGAAGTCGTAGAGTGGTTTAAAGGTGCAGCCGACCCAAGAAATTCTTGGCAGCATTATGTAAAACAAATCATGAGCCGTAGAGTGGTTACCGTACTGCCAACTCAACCTATTCAAGATTTGGCGCCATACTTTGTTGAAAAGTCTTTTAATTACATTCCTGTTGTTGAAGATCGTAAGCTTATAGGAATGATTAGCCGTGCAGATATGATTGCTGCATTACAGCAACAGTTAAATCGAAAGCTATAATTTTTAGAATAAAAAAAGCTACGGTTGATTAGGGGATGCAACCGTAGCGACCAAAGTTATGAATTAACGTACTTGTTCTTCATTTACTGTTCGGACGGATTGTCGATAGCCTTCAATATGTTCTGGCTGTTTTTTCGGAATCACTAACCATAAAACCAGATAAACTAAAATTCCTGGAAAGGCAGCACTCATAATTGAGATCAAAACAAAAATGACACGTAGTAAAGTTACGTTCCAACCAAAACGTTCAGCAATACCACCCATTACACCGGCGATCATGCTGTGTCGGTTCGAGCGATATAAACCAGAACTGGCCATCTAATTCTCCTTAAAGATAAAAGTTACAAGAAGCTATTGCTCTTGCTTAATAAAAATATGGAGACGAAATAACGGGTTTAAAGTCCTTTAAAAAGTAAAATAGTTAAAATATGTAAAGGATTGAAAGGAACGAAACCAACATCTACTAAAATGCACCCTTTCAGGGCTTAAGAGTTTAAAGCGGCCATCAGCTAATAATTGATTTGAAGTGTAAATAGAGCTGTTGCTGTTATCTGTGAATAATGTATATGTCTTTGAAGTGGTCTCGTTTTTCAGTTAAGCATATGGTTGTAGTGGCTGCGATGTGCATGACACTGACTGCTTGCGATATAAACCATACCAATTCAAAAGATCACTCGACTACAAGTTCTAGTTCTAATCATGAAGAAAACTTAATAAAAAGTAGTACGTCTATAAAAACATTAGATTATGTCGCTGGACGAACTTTCTTGCCTGAAGATACCTCAGATCAAACCCAAAAATTAAACGCAGCTTCATTGCAATATGTAGGGCGATATCACACTCGTATTTCATGCGAGGATGCTTTTGCTGATTGTGAATCAGGCGAAGCAGAGTACATTTTAAATTTATTACCAAATGGGTCGGCTTATTGGAATGTTGTTCATTTTGGTCGTGTGGGAAGTAAAGACGGGGCGAAAAGTGCCGCTGTAAATCAATTATGTCCTACTCTAAATTGGAAAGTGGATGAAAAAGAGCGTGAGTTAACGATTCAATGTCCATTATCTAAAGTTAATTTTTATTTTAATATTGATTCAAATAAAAGATTGGTCACAAATTTAGAAAAATTACTTTATAGCGACTATGGAAAAAATCGTGAATTTTTAGAGCAAAACTATTTTGTTCCAAATCAGGCTTATGTTTTAACTAAAGAATAGATATCCGATAAATATACAAAAGAGCGCAATATTAAATTGCGCTCTTTTTATTTTATGACTTAAAAATCTTTAGTAGTCGAAGCTAAAGTGTTCAACTGGTAATGATGTTAGTGTGCGAGATGTAGTCACCATCGATTCTGCATGACCTTGAGCGCGTGGCAATAAACGGTCAAAGTAGAAATCAGCAACTTTGATTTTTGCTTTATAGAACTCAGCAGTTTCTTGGCCGTTACCTGCTTCTAATTTTTCAGAAGCAACCACAGCTTGTTGAGCCCAGAAATAAGCCATCATCACGTAGCCTGAGAACATCAAGAAATCTACAGAAGCAGAAGATACGATGTCGCGGTCTTTACGTGCAGCAAGCATGATACGAACTGTTAAAGTGTTCCACTGAGCACAAAGCTTAGTTAAGTCCCAAGCAAAACGACGTAAATATTTATTACGTGCATGTGCAGCACAGAATTTTAAGATTTCAGCAGTGTATTCACGAACTACTTTACCTTTTGAACTTAACAACACTTTACGACCAATTAAGTCGAGTGCTTGAACACCAGTTGTTCCTTCATACAAAGTCGCAATACGTGCATCACGTGCGATTTGCTCCATACCCCATTCTTTAATGTAGCCATGGCCACCGTAAACTTGCATACCGTGGTTAGCAGCTTCTAAACCAAGTTCAGTTAAGAAACCTTTTAAAATTGGTGTATAGAAACCAAGTTTATCATCGTAGTCTTCAAAAGCAGCTTGATCACCACGCGCTAAAGCATCTGTCATTTTGTCAGCGATTTGAGCAGCGTAGTAAATCATAGAGCGACCGCCTTCAGCGATTGCTTTTTGAGTTAACAGCATACGGCGTACGTCTGCATGGTGAATGATTGCATCAGCAACTTTATCTGGATCTTTTTTACCAGAAAGCGCACGCATTGACATACGATCTTTGGCATATGGTAATGCGCCTTGGAAAGATAACTCAGCGTGTGCAATACCTTGAACAGCAGTACCAATACGTGCTGTATTCATGAAGGTAAACATTGCATGTAGGCCTTTGTTCACTTCACCGATTAAATAACCAGTTGCATTATCAAAGTTGAGTACCGCAGTTGCAGATGCACGGATCCCCATTTTGTGTTCGATTGAACCACAAGCGACTGTATTACGCTCACCAACACCGCCATCAGCTGTAGGCATGAATTTTGGTACGATGAATAATGAGATACCGCGAGTACCAGCAGGTGCATCTGGAAGGCGTGCAAGTACGATGTGAATGATGTTTTCAGTTAAATCATGTTCACCAGCAGAAATGAAGATTTTTGTACCGGTGATTTTGTAACTACCGTCTGCTTGAGGTTCAGCTTTAGTTTTTACCTGTCCTAAGTCTGTACCACATTGAGGTTCGGTTAAGCACATTGTGCCGCTCCAAGTGCCTTCAACAAGCTTAGGCATGTATGTTTGTTTTTGCTCATCAGTACCGAATTGCAAAATAGTGTTCATACAACCAGAACTTAAACCTGGGTACATGGTAAATGACCAGTTTGCAGTACCCATCATCTCTGATTTAATCAGGTTTAAAGACATTGGAAGGCCTTGACCACCAAATTCTTCTGGGTAAGAAAGACCTTGCCAACCGCCCATTACGAATTGGTCATAAGCTTCTTTAAAGCCTTTAGGCGTAGTTACTTCGCCGTTGTCAAAATGGCAACCTTCTTCATCACCAGATTGGTTAAGTGGCGATAATACGTTTTCACAATAATCTGCCGCACCTTCAAGAATCATATCAACAGTATCTGGATCAGCATTTTCACCATTTGATAAAGTTTTATAGTGAGCAGGGTAATCTAGTACTTCATTCATTAAGAAGCGGATATCGTGTAGCGGAGCTTTATATGCTGGCATGGCTTTAATCCTAATTTTGAATCATTGTGGGATTATCTGTATCGATGATTTGATTATTCACTCGCATGATAAAAATACAATGTTAATCGCACCCGAAAGAAATGTCAGAAAAGCGAATTTTGTCGAAAATAAATACACCTGAAATTATAATTTCTGCTACATTCAGGACTTATACTTTTATGTGAAAAAACAACTAATTTTCTTATTTTTAGCAAGTTTTGTTAAAAAGATAAAGCGATAAGGTTTTAAAAAAGGTTATGCATCTAAAATATCTCAGTTTATGTTTATTTAGTTTGGGTTTGACCGCTTGTGCGCAGCATAACCTACGTCCATCGGTAGCATCTACTCAGTTAGATCAAAAAGTCATTCAGGGTATGAATGCAATATATGAATACCCAAGCTATGACTATCGTGGGCATTTTAAAGTTAATGTTGATCCAAATCAGTCAAAAAAAATAAATAATGTAGAAAAAACAGTGCAGCTAGATGCTGCAGTGCAAAAAAAAGTAGATCAATATTTACGTGAACAAAAAATTAATTTGAATAAAAAACAGAAGCAGGCACTGTATGCCGCAATTGCAAATGAGCAAGCGGACTCGGGCATTTCTGGTGAATCACGCTCAGAAAAAGTAAACGCCGTATTAATTAATTTATTAAATGATCTTCAATTTAGTTACGATGGTTCGGTTCATTATCGTCAAAAAATGGGGTCGTTAAATCTCACTGCAAGATATGAGAAACCAACCTTACTGGTACAGGCAAAATTGCCAATGGTACTTGATCTGAAGGATTATAAATTTTACGTTAATTATTTCGGATTAATGCCTTATCTGGTCAATAAAGATAATCAAAATAATTTGGCATATGTCGATTTTTCAAAGTATAAAAATCTGTTTACCAATGTCGATATGAAGAAATTCGTTGAATATGCGAAAGCTTCTGGCGCTGTATCTTATCGTTTGGCTGAACCGCAAAATTTACAGCGTTTATCAGTTAGTGAAGCTGAGCGTAAAGCGGGGGTTGTAGAAAAAATTCGTTTAAAAGATACGGTTGAAGCGTTATTGCTACAATCGGAGCTCTATAGTCAGGTCAATGCTAAATATCTGCAAAAAAATGTTTTCGGTTTTGATGAAGAAAAGATTGCCGAAACTATAGCAACTGAATTAGCTGCTTCGGAAGCGAAGAGTAAAGAGGGTAATGCTGATGGGCAAAAAGTTTCTTCTGAAGATGCAGCCGCAGTTAGCCAGCAACTTTATTCACTTATTAATGCTCATTTCGGTAATGCTTTAGATTCTGAATATGGTGATGAAGACCAATCAAGTGCAGCTCAAGATGGGGCAGCCGAAGAGGAAGCTTCTGATACGGCTCAAGCCGAAGATGTTGCTGTAGCAGATGCTGAAGAAGTCACACAAGATGAAGAAGTGGCTTCACTTACAGAAGATCAGTGTGTTGAATTACAGTCTCAAAAAAGTCCCGTTGCCTTAGGTGATATTAATTACTGTCAAATTTACGGTATTGATGTGCTTGATCGGAGTGCTGTAAATACCGAAAAAACTCAGATTAAAGCTCGTCAAGCTGCGTTGAAACAAACTTTTGCTGCTTATGATCAAAACCAGTTTGTTGATGATGAAGCATTCAAGGCTCTATGGAACAAGCATAAAGCAGAAATTGAACAAGCTTTACCAAAACAAAGAAATCCGGTTGCGATTGATGTCGGACTGGATGAAAAGGGCCGTTTAGTCAACGCGGATTATGAGATTGCGTATACACCAGTTGAATTTAACCATCGCTTTAATATTAAAGCAGACATGCAAATCCTCAATTATGGTAAAGCGACCCCAATTAATCAGCAGCAGCTTAAACAGGCTAAATCAGTTGCAGAAGCAAGCAAAGGTTCTTTATTTGAAAACTTCATAAAAGGGTTTAGTGAAAAACTTGGGCAGAGTGATGTTTCTGAGCATCCAGTTGGCGCTCATAGCGATGTACAAGATTTAGATTCGAGTCTGGCGCTGTTGGCTAACCAAACTTATGATGCAACACATGCTTATGACAAGACGTATAAGGCTGTGTTTATTGCAAAATTGACTGCCGAAAAACCGTCATATATTCATTATTATTCAGTTCAACAGTTGCAAGAAATTGCCGAGGTCTATGCTTATTGGTTTTCTGAAGAGGAAACTTATAACCCTCAAGGCAAAGCTTTAGAACGTATTGAGGCGTTACAGAAAAAACATCATCTTGAGCAAGAAGATCAGTTTGATAATGACTTAGGCCGAGCTGTGGACCATATTGTGATCACAACAATACAAGGTGAAGCTGGGCGTGAAGCATGGCAAAAACTACAGAAACAATATAAGCAACCTGAACAGCTTTTCTCAAAACAGTATCAATTAGAGTTTGAAAAACAAAATGGTAGTTCTGATGAAGAAAAACATTTGTTGTCAGAAACAGCTGATATTTTAGGTAAAGTTTATGTCGCTGCTCGTAAACAGCAACTTACGGAAAAAACAATTCAGAATTTAAAACCTGAACATAATGAATTTATTGATTATGAGATTTTCCGAGATGTTTATAAGCAGATGGTTACAGCTAAAAAATAATAGATGAAATAAAAAAGAACCTACTTCGTGTAGGTTCTTTTTTTGACTTATAGAAAATCTTTTAATTTTGGCTTTACACCATTCCAGATATAGAAGGCTTCAATGGCTTGGCCAACGAGCATGCCAAAACCTTCCGCATAAGGTACATTGCGCTGTTTCGCTTGATCAAGGAAGCTAGATGGCTTGCCATAGGCCATCTCATAGGCATATTTGAACTCTAGACTTTCTGGTAGTTGTAATGCATCACCAGACAGGCTTGCAGAAGTTGCATTAATTACAATATCAAATTTCCCTTCTAGCTCATTTAGAGAAATTGCTTGCAATTGAGCTTGAGGAACTGCTGCTTTTAGGTCATCTACAAGTTGTTCAGCACGAGCAAGAGTCCGGTTTGCAATCACAATCTTTTTAGCACCAGCCTGCACAAGCGGGTAAATAACGCCGCGAGTTGCACCACCAGCGCCTAAAATTAAAATTGTTGTATTTTCTAGGTTCCAATCTAAAGCTTGAATTGCGGCAACTAAGCCTTGGCCATCTGTATTGTCACCATGTAATTTGCCATCTTTCATCCAAAGTGTATTTACAGCTTTGGCAATTTGAGCACGTTCAGTCAGCACATCACACAAAGCAAACGCCTGTTCTTTAAACGGCACGGTAACGTTCATGCCACTCCCGCCATTTTCAAAGAAACTACGCATACTCGGCTCAAAACCATCAAGAGGTGCGAGACGTTTTTGGTAGTCTAGGTCAACACCTGTTTTTTGAGCGAAAGCATGATGCAATTCAGGAGAGCGTGATTGTTCGATGGGGTTGCCAATTACTGCAAACTGTTTGGTCATTCTTATATCCAAAATTTTAAAATGGCATGAGGCAGATAAAGTCTGTACTGAATTTTCAGCAGGCCTCACTATAAGCCAAATTTTAATAAGAAAAAATATTTGAATGAGATTCAGAAAATTGGAAATAAAAAAGGAGATTCTTTAGGGTGGAAGCCAAAGAATCTCCGAAAAGCAAAAAATTAAGCGACTTTTTCTTTTAGGTTTAACCAGTCACGAGGTTTTAAGTAATAGTCGGTTAAGCGTTTTTCTGGCGAGTCTTCATCCCATTCTGGACGATATGACCAAGCTGCAAGATTAGGCAGGCTGACTAAAATAGACTCAATACGTCCACCTGTTTGTAAACCAAACAATGTTCCGCGGTCATAGACTAAATTATATTCGACATAACGACCACGACGGTAAAGCTGGAACTCTCGTTGAGCTTCGGTATAAGGCTGTTCACGATGTTTTTCAAAAATTGGCAGAATGGCATTTAAATAACCATTGCCTACAGCTTGGATATATTTAAAGCAGGTTTCGAAATCCCAGCAATTTAAATCATCAAAGAATAAACCACCGACACCACGCTGTTCATCTCGATGTTTTAGATAGAAATAGTCATCACACCATTTTTTATGTTCAGCGTAGACATTGTCACCAAAAGGCTGGCATAGGTCATATGCGGCTTGATGCCAATCGATAACATCCTGTTCATCTGGATAGAACGGTGTTAAGTCAAAACCACCGCCAAACCACCAAATTGGATCTTGTCCTTCAGGCTCTGCAACGAATAAACGTACATTGGCATGGGAGGTTGGAATATTCGGGTTTTTAGGGTGAATGACTAATGACACACCGAGCGCTTGTGCTTTAGCACCAGCAATTTGAGGATGTCTTTCTGTAGCAGAAGCGGGCAGTTTACTAATGTTGATGTGAGAAAACATCACACCACCTTTTTCAATCACGGTACCATTTTGTAAAACTCGTGAACGACCACCACCACCTTCTGGACGTTCCCAATCATCAATAATGAATTCACCCGTACCACCGCCAGCTTTTTCTTGTTGTTCTAAACCAGCACAAATACGGGCTTGTAAATCGAGGAGAAATTCGCGGACACGTTGAATATCTGTTGAAGTCGGATGTTGCATAGTGACCCTCAAAGATGATTGAGATAGGAGATAGATACATCAAAACACAAAACCATAAAAAAAGTAAGGGATTTTTAAGAAATGTCTTAAAAATCCCTTCCAATTATTTTTAAATTTATAATTTTGTTTTAGAAATCATCTTTTTGATAAAGGTGATCCATGCGTTCACGTTTAGTTTTTAAATATTGTTCATTAAAAGGATTACGTCCAACCGTTAACGGAACACGACCAACCACATTAATACCTTGGTCCTTGAGTGCCTGAATTTTCAAAGGATTATTAGTAATTAACTTAACTTCTTTTACTTTTAAATGATCAAGCATAATGCTACACATGTCATAACGGCGTGCATCGGCGGGGAAATTTAAAAGTAAATTTGCATCTACCGTGTCATGACCTTGATCTTGTAAGGCATATGCACGAATTTTATTTGTAAGTCCAATACCACGGCCTTCTTGACGTAAATATAAAATAACGCCTTGACCTGCTTCGTTAATGAGCTTTTGAGTTGCCTGTAATTGAGGGCCGCAGTCACATTTTAATGACGCAAAAGCATCACCCGTTAAGCATTCAGAATGAACACGTACTAAAACAGGGCCTGTGGGTGGATTTTCTAACCCTTTAGAAAGTGCCACATGTTCTTCACCTGATACTGGATCTTGAAACACAGAAATATTGAATTCACCAAAAGCAGTCGGGAGTTTTGATGTTGCAATGAACTCTATAGGCACAGATTAACTCATCTTTTAACCGAAAACGGTTTAAAGTATAGCGTAATGCTGGGAGATTGGTCGAATTGTCATAATCATTTTGAACACTAAGGTTTTCTTTTTTGTATAAAGAAGACGATAATAGTTGATAAATAGTCAGATTATTCAGGATAATCTGCCAACCATACCCATACTGTATGAGAGACTGCTTTGCATGACCTCGTTCGCAAATGTGGCTGATTGAAGGTGACTTCATTCGATTGTATGATCGACCCATTTTGACCCAGCTTAGGATTTGCCAGGCTTATAAAGGCTTTGCCACATATGTTGTATACCGAAATTCCAACTCAACGCCCTGTTACGCCATTGTTAGATGCAATTGATCATCCTCAACAATTACGTCAGCTCGAGCATAGCCAATTGGTTCAAGTGGCTGATGAGTTGCGTCAATATATTTTATATGCAGCAGGCCAGAGTGGTGGCCATTTCGGTGCTAACCTCGGCGTGGTTGAGCTGACGGTTGCGCTGCATTATTGCTTTAATACTCCAAATGACCGATTAGTTTGGGATGTAGGACATCAGGCGTATCCACACAAAGTCTTGACTGGTCGCCGTGAGCAAATGACAACAATCCGTGCTAAGAACGGTTTAGCAGCATTTCCAGCTAGAGAAGAATCAGTTTTTGATACTTTTGGCGTAGGGCATTCATCAACTGCAATTTCAGCAGGTTTAGGAATGTCTTTAGCACGTCGCTATCAAAATGACCCATGTGAAGTCGTTTGTATTGTGGGTGATGGCGCAATGACAGCAGGTATGGCATTTGAAGCCATGAACGATGCTGTGGCACACGATGCCGATTTAATTGTTGTACTTAATGACAATGACATGTCGATTTCTTGCAGTACAGGTGGTTTTGCTAAACATTTAGCTGCAATTTGGGAAAAAGGTCATTTAGTTAACGTCGATGAACATGGCGAGGCTTATGTACAGCCACATCCGAAATGGACGTATAACTCTCGGTTACATCAATCGGCAACAGATGCGGCCGATAATTTATTTAAAGCGATTGGTTTTGATTACTTCGGTCCTTTCGATGGACATGATGTAAATCAACTCGTTCAAGTATTTAATGCATTGAAAAAGCGTAAAGGTCCACGCTTAGTCCACGTCTATACTAAAAAAGGTAAAGGCTTTACTCCGGCAGAAGCTGACCCAATTACCTATCATGCAATTGGCAAAATTAATGCGTCTTCAGCAGGTAAAACGCCACCAAAATATTCTGATGTATTTGGTCAATGGTTGTGTGACGAAGCTGCACAGGATGAACGTTTATTAGCGATTACCCCAGCCATGTGCGAAGGCTCGGGCATGGTTAAGTTTGCTAAAGAATTTCCAAAGCGCTTCTTCGATGTTGCAATTGCCGAACAGCATGCAGTAACACTTGCAGCGGGTATGGCATGTGAAGGCTTGAAACCTGTTGTTGCGATCTATTCAACATTCTTGCAGCGTGGTTACGACCAGCTTATTCATGATGTCGCATTACAAAATCTTGATGTGACTTTTGGAATTGACCGTGCAGGCTTGGTTGGTGAAGATGGTCCAACTCATGCTGGTGCATATGACTATGCATATATGCGTACAGTTCCGAACATGGTCATAATGGCACCAAAAGATGAAAATGAATGCCGACAAATGCTACATACCGCCTATGCTTATAATGGGCCAGCAGCAGTACGTTATCCTCGTGGTGCGGGGGTAGGCGTCGAAATTCAGCAAGAGCTAACCGCTATTGAGTTAGGTAAGGCAGAAATAGTCGCGGAAATTAAACCTGCTTGTGATGAGCAGATTACGATTTTAGCGTTTGGTAGTCGCGTTATGGTTGCCATAGAAGCTGCTGAGCAGTTTGCACAAAAACATGATGTCGGTGTGCGTGTTGTAAATATGCGTTTTGTGAAACCACTT
Source organism: Acinetobacter sp. 1542444 (assembly GCF_000581835.1). NCBI lineage: Bacteria > Pseudomonadati > Pseudomonadota > Gammaproteobacteria > Moraxellales > Moraxellaceae > Acinetobacter > Acinetobacter sp. 1542444. The sequence continues at coordinate 78,736 of NZ_JEYA01000004.1, read as the reverse complement.
GATGAAAAAATTATTCGTGATTTTGCTGAACATACACAATTATTTGTAACTGTTGAAGAACACGCAATTATGGGTGGTGCAGGCAGTGCAGTAAATGAGTTCATGGCGCAAGAACAAATTGTTAAACCTATCATTAATTTAGGTCTGCCAGATTTGTTTTTACAACAAGCGTCACATGGTCAAATGCTACAAGATTGTGGGCTAGATGCTAAAGGTATTTTGAGCTCAATTGAACGAGCTTGGCTTAAGCTAAATCAGGTGGTTTAAGCCTTTAATAAAATTTTTGAAACATTTTTTCCCCTAAAGCGCATTCATTTGCTAAAATGTATGCGCTTTTATGCATTATTCTTTGTCAAAATCTTCAAATTTGTATTGTAGTGGGTGTTCAATGGAACCTATGGTGGTTATGGCTGCGCGTGCGGCTCAAACAGTTGGTCAAGAGCTTTTAAAAGCGCATCAAAATCGTCATAAACTCGATTTGCAAGTTGAAGAGAAAGGCATTGATGGCCCAGTAACACGTGTAGATCGTTATTTGGAACAATTGACGATTGATACATTACGTAAAAGTTATAAAAACCATAGCTTCTTAGGTGAAGAGTTCGGTTTGCAAGAAGGGAAAGGCCACGATGCAGACTGGTGCTGGGTAATCGACCCGCTTGATGGCACGCAAAACTTTATTAATGGATTCCCTCATTTCTGTATTTCTATTGCAGTTCAGCATAAAGGCGTTACTCAGCACGGCGTAATCTACGACCCAGTACGTGACGAATTATTCTCTGCAAGTCGCGGTCGCGGTGCGGTTATGAACCAACGCCGTATTCGTGTAAATGTAAAAGATACTTTAGAAAATACATTCTTGGCAGTAGGCCATCCTTACCGTGCTAAACGTGCTGGTGAGATCGTGTCTTATGCAGAACAACACTTTGCTTCATTATTAGCTGTTACTCAAGCAGGCGCACAAATTCGTCGTGGTGGTTCAGCTGCTCTAGATTTAGCATATGTTGCTGCTGGCCGTTTTGATGGTTTCTTTGAGCTTGGTTTAAAACCATGGGATATCGCTGCTGGTGAGCTTATTATTAAAGAAGCGGGCGGTGTAGTGGTTGATGCACGTGGTGGTAATGAGTCTCTTGAAAATGGTCAAGTGCTTGCATGTTCACTTAAAATGCTAAAACCTTTAATGCAAACTGTAGTTCCAGCTTGGGCTCAAGCTGCAAAATAATTTAATTATTTGTAAATAAAACCCTCTTTTATCAGAGGGTTTTATTTTTTAAGTGATTGGTAAATTTTAGTTAGTTCAATAAATATAAAGAAAGTTGATTAAAACACATGACTTTTAATTTCTTTCTGCTATAATCCGCCCACGCACTTAAATTTCCGTTCATTACCTGAACATTCTGTTCTATTCATTGTAAGCGCACGCTGTCCATAGAGAGGACCATTTCTTGCGCCCCGATCGCTCAGCGATTCTTCAGGTTCGGCCGTAATCAAGCGTGCGTTTAGTCCACATCGTCGTTACTCGGATTGCTGCTGAAAAAACGTTTCAGCTAACTTTGCTTTGCCGCTTTGTGCCGATGTCTATTTTGTATTTATTAAAAATGGAGCACCCACTAGGGTGAAACTCTCTATGAGCAAAACTTTTGCCGAATTTTCTTTGCATGAAACCTTACAACAAGCGCTTGAAGGTTTAGGTTTTACTACCCCGACTCCTGTGCAAGAACAATCTATTCCTGCAGCTTTAGAAGGTAAAGACCTTCTAGTATCTAGCCAGACTGGTTCTGGTAAAACTGCGGCATTTTTATTACCGACATTACATAATTTAGCTGGTCAAGAAACTTTTGTTCCGTTCAAAGAACGTATGAAAGCTGTGACCCAACCTAACATTTTAGTTTTATGCCCAACACGTGAATTGGCTCAACAAGTTAGCCAAGATGCGATTGCTTTCGTACGTCACATGAAAGGTGTTCGTATTGCTGCAATCATGGGTGGTATGCCTTTTGGTAAGCAAATCCAACAACTTAAAGGCGCACAAGTTATTGTTGCGACTCCAGGTCGTTTATTAGATTTAGTAAACCGTCGTCAATTAAAGTTAGATAAAGTTGAAGCTTTAATCGTTGACGAAGCTGACCGTATGTTAGACCTTGGCTTCTCTGAAGATTTAGAAGCGATTAGCGATTTAGCTGGTAACCGTCGTCAAACATTAATGTTCTCTGCAACTTTCGCTGACCGTATTATTCGTCTTGCTGAGCGCATGATGAATGAACCTGAGCGTATTGCAATTGAAACAGGTCACAGTACAAACACTGACATTACCCAAACTTTACACTGGACAGATGGTTTCGAACACAAGAAGAAACTTCTGACTCACTGGTTGGCTGATGAAACTCTTGATCAAGCGGTTGTATTCGCGAGCACTCAAGAAGATACAGATATGTTGGCTGAAGAACTTGCAGAAGCAGGTCACTCTGTAGTTGCACTTCACGGTGCAATGCCACAAACAGTTCGTAACCGTCGTTTACGTAGTATTCGTGAAGGTCGTGCAAAAATCTTGGTAGCGACAGACGTTGCTGCACGTGGTCTTGACGTACCGACAATTTCACACGTAATTAACTTCGGTTTACCAATGAAACACGAAGACTATGTACACCGTATTGGTCGTACAGGCCGTGCTGGTCGTACAGGTCAAGCAATTACTTTAGCGACTTATCGTGAACGCGGTAAAATCCGTGCGCTTGAAGACTATTTAGATGCACGTTTAAGTGTTTCTGAAATTGAAGGCTTAGAGCCATCTCCACCTCCTGCTCGTTCAGGTCGTGATGGCGGTGGTCGTGGTCGTGGCGGCAACGGTGGTCGTGATGGTCGTCGTGGTGGCGGTTTTGGCGGTGGTCGTCGTTTTGAAGGCGAAAGCAACTTCAAACGCCGTGAAGGTGGTCGTGATGACCGTCCACGTCGTAGCTTTGATGACAAACCACGTGGTGAACGCCCATTCGGTGGGGAAGATCGTCCACGTCGCGAGTTCAATTCAGATCGCCCACGCCGTGAAGGTGGTTTTGAAGATCGTCCACGTCGTGAGTTCAACTCAGATCGTCCGCGTCGCGAAGGTGGTTTCAACGATAAACCGCGTTTTGACTCAAATGATGACAACCGTGGTAACCGTGTAGATTACAAACCACGTCGTGAAAATGGTTTTGGTGACCGTCCAAAACGTACTTTCGGTGGTGAAGATCGTCCACGTCGTAGCTTTGATGACAAACCACGTGGTGAACGTCCATCATTTGGTGGCGAAGATCGTCCACGTCGTGAGTTCAACTCAGATCGTCCACGTCGCGAAGGTGGTTTTAACGATAAACCGCGTCGTAGCTTTGATGATAAACCACGTGGTGAGCGTCCAGCGTTTGGTGGCGAAGATCGTCCAAAACGTAGCTTCGGTGGTGAAGATCGTCCACGTCGTAGTTTTGATGATAAACCGCGTCGTAAATTCGACCGTTAATCAAAAGTTCGTTTAAAGAAAGGCCAGTAGAAATACTGGCCTTTTTTATTTTCCAGTTTTGTTATAAAATAACAAAGTGTGAATTGGTTCAATTTTTTATTAAATAATGAGTAAAAGTAAACGAAAAGAAACAATAATGGCACAGTTGAAGAACTTATTAGTTCAGCACGGCTTGCCTTATCTTTTTATTGCACTTGTTTTGTGTAATGGGGTTTATTTTGCCTATGCTTTTATAACTGGAAGTTCTATTGAGCAGTTTCAAATTTCTGAATTAACCTCTTTTTACGAACATACCTCGTCTATTTCTACCAACTAACTTAGCTTTGCTTTTGTCAAAATAACAACAAGTTTGCCAATTTTCAGTGTTATAGTATGCGTGCATAAAAGTGCAGGAACGATTGCCATTATGAATAATAAAACTCCTCTCTCGACTCAACCACTTATTGAAGTGAAAAATTTGAGTTTTAATCGAGGGGAACGCGTCATTTATGACAATATTAGTTTAAATATACGTCGTGGCCAGATTACGGCCATTATGGGACCTTCTGGTACAGGTAAAACAACATTATTACGTCTGATCGGTGGACAGTTAGTTCCTGATCAGGGCGAAGTTTTGCTCGACGGTAAAGATATTGCAAAAATGTCCCGTCAGGAACTTTTTTCAGCCCGTGCACGTATGGGAATGTTATTTCAGAGCGGTGCTTTATTTACGGATATGTCGGTCTATGAAAATGTGGCATTTCCGATTCGAGCACATACCAAGCTTCCTGAAAATCTAATTGCTGAACTGGTTGCATTAAAACTGGAATCAGTTGGTTTGCGTGGTTCTGAACAATTAATGCCTACAGAACTCTCAGGTGGTATGAACCGTCGTGTTGCCTTAGCACGTGCGATCGCACTTGACCCTGATTTAATCATGTACGATGAACCGTTTGCAGGGCAAGACCCTATTGTAAAAGGCGTGTTGACACGTTTAATTCGTTCATTGCGAGAAGCTTTAGATTTAACCACAATTATTGTTTCACATGATGTTCCCGAAACCCTTTCTATTGCTGACTACATTTACGTGGTAGCAGAAGGAAAGATTCAGGGGGAAGGAACACCAGAAGAATTACAGGCATATGCTTCTCCATTTGTGCGCCAATTCTTAACAGGTTCGGCAGAAGGACCAGTTGAATACCAATTTAGTCATCAAGCCTATTTAGATAACGAGGTTCGTCCATGAATACGATTGCCTGGTTAGGTAGACTCGTTATTGAGCGGATTCGAGGGATTGGTGTTGCGGCACTAATGCTCTTACAAATTGTTTTTTCTTTTCCTTCATCTGGTGGGTTTGGACGATTTATATACCAAATGCATCGGGTAGGGGTGATGTCTTTGTTAATTATTACTGTATCGGGCCTATTTATTGGTTTGGTACTGGGTTTACAAGGATATTCAATTTTAGTGAACGTCGGCAGTGAATCAATGCTAGGCACCATGGTGTCTTTAACATTGCTGCGTGAATTGGCACCTGTGGTTGCTGCGTTATTATTTGCTGGTCGAGCAGGTTCTGCATTAACAGCAGAAATTGGTTCAATGAAGCAAAGTGAACAACTTGCCAGCATGGAAATGATCGGGGTTGACCCATTAAAACAAATCGTATCACCACGTCTTTGGGCGGGAGTGGTCAGTTTACCGATGCTAACTGTCATTTTTGCTGCGATTGGTATTGTGGGCGGTAAAATGGTAGGTGTCGATTTTCTTGGCGTCGATGAAGGCTCATTCTGGAGCGGTATGCAAAACAACGTGCAATTTGGGCATGATGTCGTAAATGGCATTATCAAAAGTATTGTGTTTGCTTTGTTATGTACATGGATTGCGGTATATCAAGGATATGCGTGTGATCCGACTCCAGAAGGAATCGCAACTGCAATGACGAGAACAGTTGTATATTCTTCATTATGTGTTTTAGGTTTTGATTTCGTGTTGACTGCGGTCATGTTCGGAGGGATTTAATGAAATCACGTAGTAGTGAGCTGGCCGTAGGTATCTTTGTTATTATCTTCGGTATTGCCTTGTTCTTTTTAGCCATGAAAGTTAGTGGCCTTGTTGGTACCAACTTAAATGATAGTTATACCATGAAGGCTCAGTTTGATAACGTTAATGGTTTAAAGCCTCGTGCTAAAGTAACGATGAGCGGTGTCACAATTGGTCGTGTTGATTCAATTACCCTTGATCCAGTTACGCGTTTGGCTACGGTAACCTTTGGTTTAGATGGAAAATTGACAAGTTTTAATGCTGAGCAGCTAAAAGAAGTTCAAAAAAATGCTTTAGATGAACTACGTTATAGTTCTGACTATACGCAGGCTTCTCCAGAGCAACAAAAAGCAATGGAACAGCAACTGATCAGTAACATGTCCTCCATCACCAGTATTGATGAAGATGCTTATATAATGGTTGCAACCAATGGTTTGTTGGGTGAGAAATATTTGAAAGTCGTTCCAGGTGGTGGTTTAAACTATCTTAAACGTGGCGATACAATTTCAAATACCCAAGGAACCATGGATTTAGAAGATTTAATTAGTAAATTTATTACTGGTGGTGGCGCAGGTAAAGTTGCCGCTGGTTCATCCTCAGCAGAAGAAAAAGCTCCTGCAAGTACCGACAGCAGTGCACAGCCGTCATTTGTTGAGTAAGAGTTTATTTGAAGGAGTGGTTCCAGGTGAATACGTTGTTTAAACAAACCCTGACAGCAAGTCTTTTGTCTACTATGATTGCAGGTACAGCTTTTGCTGCACCTTCAGAAGCACCACCTGATTTTATCAAGCGTGTTGCTGATGGCTTGATCGCTCGTTTAAAAGCAGATCATGCTAAGTTGCAGAACAATCCTGCTTTAGTAAAATCAATTGTACGTCAGAACTTAGACCCATATGTTGATTCACAAGCGTTCACTCGTATTGTGATGGGTACTTATGCGACGAATCAGTATAGTACAGCTGCACAGCGTGCTCAGTTTGAAACAAACTTCCGTAATACATTAATTGAAAATTACGGTAGCGCATTTGCTAAATATACAAATCAAAGCTATACCATGCGTCCTTACAAGGCAACTGCGGGTAAAAACCCTGTAGTGACATTGGACTTTAATCACAATGGTGAAAAAATTCCTGTTTCTTTCCAGTTGGCTGACAAAGGTACTCAATGGAAAATCCGTAATATCAATGTTTCTGGTATTGATCTAGGATTACAGTTCCGTAATCAGTTTGCTGCAACAGTGAAACGCAATGGCGGTGATTTAAATAAAGCAATTGCTACGTTCCAACCTGATGCAGACGCAGCTGTTAATCAAAACAAAAAGAAATAAGTAGGTGACGTGTGGTTCAGTATCTCAACCAACAATTGGTTGTTTCGGGAAAAATTGATTTTGAAAATGCGGAACAACAGTATCAAGCAGGTTTGGCCATCATAAAGAAGCAGCAAAGCTTCCCACTTGTGGTGGATTTAACTGAGCTTGAGCATGGTAGTACTTTGGCATTGGCTGTTTTAGTTCAATGGTTACGAGAGACTCCAAAAAATACTGGTTTGCATTTTAAAAATGTCCCTGAAAAAATGCTGAAGATCATTCAAGCCTGTCATTTGCAGGATGATCTGCAAATGATCTGATGTTTTTGATGTAAAAAAGCACCTATATTTAGGTGCTTTTTTATGCTCGAAATTAGTATTTTATTACAAAGCTTAGATCCATTTTTTCCAGCGGAAATAAATGATCGGCCCAATAAAGAAACCCATAATAATCAGCAAAACAACGAAGAAACTGGTCGTACCATGTGCAAAAGGTAATACGTCTGTGTTCATACCGTAAATACTGGCAATAAGCATCGGAGGAGCTAACATACTTGGTAAGATCGAGAATCGACGAATCGTGTCATTCTGTTCTGTGTTAATGAATCCAGACGTCGTATCAAGTAAGAATCGTACTTTTTGGAATAAGAACGCATCATGTTCTACCAGTGAGCGCACATCTTCACTGAGCTCTCGAATGTCTGCATCATAAATATGACTGCCTAATGCACGTGGACGCGATAAGAAAGTAAGTACACGTCTTAAATCAATGAGACAAAGCTGCGCTTTCCCTAGCATGTCTTCTTGTTGAGCTAGGCGTGTAATCATGTCATCGAGATCTAGAATTTTTTCACGTTGGTGGTTATTAAGAACCTCGGTGGAGTATTTTTCTAAATCTTTGTGGATATCTTCTAAGATATCCGCAAGCTCATCGAGTTTTGCTTCAAGAAGGCCTAATAAAATCCACGTTGGATCTTTATAGTCCATGTCATAGTCATTTCGGCGAGCACGGGCACGAAAGGCACGAAACGCAACTAGTTTTTCTCCACGCATCGTAAAGAGGCGGTCTTTATGTAAAATGAAAGCTACGGTTTGCACCATGGCAAGCATATGTGATGACTCTTCAGCGTCGCCATCCACCTGATAATTTTTATTTTTCGTTAAAAAATAAGTACTGATGTGCAAAATACCGTCATCATCACGGTAAAATCGTGCAGAAGATGAAATGTCTTCAAGCGACTTTAGTGTTGGTAAATTTTGGTCATAGGCATCTAATACCCATTGTTGCTCTTCTTGCGAGGGTGCAATAAGATCAAGCCAGACTAATTCGGGATGTAGATCAAATCCACCATTGATGGTGGCATCTTCCAGACTTCCGCGTTCTGTGGCATAAAAGGCTTCAAGCATGTGTCTTTTTTCCTCACGCAGTCTGATGGAAATGGATGGGTGTATTTTAGACAAGGATTTGCCGAAAAACACTTGCCAATACGCTATTTTGCAAAAAAAACTCTATCGATAGTTTAGTTTGTCAGCATGACAGTTCAATAAAACGGTTTTTTACACTATGAAATCAATTTGTATTTTCTGTGGTTCATCTCTTGGTTCAAATCCAATTTTCCAACAAATTGCTCAAGCTACAGGCGAGGCTATTGCAAGACAAGGGAAGACCTTGGTTTATGGTGGTGGTCGCTCAGGCCTAATGGGTGTGGTGGCCGATAGCGCCTTACAAGCAGGTGGACAAGTCATTGGCGTGATCCCTCGTGCTTTAGTTGATCGTGAGTTAGCTCATCCGGGCCTAACCAGATTATATGTGGTTGAAAATATGCATGAGCGTAAAACCAAGATGGCGGATCTTTCAGATGGCTTTATTGCTTTGCCGGGTGGCGCTGGTACATTGGAAGAAATCTTTGAACAATGGACGTGGGCGCAATTAGGGATTCATCAAAAGCCATGTGCTTTCTTAAATGTAGCGGGCTTTTATGAAGATTTACTTAAAATGATTCAAGGAACGGTGGATAATGGATTCAGCCAAGCACGGTTCGTTGATAAATTGATCGCATCAGACGAAATTGAAGATATCCTTCAGCAATTTGAGCAATATCAGGCTCCTGCTCCAAAATGGACAAACGCAGACGTCCAACCATAAACGAGGTTAAATAGGTGAAAACAATTACGGTCGCTGCCGCAGTGATCTTAAATGAGCAAAATCAGTTGTTGCTTGTAAGAAAGCGTAATACACACGCTTTTATGCAAGTGGGTGGCAAGCTGGAACCTAATGAGGCACCAGAGATCACCATGCAGCGAGAAATTTTAGAAGAAGTCGGAAGCTCTTGTGTGATTGAGCAATTTATTGGTCATTTCGAAACAGCAGCTGCGAATGAGCCAGATCATATTCTGGTGAGTCATTTATATCTAGTTCAGCTCGACCAAGCACCTAAAATTGCAGCCGAAATTGCAGAAATGAAGTGGATAGATTTAAATGATTCGGAAACTCAACTTGCACCATTGACCCGAGAAATTGTCATTCCTTGGTGTGAAGAGTATTTATTATCTACAGGGCAATAGCTTAACTCTTCGGCGTCGCTGCTAGGCACGCCGTATGAATGGATGTGCAGCCTAATTGTTTAAGTGCCTGACTGAGCGCATGAACAGAGCTTCCTGTGGTTATCACGTCATCAATAATGAGAACGCGGCGATAACGTCGTTTCTCTTGATGATGGGGTAAAAATTGTTGTTCTATATTTTCAAAGCGTTCTAGCCGAGTAAGCCCTTTTTGAGAGTGCTCATTTAAGCGTTGAATTGGTTGCCAAATAGGTATTTTTAAGTGTTTGCTTAATATATTGGCAAGTAGCAAAGACTGGTTGAAACCACGCTCGATTAAACGTTGATTGGAAATGGGCATAGGTACGATCGCTTGTACCTTGGGAAATTTTAATTGTTTTAAAATTTCACCTAATAATATTTGATAATGTAACTTTTGTTCATATTTAAACTGCTGAATAATCCGGTTAACTGGATAAGCATAATTACAGGCTACAAGGACAGATTGATTATTACGTTGAATCGTTTGTTTAAGCCAAGGTAGCTGTTCCCAACAGTCTTTACAGAGCGAGTATTTTTCTCGCATGCCTAACTCGCACAATGAGCAAGGTGAAAATAACTGAATAAGAGGTTGGAAGTTTAAAAAATTAAACATAGGCGTAGCGAGGCGCCTCAGGAAGCCAACGTTTTAATAGAGCATCTGCCTGTTCTGGATAATCTTTTAAAACTTGCTGTGCCACATAGTGGGCTTGACTCAGTAGGTGATCATCTCGCTCTAAACGAGCCACTCTAAATCCCATGTCCCCAGTTTGTTTAGTCCCTAGTAATTCACCTGGTCCACGTAGTTCCAGATCTTTTTCTGCAATCACAAAGCCATCATTACTTTCTCTTAAAATAGAAAGTCTCTCTTGTCCATTTTGAGAGAGAGGCGTTTTATATAAAAGTACGCAAAAACTAGCTTGAGCACCTCGACCTACGCGACCACGCAATTGGTGTAACTGAGAAAGGCCCAAGCGCTCGGCATTTTCAATCACCATAATGGAAGAGTTAGGAACGTCTACTCCAACTTCAATCACTGTCGTTGCGATAAGAAGTTGTAATTCATTATTTTTAAATGCTTGCATGACGGCTTGCTTTTCATCAGCTTTCATTTTGCCGTGTACCAAACCAATATTGAGTTCAGGAAAGCGTTCTTTCATCTCTTGGTAAGTTGCTTCTGCTGCTTGAGCATCTAAAGTCTCAGACTGCTCAACCAATGTGCATACCCAGTAGGCCTGTTTCCCATCTCTGCAATTTGAAGCAATACGTTGAAGCACTTCCTCTCGACGATCAAGAGGAATCGTAACTGTTTGAATTGGGGTACGGCCTGGAGGTAACTCATCAATTATAGATGTGTCTAAATCACCATAAGCACTCATTGCTAGAGTTCTTGGAATAGGGGTAGCCGTCATTACGAGTTGATGTGGAGTGAACTGCTCAGCACCTTTATTTCGTAAAGCTAAACGTTGATCTACACCAAAACGATGTTGTTCATCAATAATCACTAGCCCTAATTTAGCGAAGCCAACATTGTCTTGGAATAAGGCATGGGTACCCACAATAAGTTCCGCGTGGCCTTCTTTAATCTGTTGTTCTGCTTGGGCACGGGCTTTACCTTTTTGCTTGCCAGATAACCATGCCACGGTAATACCTAATGGTTCAAACCAACGTTTAAAGTTTAAATAATGTTGTTCTGCAAGAATTTCAGTCGGAGCCATTAATGCAACTTGCCAATCTGCTTCTAAAGCATGGCAAGCGGCTACAGCTGCAACTAGGGTCTTTCCAGCCCCTACGTCGCCTTGTACTAGACGTAGCATAGGTTGGTGTTGTTTTAAGTCATTTAAAATTTCTTTAGATACACGTTTTTGTGCATTGGTCATTTGAAATGGTAAAGCTTCTAATAGTTTTTTAGCTAATACTTTACTGCTTGAAAATGCAGGTGACGCAATTTGTCGAATATAAGCACGGCGATTAAGTAAACTAATTTGGTGCGCAACCAACTCTTCAAAAATAAGCCGTTGCTGTGCAGGGTGCGAGCCTTGAGCCAATTGCAGCATGTTGGCATCAACTGGAGGCTCATGAATGTAATACAAAGCCTCTTTAAGCGCATAGCCATTGGTATATTGCTTTGGGAGTAGCTCTGGTAAGGCGTCGCTATGATGCTTTAAAGCTTGTTTAACGTATTCGCGTAATTTGGGTTGAGTTAACCCATCCGTACTTGGATAAATTGCTGTCAGCTGAGTTTTTGGAAGGGGAGTATGTTCATGAATGAGCTGAATTTCAGGATGATACATCTCAAGGCCGCGAGCACCCACGCGAACTTCACCAAAAATACGTAAGCGATGGCCGGGTTTTATTTTATCAGTCAGGTTTTTATAAATATGATAAAAGCGTAAGGTGACTTTACCGAATTCATCTTGCACCAAGGCTGCCATAGATTTTCTTTTCCCCGGAGGGAAATCAATTGATTTGACTTCGCCTTCGAGTAAATAGCTACGTCCAACTACAAGTTGATTCATCGGAATAATCGTACTGCGGTCTTCATAATCACGTGGCAGATGAAACAGTAAATCATCTGTGGTAAAAATATTTAGTTTTTCGAGCAGGGCTGCTGAAGCCGATCCAACGCCTTGTAACTGATGGACTGAAGTCATGTCCCCTCAACGAGTTTTCTATGCATATATTATTTATCGGTTATGGTAAAACATCTCAGCGTGTTGCTAAACAACTATTTGAGAAAGAACATCAAATTACCACAATCAGCCGTAGTGTAAAAACGGATAGTTACGCAACACATCTTGTTCAGGATATTTTTACGCTCGATTTAAGTAAAATTGAACCTGTAGATGTCGTATATATTTTACTTTCTCCAAATGAGAGTACGGTTGAGGGCTATCAGCAAACTTATGTTGATAGTATTGAACCGATTCGAGAAGCATTAAAAATACATCCAGTGAAAAAAATAATCGTTGTCTCCTCTACGCGGGTATATGGTGAAAATGCAGGGGAGATCATTGATGATTTTAGTGAAATTCATCCAAATGATGCACAAGGCTATATATTGCGTAATATGGAGTTACTCTGGCAAAAATATTATCCAACTCAATCTGTAATTGTTCGTCCTACAGGTATTTATGGAACTTCCATTGCCCGCTTAAAGAAAATGGCTGAAAATAATCAAAGTTATCCAAATATACATTATAGCAATCGAATACATATTGATGATTTAGCGAGATTTTTGGCTTTTATGGCTGATTATGAAAGTCATCAAGCAAGCTATATTGTGACGAATAATCAACCATTGCCTTTGCATGAAATTATTGTGTGGTTTCAAAAACAATTGGGATTGCCAGAATTAACTTTAGAATCAAACCAAATTTCAGGTAAAAGAATTTATGCAAGACATTTATCTACAACAGGTTTTCAGTTAGAACATCCGATTTGCTTTAATGACTATTTATTATGTTTAAATGTTCATAGCACTAAATGAAATTTTGATTAAACTTTAAATAAGAACATAAATACCTGATGAGGCAGTCAAATTGCCGATAAAGATAAAAAGGTTGAAAGTGAAAAAAATTTGTTTAGCTCTTATCTTGAGCATAACAGCTGTTGCGAGTTGGGCTGAGGATCAGGTGTGGTGTGCCTATGATCCTATCGGGTCCCAAGGGGATATTACTCGCCGTTTAAATGACATTCGGCTATATGCCCAGCAATATCAAGTCAAATTTAAAGTAGTTACCTATCAAAAAGAACAGCAGGCTATACAAGCTTTTGATGATGGGAAATGTTCGGGTTTAGCTGCATCCAATTTCAATACTTATCGTTATAACCAGTTTATGGGAAGTACCGCGGGTATAGGGCTTATTCCTAATAACCGTACGGCCAAAAGCTTTTTGCAGCTTTTAAATCATCCTACAATCGAGAAAAGGTTAGTTTCTAAGAATTATGAAGCTATAGGAATGATTCCAATTGGAACTGCTTACATGGTTCTAAAAAATAAGAACCTCTCTAGAGTCGCTCAATTAAGAAATCAGCGTATTGGGGTGCTACCCAACAATCCACCACAACAAGCACTGGTGCGAAGTGTAGGTGCTCAGCCAGTTTATGTCGATTTATCTAACGCGATTGCGCAGTTTAAGCAAAATAAAATCGATATTATTGCTGCCCCAGTGTATGGATTATTGCCGTATAACTTACAAAAAGAATTTGGACTAGATACTCAAGTCATTAATTTTCCTTTGGCATATTTCGGTGTTAATTTAATTATTAAGCCGCAAGCTTATCCCGCTAATTTTGGCCGGAAAATTCGAGGATGGTTCGTTCAAAATAGCCAATTGCTGACGAATCGTGCGACACAATGGGAAAATCATTTACCTGCTTATTATTGGGTAGATGTCTCTTTTTATGAGAAGCAAAGTTATGACGTAATGGTTGCCAAAATACGTAATCAGTATGTTCTTTCAGGTTATTACGATGCTTATTTTGTTCAGCTTATGAAGCGCTTACGTTGTATGGACGATCCACGTTATTTTGAATGTCCAATTCGCTAATAAAATAAAAGGCAACCGAAGTTGCCTTTTATTTTGACTGAAGACTTTAAGCTTTTTTGCGTTTTAAACGGCGTTTAGCTTGTTGAGATGCCATTGCTTCAAGAGCATCTTTCAATTCTTCGTCGGTAAAGGTGGTGATGTGCTGTAACATTTGTAAGGTTACTTCATCAAGTACCAACTGTGCACCAGCAGCCATTTGACGGAAGTTATCATCAAACTCAATTTGGCCTTGGTCATTGGTACGAATATAATTTTGCTGTGTAAGCACTTTTAAGAAACTTTGGAATAAAGCTTTGTCGAAGAACTCTGGCGAATTAAATTCATATAGAACTGATAAACGTTGTCCTAATAAATGACTTAACTCTTCAACTTGTTTAGCAGAAATATTACCAGAACCACGTTGAGTAATGAGTGCAAGCGTCATGTAGTAACGCTCAAGACTTTGCTTAACTGGCGTTGCTAAAACAACAAGCTGATTATGCTCTTCTGTATTTGGCGCAGAGCTAATCAAGTTACCTTCATCGTCTTGTTGAATAAGGTTAGATTGAACTAGAGCATCTGCATATTGCTCAACTTGTGCCTTAAGCTCGCTACTCTTCCATTTAAGGAATAACTCAGCTTTCAAGAATGGATAGAGCGTATAGATGACATTAGTTAAATCTGAACGACTGATTTTTCCATTATGCTCAACAAGTGATGCTACTAGAGAAGGTAAAACAAAGGCGTGCAAGATGTTATTACGGAAGTAAGTCAAAAGAACAGCTTGATTATCTTCAATCGCAATAATATCGCCAAGCGCATGCTGAACGCGTTTAATGAGTTTAAGCTTTAAACCATACGCAATAATTTCTTTACCAGAAAGTGGCGTTACTTCCATACGTTGGTCATATGGGAAGTTCGATGCCAAGTTACGATAAGCTTCTAGCTGCTTAATACAAATTTCTTCATCAAGCGTATGCTTTGGAGTTGCAAGCAAAATAATAGAAAGTAAAGAAACAGGGTTTATCACCACAGCTCGGTTAATATTTTCTAAAATTGCATGTGCAGAGCTATTTACTGCATCTGAAACAGCTTGAGGAATTGGGTCGTCATTTTTCTCGATATAAACGTTTTCTGCATTATGTTGCTTAAGCAGATCATCAAGGAAAACGGGTTCACCAAAGTTCACGTGGACTTTACCAAAGATACGTTCAATTTTTCGTAAGGTTTTCACAATACCAAAAATAGATTCGGCTTCTTTTGGCTTACCTTGCATTTCGCCTACGTAAGTTGAGCCTTCCATAAGTCGTTCATAACCAATATAAGTTGGTAAGAAAACGATCGGTTTGGCACGGCCACGTAAATGGCTGTGAACTGTCATGGCAAGCATACCGGTTTTAGGCGGTAATAAACGTCCAGTACGTGAACGTCCACCTTCAATAAAGTATTCAAGAGGCGTGTTGCGTGACAAAATACTATATAGATATTCTTTAAATACAGTAGTGTAGAGTCCATTTCCACGGAAAGAGCGGCGAATGAAGAATGCACCGCCACCACGTAGAAGCTGTCCAACAAAAGGTAAGTTTAAGTTATCGCCCGCAGCAATATATGGAACCATTAAGCCACGTTTATAGATGACATATGACAATAGTAAATAGTCAATGTGACTGCGGTGGCACGGTGTATAGACAACTTCATAGTCTTTCGCTAGTTCACGAACGGTACTAAAGTTATGTACTTCTACGCCGTCATAAAGCTGGGTCCATAGGCGTGTTAAGGCAAGATCGGCAAAGCGCACTGCTGAGTGTGAATAATCCGATACGATTTCATTCACATAGCCAATCGCACGGCGTTCAGCTTCAAGCATGCTCACTTTTCCGCGAATACTTTCACGGCGGATTGCTTCTTGCACATCACGAGATTTAACAACCGATTGCATGACATTGCGGCGATCCGACAAATCGGGGCCTAACACGACTTCACGCTGACGGTCTAAATAATCATTTAACGTACTTACAATATAAGTTGCTGGTGAAAGATTTGGATAATGCTGCTGTGCATATTCAACCAATTCACGTAGCGATTGTGGTTCATGAAATTCTAAATAAGACTGACGGCCATGCAAACCAATATTAACCAGCTGCTTAACTGTGCTTGGTGTTGCCCATGTGTCTGAAAATAATAATTTAAACCAAGAATCTTCTTTATCTGGCGAACGGCCCCATAAAACTGTAACCGGAACAAGCTCTATATCAAGTTCAGGGTTTTCTTGTAAAACTTCAATCAGTTTTATTAAACGCGGTGGAAAAGCATGAGGAGGCGGATTCAGTAAATTATTTTCATCATTGTGCTGTAAAAATAAAACTGATGCTTTTTCCTGATGAGTGCCAACAACTAATGGATCTAACGCAGGTTTTAAATTTAAACGACGCGTTTCTCCATCAACCACCAGAGCATTGCTTCGAGAGTGGTTTTGTAAGACGTAACAAACCACTTTTTGGCGGTCAGTTTTTGCTTCTGTTTCTGTTGTTTCTGATACTGGTTCAGTAGGAACTTCCCCAAGAACATGTGGTGTTACCACGAGGTCAAGTAGTTTACTCGAAAGCCGACGATACATTTGACCAAACCCACTCTTGGACATAAGAACTCCTACTTCTTAAAGACAAATCCCAGCACCAAATGCAGAGGGTAATTATTTTGCGGCATTTATTAAAAAAAACAATATGCTACTTTCTTATAAATTATAATGCTTTTGGCATATTTTATCGTTAAAAATCGTATTTTTAGCTGTTATATGAGCAATGTTCGTCAGAAGTTGACTGATTGTTCCATGTTCAAATAGTTTTTTATGGCACAATAGATTCTACACATCTGTACTTTAATACGATTTTTTACCTGAAATATGAAGGTATCTCTCATGAATGCGTTAACCCAAGAACTAGTCGATCTTCTCACTTTAGAAAAGTTAGAAGAAAATATTTACCGTGGCATAAGCCGTAATCTTGTCGGTAAACGTGTCTTTGGTGGACAGGTTTTGGGTCAGGCTTTACGTGCGGCATCTTATACAACCGATCGTCCAGCGCATTCTTTGCATGCATATTTTTTGTATGGCGGTGATATTAATGCTCCAATTATCTATGAAGTAGACCGTTTACGTGATGGAAAGAGTTTCGTAAGTCGTCAGGTTCGTGCAATTCAGCATGGACGAGTTATATTCTCGGCGATGGTTTCTTTTGCTAACCCCGAAGAAGGCTTGAACTATCAACATCAAGAACCAGAGTATCCTGCACCAGAGACTCTTAAATCTGAAAATGAACTCAAAGAAGGTATTTTAAATTTCGTACCTGAAAATGTTCGTGCTAGTTTCATGCGTGAGCGCCATGTGGAAATTCGCCCAATTGATCCGGTAAATCCGTTTCAACCGCAACCTGAAGCTCCTTATAATGCGCACTATATCCGCACACATGACCGTATTCCAAAACAATTAGATGATATTGCCCTCCATCAAGCGATTGTTGCGTTTTATTCAGACTTTACCTTAATGACAACTGCTTTGAGACCGCATGGGCTCAGCTATATTTCTCCAAGTTTACAGTGTGCGAGTATTGATCATGCCATCTATTTTCACCGCCCGCTGCGTGCTGATGAATGGATGCTTTACGATATGGAAGCAACCGTTAGCGCAGCCTCTCGCGGCTTGAACTTTGGCCGTATGTGGCAAAATGGCCAACTTGTATGCAGTACCGTGCAAGAGGGTTTAATTCGTTTGCGGGAAATTGAAACACAATAAGCTTATTTATAAAGCCATCTGATTAGATGGCTTTTTTATTTTTAATTGAAACGATGTGACAAAAAATTGCTCGTATGAAAAGCAAGCTCATGTCATATTTGCAAAAGGATTGCCAACTGAAAAAAATAATGCTGATATGAACTTAAACACACAAATTCTTATTGCGGCCATTTTAGGCTTAGCCTTTGGTTTTATATTAACGTTGTATCCTGATACTGCGTTTGTAAAACATAGTTTATATGGGTTAGGAATATTAAGTAGTGTCTTTATTGGGCTGCTTAAAATGTTGTTGGTGCCTTTGATTTTTAGCTCGATTGTTGTGGGTGTCTCTAATTTGCAGGCGGGAGGACAGTTAGGTCCAGTCTGGAAAATTACCTTTTTATGCTGTTTGACTACAACAACATTGGCTTTAATTTTAGGTATAAGTTGTGCTCATCTATTTGAAGTAGGACGTGGTATAGATATCTCTATTTTCCAAACGTCTATGCAAAACTATCAGGCGCCAGATAGTTTAAATCCTGCAAGTTTTTTCACTAATTTTATTCAAAATACATTAATTAACCCATTTAAAGCATTCAGCGATGGTAACGTTTTAGCTGTTGTGGTGTTTGCACTATTTGTTGGTGTTGCTTTAGTCCATGGCGGTGAGCGTTTTAAAAGTATTCGCTTATTAAGTCATCAATTTTTTGAAATGATGATGATGCTAGTCGGCTGGGTAATGAAGCTAGCACCTTTGGGTATTTTTGCCTTATTAGCAAAGTTAATGGCAACGGAAGATATTTCGGTACTCAGTCGTTTGGCTGAGTTTGCTGTTGTAGTGACAGGGACTACCATTTTTCATGGTGCTGTTGTTTTACCGTTGCTACTTTGGATTTTTGGCCGCATGAGTCCTTGGACTTTTTTCAAAGGAACACGTACAGCGCTAATTACAGCATTTGCAACCAGCTCTAGTTCTGCCACAATGCCCCTTAGTATGAAATGCGCACAGGAAAACTTAGGTGTTCGTCCGCAAACAGCTGGTTTTGTAATTCCTTTAGGTACACAGCTTAATATGGATGGCACTGCACTATATGAAGCAGCCGCTGCATTATTTGTCGCAAATTTGGTGGGGCTAGACTTAAACCTGACACAACAAATTATTGTGTGTTTAACAGCAATGATTGCATCACTAGGGGCCCCTGGAATTCCGAGTGCTGGTATGGTCACCATGATTATGGTTTTACAATCGGTAGGTTTACCAGCTGAAGCAATCGCCATTTTACTTCCGATTGACCGCCTATTGGATACGGTAAGAACAGTGGTAAATGTGCAGGGTGATATGATGATTAGTGTGGTTGTAGATCGTTATACGAAAGATAAAGATATCAGTGTCTAATCTCCTAAATAAAAAAGCAGGATTTAAAATCCTGCTTTTTTATTTTTAAGCGGCTTGAAGTTCTGCTCTTTTTGCTGCTGGAGATTGCGATAAATAGCTAACCGCATCTTCAGTGCTGCCTTCTTTAACTGGATCATACCAAGGCATGAGGTAATCAATTTGTTGGGCAATCAGCCAGATTGGGTTTGGTAAAACCTGATTATCTTTTCTGCTAATTTTATACCACTCTACAGCAACCCATACTGGGAAAAATCTAGATTTAGCAGCATCAGCAAAACGTGGATCTTGTTTCATAATATGTGCAGCGCCATCTACCCATAATCCAAGCACCAGTACAATCACTGCAAGGCTTAAATAGTAGCGTGGAATATATCCACCACCCAAATGGCGATATAAATCAAAAGCAACGGTACGGTGTTCAATTTCTTCTGAACCATGCCATTTAACCAGATCAACCATTTCAGGGTCAGCGCCTAATTCTTCCCAACGCTCGTTATAGAGTGCATATTTCCCTAATACACAAGTCATATGCTCAACAGTTGCAATAACGCCTAAACGGAAAAGGTCCCATTGCCCTTGTAGAAATTGAGGGACTTCTTTGTCGAATGGTTTATCTGCTAAGGCAGTGGTAAATAGATAATTCATAATGTCCAGATTTCGCTGGATATCAATATTACGTGCGCTTAAATATTCTTTATTGGCAGAAGTATGCGCATTGGCATGCATAGCTTCTTGGCGGATAAATGCTTGCACATCCTGTTTAAGTTTTTCATCTTTAATTTGTGGTAAAACTTTATTGTACAAACGGCAAAACCAGAATTCTCCGGCAGGCAAGATGTTATTAATTTCATTAATAAAATAACTTGCGAAAGGCTGATTTGGAATCCAGTCAACAGGGGTATCTTTCCAGTCAAATTTTACTTTACGTGGAAGAATTTTATAGTCAATAGAAGAACCTAAAGCCTTGTTCTTCAAAAAAGATAACAATTTCATCATTTAGTCCTGATTTTTAACTCGATGAAGTTATAACGAGTATAAAAAAAGCCCCTACATTTGTGTTTAGCAATAGGGGCCAATTTGAAAATAAATTTAATAAAGAAATTGTATCTGTTTTGACGATTTACTCTTCAGTATCCTCATCTGATGCTTCAGGGATCGCGTCAACGTCAAATTCCGGCTCTTGATCAAGCGTAAAATGTAGGCGTCCAGCCATAACACTTGCTAGCTCTTCTAAACCTAATTTATTAAGTGATGAGAAAAGTTGAATCGAGAAATCAAGCTTCATTTTTTTCAGTTGTTGCTTAACTTCTAATAGTACTTTGTTTGCAGGGCCACGATTAAGTTTGTCTGCTTTCGTTAAGAGAATATGAACAAAGAGATGACGTGAATAAGCCCACTCTAGCATCATCATGTCGAAATGCTGTAGAGGATGGCGAATATCCATCAGTAATACTAAGCCTTGTAAGCTTTTACGATGGATTAAATAGTTCTCTAATTCTTTTTGCCATACTCGTTTCATATCTTCAGGTACGGCTGCATAACCATAGCCAGGAAGATCGACTAAACGTTGATCTGGGTTGCCTAGACTAAAGAAGTTAATCATCTGAGTACGGCCAGGTTTTTTAGAGGCGCGCGCTAACTGTTTTTTATTGGTTAATGCATTGATAGCACTAGACTTACCGGCATTTGAGCGTCCTGCAAAAGCGATCTCGTAGCCACTATCTTCAACACAAAGTGCCAATTTAGGTGCACTCATTAGAAACTCAGCTTGGCGTAACCAGTTGAGTGATTGCACAGCATATGCTGTGATCGCTGGATCTGGTTTCTTTTCATAGCTGATCTTTTGCTTGGGTGCGAGTCTGGCTTTGGTGTCTTTCGATTTTTCACTACGACGCATAAAAAATAACTTTTTAAATGAGAGGGCTCGCGCCTAGTATAAAGGAGCTTGGGTATTCTTGCTAATTTTCAATAAGTCGACTTATCAAAATCAGTAGAGCTTAGATTTGTAAAAATGCAATAGGGGAGTTGGCAGGAGCAGATTTTGATTGCTGCAAAACTTCTCCGAGTGTGTATTGATCTAGACTTTGATAAAAGCTCTCTAAAGCCTGATCTAAAATACCTTTTAAACCACAGTGACTGCGTAATACACAAGGTGGTGTATTACATTCAACAATTTGATTGTCGCCCTGTAATATTCGAACAATTGAACCTAAATTTGAGTTAAGTGCATCTGGATTTAAGCGAATTCCGCCGCCTTTTCCACGAATGGTAATAATCCATTCCTGCTTGCCCATGAAGTGAACAACTTTAACTAGATGGTTTTGTGAAACATGCAAATCTTTCGCGATTTCTGCAATCGTGTAGGGTGCATCACTTGGGCGTGCAACATACATTAAGAGTCGTAATGCATAATCGGTAAATTTATTAAGCTGCATGATCACCAAAAATGGAAGAGATTAAAAGGATGATCATCTTAGCCTGAAAGTCTTAATAAGAAAACTTTCAGGTAAGAGGTTTTTACATTACAGCGTTAAAGGGGCTGAAACCTGTACTTGATCACCCACTCTATAATGCTCAAGTAGAATATTAGCAACTGAAAACTCAGTATGATTTTCTTCAGGCTGCACTTCAAAGTGATACGAGTTATCTTCTTGAGCTTCAGTAAATTTAAAAGCTTTCGGTTGTTCAAGTTGTTGTTCGGGAACTTGTACTTTAACTGAAATAAAGGCATTTGCTGGGCTAGTCAGTACGTCTTCATGGTCAGTTGCTTTTAAAGTGAAGCGTTTGCCAGATTCCAAAGGATCAATTTGAGTAATTTCAAATGAACGCCAGCCAGCCCATCCACCTTTTAAGCTTTCAAGTTGTTCGTATTTTTGTTTTTCAACACCAATCAAGATATCAGCCAACTGTAAGTATGCTTGTTTCCACGCTTCAATAAGCTCTGATTCGAATGGCACATTGAGTACTTCACTAATTGAATGAAGCAAGTTGTCCCCAACAATTGCATATTGGTCTGGTTGAATATCTAAGCTCACGTGTTTAGTGGTGATGCGTTCTACCGCTTTAGCGAGCACGGTAGGGTTCTCAATATTTTCTGCATAAGCAAGCACAGCAGCTGCAAGAGCACGTGGCTGACGTAAGCTGGTTTGGTCATCTAAATTAAAAACATTTTTTAACTCGGGATTGTTATTAAGCATGCGCTTATAGAAGTATGTAGTCAGCGTAACGCCGTGTTCACGTAAAACCGGTACAGTAGATTTAACAAGTTCAATTTGTTGTGGAGTCATGGCTAGACCTTATTTATCTGGCTATATAAGATGTATTTAAAATACATCTTTAAAAAATTAATGGCAATAACTTTTTTATAAAAAACCATAAAAAAATTAGGGGATATAAAATCCCCTAAAATTAACGTAATTTTTTTAATATTTTTATTTACCAAATAAAGAGCCGAGCAAGCCCCTTACGAGTTTTTGGCCGGTACTTCCTCCTAAACTGCGTGCAGCACTTTTGGCAAAAGTTCCCACAATGTCTTGTGTGAGTTTAGCTCGTTCACGGGCTGCTCTTTCTTCCTCTTTTAATTGCTCACGTGCCAAACGTTCCTGCTCTTTAGCTTGCTGTTTTGCTAAAGTTTCTTGTTCTTTAGCTTGTTGTTTTGCAAGTTCGGCGTCTTGCTGCTGTTGTTCGCGTTCAGCAACTTTATTCTGTAGCATTTCATAGGCACTATCACGATCTACAGCTTGTTCATAAACTCCAGCAATAATACTTTGCGAGATTAAAGTCTGACGCTCTTCTGGAGTGATCGGTGTAAATGCAGAGTACGGAGGCATAACCCAACCACGTTCTACAATTTGTGGCGTACCTTGTTCATCTAGACAGCTAATGAGTGCCTCACCAACACCAAGTTGGGTAATAGCTTCATCAACTTTAAACTCTGGATTAGCACGGAAAGTGTCTGCTGCGGTTTTTACAGCTTTTTGATCTTTAGGGGTGAATGCACGTAATGCATGTTGAACGCGATTACCAAGTTGACCAAGAACGCTTTCGGGTAAATCGAGTGGGTTTTGAGTAATAAAGTAGATACCCACCCCTTTGGAGCGGATTAAACGTACCACTTGTTCAATTTTGTCTTGTAGAGCTTGGCTGGCATTATCAAATAACAAGTGAGCTTCATCAAAGAAAAATACGAGTTTAGGCTTATCCATATCACCCACTTCTGGTAGCTGTTCAAATAACTCTGAAAGCATCCATAAGAGGAAAGTGGCGTATAACTTAGGCGTATTCATAAGCTTGTCAGCAGCAAGAATATTGATATAGCCATGCCCATTTGCATCGGTTTGGATAAAATCCAGAATATTTAAAGCTGGTTCCCCAAAGAACTGTTCTCCACCTTGGTCGGCAAGTGCTAATAAATTGCGCTGAATAGCGCCTAGGCTTGCTGGAGATAAATTGCCATATTCAGCTTTAAATTCAGCTGCATGTTCACTCACAAAAGTGATCATGGCTTTTAAGTCTTTAAAATCGACTAAAAGTAAACCTTGGTCATCTGCAATACGGAATACAGCAGATAAAACACCTTCTTGGGTATCATTTAAGTTTAGTATGCGTGCTAATAAAATTGGCCCAATTTCAGAAATGGTGGTTCGGATAGGATGACCTTGCTGACCAAATAAATCCCAAAAAACAACTGGATTTGCTGAGAATGGAACACTATCAATTTGTAAAAGTTTTAAGCGTTCATTAAATTTATCCGAAGCTTCACCAGCTTTTGCAAGACTCGAAACATCGCCTTTAGCATCGGCAAGAAATACCGGCACACCGATTCGAGAGAAACTCTCTGCTAGAACTTTTAACGTAACTGTTTTACCTGTACCTGTCGCGCCTGCAATAAGTCCATGACGGTTAGCAAACTGGGGAAGTAAAACAATTTCTTTTGATGTGTCCTTAATATTTTTAGCAATAACAATCGGTGTACCCATATATTTTTATCCTATGGTTTGAGTCACTATAATCTTGTCGTTTTACAGTTGTTTCAGTGCATTTTCGATATCTTGTATCAAATCTTGCGGATCTTCTAGTCCTATACAGAATCGAACCAATAATCCTTGTTGTAAATGTGTATTCTCAAGTTTTCTCATCATTTTTAAATCATAAAGCATAATCAGGCTAACGGGTCCACCCCAGCTAAAACCGAGCTTAAATAACTCTAATGCATCGCAGAAACGACGTACTGCTGTAATGTCATATTCAGGTTTAAAAATAACACTCACTAAGCCAGCACTTTGACCGTCTATGCAGATTTCTTGCCAATATTGATGGCCTAGTGAGGATTCATCACTTGGGTGTAGAACTTGTGCAAATTGAGGCTGGTTCTTTAGCCATTTAAGTAGATTGTGAGCATTAGCTGACTGTTGTTCATAGCGTAAAGACATATGAGCAAGGCTGCGTTGAACTTGAGCTGCATCATCTCCAGAGATTGCGATGCCCAAAATAGCATGCGTACGGAATAAGCGGTGATGAAGTTTCTCATCACGAGTTACAATGCTACCCATTAAGATGTCACCACCACCACTTGGATATTTTGTTAGTGCGTGAACGGTTAAATCGACAGATAGATGTTCATCAGAAAAATTGAAAGCATTAAACGCAAGCCCAGCTCCCCAAGTATTATCTAGAGCTGTCAATACACCATGCTTTTTAGCTTTCTTGACTAAATTTTTAAGATCAGGGAATTCTAAAGTAACCGAACCTGCAGCTTCTAACCATAATAGTTTACTTTTTTCGGTGGGTTGAAAACTTGCAGCGTCAATGGGGTTATATACTTTAACAATAATGCCATATTGACTTTGTAGATAAGTTAAATGTTCTAGATTTGGCCCGTAAATATTGTCTGGAACCCATACTTCATCATTAGTGCTTAAAAATGCTGAGTTCACAATATTAATTGCGGATAGGCCACTTGGTGCAAGCAAACAATGCAAACCACCTTCAATTTGCGCAATATTGTCGCCTAAGGTGAATGTAGTAGGGGTGCCATGTGTTCCATAGCTATAGTCATACTTATCCGTCCAGTGACGATCAAAAAGGTGCGAAGTTGATTTAAAAATAATAGTTGATGCGCGAAATAAGGGAGGTTGCACTGTTTCAATGAATTGCGGAGCCTTTCTTGGGGCATGAATGAGACGAGTCTGGAAATCGTTATGCTTTTTCATAGTGCGTTATGTTTTAAATGATAAAGTTAGATTAAGAGAAATTTAAATTCTTCGCTAGATTTATAAAGTTTTGTAAGACGTTTCGTTACAGTAGACCTATAAAACAAAAACTTGGCTTTATTTTTGCAAAGACCACTACAACATTCTAACAACAATAGGTTTAAGCGCATGAAGTCGCATTTAAGAGTTCATTATTTTCAACATATCGCGGGTGAGGGTTTTGGGAGTTGTTATTCATTTTTAAAAGCTCACCACGCGACTATTAGTTCTACGGAGTTTTTTGCACTTCCGGTTGATCGGTCACTTGAAATAGAAGCTTTACCACAAATTGATGAGGTTGACTTATTATTAGTCATGGGTGGCACCATGAGTGTAAATGATGAGGCGAATTATCCATGGCTTAAGATAGAGAAAAGATGGTTGCGTCGTTATTTAGCAGCAGGAAAGCCTGCTATAGGTCTCTGTTTGGGTGGGCAGCTAATTGCTAATGCACTAGGCGCCGCAGTCAGTCGAAACCGTTATCAGGAACTTGGCTGGTCGACAGTTCAGAGGGTGGCAAATTTACCTCAAGACAGTTTTCCATTGCCTGAAAAGATAAAGGTGATGCAGTGGCATAGCGAAACATTTGAAATACCCAAAGGTGCTATACACTTAGCCGAGAATATAGCTTGTCGTAATCAGATGTATCAAATTGGAAAAAATGTGCTTGGTTTTCAATTTCATCCAGAAATGACACCAGCAACGTTAGAACTCTTGCTTGAAAATGAAGAAGAGCTATCTATTTTTAATGGGGAATATGTTCAGCCTGTGAATGAACTGCAATATTCAGAAGCACAAAAATTTGAACAAGGTAATCAACTCTTAAATAAAGCGATTGAATT
The DNA here is from genome assembly GCF_000581835.1 of Acinetobacter sp. 1542444. Taxonomy (NCBI): domain Bacteria; kingdom Pseudomonadati; phylum Pseudomonadota; class Gammaproteobacteria; order Moraxellales; family Moraxellaceae; genus Acinetobacter; species Acinetobacter sp. 1542444. Next base: position 52,555 of record NZ_JEYA01000004.1, on the reverse strand, counting down.
TGTCATAAATGCCTAGAGTGAGTTGAGAATACTAGGTTAAAGTGCGTTTTGAACAAAAAATAGAAAAAGAGAATTGCATAAGACTTAAACAATCGTTATAATGGGCGACCCTCAAAAGGAGGGGCATTTACTGCGAAGAAAGTAGTAAATGTGCATTACAGTCGTGGCATCGATCATGACCTTAGTGATTTTCACTGCCTTTGACACTTACCAATGGGTGAGATGCGTCAAGGGTGATTCTTTATATGTTTGGCTTGGAGTTTACTGGTATGTCTAACCAGAGAATTCGTATCCGTTTGAAGTCTTTTGATCATCGTCTGATTGATCAATCTGCTCAAGAGATCGTAGAAACCGCTAAGCGTACTGGCGCACAAGTTTGTGGTCCAATTCCGATGCCTACTCGCATCGAACGCTTCAACGTTCTTACTTCACCGCACGTTAATAAAGATGCGCGTGACCAGTACGAAATCCGCACCTATAAACGTTTGATCGACATCGTTCAACCTACAGATAAAACTGTTGATGCATTGATGAAATTAGATCTTGCGGCTGGTGTTGATGTTCAGATCGCTTTGGGTTAAGGCTTTCGGTTGATTAACTTCTAAGTTAATTAGGCCGCTTTTTTAGAGGTTTATGCACATGGCTATTGGTTTAGTCGGTCGCAAATGTGGTATGACTCGCATCTTTACAGATGCAGGTGTTTCTGTACCTGTTACAGTCATCGAAGTCGATCCAAACCGCATTACGCAAATCAAAACACTTGAAACTGATGGTTATCAAGCTGTTCAAGTAACTACTGGTGAACGTCGCGAATCTCGCGTAACTAACGCTCAGAAAGGTCACTTCGCGAAAGCTGGTGTTGCTGCTGGTCGTTTAGTTAAAGAGTTCCGTGTTACTGAAGCTGAGCTTGAAGGCCGTGAAGTTGGCGGTACTATTGGCGTTGATTTGTTCGCAGTTGGTCAAATTGTTGACGTAACTGGTCAATCAAAAGGTAAAGGTTTCCAAGGTGGTGTTAAACGTTGGAACTTCCGTACTCAAGACGCTACTCACGGTAACTCAGTTTCTCACCGTGTATTAGGTTCTACAGGTCAAAACCAGACTCCTGGACGCGTGTTCAAAGGCAAGAAAATGGCTGGTCACTTAGGTGATGAACGCGTAACAGTACAAGGTCTTGAAATCGTATCTATTGACGCTGAACGTTCTGTTTTAGTTGTTAAAGGTGCAATTCCTGGTGCAACTGGCGGTGACGTGATTGTACGTCCTACCATCAAGGCCTGAGGGGAAATACCGTGAATTTGAAAACTGTTTCCGGCTCTGCTGTTGAATTGTCTGAAGTTGCTTTCGGACGTGAATTTAACGAAGCTCTTGTACACCAAGTTGTTACTGCTTACTTAGCAGGTGGTCGTCAAGGTACTCGTGCTCAGAAATCACGTGCAGACGTTTCTGGCGGTGGTAAAAAGCCATTCCGTCAAAAAGGTACTGGTCGTGCTCGTGCGGGTTCTATTCGTAGCCCTATCTGGGTTGGCGGTGGTAAAACTTTTGCTGCTCGTCCACAAGATTGGTCTCAAAAAGTAAACCGTAAGATGTACCGCGGTGCAATGCAATGTATCTTAGCTGAACTTGTTCGCCAAGATCGTCTTGTATTAGTTGAAGAGTTTGCAGTTGCAGCTCCAAAAACTAAAGAATTGCTTGCAAAGCTTAACGACTTAAATGCTGCTCGTGCATTAATCGTTACTGACGCTGTAGATGAGAACTTATATCTTGCAGCACGCAACCTTCCGCATGTAGATGTGGTAGATGCAACTGCAATCGATCCTGTAAGCTTGATCGCGTTTGATAAAGTTGTGATGTCTGTAGCTGCTGCTAAGAAAATTGAGGTAGAACTCGGATGAACAACGAACGTATCTATCAAGTCCTAAAAGGACCAGTCTTCTCAGAAAAGGCACAAGTATTAGGTGATACTGTTGGTGTTCAAGTATTTAAAGTAGACATCAATGCTACTAAACTTGAAATCAAAAAAGCAGTTGAAAAACTTTTTGGTGTAGAAGTTGTTAAAGTTAACACAACTATTACTAAAGGTAAGACTAAGCGCTTTGGTCGTACATTGGGACGCCGTTCTGATGTTAAAAAAGCATACGTCACCCTGAAAGCTGGCCAAGATGTTGAAATGGCTGACTTGGGCGATACCGCTGAAAGCGCAGCGGAATAAGGACGAAAATTATGCCGATTCAAAAATGTAAGCCAACGTCTCCAGGACGTCGCTTTGTAGAGAAAGTGGTTCATGACCATCTTCACAAAGGCGCTCCTTACGCACCGTTGGTTGAAGCTAAAAAACGTACTGGTGGTCGTAATAACAACGGTCACATTACTACTCGTCACGTTGGTGGTGGTCATAAACAACACTATCGTATCGTTGACTTCAAGCGTAACAAAGACAGCATCCCAGCTGTTGTAGAGCGTATTGAATACGATCCAAACCGTACAGCACATATTGCTTTGTTGAAATATGCTGATGGTGAGCGTCGTTATATCATCGCACCTAAAGGCTTACGTGCTGGCGATAAAGTACAATCTGGTAACGATGCTCCAATTCGTCCAGGTAACTGTTTGCCACTTCGTAATATGCCGATCGGTTCTACACTTCATAACGTTGAACTTAAAATTGGTAAGGGTGCGCAATTAGCGCGTTCTGCTGGTGCTTCTGTTCAGTTGTTGGGTCGTGATGGTTCTTACGCAATTATTCGTCTTCGTTCAGGCGAAATGCGTAAAGTACATGTTGAATGCCGCGCTGTAATTGGTGAAGTTTCTAACCAAGAAAACAACCTTCGTTCATTGGGTAAAGCTGGTGCTTCGCGCTGGCGTGGTGTTCGTCCTACCGTACGTGGTATGGCGATGAACCCGATTGATCACCCGCACGGTGGTGGTGAAGGGCGTAACAAAGGTATTCAACCTGTAAGCCCATGGGGTCAAAAAGCTAAAGGGTACAAGACACGTACCAATAAGCGTACGACTAAGATGATTATTCGCGACCGTCGCGTCAAGTAAAGGAATCTGACTAATGCCTCGTTCTCTGAAAAAAGGCCCATTCGTCGATGCGCACTTGTTCGCTAAGGTTGAAGCGGCTGTTGCTAGTAACTCTCGCAAGCCGATTAAAACTTGGTCTCGTCGTTCGATGATCCTTCCAGATTTTGTTGGTTTAACAATTTCTGTTCATAATGGTCGTAACCACGTTCCAGTAATTGTTACTGAGCATATGGTTGGTCATAAACTCGGTGAATTCGCGCCAACTCGTACCTATCGTGGTCACGGTGTTGACAAGAAATCTAAACGTTAATAGGTGTCATGATGGAAGTAACTGCTAAATTACGCGGTGCCGCTATCTCGGCACAGAAAGCACGTTTGGTTGCAGATCTTATTCGCGGCAAATCTGTTGCGCATGCTTTAAATATCTTAAACTTCAGCAATAAAAAAGCTGCTGTTTTAGTAAAAAAAGCATTGGAATCTGCGATTGCAAACGCTGAACACAATAACAGTTTAGATGTTGACGATCTTAAAGTATCTACGATTTACGTTGACGAAGGCATGAGCCTTAAACGTATTATGCCACGTGCTAAAGGCCGTGCAGATCGTATTACTAAGCGTACTTGTCACATCACCGTTAAGGTAGGGGTTTGATATGGGTCAGAAGGTTCATCCAATCGGTATCCGCCTAGGTGTTGTGAAACGTCATAACGCTAACTGGTATGCGAATCCGAAACAATACGCTGAATACTTGCTTAAAGATCTTCAAGTTCGTGAGTTTTTAACTAAAAAACTTAAGAATGCGATGGTAAGCAACATTCTTATCGAACGTCCATCAGGCGCTGCTAAAGTAACTATTAGCACAGCTCGTCCTGGTATCGTAATCGGTAAAAAAGGCGAAGATATTGAGAAATTACAGCGCGAACTTACCAGCATTATGGGTGTTCCAGCGCAAGTAAGTATCAACGAAATTGATCGCCCAGACTTAGATGCGCGTTTAGTTGCTGAAGCAATCGCTTCTCAATTAGAAAAGCGTGTAATGTTCCGTCGTGCTATGAAGCGTGCGGTTCAAAACACTATGCGTGCTGGTGCTAAAGGTATCAAAGTTGAAGTGTCTGGCCGTTTAGGTGGTGCAGAGATTGCTCGTACAGAATGGTATCGTGAAGGTCGTGTACCTTTACATACGCTACGTGCAGACATTGACTATGCAACTATGCGTGCAGAAACAACTTACGGTACGATTGGTGTTAAAGTTTGGATTTTCCGTGGCGAGATTTTAGGTGGCATGAAACAAGTCATGAACCCTGCTCCTGCTGAAGATCGTCCAGCTAAACGTGGTCGTGGTCGTGGTGAAGGTCAAGAGCGTCGTGGTCGTCGCGGTGACCGTGCTGCTGACAAGGGAGAATAATCCATGTTGCAACCTAAACGTACCAAATTCCGTAAGGTGCACAAAGGCCGTAATACTGGTCTAGCGCATCGTGGTAGTACAGTATCATTTGGTTCGATTGCAATCAAAGCAACTGAACGTGGTCGTATGACTGCTCGTCAGATTGAAGCTGCACGTCGTACTATTAGCCGCCGTATTAAGCGTGGTGGTAAAATCTTTATTCGCGTATTCCCGGATAAACCAATTACTCAAAAGCCTCTTGAAGTGCGTATGGGTAAAGGTAAGGGTAGCGTGGAGTACTGGGTTTGCCAGATCCAACCAGGTAAGATCCTGTACGAAATTGAAGGTGTGAACGAAGAATTAGCGCGTGAAGCATTTGCTTTAGCTGCTGCTAAACTTCCGTTTAAAACCACTATCGTGACTCGGACGGTAATGTAATGAAAACTAAAGATCTACGTGAAAAATCGGTAGAAGAGTTGAAAGCTTTGCTTGATGAGCAACAGCTTAATCAATTCCGTCTTCGTATGGCGAAAGCAACTGGTCAGTTGGGTAAATCGCATGAAGTGCAAGTTGCTCGTAAGACAATTGCTCGTATTAAGACACTCCTTACCGAAAAACAGGGGAACGGACAATGAGTGAAAAAACAGTCCGCACGTTAACCGGCAAAGTAGTAAGCGACAAAATGGACAAGTCTATTGTTGTTCTTATCGAACGCCGCGTTCAACACCCGTTGTATGGCAAATCAATTCGCCGTTCAACTAAGTTACACGCTCATGATGAGAACAATGTTGCTAAACTTGGCGATGTTGTGACCATTAAAGAAAGCCGCCCAATTTCTAAAACTAAAGCTTGGACTTTAGTGGAAGTAGTTGAAGCAGCTGCTGAGTAATTCGACGTTCTTGTTGCATCATCGGTCAATTTCGAGTACTCTTTGAGCCTTTCGAAATTGTGACCGGTGATGCTCGGTTTTGGAGTAGGGCAATGATTCAAACCGAAACTATGCTCGACGTAGCAGACAACAGTGGTGCTCGCCGCGTACAATGTATTAAAGTACTTGGTGGTTCACATCGTCGTTATGCTTCTGTTGGCGACATTATTAAAGTTACTGTAAAAGAAGCAATCCCACGCGCACGTGTTAAAAAAGGTGACGTGATGAATGCGGTTGTAGTTCGTACTAAATTCGGCATTCGTCGTCCAGATGGTTCTGTGATCCGTTTTGATGATAATGCTGCAGTTATCCTGAACAACAACAAAGCTCCGATTGCTACTCGTATCTTCGGACCAGTGACTCGTGAACTTCGTACTGAACAGTTCATGAAAATCATTTCATTGGCTCCTGAAGTTCTATAAGAGGCAATCATGGCTAAGATTAAAAAAGGCGATCAAGTTATCGTGATCGCAGGTAAAGAAAAAGGCAAACAGGGTACTGTATTGTCTGTTTCTGAAGACCGCGTTAAGGTTGAAGGCCTTAACTTAGTGAAGAAGCATCAAAAGCCGAATCGTGTAACTGGCGCTGAAGGCGGTATCGTTACTCAAGAAGCTTCGCTTCATATTTCAAACGTGGCAATTTTAAATGCTACAACCCAGAAGGCTGACCGTGTTGGTTACCAAGTGATTGATGGCGTGAAAACTCGCGTTTATAAATCAAATGGTGAATCAGTGGCGGTAGCGAAGTAATAGGTTGAAAAGGCAATGGCCAGACTTAAAGCACGTTACAACGAAGAACTTAAAGCAAAGTTACAAGAAGAACTTAGCATTAAGAACGTGATGGAAATTCCACGCATCACAAAAATTACCCTAAACATGGGTGTAGGCGCAGCTGCAACTGATAAGAAATTATTAGATGGCGCTGTAGTCGACATGCAATTAATTGCTGGTCAAAAACCAGTAATTACACTTGCTCGTAAATCTATCGCTGGTTTCAAAATCCGTGATGGTTGGCCGATTGGTTGTAAAGTTACTTTACGTGGCGACCAAATGTACGAATTCTTGGACCGTTTGATCTCAATCGCAATCCCTCGTATCCGTGACTTCCGTGGTTTCTCTTCGAAATCATTTGATGGTCGTGGTAACTACTCAATGGGTTTGAAAGAGCAAATCGTTTTCCCTGAAATCGATTTCGATAAGATTGATCGTATTCGTGGTATGGATATTACTATTACTACGACTGCTCGCACCGATGACGAAGGCCGTGCGCTTATGCGTGCATTCGGCTTCCCGTTCAAATAAGAGGTCGATATGGCTAAGAAAGGTATGATTAATCGCGAATTGAAACGCGAAAAAACAGTTGCTAAATACGCTGCAAAACGTGCTGAATTAAAAGCTACGATTGCAAACGTAAATGCAAGTGAAGAAGAGCGTTTCGAAGCGATGTTAAAGTTACAAGCATTGCCACGTAATGCATCTCCGGTACGTCTTCGTAACCGTTGTGGTTTAACTGGTCGTCCTCATGGTTACTTCCGTAAGTTCGGTTTAAGCCGTAACAAATTACGTGACACAGTAATGCAGGGTGATGTGCCAGGCGTTGTTAAGGCAAGCTGGTAAGGAGCGACTAAATGAGTATGCAAGATACCGTTGCCGACATGCTAACACGTGTTCGTAACGCACAAATGGCTAAGAAACAAACTGTTTCTATGCCTTCTTCTAAGTTGAAAGTTGCAATTGCAAACGTACTTCAACAAGAAGGTTATATTTCAAATGTAGAAGTTGCTCAAGAAGAGACAAAATCTACTTTGACAATTACTTTAAAATATTTCGAAGGCAAACCAGTTATCGAAATGGTTAAACGCGTAAGCCGTCCAGGTCTTCGCCAATACCGTGGTAAAGATAAACTTCCAAGCGTTAAGCAAGGTTTAGGTATTGCAATTGTTTCTACAAGCAAAGGCATCATGACTGATCGCGCTGCACGTGCTGCGGGCGTTGGTGGTGAAGTTATTGCTTTTGTTTCTTAATAGGTGATTCCTCATGTCTCGTGTGGCTAAAGCCCCAGTAACTGTACCTAATGGTGTAGCAGTTACTCAGAACGGCCGGCAGGTCGAAGTGAAAGGCAGCAAAGGTACATTGTCTTTCAACCTGCATGCGCTGGTCGAGCTAAAACAGGAAGAAGGTAAACTTCAACTTGCTCCAGTTAAAGAATCGAAAGATGCTTGGATGCAAGCTGGTACTGCTCGCGCTGTATTGAATAACCTTGTAAAAGGGGTTAGTGAAGGCTTCGAACGTAAGTTGCAGCTAGTTGGTGTTGGTTATAAAGCTGCGGTTAAAGGTACTGTTGTAAACCTTAACCTTGGTTTTTCACACCCAATTGACTACGCTTTACCTGAAGGTGTAACAGCGGAAACTCCAACTGCTACTGAAATCATTTTGAAATCAGCAAACAAGCAGTTGTTAGGTCAAGTAGCGGCAGAAATCCGTGCATATCGTTCTCCTGAACCATATAAAGGTAAAGGTGTTCGTTATTCGGATGAAGTCATTCTTCGTAAAGAAGCTAAGAAGAAATAAGGCGCGAGGTTCTTATGAACGAAAAGAAACAATCCCGTTTGCGTCGTGCGAAAAGCACACGCTTGCACATTCGTGCATTGGGTGCGACTCGTTTGTGTGTAAACCGCACTCCGCGTCACATCTATGCTCAGGTTATTTCAGCAGATGGTGGCAAAGTTTTAGCGCAAGCTTCAACTTTGGATGCATCTTTACGTAGCGGTACTACAGGTAATGTAGACGCGGCTACTAAAGTAGGCGCTTTAATCGCAGAGCGTGCGAAAGCAGCTGGTGTAACTAAAGTTGCATTTGACCGTTCTGGTTTTAAATATCATGGTCGTATCAAAGCCTTGGCTGATGCTGCTCGTGAAAACGGCTTGGAGTTCTAATCATGGCTAAAGTTGAACAAAACGAAGGTCTTGTTGAAAAGCTGGTTGCCGTTGATCGTGTAGCCAAAGTTGTTAAGGGTGGTCGTATCTTCTCTTTCACAGCATTAACTGTTGTGGGTGATGGTAATGGTCGTGTTGGTTTTGGTCGTGGTAAAGCTCGTGAAGTTCCAGCTGCTATTTCTAAAGCACTTGAAGCTGCACGTCGCAACATGATTACTGTAGACCTTGCAGGTACTACTTTACAACACCCTGTGAATGCTCGTCATGGTGCAAGCCGTGTATATATGCAGCCTGCTTCTGAAGGTACTGGCGTAATCGCTGGTGGCGCTATGCGTGCCGTTCTAGAAGCTGCAGGTGTACATAACGTACTTGCTAAATGTTATGGTTCTACTAATGCTGCAAACGTAGTAAACGCAACTTTCAAAGGTTTGCGTGATATGACTTCTCCTGAGAAAGTCGCTGCGAAACGTGGTAAATCAGTAGAAGAAATTCAAGGGTAATCAATCATGAAAACGATTAAAGTTACCCAGACTAAATCTTCTTCACATCGCTTGAAAAATCACAAGCTTTGCTTACAAGGTTTAGGTCTGCGTCGTATTGGTCATACTGTAGAAGTGCAAGATACGCCTTCTAACCGCGGTATGATCAACAAAGTCTACTATATGGTTAGTGTAGAGGAATAAGCCATGACTCTGCGTTTAAATGAACTTGCGCCTGCAGAAGGTGCAAAACGTGAACACCGTCGTTTAGGCCGTGGTATCGGTTCTGGCGTTGGTAAGACTGGTGGCCGTGGTGTCAAAGGTCAAAAATCACGTAAAAGTGGTGGCGTTCGTCCAGGCTTTGAAGGCGGTCAAACTGCGATTTATCGTCGTTTACCTAAATTCGGTTTCACTAGCCAAATCGCTTTAAAAACTGCTGAAGTACGTTTATCTGAGTTAAGCAAAGTTGAAGGCGACATCGTTAGCCTAGAAACTTTGAAAGCTGCGAATGTTGTTCGTCGTGACCAAATTCGTGCTCGTATCGTACTTTCTGGTGAAATCACTCGTGCATTCACTGTTCAAGGTGTTGCATTGACTAAAGGCGCTAAAGCTGCGATTGAAGCAGCTGGCGGTAAAGTCGAGGAGTAATCTCGAGTGTCTATGTCTCCTAGTTCTTCAGGTCATGTCAACATGATGAAAGGTCAGCCATTTCATGTGAAATACCGTGAAATTATTCGCCGGATGAGTTTTCTAATCGGTGCATTGCTGGTCTTTCGACTAGGAGCGCATATTCCAGTACCAGGCATTAATAATGCTGCGTTAGAAAATTTATTTCATGCGAACCAAGGAACTATTCTTGGGCTATTCAATATGTTTTCTGGCGGTGCTTTAGAGCGAATGTCTATTCTTGCTTTAGGGATTATGCCGTACATTTCTGCGTCAATTATTGTGCAGTTAATGTCTACTGTAATTCCATCACTTGAAGCCTTGAAAAAGGAAGGTGAGCAAGGTAAGCGTAAAATTAATCAGTATACGCGTCAGGGCACATTGTTGCTTGCAGTGGTTCAAGCAGTTGGTATGTGCGCAGGTTTGATTGGTCAGGGTATTACTCTGTCAGTTGGTCTTGCGTTTTATATCCCAGCAGTAACTTCACTTGTCGCTGGAACTATGTTCTTAATGTGGCTAGGTGAGCAAATCACTGAAAGAGGTATTGGTAACGGTATCTCAATGATTATTTTTGCAGGTATTGTTGCTGGTTTGCCTAAACTAATTATGCAATCAGTTTCTTCTGTAGATAATGGTCAGACAAGTTTAATTGGTCTTGTAATTTTTGGTCTTTTGTCTTTAGGTGTATTGGCAGCTATTGTGTTTATTGAAAAAGCACAACGTCGCATTCCAGTAAACTATGCGCAAAAGCAACAAGGGCGTCGTATATTTACAGCACAGCAGACGCATTTGCCATTAAAAATTAATATGGCTGGTGTTATTCCTGCGATTTTTGCAAGTTCTTTACTCTTGTTCCCAGCAAGTCTTGGTCAATGGGTGGGAAGTGCAGATCCAAATGCTGGTTTTATTAAAAGCAGCTTACAAGATTTAGCTTTAGTATTGTCGCCTGGACAGCCTTTGTATTTGGTGCTCTTTGGTGCGTTAATTATCTTTTTCTGTTACTTTTATACGGCTTTAGTATTTAGCCCTAAGGAAGTATCAGAAAATCTAAAACGCAGCGGAGCTTATGTGCCTGGTATTCGCCCAGGTGAGCAAACTGCTCGTTACTTAGATCATATTCTTAATCGTTTGACGTTTATTGGTGCGATTTATATTACGGTCATTTGTTTAATGCCAATGATTCTACAAAGCTCTTTTGGGATTCCATTCTATTTGGGTGGTACCTCATTATTGATCGTAGTTGTCGTGGTTATGGACTTTATGGCTCAGCTACAAGCGCATTTAACATCTCATCAATATGATAATCAAACATTAATGAGAAAAACGACTGCTCATCCTAAGGGATAAGCGCACTTAGAGGTTTCATCATGAAAGTACAAGCTTCTGTAAAGAAAATTTGTGGTAGCTGTAAAGTTATCCGTCGTAATGGGGTTATTCGCGTAATTTGTAGCGCAGAACCTCGTCATAAGCAGCGTCAAGGTTAATCTAATCAAGACCTGTTGATTTCAGTAGGCGAATTGGGTTAATATCCGCCCCTCAAGATTTTTGTGGGGCGGTTGATTATCTCTACTGCCTTTTTGGAGAAAGTGAATGGCTCGTATTGCCGGTGTAAACATTCCGGATAACAAGCATGCTGTTATCTCCCTCACTTACATCTTTGGTATCGGTCGCCACACTGCTAAGAATATCTTAGCTGCAGTTGGTATTACTGAAACTACTAAGATCCGTGAGTTGGACGATGCTCAGCTTGATGCGATTCGTGCAGAAGTTGCTAAGGTTCCTACCGAAGGTGACTTACGTCGCGAAATTTCCATGAACATTAAACGTTTAATGGATTTGGGTTGCTACCGCGGCCTTCGCCATCGTCGCAGCTTGCCTGTCCGTGGTCAACGCACCAAAACTAACGCACGTACCCGTAAAGGTCCGCGCAAACCGATTAAAAAGTAAGATTTCTGGAAGCTAAAAGATGGCTAAAGATACTCGCACACGCAAGAAGGTCACTCGTACCGTCTCTGAAGGTGTTGCACACATTCACGCGTCTTTTAATAACACCATTGTTACGATTACTGATCGTCAAGGTAATGCATTGGCTTGGGCCACCTCAGGTGGACAAGGCTTCCGTGGTTCACGTAAATCAACTCCGTTTGCTGCTCAGGTAGCTGCTGAAGTTGCTGGTAAAGCAGCTTTAGATTACGGTTTGAAAAATCTGGACGTCCTTGTAAAAGGTCCTGGTCCAGGTCGTGAGTCTGCGGTTCGTGCATTAGGCGCAGTGGGTTATAAGATTAACAGCATTACCGATGTGACTCCAATTCCTCACAACGGTTGCCGTCCACCTAAAAAACGTCGCGTGTAAGGAGAAACATTCATGGCTCGTTATATTGGTCCAAAATGCAAACTCTCTCGCCGCGAAGGGACAGACCTGCAACTTAAATCTGGCGTTAAACCATTTGACGTCAAAACTAAAAAAGCTAACAAAGCACCTGGTCAACATGGTCAGGCACGCGGTGGTAAGCAATCTGAGTATTCACTACAATTACGTGAAAAACAAAAAGTCCGTCGTATTTACGGTGTGTTAGAACGTCAATTTAGTAACTACTATAAAGAAGCAGCTCGTGTTAAAGGCGCAACAGGTGAGAACTTGTTGAAATTGCTTGAAAGCCGTCTTGATAACGTTGTTTATCGCATGGGTTTTGGTTCTACACGTGCAGAAGCTCGTCAGTTAGTAAGTCACCGTAGCATTACTTTGAATGGTCGTCGTGTAAACATCGCATCTATTCAAGTTAAAGCTGGTGATGTAATTGCGGTTCACGAAGGTGCTAAACAACAATTGCGTATTAAAAACGCGATTGAGTTAGCTGCACAACGTGGTATTCCAGCTTGGATCGAAGTTGATCATTCTAAGCTTGAAGGTACGTTTAAAGCTGCACCAGATCGTTCTGATTTACCTGCTGAAATCAACGAAAGCTTGATTGTAGAATTGTATTCTAAATAATCCTTGAGGTAGCAATAATGACGCGTACTGCAAACGAGTTTCTAACTCCGCAAGCGATCAAGGTCGAAGCGGTAAGCGGGACCTCGGCAAAAGTGATTCTAGAACCTTTAGAGCGTGGTTTTGGCCATACTCTAGGTAATGCTTTACGTCGCATTCTATTGTCTTCTTTACCTGGCGCTGCTGTGGTTGAAGTAGAGATAGAAGGTGTCGAGCACGAGTACAGTACTTTAGAAGGCTTGCAGCAGGACATCGTCGAGCTCTTGCTGAACCTAAAAGGATTGTCTATTAAGCTGTTCGATCAAAATGAAGCATATTTAACATTAGAAAAACAAGGTCCTGGCGATATTACTGCTGCTGACCTTCGTTTACCTCATAATGTTGAAGTGGTTAACCCAGAACATTTAATCGGTACTTTAAGTGCTTCAGGCTCATTAAAAATGCGCTTGAAAGTTGCTCAAGGTCGTGGTTATGAAACATCTGATTCTCGTTTCCCTGAAGGTGAAACACGTCCTGTTGGTCGTTTGCAATTAGATGCTTCTTATAGCCCGATTAAACGTGTTTCTTACACCGTTGAAAATGCGCGTGTAGAACAACGTACCGATTTAGATAAACTGGTAATCGACCTCGAAACAAATGGAACGGTTGATCCTGAAGAAGCAATCCGCAAAGCGGCAACAATCTTGCAACAACAAATTGCAATTTTTGTTGATCTTCAGAAAGACCAAACTCCAGTTGCTCAAGAGCCTCGTGAAGAAGTTGACCCAATCTTGCTTCGCCCAGTAGATGATCTAGAGCTTACTGTTCGTTCTGCTAACTGTTTGAAAGCAGAAAATATTTACTACATTGGTGATCTTGTTCAACGTACTGAAGTTGAGTTATTAAAAACTCCTAACCTTGGTAAAAAATCGTTAACAGAGATCAAAGATGTTTTGGCATCGAAAGGCTTACAACTCGGTATGCGTCTTGAAAACTGGCCACCAGCTAGTCTTCGTATGGACGACCGTTTTGCCTATCGTAGCCGTTAATTAAGTAGGACTATCACCATGCGTCATCGTAATAGTGGTGTGAAATTAGGCCGTACAAGCAGCCATCGTAAAGCGATGTTCCAAAACTTGGCTAATTCTTTATTTGAACACGAGTTGATCAAAACAACTGTGCCTAAAGCTAAAGAATTACGTCGTGTTGCTGAGCCTTTAATCACTCTAGCAAAAAACGATACTGTAGCAAATCGTCGTTTAGCATTTGCTCGTACTCGTAATGCTGCAACTGTTGGTAAATTATTTACCGTACTCGGCCCTCGTTACAAAGAACGTAACGGCGGTTATCTACGTGTTCTTAAAGCGGGCTTCCGTGCTGGTGATGCAGCACCGATGGCTTACGTTGAGCTTGTAGATCGTGAAGTAAACACTTCAGCTGAATAATTGATTTTATTCAAAAAAGACCGGTTTTATACCGGTCTTTTTTATTTCTAGTCACAAAATAAATTATAAAAATGTCCTCAAGTGACATAAAAAAGCAGATAAACGGTCAAACTTGACATTGTGTATTGTCAAAATTGTGTTTTAATAAACTTATATTCTCAACAATGGGTATAAAAATAAAATGGAAAAGCAAGTTGATATTTTAATCATTGGCGCAGGTATTTCAGGAATCGGAATCGCTGCCCATTTATCAAAAAATTCACCACAACGACAATTCGAGATTTTAGAACGTCGCGAGTCTTTTGGTGGAACATGGGATCTTTTCCGTTATCCTGGCATCCGTTCAGATTCAGATATGTCTACCTTTGGTTTTAACTTTAAACCATGGTGTAAAGTGAATGTATTAGCTGATGGTGCTTCTATTAAAGGGTATTTAGGCGAAGTAATTCATGAATATAAATTAAAAGAAAAAATTCATTTTGGTCATCGTGTACTTTCTGCTAATTATGATTCGGCTTCAAAAAAATGGCAGGTTGTAGTAGAAGATAGCAATAAAAAACAGCAGACTTGGATTGCCAACTTTGTTGTAGGTTGTACAGGTTACTATAATTATGATCAGGGCTATGCGCCTTCTTTCCCAAATCAAGAAGCATTTAAAGGGCAACTCATTCACCCACAGCATTGGCCTGAAAACTTAGATTACACAGGTAAAAAGGTGGTTATTATTGGTAGTGGTGCAACAGCGATTACTTTAGTACCAGCAATGGCTAAAGGTGGGGCAGGTCATGTGACCATGTTGCAGCGTTCACCAACGTATATTGCTAGCGTTCCTTCTATCGATTTCATCTATGAAAAAACGCGTAAATTTATGTCTGAAGAGGCAGCTTATAAATTTACCCGTGCCCGCAACATTGGTATGCAGCGCGCTATTTATGCTCTTTCTCAGAAACATCCTAAAACTGTACGTCGTTTACTTTTAAAAGCAATTGAAGTACAGCTTAAAGGTAAGGTTGATATGAAGCATTTTACGCCTTCATACAATCCTTGGGATCAGCGTTTATGTGTGGTGCCAGATGGTGACTTATTTAAGATTTTACGTGAAGGCAAAGCGAGTGTAGAAACTGATCAAATCGAGAAATTTACTGAAAAAGGTATTTTACTTAAATCTGGCAAACATCTTGATGCTGATATCGTTGTTTCTGCAACAGGACTACAAGTTCAGATTATGGGTGGAGTTCAGGCTACTCTTGATGGGAAACCAATCAACTCATCTGAACATATGCTTTATAACGGCATAATGCTAAGTGATGTGCCGAATATGGCTATGATTATTGGCTATGTGAATGCCTCATGGACACTCAAAGTAGATATCGCTGCCGAATATATTTGTCGCTTATTAAACTATATGGACAAAAATAGTTATGATGAAGTGATTCCATCGGGCGATAAGACTGTGATGGAAGAAGACACCGTAATGGGTAAACTATCTTCAGGTTATATTAACCGTGCAGCACATGAACTTCCTAAACAAGGTAAGCGTGCTCCATGGCAGGTGACTAATAACTATTTAGAAGATAGAAAGTCTTTGAAAAATGCAAAATTTGAAGATGGCATTCTTCATTTTCATAAGCGTTCTGAAGCAAATGAGCGTAAACCAAAATTAGTATCTTAATTCGTATGAAATAAGAAAAGGGGCGTAATGCCCCTTTTTTATGAAACTATTAAAGTGTTCTTGAAATTAATTCTTTCATGATTTCATTTGTACCTGCATAAATTCGATTTGCTCGATGATCAATGTATGCACGTGCAATTGGATATTCAAGCATATAACCATAACCACCATGTAATTGAAGACATTCATCTACAATTTTCGAGAACATATCAGAAATTTTATATTTAGCAGCTGCGGCAGCTTCTACACTCAATTTTTCTTCAAGTTGTAATTCCATACAACGATCTAAATATGTCCGGCAGAAATCGATTTCTGTTCTGAGTTCGGCAAGTTTAAAACGCGTATTTTGAAATGCGCCAATAGGTTTACCAAAAGCTTTACGATCTTTTGTATATTGAACGGTATGTGCAAATGCTGCTTCAGCACCTGCTTGACAAATAATAGCAACTAACATTCGTTCCCATGCCAATTCTTTCATGAGCATGATAAAGCCCATACCTTCCATGCCTAAAAGGTTTTCTTTAGGAACTCGAACGTTATCAAAGAATAATTCGCAGGTATCTTGGCCTTTCATACCAATTTTGTTTAGAGGTTTACCTTTACTGAAACCAGCACGATCGGCTTCTACAATAATTAAGGATAAGTTTGCCGAACCTTTATCACTATTGCCAGTCTTACAAACGACTACTGCCATGTCGCATAAGTAGCCATTCGTAATAAAAATTTTAGAGCCATTAATGACATATTCATCACCATCAAGTACGGCGGTGGTTCTTACCGCTTGTAAATCTGAACCAGTGCCTGGTTCCGTCATTGCAATAGCAGTAACAACTTCTCCAGTTGCCATTTTGGGTAACCATTTTTGTTTTTGCTCTTCATTACCAAAATTATTAACGTAATTAGCAACAATATCGGAATGTAGAGAAAAACCAGTACTTGAGTCCATCGCATACGCCTGTTCTTCAATAAGAATCATACTGTATAGGCGATCTACCCCAGAGCCACCATATTGCTCTGGCATCGTGGTGCAAAGAAGACCTAGTTCTCCAGCTTTATTCCAAAGATCTCGGTCAACATGTTGCTGTTTTTCATATTTTTCTATATTGGGAACGACTTCCTTTTCATAGAATTTACGCACTGTCTCACGGAAAGCTTCGTGTTCTTCATTGAATAATTGTCTTGGTAACATATTTGGAATAGGACGGATGGCACCAGATTGCATTTGTATTTCTTCCTTGGTTCAGGTGTGATGTTATGCCCTAAACATACGTAAGCATTTCATGCCCCACAATGTGATGAATGCTCAATTATGCGGACAAGATGATAAATTTGGTCAATTTGATATTTTTAGCGATCTTTAGGATGTGATCAGGTAAACTAGGCGCACTATCACCACAGATGGGGACGTAAATGTCTGACGAAATGACCTTGGAAGAACGTAAAGTAATTTATCGAGCACGCCGTGGCTTAAAAGAAATTGACGTCTATTTTGACCCGTATGTAAAAAATTATTATTTAAAAGCTGATCCAGCAGAAAAAGCATTATTTGCAGAGCTAGTTGATCAAGAAGATCCAGATTTATTAGATTGGTTCATGGAAGTTTCTGAGCCTCCACGTACTGAGTTACGTGAATTTATTTATAAACTAAAACAGTATGTGCATGGCTAAACTGTTTTGATAAAAGAATTAAATTTTGAGCTGAAAGATAGCCGTGTCTCGGTAATATTTCAGCTTTTTGTTGGTTTGGGTTTAGCAATCCTGCTTTATCAATTATTAACACCGATATGGTGGCTATGTGCTGTCATTCTTCTATTTATTGGTTTTATTTTCTTTCTAAAGCAAGCCCAAATATCTCAAATTGAATATTTAGATCAAAAATTATGGTCGGTTACATATTTTTCGAAAAAAGAAATTTACCGTGCGGAAATTACTAAAATAATTGATTATCAGTTATTTGTAGTTATTTATCTTGAAGAAACTCCTACGAACATAGCTATTGTTTGGTTCGATCAGCTTCCTATTCAGCAGTGGAAAAGATTAAAAGTTTTAGAAAAACTCTATTAATTGTTAGACAATTCTACATTTGTATATTTATTTAAAAATTATAAAAAACAATAATTTAATAATTTTTTTCTTTATTAAACTTCAGATTGTCTAATTAAAATATAGAAAAAAGCCAAGGAAATATGATTGTCTGACAATTTCGCCTATGGGTAGCTATTTGATCGGTTAAAGTACAAACACCAACGTAAAGTGTGTCGGAGGTCTCAAAATGGAGATGCCAACATGGTCGTTCTTGGTCATTGCTATAATTCTGGCAGTGGTGATAGGAAGAGCAGGAACTTTACTCAGGGAACATCTTAACAAAGTTAGTTTTAACAAGGTTAAGAGACAGAGGATGCAAGGTCGTCGATCAGTCAATTATTAAAATTGGTTAATCGATTAATTTCATCAAGTGTCCAGTTTATAACTGGGTGCGATTGTAGTAAGGAGGTCTCTCATGGAGATTTCAATGTGGATGTTTCTGTTAATTGCAGTCGTTATGGCTGTAGTAGTAGGAAGAGCAGGAACTTTACTTAAGGATTATATAGAACAAAAATAATATAAGCCGTTAAAAGCTTATCCCAGTTAATAAGTAGCATGTGCTGAACCGTCGCAATGCTACTTTTTTTTGCCTAAAATTTGTGTTTCCTCGAAAAACTGTCAATTTTATCTGCTGTGAAGTGTGTCAAAGTATAAGCGCTACAATTAGAGTAATTACTCTTTTATTCAAGATATGCATCTGCTAATGTACATCTGAAAAGGAAAAAACAAATTACATAGAGGACAGGAAGATGTCTAAAGTCCAAAAAATAAGCCAAGGTTTGGCGGTGAGTTTTCTTGCAGCTTCAGTTTTATCAGGTTGTTCATACGTCGTGAAAACCGGAGCAAATGTTGCTCTAGGTTTTACGGAAAAGCACGTCGTTCCACCTATTTTGGCAATGCAAGATGCTGAAATGGTATGTAATACCGGTAGTGCGTTAACACCTGCAATCATGTCTACCAAAGGGATGGGTGCAGATCCGACACGTGTTGCAGTATTAATGTATGCAGCATCAGGTGTATGTGCGGAAAATCAAGCTTTAGAACAAGAACTGCGTTATTTACGTGCTTCAAAAGCAGGGCAGGTAACAGAAGCCCAAGATGCACGTATTGCACAGAAGCGTTGGGCAGCAATTGCAGCTGAACGTCAGTATACAGGCTATAAGTTATTTGCTGATCGTTGGGAATCTAAATATAAATACCACTTAGGTGACTCTTGCCCAACGATGCGTAATGATACTGATCAAACCGTTTATTTACTTGGCATGATCAGTGGTCTTCAGGCTGTGACCAACGATATTAACTCAGGCGGCGCAGTCAATGTTCCTAAAGATATTGCTGCTATTGTAGAGCGTGGCATGGTTTGTCTAGATAATGAAAAATTCTGGGGCGCACCTAATGCAACGCGTGCTGTTATCTGGACTTTATTGCCAGGTGCTGATGAAGGGAAACCTGATCCATACCAAACTTTAAAACAGTCAATTCAGATTGGTGAGAAAAAAGGTGTTCGCCTATCTCATGCCTTATATGCGGTAGCTGCCCAAGCAAGCGGTGATGATGCAAAAATCCGTGATGCATTAAGATCTTATGCGGCGTCTCAAGCTGATGACAAACCTGTCAATCCTAACTTTAAGTTAATCGATAGTATGGCTGGCCTTATTGTACGTGGTATTTCTGACCGTTACTGGACTGAACATACTGGTGTACGTACCGGAGATGATGGCATGTCTCATTTCTGGGATGATAAGAATGAAGGTGCAGCAGAGCTAGATGAGTTGTTTGATGGGGGAGCCGCTTCTGAAGTTCCTGCTGATTCATCTGCTCCACCAGCAGCGCAGTAAAGAATATTTGAAAGGCTAACTTCTTGCGAGTCTATTGTTAAGTTCTACAATAATCGTAAGAAGTTTAATTTCAAGGAGTATGCCATGAAGGATCATGTACTGAATAGTAAAGTGCTTCTGGTCGCAGTGTGCATTTCCATATCTGCTTGTCTACAGGTGTTTCCTGATACTTTTATTTATTGGCGCGAAAGTTTACTTGGCGAATTCTGGCGTTTATGGACTGCACATTGGGTACACGTTGGATGGGTTCATTTCCTTTTAAATATGATGGCATTCGCCTGTTTACCCTTTATCTTTCCACATACAAAAGCATGGCATCTTCTAAGTCTACTTTTGCTATTGCCACCTTTTATTAGTTTGGTGTTCTACTTTTATTTACCTTATATCGAAGCTTATGCGGGCCTATCTGGTGTCTTACATGGGCTATATACAGCGGTTGCTTTAGTCTATCTGCAATATCGTAAAGAGCGAAATTTTGCTTTGCTGGTTTTAGGGTTAATTATTGCCAAACTTATATGGGAAAACACTTTTGGGCAAACAGGGACCGCTCAATTAATAGGGAGTCCAGTTTTAACTGAAGCTCACCTATATGGAGCAATAGGTGGCGCAATCTTTGGAGGATGCTATTGGCTTTTTCAGAGATTAAAAAAGAAACATTGACAATACAAACTGTTAAAAAAGAGATTTTAGTCATTCTTTATTAACAAAGTTTGATGCAAATTTGATCGTTGAATAAAGGGATTGGTAGAAGGGGTATGGATTTAACCCCTGACCAAGAAAAATTGCATGACTCAATTCTTTAATTTTTAGGGACTTGAGAGAACAAAATTGGAATATTTATGCAAGAACATCAAGAAAAAAGATCTGGATTAGGTCTGCTGGGTTATATCTGGAACGAATGGATCTCAACATTCGTCATCCTCATTCTGCTATTAATGACGCTAATTATTGGTACCGGGGAAATGATCCACGGACAATTATTACGTATCGGGGAACGTCTTTATGGCGACCCTGCTACAGGTATGCAATATTCTTTTTTGCGTGCTGAGCCTGAAAAGCCAACTTGTGATCGACATCCAAATATCGAGGCTCAAGTAAAAGAACAAATGAAAGCGAATGCGTCTGATGATTTCGCGAGTTTCTTTGGTGCAGCATCGGAAAGTGATGTCCGTGCATCACTACTCGCAGCGCAGCAACAATGTGATGAAAAATATCAGGCGTATGATAAAACTATTAAATATATCGAAGCTAACCCAGGGGTACGTACTTACCGTGCTATTGAAACTGGTTTCTTTGGTATTTTTAAATTCGGTACAGAGAACCGAGCCATTTTACTAGTCTTTATGGTTCTGATTTCTGCGATTACTGCATCGTTGAAATATCACCATATTGGCTTTCGTAATCCAGCAACAAAAATAGATTACAAAGTGTATTCCCTGTTTATGTTGATTGGTAATGCACTACTTAGCTGTTCTGTCATTAGTCAGTATCGTTCAGTCATAAATTCTGGGGTAACACCTACCTATGAAACAGTAACGATTTACTGGATCTGGATGATTCTATTTGTTGTTCTGACCTTAATTAGTCTTTATCAATTATTTGTTTCACCTCCACCGAAGCGTGAAGGCGGGAATATAGGCTTAGCATTATTATCAGTGCCTTTATATGCCTACATGGCCCTAATTACAGGCATCGTATTTACGTTCTTTATGGATTACCCAATGGGGCAAGGGATTTACCTTGGTTTATTGGTTGAGTTCTCAGGTATCTTCTTAAACCTTGCCTTGTTTATTTGGGCAGGTATGCTTTTGACTCAAACACGTGTTATGGACTTGTTCCTTAATGTGCTTCGTCCATGGAACTTGGCACCAGAAACCTTAACTTGGTTAATTCTAATTGCTGCTGCTGTACCAACAGCTTATACAGGTGCATCTGGTATTTTCGTTATCGCAGCAGGTGCAATTATTTATAAAGAAGTCTGGAATGCGGGTGCTCGCCGTCAATATGCTTTGGCTGTGTCTGCAATGTCAGGTTCTTTAGGGGTAGTTGTACGTCCATGTCTATTAGTCGTTTTAATTGCAATGCTTGATAGCCGTCATGTTACGTCGGATGAGCTATTTGGGCATGGTATTTATGTATTTTGGTTAACTGCATTTATTTTCTTGGGTGTTTCACTACTCTTGGCTGAAGAAAAATTCCGTGTGAATTCACCAAAAGTTGCGATTCCGGGCATGATGCGTGCCTTTGTACCTGTAATTCCATACATTCTGATCACTGCTGTTGTTCTTGCGATCTATAAATATGCATTAGATACAGGAATGAACGAATTTACTGCACCAGTAATTTTGCCATTAGTCCTGATCGCAATGATCTTGTATGATAAATTAGTTGCGACAAAAGAAGCACCTGCAATCAATATTCATGAAGCGATTGTTCGTGAACACGAACAAAAATCACCATTTCTTCGTGCACATGATCCGCATAGCTCTCAATACCGTCTCGGTTTTGGTGGAGCACTTCGTTTTGCGACCTCAGAAACTGTAGGTCATATCGGTGCTTTAATTATTTTGATGGCATTGTCTGCAAGTGTAGGTGGTTTAATCGAACGCTCTGAAGTGGTCGAATTATTACCGACTCATTTGGGCAGTATTTACATTTCACTCGCATGTATTGCGCTATTACTTGCAATTATTGGTATGTGTACAGATCCATTTGGTGCTGTAATTTTAGTTGCTGCAACTATTGCACCTGTAGCATACGAAAATGGTATTCATCCAATTCATTTCTGGATGATTGTGTTGGTTGCATTCGAATTTGGTTACGTAACACCACCAGTTGCCTTGAACCATCTACTTACGCGGTTGTCCGTGGGAGATGATGAAGTGAACGCTGCTGATGCTGAAGCGAAAGAGAAATATACAAGCTTCTACTTCCGTTATGAGCGCTGGTTGCTACCAATTATTGTCTTGTTCTCATCATTGGTATTAGTGACTTATGTGCCATATGTATTTAAGTTATTCGATTGGTATAAATAACTTAAATCAAAGTATTGGTTATACAAAAAAGCCTTCCTAAATGGAGGGCTTTTTTAATAAGTAGATTGAGTAAATTTAGAACAAGATGATTAGAATTATTTAAATCCGGCCAAAAAAGCTAAAGATGTACAGCTTTAGCTTTTTTTAAGAGTTCATTGAAAAATTATTGCTGTTTAAGCTGAGCTTCAAGCAATTTAACTTGTTCTTCTTTGAGTTTAGTTAGTTGATCCGCATCTGCATGCTGAGCTTTTAAGGTGGCTTCCTGATCTTTTAGCTGGCGATGAATATCTTCAAGTTTAGATACTTCTTCTTTTGCTAAAGACTCTTGTGCTGGGACAGGCTCTTTAAGCACATTTTCACTGACAAGTTGCTGAGAGCTTGCATTTTCAGCTAAGGGTTCAGAACTTGGTAATGGCTCAGCTGGTTTCGGTTTAGCAGGAGCAGGAGTCGAGACAGGTTGTGGATCAACCAGTGGTGCTGACGACTCGGTTTTTTTAAAAAACCATTGCGCTGCAAAAAAAAGCACTACGAGAATGCTTAAGCCCCCAATTAAAATCCATAATAATTTTGAGTTTTGTTTTCTTTGTAGTGGCATGTTTAAGACCTTTAGTCGGGACGACGTGGCTTGAACTGTATTACCCCAATTTCATCCGGTTCAGCAGGTGTTTCAGGCTCATCAACATGAGTCGGACGATTTTCGCTATAACCGCATTCGATACATTCAATCCATTCGTCTTCTGCGGTGGTTAGCATGACAATTCGATCCATGGCTTCACATTTTGGACATTTTGCCCCAGCAATGAAACGTTTTTTCATCTTTATCACCCTAACCACACGATCAATTTAGGCCCATAGTTTAAGCGGTTTTGTTGTCATTCGTCCAACCTTGATGACGTAACAATGCGTCAATTTTAGGCTCGCGTCCACGGAAATTAACAAATGCCTCAAGCGCAGTGTCTTTTCCACCCACAGCTAGAATTGCCTGACGGAATTCTTTACCCGTTTGAGTGTTAAAAATGCCTTCATTTTCAAAACGATCAAATGCATCGCTCGCTAAGACTTCTGCCCATTTGTAAGAGTAATAACCTGCGGCATAACCGCCAGCAAAAATATGACTAAAACTATGTTGGAAGCGGTTGTAGTCGACAGTAGGAACGACCGCATATTGCTTACGAATATCGTTTAAGGTTTGCTGAATTTGCTCACTGTTCAGGGCTGGCGTTTTGGTGTGAATGGTCAAGTCAAATAATGCAAATTCAAGCTGACGTAAAGTTTGCATACCAGATTGGAAGAATCGAGCATTTAATAAAGCATCTAGTAATTCTTGTGGCAAAGTCTGTTTACTATCGATGTGTTCACTTAATACATCTAGACTTTCTTTATCCCATGACCAGAATTCCATAAACTGGCTTGGTAGTTCTACCGCATCCCAAGCAACGCCATGAGTTCCTGCAACCGAGATATTATCTACTTCGGTCAACATATGATGTAAACCATGTCCGAACTCATGGAACAAAGTAATCACTTCGTCATGAGTCAATAAAGCAGGTTGGTCACCTACAGGAGGAGTAAAATTACACACCATATAGCAAATTGGTTTTTGTAAGCCATGAAGTGTTTGCATGCGCGAGCGGAAGCCGTTCATCCATGCGCCACCACGTTTACCTGTACGTGCATAGATGTCAAAAAAGAAGCCACCAATCACTTGACCTTGGTCTTCTAATTCAAAATAACGTGCATCTGGATGCCAGACAGGTGCTTGTCTTTCAATAATGTTAATGCCGTATAGACGCTGCACAATCTGGAATAATCCCTGAATAACTTTAGGTGCAGGGAAATAAGGTTTTAATGCTTCTTGAGATAAGTTGAATTGTTGCTGTTTAAGCTTTTCAGAATAGTAAGTTGTATCCCAAGGTTTAAGCTCATCAACACCATCTTGTTTAGCAATATCTTGAAGTTCGGCAACTTCTTGAAGCGCAGGAGCACGCGCATGCTCTGCTAGGTCAACCAAAAACTCATGTACTGTTTTTACGTCTGGTGCCATTTTGCTTGCCAGAGAATATTCAGCATAGTTATTGAAACCAAGTAGTTTCGCCATTTCCTGACGAAGACTCAAAATTTCTTCCATAATTTTGCTGTTATCAAACTCAGTTTGTTCAGACTGATCAGATGCGCGAGTCACATAAGCTCTATAAAGCTCTTCACGCAATGCACGGTCATCTGCATAAGTCATGATTGCAAAATATGCTGGGAAATCTAGGGTTGCTACAGCTTGGTCAAGTTCACGTTGTTTGCCGTACTGTTTTAATAACTCAATATTACTTTCTGGAAGACCTTTTAGCTGATCTTCGGTAAGTGGTTTAAAGTAAGCTTGTGTTGCATCAAGTACGTGGTTTGAAAAATCAGAAGAAAGCTGTGAAAGACGCGCAGAAATCTCTGCATAACGTTTTTTCTCTTCACCCTCTAAGGCTACACCTGAAAGTTTAAAGTCACGTAAAGCTAGACGGATAGCACTTTGCTGTGCAGGGCTAAGAGAGCTATAACCTTGACCATCATGGATGTGTTGATAGGTTTGATAAAGCGCCGTGTGTTGACCAAGCTGAGTGTAATATTCACTTAATGCTGGTAATAAAGATTGATAGACTTCTCTCGTTTCTGCATTGCTCATTACAGCGTTTAAATGCGATAAAACGCCCCATGATTCACTTAGATTATTTTCAAGCGTATCGACTTGCTCAAGTACGGCAAGTTGCTGAGCTGCATCTGTAGGTGCAGCCGTAAGAGTATTTAAAAATTCCTGACCTGCTTGGATCGCTTGTTGAATGTCTTGTTTTAAATTTTCTAATTCAATTTGGTCAAAACGCGGAGTTGGTAAAGTCGCTTGCTGTAAAGTCATTGCTAATAGCCACATTATTTTTTAAACATGGTATTAGATGTAGGTCCTCTCAAGTCGGAAATCAAGCTTAATGTGTAAAATAACCCCTTTTAAAAAGAAATAAGCCTCCTATTGGAGACTTATTTTTGAAACGTGATAATTATTTACTCACTATTCAGCCTTTGATTTTGCATTCGACTTTTTCTTTTTAGGCTTAGATTTTTTCTTCACCTTTTCTGATTTAGTCTCGGCTTTTGCTGAGGTTTTCTTACCAGATTTTTTGGTGTAAGAACTTGGCTTACTTTTTTCTTTCTTTTTGTGAACAGGTCGCTCACCATCACTACTGACAGTTGGTTTACTGAAAACTTCTTCAGTCGCCTGCGTAGTAGTTTTAGTCGTACGCGGCGCACGGCTACGAACTACTCGGCCTGCATGGGTAACTTGCTTAATGAGCTGAAAGTCAATTTTACGTTCTTCCAGATTGACACCAGCAACCTGAATTTTAACTTCATCGCCTAAACCAAAGACTTGACCACGATTTTGACCTACTAGATTTTGACTCGCTTGGTCATAAATAAAGAAGTCATCGCCGAGTTGGCTAATATGAATCATACCATCGACATATAAATCTTTCAGTGTCACGAATAAACCGAATTCGGTCACCGCACTTACAATACCAATGAATTCATCACCTAGATGCTGCTGCATGTAGTGACATTTCAACCAAGTTGTTACGCTACGAGAAGCTTCATCAGCACGGCGCTCTGTTTGAGAGAAATGTTCACCTGCATCATCTAGTGCAGCACCAGAGAGAGGGTAAGGCTTTTGTTTCAAGTGTGCTTTAATGGCACGGTGTAACAATAGGTCTGGGTAACGACGAATTGGCGAAGTGAAATGCGTATAAGCTTCATAAGCCAAACCATAGTGCCCTGCATTTTTTGCGCCATAATAAGCTTGCATCATTGAGCGTAATAAGACGGCATGAATACTAGGAGCATCAATACGATCTTTAGTTGCTTCAATTACTCTTTGATAGTCTGCTTGAGTTGGTTGGTCAGGGAAGGGTAGACCCAGTAATTTAACAAAGTCTTTTACTTTCTGAATACGTGAGAACTCTGGAGCTTCATGTACGCGATACAACATTGGAACATCATGTTCTAATGCATATTCAGCCGCAGCAACGTTAGCAAGTAACATGCACTCTTCAATGAGCTTATGTGCTTCATTACGTGTACGTGGCAAAATTTCTTTAATCCCGCCTAGCTCATCAAAAGTCATGTAAGTTTCAATGGTTTCAAATTCCATTGCATGACGATCAGCACGTAAATTTTTCAAAATCTGATAAAGCTGGAAAAGCGTATTTAACGATTTATGAACATCACGGTCTTTTGGAATTGCATCTGTTGCGCCGTCAAAATATTGTGCTACCTGTGTATAGGTCAAACGCGCTTTTGAATGCATCACTGATGGATAAAAATCGTAACCAGTTACACGGCCTGTACGAGAGAGTTTCAAGTCACAGACCATACATAAACGGTCTACATGAGGGTTTAGAGAGCATAAGCCATTTGACAATGCCTCTGGTAGCATCGGTAATACGAAATGCGGGAAGTATACCGAAGTACCACGTTCCTCAGCTTCTTCATTGAGGGCTGAGTCTAAGCGTACATAATGGCTAACATCAGCAATTGCGACCACTACACGATAACCGCCACCTGGACGTTTTTCTGCATAAACCGCATCATCAAAATCTCGAGCATCTTCACCATCGATCGTAACTAATGCTAAATCTCGTAAAT
The DNA here is from genome assembly GCF_000581835.1 of Acinetobacter sp. 1542444. Taxonomy (NCBI): domain Bacteria; kingdom Pseudomonadati; phylum Pseudomonadota; class Gammaproteobacteria; order Moraxellales; family Moraxellaceae; genus Acinetobacter; species Acinetobacter sp. 1542444. Next base: position 25,422 of record NZ_JEYA01000004.1, on the reverse strand, counting down.
CAATGCGGCCTTCACGGTCTTGAGCAGATGGTTCTTTAAAGCTTTCAGCTTCTTTTATAACTTCATCTGGGAATTCGTAAGGTAAGCCAAACTCAAGAATAGTCTGCGGAATAATAATTTCTGTATCAGCTTTGTCGGCCATAGATTGAATAATATGCGCCGTCGCAAATTCTTCACGAGTCGGATAACTATCTATTGCGACACGTAGCATATCGCCAACATTTGCTTCAGCATGCGTTACCAGTTCTTTTTCTAAAGGAATAGGCTGGTGCTGATTTGGATTGTTGGGCTGAATAAAATATTCGCCATCATGAACCGACAATTTACCAATTAATTGTTTAACACGATGTTGTAAAACTTCTGTGATAAATCCCCAAGGTTTGCCTTTACGATCAACTGAAGTCTGTCGCACTCTAACTCGGTCACCGTTAAAGACTAAACGTAATTCACGTTCAGGAAGTAAAAGGTCACTTTGACCATCAATATGCGCTGTGCCTAAACCTTTACTATTTATATAAACAGTTGCTTCATAGGTCGGTTGATCTGCCACCAACTGAAATTTAAACCCGTCTTTCATGATTTGACCATCACGAACCATAGCACTTAAGCGATGACTGAGTGCTTCAATACTTTTTTGGTCATGAATATTAAAATGATCGACAAGTTCTGCATGAGATTGCGGTGTCTGCAATTGTTCCAATGTATCTAAAATAAGAGTACGGCTTGGAATAGGATTGTCATAACGTTCAGCTTCAGCTTTCGCTTCGGGGTCAGCCCAGTTTTTTGTCATGTCGTTTGGTTTCACGCTTGGCAGATAAGTTTAGCATAAGTCATGCAGACCCGAACTGCACGTTTAGGTTTGCAATAATGTGTTATGCACTACAGTATTTTGATGAAGAAATAATATCTATCTTAACAAGCGTTTGATCGAAAAAGACGAAAATAATGAGAAAATTGCTTAAAAAATAATTCATTGAACTAAAAAACAAGAAAATTTCACTATGATGACTTGAACAATAGGGTTTTAGTTTGTATTATGGCGGCTCGTTCCGGTGAGGTGGATGAGTGGCTGAAATCACTTCCCTGCTAAGGAAGCATACCTATTACTGGTATCGAGGGTTCGAATCCCTCTCTCACCGCCATTTACTTAATGCGCTCATAGCTCAGCTGGATAGAGCACTTGGCTACGAACTAAGGGGTCGGGAGTTCGAATCTCTCTGAGCGCACCAAGTAAAATAGAACGAATCGCTGAAAGGCACACAAGTTACGCGCTCATAGCTCAGCTGGATAGAGCACTTGGCTACGAACTAAGGGGTCGGGAGTTCGAATCTCTCTGAGCGCACCAAGTAAAATAGAACGAATCGCTGAAAGGCACACAAGTTACGCGCTCATAGCTCAGCTGGATAGAGCACTTGGCTACGAACTAAGGGGTCGGGAGTTCGAATCTCTCTGAGCGCACCAAGTAAAATAGAACGAATCGCTGAAAGGCACACAAGTTACGCGCTCATAGCTCAGCTGGATAGAGCACTTGGCTACGAACTAAGGGGTCGGGAGTTCGAATCTCTCTGAGCGCACCAACTTGAAGAATTAACCGCTTTTATAGCGGTTTTTTTGTGCCTGTTTTTTAGTACTTTAAAAAATCTAAATTTATAACTTTTTAATTATATTAGAGATAATCATAAATGAACTTAGCTTTATTTGACTTTGATGGCACGATCACTCATAACGATACATTCAGTCTATTCCTTAAATTTTCTTTAAATAAAAAAACTCAAATACTAGGTGGTATTCGACTTGCACCTTATATAGCGGGTTATAAGCTTAGATGGGTAACCGATAAAACTATTCGAACTAAACTCTGTCAGGTGGGATACGTGGGCTATGATGCGGCTTCCCTAAAATATATGGGACAAGAGTTTGCTAAAAATATCCTTCCTACCTGTGTGCGTCAAAATGCTTTGGAACGTATTCTCTGGCATAAACAACAAGGTGATCAGATTGTTGTTGTATCTGCATCATTAGGTGTTTATTTAGAAAGCTGGTGCCAATCTTTAGATTTAGACGTTATATGTAATCAACTTGAAATACGTGATGGTATTTTGACAGGTGATTTTATTAATGGTGATTGTGGTTATTTAGAAAAAGTAAATAGAATAAAAAACAAATATGATTTAACTCAGTATTCTACAATTTATGCTTATGGTGATACACCTAATGATTATGCAATGTTAGAGCTAGCGCATAAGAAATATTATAGATGGGAAGAAGTGAATTAATATTTAAAGATATATTAATAAATAAAGCCACTTGTAATAAGTGGCTTTATTTTAATGACTTATATTAAACAGTATTGAAAGAGTTTTCTAAGAAGTTATCGGTAAGTAATGATGTAGGTACGATAGTATGCGTTGTATTAGTTACGCTTGATACTGTCGAAGTTACACCACCAAGTAAGCTACCACCAGTTAATCCACCTAGTAAATTAGAAATAACATCTAATCCGCCTTCACCAGTCACACCGCCCGTTAAGCTACCCACGATATCTGTTACGATGCCGATAGGGTTGTCTGTACCGCCAATAACGCCACCAGTTAAGCCGCCTAGAAGGTCGGTCACTAAGCCAAGAGGACTATCACCATCTACGCTACCAGTTAAACCGCCAAGTAAATCAGTGACTAAGCCTAGTGAGCTATCTCCACCAGTAACCCCACCAATAGTTCCTGTCAATCCACCAATGATTTCTGTTACTAAGCCAGTAGCAGTTGTGCCATTTGTAATCAGCGTATCGAGAATACCGGTAGCAGATTCAGTAGCACCTTGAATGTCTCCACCCACTAGATCAGAAATGACTTCAAGCGTGCCATTTACTGTGTCACGAGAAGTTTCGAAAGTTAATGTGCCGAGGTCTGCAAGTTCAGAAACAGGATGTTCTGCTTGTGGAAGAATGCTGATAATTGTATCTGCAACTGTATCAATGCCAGTGTTGATAATTTCAGTTTTTAAGCTTTCTACGCCCTGAAGGATATCAATACCGCCTTGAACAACATCAATCACTGGAGAGATTGGAGAGGTTCCATCACCGATACCACCAGTTACACCGCCAATAATGTCAGTAATTACTTCAAGTGGGTTACCGTCAACACCACCAGTTACACCGCCAATAATGTCAGTAATTACTTCAAGTGGGTTGCCATCAACACCACCAGTTACGCCACCGATGATGTCAGTAATTACTTCAAGCGGGTTACCATCAACACCACTAGTTACACCGCCGATAATGTCAGTCACGACTTCAAGAGGATTACCACTAACACCGCCAGTTACACCACCAATAATGTCGGTTACCACGCCAAGTGGGCTATCACCACTTGTTGCACCGCCGATAATGTTATTAATAATTCCGGTAGCAGTTGACCCATTTGTAATCAGCGTATCGAGAATACCGGTAGCAGATTCAGTAGCACCTTGGATATCACCACCAACTAAATCAGAAACAACTTCAAGTGCACCGTTTACTGTGTCACGAGAAGTTTCGAAAGTTAAAGTGCCAAGATCTGCTAGGTCTGAAACAGGATATTCAGTTTGTGGAAGAATACCAATAATAGTATCAGCAACAGTGTCGATACCAGTATTGATGATCTCAGTTTTTAGACTCTCTACACCTTGTAGAATATCAATACCGCCTTGAACGACATCAATCACTGGAGCGATTGGAGATGTGCCATCACCGATACCGCCAGTTACGCCGCCGATAATATCAGTAATTACTTCAAGCGGATTACCGTCAACACCACCAGTTACACCACCGATAATGTCAGTAATTACTTCAAGCGGGTTACCGTCAACGCCACCAGTTACGCCACCGATGATGTCAGTAATTACTTCAAGCGGGTTGCCATCAACGCCACCAGTTACACCACCAACGACATCTGTAATGCTTCCGACAACGTCAGTAACAATACCTGTCGCAGTTGTACCATTAGTGATTAATGTTTCAACGACACCAGTAGCAGACTCAGTTGCGCCTTGAATGTCTCCACCCACTAGATCGGAAATGACTTCAAGCGTGCCATTTACTGTGTCACGAGAAGTTTCGAAAGTTAGAGTGCCAAGATCAGCAATTTCAGAAACAGGGTGTTCAGTTTGAGGAAGAACACCAATGATAGTATCAGCAACAGTGTCGATACCTGTGTTGATGATTTCAGTTTTTAGGCTTTCAACACCCTGAAGAATGTCGATACCACCTTGAACAACGTCAATAACTGGAGCAATTGGAGAAGTTCCAAGATCAATACCGCCAGTTACTCCGCCAATAATATTAGTTACTGTGTCTACAGGACTTGTAGAACCGATACTGCCAGTAACAGTACCAACGGCATCAGAAACAAGGCCTGTTGTGGTTGTTGTAAGGGTATTTGTTACTGTAGATAGAGTATCTGAAAGTAAACCAGAAGTTGATATCTGGCCTTCAATAGAAGAGCTACCAGTTACAGTAGTGTTCACCGATACAATATTACCCAAATCTTGAGTAATTTTTGATATCGAAGATACGAGGTTTGTTAGTAAGAACATGTTGGTCTATTTCCTATATAATTTTGTATTTTTAAGTAAGTATTATTTATTGCGCTTTATAATTAATGAGATGTGTATCTCAATAATTGCGATTTAGTATTGGTTAGATCTCAAAAGCTGTCAATGTGTATTTTTAGTCACATTTTTTGTTATTAAATGATATTTAAAGAAATAATAATTTATTTAATTTAGACATAAAAATAATAATAATTTTTATATTATATAATTTTAACTAATTATTTTTTTAATCATATTTTCACTTATTTGAAGCATTATCTTAGTTAAATTTCAAACAGTCTTATAATGGTTAGGTTCAACCAGAAATATATTATTTATATAATGTTGACTAAAACAGTAGCCTTTATCTTTTAGATAAATGGCAAAAAGCTTCAAAAAACTCTATAAAACTTATTTGAAAAAAAATATTTCAGATACATCTTTGGTGAGCAAAGTTTCAATAACTTTAGCTACAAAGCTATGTAAACTAGAGTGATGGCTAAGAACTAGACGTTTGATGACAGAAAGATGAAAAAAGGCTTCCTAAGCCTTAAAAAATGCGTATAATGCGCAACATCAAGTACGCGCTCATAGCTCAGCTGGATAGAGCACTTGGCTACGAACTAAGGGGTCGGGAGTTCGAATCTCTCTGAGCGCACCACTTGAAGAATTAACCGCTATATATAGCGGTTTTTTTGTACCCGTTTTTTATTAGTTCGATTTAAAAATTAGTGCTCATGGCAACCAGCTCTTAAATGATTTGAAGTTGAAAAAAATTAGCCAAATGTTTTAAAACGGCTTTCGTCTTCAATAAAAGCTTTTTCACCTGCTTCGCCTTCAATTGAACCAAATACTAATTGGGCTCTTAGTTTCCATTGAGCAGGAATTTCAAAAGCAGCATTAATTTTCTCATCGATAATTGGATTGTAATGTTGTAAAGAAGCTCCAATACCTTGTTCAGCCAATACATTCCACACTGCAAATTGTGCAATTGCTGTTGAGTGTTCAGACCAGACTGGGAAATTATCAGCATACAATTCAAATTGCTCTTGTAGACCTTTAATCACATCTTGGTCTTCAAAAAATAAAACTGTACCAGCACCCGCTGCAAAACTTTGAATTTTTTGTTCAGTTCCCGCTAGTGCTTCGGAAGGAACAATAGTTTTTAATACATCTAAAACAATATTCCAGAAATTTTGATGAGACTGATTAAATAAAATTACAACGCGAGATGACTGAGAGTTAAATGCTGAAGGGCTATGTTTGACCGCTTCTTGAATTAACCCTCCAATCTCCGAAGGAGTATGTTGTAAGTTTTTCCCGATCGAATAAATAGAACGACGTTTTTTAATTAATTCTAAAAAGCTTGGCTGATTGAAAAGAGAGGACTCTTGAGTGGTTTGCGTAACCACATCTTTTGAGACAGTTGCTTTTTGATTTAAGCCAAATAATTTTGCTAAAAAAGACATGAGACATTCCACTAAGAAGGTGATTCTTTTATTGTAGAAATTTTAAAAACTGAAATAAGCTCAAAAAATATGAATCTATGTTCTATATATGCAACGTAGTTGATCTTCGAATCTCATAATAAGCTCTACTTTTAAACAAAATAAAAAATAGCCTTTGATTCATTTTAAAGCTGAAATGAATATGCTCTAATAGTTTCGATTTATTGAGTATTGATGCAGTGCAATGACTGAGCAAAAAACAGCTTTATCTTTACGTTACTATTTGAATTTAGAAGAGTCACAAGATGGATTTTCATTAGTGACATTTGGGAAAAAGCAATTTACCCGTTTTCTTACACCTGCAATTAGTATCGCAATTATTATTTGGGGATTTTATTTAGGTCTCTCTGGGGTTGGACGATATTATGTTGGGTTAGGCGTGTTTTTTCTGGTGATGCAAGGTCTGATGCGTTACTGGCTTTTACCCATGTTATTTAAGCGTCAATTTGTTCGTTACCAGTTTGGAAAGAGTGAGCAGGGAATCGACTTATATCAAGATTACTTTGAGCTTTATGCCAATGGTCGTAAGCAGGTGATGCAATATACGGATGTGCAAACTTTTGCTAAAGGCAAACTGACTTACATGCTTGAGCTAAAGAATAAAACTGTAATTATTGTACCAAAGCGTGCATTTGCACAGGTTTCAGATCAAACCATATTTGAAAATACATTTAAGAAATAAATTATTGGAATTATTAGCCGCAACAACAAAGGAAGCCTCATGAATACACGTCCTTCAAAAATCGTTTGCGTGGGCAGAAGTTACGCCGATCATGTCAAAGAATTAAATAATGCTATGCCTGACAGCCCTATATTATTTATTAAACCACCGAGTAGCTTGATTGGTTTAAATGACGGTATTTCTTGGAATCCAGCGTGGGGCAGTTGCCATTTTGAGTGTGAGTTAGTGTTACGTATTGATCAACCTTTGAAAGGTGAAACTGACCCTGAAAAAGCTTTAAAAGCGATTGGAGCAGTAACTTTAGGTCTTGATTTAACAATGCGTGACTTACAGAATGATCTGAAAAGTAAAGGCCACCCATGGGAGCGAGCTAAAGCTTTTGATGGTGCTTGTGTTTTGGCAGATTGGGTTGATACAAAAGAAATTACAAATTGGCAAGAGACCAAATTCACTTTCCATATTAATGATGAATTGCGTCAAGATGGTAATACTGCACTGTTAATGTTTACTATTGGAGAACTTTTAACTGATATTAATCAGGTTTTTTCACTAGAACCAGGTGATGTGATTATGACAGGTTCACCTGCTGGGGTTGGACCATTACATGCAGGCGATCAGTTGAAAATGACATTAAAAGGTGCAACGCAAGATTTTGCATGGGAAACTTTTGTAAAAGCATAACCCATTCCTAAAATTGCCAATTTTTAACCCTATTATTTTTTTAATAATAGGGTTTTTTATTGGGTAGGAAAGAGTGCCTATACTGTTAAATAGTTTTACTTTCTTATTTCTCTTCAAAAATTGTTGAGAGCGGAATAGAAAGTTTTGCTGCTAAATAATCATTAGATTCGACCAAGGCTGGTCCTATTTTTTCCATCCATTCATCGTCATCGTGTACATTTAGAATATCTTCACGTAATGGTAAAGGGTATGGGAGAGCAGTGAAAAAACTCCAGAAGTCAACTTGGGATAAATTGCGCGCGAGAACATATTCATCTTTATCGGTACGTTTAACCAAATTTTGCTCTTCAAGCAAAAGTACATAAGCTGGCCAGCGGCCAATCTCTCCACGACCTAAAATTTCTAAAGCTTCTTTGTCACTTACACTTTCACCGAGTTTCTGTTTTTTATAAAACAGCTCGAGAATATCTAATAGCATTAAAACAGGATGACGTTTCTGCTCTTTACCCGAGTGAAAAGCAGTTAGAGCAAAACTTACTTCTACACCAAGTAAAATAATGTTCCATGACAGGAAGATCCATAGAAGGAAAATTGGCACTGCTGCAAATGCACCATAAATAATTTCATAACTAGTGAAATTTGACATCACAAAGCTAAAGAAATTTTTGAGTATTTCAAACAGTACAGCACTTAAACAAGCCGCTATTCCTGCTGCATAAACTGGGACTGTGCGATTGGGAATGGTCCAATATAAAATGAAGAAACCCAAAATAGTAAGTACAAAAGAAATTAGCCAGAGTAGAAATGCCCCATCAAGTTGATAACCTGTGAAGTTATTGCTTAATAAGTTCATCGATGCAACTGTTGATGAAATAACAAATGCGCTTCCTAAAATAATGGGACCTAAAGAGATGATCGTCCAATAGCGCATAAAGCCCATAATGCCACTACGAGTTTCTTTTACACGCCAAATACGGTTAAAGACGGTTTCAATTGAGGTCAGCATTAAGACAGTAGTAACGAATAAAAAAAGCACACCAATAACGGTTAAGTTGCTAGATTTTTCTGTAAAAGCATTTAGCGCTTTATCAAATGCGATCGTGCTCTTTGGTAAAAAGTTACTATAGATTAAATGTTGCAGCTGTTGTCTTGCGGGTTCTAACGCTTTGATTGAAGAAATAATTACTAAAAAAACTGTTAACATCGGCACAACTGCGAATAGCGTTGTATAGGTGAGAGAGCCAGCTTGTTCACGGCACCGATCAGCTTCAAAACGCTTAAATACATATAAAACGAACTGAAACCAGGTTTTATTATAAAAAGGAAGCTTACTTAAAAAACGTTGTAACATGCGTCGTCTATCCCGATTTTTTTAATCATCATGTTGGGCGATTGATAGCTTATCAAAGTATGAGCTTAAGAACTCAAATCGTAGATTAAAGCAAAATAATAACTTATAGAATTAAAGTCGTTCTGTAAGTTTACTATGTGCTATAGAAAGAATTGTAGCCATAAACTTTTTTCAACAAAGTAGGCTTTCTGTTGTCTAAGCAAGGGTTTACCAAAAGTAGATAAACTTTTTACTCGATGAGTCCGATAAATTTGCTCGTGTTATCTTTTGTACTGCACCATCAATCACCTCTAGAATTTCATAAAATTGGTTGCGCCAAAAAAATAAAAAATCCCGTATAGTGTTCTTTTTAACAAAATTTATGAAACCGATGCAACCTTACATTCTTGTACTCTATTACAGCAAATATGGTTCTACTAAAGAAATGGCTCATTTAATTGCCAACGGTGTTGAGTCTGCGGGTATGTCAGTGAAAATTCGGACAGTGCCAAATATTGCTCCAGCTGTCACAATAGCCGAGCCAAGCATTCCGGAAGAAGGTGATATCTATTGTACTTTAGATGATCTAGCGAATTGTGCAGGTTTAGCGTTAGGTTCCCCAACTCGCTTTGGTAACATGGCAAGTGAAATGAAATATTTTTGGGATCAAACAACGAGTCTTTGGCTCAATGGAGCATTACATAATAAACCTGCTTGCGTTTTTACTTCTTCTGGTTCAATGCATGGTGGGCAGGAAAGTACTTTGCTGACTATGCTGCCGCCGTTATTTCATCATGGCATGATGATTTTGGGATTACCTAATGGAATTCCAGCGTTATCTAATACTAAAACAGGTGGAACACCTTATGGCGCAAGCCATGTAAGCGGACCGCGTCATGACCAGAACTTAAGTCAGGACGAAAAGATTTTGTGTGAAGCTCAAGGAAAACGTTTAGGAGAGATTGCTAAAAAGCTTTTAGATTAATTTTGAACAAATAAAAAAGAGCGGATATCCGCTCTTTTTTAGATATACATTTTATTCTTTTACAAAAGTAACTTTGCCATCTGTAAGAGAGTGAACACGTGCTAATGATTCAACGCGGTAGCCTTTTTCAAGCAATAAATCACGACCTGGCTGGAATGATTTTTCAATCACAATACCCACACCTACAACTTCTGCATTTGCTTGGTGAATTAAATCAATCAGGCCTAATGCTGCTTGACCATTTGCCAAGAAGTCATCAATAACTAATGCTTTATCAGTTGAATGAAGATGTTTATTTGAAATCGCAATCGTGCTTTCAGTTTGTTTAGTAAAACTAAATACTTTAGAGCGATATAAGTCATCTTTTAAAGTCAATGACTGATATTTGCGAGCAAAAATTACAGGTACACCAAGTTCTAACCCTGCCATGATTGCAGGTGCAATACCTGATGCTTCAATGGTAATAATCTTGGTAATCCCTGCATCTTTAAAGCGAGCGGCAAATTCTTTACCAATCTGCTGCATTAATACAGGATCAATTTGGTGGTTTAAGAAAGCGTCGACTTTCAAGACTTGATCAGATAGAACGATACCTTCTGTTAAGATTTTCTGTTCTAGTGCGTGCACGGGAGAATCCTCTAGACGGATGCTTTTTAAAGCAAATGCGTATTTTAAAAAGCATCCAAAAAAATGCAAGCTTTAATTCGTCTTACCTGTATAACTTGTTAATAACAATCCATAAGAAGTTTTACCATCAATATGACTTACTTTAACTGGTAAATAATCTAATTTCGGCGCTAACCAAAAGATTGTACTGCGTTCAGGTTTGTTGTGTTGTAAAACCACTTTAATGGTATCGAATGTTCCATAAGAGGTTTTAATTTTCTCATTACCTTGTTTTACAAATCGACGGTTCTCCACTTCTTTTGCATCTGCAAGTGGATAAGACGACTTCAGTGAACCATTTTTTAAGTCTTCACGCAGTTGTAACTCTGCGTTTAACTCATCAAGAACGCCTGCCTGCCAAGCAAATGAACGAGCTTTATCATCTTTCTTGGTAGAGATAGTTTTGCTATTTGGATTAAAGTTAATACTCATGGTGTTGTTATGAATCAAAATTTTGCTGGTACGGCTAAAACTTTGAGACCCAATTTTACCATTGGTGAAACTAAATTTACTTGTTTCACTTGCGGACGCAATTCCACCTGCTTTTGCAGTGAATTTATAAGTCCAGTTATTACCTTGCTGGCTTAAGGCACGTGTAGCCGACCCCATACCTTTATTATTATAAGTAAACTGATAATTTGCCTGAAATGGGCTCATGGCAAGTGCATGGCTTGAGAAGCCTGCAAAAAGCAAAGTTGTTGAAATACCTGTTGCGATGCCAAATGATTTCAGAAATTTTGTTGCCATAAGTAAATATCCTTGTACAGACTAAAAAGTCAGTGCTGATGCATCTGTAACTTAAACATATTATGCCTGTTGATCATGGAGAAAAAATCAGGATTTATGCTAAATGTGTAATCTATTTGTGTTTTTTGGCATTTAATTCATCTTCATTTATAAACCGTTTATTCATCTTTTTGCTGAATTGGCGTTATTTCAGAATCCGCGAATTCTTCTTCAAAATCGTCGTCCTGATCACGAGAAAGTAAGGCTGCTAAATTCACATTTCCAAATACAACTAACTCAGCTTCACGAACTCGTGCGTAATTTATATGTACTTTGCCTAATGTCTCGATGATGCTGGCTTTTTTGCCAAACCAACGGTTGAGATCAAGAAAAATGAGTTCATCGCGTTCTTCTGCTACATTAAAACGTTCAAGAATCATCCCCAAAGGGTCTTTTTTCAAAATTTTATGGTAATAAAAAACTGCGGCTTTTACGGCGATCTTTTGCCAAAAGTTTTTATATTTCGCTTCAATAATTTGTGTATTGCTAATTTGTTCAAAAACTAAAAGTTGTTGTTCTTTATTAAATTCCATCTGGATCAGTTTTAAATCAACCGATAGTGTGGTTTCTAGACCTTTTACATGCATAGTTGCATATAATCTTAACCAGTCATGATAAAGATCTGCATGTAGGTCATCTAAAAACTCAACATTATTGGTCACGTAACGTTGCAAAGTAGCATTCAGAAAGGTTTGCGATAATGTAAAATCTCTTTCTTCCTCAATGAATGCTTCTGCTTTTTTATAGACTTTTTGAAGGCGTCTGACTAATGAGGAAAATAGCGTTTGCATAAAAGAACTTCCAGAAGATAATTTACTAAAGAGCCCACACAATCTTTATTATGATAAAAAACGGGTTTTGATATTGCAGTGTAGCAAATTTACTTGATACATTTTGACAAAATGAAAATGGATAAAACCCTATATTTGAAGTGAATCACACTTTTATCCATATTTGAATATCAGTTTGTATTTTATTCGGTATTAAACCGTGGGGAAAAGGCATTTATATGCTTTTAAGATTATGTTGAACAAAAGAAGTTTATCCATAGAGCCTTTTCATCATTGGTGGCAAGACCGAGTCTTTATTGCTGCAACAATATTGGCAATCTTACTGCATATTTTTGTGTTGCTCATTCACTTTGCTATGCCTAGCTCGTCAGAGCAATCTACTAAAGAAATTGCAATTTCAATTCGGCCAAGCAATGAGCCAGTTGTTCAGGCAGATTTTTTAGCGCAAGCAGATCAGCAAGGCTCGGGCGCATTTCGTGAAGCTCATCGGACTTCTAGTGATACTCCAAATCCGATGCTCAATGATGCTTCAACTGGAGATACTGAGTTAGAAAGTTTGCAAAAGATTCAGCAGCAAAGAGAACTTAAATTTGAAGAAAAAGTTTTAATGACGGTTTTGAGTTGGCAGAAACAAGCGGATGCAAGCCAAAGAAAAAAAGAACTAGAACAATTACAAAGTCAATTTCAAGCAAAAGCTGCGATGGTTGCAAGCCTTGAAGCACAATATTTGCAACGCCAACAAGATTTCAGCCGTCAGCAAAAGATAAAAACAGTAGATGGTATTCAAGCAAAGAAAGATGCTTCGGCTGCTTATTTGGATAAGTTCCGTGAAAAAGTAGAGCTTTATGGCAACCGCTATTACCCTGAAGAAGCCAAACAGCAACAGCTAAGAGGTGAAGTGCGTTTAATGGTAATTTTGAATGCTCAAGGGGGAATTCGTGCAATTCGCTTGCTTGAAAGCTCAGGTCATCCAGTTCTAGATGAAGCAGCGAAGTCTTCAGTACGCCGCGGCGCACCATTTGGGCATTTTGATGCCAATATGAAAGATATTTCGGAGTTGCGTATTGTACGTACTTGGCGTTTTGACCCAGCTGAAGCTGAATTTGAGGTTCACTAATTAAAAAAATGTGGATAACTTTTAGGATATCCACATTTTACTAATGATCAGATTATTCCTGATAAGGGTTAGCAATATTGAGTTTTGCTAAAATTTCAATTTCTAAGCCTTCCATCTCTTCTGCATCTTCATCACTGGTTTCATGGTCATAACCAAGTAAATGTAAAACACCATGTACTAACAGATGTGCAAAATGATTTTGTGCAGTTTTCTTTTGTTCCAAAGCCTCTTGTAATACCACTGGAATACAAATAACTAAATCACCTAATGGTAAGGCATCTAGCATTGGTAGAACTTCTTCTGGAATATCACTTGGGAAAGATAAAACATTAGTTGGTTTATCTTTTTCTCGGTATTGCAAATTGAGTTGCTGGCTTTCATCCAGATCTACGCAAGCAACTCCAATTTCACAATCTTCTTTATAACCAACGTGGCGTAAAGTGGTCTCAATAATTTTTTTGAGTTGAGCCCGTTTGAGCTCTAACTCAGGTGATTGAAAGTCTTGTTGTAAACTTAAACTGATTTTCAAAATGAATCCTTAAGCATCCTGGTGTTGCAAGTCTGCTGCTGTATCGTTTTCAGCAACTAATGCTTCTTGACGTGCTTTACGTTCAGCACGTGCTTCAGCATTAAGACGCTGTTGTTCACCATCCCAACCTTCATACGCTTCAACAATTTTTTGAACAAGTTGATGACGTACAACGTCACGGGAATGGAAACGGGTAATATGAATTTCTTTAATGTTCTCGAGTACACGTAGTGCATGTGCCAAACCAGATTGTTGGCCTCGAGGTAAATCTACTTGGGTAATATCACCTGTAATCACTGCACGAGAACCAAAACCTAAACGGGTCAAGAACATTTTCATTTGTTCTGGCGTTGTGTTTTGAGCTTCATCCAAAATTACAAATGAATGGTTAAGTGTGCGACCACGCATATAGGCAAGAGGTGCAACTTCAATCACTTGACGCTCGATTAACTTGGCAACTTTTTCAAAGCCAAGCATTTCGTAAAGAGCATCGTAAAGAGGGCGTAAGTATGGGTCGATTTTCTGAGTTAAATCACCCGGTAAGAAACCTAGCTTTTCTCCAGCTTCTACAGCAGGACGTACAAGTAAAATCCGTTGGATTTCATTACGTTCAAGCATATCTACTGCGGCGGCAACTGCTAAATAGGTTTTACCTGTACCCGCAGGGCCAACACCAAAAGAAATATCGCTTTGCAAAATACGCTGTACGTAGCGTTTTTGATTGGCACCACGTGGGTTAATACGGCCTTTTCGAGTTTGGAAATAGACATCCATTGGTGCATCATGTTCATCCATTTCTTCTCCAACTAACTCGAAATTACGTTCAGTTTGAGAAGATTGAATTAACAGATGCAACAGATCAGCACTGATTTGCTGAGATACCTCAGACTCTTCGTAGAGTCGTTGCAATAACGCTTCGGCTCTCCCAACAGCATCTATCTCACCATCGATATGAAAAACATCTCCACGATGAGTAATTTTGACATCTAAACGCTGTTCAATTTGCTTAAGGTGCCCATTATAGGCACCCAAGATGCTCTTTAAACGTTCCATTGAAATTTCAGGAAATGTTACGGTACGTCGAATCGCTGCAGTCAAGAGAAAACCTTTCAGTAGACTTTAGAATACCTCTACATTACGCCACGTCAGGCTCAAGATTCAAGAGCTCACCGTAAACTAAATTTAAAGTTTTAATTTCAGTAATCTCGATCTCTGCAAAACGACCTACCCAAGAAGCATCACCGACAAAAGTGACTAGACGTGTATTATCGGCTGTACCTAGTAAAATATTAGGGTCTTGGTCCGAAACTTTTTCAATAAGAACACGTTCAATTTTGCCAAGCATTGCATCAGTTTTTTCAATGCTAGACTGTTTAATCACTTTCTGAACTTGAGCTAAACGCTCTTTCTTAACGTGCTCAGGCGTAGTATCAGGTAAGTCTGATGCAGGTGTACCTGGACGTTTTGAATAAACAAAGCTATATGAGTGATCAAAATCTAAGTCTTTGATAAATTGAAGTGTTTCGGCGAAGTTTTCATCAGTTTCACCAGGGAAACCAATAATAAAGTCACTCGATAAGTGCATATCAGGACGTATTTTTCTTAATTTAGCAATCTTGTCGATATAAACATCAATCGTATGATTTCGCTTCATTGCCTGTAAGACATCATTTGATCCACTTTGAACAGGTAAGTGTAAATGTGACACCATTTGAGGCAAATCTTCATAACACTGAATTAGCTCGTCAGAGAACTCAAGTGGGTGCGATGTTGTATAACGTAAACGTCCAATACCTGGAATTTCTGCAACGAGTCGTAACAATTCAGGGAAGGTACAGATGCCACCTTCGAAGGTTTCACCGCGATATCCATTTACATTCTGACCCAGAAGTGAAATTTCACGGACACCTTTTTCCGCAAGACCTGCAATTTCTGCAAGTACATCATCTAATGGACGAGAAACTTCTTCACCGCGTGTGTAGGGAACTACACAGAAAGAACAGTATTTAGAGCAGCCTTCCATAATAGAAACGAATGCTTTAAACCCTTCTACACGTGGTTCGGGCAAGAAGTCGAATTTTTCAATATCTGGGAAAGAAATATCAACCAGTTTGATTTTATCTTTTTTAGGTTTTTCTACTTGAGCATTATGTTGATCAAGCATCTGCGGTAAACGGTGTAATGTTTGTGGGCCAAAAATCATGTCTACATAAGGCGCACGTTTTTGAATGTTGTCACCTTCTTGAGACGCAACACATCCACCGACACCAATCACAAGATCAGGGTTTTTGTCTTTTAGTTTGCGCCAGCGACCTAATTCACTAAATACTTTTTCCTGCGCTTTTTCACGAATAGAACACGTATTCATGAGCAGAATGTCTGCTTCATTAGGGTTGGTCGTCAAAACGTAACCGTGAGAATCCCCTAAAAGGTCTGCCATACGGTGACTGTCATACTCATTCATTTGACACCCTTGAGTTTCAATATAAAGTTTTTTTATTGAAACATCAGTGGTGTGCGTTGGCTGGGTAACAGTGTTTTCTGAGGCAGCTTTGGCACCATTGGGAATGAAGGTTTGAACCGTCATGCAGGCTCCTAACAGATCGATCTAAAAAAGAATAAATTGGCCCAAAATGGGTCAAACCATCTATTATAGCAGTATTTGAGCTGAACCGATAACAGTAAACTTTCAGAACATGACACGGTTTTTGTGAAGTAAATTAGGTGAATTTTAATGATGTTGAATCATAGAGTTACATAACACAACAAAAGAAAGCACGAAGAATAATTAAACTATGCGTTGAAGGTGAATAGTCAAGGTTTAGCATATATATGAGACCAAGTAGAAAGAGCTCATCAATCCATAGTCGTGTAATGAAAAATAAATATATGCATCGTAGCTGGTTAGGAGCTATGTGTTTACTTGGTTGTTCATTTACCTATGCTGCCGAAGAGCAGTTTAATGATGCACTAAATGCTGCAAATAGTGGTAATACAGCGTTATTAGACCAATATCAGCTTGCTATGCAAAATGATGTGTTGGGATACTATCCAGAATATTGGAAACTTAATACAAACCTTGGCTTTCAACCTACTGCCTCTATCGTAAGCTTTGCTCAACGCTATCCACAATCAGCAATGGCTGAAAAATTAGCAGCCGATTATGTTGAAGAAAAAGTTAAACAAGCTGACTTTGCATCTGCTCAACCCGTCTTATCTTATGTTACCAACCCTGACCAAGCCGAAAATTGTGCTTTGGCACAGGTGCGGGCGAAAAGCGGTGATGCATTAGTTTTTGCTGAATATAAAGATGTTTGGTTAGCAACTGAGTCACAACCAGAATCTTGTTTAGGTTTAGGGCGCATGATGTTATCTAGCCCTTTAATGAGCGCACAAGATAAACAACAGCGTCTATGGGTACAATTGCGTGCAGGTTTGTCGGGACAGGCGCTCGCGACAGCACAAACTTTGGGCTTGAATCTTTCTTTGGCCCAGCTTAACCAAATTCAGGCCAACCCACTCAATTATTTATGGAGTGCGCCTAAAACAAATGATGCAGATTATGCTTATTTGATTTTCGCGTTAGGGCGTTTAGCTAATAATGACTTAAGTAATGCTTTTTCAAATGTGCAGCGTGTTGCCCAAGGTACGCCACAAAATGTACAAAAATATTTATATCGTACGGTAGCCTATATTGGTGGCACCACGGTAATGAAAAATAATTTTAATCGTGAAGTTCTTCAATATTTTGATGCAAGTTATGGTTATCCATTAAGTCCAGAAGAAGCCGAAATTTATGCGCGTCAGGCGATTCGTTTTGGGGCGTGGGAAAGTTTAATTCGCGCTATTGATAGTATGACGGTAACCCAAAAACAAGAAGACCGCTGGCAATATTGGCTTGCTCGTGCGTCAGAGCAGCGTGGTGATAGTGCTTCTAAAGCAACAGCACAACAAATTTATAGAAAACTGGCTCAGGCGGGTGATGACTATCATAACCTTTTAGCAAAAGATCGCTTAGGTGAGCGTTATAACCACCAACCTTATGATGATCAGCCGACAGCAAGTGATTTAAGACGTTTAGATCAGAATATTCACTTTAATCGTGCTTTTACTTTAAAACGTATTAATGCAAATCCAACTTATACGAATCGAGAGTGGAATTGGGCAGTTCGTCAAGCGTATCTTCAGCATGACGATGGGCTACTTTTAGCTGCGGCAAAGCGTGCTCATGACATGGGGTGGTATGACCGTGCAATTTATGCAGCAGATCGTACAACAAATAAGCATAATGATACTTATCGCTATGTGACTCCTCATAAGACTAATGTCGTAAGTCATAGTTACAATGCAGGAATTGATCCTGCATGGGCTTATGGTTTAATGCGTCAAGAAAGTCGGTTTGTAACTTCTGCGCGTTCTCACGTTGGGGCGGGTGGTCTTATGCAAATTATGCCTGATACAGCGAAGTTGATTGCACGTCAAATGGGTGAAACTTATAATCCGGCTGCATTAAATGAAATGAATACCAATATTCGATATGGAACATTTTATTTGTCGATGATTCAGGGACAATTAAGCAATAACCCTGTTTTGGCGACAGCAGGTTATAATGCGGGGCCTAATCGGGCTAGACGTTGGCAGCCGGACTATCAATCAATTTCGGCTGACCAATATACTGAGACAATTCCATTGTTAGAAACCAGAGACTATGTCAAGCACGTTATGACGAATGCAACACATTACGGCGTAATATTGGGTCAAGGCGCCCAGTCGTTATCGCAGCGTATGAAAGTCATTCCAATGCGTACGTCGCCTTAACTTTAAGGTGGTTGATGATGGATCTTCTTTTAATTGGCATATTCAAGTTTTAATTAAATGAAATATAGATATTTGGAACTTCGTTCAATTTTGCAACTTGCATGGTGGCTCATCTGTGCGGGAGTAGGGTTGATGAGTTCCGTTTTACATGCCGAACCTGTTAATTTACAAGGGTATGTTATGCATGTGCAAATGACACCTGCCGCATGTGCATTAGATCCCTCTAAACAAAAACAACGTAAATGTCTTGAAGGATATTCACTGACAATTACAGGCCTCATGCCAGAAACGAACCAAAGTAATTGCTCAACAGACAGTTCTGCAACCTTGTCTCCATTGCAAGCCAAAGTCGTAGCTCGGGTTATGCCTGATAATAATGCTCGTGTACAGCTTTGGAAAAGTGTAGGCGGATGCGTTCCTATGAATGCAAGCCAATATTTCCGTACGGTTATTAATTTTGCTGAACGTTTAAAAATTCCGGCTAGTCTCACAAGTTCAACAAATGTTGAAATGCAGCAATCCGCGTTAAGACAGCAGTTTGTACGCCTTAATCCCAGCTTACCTCAAAATGGTATCCGTTTTAGTTGTCAATTATCACGTTCAGATGTGGTCTTAACAGAAGTGAAAGTTTGTTATACGGTAAAGGGTCAATATAAACAGTGTGCAAATCATGTGGTATCGAATTGCCCTGGTGAAATCATGATTAAAGGTAGTTATTAAAGCTTACCAACATTTTGTAAGGAAATGCTGACCATACATTGAATCTATTTGTAAAGATTAATTTGTATTTTCTATCAGACTTTTGGTGAAAACGAGTCGCTTTTACATGCATCTGCCAAATCTTTAGAGTACAATCTTTGCCGTTTATGATGATTTGGTTAGATGGAATTCCTATTTAGCCCGATTAAGGACACTCATTGGAGACAATTACATGAAGCAACCCGTTCGTGTTGCCGTGACTGGCGCTGCAGGTCAAATTGGTTACAGCTTATTATTCCGTATCGCAAGCGGTGAAATGTTAGGTAAAGATCAACCTGTTATTTTACAATTGCTTGAAGTTCCAGTTGAAAAAGCACAACAAGCGCTTAAAGGCGTAATGATGGAACTTGATGACTGTGCTTTCCCTTTATTGGCTGGCATGATCGGGACTGATGATCCGAAAGTTGCATTTAAAGATGCTGACTACGCATTATTGGTAGGTTCTCGTCCACGTGGTCCTGGTATGGAACGTGCTGACTTGTTAAAAGTTAACGGTGAAATTTTCATCGGCCAAGGTCAAGCATTAAACGAAGTTGCTAGCCGTAACGTTAAAGTATTAGTTGTAGGTAACCCTGCAAACACTAACGCTTACATCGCAATGAAATCTGCTCCAGATCTTCCAGCGAAAAACTTCACAGCGATGTTGCGTCTTGACCACAACCGTGCGTTGACTCAAGTTGCTCAAAAAGCTGGTGTTGCAGTTGCTGATATCGAAAACTTAACAGTTTGGGGCAACCACTCTCCAACAATGTATGCTGATTACCGTTTTGCAACTGCAAACGGCGAAAGCTTAAAAGACAAAATCAACGATCCAGCTTGGAACAAAGACGTATTCCTTCCAACTGTTGGTAAACGTGGTGCTGCGATCATCGAAGCGCGTGGTTTGTCTTCTGCTGCTTCTGCTGCTAACGCTGCAATTGACCATATGCGTGACTGGGCGCTTGGTACAAACGGCAAATGGGTAACTATGGGTATTCCATCTGATGGTTCTTATGGTATTCCTGAAGGCGTTATGTTCGGTTTCCCTGTTACAACTGAAAACGGTGAATACAAAATCGTTCAAGGTTTAGAAATCGATGAATTCAGCCGTGAGCGTATCAACTTCACTCTAAATGAGCTTGAAGAAGAGCGTGCAGCAATTGCTGACATGGTAAAATAATTCATCAACTTGATGAGTTAAAAAAAGCACTCTTTAGAGTGCTTTTTTATTGAATCCTGAAAAAGCAAACACAAAAAGCAACAAGAAAATATAGACACTATCATGCAAGTAAAAACGTTTTATTGTTAGATTAGTTAATAGATGATTTAAAAGAAGTTATAGGAGAATAACAATGTTTGAACAGCAACCGACTTTAGAGCTTTTATTTGATCAGTTGGGTTTAGATTCTGATGAAGAAAGTATTGAAAACTTTATCAAAACACATCAATTGCCAGCCGAGCAAAAATTACATGAAGCTTCTTTTTGGTCAAAAGGTCAAAGCGATTTTTTGAAGAGTCATTGGGAAAAAGATGATGAGTGGATTGTGGTGATTGATGAGCTTAATGAACAACTGCATGAAGACAGTGTGAAAAAATAAGTTCAAAAAATAAAGCCTGTTTTACAAGTAATACGTAAAACAGGCTTTATTGCATTAAGAGTTTAATGTGTTTTTACTTTTAATTTATCTTTATACCATGGCTCATGACGTACAAGGTCAAATACAGGTTGGCCATGAAGCAATTCAAGATCACATGTAGACGTTGATAAATATTTAGTTAACCAATGTCGTGTTAATGCTGACTCTTGTCGTGCTGCTGACGCATATGCCAAGAAGAAATAGATATCAGCATGTTCATGATGTGCTAATGGCTTCAAAATTTGTTGAGTAATCAGCGCAAAACGTTTTTCTTTGTTTAGTTCAAAATAAAGCATATAGGCTTTGGCTAAGTGTAAAGACAAATTAAGGTATAAGCTCAATGGCATTTCTTCATATTCCATACGAGCTTGTTCAAGCAAGACAATAGCTTCTTGTAAGAAATGAAGTTGTTCTTGGCGAACACGACTTAATACTACAAGTTGCATGCGTAACTCAGCACGCTCTAAAGCAAGCTCAGGCGTATTTTCAGTCAAATAAAGTTGGTCTGTTTCACCAATTCGGTTCACAATTGTTTTACTTTCAATAGACATACGCCATCACCTTTTTTAATCAATAGCTCTTATATCGGGTTCATTTACCAAATTTAAAGAGTAACCTTTAGACCCAAATGGAATTTCCACTACGAAGCCAGGCTGTAATAGAGAGTCTTTGTTGTTTTGAAATTAATACTTCATGTAATAAATCACTTTGAAATATTACCAGTCGATTGGGTTCAGGATTAACAATATGCCATTTCTCATTTTTATCTTGCAGTCGTAATTGTCCACCCCAATCTTCTTGCCATTCTGGATGTAGATAATAGACAGTTGAGATAATACGATCATTTTTTTGTTGAGGATTGTCTCGATGTAAAGCATAAAATTCACCCAAATTATAACGAGCAAAATGAGCTTCAACCTCTTTAATCCCTAAATAGAATGCTTGATTTAGACTTTGTGAGAATAAAGTTAAGGTTTCAATATGTTGCTGAGCAATAGGAAGTTGATCGTTAATCCAGAGAATATGGTCACTACGAATATTACTTACAACGCCGTTTTGAATGCCTGCTTCTCTAAACTCATCCATATGATGGCTACATTCTTGAGAAACCTGTGCGCGATATTGATCTGGATATGCTTGATTTATAATGGCAAAGCCATGCGCATTTAAATCATCTAAAATTTGATCCAAATTCCATGAATCAGGAAGTGAATGAGAGTGCATATAACCTCGAGTAGATCGTAAAAATATCAAGCAGCTCTATTTTAGATGATCACAACCTTACGAAAGAATATTTTTTTCATGTTAAACTATTTGTTGAATTGAGGAATTAAAGTCAACATGAATTACCGTCACCATTTCCATGCGGGCAACTTTGCAGATGTTATGAAGCATGTGCTTTTGCTACAGCTTCTCAACCGTTTAAATGCTAAAGATAAACCTTATCGTTATATCGATACGCATGGAGGGGCAGGCAAATATGATTTATCTCTGGCACCTGCACAAAAGTCTGGAGAATTTCTCACAGGCATTCATCGTCTAGTTCAACTATCTGATATGGAAAAGCGTCAGGCACCTGAAGCAATCCAGCAATATTTGAAGTTAGTCGAACAATTGCGTTCTGAAGAAGGTAAGGGAAGCTATCCAGGTTCTCCTTGGTTCGCTCTGCAAGGCATGCGTGAAATCGACAAGGCGACTATATTTGAAATGCAGCGCGATGTATTTCAGCAATTACGTCATAACATTCGTGATAAACGTGCAGGTTTACATGAGCGTGATGCATATGAAGGCTTGCTTGGCGTAATTCCGCCAAAAGAAAAGCGCGGTCTTGTTATGATTGACCCTCCTTACGAATTAGAACGTAAAGACTTTCCGCAATTAGTTGAACTTTTACAACAAGCTTATAAAAAATGGCCAACAGGCGTTTTTGCAGTTTGGTATCCAATCAAAGACCGAGCGATGATTGAGCGTTTTGAAAAGAAAATGTTTAAAACGGGTATTCGCCGTCAGTTAGTTTGTGAAATTTGTGTGTGGCCAGATGACACTCCTGTAGGTCTAAATGGTTGTGGTCTATTAGTGATTAACCCACCTTGGCAGTTCTCTGAACAAGCAGACCAAGCACTACAGTGGTTATTCCCGCATCTACGCATGCAAGAAACTGGTGGTCATGCTGCTGTTCGCTGGTTGGTAGGTGAGTAACAGTTAACTTAAATCAATGCACATGTTTGGAATAGAAAATAATGACAAATGCGCCTAAACCAGAGCAAGATTTAACTCATAATGAACATTCATTTGATGGGATTACATTTGAAGTGGTTGAAGAAGAAGATAATCCGGAAGGACAAAAAGTGAAGCGCCGAGGTATTTATCTTTGGCCTAACTTAATTACAACCGCTGCTCTGTTGTCCGGTTTCTATTCCATCATTGCAAGTATGAATGGCGATTTTAATCAAGCGATCTATGCCATTTTTATTGCAGCGCTATTAGATGGTTTAGATGGTCGAGTTGCTCGAGCAATTGGCGCGCAAAGCGCTTTTGGCGAACAATATGATTCTCTCTCGGACTTGTTAGCTTTTGGTGTGGCTCCAGCAATGCTGATGTATAGCTGGAGTTTGCATGATTTAGGTCGTATTGGTCTGGCTTGTTGTTTTGTTTATACAGCCTGCGCAGCCTTCCGACTAGCGCGTTTTAATGTGCAAATTGGCGTTGTTGATAAGCGTTATTTTATCGGCATTGCAAGTCCACTCGCTGCTATTATCATTATTTCACTCGTCTGGGTTGCTCGCGATTATCCTTTTATTTTTGATTTACGTGATATTGCGATTCAAACTATTAATGCTGCTCTTATGGTAATTGTGGGATTACTCATGATTTCCAATATTAAATATTATTCTTTCAAACAGATGGATCGTAAACGCGTTCCTTTTGTAGTTATGTTGCCAGTAGTACTGATTTTTGCGGCAATCACTTATAATATTCCAATGGGCATTTTGACAGTTTCAATTATCTATGCTCTATCTGGTTTTGTTACGACTTTATTTGCACGCAAGAGTAATGAAACAATAAAAACATAAAATAGAAGAGGTTCAGTATGCCTAAGTTGATAAATGAAATTAATCAATTACAGCAGCTGGACCCTAATGCTAAAGAGGGGGTTGTTTATCAACCTTCTCGTGGCTTTTTTAAAATTGTTTATCAAGGCTTGATCCTTCCAAATTTACCAACCCCGCTTCGTTATTTTAATTATATTAGTTTAGTAGGACAGCCACGTATTCCTCTGTGTTATAACACCCACAGCATTACAACTTCAGCTATCGACACTGCAACAGTGCTTGTAAGTAATAGCCAACATAGTGTGGGACATTTAAAAACATATTCTATTCGACGCCAATGCCAGTTTGATTCGGCGCTATATCAATTTGATAAAACCGACCTGATTCAATGGCAAATTCCCGTGATTCGCCTTCAACGATTAGACCCAGAAATGGGGTGTGATCTTACGATTCAGATTCCAGAAAATATATCTAATGCCTCTGCTTTGCAGTGGGGTGTTTCCGACTATTGGTCAACACTATGTATATGTGAAGGTGAAATTTTTTATAAAGGACAGAAATATCAAATTGAAGGGTTGGGGCGATTTAAACACGCGCGAGCTTTGCACTTGCCGTTCTTGTCTTTATGTTTCTATACATGCCAAATTATAAACTTAAATGAAACGACGCAGCTTACATTCTTACAAATAAGAAATCAGTGGAATATCATCCTATGTTCAAGATTAGATATTCAAGAATTTGGGAAGCCTGTTGAAAGTTTTACAGACGACGTAAATTTACATATCCATCGAGTTTATCCAAAGGTTAAAACACCGAATGGTAAAGAGATGTACTTGCCTAGGGAGTTTTCTTGGCAATGTGAGAAAAATGGAAAAATAATTTTTGAGCTTTATGCACAAAGCCGTGGTGACTATAAGTTTGGTTTGGCGGCGGGATATGTCGGAAGCTTTCAATATCAATTAAGCTGGAATGAACAGTGTCTGCAAGGAGAGGGTGGATACTGTGAATATATTGATTGTCGTCCACTTAGATGGCAAGAAAAGAATCAAGACGAGAAAATTTTAGATAAATTGATGCTTTTACAACCATGTTTATATAAAAAATGACTATTTTTATCGTTTTTGATTAAAAAGCGAACTGTTGTTGGACTAATATTAAAAAAGGTATTGCAAAGGGGGTGAGATGGTCTATAATGCACATCCATCGGCGGTGATGCAGATAGAAACTTGTTGAAAAACAGTTACTTGGAATTGAGTTGGTTGCTTTAAGTGATGAATTTGATGGTAAGTTGGTTTTAAGATTAAGTTTTAAAAATATCGAAATTACCTGTTGACTTTTAAGAGATTAAGAGTAATATAGCCGACCTAGCTTGCTGGTGACGAACCAGGAAGAAGATCATTAAGAGAATTGAAGAACAACTTGTGTGGATTTTTACTGATTGATTAATCGAAATAATTTTCATTGATTGATTGGTTTAAATTACTCGAAGTTTATTTGAGCGAAATTTAAGTCAGTAATTGATGAGCCAGAAT
>NZ_JEYA01000003.1:0-633200 GCF_000581835.1 Acinetobacter sp. 1542444 | reverse complement strand
ACTGGATTCCGTTTAGATCGTTGATACATACCCACTGGTTATCTGGGATATGTTCATCCATTTTTAGTCTTAAAGTTTTTAAGGCACTAGAACGAATATATAGTTTTCCATCCTTAGATTGCTTTACAGCAACCAAATCTTCAGAAGCATTTGAGTTAATCGAAATATTTAAAAATAGATGAATGAAATTAAGATCTTGCTCCTGCTCATTCGTTCCTACGTGTTTATATTTATTATCGTTACCAACAGATTTAGGAACACTCGGAACTGCAGTATTCGTATAATCTAGTAACTGTTCGGCAAAAGAATACGTAGGAAAATACGCAACACATAAGACACCTATAATGTATTTCATATAAGCCTCTTAAAGTGTGGTTTTCTTACCATTAACTGTTAGAGATACGCTGTATTTATGATTTGGTTGATAGGTAAAGTTACTAATCGAGTAACTTTTCGACTTCTCCGCAAGAATATAACCATTCACAGTATTTACTTTAATGGGATAACTTTTATTCGCTGTTGTATCTACAAGCGTTAAAGTATTTAACAACGCATGTCGGTTACCTATATTGCTAATATTTAAAGAAGGTGTGTTCTGGTTAACATCAATTTTCCAACTCAGTTTGGTAATCGCATCTTTATTTACTACAAATACAGGTAATGATGAGCGAAGTAATACATTTACTCCCTGAGCTGCTTTACGGCTATCAATTGGTTTGGGTAACTCATCAATAATAATACGATAAGTTTTTTCACCAGAAATAGGTTCTGGGTTAATTCTAACTACACGTAAGTTATAAGAGTCACTAGGTTGTAGTTTTAAAAATGGTGGACTAACTACAATCTCATCCGTAGGGATTAATTGATCTTGCCCAGCATTTTGTCTCCACTCAAATACACGCACCTGCAAATCAGCGCTTTCATTTGACTGGTTATATAAACTAATTGAAGCAGCATTTTGATTACTTAATATTTCTACATTTACAGGTGAAAGACGGATTGTTGCGGCGTTAATAGAGCTAGATAAAGATACGAATAATCCCGTAATAATAAAAATATTTTTTTTCATGATTTGCTCAAATATAACTTTTTTAATGTATTAGCCCTTTCAAAAGGGCTAACGTAATTCTAATTTATGCAAATTAATAAGTTACCGTTACAGTCACACTGTCAACATAGCTACCTGCACTTGGTAAAGTTGTTCCTGCAGGAATACGACCATACACATTTACAGTTTGAACATTACCAGTTCCGGTTCCACTGTAGGCTGTCGTTGCAATACCAATTGCTGTGGCACGTCCTGTGTCAGAGAAAAGGTTGTAAGGAATATATTCGTTGCTAGTCGCCCCGCCGATCATGCGACGTTGGGTTGATAAAACATTCTGACCACCATCAAATGACAAAGTCCATGGCACAGTATTATTACAAAGGACTTTAATTGAGGTACCACCAGTTGTTGTGGTATCTGCATCAACATTGCCAGCAAGTGAACTTAATGTACCAAAATCTAAAACGGCATTTGTTGTCGTGCCAGTTGCAGAGGTATTCAATACACAACTATTCGTTACTGTTGCTCGAACAGTTAATGTACCTGTTGCTGTAGCTGCATTTGCCGCATTGAGAGAAAATAATCCTGCAACAACTGCTGATAAATAAATAAAAGTCTTTTTCATGGCCAAAACCTTTTAAACTAAATTGTCGAATTAATAGATATAAAAAATTTAACCCTTATTCTTACAATCATTTTTATTTGACTGCTCTTTTAAAGCTTATTTTTTTATCCTACTTTCCAACATAATACATAAAAATAAATAAAATGCATGTTCACGTTATTATTTTAATTTCTAATCAATAAAACAAATTTACCTAAACTTATCTTACGGATACAAAAAAACAATATTTACAAAATATAAATATTTGATTTAAATAATTTTAATAAAAACACTAGAAAAAATATTAAGGTAAATTTAAATAAATATTTCAAAATTTAGCTAACTTTAAAAAATTAAATAATTTTCAAGAGCTAATTTATTATTTATCTCTTTAATTTTCATTTTATATTATTTCTTAAAAGTGCACCTTCAGAAAACTATTAAAGATCATAATTTATATAAAAATAAAATGATAAAAATTGATCTACAGATGAACTATAACAAGGATAGTTTTATTTATTTTAAATCTTGAATAGCTATGAGATATAAAAAAATAAAGGCCTCTTTAGAGACCTTTATTTAGTAAGTTTAAATAATTAAACGCTCAGCATGCTATTTAAAGTTTCAGAAACATTTTTCGATTTCACTTTAGGCTGCAATGCTTGTAAAGCTTGTTGTACTTGAGTACGTTGAGGCTCTGCAAGCGTATACCAACGAGATAACACCTGTAACAGGCGTGAACCTAAAATCGGGTTTTTCTCGTCTAGATACTCTGCAAGATTAATAAAGTGAGCGACACCAAAGCCCCAAGTATTTTCAGGATTATTTGACAAGCCACCACTTACCGCACGAATACGATTTGGAGTTGTTAAATCATAGTCAGGATGTTGAGTAAGATACTCAATTGTTTCTGTTGTCGCATTTGGGTTTGCAGCTTGAATCATAAACCACTGATCTAAAGACAAAGCTTCATCTTTAAAGCGATCATAGAAATCAGCAAGTGCCTCTTGAGCTTGAGGCGCATTTTGCCAAACCAATACACGTAGCGCACCTAATCGCTCAGACATATTGCCTGTGTTTTGATATTGCACATGTGCTAATTCAAATGCAGTTTGGTCGCCCTGACGCGCCATCATCATGAGCATGATATTCTTTAACGCACGTACACCCATCGCTAAAGAGAATTCTTTTTGCAAGTCTGGGTCAAGGGTAAGATAAGTATCTTTCCAGAATGAACCCAACTCTTGTGCTAAACGATTAAGCAAGGCTTCACGTTTTACATGAATATCTGCTGGTGCATAGTTCTGATCAATACGACTACCCAAATAACCTTCACTTGGTACATCAAACAAACGTGATGCTAAAAGTGGGTCACGGCCAACCAACTCAGGCAAAGTGCTCTGAATAGCTTGAATGTACGCATCTGCAGAATGGTCTTCTAGCAAAATACGTTCAAGTAAGGTTTGCGTTGCTTGCCACTGGTTAAAGCCGTTTGTTTCGTGTTGAATTAAGAATGCTAATTCTTCATCAGTATAATCAAACACAAGATTTACAGGAGCTGAGAAATTACGTAGTAGTGAAACAACAGGTTGCTCAGTTACCCCTGTAAACTCAATAGTTGCTTCATCTTGGTCAAACAAGTACACGCCATCTTTAACATCATTTACGAATAGGCTTTCACTACGCAATGTATATTGCTCCCCTGTTTGAGCGTTAAAAAGTGCTAAAGCAACAGGAATTGGAACAGCTTTTAAGTTTGGATATTTCGGATGCGCTTTTAGGCTTTGTTTAAAGCTTAAACGATAAATTTGTGCCGCTGCATCATATTCACCTTTTGCTTCAAGCTTTGGTGTACCTGGTTGGTTGTACCAAGTTAAGAATGCAGATAAATCGACACCTGAACCTGCAGATAATGCAGCAACCCAGTCTTCTACAGTTACGGCTTGTCCATCATGACGGCGGGAGTATTCGTCTGTTCCCTTACGATATTTTTCTTTGCCTAACAAAGTAGACATCATGCGGTTAATTTCCGCACCTTTTTCATAAACAGTCGCTGTATAGAAGTTATTAATTTCTACAAAGTGATCTGGACGTGGTGGATGCGACAATGGACCAGCATCTTCAGGGAATTGATGCGATTTAAGTACCGCAACATCATCAATACGTTGAACTGCAGCAGATTGTAAATCTTCAGAGAAAGACTGGTCACGGAAAACCGTTAAACCTTCTTTTAAGCACAGCTGGAACCAGTCACGGCAAGTAATACGGTTACCTGTCCAGTTATGGAAATATTCATGCGCAATCACAGACTGTACTCGCATAATGGCTGCATCAGTTGTGTACTCTTCATCGGCAAGCACACATGAAGTATTAAAGATATTTAAACCTTTATTTTCCATTGCACCCATGTTGAACTGGCTCACCGCAACAATCATATAGTTGTCGAGGTCATAAGCACGGCCGTAGTGTTCTTCATCCCAACGCATTGAATGCTTTAATGCTTCCATCGCGATATGGCATTTTGGAATGTCTTTCTCAATGGCATAGATTTCTAAAGCAACATCACGCCCTTCCGAAGTCGTATAACGATCTTTAAGAACAGCTAAATCACCAATGACACAAGCAAACAAGTAGCTTGGTTTTTTAGTCGGGTCTTGCCAGATCGCAAAGTGGCGGTTTTCACCTACCTCACCTGTTTCAAGCAAGTTACCATTGGCAAGTAACACTGGATATTTTTTGTCGGCTTCTACACGTGTCGTAAAGACTGAAAGTACATCTGGACGGTCTGGATAGAACGTGATTTTGCGGAAGCCTTCAGGTTCATTCTGGGTTACAAACAACTCATCTGCTTTATATAAACCTTCAAGCTGAGTGTTGGTTTCAGGATGAATAATGACTTGAGTCTGTAAAATGACTTCATCTGGTGCATCAGTGATCACCAGTTGTTCACTGTCGAGTGAATATTGTGCAGGAGTAAGATCTTGACCATTGAGCTGAATAGATTGCAACTCAAGATCACGGCCCAATAACACCAAGTCTCCAGCAGTTTGACGCTTCATGACTAATGTTGAATCAACAATTGTTTTGTCATCATATACTTGAATATCAAGATTAATAGATTCAACCAAGAACGAAGGTTTTTGATAATCTTTTAAATAAACTGTTTGATCTGCCTGAACTGGAGGCTGCGCCGCAATATTCATCTTTATTCCTTATATACTTTTCGGAAACCGTAGTACGAATTTTATGAACTTGATCATATACATTCATACATACCGTGTTTATTTACCTTTATAAAATTAATGGGACTTCATTTATACATTTCAAATTAGAATCGTCTTTTATTAGCACAGATTAGACCAAATTTACGATAATCGTTGCTTATATAATCAATCTATACAATAAAAATAAAACAACTTCAGCTTTTAACATTTTTTAGAGTCAGCTTACATTTTGGGCATGGTTCTTGCCTTCACTAATACACCAATATAAATATTTCAATCAGAACAAGAGGTGTCAGTATGGAATTAAAAGCACATTTTCATCGCTTAGAAAATATTAAAGCGATTCATGATCTAGATGCAGCAGGACTCGATCACCATGTGATTGCGGTGTTTTTATCTACGGAAGGTATTTCAATGACTGCTCAGGAGGTAACTTCTATAGTTAATACTTACGACGCTTTAGGTAAGGTAAAACTACCAAGTAAAAAAGTGCAGGCACTTATCAATGCCAA
Source organism: Acinetobacter sp. 1542444 (assembly GCF_000581835.1). NCBI lineage: Bacteria > Pseudomonadati > Pseudomonadota > Gammaproteobacteria > Moraxellales > Moraxellaceae > Acinetobacter > Acinetobacter sp. 1542444. Next base: position 627,812 of record NZ_JEYA01000003.1, on the reverse strand, counting down.
AAAGCTTGGACAGAATGATGAGAGCTTGCCGTGCCCTGTTTAATTTTAAATTTTAACCCCTTATGAAAACCTAAAATCATAATAAAGATTTTAGGTTTTCTATTTTTGCACCAAACAAAAAGACAATCTCAGCTATAGGCAATGCGGCTGTGTATAATAAGTCAATCATGATAGTTTTAAACGTTCGGAGCAAAATGGTCTTACAAATTCTACAGAAACAGCTAGATGAAAGTAGCCATTGTCCTCTCTGCCAAGCTTCAATGTACTGGGTAGATGCCGAGCAATTTGAACAAGACATTCAGTTTCATGAATGCAGTCATTGTCAGCACCGTGTATTTAAAGATACGAAAATGACTTGTCATTGTGAAACATGCACAAAACAACGAAAAAAGCTTTTACAGCAAACACGCCTACAAGAACAACGCCAGTTTAAGTCAAAAGAGCAACCTCAACGTAGTCTGGAACAGCTCAGTTTTTTGCATAAACTTTTTTTACTTAGCCTGCTCGACGACTATGCACGAGACGATATTGCTCATGACGAATACATTCACTGGGACAAAATTAAATATCAATCCATTACCCCGAACTGGATTTTTCAAAACTATCTGATTAAGCAACTCCATAAAGATGGAATTTTAAACGCCCAAGATCAAGCTGATGAACCTCAGTGCTTTTATTTAAACATTCGCTTGGACGGTTATAGTGACCCAAGTTTATTTAGTGTTGCCCAGCAATTACGCTACTGGTTTTATGAAAATTTAAGTCTTGGTATTCCGTTTCGTAGTGCTGATGAAGTAAAAGACGTACTTTTTCAGGTGCTCTATCAAGAGATTATTCAGTTTATGCAGTTCTATTGCCGAACTTGGGGCATTCAAATTGCAGGAAGCTCTAATTTTCAAACTTTTTGCTATCGCTTAATGGATTCATTAGCAATTGGTCAAATCTATTATCTGATTCAGACGGCACTCGAATATCTTTATAAACAGAAAGCCCTACAGCCGCGTAATGAAAAATTTATTAACACCAATTTGTTAAAGAAAACCTTAGAGCAATATCGTGAGAGAGCCTTAGCTGAAAAGTGGGAAACCTCAATGTTGCCTCGTCCTCACAATATTCCCTACAGTAAAATGAGTTATATTTTACTTAACCGCTTCTTAGGTTACGACGAACAGATCTTTGTACAACCTGTCTGGAAAGCATGGCGGAAAATTGAACCTCGATTAAACTTTTATTCAGTTAAACGCTGTATGCATTGTGGTTCAAATGATTTAAGTGTTGATTATGATGCGGCAGATTATGTTTCTTTGATTTGTCAAAGATGTAAGCATCAAGATCATTATTTTACTCACTAAATCTACAATCACTTTGGCTTAATAAGGATAATAACATGACATCAGCATCGACTTTGATTGAGCAGGTAATTGACGCTTGGCAAAACATGCAGGCAAAAACACCTCTTGTGCAATGCATTACTAATAGCGTTGCAGCCAACTATACAGCCAATGTCTTACTTGCTTCTGGTGCTTCACCTGCCATGATTGATAATCCTTATGAAGCAGAAAGTTTTACCAAAATTTCATCGGCTTTGAGCATTAACTTGGGTACGCCAACCTCAGAGCAAATGCAAGCTATGCAAATCTCTGCCAAGACTGCACAGCTCAATGGCATTCCATGGGTGCTTGATCCAGTCGGCTATGGACCAATTTTAGCTTGGCGTAGTCAAATGACAGACGAGCTTTTACAGTTCAAGCCAAGCGTTATTCGTGGTAATGCCTCAGAAATTAGTACGCTTGCTGGCAACCAAGTTCAATCTAAAGGTGTCGATAGTACTTTAAGCAGTGATCAAGCCTATCAACAGGCTTATGCACTATTAGCACATGCGGACTGTATCGCTATTTCAGGTGAGTCAGATTATATTTTATCTAAAGAATTAGACATCATTATTCAAGTAAACGGCGGAAGTCCATTACAGCCCAAAATTACAGCAACAGGCTGCGCTTTAGGTGCGCTAATTGCAGCATATAGCGCTGTGACGACACCAACTATTGCTGCTCTTTCAGCTCATGTTCATTTTGCGATTGCAGGTAAACTTGCTGCAAATCAAGCGCAAACTATGGGAAGTTTTAGCACCATCTTCATGGATTACATCCACATGCTAGATGACAACTTGATTGAGCAATATGCAGATATTAAGCTTTTAGAGATACAGGCATAATCTAGGTTATACCTGTATCACGCTAGACTCACTTTAAAAGTAAGTAGATATCTGTTCATTCGAAAGCACTACTTTTACATAGTGCTGATCTCTATTCTTGATCGAAATTGCGCTTTTTAGTGTTATACAACTTGCTTGAAATAATCTTCTCTTGGCATATCGACAAGCTCAACGCACAATTGAATTTCTTTATTAAACTCTGGGTGTAGATATTTTTTATTACTAAGCGCCGCTAATAACTGCTCACCCATAAGCTGTTTTTGTTCAGCCGTTCTTCCCGACAAAATATAGACCTTTGCATGAATATAAGCCTGTTCCAGTCCCAAACCAATCAAGAAAACATCATCTTTACGCGCGCGGCTTTTAATGTCTTCTGGACTAAATAGCTCTGTTTCAATCAGTGTGGTATTAATTTCTTCAAGTAATTGTTTTGCGTTTAATCCAGTTAAATTTTCTGAATAATCAACTACAACGTGCGGCATAGCCACCTCAATTTATATAATAAGTCATTAAGCTAATTAAACTTTATTCAATAAATAATAAAGCTAATCGGACCTGATCATATCCCATTCGAGGACTGGTTGCTTCAACAATTGGTCTTAGTTTGATCGAACCATCATCAGAAAAATGATCTGGATTTTGGCGCTTTTTCAGCTTCTTATAAATTTTTCGGATTTCTTCGACTACTTCTTCACCCGGATGGGCAACCGAAATATCTAGCTTTTGCTCTTTATGAAGTCGAGCCAAGTGATTAATAATCGTCGCTGGGGTTAAACCACGTTCATGCGCGATGTCTTCAATCTCATAGCCTTCTTCAAACAGCACACGTGTCTCATCTAAAGTTGCCGTTGCATAATTTTGCTTTCCACCTTTTGCGAGTTTCTTCTCATTACGAGAAATCTCAGTTTCATTCAAGGTGCCACCACAGTGACGAATAAACGCTTTATGCTGAGCCGTTAAATCTACATCTGCAAAGTTGTCTTCGGCCTCTTTTGAAAGTTCTTGGAAACGACGATCCGCTTTTACAGCTAAACTGTCTAGCTCTAAAGCTTGCTCGTTAATACCTAATAATTTTAGACCAGTTAAAGATTTTAAGCGTGACAATGCAACATAACCCTGACCTTTTTCAAAGGTGTTCATGAGGTTAATTTCAGCCGCTTCTAAAGTCATCCCTTGGCTTTTATGAATAGTAATCGCCCACGCTAAACGAAGCGGAATTTGCTGAAAACTTGCAATCACTTTGCCTGCTTCATTTTCAACGGACCACGTTTCAGGAGCAACCAGCAAAGTCGTGCCATCAGTCAGTTTTACTTTCGGCAGTAAGCCATTTTCGTCATCTTCCTCAAAGCCGATGACTTCACCCAAACTTCCGTTGATATAGCCCATATCAAAGTTATTTTTTACAAACATGACTTTGGCATGCTTTTTAAGTGTGAGTTCTTCTGGCGCACGCACTGAAGATTTTAAAGTTTCTAATAATTTTTCATTACCATCTAAAACAGCATTGAATTGATGCCCTTCATTATCAATTTCATTTAAGTGCTGATAATTGATGTTGTCGACATCCATATTATGCGTATAAAGACGAGTAAAGGTGTCACCAATATCATGCGAGCGTGATTGACGCAGTGCTTGTAAATGATCTGGTTGAATATTTTGCGCACGAATCGCGTTTAAAATCTGGTTCAGAATTTCATCGTCTTGACGGTGCTGTTCTGTTAAATAGCATACGCGGAATTTAGCTTCGACCCATGCATCTGACATAAAGCAGAACTTATCACGGTTGGCTTCACCATTACGTCCTACAGGCGGCAACTGGAAGAAATCTCCAGCCACAATGACTTGAATACCACCGAAGGCTTCATCGCTTTCTTTAAAATATTTTAGAACTTGATTGACCAGATTAAGCTGTTTCGCGTGTAACATTGAGATTTCATCAATCACAAGAACTTGCGCATTTTCAAGATGTTCCTTGAGATATTTACGCTCTTTCATGCGTTTTAGATCGTCGTCAGTTAACAGATCTTTAATGCCAATGCCAGCCCATGTATGAATGGTCATACCGTTCATATGTGTTGCTGCAATACCTGTAGATGCCGTAATTGCCACAGGCACTTTACGTGCTTTTAAGTATTGGATGTACTGATTAAGTGTATAGGTTTTCCCTGCACCAGCCGAACCGGTTAAAAAGACATTTTCACCTGCTTTAAGCAGTTTAAGCGCAGTTTCCTGTTTCATAATCTCATATGTACATCTTCAACAGCCCATAGCTTAACGATTTTCCCGAAAAAATTAAATGAATGTGCCAAACTTTCTAAAAAGCACATATAAATCAATAATTAAATCCCAAGTAATATTTGGTAGGTTTTTGGTAGGTAGGAAAATAAACTTCACATCACAATACTAAGGCCATGGTGAGGCTCACCTGTAATAACAAACAATGGATTTATGGAAGAAGGAATCACTCCATGGCTTTTAAAAATATTGCAGATCAAACAAACGGTTTTTATATTCCATGTGTATCACTCTTTGGACCAGGATGTGCTAAAGAAATTGGTACAAAGGCACAAAACCTCGGCGCAAAAAAAGCATTAATTGTGACCGATGAAGGCTTATTTAAATTTGGTGTTGCAGATCTTATCGCAAACTATTTAACTGAAGCAGGCGTTGCAAGCCATATATTCCCAGGCGCAGAACCTAACCCAACCGATATTAATGTTCATAATGGCGTAAATGCCTATAACGAAAATGGCTGTGACTTTATTGTCTCTCTAGGTGGCGGTTCATCTCACGACTGTGCAAAAGGGATTGGTTTAGTCACTGCGGGTGGTGGTCATATTCGTGACTACGAAGGTATTGATAAAAGCAAAGTGCCAATGACACCACTGATTGCAGTGAATACAACGGCTGGTACGGCATCTGAAATGACTCGTTTCTGTATTATTACCAATACAGATACTCACGTAAAAATGGCGATTGTCGACTGGCGTTGTACTCCACTTATCGCGATCGATGATCCGAAACTGATGATTGCAAAACCGGCTGGTTTAACGGCTGCAACAGGGATGGATGCGCTAACACATGCGGTTGAAGCATATGTTTCTACGGCGGCAAACCCAATTACTGATGCCTGTGCAGAAAAAGCCATCACCATGATTAGCCAGTGGTTACAACCTGCTGTCGCAAATGGTGAAAACATCGAAGCGCGTGATGCGATGAGCTATGCACAATATTTGGCTGGCATGGCATTTAACAATGCATCTTTAGGTTATGTTCACGCAATGGCGCACCAGTTAGGCGGTTTCTACAACCTACCGCACGGTGTATGTAATGCAATCTTGTTACCACACGTTTGTGAATTTAACTTAATTGCTTGCCCAGATCGTTACGCAAAAATCGCAGAGTTAATGGGTGTAAGAACTCACGGATTAACAGTGATGGAAGCTGCGTATGCTGCTATTGATGCCATTCGTAAACTGTCTTCATCAATTGGTATTCCATCTGGTTTAACCGAGCTTGGTGTAAAAACTGAAGACCTTGCGGTGATGGCAGATAATGCTCAAAAAGATGCATGTATGCTCACCAACCCTCGTAAAGCAAATCATGCGCAAGTTGTGGAGATTTTCAAAGCAGCACTTTAATACTGATGTAATGGCATATCCCTCTAGTAAGTCAAATCCCTCCGACCGTTGACTTACTTTTTTGGGGAATACTTAGCTCCAGCGGTATTCCCTTTTTTTAGAATCTATACTCCAACCTTTTCCAAACCTAATTGACAATTCGCCCATTTCATTGAAGGATACTCAGCATGTCTTAATTACAATAGCTCGATAAAAATGAATACATCTTCAGCTAATCAAACTTATGTTCCAGATATTTTAGGCACGGGCTACGAACAGCTCACACTTAGTTTTCCTGATGATTATGAAGGGAAAGTTGTAGCCACCTTAGTGCGTAAAAAAGCTGCTCAATCTACTCAAAAAGCCGTGCTGTATATTCATGGTTTTTTAGATTATTTCTTTCAAACCGAAATGGCTGAGCAATTCAATGCTCATGGTTACGACTTCTATGCACTTGATTTAAGAAAATATGGCCGCTCAAAGCTACCTCATCAAATTTTCTATAATGTGCTTGATTTAAAAGAATATGATGCCGAAATTACTCAAGCATTAGAGATTATTGGCGAAGAGCAACACACTCAGGTTTTACTCGCAGGTCATTCAACTGGTGGTTTGACAGCAACGCTTTATGCTGCCCATCATCCAGATCATCCTCTTATTAAAGCGCTATGGGCAAATAGTCCATTTTACGACTTTAATTTAAGTCTAGTCGAAAAGAAGTTTGGTATTCCAATGCTCAGTCGAGTAGGAAAATATCTACCAAAAGTTAAATTCCCAAGCCAACTCAACAAATGGTACACCACCAGTCTTCACAAGCAGCTCAAAGGTGAATGGGATTTTAACCTTGACTGGAAACCAACCTCTGCTCCTACAGTTCAACTCAGCTTTGTACATGCGATTCATACGGCACAAAAAGAGATTCACCGCGGGGTTAAACTAAACGTTCCCGCACTGATTATGCATTCGCACCAAACTAAAAACCCGCGCAAATGGGGACCAGATGCAACTCGAAGCGATGTCATTTTAGATGTTAAAGACATTGAGAAACATGGTAAAAAAATTAAAGGCGATGTCTCGGTTGTCTCTATTCACAATGGATTGCATGACTTAGTCCTTTCGGCCCAGCCAGTACGAGAACAAGTCTATCAACAATTGTTCCAGTGGCTGGATCAAAAAATTACTTAACTAAGCTTAGGTGAGTCAAGGTATTTCACCAGCAGTTGATGCGCAGGATGTTCACTTGGTAAGAGCTCCATAAGGCGTTCTACCGCATCAATTGCTTCAGGGAAATGAGCTAGATGCTTTAACAGTAAATCTGTTTCTTGGGTTTTAAAAATTGCATCGCTCAAGCGTGACTCAAGGCAGTCGCGCCATGCACATAAAAACGGACTTTCAGTTTTTGCCAGAAATACACCTGTGTAAAGCTGCAAAGCCGAGGCTGCATATCCCGCATCGAGCGCTTGTTCAGCTTGTAAAAAATCGGCTTCAACATGCACCAGCAAACGATATGGACGTGAACCAAGTAAACCACCCAAAATATCTCGTAGTTGAGACATTTCAGCTTTAAGCGTACCCATACTGACTTTACGTTCGCCATAGAGCGCCTGATAAAGATGCTCTAAAGTTAAACCATGCGGACATAGTGCCAATATGGTTAAAATTTCAATTTGACGCGGTGTTAATAACAAACTTTTGCCATTAAATTTAACTTGAGGCGTTGAAAATGCACGGATATGTAATTGCTGGCGCTGCTGCTCTAGCAAAGCAGATTGAATAATTGATGCACAACGTTCAGCCGCCAGGATTCCTAAACTATTATGGTTCTTCCATGTGGTTGATAAATCAACAACACCTAGCGTTTGTTTTGAGTATGGATCGATAATCGGTGCGGCATAACACACCCAATCATGAATCGACTCCATGTAATGTTCATTTGAAAAAACACAGCTTGATTGTTGAGTTTTTAAAGATAAAGCCAAGGCATTCGTACCAACAAATTCTTCACGCCATTGACCACCTTGTACAAAATGTACACGCTCAGCAGCACTTTGCATTTGTGCACTTGGTGCCGTCCAGATAATCGTACTGCCGATATCACCGACAGCAATTACCATTGAAGATTGCTCTGCAATATGACGTAAGTCGTCGGCACATTGGCTTAAAGCCATATCTAAAGCATTTTTTGAAGCAGTTTTTTTCTCGACTAATGGAGCAGCAAAACGCTCTTTAGGAATCGCGGCAGAAGCCGATCGTTCCCACGAGCTTGCAATACTTTGGCCGAGTTTGGCAGCGTTCTGAGGAGAGAGACTATTTTGCGTGCGCAGTTGATCAATCAACGTCCGTTGCTGCAATAAATCCTTTTTTGTGAACATTTGTAAATTCCTTATATATCCACATTTCTATTCCAACCTTTCTCCAACCTTCTTCTTTATATCCTAATTATACAAAGTACGAAAGTACCTACTGACAGGGTTCTTGTTAGTCTTTAGTCCTAAAAAGCAAAGGAATATTTATATGCGCTATATCGATCCAAATCAACCAGGCTCAAAAGTTCAATTTAAATCACAATACGAAAATTTTATTGGCGGTGAATGGGTGGCACCTATAAAGGGTGCATATTTTGATAATGTATCTCCTGTTGATGGAAAAGCTTTCACACGTATTCCACGCTCTAGTGCCGAAGATATTGAACTCGCTCTAGATGCAGCACATAAAGCGAAAGCAACATGGAATAAAGCATCACCAACAGTACGCTCAAATATACTTTTAAAAATTGCCGATCGTTTAGAAGCAAATCTTGAAATGCTTGCTGTTGCCGAAACTTGGGATAACGGTAAAGCAGTTCGTGAAACTTTAGCAGCTGACCTTCCGCTCGCGATCGACCATTTCCGTTATTTCGCTGGATGTATACGTGCTCAAGAAGGTGGCATCTCTGAAATTGACGAAGATACCATTGCTTATCATTTCCATGAACCACTCGGTGTAGTTGGTCAAATTATTCCATGGAACTTCCCAATTTTGATGGCAGCATGGAAACTTGCACCTGCTTTAGCAGCAGGTAACTGTGTTGTGATTAAGCCAGCTGAACAAACTCCAGTGGGTATTTTGTTGGTCGCTGAACTGATCCAAGATATTTTACCGCCGGGTGTACTTAATATTGTCAATGGTTTCGGTTCAGAAGTCGGCCGTCCTTTAGCGACAAACCCACGTATTGCAAAAATCGCATTCACAGGTTCAACTCAAACTGGACAAATGGTGATGCAATATGCGACCGAAAATATTATTCCAGTGACATTAGAACTTGGCGGTAAGTCACCAAACCTTTTCTTTGAAGATATCATGGATAAAGAAGATGACTTCTTAGAAAAAACGCTTGAAGGTTTTGCTATGTTTGCCTTAAACCAAGGTGAAGTATGTACTTGCCCTTCTCGTGCTTTAGTACAAGAAAGCATTGCTGATCAGTTCTTAGAGATGGCTGTCGAACGTGTAAAACGTATTAAAACTGGTCATCCACTTGATACTGAAACGATGATTGGTGCTCAAGCATCTCTACAACAGCAAGAGAAAATCTTACGTTGTATTAACACTGGTCGTGAAGAAGGTGCAGAACTCTTACTTGGCGGTAGCGGCCGTAAAGAAGTAGGCGATGGTTACTATGTCGATCCGACTATTTTTAAAGGTCACAATGGCATGCAAGTTTTCCAAGAGGAAATTTTTGGACCTGTACTTGCTGTGACAACGTTCAAAGACTTTGACGATGCAATTAAAATTGCCAATGACACCATGTATGGTTTAGGTGCAGGTGTATGGTCACGTTCAGCTCACATTTCTTATCGTGCTGGTCGTGCTATTGAGGCGGGTCGTGTCTGGACAAACTGCTACAACATCTACCCTGCACATGCTGCATTTGGTGGCTACAAGAAGTCTGGTATTGGCCGTGAAAACCATAAAATGATGCTAGATCATTATCAACAAACTAAAAACTTGTTAGTGAGTTATTCAACTAAACCAATGGGCTTCTTCTAAGTTTCGCACCAAGTTGATACCAAACTATCAACACTAGAAAGAAGTAAGATAATTAATTATATAAGAAGCCAGTAATTTAGATTGCTGGCTTCTTTATTTCCGATTGTTAAGCTTGAATTTTTATCATGTAGAATAAAAAAGCTCCATCTATTCTCTAAAGTGCTTCATTTAGGCATTGCTTTTGCATTGATCCATACAAACCCACTCGCAGGAGTATTGTATGAATCAACCAGAAACAGCTTCCGTCATTTCTTCAAGTACAGAAGTCTCATCAGCAGAATATTTTGCTCAGCGTCAACTCAAACAAGGTACCGTTGGTTGGTTACTCCTGATTGGTTTAGGCGTAGCGTATGTGATATCGGGTGATTTTGCTGGCTGGAACTTCGGCATAGCCCAAGGTGGCTGGGGTGGTATGTTTATTGCCACTGCACTCGCTGCAATCATGTACCTATGTCTATGTCTTTCTATGTCAGAAATGTCCACCATGATGCCGACAGCAGGCGGCGGTTATAGTTTTGCGCGTGCTGCCTTCGGTCCTTTTGGCGGCTATTTAACAGGAACAGCTATTTTAATTGAATACGCAATTGCACCAGCGGCGATTGCCGTATTTATTGGTGGTTATTGCGAATCTCTATTTGGTATTAATGGCTGGATGATTTACCTCGCTTGTTACGCCATTTTTATGGGTATACACCTCAAAGGTGCGGGCGAAGCCTTAAAAATCATGTTTGCCATTACGCTTGTCGCAGCAGTTGCTCTTGTTGTTTTTATTGTGGCAATGATTCCACACTTTAATGCACAAAATTTATTTGATATTACTGTTGGCACAGCAGCTGGTGCAAGTCATTTTCTACCTCATGGCTATTTGGGTATCTGGGCTGCAGTTCCTTTTGCTATCTGGTTTTTCCTAGCAGTTGAAGGTGTGCCATTAGCAGCCGAAGAAGCAAAAGATCCAGCCAAATCCCTGCCACGCGGTTTAATCGGAGCAATGCTCATCTTAACGGCCTTTGCCATGCTCATTTTATTCTTAGGTGCAGGTGCAGCGGGTGCAAGTACTTTGCAAAACTCTGGCGCTCCCCTCGTCGATGCTCTGGTTAAAGTGTATGGCACCAATACTTGGCTTGCGACTTTTGTTAACTTTGTTGGTTTAGCAGGTTTAATCGCGAGTTTCTTTTCAATTATCTATGCCTATTCGCGTCAAATTTTTGCACTCTCTCGTGCTGGTTACTTACCTACTTCACTCTCTTTAACCAATAAAAATAAAGCCCCTTATCTCGCAATTATTATTCCGGGTATTATCGGGTTCTTGCTTTCACTCACCAAAGAAGGTGATTCACTCATTTTAATCGCTGTTTTTGGTGCCACTATTTCCTATGTATTGATTCTTTTATCTCACATCAAACTACGCCTATCTAAACCCGACATGCCTCGTCCATATAAAACTCCTGGAGGAATCTTCACTTCAAGCATTGCTTTGGTTCTAGCAATCGCTGCTGTGGTTGCAGGCTTTGTTGTTAATCCGAAAGTTTGGTTTATTGCTGCCGCTATTTATGTCGTATTTATTGCTTACTTTTTACTCTATAGCCGTTATCATTTAGTTAAAGGTACACCAGAAGAAGAGTTTGCAAATATTAAAGCCGCAGAACAAGAACTATAAAAAAGGATGTAACTATGAGTTATCGCAATATTGTCGCCAATCAACAGTATCACTTTGCTGACCTAAAAACTTTGATGGCAAAAGCTACGCCGTTACGCTCAGGCGATGAATTAGCAGGTGTAGCTGCCAGAGATGCAACCGAACATGTTGCGGCACAAATGACTTTGGCCGATGTACCACTTAAAACTTTTTTGAATGAGGTTGTGGTCGATTACGAAACTGATGAAATTACACGACTAATTATTGATGAACATGATCTGGCAGCCTTTGCCCCTATTTCACACTTCACAGTAGGGGATTTTCGAAATTGGTTACTTGGTGAAGAAGCCACTGCACAAAGCTTAAAAGCCTTAGCGTCAGGTTTAACTCCAGAAATGGTGGCTGCTGTCAGCAAAATTATGCGCAATCAAGATTTAATTTATGTCGCCAGCAAATGTGAGGTAATTACCCAATTTCGCAACACGATCGGTTTAAAAGGCCATCTTTCTACCCGTTTACAACCGAACCACCCTACCGATGATGTGCTTGGTATTTCTGCCAGTATTTTAGATGGTTTGATGTATGGCAATGGTGATGCCGTAATTGGCATCAATCCAGCGACGGATAACCTACATAATTTGTCAGAGCTACTAAAATTGCTTGATCATGTCATTCAGGAATATCAAATTCCAACGCAATCTTGTGTTCTCACACATATCAGCTCAGGCATTCAACTTGCTGAAAAAAATGTGCCAATTGATTTAATGTTCCAATCAATCGCTGGTACACAACTGGCTAACGAAGGCTTTGGAATATCGCTCGATTTACTACAAGAAGGATATGAAGCCACACTCGCACTCAAGCGCGGAACCATTGGACAAAACGTCATGTACTTTGAAACGGGTCAAGGCAGCGCGTTATCCAGCAATGCACATCACGGCGTTGACCAGCAAACATTAGAAACGCGTGCTTATGCAGTCGCCCGTAAATACAATCCGCTTTTAGTAAATACAGTCGTTGGTTTTATTGGTCCCGAATATCTTTTTAACGGCAAACAAATTATACGTGCAGGTCTAGAAGACCACTTCTGCGGTAAGTTGCTTGGTGTGCCAATGGGCTGCGACATTTGCTATACCAACCATGCCGATGCTGACCAAAATGATATGGATGTTCTCCTTACTCTGTTTGGTGCTGCGGGCATTAACTTTATAATGGGGATTCCGGGTTCAGACGATGTCATGCTCAACTATCAAACCACTTCATTCCATGATGCCCTCTATTTAAGACAACTCCTCAGTTTAAAACCCGCTCCTGAGTTTTCAGCATGGCTTGAACAGCAAGGGATTTTTAAACAACAAAACTCTCAAATCTGTTGGGCAGACCACATGCCTGACCAATTCTCTCGTCTGCTCATGAACTAGGGAGAACACCATGAAACTGAACCGTGATATTCAATATCCATCTTCTACCCATCAAGATCAGTGGGAAAAACTTAAACAGTTTACCGATGCCCGTATTGCTCTGGGCCGTGCGGGTTGTAGTATCCCAACACGAGCCTTACTTGAATTTCAGCTGTCGCATGCACAAGCAAAAGATGCGGTTTATCAAGACATGAATGTTTCATATTTATCTGAGCAATTAACGCAAAAACAGCTGCAAAGTCTTCATGTCCAAAGTAATGCTCCTAATAAGGAAATTTATCTTAAACGTCCTGATTTAGGACGTCAGCTTTCAGATCAATCAAAAGATGCCTTAATTAAGAAGTATGCAGAAGAGCCTCAACAATACGATGTTTGTATTGTGGTCGGTGATGGACTCTCTGCAAGAGCAATTGAAGCGAATGCTATTCCATTGATTACAATGCTGAATGAACAAATTCAGCAAGAAAACTGGACTCTTGCGCCCATCACACTAGCAACAGGCAGTCGGGTTGCTCTTGGTGATGAAGTTGCTGAGATCTTTAAGGCACCCATGCTTGTGATGCTCATCGGTGAGCGCCCGGGTTTAAGCTCGCCTGACAGTATGGGAATTTACTACACATGGAATGCATACTCAGGCTGCCTCGACGCCAAACGTAATTGTATTTCTAATGTCCGCTCTGCGGGCTTAAGTATTCCAGTTGCAGTGCAACGTTTAATGACATTAATGAAAAAATCCAAACAACTTGGTTTCTCAGGAGTTAATCTAAAAGATGAGCATCAACTTTCAAATATAGATTTTGCAGAAACTCAAAAGCTATTATTTTAGGCAATGGAATATGCAAAGAGATTTATTGAAAAATAGATAATCCTTCGCATAACAATATTATCTTAACGAAAAATATCAATTTTCAGGTATTGACGATTTATACAGATATTTTCTTCTTTATATTTATCGCTATACTCCACCTATTGATCTTCTATGAATCATTTGTATGAACACAACAAACGCCTTCCCTAAAACTATTTATGCCATTCAGCATCTTGCTTTCGAAGACTTAGGTTCATTAGAAGATGTCTTTTATCAACTCGGATTTCGCGTCCGTTATTTTGAAGCAGGTGTAGATGATTTAACTGCTGCTTTTGCACACGATGGATTAACTATTATTTTAGGTGGCCCAATCGGGGTTTATGAAACTGAAGATTATCCGTTTTTAAAAGATGAAATCGCTTTACTCAAACAACGCTTAGCTGCAGATAAACCTACACTTGGTATTTGTTTGGGTGCACAGCTTATTGCTCATGCACTTGGTGCAAAAGTATATGCAGGGCATCAAAAAGAGATTGGCTGGGGTCCACTGAGCTTAAGTTTACGTCCTAATCAGGTATTATCTGCTTTGCTTAATAATGTACATGTTCTACATTGGCATGGCGATACTTTCGATCTTCCTGAAAATGCGGTGTTGTTAGCTAGTTCAGAGATTTATACCAATCAAGCATTCGAAGTTGGAAATAATATTCTGGCGTTGCAGTTTCATATTGAAACAACAGAAGAAAATTTTGAGAAATGGTTAATTGGCCATACATGTGAACTTCGTAATGCCAAGATTTCGATTCAGAAACTTCGTGAAGAAAACTTGCAATATGCCCAAGCACTCGAACATGCTGCATTTGAGGTTATTCAAAAATTCTTAAAAAGAATTGGTTATAGTGGATAAACTATAAAGACTCTAATATGCGCAAATATTAAATTTTACCATTTGGTATGATTGCTTGCTTATTTTTCAAACAAAGAGAGTGCTATATTCGCCTTTAACAAACATTTAATAAAATTTTCAGTGTATTATTAATTTGTAACACAAAATATACGTTGATTTACTATGGATATCTGGAAATTTCTTAAAAGCTTTAATACGGTCAATACTTATTTATTGCTTTCATGTATTCTCCTTATAATCTTGGTTCTTTATTTTTATGTGATTAATCCAACCTAAGCTAATTTGCCAAGGATATTAATCATAAAGAAAAAGAAAATATGAGAAGACATCTAAATAAAAAGCCCAACTGAGTTGGGCTTTTTTATATCTGTTGTTTACTCACAACATGTTGTTCGTCTTGCGAAAAAGTAAGAGATAATCAATCTCTTACTTTTTCTCAGGCTTGAAGCTATCTTTCAAATCAAGAATACGGTTGAAAACTGGTTTCTCTGATGAATGATCATATTGATCAGCGACAAAATAGCCTTCACGCTCAAATTGGAAACGATCTTCAGGATTCGCTTGTGCTAAAGCTGGCTCAATGACAGCTTGTACCACTTTTAATGATTCAGGATTAAGATTTGCCAAGAAGTCATCATCTGCATCAGGTGCGGCTTCAGTAAACAAACGATCGTAAATACGCACTTCAGCAGGAATCCCTTTAGTTGCAGATACCCAGTGAATCACGCCTTTAACTTTACGGCCTTCCGGATTCTTTCCTAGAGTTTCAGGGTCAATTGAACATTTCAATTCAATCACTTCACCATTTGCATCTTTAATAACTTCATCACATTTAATCACGTAAGCATGGCGTAAACGCACTTCACCGTCAGGAATTAAACGTTTAAAGCCTTTTGGCGGTACTTCTTCAAAATCTTTACGATCAATATAGATTTCCTTGGTTAAAGGAATCACACGATCACCCATATCAACATTAGGATGGCGAGCATGCGTAAGATCTATATCTTCAGGTAAATTAGTTAAAGTCACTTTAAGTGGACTTAAAACAGCCATACCACGCGCAGCAGTATTTTCTAAAGATTGACGAATACAGAACTCAAGCATTGCAACATCAACAATACCGTCAGTTTTTGACACGCCTACACGCTTACAAAAATCACGTAAACCTTCAGGAGTAAAACCACGACGGCGCATACCGACTACGGTTGGCATACGTGGATCATCCCAACCATTTACATACGCACCTTCCACCAATTTACGTAATTTACGTTTTGATGTGATGGTGTAATCCACGTTTAAACGTGAAGATTCATACTGATGCGGAACAGCTTTAGATTTTACTTTTTCAACAATCCAGTCATAAAACGGACGGTGATCTTGGAATTCTAATGTACAAAGCGAATGGGTAATTCCTTCAATGGCATCAGACAATGGATGAGCATAGTCATACATTGGGTAGATTTTCCATTTATCGCCAGTTTGGTGATGCTCTGAATGTAATACGCGATATAAAATCGGATCACGCATATGTACATTTGTACTTGCCATATCAATCTTGGCACGTAAAACCGCTTCACCCTCTTTAAACTCACCGCTACGCATTTTTTCAAAGCGAGCAAGATTCTCTTCAATAGAAGCATCACGGTATGGAGAGTTTTTACCTGGCTCAACAAAGCTACCACGGTTTAACTTAATTTCTTCTGGAGATTGTAAATCTACATATGCATCGCCTTGTTCAATAAGTTGAACTGCCCATGCATATAATTGATCAAAATAACCCGATGCATAGCGTGGTTCACCATTCCAGTTAAAACCAAGCCATTTCACATCATTCGCAATACCGTCAACATACTCTTGTTCTTCAGCATCAGGGTTTGTATCGTCAAAACGCAAATTACACAAACCATCAAACTCTTCAGCCACACCAAAGTTCAAGCAAATCGCTTTTACATGGCCAATATGTAAATAACCATTTGGTTCTGGTGGAAAACGCGTTACGATCTGCTTTGCACGCCCCGTAGCCAAATCATCAGTAATGACTTGGCGAACAAAATCTAAGCCAGCCTGTTGTTCTTGCTGCGCAGAATCGACAGAGGCATGAGTATTCGGTGTCGGGTTATTAGGCAGGCTCGAGACAACATCATTAGGCTTCATAGTGTATCAATCACTTCTTTGTAGATAAATTTCGAAAAATTTAAACGCTATCTTCATTTTTCACAAAGATTTTAACGTTTTTACTTGCCTTGTAGTTTACAGTTTGCTTATGCTTCTCTCAACCAAAAACCCATGGTCATAAGCCCATGTTTAGGAGATTAATGTAATGAGTTTTCCTCAAGTCGAATTAAACACCAATAAAGGTCGTATTGTTCTTGAACTAAATACTGAAAAAGCACCAAAAACAGTAGCAAACTTTTTAGAATATGTACGTGACGGTTTTTATGACGGCGTTATTTTCCACCGTGTCATTGATGGTTTCATGATCCAAGGTGGCGGGATGGATGAAAACTTCAAAGAAAAAGCAACTCGTGATTCTATCGAAAACGAAGCTGACAATGGTTTAAGCAATGACGTTGGTACGATTGCCATGGCACGTACTCAAGCACCTCACTCTGCTTCTGCACAGTTCTTCATTAACGTAAAAAACAACTCTTTCTTAAACCATACCTCTAAAACTGCTCAAGGTTGGGGTTATGCTGTATTTGGTAAAGTTGTTGAAGGTATGGATGTTGTTGAAGCGATCAAAGGTGTTCGCACTGGCAACCGTGGTTACCACGCTGACGTTCCTTTAGAAAACGTTGTAATCGAATCTGCTAAAATTATTTCTGAATAATTTTAGGAATACGCTGTGACCTATTTGTTTATCTCTGATTTACACTTGTCACCTGAACACCCTCGACTTGTTCGAGGGTTTTTAGATTTATTGGTGCATTATCAAAATAAACAAACACAGCTTTATATTTTAGGTGACTGGTTTAACGCTTGGATTGGCGATGATTACTCAGCACCATGGCTCGATGAAATTATTGAGGCATTAAAAGACTTTAACAAAAAAGGAAATCGGGTTTACTTCCAAGTAGGTAACCGTGATTTTGCTTTAAATCAGATTTTCCTCAATAAATTTAACGGTGTATTACTACCTGACATTTATTATCTTAATATTGCTGGACATCAGTACCGCTTAGAACACGGTGATGCCCTATGTACAGATGACGTTTCCTACCAAAGATTTAGAAAAATTATTCGAAATCCACTTTTAGTGGCTTTTTTACGCCGTACGCCCCTGAGTTTTCGTACTAAACTGGTTAATGGCTTTCGAAAAAGAAGCTCCGCAGATAAACAGCAAAAAAGCTATGAAATTATGGATGTGAATGAACAAGCTGTTATTTCTGCTTTAACAGATGTAGATATACTGATTCATGGGCATACCCATCGCCCTGCAATTCACCAAGTACAAGCTAAACAACGAATTGTTCTTGGCGATTGGCGTGAAGATAAAGCTTATATTTTAGAAATTGATCCGTCTTCAAATATGCAACAGCTTGAATTGATTATCTGGAATTATTAACTAAAAATTAGTAACTTTTTATTTGAACTTTCAATTCTTTAATTTTGTTATTTAAATCAAAATCGTAAATCACACATATACTGGCAATAAATACAAATTTCCAGTTTATATGTCCATACTTTTGATACTCGATGTATAAAATTAAAAGACTCAAAACCAATGCAAAAATAATAAAAGCTTTAACAATTCTAATTTCCCGTAGCTTACTCTTCGCATCTGTTGGCATTAAATCAATCATTTTCAATAGATTACTAAAACTTTATATAAACATTATATTTCTTTATCAAACTATATACGAAATGTTTTTGAATAAAATAGCGTATGATGGCAAAGATTAAATTCTCTCAATTGCCATAAGATTTATATGGAGCACACCTATGGACTTATTGAATTCTGTTAAAAGCCGCTATACAACAAAAGCATATGATTCTGAAAAGAAAATTCCTCAAGAAAAAATTAATAAATTATTAGAAATTTTACGTTTTACCCCTTCTTCAGTAAATATTCAGCCTTGGCACTTTATAGTTGCAGACAATCTTGCAGCTAAAGAACGAATCGCAAAAGCATTAACAGGAAAGTATGCTTACAATGCGCCTAAAGTACTTGAGTCATCACATACACTTGTATTCTGTACAAAAACGGATATTACATCTGAGTACTTAAATCAACTACTTGAGCAAGATGATTTAAGTGGCCGTTTTAAAGATGAAAAAGCAAAATTAGGCCAAAAAGATACTCGCCATGGCTACGTCGAGTTTTACCGAAATGAACAGAAAAATTTATTCGGGTGGATGGAAAATCAAACATTCATTGCTTTAGGACAGTTACTGTTTGCTGCGGGCTTAGAAGGCATTGATGCAACTCCAATGGGTGGCTTTGATGAAGAAATTTTAAATACTGAGCTCGGGTTAACTGAAAAAGGCTTACGAAGCTCTGTGATTGTTTCTCTAGGCTATCGCAGTGAAAATGACTTTAATGCTAAGCTTCCTAAATCACGTCTGCCAGATGAAGTGATTTTCACATATTTATAAAAATATCTATAGTTCAAGAGATTCTATTCTCTTGAACTATCAAGCCATTGCGCTAGCTAAACAAACTACCCCACTTATTCCTAAAAGAATCCCCAAAATAGTAGGCCATTTTAATTTTTCTTTATATAAAATCACTCCGCTTAAAATTCCCAATAACACAACAAGAATATTCATGCTCGCAAAAACAATAGCAGGAGAATCTTTTAAAAGAATATGAGCTTTTACATATAAAGCAATATTTGAAAAATTGAGTATTCCCAATATTAACCCAGCTATCGTACTTTTAAACTGCCACTTTTGAGTCCTCTGTAGCAATAAATATGAAATCGACAATATAAAAGCAGTAATAAAAATAAGATTTAAAGTGAGTGCAAACTGCAGACCTAAACTACTTGTATATTTCAAGAGAATATCTACTGCTGCATAACCACACCATACACTTAAAAGAGCAAAGATCGCTTTTCGAGATTGGTGATTTGCTGAAGAATTGATTTGCCCAAATAATACGAGTAAGACCGCAGAAATCCCTAGGCCTACACCCCACAGTTTTAAGGTATTAAATTGTTCATGAAAAAAGAAATATGCCGCAAGTAAAGAAAGAACAACTGAAAGACGCTGTGCAAGTTCGGTTCTCACAATTCCTGCATATTCTAGTGATTTAGCAAGACATAAAAAAATACTAGGTAAAATTATTCCTAAAGCAAAGATTAACCACCAAGGCGTATGTTGTATTGAAACATGTTGAATATCAGGCTGAAACCACCAAAAACAAAGAAGACTTGCGCTTGCATAGTTCCATGCAATCATTTGTAGGGGTTGATAACCTTTTCTCTTTAAATTTTTTAATAGGATAGATACCAAGACGCTGCTAAAAGCAGCAGCTAATATTAATAGCATTCATTAAAGCCCTATTTATTTAAATAAAATTAGTCATCATGGCAAATCCTTCTCCATGACCAGTTAAATATTTTGAATCAACTTTTAAATACACATAAAAAAACCAGTCATTGTCTGACTGGTTTCTTTTTAAGATTTCAATTAACGATTATTTTCGTCGTCTTGACCATCTTCAAATTTAGAATCGTTGTCAAAACCACCTTGATGACCACCGAAACCACCTTGACCACCGAAACCGCCTTGACCACCGAAGCCACCTTGACCACCGAAGCCACCTTGACCACCGAAGCCGCCTTGACCACCGAAGCCACCTTGAGCGCCACCGAAGCCGCCTTGAGCGCCACCGAAGCCACCGCCTTGACCGCCGCCAAAGCCGCTACCTTGACCACCAAAACCGCCTTGAGTGCCGCCTTGTGCTGGGAAGCCTGTACCTTGAGCGCCTGCTGGACGAGGGTTACGTGCTGGAACAACAGTTGAAATCGCGTGTTTGTAAACCATTTGACTTACAGTATTTTTTAATAAAACAACATATTGGTCAAAAGATTCAATATGACCCTGTAATTTAATACCGTTCACAAGGAAAATAGAAACAGGGATACGTTCTTTACGGAGAGAATTTAAGAACGGATCTTGTAAAGTTTGACCTTTAGACATTTTTAACTCCAAAAAAAATTTTTAAATCAGCGCAAAAAAACTATCTTTATTTTTCAACTAAAAATTATAAAAAGACAGTGTGCAAATTTTGCTTTATCCATAAGAGTTTCGCAAGTCTTCTTTCGCCTGCTTTATCGTCAAGTAAGTTTTAAAATCGTGTATTTCTTGCAAAGAACGTAACCACGTATATTGACGTTTGGCAAGTTGTCGTGTTGCAAATAAAGCTTTATCCTCCATTTCACGTTTACTTTTGAGACTTAGATCACTTTTTAATAGAAATTCTAGTGCTTGTCGATAACCCACCGAACGCATTGAGGGTAAATTTTCATCTAAATCGTATTTTTCAATTAGAGATTCAACTTCACTCAAAAAACCGATATCCCACATTTTGCTTAATCTTTGCTCAATGCGTTGATGTAATTCTACCCGATCCGGAAGTAAAGCGTAGTTATGAAATATGTATCGATATGGTACGTTTTTTGGTTGTTCTGCCTGCAATTTAGTAATTGGTTCACCCGTAATTTTATAAACTTCCAGTGCCCGAATAATTCTTTGCTTATCAGTTACATTAAACTTTATAGCGGCAGCAGGATCTACAGAAACCAACTCATCATAAACTGCCTGCCATCCTTCATTTAGAGCCTTTTCTTCAATGGCTGCCCGAACTTGAGCATCAGCACTTGGTAAATTACCAGACAATCCTTCTAACAGTGCCTTGAAATATAACATTGTCCCTCCTACTAAAATAGGAGTTTTGCCACGTGAATGCATTTCATCAATCAATTTACATGCATCTTCAACAAACTGAGCAGCTGAATAGACTTCCAGAGGAGTAATAATATCAATAAGATGATGAGGATAGAGTTCTTGCTCTTCACGAGTTGGTTTAGCCGTACCAATATCCATATCTTTATAGACAAGAGCGGAATCAACAGAAATTAGCTCAAAATTTCCACGCTCGTATAATTCACATGCCAAAGCGGTTTTTCCGCTCGCAGTTGGTCCCATTAAATTGATGACGGGCAATTGATTTGACATGTAAAACTACTCTCCTCGAGCAAATAATTTATCTAATTGAGGTAATGGGAATGCACGCCAAGTTGGCCGCCCATGGTTACATTGGCTCGCAAATTCGGTTTGTTCCATTTGACGAAGTAAAGCATTCATTTCTGAAAGACTGAGTTGTCGATGTGCACGTACGGCTCCATGACATGCCATTCCCGCTAACAACTCATCTCTTTTTTGAAGTAATCCTTGTGCTTCATCATTTGGATCTAAATCATTTAAAAGCTCTGGAATAAGATTTTCAAAATCAGCTTTTTGTAATATGGCGGGCACACCACGAACAATAACTTGCTCATCACCATATAAATCAATTTCTAAGCCTAAACGCTCAAGCTGAGGTTTTAATTCTTCGACCCTAACGGCTTGCATACGGCTAATGGAAATTACCTTAGGTATAAGCAACTGCTGAGATGTCCAAAATTCAGGTTTATCCCAAGCATTTTTCATTTGCTGTAATAAAATACGTTCATGTGCCGCATGCATATCAACAATAATAAGCCCTTCGGTATTCTGCGCTAAAATATAAATTCCATGCAGTTGAGCGATTGCGATGCCTAATGGAAATTCATCTACTTTAGCAGCTGGCTCAACATTCTCATTTACCGAAAAACTAGTAGGTTGGTCGCGAAGTGGGGCTAAATAAGTTTTTAAAGCATTATTTAGTTGAGCAGAACCATTATATTTTGGTGTTTGATCTGCATAGTGAACAGCTTGCGGACGACTAGCGTTAAAATCGGTTAATAATTCTGTCGGTGCATGCTGAGTTCGTGCTTCACTGTCTGAATTTAGAGTTTCATTTGCGCGGTGCAATGAAAATTGTTCTTGATATTTGGGCTGAGGTTGTACTGAATAATCTGAGCTTTCATCCGCTTTCATCGCTTGAGCTAGATCAGCACTCGCTGTCTGAAATTGTGCGAGAGTTTCTTTTGCATAATGTCTTACAAACTCATGCACTTCTCTTTGATTTAAAAATCGAATCTCATGTTTAGTAGGATGAACATTGACATCAATATTTTCAGGATCGACTTCTAAAAAAAGTAAATAAGATGAATGTTGATGACCATGTAAAATACCATCATAGGCCATGCGTAGCGCATGCGAAATCGTTTTATCTTTGACAATACGACCATTTACATAGACATATTGCATATCAGCCTGTGCACGTGCATCTGAAGGATGACCAAGCCAACCTGATAAACGCATACTAATACTTTCAGCATCAATCCAATATGCATTTTGTACAAATTGCGAGCCTAATAATTGCTGAACTCGCTGAAAACGTAGCTCTCCGCTATCCGCTATAGGTAAATTAATTCTTATATTATCATTATGCTCAAGCACAAAACGTATATCGAAATGCGTTAGAGCCAAACGGCGAACAATCTCTTCGATATGCCCAAATTCAGTGGTTGGTTTTTTTAAGAATTTACGGCGTGCAGGAACATTAAAAAATAAGTCCTGAACACGTATATGGGTTCCCTTTTGAGCAGCAACAGCTTGTACTTCTTGATGATCAAATGCTGTACCGTTTACTTCAACTTGATGACCAATACCACTTTCATCTTGGCTACTGGTCAAAGTCAACCTTGAAACCGCAGCAATCGAAGCTAAAGCTTCCCCACGGAACCCCAAACTCACAATCGCATGTAAATCTTCAGCAGTTTTAATCTTACTTGTGGCATGACGCATGACAGCAAGCGCTAAATCATCCGGATGAATACCATGCCCATTATCAATGATTTCGATTAAAGTCGAACCACCTTGAGCAATCCGTACAATCAGCTCAGTTGCACCTGCATCAATTGAGTTTTCTAATAATTCTTTGACCACAGAAGAAGGACGCTCAATCACCTCACCTGCTGCAATCTGGTTCGCTAACGCTGCGTCTAATGTATGAATACGACGTTGTGTTAGCTTTTCATCAGTCATGAAGCTGTTCCTGCAAAGTCTGGTATAAATTTTCTGTTGGTAAAGTTAAGGTTACTAAACGAGTCAACTCATCATCTGACTTTTGAATGTCAATGATGATATCGGCTTTTGGGATTTTATCACCACCTTTAGAGGGCCATTCAAATAAAAATAACGCATCTGTGATATCTAAATAATCACGGATTCCCATTAATTCAAGTTCATACGGGTCATTTAAACGATATAAGTCAAAATGAAAAATTTCTTTATCATTAATTTTATATGGTTCAACGAGCGTATAAGTTGGGCTTTTAACAGAACCTTTATGGCCCAAAGCTTGCAAGAAATAACGCGTAAGTGTGGTTTTACCCGCACCTAAGTCCCCAATTAAATAAATTACACCCGACTGAACATGCTGCGCCAAAGCTCGAGCTAGACGCTCAGTATCTTCTTCATGATTTAAGACCAATTTCAATGAATACGACATAGCACACATAACATGATTCAAAATAATCGATATGATAACATTGCCCTGCCTTAAAAGCCTACTTAAGCCCTAGAAGTTGGCTTTTTTTATATCAATTTTCTTACATATTTACACTTTTTTATGTCTAGTCCGAACGAATTTCTGCCGCCCATGATTGATGGAGTAAGTGCGAGTCAAGTCTATCTTCCTCCACAAAAAGATACTCAAACGATTTATGAGTATCTATGTGGTCACTTTGCACATATTAGAACAGATGAGTGGAAGCAAAGATTTCAGGACGGCCTTATATATGCCGCAAATGGAGATAAATTAACTTTAACCAGTCCCTATGTAGGCAACACCCATATTTTTTATTATCGCTTTCTTGCATATGAACCACATGTGCCTTTTGAGCATCAAATTTTATTTGAAAATGATGATTTATTAGTGGTCGATAAACCACATTTTTTAACAATTAGCCCGACTGGACAATATGTTCAAGAAACGCTTTTAGTGCGGCTAAAAAAACAAACAGGAAATGAATTTTTAACCCCTATTCATCGCTTAGACCGCGAAACCGCAGGTGTTGTTCTATTTTGCAAACGGGTTGAGTCGCGTGGTATTTACCAACAATTATTTGCAGAGCGCCAAGTCAATAAAATTTATCACGCTATTGCACCTTATAAAAAAGATTTAAATTTTCCTCAAACATTATATTTGCATTTAGATAAAGGCCATCCTTTTTACACCATGCAGGTTATAGAAAATGCGAAAGCCAATACCCAGACTGATATTGAGCTTATCGAGCACAACCAGATTTGGGCAAAATATCGCTTAACTCCTACAACGGGGAAACAGCACCAACTTCGGGTGCATCTTAATTACTTAGAAATTCCGATTAAAAATGATCCATTTTATCCCGTAGTTCAACACAAAGCTGAAGATGATTTCTCGGAACCATTACAGCTTCTGGCTAAGCATATTTCATTTACAGACCCCGTCACAAAAGAGGGAATGTCTTTTAATTCCGAGTTTGAATTGACATTGTAATGTAACCGTAATGACAAAAAGATTATTTTTTATGCCAAAAAGCATTGAAATTACATTGCGATGGTTTAAAATAAATTCCTAAAAATTAAAATCATTTGGTTTTGTTATTCATGCGAAAAACAGAAGTTTATCAGGTTCGACTTGACTCCCAAGAAAAAAAGCAGGCTTTTGCTGTTTTTAAACAACTGGGAATTACCCCTGCCCAAGCAGTACGACTTTTTTTTAAACAGGTCGTATTAACTAAATCTATTCCTTTTGCGATCGAAAATCAGAATATTAATATGGAACAATTATTAAAACTGAGAAAAGCAAAAGCATCTTCATTAAACCAAAATTCATCAACTTTAGCTGAAGATGATGACCATGAAGATCTATTTGAAGAACTTAATGCACTTCTTGGTGAAAGCGACAAAACTTAACACTGTTGCATTTATAAACAAGTTTTAACGTCAAAAAGCTCTTTTTTTCGTTATGCTCTCTTTGTAAAAACATAATGATAAGTTACAAGGAGTGCCAAATGATCGTTAGACGAGCGACTTTTGAAGACTTAGAGCAACTCGCCGTTTTATTTGATGAATATCGCCAATTTTATGGGGCCTCTTCTAATTTTAATGAATCCCTTCACTTCCTAAAACAACGTTTTGAGAATAGAGAAAGTGTGTTCTTCATTCATATTAAAGACGATAAAATTACGGGTTTTATTTTACTCTATTTAGGTTTTTCTTCAGTTGCTTGTTCCACTTACTATATTTTAGATGATGTATATGTTACGCCCGTTTTTCGTCGTCAAGGTTCTGCTAAACAGCTAATCGATACAGCAATCTTATTTGCAAAGCAAGAGAATGCTTTGCGGATTAGTTTGGAAACTCAAAGTAACAATCATGAATCTCATCGCCTATATGAACAAATGGGATTTATCCGAGATAGTGAGTTCCAAACCTTCCATTGTTTTCTCAAATGATATTTTGAGCAAGCTGTTTTTGTTGTTCAGATAAATAAACCCATTCACCATCTTCAAGTTCAGGTAAAACCAATTGCCCGACTTGATGGCGATGTAATGCTTCTACTTTATTTCCAACAGCTGCAATCATTCTTTTTACTTGATGATAAACACCTTGATGAATCGTCATGGTTAATTGATGCATTTCTAATATCGCTACATCCGTTGCAGCGAAAATACCTTTTTCTTGATGTAGGCTCACACCTTGGCTCAGCATTTCAATTTGCTCAGGTGTAACTGGATCTATAGTCGTAACATGATAAACCTTTGGCACATGTTTACGTGGATGAGTTAAAGCTTGAAGATATTTACCGTCATCAGTAAGTAAAAGTAAGCCTGTTGTATCTTGATCTAGACGGCCAATGGCTTGCACACCACGTTGAATCATAATTTCGGGTAAAAGGCTAAATACACTTTGATGATGGTGAGGTTGGTGTGAACATTCAAAACCTTTCGGTTTCTTTAACGCAAGGTAAACTTTTTCTCGATATTGATAAGTTTCTCCAAAAAGAGAAAATTCTAAATTTTCTGGAGAGAATTGCTTTTTAAGATCACTTACAACCTCTCCATCAATACTTACAGATCCGTTTTTTATTAACTGCTGACAATATTTACGAGAACCAAACCCTTGTGATTGTAAAATTTTTTCCAGCAGCATGAAGTTTTCTCATTAGAACTAAGCTGTTATTTTAACGTAGTTCCATTTTTTACTAAACACTACTCGCTACTGTTTTCATCTACTTGAACTAGCTCGCAACCTTACTCTTCAACGACTCGATAAATATTTTCGTTCTGTTCGCTTTCAAATAATAATTCTGTAGTAGGCAAAATAATTTCATTATCAACAATAATATGCTCAATTCGTTGGCTTAGTTTTAAAGATTCATTTTCATGTTCCACTAAATTTTTCTTTAGTTGTGCTTTTGCATCATGAATCTTATCAAACTGATCTTTGATCTTGATATCTATAATGTCCATAAAAATATCCCGTACTCATGAGTAATGACTATTTTTATATCATAATTTTTAAACACTATAATTTTTAACTTGTTAATTTATATAACATTGTGTCCAAGCGTAACCAAAAATTAAAACTCCTTATCATTGAGAGATATACACTCAATTTTTAATTAAGAAGAGCTGAAATCAGCTGTATCTTTTAAAGCTTTCACATTCCAACTCTTAAATATTATACAATTCCATTTATTTATAATGCCCTCCGCTCGCCATGCTTGCCCAATTTGATGTTAATTTAGTTGTTCTACTCGTTCTGCTTGTCTGCGG
Source organism: Acinetobacter sp. 1542444 (assembly GCF_000581835.1). Taxonomy (NCBI): domain Bacteria; kingdom Pseudomonadati; phylum Pseudomonadota; class Gammaproteobacteria; order Moraxellales; family Moraxellaceae; genus Acinetobacter; species Acinetobacter sp. 1542444. The sequence continues at coordinate 600,259 of NZ_JEYA01000003.1, read as the reverse complement.
CTTATTAAGTCAAAATGCAGCTGTAACTATTGCAGCAGGTGTGTTGATTGTCGTTAAAATCACACCATTAAATGAGTTTTTCCCTTATATTCAAGCTCATGGTCTTAATTTAGGAATTCTTATTTTAACCATTGGCGTACTCACTCCAATTGCCAGTGGGAAACTCAGTGGAGAGAGTATTTTAAAATCCTTTATTAGTGTTAAGTCTATTATGGCTATCGCAATTGGCCTGTTAGTTGCCTGGCTAGGTGGTCGCGGAGTAAAACTAATGTCGAGCCAGCCCGACGTGGTTGCAGGTTTACTGATTGGTACAGTTGCTGGTGTCGCTTTACTCCGTGGTGTACCAGTCGGTCCTCTAATTGCAGCAGGATTACTCTCTTTATTCATTGGCAAATAAGAAATCGACATAAAAAAGGTGTAATAAAGCACCTTTTTAACACTTAGGCTAATTATTTTTAGCCAGAATAATAAGCGTTTCGCTTTAAAGAAAACTTTTCTAACTGCTTTAAAAATCCTTCAAAATAACTTTTCTCTTTTTCTTCAGTTCGATAGCCCGCATATAAAGTTCGTCTTAAACCTGTAGGAGAAACACAATCTAAACGACGACTAGTAACCCACCCCTTTTGTTCATACTCATTCACTACCCAATCAGGTAAAGCAGCAATACCTCGTCCACTTGCAACGAGTTGAATAAGCATTTGGGTTAAATCAGTTGTCCGTATTTGTTTAGGCTGAATATTCGCAGGGATGAAAAGTTTAGACATAATATCTAAACGGTGCTTATCAACTGGATAAGTAATTAAAACTTCTTCGGCCAACTCTTGAACTGTAATATTTTCAGCCCGCACCAAAGGATGAGTATTTGATAAGACTAACCGTGACTCATATTCAAAAATCGGAAAATATTCAATTCCTTTTAACGCGATTGGGTCAGCTGTAATCAGTAAATCAAATTCTGCATTCTGTAAGAGTTCATGCGGATTGGCTTCAAAACCTGAAGCGAAGTCTAAATCTACATCTGGGTATTGCTGGCGATACTGATTTAATAAAGGCATTAACCAGTCAAAGCAACTATGGCATTCCGATGAAAAAATAATTCTGCCTGTCTGTCCATGTACAATACGCGTGATATCACTGTGGGTAATCTGGATTTGTGGCAAAACATCATCAGCCAACTTTAATAAGCGCTGTCCAACATTAGAAAAACTAACAGGTCTGCTTCGACGATTAACAACCTCTACCCCATACCAATGATCTAATTCTTTTAATTGATGGGAAATAGCAGATGGCGTTAAACAAAGGTCATTAGCTGCTGAAACTAATGAACCATGCTCACGTAAAGCAACTAAAGTTTTAAGGTGACGTATTTCTAACATGGGCCCAAGCCTAAAAAACAGATTTATCTATAAATGGATAAAGCTCATCTTTGCTTTTCCATAAAACTTTCGACAAATCTTTATTGATGAATTTTATTCACTTTAACATAAAATTAGTTAGTTTGTCTCAACATGAATTTTATTTCATTATCTTTTACTTGCAATGAATTTTTGTTTCCTCTGAAACTAAAGTGAAATTAAACGTTTTAATGAAGTTTTTTTAATGAGTAAGAATATAAAAACTAAAAATAGGCCTAATAAAGACCTATTTTTTAAAATACTAAAAACTATTGCGCTAAAACATTTAAGCTAATAATCGTATAGTTCTGATCTTTAGGTTTTAATTTCAAATTTAGAGGAGCTGTTACTTCTACTAGGTACTCTCCAGCTTTTGGAAACTTAAGCTCAAATTGACCGTTGCCTCCCGCCTTAAACTGCTGCGCTTGCTTGTCAGTTGTACCCTTTTCTCTTAAATTCACTTCAGCATAAGCTAAAGGTTGTCCTTTTTCAGTTATGGTTAATTTAACAGGTTGAGCAGCTTTAATCTGGTTTGGATGTACAGAGAAACTAACTTTAATCGGTGTATTCGGAAGCTGAATATCTGAAACTTTTCCTTTAGAAAGATAACTCTGCAATATCCACTCACGTGTTACTTGTTCTGTTTTAATTGTTTTTGTTTTAAGGTCAGTTGGAATCAAATATTCACGTTCTGCTTTCGATGGAGCTTTATCAGCTGGCATATCAAAAAATAAATGCCATGCTTTTTGGTCGTATACATATTTCAAAGGATAACTTGCCTGTGTTTGGACAATGTATGTGCCTTCTTCAGGTAGATCTACATCAAAAACAGTAGCAGACTTATGCAGGGTTTCTGAATTGACGGTTTTAAGCTCATTTTTAGGTGTAATTACAGTAAGCTTAGCATCCTTTAAAGCATATTCACTATTTAATGCTTCTTCCGCATAACCAGCAATTACGGGTACTTGAGTCTGTTCAGTTTTATAAGCTACAGGAGCTACATAAGGTTCATGAGCAAAGCCTGTTGTACATATCAATGCAAGTGACGTCATTAGAAATCTATTCATTATTACAAAATCCTGTTATACGCAAAGTTAAAAATTTCAGACAAAATATAAGCGGATACAGTATACACAAATAAAAATAATTCTTATTATCATTAATAAATTTAATTTTATACAAAAAAAGACCCGAAGGTCTTTCCTTATTTAATTTGAATTTATTGCTGCTTCATCTTTGGAAATGTTTGCTCGAAATCAATTAGCTTATAGCTTTTTACTAAATCATCTGGTCCGTAAGATACTTCATATGAAGTTTCCTTACCATTAAAATATGCTTCTGTCGGAGTCCCAAATACTTCCCAAAGGCCGATTGAAGCCACATCTGCTACACCATGACCAAAAGCTCTGCCGACTTTCACCCACTTTGAATAACCTTGTTGAAAAGTATAGATCTCAACGCGTGTTCCATCACGGTATTCTGAAAGTACAGGCGCACCAAACTCGGCAATCACATAATTACGAGAACTGCCTGGATTTAGAACATTTAAATTTTTTTTACTTGGTTGATTCCCCGCCATAAATACTGCGCAACCAGACATAGATAACATGGCCATACCCATAAGGCAGGTAATAAATAATTTTCTCACGTTTTAGCATCTCTATTTTTAGATATTTATACAAATTGTTGTAATGCTTAAAGTATTACGCGGTAATCATATATAATTTTTAAAAGTTTTTCGATGAATTAATCTATATAAAATTTAAATTTACTTCATTTGAATATGTAATCATTCCCTCAATATTTTAGTTTTTTATTATTCTGTTCTCTTTTCCCTTATACTTCTCTTTTTTGAGTCTTCCTTTAACTTATTATGGCGTCCCCGCAATCTCCTCTTTCCACACCTCAACATTACTCTCTCTTTTTAGCAATTTTCTCACTCGCTGTAGGTGGTTTTTGTATTGGAACCACTGAATTCGTCGCAATGGGACTGATTCAGGAAATTGCAAATAATTTAAATATTACAGTACCTGAAGCTGGTCACTTTATTAGTGCTTATGCATTGGGTGTAGTTATTGGTGCTCCTATCATCGCAATTCTTGGAGCTAAAGTGCCTAGAAAAACTTTATTGCTCGGCTTAATGCTGTTTTATGGTGTTGCGAATGCCTGTACTGCTTTAGCTCATACACCTGAAACTGTTTTAGTCTCACGTTTCATTGCAGGTTTACCACACGGAGCATATTTTGGAGTCGGTGCGTTAGTTGCAGCTGAACTAGCGGGTCCGTCAAGAAGAGCTTCTGCAGTCGCCCAAATGATGATGGGGCTTACAGTCGCAACTGTCATTGGAGTTCCTTTAGCAACTTGGTTAGGTCAAAACTTTGGCTGGAGAGCAGGTTTTGAGTTTTCAGCAACTATTGCTTTCGTCACTTTAATTGCTGTTGGCTTCTTTGTACCCAATATCCCAGTTCAAGCTACTGCCAGTATAAAAACTGAATTAGCTGGCCTTAAAAATATCAACATGTGGTTAACACTAGCAGTGGGTGCAATCGGTTTTGGAGGCATGTTTTCAGTTTATAGCTATGTCTCACCAATTTTGACTGAATACACACAAGTTAATATCCAAATTGTCCCTATCGCTTTAGCTATCTGGGGTATAGGTATGGTTATTGGTGGTTTAGCAGCAGGATGGCTTGCAGATAAGAATCTCAACAAAACTATAGTGAGTGTATTAATTAGCTCAGCTATCGCATTTGTTGTCGCTAGTTTCTTAATGAGTAATATTTATACTGCCATCGCATCTTTATTTTTAATTGGTCTCACCGTAATGGGGTTAGGCGGAGCATTACAAACTCGTCTAATGGATGTTGCAGGTGATGCCCAAACTTTAGCTGCCTCACTCAACCACTCTGCATTTAATATGGCCAATGCATTAGGTGCATTTTTAGGGGGCTGGGTACTCAGTCACCAAATGGGTTGGACCGCTCCAATCTGGGTAGGTTTTGTTTTAAGCCTTGGCGGTCTAATCATTTTACTTATCGCATTTGCAGTAGAAAAAGCCAGCAAAAAAGCTTAATGAAAGAAAAGGCTAACTTATTACTTCTAATCAGTTAGCTTTCCACCACAATGTGGGCAATAACATTTTTTCTCTCGGACCGACTCTTCTTCTTCTAATACTTTTTCACGCATAATTTGAATAATCAGGTTATGCGCTTGCTCTTTTGGCAATCCTACTTTTTGACGGACCCGCTCTATTTCAATTTCATCATGTAAAATATCAATACCTCGTGCTTGAAGTAACTCACGAAACTCTTGCTCTAATCTCTGATTCCGTTGATTAAGCTCATTTGCAAGTCCAGACGCCAGAATACCAGCTGGTAATGCTGCAATACCCACACCCAAAATAGTAATAAGAGCCCCTAATAACTTTCCTAGGCTAGTTACAGGAGTGACATCGCCATACCCCACTGTAGTTAAAGTAACCACTGCCCACCACATAGATTTAGGTATTGAACTAAAAGCTTCTGGCTGAGCTTTGTTTTCAACCACATAAATTCCAGAAGCAGTCATAATAATCATGATAATTAAAATAAAGATAACTGCTTGAAAAGATCCCTTCTCACGTTTAATCACACATAACAATATCTGTAGTGAGATGAAATAGCGCGTTAATTTTAATAAACGAAGTAAACGTAAAATCCGAAGCATACGAAGATCGATTCGTACAAAGAAATTCAGGTAAGCTGGCAAGATTGCCATCAAATCAATAATTGCTTCCCCACTTTTCATCCAATTCAAGCGGGTTTTCCATGCGGATTGTGTCGTATCTCGATCTGCAACACTCCACAACCTTAATAAATACTCAATACTAAAAATTGCGATTGAAATATTCTCAAAGTAGTCAAACCAAATACGATAATTTGAGTACAAATCATTTACTGTTTCCAATAAAACAGCAGCAACGTTACCAATAATTAAAATAACTAAAAAATAGTTAATGCATTTACTTACCGTCGTTTCATAGTCATGGTTGTGAAGATTATTATAAAAAAACTTACGTAATCTCTTCCAAACTGAATTAGGCATATTGATCTGACCACTTAATATTGTAGATATAGTAAGCTCATCGCCTCTATTCACCAATATAGTCTCTAACAATTTTTGTTTTACTTACCCCAATATTTGAGCCTTAATTTTTTTCATCAATTCGTGGCTACACATCGAAATTCATTCTCTTCCCACCACATCACATCGTAGATGCCTGGATGCGATTTTAAGATAATATTTATATAATTTTGCAACACCATAATATGATGAGTAATATCAATTTTTCTAAATAGAAATTTTCTTAAAATCGGAGTATTTGGAGAAATAAAAATTGCGAATCCATTACTATATTCTTCATAAACACTAATTCCGAGATACATCGTTATTTCAGCTAAGGGAATCTCAATTTCCCACCCCCAGCTTTCACTATATAACTCTACATTTAAATGATATCTATTCTTTAATATACTAAAAATATATTGTGCAATATCTTCAGTTTTTTGAACTAAAATACCACCTTCATCAGTATAAGTTTTTTGGTCATATAATTGATAATCATCAAATTTAAATTCAACAATTGTCTTTAGCATTCTTAAGTTCCCTATATAAAATACTCATATTTTTTTTAATTATTTTCAAGTTCGTTCAAATATTTTAAAACAAAAATCAATTTAATATCTAGAGTAATATTTATTTTTACATTTTCATTAAATAAAGTTTGATCTATTTATTATTTTCTAAGTCTAATAATGTACAAAGTCTCATTTAAAATAAAAAAGGAGCTGAATAATCAGCTCCTTTTTTGTACTAAATCGACATATTAAGTCAATTGAGCAGCTTGGATTTTCTTAGTATCAACTTGATCAGCTTCTTTAGTATATTCGCTCATCTTGTCGAAGTTTAAGTATTTGTAGATGTCAGCAGAAGCGCTGTCGATTTGCGACGCGTACTGTTGATATTCTTCTGGGCTTGGTAATTTACCAAGAACCGCAGCTACAGATGCAAGCTCCGCAGACGCTAAGTAAACGTTTGCACCTTGACCTAAACGGTTCGGGAAGTTACGAGTAGAAGTCGATACACAAGTTGTGTTCGGCGCTACACGTGCTTGGTTACCCATACATAATGAACAGCCCGGCATCTCTGTACGTGCACCAGCACGGCCATAGATGTTATACAAGCCTTCTTCCATTAATTGGTGCTCGTCCATACGAGTTGGTGGAGCCAACCATAAACGAGTAGACAATGAACCACCAGGTACTTTGTCAAGTAACTGACCAGCTGCACGGAAGTGACCGATGTTAGTCATACAAGAACCGATGAATACTTCATCAATCTTGTCGCCTTGAACGTCAGAAAGAAGTTTTGCGTCATCTGGATCGTTCGGGCAGCAAAGAATTGGTTCTTTGATGTCAGCTAGATCGATTTCGTAAACTTTTAAGTATTCAGCATCAGCATCAGCTTTTAACAAGCTTGGGTTATCTAACCACTTCTGCATGTTTTCAGCACGACGCGCAAGTGTACGTGCATCGCCATAACCTTCTGCGATCATCCACTTCAACATCGTGATGTTAGAACGTAGGTATTCAGCAACTTTCTCTTCAGAAAGTGTGATTGAACAGCCAGCAGCAGAACGTTCAGCAGAAGCATCAGAAAGTTCGAATGCTTGCTCAACAGTCAAGTCATTTTCCATTTCTGATAAATCGATCTCAAGGATACGACCAGAGAAGATATTTTTCTTACCTTTCTTCTCTACAGTTAAATCACCCGCTTGAATTGCGTAGTAAGGAATTGCATGTACAAGGTCACGTAAAGTGATACCAGGTTGCATTTTACCTTTAAACTTAACAAGTACAGATTCAGGCATATCAAGTGGCATAACACCAGTTGCTGCTGCGAACGCAACAAGACCAGAACCCGCTGGGAATGAAATACCGATTGGGAAACGAGTATGTGAGTCACCACCAGTACCTACTGTATCTGGAAGTAACATACGGTTTAACCAAGAGTGGATAATACCGTCACCTGGACGTAAAGATACACCACCACGGTTCATGATGAAGTCAGGTAATGTATGGTGAGTTGTTACGTCAACTGGTTTTGGATACGCAGCAGTGTGACAGAAAGACTGCATCACTAAGTCAGATGAGAAGCCCAAGCATGCTAAGTCTTTTAACTCGTCACGAGTCATTGGACCTGTCGTATCTTGAGAACCAACTGTAGTCATTTTAGGTTCACAGTAAGTTCCTGGACGGATACCTTGGCCTTCTGGTAAACCACATGCGCGGCCAACCATTTTTTGAGCTTGTGTGAAGCCTTTGCCAGTGTCAGCAGGTTGTACTGGAGTACGGAATAATGTAGAAGGTGCAAGACCTAATTCTTCACGTGCTTTAGCAGTTAAACCACGACCAATGATCAAGTTAATACGACCACCCGCACGTACTTCGTCTAAAAGTACTGGAGTTTTAAGATCTGCTTCAGAGATTTGTACGCCATCTTTAAAGGCAGTTACTTTTGCAGCAGCATGGTCAATTTTCAATACTACTTCGTCGCCCATATTCATGTTAGCAACGTCGATTTCTACAGGTAATGCACCTGCATCTTCCATAGTATTGAAGAAAATTGGAGCGATCTTAGAACCTAAGCACACACCACCGTCTTTTTTATTTGGAATGTGTGGAAGTTCATCACCGAAGAACCAAAGAACAGAGTTAGTTGCAGACTTACGGCTTGAACCCGTACCAACAACGTCACCAACGTAAGCAACTTGATTGCCTTTCGCGATAAGTTCTTTAATTTGGCTTAATGGACCAACTTCACCTGGTTTTTCAGGGTTGATACCATCACGCTCGTTTTTCAACATTGCATTTGCGTGTAATGGAATGTCTGGACGGCTCCAAGCATCTTGAGCTGGAGACAAGTCATCAGTGTTTGTTTCACCAGTTACTTTGAACACAGTAATTTTGATTTCTTCTGGAACGTCAGGACGGCTAGTGAACCATTCTGCTTCAGCCCAAGATTGTAAAACAGCTTTAGCGGCTTCATTACCAGCTTTTGCTTTATCTGCTACGTCATGGAATGCATCAAATACAAGAAGAGTTTTCTTTAATGCTTCAGCAGCTAAACCTGCAAGTTCGGCATTATCAAGAAGTTCAACAAGTGGTGCTACGTTATAACCACCTAGCATAGTACCAAGTAAGTAAACTGCACGTTCTTTAGAAACGAGTGGTGAAGTTGCTTCGCCTTTTGCAATCGCTGCCAAGAATGCTGCCTTTACGTAAGCTGCTTGGTCAACACCTGCAGGAACACGGTTTTCAAGCAAATCTACCAAGAACGCTTCTTCGCCTGCTGGTGGATTTTTTAATAGTTCAACAAGCTGAGCTGTTTGAGCGTCATCAAGTGGCTTCGGTGGGACTCCGAGTGCGGCACGTTCTTCAACGTGTTGGCGGTAAGCTTCTAGCACGGTGTTCATTCCTCTTTTTTTGAAAAATTACTTGCAAATTCCAGCTTTCTTAAAAGCTTCACAAGTAATATGGACTACAAAAGTTTACTAGAGTTCAAGGTAAAAGTTAATGAGCGCGGGGTGTTTCTCCGTGATGCCCATTATTTTGTATCTAAATACCAGTGTGTAAATAATGAGCAAATTGGGCTAAATTGAGCTATTTTTAAGCAAAAAGAGCTTCAGCCAGATGAAAATTCAATAACCTCATCCACAATTAGAATGATTTATATTTTGGCATTTTGTCATGAGGGGTTACCAAACATTCATCCATCATTTGCTTTCTAACTTTTTCTTGGATTGCTTGAGGATCTTTTGTCAGTTCTTCTTTTGGAATTGCATAAACTTTTTCAATAACATTAAGAATGAATTTTTTAGTTATCTCATCTTCAATCTTATTTGCATGCTCAACTGCCTGAGTTTTTTCAATTGCTTGCTGACGATCAAAAACAATACTTCTTGCAGCATTTCCTACGCTAGTACAAAAGCCATGCCACTGCTCTTCTGGTGTTAATGGTTTCTTTTCCGAACAACCAACAAAGAGCAAACTCATTGCAATCAATAAAATCTTTTTCATCATTTCACTACACTAATTATTGCTGCCCATATCATACGGAAAATCATCGTTTTTGCCAAAACTGCTATAAAAAACCGAGATAACAAAATCTCGGTCTTTTGTATTAAGTACTAGAAAGGTCAGTTTCATGTTTTGGATTAATTAAAGAATTTAATATCCGTAGGTGTTGATATTTTTGCTGCATCACCAGCTGGTTTTAAGGTGCCATTTTTTGCATCAAAACGGAATAAACTAATATTGTTACTATAAACATTTGTTACATATAGATATTTACCAAATGCATCAAATGAGAAAGCACGTGGTTCAATACCATTCGCTTTATAAACAACTGGCTTAGCTAGCAATCCATTCTGTTGGATTTTAAATACTAAAAGTTTGTTGTCTGCACCTCGATTGGCAGCAATCACATATTTACCATTTGGACTAAGGATAATTCCACTCGCACTCTTAAATTCAGGTGTTTTGTCCTCGTGAATTAGTTTTAGCTCAGCCACTTTTTTCAAATGACCATCTTGCACGTTAAATGTCACAATTTCACTTCGCATTTCTGCGGTAACATACGCATGTTTGCCATTTGGTGAAAAGACCATATGACGCGGGCCAGAACCATGCGTAAAAGTTACATCGCGGTTGGTGTCCGCTTCGAGTGGCTGAGCCTTGTTCGGGTTATAACGAAATGCATAGACTTTGTCATTTCCAAGATCGCTAGCATATAAATACTTACCATCTGGGCTAAAAGTTGTGGAATGAGCATGTCCACTTTCTTGGCGGCCTTTGACGTGGCCAGAACCTTCCTCAAAAACAATATTTTGTACTTTTTCGCCCAAATGACCGTTTGGCAAAATTGGCAAAACAGCTACCCCACCACGGCCTTTATCGAATGCAGAATAGTTCGATACAAACAGGTACTTACCATCTAAACTGATTGTTGCATGTGTTGGATGTCCACCATGGCTATCCACTGTGTTCAACACTTCCACCTTTCCGTTTTGAATAGACAATGCGGTCACCGCACCTTCATTTTCTTCATTAGTAGTATATGCAAAACGGCCATCTTTCGATTTCACAACCCAAGAAGGACTTTTCATTTTCAACACTTTAACAGGAGTTAAAGTTCCATCTTTATTCACTTGAAGCTGGTACAAACCTTCACTAGCTTGTTTTGGTTTTTGCGCAAGCGGTGCATTAGGAATTGATGTCCATGTTCCTACTAAAGCAATTTGTTGTTGTGCAGCATTTACGGTGGAGCACCATCCAAATGACAAAAGCGTCAATGACAATGTTGCTGTTAATTTTTGAATTAGGCCACGATATTTAACGTTGATATCATTTTCCTTGCCATTTTTAATTTCAACATAAGTATTTATATTCACTACTATATCCTTGAAAAAACCCACCTTATTTGCATTTATCAACAAGGTATATCAATCTAATTTCATTTAATGTTTCTGAAAACTAATTTATAAAACAGCAATTTTCAAGTGAATTTTCTTTAATCAATACCTATCCAAGGCTTCCTTACTCTTAAGAGAAGCGATACTTTAAATCATAAATACTAAACTTTTTTAAATGTTATGAAAGCGTTATTAAATTAAAAGCCCACAATAGTGAGCTCTTAATTCATTCATTATTGGTTTCAACTAACTAAAAGCGCCAGTTGTAGAAAAGATCGATTGCTCTTTCTAGAGATTGACTTGCTTCTAAATATAAACGTCGATTCATTTGATAACGTAAAGTGAGTTTGTTTACAGGAGTAAACACCCCAACACCATAGCGAATAAACAGATCTGGTGTGATATAACCCGTTAAACTCACTTGCGTATCATCACCTGTACCTTGTGCATCTAAAGCTAAACCGCTCAAACCAAACGTACGTCCAATCTGGTTAGTTAAAGCACGTGTACCACCCAAGCCCATACTAATACCCGCAGCAGCAATGGTGTTATTTACATCGGACTTAAATCCTTCTGCATTACTTAAACCACTTGAACCTTCATTAATACGACCCGTAACGAGCGCGTTCAATGCTTCTTGCTCAGATAGTCCGGCATCGTTATAGACCTGAATGTTTGGTGATGTCGCAGTACCTGTAACACGTACGCCAACCATACTTCCCTGAACATTTTTATTCGCATCGATATCTAAAGTCGGGTTAGCCAATGGTCCGTTAAAACGGGCAATTGCTCGGTTCAAGTCTAGACTTTGTCCATAGGCTTCGATTTTCACTTTTTGGCTGACACCAATCGCTCCGTTAGCTCTCATTGCAGTCTCATAGCCACGTTGGCTTAAGTTTAGACGACCAACTAATGGAATATTACTGTTAAAGCCTTGGAAGATAACTTGTTTTCCTATATTAACAGAAATGTCAGCTCGAATATCCCAAGGTTTAGCAGCCCGTAAAATTGCAAGTGGGTCTTGACCTTGGCGCACGATGCGAACATCTGATGACGTATTAATGATTGGAGCAGTTGTTTCTGGCATTGAAATACGTGCACGAGGAACATCTACAGATCCTTTTAAGCTTAAACGCTTATCAAAAGGATACATATCAAGTGTCAGATTCGGGTTGGCAATTGCTGTAATTAATGGCGCTTGACGTACCAGTAAATTATCACCTTTCAGATTTAATTGAAGGCGCGGCGCATCTTTCCACTCAAAACTACCTTTAAGCAAGCCTACACCTTGCCCACTATTAAACGCTCCATCAATTGTTGCCATATCCTGACGAATTGATGAATATACCTGCACATTAGTTAGATTTACTGGCAGAGAAATCATGCTGATCGCACCATTCTTCAGGCGCATTTCACCAGTAAATTGAGGTTGAGTTAATGTACCGTTGACTTTACCAGCCAAGGCTAACGTCCCACTCATTGAGCGAACATCTTGAATAAATGGTTTCAAGACTTTTAATTGAACATCATTAAAGGCCACTTCACCATGCATTGGCATTGAAGACTGGAATGGGTTGATAATAACATTCGCATAACCCGTACCAATATCTGGTGTTTTAACATCAATACGGAATAGCAGCCCCTCTGATACACTTTTTGCAATCACTCCTAACTCATCATAAGCCAAAGTCGTTGCGGGGTCTTGCGGATCTTCAGCAGCTAAACCGATTTCACCTTTACGCGTAATTAAACGTGCATCAAGTTTTGGATTACCACCATTTACCCACGATGCCTTAGCGTAACCATTTAATTGTCCAGTCATCGCTAAGCCTTCTGGCATAAATGCCGCGAAATCACTTAAGTCCATGTTCTGAGTTACAAAGGAAATATTCCCTCGTGCTTTACTCACTCTTACAGGCTGATCAAAACAGAGCTGACTATTGGTACTTTGCCAGCAATGTTGGCCCACATATAGCTCAGATTTCGCTGAAGAAAAAATTACTGGAGCATTTTGATTTTGTGCCAGACGAATTCGTCGTGAATCAAAACTTCCTTTCTGGATTTGACCTAACCAATCATTCTTTTGATTAAATCCACCTGCCAACTGAACATAGAACTTGGAAACACTATTATTGCCAAGTACTTTCAATAAATGTGCTTTTCTTGTTCCTGTCAAATTCACTTCAGCAGACTGGATTTCTCTATTTCCGCTACGCAGATTATTTAATTTTGCGGTTAATTGAGTCGGTGTTGTTTCCGATGTTGGAAGCTCACCCTGAATACTCAATCTCTTCACACTTACAAGTGTATTAAAAGCAAAATTATCTACGGCAATATTCGCTGTTGCTTTTAAACGTGGTTGTGATTGAACATTCAAATCACCATAAGCTCGACCACGCAGCCCGGGATATAACTCGTAGAGTGCTGGTGCATTCAACTTAATTTTTAGATTTTGTGCATTGCCAGTAGCTTGTAGCTGGTTCTGTCCATACACTAAAAATAAGTTATTCGCTTCAAATTGCTGAGGTAAAAAGCCATTTTGATTGGAATCCATCAATAGAGATAGATTACCCTTACCCCGAACAGGTTTATTATTTAAAAAGCCTGCAAGATTCAATTGTTGAATATTAATTCGCTTCAAGTGATCAGACCAAACCCCTTGAGTTTTCAGGTTTCCTGAAATTTCACCTTTAACAGTTGAGGCAAAATATTGAGGCTTAAAGCGTACTAATGAACTATTAATATCCCATGCAATGCGGTCTTTTAAATTGACAGAACCAGTAGCATAGATTTTTCCAGCTACCCCATCATGTTGTAACTGGCTAATTCGAATAAAATCTGGCGTGCCCGCTATAGAAAACTTCAACAAACCATTTGCCTGTTTTAAGGCTTTTAAAGACCCGTCATAATTAACCGCAAAGCCTTTAAAGCCGCCACCAGCTTTAACATCATGAAATAATAATGCTGCTGTACTTTTTCCACCTAAACTTACAGTTTCTTGACCTGCTTGAGCCAATCGACCAGTTAAATCAATTTTCTCAAACTGAATAATTTGCTGGTTTGGTTTAGCGAAACCATTTGCCTTAATCGAACCGTTTAATAGATTGACCGGCGCTGCTGCATGAATACTTTGCGGATTAAAATCTTTTGCATTTAATAAAGCATTCCAAGCCAGCTGTCGTTTTTCAGTAGGTAATAAAACTTTAGCCTGACCTGTTAAGCTACCTTTTTCAGCAGCAAAACTAAAATTAGGAACATTTAAGATATTATCTTTAACATTCAGGTTGGCTAGATATTGTCCTGCTGGCAATAAAGTTTTTTCATGCTGATATACTTTTGTAGCAACCTTAATATCTTGTTGACCGTCACGTAATGTTAAATCGACTTGACCATTATCACTACTTAACCATCCAATATAAGGCATTGCACGGTCTATATTCGCCCACGCCACATTCATGAGCATTGGTTGAGGTTTATTATTTTTTTCAGGCGCCTGATTAAGCTTGAGTTTCCAAGACTCATAACGGTCAAAATCAACGTTAGCAAATACTTCTGTGCCTTTTTCCAAAGAACCAGTTGAAGCAATAGCAGCATCTAAACTTGGCGGTAAAAAGTCTTGAACCACCTGAGGAATCGCTTTGTCTTTAGGATTAATGCGATCTAAACGACCTTTGATGTCCCAAGTCACATGATCTTTCCAATTCACCAGACCTTTAAGATTAACGGCACCTTTCATAACTTGGCCATTGAAATCGGTAATATTAAGCTGATGAACTAAATCAGTATTCATTAAAGCGTTGTACTGACCTTCAGGTAAATTCTCACCCTTTAAATCTGTATCAAGTGCCAAATTAAGCTGTTTAATATCACCTTGAAACTTGATCACACCATTTTTTGCAAAAAGTTTTTGTTCTTGTAATAAAGGTAAGTGATAGTTTTTTAATAATAGTTCACCTTGCATTGGAACTTCATCGCGAACAGGATGCAATATTACCCAACCTGTTAATAGATCGGGAGTGGTTGTTGCAACCCCAGCTTTTATAGTATCTAAACTTCCCCGAGCAGCCACTTTAATATTTTGAATATTTAGACTTTTTAAAGATGGGATTCTTAAATCTGCTGTGGCATCTAATGGATATTTACCACTGAAATCCATTTTACCTGTTGCGTTATGGACTGAAAGATAGCCCATATCCATACTAGATTTTTCAAATTCCAGTTTGGTCTCTGACCAAAGTGCATCCTGCAAATGGACATCATGAAAACTTACATCTGAGGTTGCTAACTTAATTTCTAAATGATCAACATCACCTTCATCTATACGTAAAACGAATGGCAATTTGATTGGTTTAAATTCAAACGGTTTACCAGAAGGCGGAGTTTTATTAATAATACGTAAGTTGCGTACATCTGCATGGCTTAAATGCACTTCTTTTTCTAATAATAAAGAGCGCCACCCTAAGCCTACATCAGCTCGATCTAATGAAACATCAACGTCTTTTAATTGCACCAACACATTTTTGAGAATAATGCCTCGCAATAAGTTGCCGCCTTCATATTCATATTTAATTATTTTCTGAGCTTCTAAAACTCGATCTAATAAAAAACGGCTTCCGCGGTCCGTTGACATCATGATGACTAACGAAGAAGCCAATAATAATAATATGATCAATATCGTCAGCAAGAAGCTACGCAAAATGCGACGCTTCTTCTTAGGAGAGCTTGGTGCCGAAGTGGGCTGCTGTTCTACTTCCGCCATAAAATAAACCTAATAAAATTTTATTTTTAAAGTTGTGGGCCTATAAAGAAATGTAAACGAATCGGATGGTTCTCATCTGAAATACCCGAAGCGACATCTAAACGGATTGGGCCGATTGGAGACTTCCAGCGAATTCCGACACCAACGCTATAAGCTGCTGGATTACTGAAATCTTTATCGTAAGCATTACCAAAGTCAGAGAAAACAGCTGCTCGCCATCCATCTTTGAACTGATAGTTATATTCTAAAGAACCTACAGCTAAAGCTTGGCCCCCAATTTTATATCCATCTACTTCTGGAGAAAGACTTTTATAGTCAAATCCACGAATCGTTTGGTCACCACCCGTAAAGAATCTAAGATTGTATGGAACTTTGTCAAAGTCATCTGTAAAAATATAACTAAGGTCAGATCTTCCAACAAATTGGTGATCATCATTTTTACCTAGAGAATAAATAAATCTCCAGCCTGCACTCGCAATTGCCATATTGGCATCAGACAGTAAACTCTCGCTGCCTAATTCTAATTTATAAGTTTGTTTAAAAGCTTTTGTTGGGTTTAAACGTGTATTACTTGAAGTTTTAGATGTTTCATAACTAAACAATAATGCTTCTTGCTCAGACGCAGCTGTTTTAAAAGCATCTGGTAATTCAGAAATATCAACATTACCTTTTTGGGTCAAACGGTCTAAACGATAACGAACACCAATAGTGTGTTGCCAATTTCCTAATGGACGTTTGATTACGCGCTCCCCGCCCACAACAGCAGATTCGGTTAATAGGCTTACATCCGGACCGATATCATCCCGTGTTTCACGCTCATAACCGCCAACGATATTAAAATAGTCATTTAACGGATGTTTATAGGGAATACTATATCGACCATCAATCGATTGACGAATTTCAGAGACTTCTAAGTTGGCATCAAAAGAATGACCATATTTATTTACGATAGAACGGCGATATTGACTACGTAAACGCGCCCCCGTATCGGTTCCATAACCAATACCAGTTTCTAAACTATTTAGCTTGTCAGCATTTAAAGTCACAATAACTGGAATTCTTTTTGTTTCACGTGCTTGAGCTTGTAAACGATCCTGTTCAGTTTCCTGTTCATCATGCTGAGCTGCGGCACTTTGCAACATCGCAGTTTGAGGCTCTGCCTGTTTCGCATTTTGTGTTCCGGCAAACTGTTTTTCATCGACTACGTTCTGCGTAACTTCTTTATTGGATGTCGCTAATTGACGTGCTTTCGCAAGTTGTCGTTGTTCTGGTGAAAGTAAATTAGACTCATCAACATCAATATTTTGCTCATCGACCAAAGCTTGTAAATCTGGTGGTAATTCAAGTGGCTTTTCAATTGGATCTGGCTTAATGCTATCAACCAATGTGTAATTAAAATAACGCGAGTTGGTTAGGTTATTCGCGAGCACATTTACACGCCAGAAAGCATAGTCATCACCTTCTTTCCAAGGCGCCATACTTTCTAAGATATTTTGATTTAATGGCAAAGGTTTCGAAGGATCGCTCATACGAAACTCGACCTTATCTAATTTATAACGCTCACCTGTCTCGTAGCGTAAATTAATATCGGCCTTATTTTCTGGCTGACTTACTTTTACATCATGCAATCGCCAATAAGCATCAAAATAACCGTTATCAGATGCTGCGTCGACAATACGGGTTTTAGTGGTTTCATATAAACCGTGATTAAAGATATCACCCACATCTTGATCAGGAACTAAGCGAATAACCTGAAATTGCGGCTGCTTTTCGCCTGGACCTGTAAACTCAATATTTTGCTCATTAATTCGTACTGGTTCATTTGGTGTCACTCTGACACGAACACGACTCGGACTTAATTTTTCAAATCGGAACTCAGCATTATAGTAACCAACAGCTTGAGCAGCCTGATTACTTAATGTTCTAAGCTGAGGTAAAGCAGCATTAAAGTCTTCAAAAGATTCTTGAGTAAATGTTGAAAGCTTACCTTTAATATTTTTAGCTAACACATCTGAAGCGCCTTCTACCTCTGCGCTAATACGCGGTACTTGTTCCATCGGAATTGCACGCGGCGGACGTACTTTATTTAAAATACGTTTAAAGAAACCAGCTTGCTCAGGTGGTTCTTCGGCCTCTGGTGTCAATTCAGGTAGTGTTTTTCCAGTCTCATTGGCTTCCACTACAATCTTACTATCAGACTTAATCTCTTGCATAAGCTGATCAATATTTACAGGTGCCTGATTAATTTGATTTAATTCAGATTGAGTTGCATCGCTTACAGTAACTTCAGGGAGTTTCTGAGTCCCATTTTGAAAGTTCTGTGCTTCATTCTTCGCTTCTTCCGCTACCCTATAAATTTCATTTGCCATGTTTTGATCAACAGGCATATCGGGTAAATCTTCAAGATTATCAAGAGTAATTGGCTTAAATTCATCAATTTGATTTGGAAATTGTTCTTGTTGTTGCAATATAGCCAAGCTATCTTGTTGCTGCTGAGCTTGGGTTACAAGTGTAGCGATATCTGTAACTGGAGCAGTATATTGCTCGTTAACCTGAGCTGATTGTTCAGTTGACTCATCAGATACTGTCTGGTTTAAAGTTGTTGATGAACTATTCTCAACAGAAGTTTGAGCAAAACTTGGCGTTACGCAAACGCTTAACAACAAGCTGCTACAAATAAGTTTAGGAATGCCCTGCATTTTTAAAATTAAATGCATAGAATGTGAGAGAGTTGACTGTTTAAACTTAATTTTAGAAGGCATAGAAAACTCTAGACTTATTTTTTAATAAAACGCACCAATGTGAGTGTAAAACTCACTCAAAACCATTGATTTTTCATTTAATCAAGCGTTAAAAATATCATACATGGTTTTCGATGCAAATTAACACTCGGTCACATTTTTTTATAAAACACAATGAAGTTTGCACATGATGAAACAAGATGAGCACCTGATGACCTCACGTCGGTTTGTACCGATGTTTTTTACCCAGTTTTTTGGCGCATTAAATGATAACGTTTTTAAGCAAGCTTTATTATTGGTGATTACTTATGGATGGATTCAGCAACAATCTGCTCCCGTAAGTACTCTTAATAATTT
This sequence comes from Acinetobacter sp. 1542444, assembly GCF_000581835.1. Lineage (NCBI taxonomy): Bacteria > Pseudomonadati > Pseudomonadota > Gammaproteobacteria > Moraxellales > Moraxellaceae > Acinetobacter > Acinetobacter sp. 1542444. The sequence goes on along the minus strand of NZ_JEYA01000003.1, from coordinate 581,497 downwards.
GGCAGCCCTCTTGTTTATTCTGCCATATTTCTTTTTTTCAGCCACAGCTGGACAAATCGCCGACAAATACGAACGATCTCAACTCGTCCGTGGTATTAAAATTTTAGAAATCATCATTATGCTCATCGGTACTGCGGGTTTCCTGTTAGGAAACTTATGGCTACTTCTTTTTGCTTTATTTTTGATGGGTACACATTCGACGTTCTTCGGCCCGATTAAATACGCAATTTTGCCTGAAATCTTAAAACCGAACGAGTTAATGTCCGGTAATGCGCTATTTCAATCCGGCACATCCATGGCGATCTTGTTCGGGATGATCTTAGGTGGTGCCGTAATTGCCTCATCAGATGGTAATTTATTGTGGATTAGTATCACCGTAGTGGCTATTGCTTGCATAGGCTATTTATTTAGTCGCTTCATTTTGCCGCAAAAAGTTGCTGCACCTGACTTAAAGATTGACTGGAATTTTATCCGTACAAGCTTTCAAACCATTAAATATGCCAAAAGCTTACCGCTAGTATTCACAATTTTGCTAGGCAACTCATGGTACTGGTTTTATGGCGCGACTTATTTAACTCAAATTCCGCAGCTTACCCAGCAAAACCTTCATGCATCAGAAAATGTCGTTAGCCTGTTACTGACTTTCTTTTCAGTCGGTATTGGTGTGGGTTCTCTTCTTTGCCGTAAAATTGGTGGTTCAGAAATTAATATTAAAATGGTGCCGATTGGTGCAGTTGGCCTTACTGTTTTTGCGCTCTACCTTGCTGCCAGTTTAGCTTTTGTACCAGAAAGAACAGGAGCATTACTTACCTTAAAAGATATTTTTACCCAAGGCTGGGTTTACTACCATGTCATGATTGCTGTGACTTTATTGGGTATTAGTGGCGGTTTCTATATTGTTCCCCTATATGCCATGATGCAGGCTTATTCACCACGTTCACATCGTGCACGTGTTGTTGCAGCAAATAACATCTTAAATGCCGTTTTTATGGTTTCTTCTGCAATTTTTTCAATCTTAATCTTAAGTGTTTTAAAAATTGATATTAAAATACTATTTATTATTACAGCTGTACTTAGTGCAATCTTTAGTATCTGGCTTCTCGCTAGACTAAAACCAATGCTTGCCACAGCCCACCTTTCTTTAGAGGACTAATTTATGCGCCACTATACTGGAATTGATCAACTTATTAACTCATTTGATCAGGCATTGCGTAGTCTTGTTCCGGGTGCAACAGCAGCACAGCGTCAAAATCCAGCTGAAACAGTAGAAACAAAACTTGGTGTAGAAGATGCTCGCCATGTCGCAGGTTTAATGCGTGTTAACCACAGTGGTGAAGTATGTGCTCAAGCACTGTACCATGGGCAAGCCTTAACGGCGAAATTGCCAAATGTACGCCAAGAAATGCAACAAGCAGCGATTGAAGAACAAGATCATTTAGCTTGGTGTGAAGATCGTTTAAAAGAATTAAACAGTCATACAAGTTTGTTAAACCCAATCTGGTACGGGTTGTCATATGGCATGGGTGCCCTTGCCGGTATTGCAGGTGATAAATATAGCTTAGGTTTTGTTGCTGAAACTGAACGTCAGGTTAGTCTGCATTTACAAGATCACTTAAACCAATTACCTGCTCAAGATGAACGCTCTCGTAAAATTTTAGAGCAAATGAATGAAGATGAATTGCATCACCGTCATACTGCACTTGAAGCAGGCGGTGTTGAATTACCATATGCAGTAAAAATTACGATGACTGCTATTTCAAAGTTAATGACAAAAACGAGTTATTATCTTTAAAAACCAAAGGATTGATCTCATTCAGATCAATCCTGTTTAAAATATTATTTTAAGCCGTGATCATATTTGAAACGTTCGATATCTCGAATTGAGTTCCAATAGTTTCTGTTAATACGGTCACGATCAATTTGTAATTCTCTTAAAAGTTTACGATAGCGTTCGCGCTCTTCTGGCTTTAATTTTTCGTTATAAGCACTATCAGAATATTGCTTAAACTTTTCATCATAACGGTCATATTCATTTTTTGCATTGTAGTAATCGGAAGCTGCTCGATAATAAGGTCTTAAACGATTACGCTGCTCGATTGGGCATACATTAATATTGCCATTACCCTCTAAAGCGTTATAAAAAATATTTGATGGCTGGCAATAATACCCTAAGCCCTCTTTATACCCACGTTCATATGATTTTTGATCTGGAACAATATTGGCTTTTCCACACGCTTTATAATATTGATCTAAACGTGGCGAAGATCCCTTTGAACCATCCTTCTCACCCACTAATGACCAATTCGCAGTCTTACATTCTTCTACGCTCATTGCAGCACAACCTGAAAGGCTGATTGCTAAAATGGCTAAACCGATATTTTTCATATTAAGGAAACTCAAAAATAAAATTAAAAAACGCAAAAAATAAAATTCCAGTACATGTGCTATATAAGCCTTGCTCAATTCAAGATTTATAAATAAATGTTTAACTGGATAAGCATTTAAGTTTAAAGCAGTTTGACCATCTCACCAAATGAGAAGCTTAAATTTTTAGCTTTGTTTAATTTTAAAAAGAGAAATCAGTAGAATTTTATAATGCGCTGACTGCTCTTATACGCTAATTTTACTTTACAAATTGATTATAAAAATGAGACTCAACATATTGATTATAAATATAAAAAATCAAATTTCTCATAAAATATTGTTCAACCATCTTTACTCTTTTTTTACGCGATTTCCTTCAAAGGCTACGTTAGGATTTTAGCTAAATAACCACCAAGGTTTTTTATAATGAGTACACTTATTTACCCAAATTTAAACTTAAAAGATCCTCACTTTAAGGCATTTAAAATATCAGATAATTTTATTCCTCCGAAACAATCTGGTACTTTTCAATCAGATCTTTTTTTAAAAGAAGTTGATGAATATTTAAGTTTATATCCTCACACTCAGCACATTGATATTTGTCTACATGACTTAAACGGGCATATTCGTGGCAAACGTATTGATGTTAAGAGTCTGAAAAATCTATCTAATGGATGTTATTTTCCTCTTTCTGTTTATGCCATGAGCCTTGATGGAAAAGTGATTGAAGAAACAGGCTTGGGAAAATATATTGGTGAACCAGATAGACTTTGCCTGCCCATTTTAGGCAGCTTGCAACCAAGTGCCTTATCCCCAGAATTAAATGCTCAGCTTTACCTATCAATGCAAGAAGAAGATGGTTCAGACTGTCGCTATGAACCACGCAATATATTAAAAAAATTATTAAATCAGTTAAATGCTAATAATTATTTCCCTGTCATGGCTGCCGAGCTAGAGTTTTACCTTTTCTCACCTCAGCATCAGTCTGAAACCTGCATAGAAAACCAATGTTTCGATATAGATGCACCGAATAACTATCAGCAAGTCCTAGATGAAGTTGAGAAAGCAGCCCTACTTCAATCTATTGAAATTACCGCTATTGTTGCGGAATCATCCCCTGGACAATACGAATTAAATCTTCAACACAGCCATGACATTTTAAAACTCTGCGATCAAATTAATGCTTTAAAAAGAATTGTAAAGCAAGTCGCAAGAAAACATGACTTAACTGCTTGTTTCATGGCGAAACCGAACTTGGCAAAAGCTGGTAGTGGTATGCATTTTCATATGAGTATGCTTAATCAATACCATGAAAATATATTTAGCTCAGAAATAGAAAAAGATGTGCTTTCTACCAAATTACTCAGCGCGATTAGTGGCCTAATTGAGTTAATGCCTGCATCTATGGCGATTTTAGCGCCTAATATTAATTCTTATAGACGTTTTAAAATTGGCCATCACGTGCCATTAGAAGCCAATTGGGATACCAACAATCGTAATGTCGCAATACGAATTCCATGCTCAGATATACAAAATCAACGCTTAGAATATCGTGTTGCTGGAGCTGACTGTAACCCCTATCTAGTTACAGCGACTATTTTAGCGGGCGCGTCTTATGGCTTATCTCATAAATTACCGCTACCAAAACCTGCACATCTTTTAAAATTTCCAGACGAGCACATTTTGTTAGCCAACAATCAGCCAGAAGCCTTAAAAATATTTAAAGGAAGTCTTATTTTAAAAGGGTATTTAGGGGCAGACTTTGTAGAACATTGGTACACGGTTAAACAGGCTGAATATCAAAACATTTATAATCAAATGACTGAAGCAGAACAACATTGGGATATATAAATAAAAAAAGCAAAAAAACTATAAACCACTTTGCAAACCCTTAGGGAGAAATACCCTAAGGTTTTTTTATATCTAATTAGTGATTTTTCTGTTTAGCTAAAAAACGTAACCCAACACCTGGTTCAGTAGCAATATAGCGTGGCTGAATCGCGTTATCTCCCAACTTACTACGTAACTTGCCCACTAAAATACGTAAATAGTGAGTATCTTCCTGATGAGTTGGCCCCCATAGTTCTTTTAAGAGCTGTGGTTGTGTTAAAAGCTGCCCTTGATAGCGCATTAATAGTGTCAAAAGTTGAAACTCTTTTCGAGTTAAAGTAATTGGTTGTTGCTCGATCCAAACTAAACGTTGCATGACATCAACCTTGAGATAACCATCGTCATACACATGAGCTTCTTGCTGAATCGGTTGATTTCTTAGAATGACACGTATGCGCGCCAAAAGCTCTTGCACACTAAAAGGCTTGGTCATGTAGTCATTTGCGCCAGCATCTAGCAAAGCAACTTTTTCGTATTCATCGGCGCGTACAGATAACACAATAACGGGAACATTCGACCAGCTACGTAATTCTTGCAGCACTTCTTTTCCATCTAAATCGGGTAAGCCTAAGTCCAAAATAACTAAATCAGCCCCTTGGGTTGCCAAAGCCTCTAGGCCTTTGTAACCCGTTTCGCAGAGGATGGTTTTGTATTTTTGAGTTCTTAAAGCAATGTCTAAAAATTTACGGATTTGAGGCTCATCATCGATAATCACAATACGTGTTTCTACAGGTGATGTTTCTGAACTTATCATGAATTTACAACTTATTCTTTTACTGGATGAATGGGTAATTTGATTTGAATTAAAGTACCTTTATTTTGGCGCCCTGAAAATGCTTCTATTGTACCCATATGAGCACCAATAATCGCTTTTACAATTGTTAGCCCTAAACCAGTACCAAACTTTCCACGGTCTCCACGCTCCATAGTATAAAACATATCGAAAATGCGATGTCTTTCGTCTTCAGGGATTCCTGCACCTTTATCTTCAATTTCTATTTTCACCTCATCTTCTGACACAAGATGAGTACGAATCATAACTGGCTCATCTGGAGGTGAAAAGTTTGCAGCATTTTCTAAAACATTAAAAATAGCTTGCTCTACCAGTGCTGGGTGAACATATAAACTAATTGGCTGCTCAGGTAACTGGACTGATACTTGCGTATCTGGTTTATAACGCTTTAAACGGCGGGTTGCCGAACCAATTAATTCATCTACGCCAATCCAGTCTCTTTTTAAAGTTAGACCCTCGTGCCCCAAACGGGTCATATCAAGCAAGTTTTGAATATAACGGTCTAAGCGCTCACCTTCTAAATGAATTGTTTCAAGCAGATCTTGTTGGTCTTGTTCTGGCATTTCAGCTTTAAAATGGGCAAGTGTGTCTGCTGCCCCAATGATAGAAGCAAGTGGCGAGCGTAAATCATGCGATACCGAAGATAATAAAGCAGAACGCAAACGCTCTGTTTCACTGGTGACTTTTGCTTGTTCAAGTTCATTCACCAATTGGGTTCGAAGTACTGCTTGTGCAATGTATTCAATTACACTTTCAGTCAATTTCTTTTGCTCAAAATTTAAGGAAACCACTTCATCCTTAAAGTAAATTCCCACAATACCTAGGCTATTTTTTTGTTCTAAAAGAGGTAAAAACCACCAGTTTGACTGACTCAGAGTATCGGTAAAACGCCCACATGGCTGCTTGTGTTTCAAACACCATTCTGCGGCTACTTTTTCTTTATCATTTAGCTCAATATCAGATGAAATTACCTTATCTCGAATAGAAATCCACACTTTAGTTTGAAGTTGTGTTTCTAAAGTCATACGTCCTGTTTGCATGACTTCTTCAAGGTTTACTGCACTAGAAAGCTTACGCGCCAAGTCTTGCATTACCGTAGTGTAAGCATTCGCAGCTTTTAAAGATAAAACTTGCTGGCGTAACTGAGAAGCTAAACGGCCAGCAATTAAAGCTGCTGCAAAAAAAGCAACAACGGTGACTACCCCTTGGTGTGCTGAAATCTGAAAGGTATAACGCGGGGCAATAAAGAAAAAATTATAGGCCAAGAAACATATTAAGGCTGCCACTACAGCAGCTAACATTCGGGTCTTAGTTGCAACAATTAAAACAGAAATAATAAAAATGACAGAGAAGTCTTCAATACCAAATAGAACTTCGGCAAAGTGAGCTAGAAAAATGCTACCGCACGTCACAGCTAAAACAAAAATGCTTTCTTTTAATGATAAAAATGAAGGCTTTTTGAGCTGATTAATCTTTTTAGTGCCCTGTTCTGGGTGCAAAATGGTTAAAGCAATCGAGTTTTCTTGATTTAATAATTGCTGAGCTAAATTTTTCTTAAATAACTTTAACCACCACGGTGAAATACTTTTACCAATGACAAGATTGGAAATACCTCGATCAACGGCGGCATCCATTAACACTGACGCAACTCGCGGCCCATATAAAACTTCAGTTCGACCACCGAGTTGTCGAGCCAGCTCAAATGCACGATCGATTTCAATATATTCTTTTTTATATGAATTTCCTGAACTCTGTCCAAAGTCCAAACTTTTAGCCACATTCACCACAGTCCACGTAGCCCCATAGCGTTCAGCTAAGCGGCAGCCTGCTCGCACTAAATATTCAGAAGAGCCTTGCCCATCTATCGCAATCATCAATTCATTTTGCAACGATATAGATTTCAAGCCCTTCGAGGCATAACTCTCTTTTAAGTCTGAATCGACATGCTCAGCAACGCATTGCATTGCGAGTTCACGTAATGCTGTTAAATTTGAAATGCTAAAAAAGCCTTGTAATGCCAGATTTGCTTGCTCTGGCACATAGACTTTTCCTTGGTGGAGCCTTTCAATAAGCTCACTGACGGGTAAATCAATTAAGCGGATGTCTCGAATACGGTCAAATACCCGATCTGGTACCGTTTCATTTACTCGAATTCCCGTAATCTGGTACACCACATCATTTAGGCTTTCTAAATGTTGAATATTTATAGTGGTGAATACATCAATACCAGCATCTAGCAACTCATTAACATCTTGCCACCGTCGTTCATGACGACTATTTGGGACGTTGCGATGAGCCAATTCATCAACTAAAACGATTTGCGGATGCCTAAGTAAAATAGCATCCAAGTCCATTTCTTCTAAAGTATGCCCCTGATATTGCATTTCTTTTCTAGTAATCTGAGGCAACCCTTCCAAAATTTTTAGAGTTTCGATTCTTCCATGGGTTTCAACAATACCAACAACAACATCTGTGCCCTGTTGAAATAATTCTTTGGCGCGGGCGAGCATGGCATAGGTTTTTCCTACACCTGGTGCCGCACCGAGAAAGACCGTTAGTCGACCGGCTTGATATCTGTTGACATGATTTAATAAAGCCTCAGCCTGATTTTCGCGATTGCTTTGCACTTGATATCATCCGGTAAACTAACAACTTTATTTTTAAGTTAATGTGTAGATTGTAATTGATCTAAAGCAATATTGAGCTGTAATACATTAACACGAGCTTGCCCCAATACACCAAACTGCTTCGGTTCAACATACTTTTGCAAAAGCTCTTCCACAATCTTAGGGTCTAAATGACGAGCTTGAGCCACTCGAGCAACCTGTAACTGAGCAGATTCAGGACTAATATGCGGATCAATACCACTACCAGATTTAGTCACCAAATCACTTGGTATAGGTGTATTGCCCGTGTGATCTTGTTTTTTCACCGCAAGAATCTGAGCATCAATTTGTTGCTGTAGTTCAGGATTAGTACGCGCTAAGTTTGTACCTGCCATCGCCATCGGGTCATAAGCGACTGCTGAAGGGCGTGGATGAAAATAAGCCACTCCAACAAATGGCTGAGCAACTAATTTTGACCCTAAAACTTTATGATCTATTTCAATCAAACTACCATTCGCTTGATTGTTAAATAACATCTGTCCCGCACCTGTAGCAATAGCACTATAAGCAGCGCCACAGCCAACTAAGGTAAAAATTAATAATCCCAAAGATGCTCTTAAGGTCTGACCCAAATTTGCTTCTGAATTTTGTACATAAGTTTTCATTTCAAACTCCAGATTACAAACCAAATAATTGAACAATCACTACATCAATAGCTTTAATGGCAATGAATGGCAGAACCACACCGCCTACTCCATAAATCAACATATTTCGACGTAATAACTGAGTTGCCGTTGAAGGTTTAAATTTGACGCCTCGGAGTGCGATTGGAATTAATAGCGGGATAATAATCGCGTTAAAAATTAATGCAGATAAAATCGCGCTGTTTGGACTTGCTAAATGCATTACATTCAATACTTGCATTTGTGGAATCGCAGCAGCGAACAATGCAGGCAAAATGGCAAAGTATTTAGAGACGTCGTTTGCCAACGAAAATGTTGTTAAAGCGCCACGGGTAATCAGCTGCTGTTTCCCAATCTCGACCACAGCAAGTAGTTTGGTTGGGTCTGAGTCTAAATCGACCATATTGCCAGCTTCTTTTGCAGCTTGTGTACCTGAATTCATGGCTAAGCCAATATCGGCTTGAGCTAATGCTGGTGCATCGTTGGTTCCGTCACCGACCATTGCAACTAAACGACCTTGTTGTTGTTCGGTGCGAATACAAGCTAATTTGTCTTCTGGTTTTGCTTCGGCAATATAATCATCTACACCAGCTTCAGCAGCAATCGCGGCCGCAGTTAATGGGTTATCACCTGTAACCATGACAGTTTTAATACCCATTTCTCTTAAACGAGCAAAACGTTCTTTAATACCGTGTTTAATCACATCTGAGAGTTCAATCACACCCAACACATGATGTTGATTAGCGACCACTAAAGGTGTTGCTCCTTTTTTGGCAACTTGTTCAACACGCGCTTTTAATTCTAAATCTTGAGAATAATCCTCATCTACAAATTTCAAGATCGCATCTAATGCACCTTTACGAATTTGGTCACCATTCGGTAAATTCACACCAGAAATTCGGGTAGAAGCACTAAAAGAGATAAATTCGGCTTGCTCAGGTTCTTGCTGTTTTAGCCCTTGCTCTTTTGCTAACTTAACAATCGATTTCCCTTCTGGTGTTGGGTCGGCAAGTGAACTTACCCAAGCAGCAGCTCTCAACTCAGACTCGGTTACCGAAGTTAAAGGATAAAAAGATGTCGCTTGACGGTCACCATAAGTAATGGTTCCTGTTTTATCGAGTAAAAGCACATCAATGTCACCCGCAACTTCGACAGCTTTCCCCGATTTCGCCAAAACATTGGCCTTGAGTGCACGGTTCATCCCCGCAATACCAATCGCAGGTAACAAGCCACCAATGGTTGTAGGAATCAAGCAGACCAATAACGCCACGAGCACGACTGGATCAAGTTCAATATGCAAATACTTGGCAATAAATGGCAAGCTAATCACGACAATTAAAAACGTGATTGTCATTACCATTAACAAAAAGCCAAGTGCGATCTCATTCGGAGTTTTCTGGCGATTTGAACCTTCGACCAAAGCAATCATACGGTCTAAGAAACTTTGACCAGATTCAGCAGTCACTTGCACAACAATACGATCTGTAAGAACTTTGGTTCCGCCAATAACACCTGAACGGTCTGTTCCAGCTTCACGTAGCACAGGTGCAGACTCACCTGTAACAGCTGATTCATTAATGGTCGCAAAGCCTTCTACAATCTCACCGTCGGCTGGAACAAGTTCACCTGCATGTACTTCAATAAAATCATTTAAATGAAGTTCGGTCGCTGCAACTTGAGTCGCTTGACGGTCTGTTAATGAGTTAAGCTTTCGAGCCGTTAAATTTTCTCTTGCCGCACGTAATGAAGATGCCTGCCCACGGCCTCTAGCCTCTGCAACAGCTTCGGCATAGTTAGCAAATAAAATGGTAATAAACAGAATTGCTGTAACCACTAAACCAAATAGCAGCGTGGTGTAACCCAAGACTGTACTAATACCTGTAACCACTGTTCCAAGCCATACAATTGCCATCACAGGGTTTTTAATTGCATGCTGCGGTAGCAGTTTCACAAATGCATTTTTCCAAACTTCAAAATTTGGCACTGCCATGGTTTTTTTATGACTATTTACATGAGTTTGTGTATTCATTTTCACTCGCCTCCTTAGCCTTTAACCAACAAAAGTTGATCGGCAATAGGCCCAAGGACAAGAACTGGCATAAATTGTAATAAGGTAAGCAACACAACAATCGTAATCAGCGTTAAAGCAAAGGTTGGAGTTTCAACCTGAAGACTACCTGCTGTTTCGGGTGCTTTTCTTTTTGCTGCTAAACGTGTCGCAATCATTAATGGCAAAATTAATGTCGGGAAACGTCCTAACAGTAGAGCAATACTACAAGTAACATTCCACCATACAGTGTTGTCTCCAAGACCTTCGAAACCTGAACCATTGTTTGCAAATGCAGAAACATATTCGTAGAACACTTGGCTAATACCATGTGGTCCCGGATTACTAATTCCAGATATGCCTGGAACGCTGAGGCTTAATGCGGTGAATGCAAGAATGACTAAAGGTTGAATCAAGATAATAATCGCGAGCAATTTAATTTCTGCTGCTTCAATCTTGCTCCCGAACAATTCAGGGGTACGGCCTGTCATTAAACCTGCAATAAATACGGCAAGTAATAGATAAATCATAAACTGTTGCAGACCACAGCCCACACCACCCCAAATCGCATTAATCAACATGTTGATGAGTTCGACTAAACCAGTAAGCGGCGCAGAAGAATCATGCATCATATTGACCGAGCCGTTATTTACCTGTGTAGTAAGCGCTGCCCAAACTGCTGATGCTGCTGGTCCAAAACGTTGTTCTTTACCTTCCATTACGGCAAATTGAGGTGCTGTCGATGACATACTTTCAGACCAGACAGCCGCTGCACCTGAAATAATCGACATGAAAAGCATGCTACCAAAGACAAAGTAAGCAAACTTTTTACGCTGAGTAAAATGCCCGACCATAAAAATGACTGTGATTGGAATAAGTAAGATCGCAATCATTTCTAGTAAATTAGAAAATGGTGTTGGGTTTTCTAAAGGCACAGAACTATTTGGACCATACCAACCGCCACCATTACTACCCAATTGCTTGATCGCTACCATTGGCGCAACTGGCCCTAAAGGAATTTTTGGGGTTTGTACTGTATTGGCTTTATCAATAAGTTGTACTTCTGGCCCACCTTGGAAAGTTGCTGGCACGCCTTGGCTGTTAAGCAACAATGACCAGACAAAACAGAGTGGAAGTAAGAATCGGACTGTAGGGCGAATTACATCTGCCCAATAGTTACCAATTAAAATTTGATCTGGCTGCTCAGCAACATCGGCCGTAATATGGCTTGGATGCTGATAAAAGAAAGCTCTTAATGTCGCAACAACCAAAGCCAGCCCCATCATTGGAGTAATGACTTGCAAACCTACAATACCTGTCATTTGCGACAAATAAGATAACTGAGCCTGACCAGAATAATGCTGTTGGTTGGTGTTTGTTAAAAATGAAATAACAGTGTGTAGCGCTAAATCCCAACTCATATTTGGTGCATGATTTGGGTTTAATGGTAGCCATGCTTGCGTCATAAAAATAGCAAGAATAGCCACAGCAAGAAAAATACAGCTCACAACAAATGCTAAAGAATATTGTTTCCAGTTCATTTGTTGTTGTGGAGATACACCTAACAAGCGGTATACAGGATTTTCAATCCAACGAAATAATCCATCACCCCACATCGGCTGATTTGCCATCACTTTGGATAGATATTTACTGAGGCACCATGCTAGAAAAATAGCAATAAATAAAACAAGTATAAGTTCTAACATAGCTATTCTCCTCTATACCCCTTGGCTTGATTTGCCAAACTGGAAATAAGGAGAGATGGAGAAATATCATTTGTTTTAAGTCCGCATAAGACAATGCCAGACTGATGCAAGATGCGCATTTGAGAATTTATAAGCATCTTTATTGTCCTGAAATAACACTAATTTAGTGAATTTCAGTATCGATAAAATGCCCGTAAATTCTCTATTGAGGAAGTCAAAGCCCGCGTAAAGTTTGCGTAAAATTTAGTTTGAAGGGTATTAAACTTTAAAATTAACGACTGGATAAATCATGCTATCAGCCTTTAAGGTTTCACAATGCCAAAGTTCATATAAAGGAATTTTTACATCGAGTGCCAAAGGTAGCTTTTTAGAATTAAATTGCATATGGTCCAGATCACTTCCCCATGCAATCAAATCTACATCTAAAGAAATATGATGCGACGGACGAACACGCCCCGACTCTGACTCAAGTTTCTTTAGAAAAGATTCAATTTGGTCACACGATAAAGTGCTTTTTAATAGACATGCCGAATTCCAATAATCATCTCCAATACCATCTCGGCATGGAATTTGATAAACAGATGAAAACTGCACTTTCCCCAATGTTGCCAATTGCGTATAAGCAAAAGTAAAGTGCTGATCTGCGTCTAAATTACTCGCTAGGGCGAGCGCAAAAATTGTTTCTGGTGCGTTCAAGACGAATTCCTACAGCATTTGCTTCTGCAATGATGGCTGGCTTACGGATGGTTATGGTAATTTTTTCAATTGATGGAAAGGTTTCAAACAAACATTGTAAAACCAAATTTGCTGCATGCTCGATTAATTCAGGTTCAGCTTGTTGAATGGCTTGAGCCGATAACTCACAAATCTGCGCATAGTTGAGAGTGTCCTCAAGCTTGTCAGACTCTGCTGCTCGGCTCAAATCATTATGGATGGTTAAATCCAACATTAAAGGTTGAATGATTTGTCTTTCCCAGTTGAAACAGCCAATGACTGTCTCAACTTTCAAGCCTTCAATAATAATGGCATCCATAAATTTAAACTGACCTTAGTGCTTTAATAACGAAGCAGGTTCCATATTTTGAACCATTTTCAAACGCTGGTCTGCATAAATATCAGTATATGGTGCGAGTACGCGCATAAAACGATCGAAATAAAGCATTTGCTTAAATAATAAAGCAAAATCACGTGGGAATTTAATCCCGTGGCGTTCGCCTACACCTACCATATCCATCATGATGTCATTTAAATCGGCTGGATTTGAAGACAAGATCTGTTGCGGATCGGCCATTAATACGCCATTAAACAAACGTTCTAGATCTTGAGCCAACACCTGAACGTCAATTTTGTTATGGGTCATACCCATTTTCAGCATATTTTCAGCCATTGCCTGATAATCAGTTTTTTGTAAGGCATCCATAAATGCAATACATGCTGTCCAAACTTCAGGTTTTAACTGGCCGACGATACCAAAATCAATAAAACCAATACGCCCATCTTCAAGCAACATTAGGTTCCCAGCATGTAAGTCAGCATGAAAACTCTTACACAGCATAAGACTACCGAACCATGTATTCATGGCAGTAATCAGTACTTGCGAAGGATCTTTAGCATATTGTTTTACAACACTAAAGTCTGTCAAAGACACACCATATAGACGTTGCATAGTTAAGACACGACGTGTAGAAAACTGATGATAAACTTTAGGCGCTGTCGCTGCTTTATTTTGTGAAATATTAAGATATTCCACAAAATCATCTAGGTTTTGTGCTTCTTCAATGAAATCGACTTCACGGACCATACGGTTTTTAATTTCATCTACAATTTCAGAAAGAGCTGCGAATTTGATCTTTGGTACAGCACGTTCGAGCAGCTTGGCAGCCCAATGTACTACACTTAAGTCTGTATATAAAATGGTTTCAACACCAGGCTTTTGTACTTTGATAACGACATCTTCACCTGTGGTCAGCTTAGCTGCATGAACCTGAGCAATTGACGCAGAAGCTAATGGCTTTTCATCGATATAGCTAAAAATCTGGCTTAAATCGCGCCCTTCAAATTCAGATGCAAGCACACCTTGAATATAACTAAATGGTAGTGTTGGTGTCTGGTCTAAACAACCTTGAAATTCTTCTACATATTCACGTGGGAAAAGCGATGGCGTACTCGCAATAAACTGACCAAGCTTAATATAAGTTGAACCAAGTGACTCAAAAGTCTCTCGCATGAGTTTGGCATTACTTGGTTTTTCAGTTGCGTATTTAATTCCAGCTTTGGCCGCAACCACTGCTGTTTCACCAATGCGGGCGACTGAACGCAGCCCATCAAACAAAATATTTTTTTTCATATTTCTTCAAAACCAAATCATTCAGGTTGAGTGTAGCAAATTTTGTTTAATTTACTGATTAGCTTGCCTGACAAAGTGGGCAATTTACATCTTTATCAAAACTAACAATACGTTGTGTCATATTTAAACCATCCCACAATAATAGTTTCTGCTTTAAAGGTACACGATTTAAACCTAAATACAGCAAAGTGTGATGTGCTTGTAATGACGCTATCATTACAGGAGTAGTTGCAAGTACCCCTGACTCTGCACAGCGCAGCCCTTCATTGCTATGCTGTTCTTTCGGAAAAAGACATTCATAACAAGCTGAATCTCCTTCAACCATGAACATTTGCGCCTGAAAACCAATTGCTGAAGCGCTAATTAATGCGACCTGATGTTTCTTACAAGCTGCGTTTACCAAATAGCGAGTTGTAAAATTATCACAGCCATCTAAAACCACATCTTGGTGTTCAACAAGTCTATCAATGTTATGTTCGTCTAACCGTTCGTTATAGTATTCAACACAGATATAAGGGTTAATTTTCTGTAAACGTTTAGCTAAAACTTCAGCTTTATAACGTCCAATATCTTCATGACCAAATGCGATTTGTCGTTGTAAGTTACTTATCTCGATCGTATCTGCATCAATCAGTGTAATTTTCCCAACCCCTGCTCGCGCTAGTAGCTCTGCACTACTACATCCTATTCCGCCAGCACCGACAATCAGTACATTAGCAAGTTTGAGTTTTTCCTGAGCTTCAATATCCCATCCATCAAGTAAAATCTGACGGCTATAGAGATGCATTTCTTCATCACTTAACTCTACAAAATCGATATCTTGAAGCTCGGTCACACGTTAATCCTTTCACTTAGAAGCGAAATGATTTTATGATTAAGTTCGTTATTATGAAAGCTATAAAATAGAAACAACTTTTTTATTCTAATAAAGCTTATTTATCAACATTGCATCTATCAAGCTTTCTGCAACAATAGAAATATCTATTTTCTTTATTACTTAGGCTAAATATGACGCAATCATATATTGCACCTGTAGAGTTAGAAAAAGCTTATCGTTTATTAAATCATGGCCCAACTGTGCTTGTTTCTGCACAACATGGTGATGACCGCAATGTGATGGCTGCCGCTTGGGCATGTGCCTTAGAGTTCAAACCAGCTAAAGTGTCCGTAGTTCTCGACAAAAGCACTAAAACCCGACAACTCGTTGAGCAAAGTGGCTATTTCACACTACAAGTTCCCTGCTATGCACAGCTCGATCTGACTCATCAACTTGGAACCATTAGTAAGTTGGATGATCCAGAAAAACTTGAGCATTGCGGTGTTGAGCTATTCTATCAAGAAGGCCTTACCAGCCCGCTTGTATCAGGTTGCATTGCATGGCTTGTCTGTAAACTTATTCCAGAACCACATAATCAGTCAGCTCATGATTTATTTATTGGTTCTGTTGTAGGTGCATGGGCAGATAGCCGCGTTTTTAGAGATGGGCACTGGCATTTTCAAGATGCGCCAAAAGAACTTCGCAGCCTGCACTATATTGCAGGCGGAACTTTTTATTTGATTGGTGAGGAAGTCAAAGCTCAAATTTAATCCTTAAAAAGTGAGTTTCATTTAATTGCAAAAAACCGCATAACAATTGCGGTTTTTTGCAGTCAACAACATTTTTTAAAAATCTAATATTTAAACTTGAGCCACTTCACGCGCAATCACCAAACGTTGAATATCAGAAGCACCTTCATAAATCTGGCTTACACGAACATCACGATAAATTCTCTCTACAGGGAAATCACTCACATATCCATAACCACCATGAATTTGAATCGCATCCGAACACACCCGCTCAGCCATAGTAGATGCAAATAGCTTTGCCATTGAGGCTTCTTTTAAACAAGGTAGCTCCGCATCTTTTAAAGTTGCAGCATGTAAAACCAACTGATGTGCCGCTTCAATCTGGGTCGCCATATCGGCTAAACGGAAACCAACCGCCTGATGCTGAACTAATTCGACTCCAAAAGCTTTACGCTCATTTGCATATTGCACCGCTGCATCAAAAGCCGCTCTTGCCATACCTACCGATTGAGCTGCAATACCAATACGTCCAGCTGCCAAATTAGATAATGCAATTTTATAACCTTCACCCTCTTGCCCCACCAAATTTTCTAAAGGAATTCGGCAGTCCTCAAAAGTAATGGTCGCTGTATCTGAAGCATGTTGACCCATTTTGTCTTCAATACGAGTCACCAAGTAACCTTGTGTATTGGTGGGTACAAGAAAGCACGAAATACCTTTTTTACCAGCTTGTTTATCTGTGACCGCGAACACCAAAGCCACTTGGGCATTTTTACCACTGGTGATAAATTGTTTTACGCCATTAAGCACCCAATGGTCGCCATCTCGCTCGGCTTTACATAAAATCGCGCTCGCATCGGAACCGACATGTGGCTCAGTTAAACAAAAGCATCCTAGCCATTCGCCAGAGGCAAATTTTGGCAAATAGGTTTGTTTTTGCTGCTCTGAACCGTATGCCAGTGTAATACCGCAAATCAAAGAGTTTTGTACGCTTACAATTGTCGAAATAGCACCATCGCCTGCGGCAATTTCCTCAATTGCGAGTACCAAAGATACATAGTCCATTCCGGCACCGCCCCATTCATCGGGCACGGTCATCCCCATAGCGCCTAGTGCACCTAAATCTTTGAGTTCCTGAGCTGGAAATTCATGAGTTTTATCGCGATGTGCAGCAGTTGGCTTTAACTGATTTTGCGCATAGTTACGCATCATCTCCTGAACCATACTTTGTTCAGCATTTAAGATCATTTCAGCATCCTTATTTTTATTATTTTGCTGCCATGCGAATTGCACCATCTAAACGGATAACTTCACCATTTAAATAGGAATTTTCAGCAATGTGGGCGACCAAACGAGCAAATTCTTCTGGTTTTCCTAAACGAGATGGATATGGCACCATTTGGCCCAAAGCATCTTGTACATTTTGCGGCATACCCTTAAGCATTGGAGTTTCCATAATCCCCGGTGCAATGGTCATAATACGAATGGCATGTCGCGCTAGCTCACGAGCAATTGGCAATGTCATCGCAACAATAGCGCCTTTTGATGCAGAATACGCAGCCTGACCAATTTGACCATCAAATGCGGCAACAGACGCAGTGTTAACAATTACACCACGGTCTTCTTCACCTTCTTCAACCGTGTTTTTACTCATTGCATCTGCTGCAAAACGCAGCATGTTAAATGTACCTGTAACATTAATATTTAAAGTCTTTGAAAATAATGCCAAATCATGTACGCCTTCACGACCAATTACTTTCGCAGAAGGGCCAATACCGGCACAGTTCACCAAACCATGCAAATGACCATGTTTTGTCAAAACATCCTTAAAGAACTGTTCAGCAGCAGCTTCATCGGTCACATCAAGTTTTACAAAGTCAGCTTTTGGCCCCAACTGTTTTGCTTGTTGCTCGCCTGTTTCTACATTCATGTCTACCAAGGTAACTGAAGCACCTTGCTGGACTAAATACTCAGCTGTTGCAGCACCCAAACCAGAGCCACCACCTGTAATTACGAAATGTTTCCCTTGAATTTTCATTATGTAATGTCCTATAGAAATGTTCTTTAAACTTAGTAGTGAGAGTAAAAGTTGTTGTTTTCCGATACAATTTCAAAAAGCCTCAAAATGTTTGCAGCTTTTGATCAATCCAAATTTTAAATATGCAGTATTTCACTTGAAATATATGAAGAAAATATGAGTCTTTGACATGGTTGTCCAATCTTCTTTAAGTAAAGGCACAATTTCGATTGCACTAGTACATGAAGCACTGAGTGCGGCTTATGCCAAAGGCCTAAATACACAAATAATTCTAAATAAAGCAGGCATACCCGCTGAATTACTGATGTCGCCAAAGGCACGTGTGCCTGTTACAACCTATGCCCAATTGTGGATAGAGCTTGCCAATGCCATGAACGATGAGTTTTTTGGGATGGATAGCCACCCCATGCGTCGTGGAAGCTATAAATTACTGACTAAACTCGTCAGTACGGCTGAAACTTTAGAAAAAGCACTCTATGATATTTTGAAGTTTTTTAACTTTGTTCTAGATGACATGCATGGAGAACTCATTCGAGAGCAAGACAAAGCTTATTTAGTGATTCATGATCATGAACAACCTAAACGTATGTTTACCTACGCAACCTTTTTAATATTAGTACACGGACTTATGTGCTGGTTGGTAGACCAGCGAATTGGTTTAAATACTATTATGGTACGTTGTGCTAAACCGAACGATATTCAGGACTATTTAGTTCGTTTTGGTGAAGATATTCAATTTAATGCTGAGATAAATCGAGTTGAGTTCGATGCCCACTATTTAGATATTAAAATTAAGAAAGATAAAAAAGCGCTTTATGATTTTTTAGAGCAAACTCCGCAAAATCTTTTAGTTCGCTTTAAAAATGAAAATGCCCTGAGTGTACTTATTCGTCGCCATTTATTGAAACTCCATCCTGCACAATGGCCCGAACTTAAAGATGTAGCTCACCAACTCAATATTTCAGAAGCCACCGTTCAACGTAGACTGAAACACGAAGGTGTAAGCTATCAACAAATTAAAAATGAAATCCGCTGTGATATTGCTGTTCAACGCTTAAGCAAAACGAATGACTCAATTCAAGATATTAGTGAAGATTTAAACTTCCATGACCCAAGTGCATTTCACCGTGCTTTTAAAAAATGGACAGGTGTCAGTCCAGGTGCGTATCGAGATAATTTAACTGCACACAAGTAATAAAATCCACACTTAATGAAGCGTGAGGTATTAGGGTTTAAGCTTATGATATTTATGTCTTTTAAATTCAATATTTCAGATAAATGCATTATTTAAAATTTAATAATGGTCATAAAAACAGTGATTTATCATTTTATTCAAACTTTTATCTTTCAAACTGATTTATAAATCAAAATAAATAAGTTTATAAGCCTCTAAACAAGTGAAAGGATGATCTCCTATTTCATTTCGGTTTTATTTTTATCATGTCTTTAAAATCAAAATTTTCTCTACCAAAGACTTTGTTGGCATCAACATTGGGGTTTGTATTTGCTTCATCAGCTTTTGCAGCAATTCCGACTACGCTTAAGCTTGATTATGCTTACTATGCACCGACCAGTTTAGTCGTTAAAGATCAAAAACTTCTGGAAAAAGCACTGCCAAATACCCAAATTAAATGGGTTTTTAGTCAAGGTAGTAACCGCTCATTAGAATATCTCAACAGTAACAGCATCGATTTTGCTTCTACCGCTGGATTAGCTGCTGTATTAAGTCGAGCGAATGGTAGTCCAATTAAAACGGTTTATGTACAAAGCCAACCGGAATGGACCGCGCTTGTTATCGCAAAAAATTCACCAATTAAAAGCCTAAAAGATTTAAAAGGTAAAAAAATTGCAGCAACCAAAGGAACCGATCCTTTCTTATTTACACTACAAGCACTAGATACAGTCGGTTTGAGTAAACGTGATGTACAACTGGTTCATCTACAACATCCAGACGGCAAGACTGCATTAGTGCGTGGCCAAGTAAATGCTTGGGCTGGACTTGATCCATTAATGGCTTCTGCTCAAATTCAATCGGGTGCCAAATTGCTTTATCGTAATGTTGGATTTAATAGCTATAGTGTACTGAGCGTTAAAGAAGATTTTGCAAAGCAAAGCCCTGAAGCGGTAGAGGCCGTTATTAAAGCCTATGAACAAGCCCGAAAATGGGCAAAAGCCAATCCAGATAAAGTGGCAGCACTTTTAGCTCAAGAATCAAAACTTCCTCTACCTGTGGCTAAACTACAACTGAGCCGAACCAACTTCGATCAAAGTATTCCATCAGCAACTCAAGCACAAGCGCTAAAACGTTCTGGGAAAATTTTGACAGAAGAAGACTTGGTTAGAAAAGGTACCAACGTCAATCAAGTGGTTGATCAGTTGTTAGACCCTCGTTTTGCTCAAAAAGTCGTAAAATAGTATATGAGTGATTCACTTAACAAAGCTGAGCTAAATCACTTCTTAGCTCAGCAGGCTTCAAAATCTCAGAAAAAGCATCTAAACCATAAATTTACACGGTGGTTTAAAGCGCTACTCATTCCACTCATCTTTTTAACGGCTTTTGAGTTTTTTGTCAGAAATGGCTATATCGATGCTTATCTACTCCCCGCACCGTCTAGTTTATGGCAATCTTTTTTAGATTTAGCTCATAGCGACTTGTTTGCCCATATTTATATTAGTACATGGCGTGTTCTGTTGGGCTTTATTATAGGAAGCGGTTTAGGTTTAATTTTTGCGATTTGGGTTGGATTAAGTAAAGAAGCAGAAGCTTATTTAGAACCAACTTTTTCAGCAATTAAATCGATCCCAAGTCTTGCTTGGATTCCCCTGTTATTGCTTTGGTTAGGAATTGACGAAGGTTCTAAAATTACATTGATTGCAATCGGAGCATTCTTTCCAACCTATACCAATACAGTTGCAGCAATTCATAATGTAGATAAAAAGCTCATTGAAGTTGGAAAAGTTTATCGGCTTAATGCTTTTCAGCGGATTATATCTATTATTTTACCGGCAGCCTCTCCGGGCATTTTAACGGGTTTACGCAACAGCTTAAGTTTGTCTTGGATGTTTATGATTGCAGCTGAACTGATTGCAGCCACTCAAGGGATTGGCTATTTACTCAGTGATGGCCGAGAAACGTCCCGACCAGATATTGTTATCATTGCAATTATTTTATTGGCGCTATTGGGTAAAGTAACCGATACCTTAATGAAACTTATAGAAAACTGGTTGTTACGTTGGCGTGATACGCTACAAAAATAACTTTAAATCCAGCATGCCAAAGTGACTCGATCATTTTGGCCATAGTCTTGAATGGTTTTAATCTCACTAAAACCATGCTCAGCAAATATATTTCGAACTGCTTGTCCCTGATCATAACCATGCTCTAGTGCAATCCAGCCTTGCGGTTTTAACCAGTTTTTCCCTTGAGCAATAATAATTTCAATATCAGCCAGTCCCTGATGATCTGCAACCAATGCACGGCGTGGTTCTGTAGCCAAAGCTTGCATGTGTTCATCTTCAGGGTCAATGTACGGCGGATTAGAAACAATTAAATCAAACTTTTGTGGTTCAAGTGCGTCAAACCAAGCGCCGCAGGCAAATTTCACACGTTGCAAATCATGTGCTTGTGCATTTTCTTTTGCGACTTCTAAAGTAGGCACATAAATATCAGTTGCCGTGACTTGCCAATCTGGACGTTCACTTGCTAATGCAAGCGCAATTGCACCTGTTCCCGTTCCTAAATCAACAATATTTGCAGTATTTGGCAAATTTAGATTTAAAACGGTTTCAACTAGAATTTCAGTATCAGGTCGCGGTACTAAAGTATCAGACGTTACTTTTAAATCGAGTGTCCAAAATGGCTGTGAACCCGTCACATAAGCTAAAGGCTCACCATTTTGGATACGTTCAAGACCAGCCAAGTAATCTTGCTTTTGCTGAGCTGTCAGTTCTTGCTCAAGTCGAAATTTGAGTTCAAGCGAATTGATCTTTAGAAAATGCTCAAGCAACCAAGCATTTTCCTGTCGCTCGTAACTGTCTGGCTCTCCGCGTACAGCAAGAGCTTGAGCAATATTCATTAGCCGCCATTTTCCTGTGCAAGCATCGCAAGCTGATCGGCCTGATATTCACGATGTAAACTATCAAGCAACTCGGTTAAATCACCTTCCATAACTGCATCTAACTTATATAACGTCAGGTTAATACGGTGGTCAGTCATACGACCTTGTGGATAGTTATAAGTACGGATACGTTCAGAACGGTCACCAGAACCCACTAAATCACGGCGCATTTCAGAAGTTGCTGCATCAGCCGCTGCACGTTTTGCATTTTCTAAACGCGATACTAACAAGGCCATCGCTTTAGCTTTATTTTTATGCTGTGAACGTTCTTCTTGGCACTCAACGACTGTACCTGTTGGAATGTGTGTAATACGCACTGCCGAATCGGTTTTGTTAATGTGCTGACCACCTGCACCAGATGCACGGTAAGTATCAATACGTAAATCTGCCGGATTAATTTCAACGTTGGTATCAACATCAATTTCAGGCAAGATTGCAACTGTACATGCTGACGTATGCACACGACCTTGTGATTCAGTTGCAGGAACACGTTGCACACGGTGAGCACCACTTTCAAACTTTAAGCGACCATACACACCATCACCATCTACACGGCAAATAACTTCTTTAAAACCACCATGCTCGCCTTCATTTTCAGAAAGGACTTCAATACGCCAGCCTTGTGTCTCGGCATATTTGCTGTACATGCGGAATAAATCACCAGAGAAAATCGCAGCTTCATCACCACCTGTTCCAGCACGGATTTCTAAATAAGCCGCATTAGAATCATTGGGATCTTTTGGAATCATCAAAATGTTGAGCTGGCTTTCTAATTCTTCAAGCAATGTTTTATTGGCTTGAATTTCTTCTTCTGCCATATCTTTAAAGTCTGGGTCCGACTTCATCATTTCAGCAGTTTCAATGTCTTCTTCTGCTTGACGGTATTTGCCCCAAACTTCGGTAATTTCAGATAAATCACTATGTTCACGAGACAATTTACGGAAACGTTTGTTATCGGAGATCACTTCAGCATCTGCAAGCAATGCAGTAAGTTCTTCATGTCGATCACAGAGTTGATCAAGTCGTAAACGGAGTGACGCTTTCATAAGAGGAAATATCTCAAAAGTCCAAAAAGCTTATCGAACGCTATGTAAGTATAGAAGATAAGCAAAATCGTAAAAATAGCGCATAGTTTACAGATTATGCTGCTTAAATGACATATATAATCAGCCAATTCATCAACTTTCCCAATAAGTAGAGGCGTATAAATATAATGATTTCGAATAAGATTTATTACTTGCCTATAATTTGGCTGTTCTGTAGAAAATAATAAGTTATATTTTCCCTCTATATGACAATAGAGGCTTTGTTTAAAAAACCTCTTGCCAGCCTACTTATTTTAATTTTTCTAATAAGGTTTTGCCCACCAAAACAGCCGACGCTGGATTTTGTCCTGTAATAAGTTCACGGTCCACCACTACGTTTGGAGTCCACGCAGTGGTATTACTTTGATACTTAGCGCCAAGTGACTGTAATACAGTTTGTGGATAAAACTTCATTTCTCCACCTTTTAATAAAGCTTTAGCCTGCTCTTCTTCCTGATTGCTAATTACAGTCATCCGATAATTTTTATAAATCCATTCGCCATTTTTTACTGGTTTGCCTTGTTCGAGTTGACCAACTACTTCCGAGGCATTAGGTAAAGTAGACATTAATGCAATAGGACCATGACAGACCAACGCAGTAGGTTTACCAGCTTTATGGAAAGCTGTAAGTACTTTTCCAAGTTGTTTATCTTTTAATAGATCTTGCATAGGTGCATGCCCACCTGGAATATAAACAGCATCAAACTGACCCACACCAATTTGTTCAATACGAGATAGGCTCACAACTGGAGAATCTTGAGCAGATGTTAATTTTAAATCATGCAATAAATCTGCATATTGCTTTAATGCTTTTTCATCTTGGTTAAAATACATCGCATTATTCGATGATTCATCTAAGGTTGGAGCTTTCCCTTTTGGTGTAGCGAAAGTTACTGTATGGCCTGCATCTAAAAGCATTTTTGTAGGTTGCATCAACTCATTTAAGTAAAAGCCTGTTTTAAAAATATGACCTTTTTTTAGCTCTAAATGCGCCTCATCAGACAATACAACCAACACATGAGCAGCATTTGCACTGAATGCTGCTGAAACGGCAACTACTGCAAGCATTATTTTATTTAGAGATTTCATCATTCGACCTTCATTCCAACCATTTGCTGGATTTATAACTGGGATGGATATATTCTATTTTTGCCAATCAGGTAGATAAACAACCACTTTTGCAAATCTTTTTTGCGTTTGAGGACTAAATGTCACGTCAATTTGACCATCTTGCCGATATTGAAGTGTTTTTAATTGTGGCGGAGAAGCTTTCTATTAGTGCAGCTGCAATTTATTTAGCAACAACTCCTTCAGTCATTAGTAGAACAATTACGCGGCTAGAGAAAAAACTTGGCATTCAGTTTTTTAGAAGAACAACTCGTCATTTGAGCCTGACTGAAGCTGGTCAACTTTATTATGAAAAGATGCAACATGCATTTCAGTTAATTGACCATGCAGAGCGTGCTATTCAAGGTAAGCAACTGCAAATTTCCGGCAAAATTAAATTAAGTGTACCCACTACCTATGGACACTATCGCCTTCCAGAATTACTACAAAAATTTCTTTT
Organism: Acinetobacter sp. 1542444; assembly: GCF_000581835.1. Classification (NCBI taxonomy): domain Bacteria; kingdom Pseudomonadati; phylum Pseudomonadota; class Gammaproteobacteria; order Moraxellales; family Moraxellaceae; genus Acinetobacter; species Acinetobacter sp. 1542444. Next base: position 556,687 of record NZ_JEYA01000003.1, on the reverse strand, counting down.
GCAATATCCAGATATTCAAATAGAAGTCAGTATTTCTAATCGAAATGTCGATTTAATTGCGGAAGGATTTGATTTAGCTATTCGTCAAGGTCAGCTTCCTAGTAGCACTCTCATTGCCAGACCTTTGGAGCTTGCCCCTCTTCAACTTGTTGCCTCACCTGAATATTTAAAACGTATGGGTGTTCCTCAAACTTTGGAAGACTTAAACCATCACCAATGTATTGCCTTTGAATTACCGAGCACGGGTAAGGTTACTCCATGGTTTTTTAAAAATGGTGATAATGAAATTCAATGGATACCATCAAATCGGATTTTAGTAAAAGAAGATATTTTGGGAGTAGTTTCTCTTGCTGAAAGTGGATTAGGAATATGTCAGAGTTATAGCTTTATTGTTAATGAAAAGATCCGACAAGGAAAATTGCAGCCCGTACTTGAGAGTTATGCAGGTCACACACGGCCCTTTTCTTTACTGTACGCACAACATAAACATATGTCGTCTGCGACAAGAGCTTTAATAAATTTTCTATGTTCTGATCATGAGTAACCCCTTCAAAACTAAATAAAGCTTAATTTATCTATACGAGTATTAAATATTCTATTTTAATAGAAAACATACAAACCAGACACTAAACTGCAATAATCAAAAGATGGTTCTCCATATTTGGGGAGAAGTGTTTTGTTACATTTGCCGTAACAAAAGATATAGGGTCCTGCAACTAGGGACACGGAGTCAAAAATGAAATTAAATGCTTGGTTATGTAGCGCTGTTCTAGCAACTTCAATGGTTACTGTGGCACATGCTGACAATACAACACATGTAGCAGCCGCTTCTGCTTTAGGTAGCGTAGCAGGTACTGCAATTGGTAAAAGCATGGGCGGTACATCAGGCGCAACAATTGGTGCTGCTTTAGGTGGTGCTGGTGGTGCAGCTGTTGCAAGTGACCGTCGTCACCGTACTGAATCTGCGATTGGCGGTGCTTTAGGTGGTGGTGCTGGTTATACCGTTGGTAAAAGCATGGGTGGTACAAACGGTGGTTATGTCGGCGCTGCTTTAGGTGCTGCGGGTGGTTCTGCTTTAGGTAATAAAATCTCTAAAGACCGTGATGCAGACAGATCTTCTAAACACTGGAAGAAAAAACACCGTCGTCATCACTAATCAAATTTGACGAACAGATATTTAAGCACCTTCGGGTGCTTTTTTATTATGAGTGATTAAAAGCTAATTTGTCGTATGCTCATGGTTTATCCACAAATTAATACAAACACTACAAACAGACACAAAACACTTGTATCACCCTTGGGGTTCTCCATAATTATCACGAAATTTTTTATTACATTTACCCCAAGATAAAGATGACTGTCCTTCCAGTAAAAAGGACATGGAGTTCTACGATGAAAATGAATATTTGGTTGGCTAGTGCATTAATTGCAACATCTTCTATGGTAACAGTTGCACATGCTGACAATGGTACACGTGTTGCTGCAACCTCTGCTTTAGGTAGTGTAGTGGGTACTGCAATTGGTAAAAGTATTGGTGGTACCTCAGGTGCAACAATCGGTGCTGCTTTAGGTGGTGCTGGTGGTGCAGCAGCAGCAAGTGATCGTCGTAATCGTACAGAAGCTGCAATTGGTGGTGCTTTAGGTGGTGGTGCTGGTTATACAGTCGGCAAAAATATGGGCGGCACCAACGGTGGATACATCGGTGCAGCAGTAGGTGCAGCTGGTGGTTCTGCATTAGGTCGTAAAGTTGCTGAAGATCGTAACTACGATGACCGTTATGACCGTGATCGTTACGATCGTGATGACCGCAGATATTACGATGGTGACCGTCGTTATTACAAAGGTGGTAGCCGTCGCCATGACAATGGCTTACACCGTGGTTGGTATAAAAACCGCTAATTCACAGATAAATCAAAAGAGCACCTTCGGGTGCTTTTTTATTGATAGCTAAAAATTAATATCGAAAAAAAACGATATACATCACACCCTATATATCGTATTATTTCGATATATCCTTATTCGAGAATATCGCATGCGATCACTTCAAGATACCAAGTTCTCTATTTTGGAACTTGCTCCTATTCGTAATGATAAAACCATCGAATTCTCATTACGTCACGCATTAGAATTGGCACAACATGCAGAAAAACTAGGTTATGAACGTTTCTGGCTTGCTGAACATCACAACATGGATGGTATCGCAAGTTCCGCTACGGCCGTCTTACTTGGTTTTATTGCAGCACATACACAACATATTCGCTTAGGTTCAGGGGGAATTATGCTTCCTAACCATGCCCCTTTAGTTGTCGCAGAACAGTTCGGGACGCTTGCTACTTTATATCCAAATCGTATTGAACTTGGTTTAGGCCGTGCTCCCGGTACAGATCAACTCACCATGCGAGCTTTACGTCGTGGTCATCAAGAAACAGAAGATCAGTTTCCTAGAGATGTTGTCGAAATCTTAAAATATTTCGATGTACCTCAAGCAGGACAAAAAATTATTGCAACACCAGGGCAAAGCACCCATGTTCCTGTTTGGTTACTTGGATCTAGTCTATTTAGTGCACAACTCGCCGCAAAACTTGGACTTCCTTACTCATTTGCATCACATTTTGCCCCACGTATGTTAGGCCAAGCGATTCAACTTTATCGGGAGAACTTTGAACCTTCTGAGTACCTAGATAAGCCGTATGTTTCAATGGGTGTGCCTGTTGTTGTTGCAGATACAGATGAAGAAGCACAATTTTTAGCAACTAGTGCTTACCAACGCGTATTAGGTTTAATCCGTGGTGAAAGCTTAAAGCTGAAACCACCAGTTGAATCAATGCAGGGATTATGGAATACAGCAGAACAACTTTCTGTCGAAAACTTCTATGCAATGGCTCAAATTGGTTCTGTAGATACGGTTCGCTCTGGCTTACAAAAGCTGTTAGCAACATACGATGTTGATGAATTTATTTTTACATGTGATGTATACGATACAGCTAAACGTTTAGAAAGCTTTACACAACTCATGAATGTAAAAACAGAACATTAAACTCTACTTCAAGCTCCCATACTTGAATTGATTTTGAGTATGGGATGACCATCTATCTGAAAAGGCTTTACCCCAACTGCCTGCTTGGTTATTTATATTAAAACGATAAAAACATCATGATTTAAAAAACCAAAAGGACTTTTGGAAAATGAGTATTAATATTAAAAATAACACTTCAAAATCAGTGATTTTTCAGAATATCTCTCAAGATTTCGAAGATTTTACTGGTCAAGTGATTTCCTCAACATCAATTAAAGAGTTTGACTTTTCACATTCATCTGTCGCGATTATTGGTACAAATCAAGATAGCGTGACTCATCTTGAAAAAATCTGCCAGCAAGCAAAATTTGTGACTGTCTTCCAAATCACCCCTCATTTTATTTTGCCCCATAGTCAGATGGGTACACATAAGTTAATTACTCACCCACTTATTATCAAAAACCGCAGGTTATTTAACAATCGTGTTAAAAGCATTCTGGCATTACGTTTTCTAGAAACCCAAGTAAACGAACCATGGCTTAAGCGTCTTTTGACTCCCAATACTGCAACCACCAAAAAAGTATTTTTTAAATCCGACAGTTATTATGCAGCACTTCAGAAACCCAACTGTAAATTGCAAACATGGCCAATTGTTAAAATTACCAATAGATCTATTCACAGCATGGATGGTATAGAACAACCCGTTGATATTATTATCAGAGCAATACCATAAAAGTAAAAAAAAGCATGGTTTTAGGCCATGCTTTTTTATTTACTCATATTTTTGCAAATTACCATGATCATCGTAATGCAAAATGATGCGCTGTTTTTCTTGCAAATCATTTAGCATGTCGGAAGTAACTGAAAATTGGGCCGCTAATAATTCTACAGAACTATTAGGTGCCTTAGCACGTCGGTCCTCACCACTAAACCTAATCCAGTTATAACTTGCCCATAAAATTAAAATAAGCGCGCTAATTCCGATCATTAATGCTAAATGTAATAAGGTCTTAACTTCTGATAAGTGGTCTATCCAGACGTAATCATAAATTAAGTGACCTTCAAAAACCCATAAAAACAGTGAAACCAGTGGGAAAAGCAGCCACATTAAACAAATCCAGCCAATGGTTTGTAATGTATAGTTTGCTGTTTTATTTTTGACATATTCCGGCTGATCAATATATTCAGGGATATCTAAAGTCTCTATATCCTTATTTTCCTCAAGTTTCATGGGTTATCTCCACGGAAGCCTCGGTCTGGACTTACCCAACGGGCACGTTTTTTTGTGTTAAATAAAGTTTTTGGTACCGCAACGACACTTGTGAACAAAGTCAGTAACCAGAAAAACAACGGGTACCAAATTACCCAAAAGTAATTTCTAAAAAAACGCCCTCGGTCATAACGATGATCAATCCACAAACTCACTAGAAACTGGATCAAACATGTTCCGCCTAATATTACACCGTACCATTGTGGCATAAGCGTTTTGATCTGCCATTGCTGAGGCAGTTCAACAAATAATCCAACAAAAAATAGCGTGAAGATCATGATCATCACATAAGACCAGATAATACTGACTAGCGCCTCAATCATGACCGGCCACATTCTTCGAACACGCAGTTTGAACATTTGTGGAATATATTCTATAAGAACCTCTACCCCACCTTGCGCCCAGCGAAGACGCTGTTTCCATAGACCTTTAAATGTCTCAGGCATATAGATATAACAAAGCGCTTGTGGAATATACTGAATATCCCAATGGTCTAGCTGTAACTTCCATGAAATATCAATATCTTCGGTAATTTTATCGTCTGACCAAAACCCGACTCGAACGAGTGCAGTTTTACGAAATGCTGCAATCACACCAGATACGGTAAAAATACGACCATATGTACGTTGTGCACGTTTAATCAAACCAATAATCGAAGAAAACTCACCAACTTGTAATTTTCCTAAAATACTAGATCGGTTTAAAATTCGTGGATTACCAGTTACAGCACCAATTCGCGGGAAGTTAATAAATGGTTGCATTAACCAAAGTACCGCATGCGGATGCAACAACGCATCTCCATCGATACAAACAAGATATTCGTATTTACTAACCAGTACTCCCGATCTTAAAGCTACAGCCTTACCCTGATTTTCTGCTAAGTGTACAACCCGAAGTCGTGAATCTTGCGCTGACAATTCATCTAGAATTTCGGCGGTCCTATCACTACTTCCGTCATTAACAGCAATGACTTCAAAATTAGGATATTTGGTTTGTAGCGCATAACGAATTGTTTGGCGTACTTGCGCTTCTTCGTTAAAACACGGAATGATGATACTGCATCCTTCACCTGTAGGTTCAGGAAGCGCTTGTTCGCGGTATTCTCTTTTAAAGAAAAACCAAAGTCCCCCTACCATCCATGTCCAAGCCATCAGTAAGGGATATAAAAAGGCAAAAGCAAACAGAATATCGAGTAATACCCTCATTACTTTTTCCCCTCTACCAATCCAGCAAAAGGCTGATACATCACAGGGCTAGCATTCAGACTAAGCGGATTATATAAGTACTGATGAACATCTTTTGATTTTTCAAAGTCATAGCCATCAATACCGAATTTCTGGATTCCTACTCGTTGAATAGAAAATAGTCCTTGCTGAACCTCTTCCCAAGCATTTTTTTGCGAATTTTCTGGTAATACTAAAGTCAGCATTATTCTTTGCTTATCATTTTCATCAAGTGTATTTAATAGCGTTAACAACTGATTAAATTGTTTTTTCTTACCAATCACATCAAACTTCAAATTGACTAAGTCATGTTGCATTAAAAGTGTTTTTATAAGCTCAGGTAGATTTTCCACATGATCTAAATCAGGTGTAAGCAATAAACTAAACTGTGCCTGATTACTCATATTTAAATAAGGTTTGACCGCTTCCTTAGTCAGTTCACTCAGTTGTTTAAGCTGTTTTGATTGTTCAATGCAACTGCTTTCTTGCACGGTTATTTTTTGCATTGCGCAATTTAAAGATGATCCTGCATTAAGCTGAACACCGCTTAAATTACTATTGAAACGTGCAATATCTTTAGCCAAATCTACAGCTAAAAATGGTTTATCTTTTTGCGGATAAGCAGGCAATTCTAATATTACCGATTGGCCTGCACGAGTTTGAGCCTGCCATAAACTACGATTTAAAATATCTTGTTGAACAGACATTTTATTTGTAGGGAAATAAGCAACATCATATTGCCCATCTCCATCTTTGTCTTCTAAAGGCTTTAAGATTAAAGCATTGTTTTTTAAGCTATACAATTTTGATAACAACTGCCCAAGTTTTTCATCAGTTTGAGCATTTTGTTGTGCTGTCAAATGCTTTAAATCCATACTCACAAAATGACGCGATTGCTTAAATAAATCTGACTCTTCAAAGCTCAGAATATTTAACATGCCTTCTGTCAGTTGTTCGGCTGTAGGGTTATCAATGACTAAGCTACGCTTAAAAGTTGAGTCACTCACGCGATTCATACCATCACGTCCCAAACTGAATGAAAACTGGAAACCCGCCTGTTGTGCTAGCTTTTCTAACTGTTCATTCACGGCGCCATAAGGCCAAATAATTGCTTTAGGATTAACCCCTACTTCTTTTTTTAAAACTGCATAAGATTTTTTTAAGTCCTGCAAAATGCGTTGTTGATATTCCACATCGGTTTCATAACGTGATTGCGATTTTAAATAGGCATAAGAAGTTGCAGCAGGTTGCTCATTACCTTGAGGATTGGCTAATACACCATGATGTAAATCATCACTATGGCTTGCAAACTCGGCTAACCCAGATGCTTGCATTTCACGAACTTGAGCCCAGTTCACCAAGTTACCTTGGCCATAGGCTTCATAACCCGCTTTTGTATTACCATTTAACCAACTGGTTGGAAGCGCAAAAACTGCTGGAATTTTATATTGCTTCAGCAAAGGAAATACTCGGCTATAGCTACTTAAAGCACCATCATCAAAGGTCAGTAGAATAGAGTTATGAGGTAATTCTTTACCTTGCTTGCGCGCCTCTTCAATGTCTTTTAAACGAATCGGTTTCCAGTCCGACTGGCTAAGCCAATCGAGAAACTGTGCCAGATTATTGGTCTGAATCGCATAAACATCACGGTCCCCTTCCTTTAGTACGTCATCTCGTACATCATGAAAAGTTAACGAAACCGTATGATTTTTTGGTAGTTCAGTTTCAATGCGGGCATGAGAAAATTGTACGGGTAATAATGTTGAGGCAAACACACAGCTCAACATTTTTGACATCATGTTATTCATTAAAAATGCCCTTCAAATCCGAAAATACCGTAGGTATGTTGTTCATCATGACCATCATATGGATGGTATTGCCAACCAATTCCATAATTAAGTTGCCAAGTCCGTGAGAGCTGCCATTGATGTTGATATTGCAAAGAGTATGTTGGTCGAGCTGAGTAATCTGCTTGTTTATATAGCCCTACTCCAGCTTCAAAATGTTGTTTAAATGAGCGTTCGTACTCTCGCCAAGTGACCCAGTCATGGCTTAAATTCAACTCGGCACTGTAATGATTGCTTGGGCTAAAGTAAGCAGTCTGATCTTGGCTATTGCTGCCATAAAATCCACGAACGGTTCCGTAAGTAATATGGTGAGGCGCATCAAATAATCGCTCACGCCAAAAAGTAGAAAATTCTTGTTGTTTATTACCGTCACTTATATCGGTTAAGCCATAGCTCGCTCCAATTTGGCGTGACTCATCTTTTTGCCATGTCAAAGCAGCACGGTAAGCTTGTCCATCCTCACCAGCATCAATTGCTTGTAATGGAATATTAGCCTGACTGTCATATTGCAATTGATATTGCCAGTGGTCGTTTAACCATTGCGACCAATCAAGACGAACACCTGCTTGGCCACCATCTGTACTTTGCGACAAAATTGCCGACAATGCCTTACGGTTTGCTTGCCACTCAGCACCAACCCCATAACGTTGGTCATGCACATCACCAAAATGGTATTCACTGTAACGATCTTGATGCCAAGCAAATAGACGATAATTATCTTTAATCCAAGGGCTATTAACACGAGTTTCCATTTCTCGATCTTTTAAACCATTTTGCCCACTCACAGAATCGCTATTTTCTGCTTTACTCTGGCCCCAAGTTGTAGAGTGCGAGATGGTTGCTCTGTCACGATCATCCAACTCTTTTCGACTTTTAACTACACCGCTATCTTCAGGATAATATTGCAAAAGACTTTCTGTACTTTTGCGCCATTCAGGAATATCTCCTAAAGCCTGAGCATTTTGCATTTGATTAATACGCGTATCTTTAGCAACGGGTGTTAAACCATTTAAACGAGCAATTGTTTGCTTTGCTTGTAACGGTTTATCTCTCCAGCGCTCAACACGAGCAAGGTTGTTAATTAAACCTTCATTAGCAGGTGCAAGATCTACTTGTTTTTGAAAATGCTTTTCTGATTGATCCAAATGATTTGCATAAGCTAAATGCATGCCTTGTAAAGCGATATAATCATCACGATCAGGATGGCTTGATTTATCCACCCCTTTGGCTTGACTATATTTATATGTAGGAATCAATCGATCAACTTCATTCAAAAGTTGTTCAGCTTGTTTATATTTTTCTTGTTCAATATAAGAATAATAAAGCCCCGTATATACCGTCATATCTGAGTAGTTTTTTTCGGTAAGTAAGGTTTTAAAAGCGAGTTCAGCCTGCTTCGGTTGTCTTTCAGCTAAATAACTATCAGCAATCGCATGACGTACATAAGCCGGTAGCTTTTCTAACGGTACATTTAATTTAGTAAATTCATCTAATACCGTACGGCTACGCCCACGGAAGTCCAACGCATATAAATAGTCATAATGAAATCTTAAATAATTAGGGTCTGACGGTTGAATCAAAGGCTGTATTTGCTCACCTTGTTTCAACACAGCATCAAGCTCGGCAAAGCCTTCACTGTCCGACATGCCTTCACGATTCAAATATTTATAGCGAGTAATTGCGTTATTTACACGTTGAGAAAACTCGCTGACTTTTAACCAGTGTTGTAACGATTCTGTTTGCGTATTTTTATCGCTGGAAAGCAGCAACTGCTGAGCTTTTTTATAAGCGCCTACAGCCGCCAAGTCGTAACTATATTCTTGCAAAACCGCAAAAGATTTTGGTTGTTGTTGATAAGCTTGCTCGATTGCAGATAAAGCATCTACAGGTGAATTAATAAGTCGATATGCATAAGCAATTTGAACAAATTGATCAGCTGTAAGATTTTTACTCTTAATACCTGATAAATGTACCTTAGCATTTACAGGGTCTTTAGCCTCAGCATATAGAACTGCTAATAAAATCTGCCCATCAGATGTCTTTTGAATATTAAATTTATTCGACCACTCAATTGCATCTTTAAAGTGTTTAAAATCACGAAAATTACGTATTAATGGTAGCTGCCCATATTCTGGAAAATTCACATAATTAACATTTTCTAAATGCTGAGAAAAGGTTAATAAATCTCTTTTTTCACTTGACATGACGACTAAATAATCAGCTAGTAATTTTTGGTCATGCGGGTATTTATTTAGCAATTGATCTAGTTGCAATATTGCTTGTTGAGTTTGTCCAGCTTTATAAGTGTGAATAGCTTGCTCTCGCAATTCATCTACTTGAGCAGCATATAAATTAAGAGGCAAGATATATACCAATGAAAAAACACATTTTTTTAGCATTTTGATAATCGGATAGTCCCATATCGAGGTGGGAAATTATAATTAAAATCAAAAACTAATCACATAACATCAAAAAAGTGTGATTTATTTAACATTTTATAAATTATGGATTTTTCATGAATGCTTTTCTAAAATATTTATAAAAAATAAAGAATTACTATTTTTATGTGCAATAAAAAACATACACTTCTTTTCAATAGTGTTATTTAAATTTACAAACGAGTTTCAAAATAACTACGGGCTTATAACCAATAAGAACTATTTAATAATATTTAGTTTTATATATAAAACTTTAATTTTTCTCTGTGATATATATTAAAAAAACCATTCAACTTATCTATAAATTAATATACAAAAATTGAATGGTTAAAATAAACAATTGATTAAATTAACCAATACGACGTTTTAATCCCGTCATTTGTAAAATACGAGTTGAAATCTCTTCAATCGACATTTCGGTCACGTTTAAATATTTAATGCCTTCTGAAATATAAATCCCTTCAATTGCTCTTAGCTCCATTTGGCATTGGCTAAAACTTGCATAACGGCTATTCGCTTTACGTTCACTACGAATTGCGACCAAACGCTCAGCATCAATCATCAAACCAAATAACTTGCTACGATGAGCTCTTAATACTGCTGGTAAACGGTTATCATCTAAATCTTCTTCAGTTAATGGGTAGTTTGCAACGCGAATACCGAATTGAAGAGATAAGTAAATAGAAGTCGGTGTTTTACCCGAACGGGAAACTCCAATTAAGATTAAATCCGCTTTATCATAATGACGAGTACGTGCCCCATCATCATTATCAAGCGCAAAATGAACAGCATCGATACGGGCTTTATAATATTCAGAATCGGTTACCGCATGAGTCTGCCCGACCAATGTTGTTGGTGGTGTTCCAAGCTCTTGTTCAAGTTTACTAATTAAACCTTCAAACACATCCAGATTAACCGCTTTAGCCGTATTAATAATCTCTCGTACATGCGGATCGACTAAAGTATCAAATACTAAAGGTAGGCAACCGTCTTTGGTTTGGCATCGATTAATCTCAACCACCACATCCATTGCCGCCTCTTCAGTTGTAATATACGGCATGATGTGAATATCAAAATCTACATTGGGAAATTGTGCTAATAACGAATGTCCAAGAGTCTCGGCAGTAATTGCAGTTCCATCAGAAATAAAAAAAACACTCCGCTTAAATTGTTTACTTTCTGACATTAAAATTCTCCTTAAACATTTGTCTTAGTGCTATATAATCTTTATAGTAAACTGATCTTACATGACTGTCGCTTAGTATAATTCTCAACTAAGCACTTTATTTTTATAATTTCATGCCAAGATAGACATTAATACTGCAAAAGTGGAGTGAAAACTTTGGAAGCGCGCGTAATCGGTCTAGAAAAATTAGGGAAACACGATGTCGAACTCGTAGGTGGGAAAAACTCATCTTTGGGTGAAATGATCAGCCATTTATCAAATGCTGGTGTATCGGTACCTGGTGGCTTTGCAACTACTGCTGCTGCCTATCGTGAGTTCTTAGACCAAAGTGGTCTTAACGCTCGAATTCAAGCAGAACTTGCTCAACTCAACGTCGATGACGTAAATGCTCTTGCAGAAACAGGCGCTAAAATTCGTCAATGGATTGTAGAGACTCCACTCACTGCAACCTTAGAACAAGAAATTCGCGCCGCTTTTACAGCACTTTCTAACGGCAACCCTGATATCGCGGTTGCCGTTCGTTCATCTGCAACTGCTGAAGATTTACCAGATGCTTCTTTCGCGGGTCAACAAGAAACTTTCTTGAATATTCGCGGTATTGATAACGTACTTATTGCGATTAAAGAAGTATTTGCTTCTTTATATAATGACCGTGCAATTTCTTACCGTGTGCATCAAGGTTTTGATCATGACATCGTTGCACTTTCAGCGGGTGTTCAGCGTATGGTTCGTTCTGAAACTGGCGCTGCGGGTGTAATGTTTACACTTGATACAGAATCTGGTTTCCGTGATGTTGTATTTATCACTGCCTCTTACGGTTTAGGTGAAATGGTTGTACAAGGTGCCGTTAACCCAGATGAGTTTTACTTATCTAAACCATTATTAAATGCAGGAAGACATTCTGTTTTACGTCGCAACCTTGGCTCTAAACACCAAAAAATGATTTATGGTGAAGAAGGTTCTGCGGGTAAATCTGTTGTTGTTGTTGATGTTGAAAAACAAGATCGTCAACAATTCGCTTTAAATGACCATGAGTTACAAGAGTTAGCTAAACAAGCGCTTATCATTGAGCAGCATTACGGTGCTCCAATGGATATTGAATGGGCAAAAGACGGTGATGACGGTCAAATTTATATTGTTCAAGCCCGTCCTGAAACTGTAAAAAGCCGCCAAAATGTAGGCACTATGGAACGCTACCTTCTCAAACAAAGAGGTACTGTTCTTTGTGAAGGTCGTTCAATTGGTCAACGTATTGGTTCTGGTAAAGTCCGTATTGTTAACTCAATTAAAGAAATGGACAAAGTTCAAGAAGGCGACGTTCTTGTATCTGATATGACCGATCCTGACTGGGAACCGGTAATGAAACGTGCTGCTGCAATTATCACTAACCGTGGTGGTCGTACATGTCACGCAGCAATTATTGCACGTGAACTTGGTGTACCAGCGATTGTAGGTTGTGGTAACGCAACAGAAGTATTAACTGATGGCCAGGAAGTAACTGTTTCTTGTGCTGAAGGTGATACAGGTTTCATTTACGAAGGTGCTTTAGATTTTGAAGTTCAACGCAACTCAATCGAATCTATGCCTAAGCTTTCGTTCAAAATTATGATGAACGTAGGTAACCCTGACCGTGCATTTGACTTTGCTCAAATTCCAAACGAAGGTATTGGCCTTGCTCGTCTTGAGTTCATCATTAACCGTATGATCGGTGTACACCCTAAAGCCCTACTCAATATTGATAGCCTACCTCGTGAAACTCGTGCTGCGGTTTTAACTCGTACAGCGGGTTATGCATCACCTGTAGATTTCTATGTTGAAAAATTGGTTGAAGGTATTGCGACTCTTGCTGCTGCATTTGGTGACAAGCCAGTTATCGTTCGTATGTCTGACTTCAAGTCAAACGAATACGCAAACTTAATTGGTGGTAAGTTATACGAGCCTGAAGAAGAAAACCCGATGCTGGGTTTCCGTGGTGCAAGCCGTTATGTATCTGATAACTTCCGTGATTGTTTCGAATTAGAATGTCGCGCACTTAAGAAAGTTCGTGATGAAATGGGTCTAACCAATATTCAAATCATGATTCCTTTTGTACGCACAGTATCCGAAGCGAAACGTGTTATTGAATTACTTGCACAAAATGGTTTGAAACGTGGTGAGAACGGTTTAAAAGTAATCATGATGTGCGAATTACCAACTAACGCTCTGTTAGCTGAACAATTCTTAGAGCACTTCGATGGTTTCTCTATTGGTTCTAATGACTTAACACAATTAACGTTAGGTCTTGACCGTGACTCAGGTATTGTTTCACACTTGTTTGATGAACGTGATGCAGCTGTTAAAGCTCTTCTTTCAATGGCAATCCATGCCTGCCGTAAAGCAGGTAAATATGTAGGTATCTGTGGTCAAGGTCCTTCAGACCATCCAGATCTTGCAAAATGGTTAATGGAACAAGGTATTGAATCTGTCTCTCTTAACCCAGACTCAGTTTTAGATACATGGTTCTTCCTTGCTGAAGAAAAAATCAAGCAAATCTAATATGTTATAAAAAAAGGCCCATCCGTGGGTCTTTTTTCATCTTTAGAATAGAGAATTTTTATTTATGCAAATTTACTTGGCACGTAATAATCAACAAGCTGGGCCTTATACTTTAGAACAAGTAAATCAAATGTTGGCTAGCCAACAAATTTTGTTAACTGATTTAGCTTGGCATGAAGGCATGACAGAATGGAAAGCTTTAGGAGAATTAACCCAAGGTAAACTTGTATATCAACCTATCGGTTATTCTGTACCTACAATAAACACGAATACATCAACTAATGAAACTATTCGTCAAATTCGTGTAGAACCTAAAGTTCATGAACTTGCGTCTATTCCGGCTCGGGCTTTAGCAAAAATTATTGATTTATTGCTTTGGTTACCAATCGCTGCAATTCCTTCTTTTTTCTTTAATGAAGCTCAATATAAGCAATTATTCGAGCTGCAAAAACAGATGCAATCTGCCGAAGTCGCATCGACTAAAGCTGCAGAATTGCAACAACAACTTTTTACTTTAATTCCAATAGAAGCTTGGCATTCAATGCTTCTTTACGTCGTAATTATGCTTGCAATTCAAGCCGTTCTTTTGACAAAGTTTGGTCAGAGTATAGGCAAGAAAATCGTTGGAATTAAAATTGTAGATGCTGAGGACAATAGCAAGGTTAATTTAACTCGCATCTTCTTATTAAGAAGTATTGTTTTTATCATATTAAACTTACTGTTTATGCCGATCAGTACAATTATTGACTATGCTTTTGCATTAGGACAAAAGCGACAAGCTTTACATGACAAAATTGCAAGAACAAAAGTGATCAAATGATAGTGAATGACTCATTCATTTAATGTCTAAAAAAAGAGGAGGCACCCTGCCTCCTTTTTTCTATAGTGAGTTGATATTTAAATAAAAGCTCTATTGAAATTAGATACCCTACAAAAAAAATCGGGTTTTAAAACAATTATTTCAGCCTACTTTATGTATAGCTTAGTTTGTCGATATGAGGCATAATGCCCTACAACGTAGCGGTGTCATATAATTGAGAAGTCTAAATTTAAGGATTAGCGTTCTCAATCATGCGACACTTTAATCGCTATCCCATATTTAATTAGGGAATGGGACTCTTCACCGAGGTTGTAAAATGAGACAAACGATTTTAGCTGTATTGTCTTTATCAACGCTTGCCGCACTTTTGACTGGGTGTGGTGGTGATATGGTACTTCTAAACTCTAAAGGTCCAGTTGGTCAAGGTCAAAGTGACCTTATGATGACTGCGATCTATTTAATGTTACTTGTGGTGATTCCTTCAATCATCATGGCATTATGGTTTGGTTGGAAATATCGCGCGTCAAATAAAGATGCAGACTATAAACCTACATGGGCACACTCAACTGCAATTGAAGTTGTAGTATGGGGTATCCCTGTCATTATTATTGGTATTTTAGCTTGGTTAACTTGGTGGGGTTCCCACAAGTATGACCCATACCGTCCTTTAGAATCAGATAAAGCACCTTTAACTATTCAAGTTATTGCTGAACAGTTTAAGTGGATCTTTATTTATCCTGAACAAAACATTGCAACAGTTAACGAAGTACGTTTCCCTGAAAAAACTCCGTTAAGCTTTAAAATCACTTCTAACTTTACAATGAACTCATTCTTCATTCCACAGTTAGGCGGCCAGATTTATGCAATGGCAGGTATGCAAACTCACCTTCATTTGTTAGCAAATGAAACTGGTGTATATCGTGGTTTCTCTTCTAACTACTCAGGTTACGGTTTCTCTCAAATGCGTTTCAAGGCGCATAGTGTTACAGAGCAACAATTCAACGAATGGGTAGCAGCGGTTAAAGCAGGTAATGGTTCAACCATTAACCCAGAAGCAGTTCAAAAAACTACGCTTGACCAAGCTGAATTGGCAACCTTACGTGATGGTAACCGTTCTAAGCATCAGATCGAGCATTTAGTAAATCGTGCTAAAGCTGCTGGTGATGAAAAAGCAGTTGCTGAAGCTGAAGCTATGAAACCGTTCCCGACTAAGCCACACCCTGTGACTTATTACTCTACTGTTGAGCCTAAATTGTTTGAAACAATTATCAACCACTATATGAGTAACTATCATGGTGTTGACCACTCTGCTGAACACGCAACAGCTGACACTCATGCTGCAGCTGAACACGCTGCTCAAGGGGAATAAGACATGGATATGATTTTTGGTAAACTGGGTTGGGACTCTATCCCGACAGAGCCAATCGTACTTGTCACCATGGTCCTTATGGCAATTGGTGCAATTGCAGTGCTTGGCGGTATCACCTATTTCAAAAAATGGGGATATTTGTGGAATGAGTGGTTTATTACGGTAGACCATAAAAAGATTGGTATCATGTATATCATCGTATCTGTTGTCATGCTTCTGCGTGGTTTCGCCGATGCGATCATGATGCGTTTACAACTTTTCCTCGCTAAAGGCGGCGGCGAAGGTTATCTACATCCTGACCACTATGACCAGATCTTCACCGCACACGGTGTAATCATGATCTTCTTCGTAGCAATGGGTCTCGTTGTAGGTATGATGAACATCTCTGTACCTTTACAGATTGGTGCTCGCGACGTTGCTTTCCCATTATTGAACTCTTTAAGCTTCTGGTTATTCGCTGGTGCTGCTGGTTTAATGATGCTTTCACTTGTATTAGGTGAATTTGCTGCGACTGGTTGGATGGCTTACCCTCCTCTATCTGGCATTCAATATTCTCCTGGTGTAGGTGTCGATTACTATATCTGGGCACTTCAGGTTTCTGGTCTAGGTACGCTTTTATCTGGTGTTAACTTCTTCGTTACCATCATCAAAATGCGTGCGCCTGGCATGAAATTAATGGACATGCCTATTTTCACATGGACTTCACTTTGTACGGCTGTATTAATCATTGCATCATTCCCTGTATTAACAGGTACTCTTGCAATGCTTACTCTTGACCGTTACTTCGGCTTCCATTTCTTCACAAATGAGCTTGGCGGTAGCCCAATGCTTTATGTGAACTTGATCTGGACATGGGGTCACCCTGAAGTATATATCTTGGTATTACCAGCATTTGGTCTATACTCAGAAATCGTTGCAACCTTCTCTCGTAAAGCGTTGTTCGGTTACAAGTCTATGGTGTATGCAACTATCGCGATTACTGTTCTTGCGTTCGTTGTATGGCTTCACCACTTCTTCACCATGGGTGCTGGTGCGAACGTTAACGCGTTCTTCGGTATCATGACCATGGTTATTGCGATTCCTACTGGTGTGAAAATCTTCTCTTGGTTATTCACTATGTATAAAGGTCGCATCACCTTTACTACTCCAATGTTATGGACGCTTGGCTTCCTTGTAACATTCGGTATCGGTGGTTTAACTGGTGTACTTATGGCTGTTCCACCTGCGGACTTCTTGGTACACAACTCATTATTCTTGATCGCTCACTTCCATAACGTAATTATTGGTGGTGTGGTGTTTGGTATGTTTGCCGGCATCATTTACTACTGGCCAAAAATGTTTGGTTGGAAGCTCAACGAAGCATGGGGTAAAGCTGCGTTCTGGTTCTGGTTCTTCGGTTTCTATTTTGCATTCATGCCACTTTATATCCTTGGTTTCATGGGTATGACTCGTCGTTTGAATACATATGACAACCCTGAATGGGATCCGTACCTTGCGATTGCATTATTTGGTGCTGTTCTTGTTGCGATTGGTATTGCATGTTTCTTAATGCAAATCATCGTTGGTTTCTTACAACGTAAAGACAACATGGACCTTACTGGCGATCCATGGGATGCTCGTACGCTTGAATGGGCGACCTCTTCCCCTGCTCCGTTCTATAACTTTGCGCATGAACCAGATGCAAGCGGTATCGACCGTTTCTGGACTGACAAAGAAAATGGTGTAGCATACGCACGTAACACTAAATATGAAGACATCCACATGCCGACTGATCGTGCTGCTGGTTTTGTCATTGCAATGTTCATTACTCTTCTTGGCTTTGCACTCATCTGGCATATTTGGTGGCTCGTTGTTGTTTCATTCGTTGCAGCTGTTGTTAGCTTGATCGTAAGCTCATTCACTAAGAATGTTGACTACTACGTTCCTGCTGCTGAAGTTGAGCGTATTGAAAACGAACGCTATGCTTTACTTGAAAAACACTTGAAGAAGGACTAAGGAAATGGCTGAAGTACTTCATCACGACAACCACGGCCATGACGGTCATCATGAACATGATGATACCGACTTAACGGTTTTTGGTTTCTGGACATACTTGATGAGTGACTTGATTCTTTTCGGATCACTCTTCATTGCGTTCGCTGTATTAAGCAGTCATGTTCCAGCAGGCACTCCAAGCGCATATGACCTATTCCATGACTCATTAGGCTTCGTGTTAACTGAAACATTTGCCTTATTGATTTCATCGGTAACCTTTGGTTTTGCTGTACTTGCATCTTATAAAAAGAATGTAAATCAAGTTATCACTTGGTTATTTATTACATTCCTTTTTGGTGCATCGTTCATTGGAATGGAAGTCTATGAATTCCATCACCTTGTACATGAAGGCCACGGTCCAACTCACAGTGCATTCTTATCATCGTTCTTTACTTTGGTTGGTACACACGGTATCCACGTAACTTCTGGTTTAGTGTGGATGCTTGTATTAATGTATCAAATTAAAACTAAAGGTTTGACTTTACCGAATACACGTCGTCTTGCTTGCTTAAGCTTGTTCTGGCACTTCCTTGACATCGTTTGGATCTGTGTATTCAGCGTCGTTTACTTACTGGGAGTTCTCTAATGAGTAGTCATGAGCATAATGCTGCTGGTGCGTCACACGGTAACTTTAAGCAATACACTGTTGGATTTATCCTTTCTGTTATCCTCACCATCATCCCTTTCGGGATGGTGATGGCGGGTGGTTTCAGTCGTGGTCTTTTAGTTACAGTGATTGCAATCACTGCGGTTGCTCAGGTTCTTGTACAACTTGTGTACTTCCTACACATGAATACATCATCTGAACAACGTTGGAATATGATTGCATTCATCTACACAATCCTATGTATCGCCGTACTTTTAATCGGTTCTGTGTGGATTATGAATTACCTTCACTACAATATGATGATCTAAACTGATTGTCATGTTGAGAAAATATCTATTCCTGACTAAACCAGGAATTCTCTTCGGTAATTTCATTACCACCTTGGGCGGCTTTTTCTTAGCCGCCCAAGGCTCTATAGACATCTTATTATTACTTCTCACCCTACTTGGAACAACTTTAGTTGTGGCTTCTGGTTGTGTAGTTAATAATGTTATAGATCAAGATATTGATACAAAGATGCAGCGCACTCAAAACCGTGCACTTGTTAAAAAAACAATCTCTCCTACTGTTGCGCTGATATATGCATTAGTGCTTGGAGTAATTGGTTTTAGCATTTTGTGGTTCGGTGTAAATGGTTATGCATTTTTGTTTGCAATGATTGGTTTTATTGTCTATGTCGGTTTTTATAGCTTGTGGACCAAACGTACTTCAATCCATCAAACCGTCATTGGTAGTATCTCCGGAGCGAGCCCTCCTGTTATTGGTTATACAGCAGTAACTCATCAATTTGATGTGGCAGCCTTGCTTTTGTTTTTAGCATACGCTTTATGGCAAATGCCTCACTCTTGGGCAATTGCAATTTATCGTTTTGATGATTACAAAAATGCGGGAATTCCAATTTTGCCTGTAGCACGTTCTATTTATCGTACGAAAATTGAATGTGTAATCTATATCCTATTATTTGCAGCTGTTTTAAATGGGTTATATTGTTTTGGCTATACCAATGTATTCTTTTTAATTACCTTTAATGCTTTGACTGCATATTGGTTATATTTATCAGTTATTGGATTTAAAGCCGTAAATGATCAATTGTGGGCTAAACGTTTTTTCCTGTACTCGGTCATATTAATTACCCTGTTAAGTTTGAGCTTTAGCTTTACCTATCAATCCCCTGCTCCAAATCTTCCTCTCTTTTAAACAAGAGAGGATTTCCTCTTTATAGTAAAGAAGTTTTACTTTTCTGATCAAAAGATTTGTTTTTAGTCGAACTTTTACCTATAATTCAGCCTTCGCAATTTTTGCGACATAACTTATTAAGTTATGACTCCTTGCTTCTAATTTTTTTATTAGGGGCTGTTTAAACCGTAAGGAGCTGACAATGCGTCATTACGAAATCGTACTTTTGGTACACCCAGACCAAAGCGATCAAGTTGTAGGTATGGTTGAACGCTATATCTCTCAGATCAAAGAAGCTGAAGGTCAAATTCACCGTTTAGAAGATTGGGGCCGTCGTCAATTGGCTTACCCAATTAACAAAATTCACAAAGCGCACTACATTCTTATGAATGTTGAATGTGGTCAAACTACGCTTGATGAGTTAGAAGAATTATTCCGTTATAACGACGCGATCATTCGTAACCTTATCATCCGTCGTGAACACGCAATCACTGAAGAGTCATTGCTTGCTAAGAGTGCTGAAGAAAAGCGTGCGCGTAAAGCTCAACGCGAAGAAGCACAGCAAGTTGCTCAAGAAGCTGAATAAGGAGAACATCAATGGCACGTTTTTACCGTCGTCGCAAGTTCTGCCGCTTTACAGCTGAGAATGTTGCGTACATCGACTACAAAGATATCGACACTTTAAAACAGTACATCACTGAAAACGGCAAGATTGTTCCTAGCCGTATCACTGGTACTAAAGCTCGTTATCAACGTCAATTAGCACTTGCTATCAAACAAGCTCGCTATTTGTCTTTGATTCCGTACACTGACAACCATAAGTGAGGTGATCTGTGGACGTTATCTTATTACAACGCATTAAGAACCTTGGTAAATTAGGCGATAAAGTATCAGTTAAAGCTGGTTACGGCCGTAACTTCCTTATCCCTCAAGGTAAAGCAGTTGCAGCTACTGAAGCTAACACTGCTGCTTTTGAAGCTCGTCGTGCTGAACTTGAGAAGCAAGAAGCTGAAGTTTTAGCTGCTGCTCAAGCACGTGCTGAACAATTGAATGAAGTTAACATCGTTATCACTGCTAAAGCTGGTGACGAAGGTAAACTCTTCGGTTCTATCGGTACTCGTGACATCGCTGACGCATTAACGAATGCTGGTCTTACAGTTGACCGTGCAGAAGTTCGTTTACCAAATGGCGCGCTTCGTCACACTGGTGAATTCAACATCGCAATCCAATTGCACCATGATGTTGTTGCAGAAGTTCTCGTTACTATCGTATCTGAGTAATTTCTCATCAAAAAAAGAGCATGCTTTTGCATGCTCTTTTTTTATGTTTCAAATTTTAAAATAAGATATATTAATTCCTGATCAGTTCTTCAGTTTAATTGGTTTTTTAATTAGGTAGTTTATTTAATTTTGTTTTAAGATAGTTCTCGGCTTTACAGCCTCCTTGTGTACACCTTTCTTTATCATCAGGTCTAATTATGTCTCAGGCGAATGCCACTTCTTTAGCGCTTTCATCTCCAACAGAAAATAAAACGAGTGAATCAGGCCAACTTAAAGAGTTTCGCACTCCCCCACACAATTTAGCTATTGAACAAGCTGTGCTAGCTGCCCTGATGACAGTTGCTGAATCTTTCGAACAAGTTAACGATGTACTCAAAGAAAATGATTTTTACGCGACTCGCCATAAATATATTTTTCGTGCAATCGAGAAATTAGCACAAGAAAACTCACCCTATGATGCTGTCTTAGTAAGTGACTGGCTCTTAAAACAAAATTTACTTGATGCTATCGGTGGCGAAGAATATTTAATGCAGCTCATGGCTGACTCACCTTCAAGTTTCTATAACTTAGAAACTTATGCTACTAAAATTAAAGAATTTTCTACGCTTCGTAGCATGATTAAAGTTAGTACTGAAATTTTACAAAATGCTTATGACACGAAAGGCCGCGGTGTTAGTGAAATTTTAGACTTAGCTGAAACAAGTATTTTCTCATTAGCAGAACAACACAATAACAATAAAAAAGATGCTGGTCCTAAATCTATTAGTTCTGTTACCGCAGACGTAATTAGTAAGCTTGATGAGCTTTCAAAATTAGATGGCAATATTACAGGTTTAACGACAGGCTTCTTAGAACTTGATAACAAAACATCTGGTATGCAACCTGGTGACTTAATTATTGTTGCTGCACGTCCATCGATGGGTAAAACTACTTTTGCCATGAATCTGGTTGAGAGTGTTTTGCAATATAATAAGTTACCTGCTCTGGTCTTTTCAATGGAGATGCCAGCAGACTCGATTGCGATGCGTCTTATTTCCGCAATGGGTAAAGTCCATCAAGGACATTTACGTTCGGGGAATTTAGATGCAGATGAATGGACCAAGGTGACTGGTACAATTTTGCAGCTTCAGCAAATGCATTTATATATTGATGACTCATCAGCCCTACCTCCAACTGAACTTCGTGCCCGTGCTCGTCGTGTTGCCAAAATGCATGATGGTAAAATCGGTTGCATCATGGTCGATTACTTGCAGCTCATGAAAGTCCCGGGCATGGGTGATAACCGTGTAGGCGAGATCTCGGAAATTTCACGTAGCTTAAAAGCATTAGCAAAAGAGATGCAATGCCCTGTTATCGCACTTTCCCAGCTTAACCGAAGTCTGGAAAACCGTCCAAATAAACGCCCTGTAATGTCCGACTTACGTGAATCTGGAGCGATCGAGCAGGATGCCGACTTAATTATGTTTATTTACCGTGATGAGGTTTATAACAAAGAGTCAAAAGAAGCCGGCACTGCAGAAATTATTATTGGTAAGCAGCGTAACGGTCCAATTGGTTCAGTTCGTCTTGCTTTTGAAGGTCAATATACTCGATTTAGTAATCTCTCTCCTGAGTATTACAGCCAATATGATGATGAAGAATAAGCTCTATCTCTAGCCCAAAGGAGTAAATGAGGGTGCGCCAAGCAACAGTTTATATTGACCGCAATGCACTTCAATATAACTTAAACCGTGTCAAACAACTCGCAACAAATTCAAAAATTGTAAGTATGGTAAAAGCCAATGCTTATGGACATGGAATCAAAGACTGTTTAGCAGCCTTAAATGCATCAGATGCCTTTGGTGTCGCCTGCCTACAAGAAGGTTTGGAAATCCGTGAACTCGGATTTCAACAACCTGTCACTTTAATTGAAGGGGTATTTTCTGAAGATGAAATGCCAATTGCAATTAAACAAAAATTTGAATGTGTCATTCACCATCCACAACAATTTGAATGGTTAATTAAACACAAACAAGCGTACATCAATCAAGGTTTAAAAGTCTGGGTTAAACTTAATAGTGGGATGAACCGGTTAGGTTTTAAAAATCCAGAAATTATTGAAGTTATTAAGACTTTAAAATCTGAAGGATTTACTTGTGTACTTGCAATGCATTTCGCAAATGCAGATGTAGACCATCCACTTAACGAGCAACAAAAACAACAATTTCTACAGGTTAAACAAGCTTGTGATCCAGTGTTAGCTTCTTGCTGTAACTCTGCTGCTATTTATAAATGGCCAGAGTTACATTTTGATTATGTTCGTCCGGGTATCATGCTTTACGGCGCCTCGCCTTTTGCAGATCAAACAGTCCATGATCTTGACTTAAAACCAGTGATGACTTTTTCAGCAGAAGTGATTGCACTCAATCATATTCAAACTAATGAACATGTCGGTTATGGATCAACTTTCTGCGCTACGCAAGCAATGGATATCGCGATTGTTTCTATAGGTTACGGTGATGGTTATCCACGAGCTTATATTAAACAAAACTATGTCGCTATTGATAACCAACCCTGTGCGGTTGTAGGGCGAGTGAGTATGGATATGATTGCAATCGACGTGACAGGCATGAAAGTAAAATTAGGCACTCCAGTTGAACTCTGGGGTCCGCATCGCCTAGTTGATGATGTTGCGGATGCTAACGGAACGATAGGATATGAATTACTCTGTCGCTTAAGTAATCGCCCCACTCGTAAAAGCACTTAAATAATAAAATATAAAAAAATCCAAGCATGCTTGGATTTTTTTATGTAAACATTCAAAATTTATCGCCAGTAATCATCTGTAGGCTTTGGCATTTCCTGTAATCCCCGACGAAGAGTATCTGACCATTGTTTACTAATCTGTGAGAAATAAGGATCATCTTCGGTAATTCGTTTTCCCATGGGAATAACAAAGCTATCTTTAATGTAGACCAATGCATCGAGTGGTAAGCCAACAGAAACATTTGAACGCAAAGTCGAATCAAAAGAAATCAGGCTACAACGTAATGCATCGTCTAGTGGCATTGCATAATATAAAGCTCGATCCAGAATAGGCTTCCCATATTTACTCTCACCTATTTGAAAATAAGGTGTATCTGTAGTTGCGCAAATGAAATTGCCTTGTGGATAGACATTATAAAGTTGCATGTCACCACCCTTAATCTGCCCACCTACCAAAATACTACAGGCATAATTCATTTGTTCTTGGGTGTCCGAACTAATATCCTCTAAAACAGTTTTTAAGGTTTTGCCAATTAGTTCAGCCGCCTCAAACATCGTATTAACACTATATAGATTAGGCTCTTGCTGCAAAGTCAGAGCATTTTGCAAATGACCTATAACAGCTTGCGTTGTTGCTAAGTTACCTGCAGTTTGCAAGGCAATAAAACGTTCTCCGGTAACGCCGAAAGTATGCAGTTTTCGGAACACAGAAATATGGTCAACTCCTGCATTGGTTCTTGTGTCACTAATAAACACTAAACCTTGTTCCAATCTTAACGCACAACAATAGGTCATTTCATTCTCTTTACATTCAACATGCCAACACTTGAACCACAGACATCATGTTCTCAACTCCACCTTGCTCTCTTACGCCACGAATAGGTGCCACATCGAGATAGTCACGTCCTACTGCAAGGTAGATATGATGTTTGGGTGTAAACAACTGATTGCTTACATCAAAACAATACCACTGATTTTCTAAAAATACCTCCGCCCAAGCGTGACTGGCCAGGTGCGGATAGTTTTGATCAAATAGATAACCAGAGACATAACGTGCAGGTAATTGGAGCGCACGACACATCGCAATTAAAATGTGAGCATGATCTTGGCATACACCTTGACCAGCATGAAATGCTTCGATCGCAGTTGTCTGAACTGAAGTACTTTCAGGCTGATAAAGTATTTTTTGCAAGATATATTCGCTTAATAACGCAATATGCTGTCGATCCTTGACCACTACAATATGTTTGGCAAAGTCCAACATTTCCGAATCACATCGAGTTGCACCTGTCATCTGCAAAAACAAATTTGTAGGTGTAGAGAGATCTACACAACCTAGTTCTACATTTTGAAGCTCAACAATTCCTTGGGCCATAAATGTAAGATGTTGGTATGGATAACGCTGACTAGCCGTCATCCATACATTGTTAAATATATCTCTCTTTATTGTTTTATCACCCGGCACGCTAATTGCCCAATTCATAACATGTTGGTGAGGCGATGTTTTAGGCATCATTTTAATATACTGAATGCTGTTCCGAGCAGTTTCAGTATAGCTATAATGCGTTTGATGATTAACCATCAATTTCATAATCAGCCCTCAAACATATTTTCCAACTGCTGTGTAAAAGTATAGTAAGCGTCCCACGTAAGTTGCTGCTTTAGTGCTTGCCAATTTTCATTTGTATTTTCCCAATTCAAATTAGCGAGCTGTTGCACCACTATATCTAGCTCTGATATGAGAACAGATAAATCTTCTCCAAAACGCAGTTCTATATCAAATTGCTCTATTTTTTGGCCTAAATGCAAAAATAAACGAACATCTTCATGTTCCGCTTCTAGTATTTGCGAGCATTGTTCGACCGCTTTACTCAATGCATCAGGTTGAGCTTGAAGCGTATTAATCACATTATTTAATTCTGCATAAGCATGTGATGACAAAATACCTCTTAGTTCCTGAATATTATCTTTAGCAATAATGAGCTGGTTCAGTAATGAAAATGTTTGCTTCTTGTCTAACATATAGTGATTTAGTAATTCAGCATTTTCTATGACCAAACCAAATGCTGCTGCAAATCTTGTTGCTTTCTCATCTTCTGTAAAGGGTAAATGAGAGGCTGCAAATTTAACTCGCATCAAATATCGACCCAACCAATATATTTGATGCGCACTCGAATTGAGTAAAACCATAAAGTTCCTCTTTAACCCACAATCAGGAATGTAATGTTTCAACAACCCATGTATCTTTTATACCGCCACCTTGAGACGAATTTACAACTAAAGAACCCGCCTGCATGGCCACACGTGTTAAGCCACCAGGCACAATCTCTGTACGATAAGGTGAGCTCAATACAAATGGACGCAAATCAATATGACGCTCAGCCACCCCGCCTGTCGTTAAAGTTGGAGCGACAGATAAAGCTAAGGTAGGCTGCGCAATATACATATGTGGCATCGCAATCAATTTTTTTCTAAATTCATCAATTTCGCATGAGCTTGCTTTAGGTCCAATCAACATGCCGTATCCGCCCGAACCTTGTGCTTCCTTAACAACTAATTGATCAAGATTAGAGAGTACGTAATCTAAGTGTTCTTCTTTACGGCACTGATAAGTGGGTACATTTTTTAGAATTGGTGTTTCATCTAAATAATATTGAATCATTTGATCTACATAAGGATAGATAGATTTATCATCAGCTACACCCGTTCCAGGTGCATTTGCAATCACGACATTTTTTTGTAAATAAGCAGACATAAGCCCTGCCACACCTAAAGCGCTGTCTGGTCGAAATGCTAAAGGATCTAGAAAGTCATCATCTAAACGGCGGTAAATTACGTCTACTTTTTGACGCCCGCGGATAGTTTTGACAAATACTTGATCATTTTCTACAAATAAATCCCGATTTGTAACTAATGGCACATCCATTTCACGCGCTAGAAAAGCGTGCTCATAATAAGCACTGTTAAAACGCCCTGGTGTTAGCACCACAATAAAGGGTTGATCTGCAGAAGAATTTTCTTGCAATATTTCTTTTAAAAGTTTTGGATAATGCTCAATCCCTTGTAAATTATTGGCTGTACATAGCTCAGGCATTAATTTCTGGCTAATATTCCGGCTCTCAATCATATAAGACACCCCAGAAGGTGTTCTCAAATTGTCTTCTAATACAAAAAACTCCCCTTCACCATCACGGATAATATCGATCCCACTAATTTGTGAATAAATTTTTCCCTTTAAAGAATGTTTAAGCATATGGGGCTGGAAAGCATCATTTCCCATAATTTGTTCTTCGGGAATGATTTGTTCTTTTAAAATATGTTGTCCATGATAAATATCATCTAGGAAATAATTTAATGCTTTAACACGCTGTGCACAGCCTGAGGCAATTTTTTCCCATTGTTTTTTCTCGATTACTCTTGGAATTAAATCAAAAGGAATAGTGCGCTCCGTTCCTTCTTTATCACCATAAACATTAAAAGTAATCCCATGATAAAGAAAATGCTGTTTTGCTTGAGTATTTAACTCCTTTAACTCATCTAAAGTACGGATGCTCAACCATTGTTCAATTTTTTTAGAAGCGGCACCATTTGACGTTACATCATCAAGCATCTCATTAAAGAACTGTGATTTAAGTTGCTCAAAGAGATTAGTTTGCACAGAAATATGTTCTAAAAAAGAGGTTGGGTTAATGAGTGCTGTTGTTGTCTGCTCTTGTATAAAAAAATCATTATCTAGATGTAATTCATGCTCTTGTTCTGACATAACCACCTCGTCTTATCATTTATCTATATTTCATTTTTAAATAAGCAATTTCAGTGCCACTTATATATCTGTAATACTTGTACGGCATCATTGTTATAACTTTCTTCTAAATCTTATCATCGTTTGCCCAATGGGCTATAAACTGAATCTGACAAACTTGCTAAATCTGTAAAGTTTTTTTATTGTGTTGACACCAAAGCAATTGGATATAGATGTATTACGCTTATGTCTGTAATAGAAAAAGAAACTTCGAATAGTTTATATCGCCAATGGCAGATCTTGTCTCGCCTACCGACCGGTAAATGGATCGGAACTCGAGAATTGCAAGAAATGCTTGAGCGCGAAGGTATTGATATTAGTTTAAGGACTATTCAGCGTGACTTAAATCAAATTGCTCAGCGTTTTCCGATAGAGAGCAATAAAGCCGTACCTCAAGGCTGGCGGTGGCAATCCGATGCACCTATTCAAAGCTTACCTCACATGACAAGTTCTCAAGCGGTAACCTTTATGATGGTTGAGGAGCACCTTAAGCACCTCCTTCCCCCGAGCCTGCTTGATGAGATGGGACCATGGTTCGATTTGGCCAAACGTAGTCTCTCTACTCAAAATAATGTGAGACAGTGGATTAACCGTGTACGTATTGTTCCGGCAAGCCAACCGTTAATTCCACCTGTAGTTGACCGAAATGCTCAACAAGCAATTTATGAAGGCTTGCTCCAAGACAAGCAAATAGAATGTGTTTATCGGGCACGAGTCAATCAGGGTGAAGACAGAACTTATGTTTTAAATCCTTTGGCTTTGGTACAAAAAGGTGCAGTCATTTATTTAATTTGCACACGACATGACAAAACTGAAGTGCAAACATTTGCTCTGCACCGTTTTAAATCAGCAAAAGTATTAGACAGTCGAGCACTGCATCCAGTTAATTTTGATATTGATCATTATATTGACTCAGGGGCTTTAGGCTTTAGAGTGGACTATAACCAACCAACTGAATCAATTCAGCTCACCTTAACCATGACAGAGCAAACTGCGAAAACCTTTTATGAAAGTCAGTTAAGTAAAGACCAAACGATTACTCCGCTTGAAGAAAATATTGTAGAAGTTTCAGCGACTGTACCTTTTACATCTCAACTAGTATGGTGGCTACGTAGTTTTGGTAAGAAATTACTGCATATTGAGCCAGTACAAGTACATAATGCTGTGCGAGAAATTGAAACTGAGAATAAATAGATATAAAAAAGAGAACCGTAAGGTTCTCTTTAGATTTTGAATTATAATTTTCTTAATTTTATATTGTTCTTATTTTTTTACTTGTTTCAGATCAATGTATTCTCCCCCACCAAAACTGATCTGCTCTTTCTTTTGCGCTATTTTGAACATGAGCATTGGCATGCCATTTCATATCCATTGTAGCGAATTGATTTCATTGTCATGGTTAAAGCCCTCTTGTTTGAACGTGAATTCAATATAACTGGCGGCTTAAAATATGTGAAATAATAAAAAAAGGAAGCGAAATCTCTTTTCTTCCTTAGGAAGTTTCCATATATTTTTTGAATAGAAAATAAAAAAGCCCAATAAATGGGCTTTTTGTACATTTAAATGATTAAGCTGTTTTCTTAATCATATTGTTTTTGCGAATTGTGATCATTACGAGTTGAACTGCTGCTGGCGTAACACCAGGAATACGGCTTGCTTGAGCTAAAGTTTCTGGAAGAACTGTTTTTAACTTCTGCGTGATTTCACGTGACAACCCAGACACGACATCATAGTCAAAGTCGGCAGGAATTTTAGTTTCTTCAAGACGCTTTAATTGAGCAACATCTTCATGCTGACGGTTAATGTAACCTTCATATTTCACAGCAATTTCAATTTGCTCCCCCACTTGTTCTGAAACTTCAGAACCAGTAAGTTCAGCAATTTGACCGAAGGTGATATTAGGGCGCTTGAGCAAATCAATCGCACTACATTCCTTACTCAAATCAGCACCCGTCATTTCAACGAATTTTTTACCCATAGGGTTATTTGGTGCTGCCCATAAATGTTGTAAACGAGAGGTTTCACGCTCAACCGCTTCCATTTTCTCGCAATAAGCAGCCCAACGAACATCATCAACCAAACCAAGTTCACGACCAATAGAAGTTAAGCGCTGATCCGCATTATCTTCACGCAACATCAAACGATATTCAGCACGTGAGGTAAACATACGGTACGGTTCTTTAGTACCTAACGTGATGAGGTCATCAACCAACACACCCATATAAGCTTGGTCACGTTTAGGCGTCCATTCTTCTTGCTCCCACGCACGACGCGCAGCATTTAAACCTGCAAGTAAACCTTGGGCACCAGCTTCTTCATAACCTGTTGTACCATTAATTTGACCAGCAAAGTACAAGCCATTAATCGCTTTAGTTTCAAGTGTAAATTTCAAAGCTTGCGGATTGAAATAATCATATTCAATTGCATAGCCCGGACGTAAGATATGAGCATTTTCCATACCACGAATTGAACGTACAAGCTCGAACTGAACATCAAACGGTAAAGAGGTCGAAATACCGTTTGGATAAAGCTCGTGTGTATCTAGACCTTCTGGTTCCAAGAATACTTGATGTGAGTCTTTATCAGCGAAACGGTGAATCTTATCTTCGATTGATGGACAGTAACGCGGACCTACACCTTCAATAACACCAGTGTACATTGGTGAACGGTCTAAACCACCACGAATAATATCGTGGGTTTTTTCATTTGTATGCGTGATATAACAGTTTACTTGTTCAGGGTGCATAGAAGCATCACCCATGAATGACATGACTGGAGACGGGAAATCACCTGGCTGCGGAATCATGACTGAAAAATCAACTGAACGTGCATCAATACGTGGCGGAGTACCAGTTTTTAAACGTCCTACTGGTAATTTTAATTCACGTAAACGCTGAGCAAGTGCAATAGAAGGAGGATCTCCCGCACGACCACCGCTTGATTTTTCTAAACCAACGTGGATGACACCACCCAAGAATGTACCTGTAGTCAACACAACAGTTTTAGCATCAAAGCGAATACCCATTTGGGTAACAACACCTTTAACGGTATCGCCTTCAACAATCAGGTCATCTGCTGCTTGCTGGAAAATATCAAGATTTACTTGATTTTCCAAAGTATCACGAATGGCAGCTTTGTAACGAACACGGTCAGCTTGAGCACGTGTTGCACGCACAGCTGCACCTTTACGCGAATTTAAAATACGGAACTGAATACCACCTTTATCGGCAGCTAGAGCCATTGCACCGCCAAGCGCATCAATTTCACGGACTAAGTGAGACTTACCAATACCACCAATTGCTGGGTTACAACTCATTTGGCCCAAAGTCTCAATGTTATGGGTCAAAAGCAAAGTCTGTCGTCCCATACGCGCAGCAGCAAGGGCCGCTTCCGTACCTGCGTGACCGCCACCGATAACGATAACATCATAAACTTTAGGATAGTGCATGAGTACAAAAACACCAGAAAAAAAAGACGGAACATTATAGCAAAATTATCTGCTTATTGATGTACATAATTACAAAATTGTCTTCACATAATTTACGCTACGCCACATGATTTGACATTTTGTTTCATGAATTCAATACAAAGTGAATGTTTTTAAAATTAATTCATCTTAGAATAAAAAATGTACAGCACTTCTATGACTTTAAAATTAACGCAACGAGAAGGAATACAAAATGAAAACGACCATGTTAAAAATCTTAACTGCATCTCTAATTTGTTTTTCAGGTGTAACTTTTACCCATGCTGCTGACACGAGCAAAGCCGAAACGCAAAAACAAATTCGAGTCTGTGCAAAAAAACAGCAAGGTGAATGGGTCTCTTACAATCACAACGGCGTAACCTTTAACGGTACTTGCCAACCAAACGAAAATGGCAAGTTACAATTTAAGGCCCCTGCTCCTTAATCTGTTTTGACATAGGTATAGAAGAAGTCATTTATTTTCCGCTATATCTCATCAGTATTTTCAAAGACGGTCCATTAAAGATGGGCCGCTTTCTTTTTTAAAATGGTCTAGTCCGTTACAATACGCCTTTAAATAAAATTTTTAGGTCCTTTTCGTGAAGTGGTTACAAATACACATTACCGTTGATCAAGAACAAGTTGAGTTCACAGAAACACTTTTAATGTCTCTAGGTGCGGTAAGCGTAACGCTGGATGATGCTGAAGATCAGGCTTTACTTGAACCATTACCGGGTGAAACACCTTTATGGAATAAAGTTATTGTGACAGGCATCTATCAACAAGACGAACAAGACCCAATTGATGTCGACACTTTAGAAGCTTTCTTAAAAGCTCAACTTCCAGATGTTCCTATGCGTCATGAAGAACTTGAAGATCAAGTGTGGGAACGCGCATGGATGGATTACTATGAGCCAATTCAGATTGGAGAAAAGTTCTGGATCGTGCCTGAATGGCTAGAGCCACCAGAAGCAGACGCAACTAACATTAAGTTAGATCCAGGTCTTGCATTTGGTACAGGTAATCACGCAAGTACTTTCCTATGCTTACAATGGCTGGGTAAAACTGACGTTAAAGATAAAATCGTGATTGATTATGGCTGTGGTTCAGGCATTTTAGGTGTAGCCGCTTTATTACTAGGCGCTAAAAAAGTATATGCCACAGATATTGACCCGCAAGCTGTTTTAGCAACGAAACAAAATGCAGAGCTTAATGGTGTATTAGATCGACTATATGTAGGTCTT
This sequence comes from Acinetobacter sp. 1542444, assembly GCF_000581835.1. Classification (NCBI taxonomy): domain Bacteria; kingdom Pseudomonadati; phylum Pseudomonadota; class Gammaproteobacteria; order Moraxellales; family Moraxellaceae; genus Acinetobacter; species Acinetobacter sp. 1542444. Next base: position 524,629 of record NZ_JEYA01000003.1, on the reverse strand, counting down.
CCTGAAGAGTTTGATCAAGAATTCAAACCTAAAAAAGCCGATGTTTTAGTTGCAAACATTTTAGCAGGACCTTTAATGATGCTTGCGCCTGAATTTGCAAATTTAATCAAATCTGAGGGCGAGTTCGCACTTGCTGGTGTGATTGAAGAGCAAGTTGCTGATGTTTCACGTGTTTATTCTGAATTTTTTGATATATTAGATGTCGAAAAGCGCGAAGAAAACTGGTGTCGCATTTCAGGAAAACGTAAAACAATAAATTGAGATTTTTAACTCATGAATGAAAAACAAACCCGCTGCCCTAAGTGTTTAACAGTTTATAAAGTATCTCTTACTCAATTGACTGTCGCTCAGGGTATGGTTTGTTGCCCTAAATGTAATTCAAGCTTTAATGCCTTAACCCATCTAATCAATATTGAACAGCCAGTTATGGTCAACTCAACGACTCTAGCCAATGGTTCAATACAGACAAGATATATGACGCATTCTCACGTATTAGATATCTTTGACCAAAAAGTAGAAAACTCTAATATTGATCTTTTAACTTACCTCAACAACTTAAATTACTTTCACAACGAACCTATTAATGCTCTACCAAACCTTAATTTAGCTGAGCAGGCATCCCCACAAGAACAAGACAACAATAAAAAGCATAGTTGGTTGTACTATACGCTCTGGAGCTCTGCCAACCTTATTTTAATTTTAGTTTTTACTTTTCAAATCCTCTGGTTTAACCCTAAGCTCATGCATGCAAGCCCAACCGTTAGCCATGCTTTTAATTACGTTTGCCAAATACTACACTGCAACAAATCAGCAGAACTTTATCAACTTATCTATATAGAAAAGTTAAAAGTCCGCAAAATCGACGCAAACCATACCCAGTTCTCAGGCATATTGCTCAACCAGAATGATAAAAGTATTGAGCTTCCTAACCTAAAGTTGATTTTTGCAACAGAACCAGACAAAACAGAGGAAATCATATTAACTCCTCAACAATATCTAGTTGAAAACTTACGGGGTATTCAACGCATTCCATCAAATACCCCTTTCCGATTCCAATTTGAGCTAAACAAAAGCAAAAAAAGGCTAGTAAATTATCGATTAGAAATTGTCCACCCCTAAAATGTAAAAAAAGTGAAAAAAAAATAAAAAAAAATGCAGTTAATTTGCTCACTTTTTCCTAGACAATGGTATGATACGCGCCACGAAAGCTTTGACTCATATACTCCTCGCTCTCAATCCAAAAAAAATACTGTTAAGCATGTGTGCTTTTCTACTTTAAGCGCATAGCCTAACTTTTTTTGTTTTTGAGGGGGCTGTAACAAATATTTAATTATTGTTACGCTTATTTTTTATTCAATACGAAGAAATATGGCAAGCTAATTGTTCTTATGTTTTAGAGTCACTGTTTTAGGATCTAAAACAGGACTCCGTATTTTTAGACCACATTTATATACTACTTTACCCAAGCTAGTATTTGATTTTCGGATTAACTCGCATGAATAGCAAATCTCCTATTTTTACTGCACAATCTGATGTTGCTCTTCGCATCCACGTGGATCGCGCAGTTCGCCATTATTTTGCACAATTGCAAGGTGAGCAACCATCTCAGGTATATGACATGGTGCTAGCAGAAATGGAGAAACCTCTTTTATCTGTAGTTCTTGAATATACACGTGGTAATCAAACGCGTGCTGCAGAAATTCTTGGACTCAACCGTGGCACTTTACGTAAAAAGTTAAAAGCTCACGGTTTAATGAGTGAATAAATGATAAAATGCTCACGACGTCGTGGGCATTTTTTTATGCTTATTGGTTTTAATCCGTAGACTTGAAATTGTTGAATTAAACATCATGACTATTAAACGTGCTTTGATTTCTGTATCTGATAAGACAGGAATTGTCGAATTTGCTCAAAACCTTGCAGCTCTAGGGGTAGAACTATTATCTACAGGCGGCACATATAAGTTGCTTAAAGATAATAATATCGCGGTTGTAGAAGTATCTGAACATACTGGCTTCCCTGAAATGATGGATGGTCGTGTTAAGACATTACATCCAAAAATTCATGGCGGTATTCTTGCTCGTCGCGGTTTAGATGAAGCAGTTATGGAAGAACACAACATCGATCCGATTGATCTTGTTGTTGTAAACCTTTATCCATTTGCTGCAACCGTTGCAAAACCTGACTGTACTCTTCCTGATGCAATCGAAAATATCGACATCGGTGGTCCTACAATGGTTCGTGCAGCTGCTAAAAACCATGCTTCAGTAGGTATTGTAGTTAATGCTTCTGATTACGACACTGTAATTAATGAATTAAAAACTGCTGGTTCACTTTCTTATGAAACACGTTTTGATTTAGCAGTTAAAGCATTTGAACATACAGCTCAATACGACGGCATGATCGCTTCTTACTTAGGCGCTCGCGTTGGTAAGACCGAAGGTGAAGCTGACTTATTCCCTCGTACATTCAATACTCAATTGAACAAAGCACAAGATTTACGTTACGGTGAAAACCCGCATCAATCGGCTGCTTTCTATGTCGAAGCTAATGCAAAAGAAGCATCAGTTTCTACTGCAAAACAGTTACAAGGCAAAGAATTGTCTTATAACAACATTGCAGATACAGATGCTGCACTTGAATGTGTTAAATCATTCGCAAAACCTGCTTGTGTCATCGTGAAACATGCTAACCCTTGTGGTGTTGCGGTTTCTTTAGACGGCATTAAAGCTGCTTATGATTTAGCTTATGCAACTGATCCAGAATCTGCTTTTGGCGGTATTATTGCATTCAACCGTGAATTAGATGTTGCAACTGCTCAAGCAATTGTAGAACGTCAATTCGTTGAAGTGATTATTGCTCCAAGTATTGCTGATGGCGTACTTGAAGTAACTGGCGCTAAGAAAAATGTACGTGTTTTAGTATGTGGCGAGTTACCTGCAATTGATGCACGTGCACCGCAACTTGACTATAAACGCGTAAATGGTGGCTTACTTGTTCAAGATCAAGACTTGGGCATGATCACTAAAGATGATCTTAAAGTAGTTACTAAGCGTGCGCCAACTGAACAAGAAATTGACGACCTCATCTTTGCTTGGAAAGTTGCAAAATATGTAAAATCAAACGCAATTGTTTATGCTAAAAACCGCCAAACTATTGGTGTAGGTGCAGGTCAAATGAGTCGCGTTAACTCAGCGCGTATTGCTGCCATTAAAGCTGAACATGCTGGTTTGGTTGTTGAAGGTGCTGTAATGGCTTCTGATGCATTCTTCCCGTTCCGTGACGGTATTGATAATGCTGCTAAAGCTGGCATTAAATGCATCATTCAACCAGGTGGTTCTATGCGTGATGAAGAAGTAATCGCTGCAGCAGACGAAGCTGGTATTGCAATGGTGTTCACTGGTATGCGCCATTTCCGCCACTAATTTAAATTTAGTCCTCCCTAACCCTCCTTTCATTCAGGAGGGTTTTCCACAATAATGGAGCTAAACTCCACCTTGAGGAATAGAGGGGGATGAAAAGGATTAAAGTTAAGGAACAAATTAAAAATGAATATTTTAGTTTTAGGTAGTGGTGGTCGTGAACATGCTTTGGCATGGAAAATCGCGCAAGATACCAAGGTTACTCAAGTTTTCGTTGCACCGGGAAATGCGGGAACTGCAACTGAAGACAAATGCGTTAATGTTCAGCTTGATATTTTAGACAATCCTGCAATTATCGCTTTTGCTAAAGAAAATAATGTTGAACTTATTATTGTTGGTCCAGAAGCACCTTTAGTGAATGGTGTGGTAGATGCTGCTCGCGAAGCAGGTCTAAAAATTTGGGGACCAACTCAATATGCTGCGCAGCTTGAAGGCTCAAAGGCATTTGCTAAACATTTTTTAAAGCGTCATAACATTCCAACTGCTTTTTATGAAGTATTTACGGAAGTTAATGCAGCTAAAGCTTATGTTGAAAAAAATGGTGCACCAATTGTAATTAAGGCAGACGGTCTTGCTGCTGGTAAAGGTGTAATCGTTGCAATGACCAACGAAGAAGCTTTTGCAGCAATTGATGACATGCTTGCAGGCAACAAATTCGGTGATGCTGGTTCACGTGTTGTAATTGAACAGTTCCTAGCGGGTGAAGAAGCTTCTTTCATTTGTATGATTGATGGTAAAAACATTTTACCAATGGCAACTTCACAAGATCACAAGCGTATTTTTGAAGGTGACCAAGGTCCTAATACTGGCGGTATGGGTGCTTACTCTCCTGCTCCGGTGGTAACTTCTGACATTTTCGAACGTGTTATGACCGAAATCATGCGTCCGACTGTTGAAGGTATGGCTGCTGACGGACATGTCTACACTGGTTTCTTATATGCTGGCTTAATGATTGATGAACAAGGTCAACCGCGTGTGATCGAGTTCAACTGTCGTTTCGGTGATCCTGAAACTCAGCCAATCATGATGCGCTTAAAGTCATCTCTTGTTGAATTGGTAGAAGCTGGTATTGCTGGCAATTTACCAAAAGAAGCTGAATGGGATGAGCGTAAGTCAATCGGTATCGTACTTGCAGCCGAAGGCTATCCTGATAGCGTACGCAAAGGTGATGTAATTTCAGGTATTGGACAATCACCTGAAGATACTAAAATTTTCCACGCAGGCACTGCAACTCGTGAAGATGGTCACATCGTGACTTCTGGTGGTCGAGTTCTTTGTGTAACTGCGCTAGGCGACAGCGTACTTGAAGCACAAATTAATGCACTTGAAGTATGCGGACAAGTGACCTTTACTGGTATGCAATATCGTAGTGACATTGGCTATCGCGCAATTGCACGAGAAAAAGCTGAGTAAAAAACTCTCAACTGATAAAAAGCCCTCTATTAAAGAGGGCTTTTTATATTTCATTCTTATTTATCAGAAAATTTTATATGAATCCCAGTTTTTATTCACTTCCAATCAATAAGATCGAAACATGTCCACTATATTGAATATGTTTTTATTGATATGATTAGATAAAGCGTTGGAACTTTCCACAAAGTTATTGTGCCTTTAAATATTGAGGCTCATCATCTAATTCTGTTAGGGATAATAGTTATTTTTAACATTGAATACTTTTAGAAATCGCTTAAAGACTGTCAACTCATGATAGAACTGTTGTGAAAATAGTTTTATTTAGTACAGATCAAAAACGGTAAAACAAGTATCTGAGGAATTAGAAAAGAGCTAAAAGTTATAACTTTTAGCATTCAAAACTTTGTGACGTGACAACAAAACTCATTCTCTTTTCTAGAGAGCCAACTAAATAGTTGATATCTCTCTTAATCAGGACTTTTTTTACATGAAAAAGCTGATCAGTCTTTTTTTAAGCGTGTCTGTGCTATTACTTGCAGCTTGCGGTAAACAACAAAGTGAACCACAAGCTGGAAAGAGTGGTGATTCATCACAACCTCAAACTGTGGTTATTGCCTCAACTGGTTCTGACGCTGATATCTGGCGTTATATTTCGACTTTACCAGAAACTAAAGCTGCTGGTGTTAAGCTTGAGGTGAAAAATTTCACTGATTATGTTGCAATGAATACAGCTGTAGCAAATAAAGAAGTTGACTTAAATGCATTCCAATCTTATGCATATTTGGTGGCTTTCAATGCATCAAATAAAGATAAAATTGCTCCAGTTGCTACAACTTATCTTGAGCCAATGGGGATCTACTCAAGTAAACATAAAAAAGTAGAAGAATTCCAACAAGGTGCAAGCATTGCAATTCCTAATGATGCAGCGAATGAAGCTCGTGCATTATTGTTATTACAAAGTGCTGGCTTAATTAAACTTAAAGCTGACTTCGACCCTGCTAAAGGCACACCAAGCGATATTATCGATAACAGTAAAAAAATTGATATCAAACCAATCCAAATGGCGACAGCTGTACGCGTAAAAGATGAAGTTGATGCAATTGTTTTAGGTAATACATTAGCTTTAGAAGGTGGTTTAAACGTACTTAAAGATTCTATCTACTATGAACCTGTTGACCAAAGCACTAAACTGAATGTAAACATCCTTGCAACAGCTGAATCTCGCAAAGATGACCCAATTCTTCAGAAAGTTGGTCAGCTATACCACACTGAAGCTGTTAAAAAATACGTTGAACAACACTTTGGTGGTACAAAAGTTGACGTGAATCAGCCAATCAGCTATCTCACGGAAGCTAAATAGTAATATAATAGCTGCAACGCGAAACAGGCAAAGACTCTTTGCCTGTTTTTTCTTTTTAGCATAGTTTTTGACGACATGATTCAATTTAAAAACATTTCAAAGCACTATCAGCTTAAAGGCCAAACCATACGAGCTCTGGACCAAATTAATTTGGAAATTCCTGAAGGGAGTATTTTTGGTATTATTGGCTATAGTGGTGCAGGTAAAAGTACTTTAATCCGCCTGATTAACTTACTTGAACGACCAAATGAAGGTCAGGTTATCATTAATCAAAAGGACTTCACTGCTTTGGATGCGCGTTCATTACGTCAGGAACGTGCAAATATTGGTATGATTTTTCAGCACTTCAATTTGCTACAAACCAAAACGGTTGCTGAAAATATCGAAATGCCAATGCGTCTGCTGAATTACAATAAAGCAGAACGTGAAAAGCGCTTAAATGAGTTATTGGAGTTCATTGATCTTAAGCATAAAAAAGATGCTTATCCTGATGAACTTTCTGGCGGCCAAAAGCAACGTGTCGGTATTGCTCGTGCTTTGGCAAATCATCCAAAAATTCTTTTGTGTGATGAAGCAACCTCTGCCCTAGACCCGCAAACAACCAAGTCTGTTTTAGAGTTACTCAAGAAAATCAATCAAGAGCAAAAAATCACAATCGTTATGGTGACCCATGAAATGGATGTTATTGAAACTGTTTGTGATCATGTAGCTGTGATGGAAGCTGGTAAAGTCATTGAACAAGGTTCAACGATTGATATCTTTAGTAATCCTCAACATCCGACGACTAAAAACTTTATTCAAACTGTGTTACATCAACAGTTGCCTGTAAATATTTTAAATCAACTCGAGAATCAGCATCACCATAGCATCTACTGTTTACAGTTTTTGGGCCGTTCTGCTCAAGAACCTGTAATTCAGTCACTGATTAAACAATTTGATATTAGTTTAAATATCTTATTCGCTAACATGACTGAAATTAACGGTACTGTCATTGGTCAAATGTTTGTACAGCTTCTAGGTGAGCCTCAGTTGATTAAACAGGCTATCGAGTTTTTAGAGAAAAATGAAGTGAGTGTAGTTCAATCAGGAGATCAAGTATGAGAGATTTAATCGTACAGTGGTTAACTGAACTTACTCAACCTTTCTGGCACAGTTCTCTTTCAATTGACCAGTTTGTAACAGCTCTACAAGAAACATTTCACATGGTGTTTTTTGCGCTGTTATTTGGTGGTATTTGGGGTTTCATTCAAGGGGTTATCCTGCTTGTAACTCGACCAGAAGGTATTTTGCCAAATAGATTCGTCTATCATTTACTCAACCCAATTGTAAATGCGTTACGCTCTCTCCCATTTATTATTTTACTTATTGCAGTAATTCCTCTTACCAAGTTATTGGTAGGCACTTCAATTGGTACATGGGCTGCGATTGTTCCTTTAACAATTTACGTTGGTCCATATATGGGACGTTTGATTGAAACTTCCCTACTCGAGGTAAATGAAGGAATTATTGAATCTGCTCAGGCGATGGGTGCTACACCTTGGCAAATTATTTACCGCTTTATTTTGCCAGAAGCACGCAGTTCACTCATTTTAAACCTCACAACAGCGACAATCAGTTTGATTGGTGCAACAGCAATGGCTGGTGCAGTGGGCGCAGGTGGTATTGGTGACTTAGCAATCTCTTATGGTTACCAACGTTTTGATACAAGCGTTGTAATTTTAACAGTAATTGTTCTATTGCTCTTAGTACAGATTGTACAGACGCTAGGTAACTGGCTCTCTAAGATCCGTTAAATTACTCATATAAAAAGCTCCCTAAATGGGGGCTTTTTTGTTTTATATACATCATTTTCATAAAAGGTTGAGTGAGTGGCTTAATACCATTTTCTGTTATTATCAAAAACAGCGATTACTTACTCTTTGGATTTGGTTTTAGGATAAAACAATGCGTTATAGAATTCATTTTATTGATGTACAGAATGCCCTCCAAAACTATATCTGGATTTTAGAAGATACTGAAACCCAAGAGGCTGTTGCAGTTGATCCAACAGAAGCTGATCTTGTGACTCAATTTTGTCAAAATCATCAACTCACTTTAAAACAAATCTGGCTCACTCATTGGCATAAAGATCATATCGGTGGTGTAGCAGATCTGACAACAGCTCAGAATATTACTGTCTATGGTCCACGTGATGAGCTCACAAAGATTCCGGGAATTACTCATCCCTTACAACATGACGACCATCTAAAATTTAATGATTTAAAAGTAGAGATTATCGCGACCCCAGGTCACACCTTAGGGCACATTGTGTATTTCATTGAGGAATTAGAAGCTGTATTCTGCGGCGACACTTTGTTCGCAATGGGATGTGGTCGATTATTTGAAGGTACGGCTGAACAAATGTATCACTCACTTAGTCGTTTAGCAGCGCTACCAACACAAACTAAAGTTTATTGTACGCATGAATACACGCTTTCAAATGCCGAATTTGCTTTAACAGTAGAGCCGCATAACCACGCCTTATCTGAACGAGCCGAAGAAGTCCGTGAGCTACGTAAGAAAGGATCAATCACACTTCCGAGTACGATTGAACTCGAATTAGCAACCAATCCTTTTCTTCGTGCAGAAAGTGCTGAAGACTTTGCTCATTTACGTGCACTTAAAGATAATTTTTAAAGCTAAAGCTTCTCCTTTTAAGAGATACAGTTTCATTTTAATAACTGTATCTTTTTGCATAGCGCAGGTTGATCGTAATTATTTTTTACATTTACTTTTTTTATATTTATTCATCTTTTTAAAAATTCCCTCAAATTTATATTTTCTTAAAAACACGCCAATAAATAACCCATTAAATAAAAAGTTTTTATTTTTTAGTTACATAACATCACCATATTTTTATAAAAATAAAAACTGTTCTTTCTCTATCTTACTTTTTTTACAAGTTGCAAAATAAAACAAAGTTTTCCCCCTTTAAAAAATCTAATTAAAACCCTATTAATAAATAAGATGTAATGCCACGGATAGAAGGAGTTCTCACGTGAAAAAGGTTGTTAAAGCTAAAAATTTGATTGCGTTTCGTATTTGGTTAGAAAAGTTAGGGTATTCAGTTAAAAATCTTGCTGATGGAAAAGGTTTTACTTTTAGTTTTAAAAAAGAATATGGTTTAGTGACCTGTGATTTAGCAGGTAATTCATTAGCGATGCAATTAGGTGAAGAGTTTGAGGATCACTTAAAAGCATAATTTTTTACGACTCGATTTACAGTATTGTCTTTTTGAAAGATAAGTAATAGCAGAACTTTAGAATGATTTAATTAAAATATATTTTTAGATGTTAAAAAAAATCTGTAGCCGGGCTACTCTCCCAAATTGCCCTTAGCTACAGATTTTTTTATAAGGTTATTCTGCTTTAGGGTTCTTTAAGGCTTTATCTAAAAGATCTTTATCTAAAGCTTTATCCCAACGTGCTACAACAATTGTTGCGCAAGCATTACCAACTAAATTTGTTAATGCACGGCACTCAGACATAAAACGGTCAATACCAAGAATTAACGCCATACCTGCAACAGGAACAGCTGGTACAACAGATAGAGTGGCAGCCAGAGTAATAAAGCCTGCACCAGTCACCCCTGCTGCACCTTTAGAACTTACCATTGCCACAAGAAGTAAGGCAATTTGTTCACTAATGGATAAGTCTACGTTACACGCTTGGGCAATAAACAGAGCAGCCATAGTCATGTAGATATTTGTACCATCAAGGTTAAATGAGTAACCTGTTGGAATCACCAAACCGACTACCGATTTTTCACAACCTGCTTTTTGCATTTTATCCATTAAAGATGGTAAAGCTGCTTCAGAAGAACTTGTTCCTAAAACTAACCAAAGTTCATCTTTGATATAACGGATTAAATGAATAATTGAGAAACCATTGTAACGGGCTACTGCTCCTAGGATCACTATGACAAACAATACCGCTGTAATATAGAACGTCATAATTAATAATAATAAATTACCAATTGATTCGATTCCATACGCTCCGATGGTAAAAGCCATTGCACCAAAAGCACCGATTGGAGCTAGCTTCATTAACATACCAACTAGGTAGAAAACTGGAGCTGTTAAGTTATTTAAGAAGTCGGTAATTGGACGTGCACGGTCACCCAATGCAGCCAAAGAAATACCAAATAACACCGCCACAAACAGAACCTGCAAAATCTCGCCACCTGCCAGAGGGCTAACTAGAGTTTGCGGGATAATATTCATGAAGAAGTCAGTAATATTTGTTGCATGCGCCTTTTCAACGTAAGTATTTACTTTATCGTTGACTAAGGTAGCGGGGTCAATATTAAGACCTTTACCTGGTTGGATAATATTTGCCACAATCATACCAACCACAAGCGCCAAGCTTGAGAAGGTAAGGAAATAAAGCATCGCTTTACCAGTTACACGGCCGACTCGGCTCATGTTTGTCATACTGGCAATGCCTGTAACAACTGTTAAAAAGATGACGGGAGCAATAATCATTTTAACGATCTTGATGAATGCATCACCAAGCGGTTTTAAACTTTCGCCAAGTTCTGGGTAAAAATGACCAATTAAAATGCCCAAAATAATTGCAAAGATGACCTGTACATACAAAATTTGGTGAAACTTCTGTTTTTTCTGTACCGTTTCTTGGTCAAGGGTATTGAAATCCATTATCTAAATACCTTTTCGATGGGGATAAAAAAATAAAATATAAAGCGTGCACCACAAGCTGCTTTATCAAGGAAAAGCCATTGTAAAGAATAAAAAACGGCCTGTGTTATAAATTTAAAAAATGTCAAATTCAATAATCATGCAGTAAATTATATAAAATCATTTTAATTTTCTAGTTTAAAAAAATAAAAAAATAACCAAAATTCACTATAAAGCATTATTTAATCTTAATATTTTAAATAAAAACATGCATAAAAATGGCTGTAGAAGTTTAATTGTCTAATACAGGCACAACATTTATTAAATAAATGATTTTATAAAAAACATGTAAATTATAAATTATGAAAATTTAGTTTAAAAATAATAAGAAAAATTGATATATAATTTTTTAACAAGATAAAGTGTCTCGTTCTTGTTAAAAAATTACACTAATAGGCTTTGATAATTAATTCAAATTAGGGGGTGTTAAATAACCGTTCCAATAAAATATGGACATAATCTAAGCTTAAGGTACGTTCAGTGAATAAGATGCGAAATAGCATAGGGGCAATAACAGCTTCGATAATTTCTTCATTATTTATAGTGGGTTCATTACGCGATTTAGCTCTGGCTTGAATAATATCAAGTTGTTGAATAATTAAGGCTTCACATTTTCTCGCATTTGAAGCGTCAGCTGTATATAGCACATCACGTAATAATGTTTGACCAACTTCAGAAGAATACTCCTCAAAATATTGTTCAATCCATGCAGTGATATCCAGCTGAAATGAACCTAAATCTTTTGGTTCCATATCAGGTTTAAGTTCATTTAGGGCTACATCTGAAAATAGCTGATTAATATCGCCCCAACGGCGGTAAATTGTCGAAGGTGTTACTCCTGCCTCATGAGCGATCATAGGTATGGTAATCTGGCTTTGCTCTAAGGTTTTTTGAAGCTCTTTTACCGCTTGGTGCACCGCAGTTTGAATTCTTTCACTACGACCGCCAGGACGTAAGCCAGTAACAACTTTTGCCATTTATAAACTCTGTAAAGGGATCAAAAAATTTATAAATATTTATATCTATATACAAAATACACTAAAGCTAAGGATTTGCTTTAGTGTGAAAATAATGTATAAAAGCTAAATATTCGCTTTTATGTTATTCATCTTATATGAACAATTCAAGTTCAAAACGGTCTGGATCGGTTTTTCACTTAGATAGTGCAAGTGCATTAACACTCAATACAATCACGCTCATGACTTTTATGGCGGCGTCTAGTGCACCGACTCCACTTTATCGTCTATACCAACAGCTTTGGCAATTTTCACCTGTCACTTTGACTTTAATTTTTGCAACTTATGCTTTTACTCTGCTGGGTTCATTACTGATTATTGGTTCTTTGTCTGACTATATTGGACGCCGTCCTGTCATTATTGCAGCCATTTTTCTGCAAATTATTTCGATGAGCTTTTTCTTATTTGCTTCAGATGTTTCGATGTTATTTATTGCACGGGGCTTACAAGGAATCGCAACAGGGCTTGCTGTCTCGGCTATAGGCGCAGCAATTTTAGATTTTAGTAAGCTTCAAGGTTCGCTTATTAATAGTATCGCACCAATGGTCGGTATGGCTGTTGGTATATTTCTAACTTGTTCTATTTTGCAATTCTCTGCCCAACCGTTACAGCTTGTTTTTGAATTTTTATGTCTTCTTCTTATTTGTGAACTCATTTTAAGTTTTTTTACTCCTGAAACAGCACAAAAAAGATCGGGTGCTCTTGCCTCTTTAAAACCGAATATGGCTATTCCTCCACAAACAAAAAGTGCTTTATTAAGTATTAGCCCTATTAATATTGCTCTTTGGATGGTCAGTGGTTTCTTCCTATCACTTATGCCTTCTTTACTGGCAAAAATTTTCCATACTTCATCGGCATGGCTAAACGGTATTATGTTTATGGCGCTAGCACTCTCAGGTGCAGCCGGTATATTAACGCTTAGGAAGTCGACAAATTACCGTATTTTATTAACAGGTACTCTTTCAATTGCTATTGGTTCAACTGTTTTATTTTTAGCAATTAATCTTACAAGTGCAGTAGTTTTATTTCTCGGTTCTATTATTACCGGAGTGGGTTTTGGTACAGCTTTTATGGGCGCAATACGCACAGTAATGCCTCTAGCTTTACCAGAAGAACGTGCAGGTCTTATGGCTGCATTTTTTGTTGAAAGTTACTTGGCATTTAGTATTCCTGCAATTTTAGCTGGTTATTTTGTTGGGAAAATTGGGCTGATGAGTACAGCAAATAGTTATATTTGTTTTATTATTCTACTATCGTTTGTCGCGCTTCTTCTGATTTTTAAAAACTTTAAAAGTAAATAAGCCTATAAAAAATAGCCTCAATAGAGGCTATTTTTTATTTCATTGGTCACGCCAAGGTTTTAAAAACCGCTTTACATACTTTTTAAATGGCCATGTAAATTGTTTTATAAAACTATTTGGAATTTTATAACCTACCGTGCCATACACGCTTGCCAGATGATTTGGCATATATACACTTTTGAAGATGACATCATATAGAGGAATAAAAGCAGCGTAATTTTTATCAATCGCAGGTTTTTCTGAAGAGTGATGCCAATGGTGGAATTCTGGCGTAGCGATAATCCAGCGCAAATAAGGAAAACGAAAACGTACATTGGAATGAATGAAAATAGCGTGAAACGAAATAAAAACTAAATAAGCAAAAACAGCTGAAGTATGAAAACCCAATAGGAAAATAGGTAATGTCGCAATAAAGCGAGTCATTAGCACTTCAATGACATGCAAACGAGAGGATGCTAACCAATCCATATATTCAGTTGAATGATGAATTGCGTGAAAGCGCCATAAGAAATTAACTTCATGCATAGCGCGGTGCAACCAATACACCGTAAAGTCGACCACAATTAATAGTTCAATAAATTGCAGCCAAATCGGTTGAGCTTGTACATAAGGCACAATTGGATTATCAGGTAGATGCGTAATCCAATATTGAATCGGCATAACGGTTAAAAAGCTAAATAATTGAATGCCAACATGGCTGACCATGAAATATTTCATATCGGTCACCCATCCTACTCTTAATATTTTTTGTTCAGGATTTTTAGCAAAAAAACCTTCAAGGGGGATAAAAATGAACGCTAAAATAAATAAAGTTAGTACAAAATAATCGATACCAGCATAAAACGGTACACTTGGCAAAACGGGTGCTTCAATTACACCACAGCCCAAAACTGCTGCTACAAGTGAAAAACACAGCCCGTAAAATCCATATCGGTTTTGACGGATAATGGCACTAAACGCTCCAAAACCTGCACTAACAATAATGCCTGTGATCAGGCCATAATAAAAAAGATGATAGTGTTTTGCGTAAATAGGACGGAGTTCTGGGGTGGTTAATACACTGGGAAATAAAAAACATAATGCACCAAATAAGCAAAGTAAGCTGAGTGACATGGAAATAAAGGCGCTAATTTTCCCTAAACCTGCGTTAAGTTCTAAATTCTCAAATTTTGCTCTTAATTGATCAGTCATAATTCATATACAGTTCTTATTGTGTATAACGCGAATGCTATCAAAATTTAATAATAAATTGTAAAAAGAACCAGATTTAACTCAGACTAAAAATAAATAGATAAAGAAAACTAACTAATTCACCAAATCTCCGGCAAATTAGTCAGTTATTTTAAAATAGTTATTTATCTCATACTGTTGAAATAAGATAAAAATAATGAAGTCATGAAATGAGATTTAGACCATTTATTTTTTATATGGAGTCTCATAAGTCGTCTCTGCAACTGGCGAAACGCGCCAAATCGTATTGCCCACATCATCTGCAACTAACACAGCACCTGAGAAATCAATTGCTACACCCACAGGGCGACCATACGCTTTGCCTTTATCGCTGAGGAATCCAGTCAAAATATCTTGCGGTGGACCAGAAGGTTGACCACTTCTAAATGGTACAAAAATGACTTTATAACCACTGTGAGGTTTACGGTTCCAAGAACCATGCTGACCGATCAATGCACCGCCTCTAAATTGCGGCATAAGTTCGGCTGCATAAAATGTAAGGCCTAAAGAAGCCGTATGGTTGCCTAGCGCATAGTCTGGTTTAATTGCACGGGCAACCATTGCTGGATTTTGTGGTTTAACTCGTACATCAACATGTTGACCATAGTAGCTGTAAGGCCAGCCATAAAAAGCTCCATCTTGAACTGACGTCATATAGTCGGGTACTAGGTCACTCCCAATTTCATCGCGCTCATTAACCCCCGTCCAGAGTTTTCCACTTTGAGGTTGCCAAGCCATACCATTTGGATTACGCAGGCCGGTTGCAAATGGGCGTGACTGACCACTTGCGATGTCAAACTCCGTAATTTGTGCTCGGCCTTTTTCTTGATCTAAACCATTTTCAGCAACGTTACTGTTAGAACCAACGGTAATGTACAACTTGGTACCAGCTGGGTTAGCAATCACATTTTTGGTCCAATGGTGATTTAAAGGGCCACCGGGTAAGTCCAACACTTTGGTTCCACTGGCCGTAATTTGAGTTTCACCTTCTTGATAAGGAAAATGCAACAGTGCATCTGTATTGGCGATATATAAGTTATTACCGACCAATGCCATACCAAATGGAGAATTTAAGTTTTGAAGAAATACTGTTTTCTGATCGGCAACTCCGTCTCCATTAGTGTCACGAAGTAAACTAATACGGTTTGCACTTGGATGAGATGATCCTGCACGTCTCATCACAAAAGACATAATTTTACCTTTAATCCCTTTGCTGTCTTCTGGTTTAGGCGGAGCATCTGTTTCAGCAACCAATACATCACCATTTGGTAATACATAAAGCCAACGTGGGTGTTCAAGTTCTTTGGCAAATGCTTTGACCTTTAAACCTTCTGCTGGTTTTGGCATTACCCCACTCGGCCAGCCTTCTGCTGGAGCTATATTAACAGTTGGTAATAGGCTTGATTTAGGTTCGGGAAGTTTTGGGTCTGGCCCATAACTATCAGTAATTGGATATTGAGAGGATGAAGCACATCCTGCAACAAGAACTACAACTGTAGTGCCTAAAATTGGCATTAAAAAACGTGTAAGCATCTTTTATCTCCATTTCTTATTTTTTCGCAATAAGCACAGATTAATGCTTTAGAAGAGAGACTTATAGTTTATTTATTTAACCAAACTAAGGATTACCGTCTATATTTTCAAAATTTTAATACATAACTAGTGTTTTCTAGATATTTAAAAGACTCTATTTATCAACTACACATTAATACTTGGCGTTAGGATTATTGCGTAAAATATTTAAGAAACCCTCTTTATCTTTTGGCGAGATCATTACTGTAGCCACTCTGCCATCTTTCATATAATAAATTTTAAGTCGATCTAGCGATAATGCTGGAGAAGAAAGTGGATTATGGGTAGGTTCAATTTGAGTAATATCATCAATATGAATTTTCCATCGGAATACCAAACTCTTAATCATTAAAGTGTTGTTTTCTACCACATAATAAGTATTAAAGATGGGGAACCAAATAAGAAAAATGATTAAACTATAAATGACGAGATAT
Source organism: Acinetobacter sp. 1542444 (assembly GCF_000581835.1). Lineage (NCBI taxonomy): Bacteria > Pseudomonadati > Pseudomonadota > Gammaproteobacteria > Moraxellales > Moraxellaceae > Acinetobacter > Acinetobacter sp. 1542444. The sequence goes on along the minus strand of NZ_JEYA01000003.1, from coordinate 508,146 downwards.
GGAAAATTTGAAGCTAAAGAATAATGATGATTTGCTTCATAAATTTTCATAAGGATATTGGCAGTGATCACAACAAATATTAATAAAAGCCACCAATCAATTTTTGATCTAAATTTCAAAAGTTATCCTCCACGTCTAAATATCATTTATAACGAGTCTTTCTATATATTTTTTAATAAAATAATTGAACTAAAAATTAGCTTTAAATGTTAATGATACAAAATCTCGATCATCTATGGTGCTAAATTCATTAGAACCAAAAAAGTTATTATAGGCAATCTCTGTTGTATATTTTTGCTGATAAGTCATAGATAAAGCCGCACTTACACTCATTTGCCCTTCTTGAAAGTTTTGGCTATATCCATAAACATCATGTCTAAAACTAAGACTTGGCGTAATCACTGTAGAAGGTAAAATATCTTGATAATTTAATGCGCCACGTAGTCGGTAACCAAATGACCATTCATTAAAAAAACCGTTTTTATTACAAAAGCGTTCATTTAAATTGTCTATTTCTGCATTGGTAAGATGAGCTGTACCATACGGCGTACATTTAAAGTCGCCTGTTTCAGGATTATAAGCACCTGTTGAAAGCTCACTACGGCCAAATGCACCAGTCCGACCAATCCGATGATTACCAATATCTGCAATATGGTTTAAGGCAAACTCTGTAGACCATGTCAGCGAATTTGCACCCAAAATATTGAATATGCTGTCAGTTGCTCCAACCGAAAATTGTGTTACTGGTAAGCGTACATATCCTTGAATATATTGACCTAATTCAACAGTTTTTCCCGGCGGCGCAAATGGTGTTCCTTCTGATAGCACTTGAGCATAGACAATGTCTGTGCCGTTTAGCTGCAAAGATTGATTAGGTTTGTGGGTTAATTCACTAAAAATGGTTGTTTTTCCGACTTTCCCAGTCAAACTTAATCCAAACATTTTGATATTTTCAGGATAGATAGAAAAATAACTTGCGGTATTAAAATGTTCTGGTCCTGCTGCTGTTACAGCCGTTCCATCAAAGTTTGCATTACGGCTATGGTAATTCGCATAGTAAATACCTAACTCAGCATTATTTAAACTGGCTAATGTCTGTTTTAAAGCAATACCATATTGGCCGTTATCCTTTGCTTTTCTACTTTCTGCACGTGGAATATAGGTACGTAAACGAATTGCGGTATCTGATAATTTATCTCCACCTCCAGCAATCAGAACTGGACCTGCATTTTCAGGCACAAAGTCTGAAATCTCAAAGAAAGTTCCGCTACCATCAACAACTGAAGGTCTAAATTTAAATTGATAGAACCCTTCTATTTTCAAATTTTTATTAATGCTTGTGTCGAATGAAAACATTTCGGTTGGAATGATTCTTTCTTTTGCATCACCACCCGGTCGGTTGATTGCAGCAAAATCGAATGCACTCACCGAATTTAAACCGTTTTGAAAAAACTGAGATTTCCCCCAATTTAAAGTCTGTTTGCCTAATTTTAAATTGATGCTTTTTCCATCGTCTAATTCAAAATCTTTCCATATATAGGCATTCCATAAATCGATACCTTTGAACTTTGCGAGCCTTGGCCACGCTGAATCATTAAAGGGTTTAAAGTCTCCGTGCCCTGTCTCATAGGCATGGTCATACCAGTATTTAGTGCTAATGACCGCACCCTGCTGTTTTCCATTTAGTTTAACTTCAGTTATACCTCTGATAATCTGTGAAATAGCATCATATTTACTAAAATTCATACGCCCATCATCACCATTCACATCAATGCTAGCACCTTGTTTGCCTATTTTGTTTGCGTCAGGCCGATAAAGTAATGAAACGGATGGATCTTGGGTACTCCAACTGGCTCCTAAGCTTAATGTCGTTTTTGTATCGAACTTCCAGTCTTTATCAATATCAAAACTGGCTGCAGTTACTTTAGACATAAATAAAATTAGGCTTAATGAAACACCTATTTTTTGAATATATAGAACGTGATTATTTCTTTGATTTAAATAGAAGTACTGACCCATCATATTATCTCCTTATAAATATGATTTTTTTATTTATTGCTTGTTACTCAAAGCCATCCATTGGCTTTAAATGGTTTACATAAGCAGGTATTTTTTTGCACTAGGCTGGTTGTTCGACCTGATCTAACTGTTGAATGAATTGTTCAGCTAAAGGCCAATAGCCAAAGCCAGATGCAGGGTTTAAATGTCCCACTTCACCTAAATTTACAAGTTGACTCCCCCACTTTTCTGCCATTTCACTTACAGCTTCATAACGAGCTAAATGGTCATTGGTGCTTGCAACCAAAATGCTAGGGAAAGGTAGTTCTTGATCTGGTAAAGGACTCCATCCTTCTTGATAAAGTACAGTTGGGCTTGGATAATTTTCTGGCCAGCTTTCGTTTAAGTCAGGTGGAGCCACAAGTAGAGCTCCTTGAATTGGTCGTTGATATTTTGCAGCCCAGTGTATTGTCATCAGCACACCAGCGCTGTGTGCGACCAAAATGACAGGGCCTTGTATTTGTTCAAGTTGTGCCTGAATAGCAGCAACTCTATTTTCACAGTTGAGTTTATTGGTTTGCACAGGTGGTACAGAGCGAACCTTTGCTAGCTTTGTTTCTAAGATCGTTTGCCAATGCTCGGGAACATGATCGCGTAACCCCGGAATAATTAAAATTGTTGCTTTAGTTTGTATTTTTTCCATTTCGACGCCTGTGAATTTTGCCATCTAGGATGCATAAGAATTTTTGTAAAACTCCATTCACAATAAAGGCTCATTTCAGTTAATGGTGTACATAAGGCGTCACGGACTTTTCATTTGACGACACATCTTTTTAAAATTTCTTAAATTAATTAAAATAGTATTTGTAATTACAAGTGAATTAAAAGAACAGGTTTAAAATTGATTCGACATTAAGATTAGGCGCTTAAATAAAAGCTTTTGTAATGTAGATATTTTAGTTATAACTAGATATGAGCTGTAAGGAATATGGCTGATTAAGAACAGGAGATAATAAAATGGTGCCTCTTGCGCATACCGCCTCTTTAAAAAATTATTTGGCAGTTGCTCAGCAATTAGATCTAAATCCCTACCATTTATTATCACGTGTTGGGCTTAGCCAAACTCAATTGAATGATCTTAAACAACGTATTCCTGTAGATAAAGCCATTACCTTGCTTGAAGACTCAGCCCAAATGAGTAATTGCGATGTTTTCGGTTTACATATGGCAGAGCAACGCGAAATCGCGGATTTTGGTGAACTGAGCTTATTATTAAGTTACCAATATACTTTGAGAGAAGCGCTACAAACGATTGTTCGTTATAGGAATTTACTCAATAACTCACTTGAAATATATATAGAAGAAATTGACGATACAGTAGTTATTCGAGAGGAAGTTGTGACAACTACTTGCGGGTATAGCCGCCAAGCGACGGAACTTGCTTTAGGAATCACCCATCGTTTTTGTGCAGCACTCATGATGCAAAAATGGCGGCCGTTAAGTGTACACTTCACTCATAACCCGCCCAGTGATTTAACTTTGCATCGGCGAATTTTTGGCTGTGCGCTCGAGTTCGGTAGTGACTTTAATGGTATTGTTTGTACGGCGGCCGAACTTGATACAACAAACCCTCAAGCAAATCTGGCGATGGCTAACCATGCACAGCGTTATTTAGATATTTTGCAGAATAATAATGAATCGACCATGATTTTTGATATTCGTAAAAGTATTTATCTTCTTTTGCCAATGGGCCGCGCTACGATTGATCAAGTCGCTCAAACACATGGTATTCACGTACGGACTTTACAACGTCGATTAGAAGAAGCTCAGACGAGTTTTAGTGATTTAATGAATGAAGTACGCAAAGATCTCGTATTTCGTTATTTAAAAAATCTAAATTATTCACTTGCTCAAGTGTCTGATATTTTAGGTTACTCAATGCCGAGTTCTTTTACGCGTTGGTTCATTAGCCAATTTGGTATGTCACCGAATATGTGGCGTAGTCACAATAAAGCCCTGCTCAATTAATTTCTCTTTATTTAAAGCCAAATAAAGTCATTTAAAACATAAGGAAGCTGGAGAACTATTCCATAACTTCCTTAAAAATTTAATTTGTAAAATTAAAACCACAAGCGCATAAGTCCAAGAACCAATACCACTAAAAAGATGCTTTCGCCGATCATTAAAAGAATCGGTTTAATGCCGACCGATGCTAATTCTTTTAACTGAGTTTTCATTCCTAAAGCACTAATTGCAATGACTAAAAACCAGCGTGATAAATCATTGATTCCATTTTGAACCATAGCAGGCACCCATCCTGTACTGTTAATACAAGCGAGTAGTAGAAAGCCAACAGCAAACCAAGGCAGTAATGGTGGCCGCTCCCCAGTTGAATCAGCACCTTGTATACGGGTAATCATGGCTGCACAAACGATTACTGGAAGCAGCATCGCCACACGCATGAGCTTAATCACAGTCGCCGTATCACCTGTTTGAGTAGACATGCTATAACCAGCACCGACCACTTGCGCCACATCGTGAATCGTAGCACCAAGAAACACACCAGCCGCTTGTGGCGATAACTCTAGCCACTTCGCAATCATCGGATAGACAATCATTGCAAAGGTTGAAAGTGCCGACACGCCAATCACGGTAAACAAAGTCGCCTTTTCTTTTTGCGGATGATTTGGAAAAGCAGCGGATAGCGCCAGTGCGGCTGAGGCACCGCAGATTGCCGTTGATCCACCAGTGAGCATGCCAAATAGTTTTTGGAAGCCTAAAATTTTAGCGGCAATAACAGAAACTGTAATGGTGACAACAACCAAAGTGATAACTAACGCAACTGGTTGCCAACCTAGTGCGGTAATTTGTCCTAAAGTTATACGCATGCCGAGTAACGCGATGCCCATCCGCAGCACACTACGTGCGGTAAACTCGATGCCAACCTTACATTTACTTTCAGCCGCTAAAAAATTTACACTCATGCCGAGTAACAGAGCAAATAACATGACTGGCGCGCCATAGTGCTCTGATAAAAAACAGGCAGCCGCAGCAACGACCGAACTGACCACAAAGCCTGGTGCTAATTCTCTTGTACGCTGGGAAAAATTTTTCAAAACTAAACTACTCATGATTTTCCCCACAGCCCATCACAATAAATATCTTGTCCTCGATCACTTCTACGGGATAGGTTGCAACTTTGAGCAAAGAAGAATTAACTAAACAGCCATTTGTTAAATCAAAACGTAGACCATGGGCACAGCACTGAATCACTCGTCCTTCTAGACGTCCGCTAAATAGCGATGCGCCCTGATGAGGGCAACTGTCATCGATTGCATAAAATTGAGCCGCAACGTTAAATAGTGCGAGAGTTTTATCTCCAATTTTAAAAAAAGCCCGCTCACCTGAATTTGGAATTTTTTCAAAAGGCACTTGAAATCGGTTGGTCATATCAACTCTCCTTGTGCCAGCATTGCCTCTTGCATCGCTTGATAAAGTGCATCTGCTGATTGCGCGCCCACCAAGGCAGAAGCACGATTAAAAATAAAGTAAGGCACGCCATTACCTCCTGTACTTGCAGAGATAAAATCTTGATGATCTTGAATAAGCAAATCTTTGATCAGTTCACGCGGGAAACCACAGCGTTTGGCGATTTTGTATAAAGTGGTGGTATTTCCGATGTCTAACCCATCATAAAAATATGCAGCAAAGAGTTGTTCTAACAACGCATTGCACTGCTCAGGAGTTCCTATCTTTAAAGCTTTATCAAATAAGCGATGAGCTTTGGCCGTATTTGGCATTCGTTTAATTTGCTCAAAATCGATCTTGAGCCCAACTTTATTTGCAGCTTTATTGACCTGTTCTTGTCTCATACGAACTGCTGTCAAGCTACCTAACCGTTTCAAATAAAACGTTTGAAACGGTACACCTTCAACAGCTAAATCAGGTATGAGCTGAACACCTCGCCAGTGCACGATAACTTTAACTTTAGGGTGAAGCTGATAAAATCTATTTATAGCGATCAGTAATTGACGTTTTCCGATCAAACACCAAGGACAAATAAAGTCAAAAAATACATCAATGTGTAATTGCCGAATCATCATTTGTTATTCATCCCGCATTTTTGTATTTGGTTACCTGAATGATTTTTAAGCTCAGTCATTCCTTGCTGCTCAAAGCGTGCGATATCTTTGTGATAATGGCGTTTGGCATAAAAAAATACGGCTGCTGCTGCAATACTGACCAACGGCATGAGTTGAAATGCGCTATGTAAACCAATCACATCAGATACTTTGCCAACCACTAAAGGACCAAGAGCTAAACCAAGAAAATTGTTAGCTAAGGTGAGTGTTGCAAATGCAGAGCCATGAACTGAGTTATGTGTAAGATTGGCCACCATGGCACTAGATGGCCCATTGGTTCCTAGGGCAATAAACATTCCGAGGCAGATGAGAAGTAACTGGTTACGTCCCACAGGCATAGCAAAAGCAATGAATAAAAGAACACAACCGAGCAAGCAGTATGTAATCGCTAAACTGACCTTACGATCTGGACAATTACGGCCCAAATAATCACACAACATGCCGCATAGAATTGTGCCTACTGCACTACATAGCAAAATGACCGCTGCCATCACGCCTGCCTTGTCGGTACTCATGCCGTAATAGCGATTGAGATAACTCGGCATCCAGACAATCACTGTGCCACCAACAAATAATTGCAGACCACTACCAATGTAAGTGGCAATGACTGAACGACTTGAATATAAAGTTTTTAAAGGGCTTTTAATGTGCTGGGTTTTACTACGAATTTTATTTTGAGGTGCTGCGTTTATTCTGTTTTCTTTCACTAAAATTGGATATAGAAAGGTCAAAATGAGACCAAATAAAGCAATTCCTCCAAAAGCCCAACGCCAACCGAAATGCTGTGCGAGTAGACCACCTAAAGCCACACCCAAAAACGAGCCAAATACGCCACCCGCCATAAAAGCACTGGCGAGTGTTGCACGCATTTCTCGTGGAAAAACAGCTACAACCACCGCGATTCCAACGCTGCCATAAGCAGCTTCACCCACACCAACCATAAAACGAGCAATAAACATTTGCTCATAATTTTCAGCCAGTGCACATCCTAAAGTCGCCAAACTCCATAACGTCGCCATAATAGCCAAGCTTTTCACTCGCCCAAAACGGTCTGCCATTAATGATAACGGCAGAGTCAATAAACCCACCATTAAGGCGACAATGCCACTGAGCAAACCTAACTGACTGTCACTGAGCAACCACTCATTTTTAAGTAAAGGAAAGACTGCGTTTAAGACTTGTCGTGACATGTAATCTGAAATGAGCAAACCAAATGTCAAAGCAAAAACAAGCCATGCGTAACGGCGAGGTATACTGATTGACGTATCAACATCGCTCATCTGATCTGAATACTGATGTGCATTCATACGACCTCCTTGTATTTTTTATAATTTCTATTTAGCTAGTGCAGCAACGCACTTTTAAAATCAAAGCGAATAAGCTGCACTACAATTGAGGTCTAAATTCCGTTAGACCCTGTCACATTAGTTACGCTGCGGAACGCCCTTTTGCCCTGCTTTACGGTTGGGTGCCATACCATTTGCGATTAGGGTTTCTTCAATACTGTTGTATTGCACCCCAATACGATAAATTTCACGAGCTTCTTTTCCTGAGGCAATTTCACGGCCTAATTCATGGGCAATCCGAACGGTTTGCTTAATTTGCTCTACAGATGAAAAACGGCGTCCTTGATGATCAATGATCGTGTCTTCATTACCCACACGGGCATGTAAACCCATTGCCATCGACATCGTATTAAAAGGTAATACATTTTTGAGCAAAGATTCTGATGTCAAAGTACATCCATCAGGTACGCGATGAATAAAATTAAAGAAATTAAATGGATTTGGACCATCAAAACCGCCACCGATTCCAATCCAAGTTAAGTTTAACGGCCCCATGTACAACCCTTTACGCACCATACGTTCTAGCGTCTCAAGCCCATGCATACCCGTTAACTGAAAGTGCGGTTGAATATTATTTTTACATAAGCGCTTAATATGTTCGGTAACCCATGCAGGCCCTGCAGGCACAGTCATCTCTGCATATGCTGCTTGAGTCGCTGGATGTGCCAATGATGTTCCTTCTAAATATTCAGGATAGAGCAATTCCATAATATTCATTTGTGTGGTGTTAATTGCCACCGTAACCTGATCGGGCTTTGGTGTAAGTTCAGCCAACATATGTCGGGTGTCATCACTTAACCATAGAGCTGCCTCACCTTCACTCTCTGGTGCAAATGAAATCGAACCACCCACCTGAATAATCATGTCAGGCACAGCTTCACGAACCCCTGCAATAAGTTCGTTAAATTTTGACAAGCGTTTAGAGCCTTTGCCATCAAGCTCACGGACATGTAAATGCAGCACTGTCGCGCCTGCTTCATAGCACTCAACCGCTTTTTGTATTTGCTCATCCATGGTCACTGGAATATCTTCGGGAAAGTCTTCTGGCATCCATTCGGGTCCATACGGCGCAACCGTGATCACCACTTTTTCCATATTTTCTGGGTGCAATGAGTCGTCAAAGAATTGCATGTGCATCTCCTCATATATTTTTTAGAATTTTCAATTAGATAAAATTATTAACCTATAGACTTAATAGGTTGCGTCACCAATAATGCCGGCCCGTTCCATTTTTCGGTGGCAAGGAGGGTAATCCATGACTGCATAATGTTGTGTGCTACGGTTATCCCAGATAGCAATGCTGTTAGGCTTCCAGCGCCAACGCACTTGAAATTCAGGAATATACGCTTGAGAAATTAAGTAACGCAGTAGTTCAGCTGCGCCTGGATTGGCATCTTGTCCAAATCTGACGCGCTCTTTGGTGTGATAGTTACTAAAGTGGGTTGTGAACGCGTTGACGTATAAAATTTTCTCGCCAGTTTCAGGATGAGTACGTACCACTGGGTGCTCAGCATCGGGAAACTTTGCTTTTAAGTCCAAGCGTTTTTCAAGCGGCATAGCCGCACCAAAACTCGCTTCTATGCTGTGGTAGGCACGTAAGTCAGCAATCTTATCCTTAATATCGTTGGGTAACGATTCATAGGCCATGACCATATTGGTCCACATAGTGTCACCACCTACAGGTGGGCATTCAACACAGTGCAGCACACATCCCATCGGTGGAACCTTGCGCCAGCTTGCATCACTGTGCCAAGCATTTTCATAACGATCGACCGGACTTTCAGGATGTTTATAGATCTGCACCAAACCCGGATGATCAGGATGGCTGCCTACCGCAGGATGATCTTCTAACTGTCCAAATTTTTCTGCAAATGCCACATGATCCTGACGGGTTAAATGCTGATCTCGCAAGAACAACACACGGTGTTTAAGTAGTTGTGTGCGAATTTCAGTAAATAATCCATCATCATAAATCGCATCAGCGAGTTTGACGCCACTGAGCTCTGCACCAATATTGCAAGTTAACTGTTCAATTTGCATAAGAAATCCCTTCAAATTACAAAGATTGATGAACCTATTGTTTTACGTGCTTCCAAATCACGATGAGCTTGTACGGCATCCTTTAACTCATAGCGCTGATTAATTTCAATTTTGATTCGTCCATGTCGAACATGATCAAATAATTCATTTGCCAGTTCTTTCTTCTCGGCAGGATCTGCAATGTAATCTGCTAAAGCTGGACGTGTGACAAACAATGATCCTTTCACGGCGAGTAATACCGGATCAAAAGCAGGGATTGGACCAGACGCTGTTCCTACACAAACCAACAAACCACGGCGTTTGAGAGAGTCTAATGAACTCATAAAAGTGGCTTGGCCAACACTATCGAAAACGACATTTACACCCACGCCGCCTGTTAACTCACGTACATGCTCAGCAACATTTTCATGACTGTAGTTAATGACATGATCACAACCATGAGCTCGTGCTACGGCAGCTTTTTCTTCTGAAGATGTGGTCCCGATAACAGTCAAGCCAAGTAATTTGGCCCATTGAGAAACAATCAGCCCAACACCGCCTGCGGCTGCATGTAATAAAATTGAATCGCCCGCTTTAAAGTCATAAATACGGCGCATCAGATAAGCAGCGGTCAGCCCTCGCATAGTCATGGCTGCCGCTGTTTCACAAGAAATTTCTTCGGGTAATTTAATTAAAGTATTGGCTGGAATTAAACGGTGAGTGCTATATGCACCTAAGGTATTTAAAAAACCCGTATAGGTGACCCGATCACCTACTTTAAGCTGTGTTACTCCTTCACCTAAAGCTTCGATAACACCAGATGCTTCGACGCCCATGCCATTAGGCATTGGAATTTGATAAGTTCCATTACGAAAATATGTATCGGCATAATTTAAACCGACTGCCACATGACGTAGGCGTACTTCCCCTGCTTTTGGATCTCCTACTTCTACATCTTCATACCGCAATACTTCTGGCGTTCCTGTTCCATAGAAACGTATAGCTTTCGTCAACGTCATGTCCTATTCCATATTTTGGTTTTTTATTGAGTGCCTATAAAAGCAATAACCAAAATTACAACAGTTAGGATATAGGCCACTTTACATTTGACGACACAAGCTTAACGTTTAATGACAAAGGATATTCCAAATATTGCTAAACAGTATTCCCAGCAATTGCAGCAGATATATTTAAATTGGTGCTATAAGAATTTTTATTTTCATTCAAGCTAAAACTCACTGCTTCTTTTGCATGAATGGCGGTCGTATCAAATAAAGGAACCGAAAATTTAAGCTCACCAATTAACATACAAATTTCAGTACAACCCCAAATAACTCCTTGGGCACCTTCAGCTATAAGCCTCTCTACAATAGCAATATACTTTTGCTGAGAATCGGGGTTAATCACACCTAAACAAAGTTCTTCATAAATAATGCGATGGACTGTCTTTCTATCTTCTTCATTTGGAATAACAACATCAATTCCATGATCTTGTAATCGAGCTTTATAAAAATCTTGCTCCATTGTAAAAGCTGTTCCCAACAGTGCAACTTTACCAATGTTTTGACTCAAAATTTCTTTTGCCGTTGCATCAGCAATGTGTAAGAAAGGAATGGTAATTGACTCTTCAATCTGTTCAGCAACTTTATGCATGGTGTTAGTACAGACTAAAATACAATCTGCCCCAGCTTTTTCTAAATTTTGTGCTTGCTCGGCTAAATATGCGCCAGCTTCTTGCCATAAACCCTTCGCTTGCAAGGCTGCTATTTCTTCAAAATCAACACTATTAATAATGACCTTAGCAGAGTGTAATTTTCCTAATTTACGATGAACCATTTTATTGATTTGTTGATAATAAAGCGCTGTAGATTCCCAACTCATTCCGCCTAATAAGCCGATTGTTTTCATTATTGAATCCTTCTATTTATGCAAAACTTATCTATATCTCTTATGAGTAAAGTGCAGCTAGAATAAAATTGCTTTCTTAATTTTTTTCTAGCTTCTCCCATTTATTAATATGAAAAGCTGTGGAGTCCCAAGAAATTTCTAAGTTGAATAGAACTAATTTATGAACTTGCCAAAGCAGAAAACTCCTTCATTAAACCCAAACCATAAAACATAAGAATTCACGCAAAATTCACGACCAGCTCTTTAATTTGATCATATAAAGTTGGATTGGATATCGACATGAAAATTATAACTACAGCCCTAGGGCTGATTACCTTAGTAGGTTTAACGGCGTGTAAAAGTGTGCCTAGTTACTCAGGTGACTATGGCAAAGCTGAACAAAAAATTACTGGTATAGAATTAAATGATCAACAGGCGCTAGATATCGGCAATCGTTTTGTCGCTGCATTTAATACGCTCGGTACCCCTTCTTTTGTAAATAATGCCAGCAATCTTTACGCTGATCAGCTCTATATCAACGATACACTCTCGCAGTTCTCTCAAAAGAAAGATCTCATTAAGCATTTTGAAGGTATGAATGCCCGAGTGAGTAATGTCACTGTAAAACTCATTAGTGCAACTCATCACCAAGATACAGCCTATATCCATTGGTACATGACCTATGACTTTAAAATGCTAGGTCGCTCAAAAACCATGGCTTCTTATGGAATTAGTCAAATTAAGATTAATGACCAACAAAAAATTATTTTCCAGCAAGATTATTGGGATCCAGCGAATGGCCTCTACCGTTCTTTACCAATATTTGGAGGAGTATATAAATGGATATTGCCGTTCAAAAAAGTCGAATCTTGATATTTCTAGGAATCTTAATCGTATCTCAAGCAAATGCGGCTGAACTAAAAAAATGCAGTTCAGCTCCTTTAATGGTGACGAGCAAGAAAGTGGGAAATGTCAGTTACTTTGCTGAAGATTGCCAAAAAAATTGGCAAAGCCAAAGTATCAAAATGGACTTTAGCTATAACCGTGATATTCCCGAGTGGGCATTTAAACGCGCAGCAACCCACTTTTTGAAGAAAAATGTTAGCGGCTTTGATGCTAAATCTTCGCTTAATCATATTAATGAACTATATAGGCCAATTAAGAGTGGAGATCTTTATAGTCTCTACTATCAACATGAAAATCAAAAACTAGAACTAAAGTTAAACCAGAAGCTACTCGGTTCTTTGAACAATCCGAATGCAAATCAATATTTTAAAATCTGGTTTGGTAGTGAACCGTTTAATGCTAAATTAAAACAACAATTATTAAATTAATGGCTTAATAAAATCTCATGGGTAATCACTTTATCCTCATGGTTGAGGACCATTTTGAACTTGCAGCAACGGTCTGCGAATTTCTTGAAGTGCATGGTTATGTCGTCGATCATGCACGTAATTTAGATGCTGCACGAACTTTTCTCAAATCGCAGCATTATCATCTTTTGTTGCTCGATATAAATTTGCCCGATGGCTCGGGTTATGACCTATGCAACTGGCTACGCACCGAACAAGGCGTTGATATTCCTGTTCTTATGCTCACAGCAAGAGATACTTTAGATGACAAACTTAAAGGTTTTACCGCTGGAACAGATGATTATTTGGTAAAACCTTTTGATTTTAATGAACTAGTGATGCGGATTCGTGCATTAATAAAAAGAGCAGCTGGCGAAGTCACTCACCATAAAATTCAAATTCACGACTTAATTCTTGATAGCGCAACTCAAACCGTGGTTCGTGCTGGAAATAATATCGAGCTACCCCCTATTCAATTCAAACTATTAAAAATTTTGATGCGCCAGTCTCCAAAAGTGGTGACCAAGCAAGAACTGATGATGGAATTATGGGGCGACGAAGAGCCTGAAAGTGATGCGTTACGCAGTCATATCTATAACTTAAGAAAAATGGTTGATAAACCTTTTGACCCAAAGCTATTACATACAGTGGCAGGGGTCGGTTTAAAAATTGCTTTGGAAGATTCTGCGACCTAACTTAAATAGACCACAACAATTAAGCCTGTGGTTGGCTCCAAATCGAGTTCAGGATGAGTGGTTAAATAATATTGTCGATCAAACAGCTCCACTCTCCATCCTAATTGCTTGCAAAGCTTTTGTACCAATTGCAAACCAATGCCATGACCTTTAGCCTTTAAGGAAAGTTGTGAATCGCTGAGCTCTTGCACCTTTACATCGTTAGGTAAAGAAATTCCAATTCCATTATCTGCAATAATCAGACTGTTTTTTTGTTGAATAATGTCGATTTGTGAACCTTGAGAATAGTTCAGGGCATTACGTAAAATATTACCTAAAACCATTTGAGTCATCGAAGGATATAACCAACGTGGCTGCTCAGAAACGTCAGGTTGAATATTAATCTGTATCCCTTTACCTACACTCACCGCTTCTAAACTTTCAACAAGATCCTTTACCGTTTTCGATAATAAATTTTTCTCAGACGGCAAGCTTTTTACCGTATTCCGAGCAATCGCAAGTAAGGTATCGACGAGCAACTGCATATCTTCAATTGTGTTATGAAGACGAACTAAAGATTTATCGTCTCCATATTTCGCCTGACACAGTTGCACATTACCTTTCAAAATCGTGAGCGGAGTGCGTAACTCATGACTCACATCTCCAGTAAATTCTCTTTCGCGTCGGATAAAATCACTTAAAACCTGATGATATTTTTCTAAAGCTTGTTTGAGATATTCGGCTTCCATGTTGCCATTGGTATTAATATCTCTAAAAGGAGATGCCTGAGTATCTTGATGTGCCCAATCAATATTTTCTAAAGCATTCGCTAAGCGCGTAATCGGGGAAAAATAGCGTCTTGCTCTTCGGTTTGACCACCACAAAAAGCTATATAAAACAGATAAGCTGAACATGAGGGGAGCAAGACCAAATAACCAGATCAGCTTATTAACATTGCTTTCGCCAAATACCAACAGAACATGCTGACCATTACGCTCACCATAGACCGTCATTCGTTCTTTACCATCAACAAATACTCGGTGCACGCCACTTTCTAAATGCATGCCCCGAAAAGGTTGAGGCGCGACCTGTGTATTCCACCGATATCCATATAAATTTTTAGTATCTGGTAAATCAGCATTTGGATTACGTTCTATGCGTAACCAGTAATGCTCCATTTCCTGTTCTAAAGCGGTTTTAAGTAAAGAGCCCTTAATCACCCAAGCACTACAAGCCAACCCGACCACGATCGATAATGCAATCAGACCAATCTGCAACCAGTAATATCGATTGAACATTTGGGCTAATGGATGACTCGCTTTGCCATCATGTCGAGTTTTTATCATATCTTTATCGCCGGGATAGGCTATAGAAATTACTATGATCGCTTTTTAAATAAAAAGTGACCAATGACCCATTCTTGACCTTGCTCAAAACCAAATAACTCAGCACAAGCCATGAAGAAAATACGCCAGCGTTGCCACCAAATATTGGCATCTTTTCCATAGATTTTTTTAAACAGTAGCTTCAGTTCGACTTCTTGGTTATCCATGTTATCAAGCCAAGCATTTGCCGTTCTCATATAGTGCTCACCCGACCACTGCCACTGTTGAGCCAACTCTAAATGCTCTTGAAAATGCAAAAAAGTCGAAGTCGAAGGCATTAAACCGCCAGTAAAGAAATACTTGGACATCCAATCATAATCTGATTTCACTTCAAAAGGATAATGTAAAAAGCGATGGCAAAAAATATGACACCAAAGTAAGCCATCTGCCTTTAACCAGCCCTGAATTTTTTCAAAAAGACGTTGGTAATTACGAACGTGTTCAAACATTTCGACCGATACAACACGATCAAACTTGTCTTGGTCTAAGTCGAGTACATTTACATCACAGGTAAGCACTTCAACATTGGTTAAACCTCTCAATTCTGCTTGCCGAAGAATATACTTTTTCTGCGTTGCAGAATTTGAAACAGTCGTAATCTGTGAGCGTGGATAGTTTTCTGCCATCCACAAAGTTAAAGAGCCCCATCCACAGCCTAACTCTAAAATCTGTTGACCGTTTTTAAGTTGTGCTCTTTCACAATAAAGCTGAAGAGCCAACTCTTCAGCCTGATCTAAAGTTGTGGTTTTAGTTGGAAAATAGCACGCACTATATTTGAGTCTTTTTCCAAGCACCGCCTGAAAAAACTCGGTCGGCAATTCATAGTGCTGCTCGTTTGCCTTATCCGTTTCAACGGCGATTTCGCTCTTCTTCAGCATATTAAGCACATCCATGTAGCGCTGTGCCCCTTGTTCAGGGTCATAACGGCCTTCTTGGATTAAGCGCTTTTTACTTAAAGCACGAATTGCAGCTCGAATTGCATGATCTGGAATCACACCACTTTCAACAATTTTCAAAGACTGATGAACAATAAAATCCATATGCGCACCTATTTTTTGGGTTTTCGCGGAATAAACATTGATGTTTTTTGTTGATAATCAAGATAATTTTGACCGCGACTTTTAATTGCTTGTTTTTCACTAAATGGAATACCCGTGACGTAATATAAAAATAACCACATCAGTAACGGATAAATCCACAATACATATTGGCCTGCCGCTAAACCAATAATTGGATAGGCAAACCAGTGTAACCATTCAAAAAAATAATTGGGGTGACGTGAATAACGCCATAAACCCTGATCCATCGTTTTGCCATGATGATCTGGATTTAATTTAAATCGGTATAACTGCTGATCAGCGAGCTGTTCTCCAATAAAAGCAATTGCCATGATGACAGCAGCAATTACTAAAGTGACTTTATATCCACTATTCCATTCAGTTGCCTCTACATTGAGGAGCATCCACATCGGCAAAAAGAACAAAAGCACTAAAAGTGTTTGAAAGATAAAAAAGAATAAAAAGCCAATATGCTGAAACTTACCCATGGCTTGACGCATGCTCGCGTAACGGCCATCTTCTTTTTGTTCAGATTGATAACGTCTTAACAGGTGCCAAAATAATCTTAAAAACCATAAGCCGCTAAAAATACCGATAAAAAGACGTACTTCAACTGGGGCAACTGAAATGAGTAAAGATGATACAATAATGTTTACTGCCAGACAGAAACTCCATGCAGCATCTACAATTCCAGCTCGGCCATTTAGAGTGGCAAGTAGCCAGCTCAGCAACATGATCATTAAATCTAGAATCACTAAATTCCAAAACATGAGCAGTCTCCTTACTTGAGATGTTTGAGTTAGTAACTGGTACTTTCAAACAACAAGTGAACATTGCTTATCACGCCTTCTTTAAAACCACCTTCGCAATAACATAAATAGAAATCCCACATGCGGATGAAGTTTTCATCGAAACCTAGAGCCAATACTTGTTCCCGCGCTGCTAAAAAACGCGCTCGCCAGTGATGAAGTGTTTGCGCATAACTTAAACCAATATCATTTAAATGCTTTAACCTTAAACCACTTTCAGAAGCAGTTTGAGTTAATACACTTATGCTAGGAATAAAGCTACCCGGGAAAATATAGCGCTTAATATAATCAACTGTATTTAATGCTTTTTTATATCGAAAATCTTCAATAGTAATGGCTTGAATAAATGCCAACCCTTTCGGTTTTAATAGTGCTTTACATTGATCAAAGTATGTCGATAAATATTGCGCACCAACTGCCTCAACCATTTCAATTGAAACCAGCTTATCGAACTTGCCTTCGAGCAAACGGTAGTCTTTGAGTTGCACATCAATTCGATGTGCCAAGCCAGCTTCATTTACACGAGTAACGGCTTCATCATATTGAGCTTGTGAAATGGTAATGGTGGTTACTCTACAGCCATAATGTTGAGCTGCATAAATGGCAAAACCACCCCACCCACTTCCAATTTCAACCAAATGATCTAGCGGTTTTAAATCTAACTTTTTACAAATGATCTCTTTTTTTAAATCAGATGCTTCTTCGAGGGTCATGCTTTCATTTTCAAAAACTGCGCTCGAATACATTAAAGACGGATCTAAAAATAATTTAAAAAAGTCGTTGCTTAAGTCGTAGTGCTCGGCAATATTTTTACGGCTACCACTTATAGAATTCTTTCGATTTTGATACCAAGCTTTAAGAAAAAACTGGCTCGCTTGAGCAATAACATTCTGGTTGATTTGGTCCAATACAGCTCGGTTACGTGCCAAGATCTGAATCAACTCGACAAGGTGCTCGCTGCTCCAGTCACCACGAATGTAGCCTTCTGCTGCTCCCAAAACACCATTTTTTAAAATAAGATCCATCAATAAAGGATTGTGAACTTCAATCACAGCATGTAAGTCTGAAACTTCACCGACCGTCCCATTCCACGCGCCCTGAAAAGTGATCTGTCCATGACGTAGTTTGAGAAGACTCTTGAGCAGTAACGGTAGTGAGTCATCTTCACCATAAAGAAATGTTTTTATCATGTCTTATCTACCTTGATCTTTTTAGGATGACGATAAAATGGAACTTTTTTTCGCCACAACTTAAATGCCTCTAAATATATTGAAAACAACATTTTAAAAGGCGCTAAGCTGTTCATAAGAGCATATCGATATTGCTGTGAAGGAAATGTGATGGGCACAAGCTCAAAACGCATAGTGGCATCAAAGACTTGTTTTTGCTCTTCCAAAAGCTGCATGTGAATGACATTCTGCTGACCTGAAAAACTAAATCGCCAACGGTAAGTCAACTGCATGGGCATGAACGGCGAAACATGAAATGATTTTTCAAAGTTAAAATCGAAACTTTGATAGTCACCTACCTGACCTTGTTGTTTTATACAGTCATGTGTATAGACTTTTCGTTCATTCCACGGGGTATTGGTAATTTCACTAAGAATAAATAGCGGTTTTCCGGCTTTGTTTAAAACAAAATAAAATACGACCGAATTAAACCGAAAACCTAAACAACGAGGCAAGGCCAAGACTCGAATTTGCCAGTCTGGCCGAAGGTGTAAGTGATTATTTTGCAGTATCGCTTTCTCTACTCTATCCCTTATAGAACCGTGATACATGTTTAAAAAA
Organism: Acinetobacter sp. 1542444; assembly: GCF_000581835.1. Taxonomy (NCBI): domain Bacteria; kingdom Pseudomonadati; phylum Pseudomonadota; class Gammaproteobacteria; order Moraxellales; family Moraxellaceae; genus Acinetobacter; species Acinetobacter sp. 1542444. The sequence continues at coordinate 489,686 of NZ_JEYA01000003.1, read as the reverse complement.
TCATTTTTAGATAGCTTTAATACATTCCAGTGATCCGTCGACCAAAGTGAACAATCTTTTGTGATATCAACTAATTGATCTGGATCGAACCATAAATAATTTAAGGTCGATGTAAACTCATGCGGTTTAGGACTATAACGCCGATGACGAATAAGCGCAGGAGCGATAGCAAGTTTATTTAATAACATTTGAAAGCTCCTTATTTATTCTTATAACGCTAAGAGTTGCTCAACAACACATGCTGCACTGCGGGCGCCGTCTTCATGAAAGCCCCAGCCCCAATATGCTCCACAAAACGAAGTCCGATTTTGCCCATTAATTTCGTGCCAACGAGATTGAGCTTGAATCGCTTTTGCATCAAATACGGGATGTCGGTATTGCCGCTCAACCAAGATGTCTTCGGCTTTGATTTTCATATTCGGATTTAAAGTAGAAAAAATTTGTGTAGCGCAGGATAAATTCTGCAAATTATTCATCCAGTAGGTAAAACCATAATGTATGTCGGACTCATCGTTTTGAACTTGAGATTTTGGTGTTACATGTACATGCCAGCTTGCCCATTGCAAACGGCTTTTAGGCATAATTGAAAGATCACGATGGACGACCATTCGATTATCTTGATAACCAAATTGGCTTAATATTTCTTGTTCAAGCTCCGACGCATCTTTAATTAAACTTAGGCTATCGTCAGCATGGCTCGCAAAAATCACCCAATCATATTGCGCTTGCCCTTCAACGGTTTCGATTAAAACTGTTTCTAGTGAACGACTCACAGCTTTTACTTCTGCAAATTTCCACTCAATGGATTGGCAATTCTTTTGAATAGCACGAATATAGCTTGCTGAACCGTGTTTAACCGTTTGCCATTGCGGCCGCTCTTTTAACTGCAACATGCGGTGATGCTGAAAAAAGCTCACGACAAATCGATATGGAATTTGGCCTACCTGCTCAACGGGTGCCGACCATAAGGCACCGCACATCGGATAAAGATGCTCATAACGAAACTCATGACTATATTTGTGAAGGTCCAAATACTCTTCAATCGATAAATTAGGATCGATATCCGCCACATCTATATCTTTATTGTCATCATAAAAACGCAGCAAATCTGAGAGCATTTGCAGAAATTTTCGGTTTAAAAAGTTCTGCGGACGGGCAAAGAGCGACCATTTTTTTGAAGGGTTATATTGAAGTCCACTGACCAGATTATTCACCGAAAAACTCATATCGCTGCTTTGAGTTTCTACGCCTAATTTTTTAAGCATGTCAGTAAATAACGGATAGTTATAGTCGTTAAACACAATAAAACCACTATCTACCGCGACTTTAGTGCCTTCTATCTCTAGCTCGTGAGTGTCAGTATGACCGCCAAAATAGTTATTTTTTTCATACACAGTGACTTGATGTTGTTCTGACAATCTCCAAGCTGCGTAAAGTCCAGATATACCTGAACCAATAATGGCAATTTTCATAACACTTCACCGTTTTCAATTTTTTCTATCGATAAGTCTTTAATCTTTTTATATTGATAAACCTTGTCTGGTACTGGTTTTAACCCCCATACCAAACCAAATAGAGACATCAGTTTGAGCACATAAAAGGTGATATCAATCTGCCACCAATAAAAACCTTGACGCACACTGCCTGCGTAAAAGTGATGGTTGTTGTGCCATCCTTCACCCAAGGTAATTAAAGAAAGTAGAAAATTATTACGGCTATCATCTGGGGTATTAAACTCACGTGAGCCATAACGATGAGCGAGTGAATTAATACACAAGGTTGCATGTGTTAATAGAACAGTGGAAATCACAAATCCCCACACTAAAAGCTGTAAACCATTCGTACCCAAGTCAGGAAAATGTTGTGCAAGCCACGAACCTAAACCATAAATTACTAAGGCCGTCAAAATCACAATAGGCAAACTAAATCGATCTAGCCAAATCAGCTCAGGATATTTCAACCAGTCTTTAATGATTTTTTTTCGAGTAGCAAAATTTTGCTCATTTAAAAACCAGCCTACATGCGAATACCAAAAACCTGCTTTCGCTGAATGCGGGTCCTGATCGGTGTCAGTAAAGTGATGGTGATAACGGTGATGTGCTGCCCACCATAACGGTCCGCGCTGCGCACTCATGGTCCCGATCAGTACAAAAATGAATTGAACAATACGTGATGTCTGAAAAGTTTTATGCGAAAGATAGCGGTGAAAAAAAGCGGTAATTGCAAACATGCGAATAAAATAAAACCCCAGCATGAAAACAACCGCGAACCAAGATACACCCACCCAAAACACTGCTAAACAAGCGATATGTAATAAAATAAAAGGAATAATTCTTAACCATTGAATTTTCTTTTCAATGACATATTCGCTAGAAGCACCCACTTGCGCATTTTCTGAATCTGACCAGCTATCGATCCAGCGCAGAAAAAATTTAGACATTGATTCTTCCTGATCTAAAGCATTTCTTTTGGTTCTAATTTAGAAAATGCGCAATGAATTTTATGTGAAGTTCACTCGGTTACGAGATAAATATAAGCATCTATGCAACCAGCACTTTACTATTTAGACTGGGTTGTTTTAACGAGTTTAGAAACGTCGTAGCCATAGCTTTTTGCGGTTTGCAGATAAGACTGATATGTCGCCTCATCAAGTTGAGGACTACGAGAAAGAATCCATAAATATTTATGGCTTGGACCACCGACTAAAGCAACCTGATAATTTGGGTCAACTCTTAAAACCCAGTAATCGCCTTTTGTAAAAGGAATCCATCGGAGGCCAGAAGGTAAAAAGCTCACCTTCAATTTACTGTTGCCTTGATTTTGCGGATAGGCAACTCCTTCAGATGAGATCATTTCGCCTTTTTTAGTCGTACAGCTATTTAAAACACCAACGGTTTTGTCCGCGTTAATAGAATAGTTTGCAGTTGTATTGGCTACACAATTACGCTGAAAAAACATAGGTAAATGCGCAATTTCATACCACTTACCTGCGTATTTATTAATATCAATAGAATCAACAGCGACAGGTTTAGTATTGGTGTCTGCAAAGGTGCTCAAAGGAAGCATTAAGCTCACTGCTGCAAGGCTACTGCTAATGACAAGTGATTTAAATAATAATTTCATGATTGCCCTCTTCTGTTTATTTCATACGTTTAAACATACGTCAGAGGGCTGTGAACAAAGTGTGAATTTTAAAAATTAAGCAACATTAATAAGGATTTAATTGTATTTCTTTAGAGCATCGGCAACTGGAAAATCAAGCTCAAAGCACACACCCTCAACCGTGTTATAAACTCGATAGCGGCCATCATGTAGATCCATAATTGAAGCAACAATCGATAGGCCTAATCCACCTGTTTGATTCTCATCACTTCGACTTGAGTGGCATTGGTAAAATCTTTCAAAAAGATGCTCAAGTTGATGTTCAGCAATTGAAATACCACCCGTTACCACAGTTAGGCTGACCCATTGCTTATGCTCAATCATCTTATGTTTTGTTGCGATATAAATAGTTCGCTTGTTACCACCGTGAACCAGCGCATTTAACACAAGGTTATACACGGCTCTTTGAAAAAGCTCAGGATCTGCAAATAACGTTTGAGCTTCTAAGTTAAAACTAAAATGACAGTCTTGTTCCTCGGCTTGATATTCAAAAATCTGGCATATCCTATCCATAACATCTTGGAGATTTATTTCTTGTTTGTTTACAAGCACCATTTTCTGATCGGCTCTTGCCAAGAAAAGCATGCTATCAATCATGCGTTTTAATCTGTGGTAATCGTCTAAATGAGAAACCAGTAAATCTTCATATTGTTCAACCGAACGTTCGCCAGTTAAAGCAATCTCGGTTTGCCCAATCAGATTATTTAAAGGTGTGCGGAACTCATGTGCAATATCTTCAGAAAAACGGTTGAGCTGGGTATAACCCTTTTCAATACGCTCAAGCATATGGTTTATATCTTTTGAAAGTAGATCAACTTCTAAAGGTGAATTTAGGAGGTTTAACCGTTTCTGTAGCTGATTTACGTTAATAGAATGAGTTTGCTTGCGAAGCTGTTGCAGCGATCTTAAACCAAGATGACACGCTAAAATGCAAAGCACAAAGATTGCAAACACGCCCCCGACCACATACATCAACAAACTTTCTTGAAAAGGTAAAAGAATATTGATGCGTTCCGACCACTGTTTACCTGCAATCAGTAGATAAGGCTCGTCATTAATTTTTATGGTTTTCCATGCAATGCGCGTTGGATATGAGTTGTTAGTTAAATCTTGAAATTGAAGACTGTCGCGCTGTGCAAGTTCAGGTAGTTGAATGTGGAGCGGATTGATATTAATTAAAGTTTTGTCTTTATGGATGAGCAGGAACAAGTTGTCTTGGTTGCCGAGCATGTTTTGATACAGCTTAGGCCGCGCAATAATTTGCTCTACATTTTCGCTATCTTGTAGCAAAATTTCCAAACGGTTAATTCTGTCTGCTAAAGCATTATCTTGTTGCTTTAATAAAATCTGGTTAATACCCAAATAGGTCATAAAGCCGACTGAACATAAAATTAAGGCAGAACAGAGCGTGACCAGTAATGTAATACGGACTTCAAGAGAACGTAGAAATTTAAAGTTCATAAGCTAACCGAAATTTTATAGCCCAAGCCACGTATGGTATGAATAAGTTTTAATTCATATCCCTCATCAATTTTGCTTCGTAAACGGCGTACCGCAACATCAATAAAGTTTGTATCAGTGTCAAAGTTAATATTCCAAACTTCGGAACCAATTTGTCTGCGTGTCACAATTTGCTCTTTGTTGAGTAATAAATAACGCAACAAATTAAATTCGGTTTTACTCAGTTCAATTAAGTTTCCGTTACGCCATACTTTATGGCCGACCACATCCATTTTTAGATCACTAATAGACAACTCATTTTCTTGCAGATATTGCTGTCGTCTTAACAGACTTTTAATGCGTGCCAACAGTTCAATATAGGAAAAAGGTTTAGCCAAGTAATCATCTGCGCCCAACTCCAAACCTTTCACTCTATCCATCACCTGATCTTTTGCGGTTAAGAAAATCACCGGAATTTTTGAAAACTGGCGTAGGACTTGTAATACGCTCCAGCCGTCTATGTCTGGCAACATGACATCAAGAATAAGCAAATCATATTGATCTCTCTTTAGCATTTCCAAACCTTGCAACCCTAAGTGAACGCACTCCGCTTGATATCCAGACTCTTTTAATCCTTTAACCAAATAAGTGGCGATCTTGATCTCGTCTTCAATAATAAGGATACGCATTTTGTAGAGACTCATTTGAAAGATGACAACTTTGTAATGTGATTGTCATGCTTGAAATTAAGCAATTTGTTTAAGATTTTCAAAGCGACATAGAGGCAATCATCATGAAAAAATTGAACTGGCTGATGTTAGCAGCCGTGCTATTTGGTAATAGTACTTTTGCACAGCCCCCTGCTTTGAATCAAGTTTATTCATTAGATCTAAAAACTGCCCACCTGTTAGCCGACAGTGCAAAAGAGGCATGCAAAAAATTAAATCAAAACATTGCGGTTGTTGTTGTAGATCGCGGTGGTAATCCATTAACTGCCGAACGGCATGAGTTGGTGGGCCCGCATAACTTAATGGCTGCCGAGAAAAAAGCCTATACCGCGTTATCTACCAAAACATCGACCTTAGTTTTAAGCCAAAACAGTAACCAAAACCCCGATGCAAAAAATTTAACTACCGTAGCAAATTTACTTTTGTTAGGCGGTGGCGTACCTGTCCGTTTTGAGAACCAAGTGATCGGTGCTATTGGAGTTGCGGGTGCTGGCGGCGCACAGAATGACAATCAATGCGCAAGCAAAGCCATTGAAACCGTTTTTCATTCATAAGGAGTTCATCATGACTAAATCATTTATTGCTTTATCTTCATTATTTATAGCTTCAGCTACATTTGCACAAACTAATCCACTAAGTGTGCATGTGTTAAACCTAGAGACGGGTTTACCCTCTTCTCAGGTTGAAGTCGTTTTAGAAAAAAATACCAATAACCAGTGGGTTAAACTCAATCAGCAAGTGACCGATTCAAATGGTCGTATTACTGCGCTCTATCCAGAAAATAAAAAACTAGAGCAAGGAGTTTATAAAGTCACCTTTAAAACTGAAGACTGGTTTAAGAAGAACAAACATCAAACTTTTTTTTCCGAGGTTCCAGTAATTTTTAAAGTCGATGGAAGCGTAAATCACTACCATATTCCGTTACTACTTAGCCCTTACGGTTATTCAACCTATAGAGGCAACTAAAAATAAAACCCCTTTATCTGTTTGCACAAATAAAGGGGTTTGTTACAAGCGCTTGGTTTTACGAACAAACACCATTGCTAATAACGGATTTTTTGTTTGAATCTAGCGCCACAATTGAAGAAGAAACCGTATTAATGATTTGAGTCATTGCTTCACTTGAAGCATTCACAATACCTTCCATCTTTTTAGCTTTCTGATCAATCGGCTGCTTAAAAGCAATTCGACAATTGAGCTGAGATCCTGCATTCGTGATGACTTTTGCATTATTTGACTCTAATTGAGTGGGCGGTATTTGACGCTTCACTACCCAAGACACCGCAATATTAATATAGCTTTTATCTACAATATCAAAATGAGAAAAGTCTGTAGAAACTCGATATAAGGGCTGATTGTTTCCAGCTAGCCCACTGCTATAACTGTCAATTGCCCCTAATTTTTGCTGTAAACCCGCCGACAAGGTATCGCGTAATTGCGTACCCATGGTCGATGTCCAGCGTTCATTGTTTAACACCGTAGACTTACCACTACTGTCTTGGAGTACCAAAGGCGCACGGTCCAATCGGTCTGGAATCCCGACGGGTAATACCTCAATCACCTGCACAGTTGATTTTGTAGCCGCAGTAATTTTAGGGGACATCGTATAATAATTTGGCGTTGGCGAACTCGAACATGCCGTCATGGCAACTGCCGTTAAAAACAGGCCGCTCCCAAGCAGCCAGTTGGCTGCTTTAGGATGTTGAAAAGATAGAGTGCTTTTATTTTTCATCATCAGTCTCTGGTGTCTTACCACGAATAATTGATTCAGGATGTTGCTCAATATAGTCTGCCATTAACTGTAATGAAGCAGCTGCACGTGTCATTTGCTGCAATGCTTTACGTACGTCTTGTTGTAACGGCGCATCGCTCGACAAAATAGACTCTGACGATCTTACCGTTTTACGAACATCGTCTAAGGTTGCTTGTAAACCAGGTGCAACTTTTCCATCTAACTGTTTAACCAGTTTATCGGTAGACTCAATGGCTGTGTTCATATTGTTGAGCGTTTTACGTACATCTTGCCCAATCTCAACTAACGGGAATTTGGTTAACTTGTCAGCAATCTGAGAAACTTGTGCTTGTAAGCCACTCAGTTCAGTTGGTGTAGTTGGAATCACCACACGGTCATCACTCAAAATTTGCAATGTGGCTGGGTTGGCTTTAGGGAACTTATCTAGGGCAATATAGTTTTGACCCGTGAGAAGGTTGCCTGTTCTCATTTGAGCACGCCATCCATGTTCAACAAAATCTTTGAAAATATTGCTGTTTGGATTGAGTGCCTGTCCATTCTCAACGCGTGACGGATAGATGACCGCCTCAACACGCATACGAATCTGCTTATAATTGTTATAAAACTCTGCATTAATCGATTTAACATTACCAATTTCAATGCCCATGAAATCAATTGGCGCGCCAACAGACAGTCCACGTAATGAATGATCAAAGTACATAATCACACCGCGAGGTTGCCCGTCAGGGTCTTTTAATGCCTCAGATTTTGAGTCCCATAGATTAAAGCGACTATGATTTGCCGCTGTAGTAGCACGAGAACTTTCAGGGATTCCAAAAGCAATACCGCCCGCGACAATACTTGCCAGCGATTGAGTATCTAAACTAAATCCTGAGGCATTCAAGCTCACATCGATCCCACTCGCCTGCCAAAAACGTGCATCGGTGGTGACAAACTTGTCATACGGCGCACGAATAAAAGTTTGCAGCTCTACAGTTTTACCATCATCAGACAATTTATAGGCTGTAATTTGGCCCACATTAATTCGACGATAATAAATTGGGGAACCGACATCTAAAGACCCCAAGTCATCTGCATTTAAGAAAAATTCTTTACCCGGCACATCGGAAGTAATCACTGGCGGTATTTCCAAGCCAGTAAATTCGAGTTTTTTCTCTTCCGACTTACCACCATCCACTTCAATATATGAACCTGACAATAAGGTGTCTATTCCTGAAACCCCACTCGTCCCAATCCGTGGTCGCACAACCCAAAACCGTGAATCTTTTGCGGCAAAGTTACTCGCATCTTTACGCAAATCAATTCTGGCAATCACGTGTGAACGGTCTTCTGAAAGATCAATCTGGCGTACTACACCAATATCCACCTGTTTATAACGGACCGTTGTTTTACCCGCGACCAATCCCTCAGCCGTCCTAAAAGATACGTCAATTGTAGGGCCGTGAGACAAGAGCGCTTTTATCGCTAATGAAAGCGCGATTAAAAGAGCAATCAATGGAATGAGCCAAATTAAAAGAGGCTTCCACCGACTTTTCTTTTCTTGGGGTTCTGGCAAATCATTCATGCTATCCAGTTCAACATCCGGATCACGACGATCTGAGTTACCAGGGGTTATTTCATTTTCAGACATACTCATTGTTCTTTTATTGACTGGGATTAATAGAATCATTATTCAACGGCGGATGTTCTGCCTGAATAATCTTGGTTTTGTTTGAGGCAAAAGAAGAAGGCTTGTTTTTATTTTGAGATGCGTAGAAGTTATCCCAAATAAGCCGTGGGTCAAAACTTAACGATGCAAACATGGTTAACACTACAACTGCACCAAAAGCAATCGAACCCGGCCCTGCTAAAATCGTAGCAAGCGACTGAATCTGAATGAGCGCTGTTAAGAGTGCCACCACAAATACATCAATCATTGACCAACGGCCAATAAACTCGACAACTCGATATAATTTAACGCATTGCTCAGGTAAAAACTTCCAAGCTGAAGATTGTTGAAGATATACCGCCACCAATAAAAAATACAAAATCAGTAGCTTTAGCATGGGAATAAAAATACTGGCCATAAAAATGACCACTGAAACCAGATAGTCTCCACTTTGCCAAAAGTAAATGACTCCACTCATGATGGTATCTTGTTGGCTACCCAACAGTGAGTCAGTCACCGTCATTGGAAGTACATTGGCGGGAATATAGAGAATGGTCGCAGCCACCACTAAGGCAAAAGTTCGATTTAAACTCGCTGGCTTACGTGAATGCAGAACACTATTACAACGAGTACAACGTAAAACCTGATGGCTTTGGTTGAATTGTCTCTTTTCATTTTGAGCAGAATTTACAACCCCACAGCAGTGACACACAATTAATGAGAGATCTTTGGCTCTTGGGTATTGCTTAAGCATTGCCCCTTGCTGCGAGCTTTGTGTTTGGGTCACATTTTTTATCGTTTTCATGGCAGTGACCTATCAATTTCGTTCCATATATCACTCACCTTTATGGAAGTAATATAGACCAACAATACACTTAAAATCGCAAATGCCCATAACGCAATCTCGGGAATCACCAACACCATTCCTATTAACTTCACAAGCGTAACCAAGATTCCAATTAAGAAGACCTCAACCATTCCCCACACTCTCATAAAATAAAGTGTACGTAAGGCAAATACCAAAAATGCGGGTCTTTTCTTCAATACACTTACTGTGCCCAACACATAGGAAAGTAATAACAGATAGGAAAGTGGCACAATAAAAGTGGTGATTAAAATAAGAATGCCAACAAAAGCCCGATCATAATGGAACATCACCCAGACCGCACCCAGTAAGGTGGTTTCAGAGATGTTGCCCTGCAATTCAATTTTTACAATAGGAAAGCTATTGGCAATAATAAATACGATCAACGCCGTTAAGATTAAAGCCAACAGTGTCGAAAAAGGTTTGGTGTGCCGATAGAGTTCAGCACCGCAGCATAAGCAATAAGCTCTTTTTCCATAAGCAAGCGGGGTTCTACGATAGACAGTATCGCATTCCTCACAACCTGCTAATTCTTTAAGCTTCATAGTTATACTCTGAGATTTATAGTTTTAACTGTGTCACACAAAACTCTTTTTATTACTAAGGTAAATTAAAATATAAATCAATCGAAAAACTATCCAAGTCATCATAAATTTTGAGATGAAAATTACCGTGTACTGTTCAATATATTATTGAAACTGCTGAATAATCTGTACAAATTCTGTGGCCAAATTAAAATAGAACCTAAAAGTCAAAGGCTTAAGCTGAGATAACACAGTTTTATGACCAACATATCTAAGATCAGCATGTGACAGCACGAAACCATCAAAAATTTAGCATTTCTGAACAGTACGGCATGTGAGTCATTGGGAAAACAGTACGAAAGAATAGCGTATTGGTTATACACGCGGACAGAGATTTACTTAAAAATATGAGCAGTCATAGAGTATTTCTAAAGTTTTTTAATACCTATAACCCTCTCTTTTTAATATGATAATTTTAATTAAGATATAAAACAAAAATATTAATCACTTTTATATTCAAATATACATTCTATTCAAGAATAGCAATTTCAAATCTTATATTTTTCTTTAAAATAAATGTAATTATGAAGATTAATTTAAATATATTAAAAATTAATTTATGCGACACAATTATCAAAAAATTAATTTTAAGTAGATTGTTTTTTAATTTATATAAAAATTAAGACCAGTCTAACAATTAAAAATTAATTGTTTAAATATCAATATATTAAAAATTTATTTTCAAGATTAGATATAAGCAAGACGCTTTAATCTCATAAAATATTCTTTATATTATTGTAAATAAATTTTACCTTTCATTAAAAAATTAATAGTTGATTTAAACACTCAGAATTACCACCAGACCTTAGTTCACACGTATTTTAAGCACATTATTTTTTATAATTAAACTTAAGAAAACCACTAAACCTGAAGGTTTGCTTAAGTAATTTTCATACTGTATTTTAAAAATGAAAAAAATAAATTTATATATTAAAGATAGAGCTAATAATAAAAGTGAGATCAAAATGATTGAATGGTTACAAGGTGTTTTAAAGCACAGCCCCGAAATATTATTGTTCTTATCACTCGCAATAGGCTTCTGGATTGGACAATTCCAGTTTGGAAAATTTCAGTTTGGTGGAGTCGCAGGCTCCTTACTCGTCGCAGTTGTTTTAAGCCTTATTGGCGTACCTGTCGATAACGGCGTTAAAGCAATTTTATTTGCTCTCTTCATTTACGCAGTAGGCTTTGAAAGTGGCCCTCAGTTTTTTAAATCACTGGGTCCACAGTCCATAAAAGAAATTTTATTAGCAGTATTTATGGCAGTGTGTGGTTTAGTCACTGTTTTAGTGATGGCTAAAATTTTTCATCTCGATAAAGGCTTGGCTGCGGGTCTCGCTGCGGGCGGCATGACTCAATCAGCGATTATTGGGACTGCTGGAGATGCAATTTCTAGACTCGATCTCCCACTTGCAGAAATTCAAAGACTTCAAGCAAATGTCGCGATTGGCTATGCAGTCACTTACATTTTCGGTTCATTGGGAGCAATTATTGTCTGTGTGAACATCTTGCCTAAATTTATGGGTAAAGAAATTCACGACGATGCTTTAAAAGCTCAGAGTGAACGACTCAAAGGTGCTTTTGAATTAGCCCCAGGTCAAGAACTGGCAATGCCTGAAATTGTTGGCCGTATTTATAAAGTTAAACAAGCCAATGGGCAAACTATTGCGGAAATTGAAGCAAAAGAGCCGAGTATTACGATTGAACGGTTAAAACGTAAAGATCAATTTATTGATGTTGCTCCTGAACTAACTTTACAAACTGATGATGTCATTTTACTGGTTGGCCGCCGTGCCAATGTAGTTTCAGTTGCCGAGCAAATCGGTAGCGAATTACAGTCATCGCAAGGTATGGAAATGATTATGGATACCAGCGATGTCATCCTAAGAAATTCCAAATATCTCAACCGTACTTTAGGAGACATCAAGGCCAATACACCTGCGTATTTAAAGCACGGTATTTATGTACTTGCGATTAAACGTAAGGATGAGCCGCAACCTTTAAGTGATGACACCATTTTACGCCAAGGCGATGTGGTCACCGTATACGGTACAAAAAGCGACCTCGACCGCTTGGTGAAAGAAGCAGGTAAAGCCCTACCTGAAAGCTTAAAAACAGACTGGATTTTTCATGGTGCAGGCCTTGTGGTCGGCTTAGTGATCGGTCTTTTTGTGATTCGTTTGGGTGACGTGCCCTTAACTCTTGGTGCTGGTGGCGGTGCTTTACTATCAGGTCTTCTGTTTGGCTGGATTCGAAGTCGAAATCAGGTGCATGGCAATATGCCTTTAGCGGCTTCACAGCTTCTTAAAGATTTAGGACTTGCAGGCTTCGTTGCTGCCGTCGGCTTACAATCAGGTTTACAAGCTATTCAAACTATTAAAGAAAGTGGTCTTTCACTCTTTATGATTGGAGTTGTGGTCACACTGGTTCCTCTCCTACTTTCCATGCTCTTTGCTCGTTATGTTCTGCGTTATGACAACGTTGCAGTAATGGCAGGTGCACTATCTGGTTCACGCAGTGCAAACCCTGCATTTGGTGCAATTTTAGACAAAGCAGGAAACTCGATTCCGACTGTTCCATTTGCAATTACCTATGCCTTAGCAAATGTGTTCTTAACCTTGCTCGGACCACTGATTGTAGGCTTGGCCTGATTTTATACATTGAATTAGAAATTTTATTCATCTCACTATAATTAAGGAGACGTCCCATGGGGAAAGTCGATTATTCTAAATACGCAAAACTCAGCCCATTTGAACTTAAAGATAATTTAATAGAATTAGCTCAAAGCAGAACTGACCGAATGATGTTAAATGCTGGGCGTGGTAATCCGAACTTTCTTGCGACTATCCCACGTCGAGCATTCTTCCAACTGGGTCTGTTTTCTGCGACCGAATCCGAATTTTCATTTTCCTATATGCCGGAAGGTTTAGGTGGCTTCCCACGCCCCGTTGGACTCCAGTCACGTTTTGATAATTTCATTTTGGAAAACCGTGACAAACCTGGTGTGGTCTTTTTAGGTAAAGCCGTGTCTTATGTACGCGACCAGTTAGGTTTAGACCCAGATCTTTTTTTACTTGAAATGGTCGAAGGAATTTTAGGCTGTAACTATCCAGTGCCAGACCGAATGCTTCGAGTGAGTGAAACCATTATTAAAGAGTACGTCTTAAGAGAAATGGGCGTACAAGGCATGCAAAAAAGAGACTTAGATTTGTTTGCGGTTGAAGGCGGAACAGCCGCAATGGCCTATATTTTTAACTCATTAAAAGAAAATAAAATTATCAAAAATGGCGACCGTATTGCCATTGGTAGCCCTATTTTCACACCATATCTTGAGATTCCAAAACTCAATGATTACCAGCTTGAAGAAGTATTGATTGAAGCCGACCCTAAACTCGGTTGGCAATATCCAGAGTCGGAGCTTAGAAAGTTAGAAGATCCGTCTATTAAAGCATTCTTTTTAGTCAACCCAAGTAACCCACCATCGGTGAAAATGAGTGATGAAGGTCTTGCAATTTTGGCTGATATCGTTAAAAAACGCCCTGATCTGATCATTTTGACCGATGACGTTTACGGTACGTTTGCCGATAATTTCAAATCACTATTTGCGATCTGTCCTGACAATACAATTTTGGTTTACTCGTTCTCTAAATACTTTGGTGCAACTGGTTGGCGACTGGGTGTCATTGCACTTTCAAATAACAATGTGCTTGATAAACAAATTGCCAACTTATCGAAAAAAGAGAAGAAAGAGCTTGAAGAACGCTATTCATCTTTAACCACAGACCCAGCAAGCATTAAGTTTATTGACCGTTTAGTTGCAGACAGCCGAAATGTTGCTTTGAACCATACTGCTGGTCTGTCTACCCCGCAGCAAGTTCAAATGGTTTTATTTGCCTTATTTAATATGATGGACTCACGCCAAAGCTATAAAAAAGCGGTTAAATCTGTTGTTCGTGAACGCGACGCAGCACTTTATAGACAGCTTGGTGTCGAGGTTCCAACAGATCCAAATGCTGTGGACTACTACACCCTAGTCAACCTTGAAAACACATCACGTACTCTCTATGGAGATGAGTTTGCAGATTGGGTCATGAAAAATAAAAATCCGACCGAGCTATTGTTTAGAGTTGCCGATGAAACAGGTGTAGTTTTATTACCGGGTTCTGGCTTCGGTGTGCAGCACCCTTCTGCCCGTGCATCTTTAGCTAACCTGAATGAATATCAATATGCTGCAATTGGTGACTCTTTAAGACGCTTTGCAGATGAAGCTTATGCAGAGTATTTAAAAACTAAAAAAGGCAAATAAGCACCTATATAAAGTGAGGCTCTAGCAGCCTCACTTTTTCCTTTCTGTTCTTTAATTTACTATTTCAATTTTTGAATGTAAAAGGTTCAATTTAAGCATTTATCTGTAAAAAGTAAGTCAGCAACTGATCAGGCTCTTCATTTTGGCTTGAACCTAAAAGCCCAAAAATCGCACCATCAATCATAAATACAAAAATATCAGACTCTTCATATGTGGCTCTTTTTTTAGATTCTCGCAGAACCCAGAAAATTTCATTTTTAAGCCATCGCCTATAGCGAATCGCGGTTTGATATGCATTTGGATAAAGCTGTTTAATTTCAAAAAGCGCTTTAAACAGCAGGTAATACGCCCCCTTTAAGTCAGCATGTAAAAGGTAAATTTGTCTAAGCTTAAGAGCCAAATCTGGATATTGACGAGATTCACTCACCGCTCTCACTTTTTCTTTTAAGTGTTCTTTTTGAACCAACAAACACATTTCAATTAATCTTTCTTTGGAGTGAAAGTAGTTGTAAAAAGTGGCTTTAGAAATTTTAGTCTCACTAACAATTCGGTCCACCCCGACCTTGTTAAAGCCGTGTTGTTTAAATAAATCTGCTGCTGTATAAAGCGCTCGCGTTGCTCTAAATGAAACTTCTAAATTTTTCATGTATACCGCTTAAAATAATTTTTTGTTGTAAATAGAAGAGATAGAAATGCCGTCACTCTTAAAATGAGTGCTAAATACAGGCATGCAAAAACCGCACAATAATGGTGTGCTCACCTATCTCTGGTTTATTGTTGCTATGTTTTAGTCGTAACGATTCTTAAGGTGTAGAAACCTAAAGTCGATTACATCGTTTTAAAGACTGTTTAAGCGGTATGGATAGAGAGAATTTGGCAAAGGTTGCCAACGAGAGAGAAGAAATAGTACGCATAACGGCGGACTCCTTTTGATTTAGAAGAGTCTTACCAATTACTGCTAAATAATGGTGGCAAGACTAGAAGGGTTAGCAGACTGGTACAAAAGGAAACCAGCACACCCGAAGGTGTCCCTCCTAGCCTCACCATAAAGGCGTGACTTAAGAGAACGCACAAAAACCAAAACAGCATTGTTGTGCGCCTTTTGTAGACGGTCTGCTAAAACCGACTGGCAATGTAGGCCAGCAGGCAAAGGATAATCGGCAAGGTTTAGAGTGTCAATGTAAGGTTGAATAGAAAATAGTTAAATAATTATTGTTTTTCATTCAATTAGATAGTTAAGCTAAATTCTAATTCAACTTAAATTTAAAGATATACAAATACTGCTAACGAATGGTGGCAAGACGAAAGAAGGTTGACAGACTAGTTAGACCCTAGCACACCCTAAAGTGTCCTACTTCCGTTTTGCCATAAAAAAGAAGGATAATCTTTAATTTTTAGACCGTCAATTTGGTTCCGAACATAAAATATCTCTTTCATTATTATTAAAATTCAATTAGATACTAAAGCTTAATAATAGCGAAGTTCTGCTTTAAAGAAGCTAAACATTTAAACCAAAACCATATTTGCAAACAAAAAATTGATTAAAACAAAAAAGCCAACTCTTTCGAATTAGCCCTAATTACCTCACGACCACGTCTGTGAAAATTGCTTTTGATTTTATTGTTCGCAACAATCTTCATCATTTTTTGTTATGACTTTAAATTAACCTTTCTTTGTGACAATCCGATTAAAAAATCATCCAAAATCTCTCCTAAACAAACTTCATACATAAAATATGTGTTTTGGAGAACTACATCACAATTTATATAGCTGTACATTTTAAAGGCATATTCCGCTAAACGACTAAGTCTATTATGCTTAAGTCATCTAATTGTTAAGTATGTATGATGGAACAGCAAACTTTATTACAAGAACTGAACTCACTCATTGAATACTACTCAAAAAGAACCGATTGCCCGCCTACTCGAATACGCATCGGCTATAGGGCTTATGCAAAATTGATGCAGTGTCCGCCTTTCGCGGATGAAGTGATGAACTCAGCCCTAGATCCAAATAAGCGAAAATATAAAAAGTTAAAAATTAAAATTACCAAAGATGATAATCAGTTGGAACTTGAGTAAATTTTTAAGAGTTCAAAATAAAAAGTTCTTCAACTCTCCTATTTGCGATTTTATTTATATAACTCCCCAGTTAAAGGCACAGCCTTAGAGCATTTATAGTCATTCCGTAAAAGCTCTGCTAAACAAAGCTTTTACAGATATTTTTATACTAATTGAGGCTTTCATTCTCTGAGGTATCTTCCTTATTTAAAATCCGCCCTTCTTGTTTTGGTCGAATCAATGGCGCAGTTGGTCTTGGGTGATGAGTATGTGTATATTGCATACCTACTCCCGCATTGACGTCATCTGCCGCGATTTCAGTTTCAAAACGCTCATTATCCAAATCACGAATTTCCTCGGTAATTCTTTCTACCTCATCTTCATCCACACCAAGCTCTTGCAAAATCACGCCGCCAAACTTAATGGCAGATTCAAACGTTTCACGAATCATAAAGTCCACTTTTTGTTTAACTAAATGCAGTGAATGCTCACGGTCATATGAACGGACTAATAGTTTTGCTAAAGGAAATTCATGGGTGACAAGTTCTACAATTCGATTGGTCGTTTCCTTACTATCTACACACACCACAATCGCTTGTGCTGTTGCAGCACCAGACGCATGCAGAATATCTAAACGGCAACCATCGCCATAATAAATTTTAAAACCAAATTTTTCGGCGTTTCGAATCATGTCGGTATTATTATCAATAATGGTGACATCGACACCTCTTGCTAATAATAATTGACTGGTGACCTGTCCAAAGCGCCCAAAACCGATCATTAAAACACTACCGCTTAGCCCGTCAGCAATGTCGATGTTTTCTAATGAAACCTTCGTTTTTGTTTGAGTAAAACGTTTGAAAATAATACCGACAATTGGGGTCAACACCATTGAAAGCACAACAATAGCGGTTAAGTTAGATTTAACGGTGCTATCAATAACTTGTGCACTTAGCGCAGCCGAGAATAGTACAAAAGCAAACTCTCCACCTTGAGCCATAAGTAAAGCGCGGTCTAATGCTTCAGTATGAGAGCTTTTCGTTACTCGGGCGACCATATAAATCATGAGCGCTTTGGCAAACATTAGGGCAATTACACCACTCACAATCAGTTGCCAGTTCTGAGCAACAACTGACAAATCCAACGACATGCCGACCCCAAGGAAAAACAGGCCCAGTAATATTCCTCGGAATGGTTCAATATCCGCTTCAATTTGATGTCTAAATGTTGATTCGGATAAAAGTACACCCGCTAAAAAAGCCCCCATCGCCATGGACAAACCACTGACTTGCATCAGTAACGCTGCACCCAACACCACCAATAAAGCCGCGGCAGTCATGACTTCTCGGGCTTTAGCAGCAGCCAAGAGTCTAAACAATGGGTTCAGTAACCAATACCCTGCCGCAATAAGCCCTGCAATTGCGATTAAACCAATTCCTATATTTTCTAGACGTACCGATGTGCTTTCGACCACATGATTCGGTGCCATAAAAGCAACAATAGCCAGCAATGGCACAATCAGTAAATCTTCAAATAGTAAGATGGCTACAATCTTTTGCCCACGTGGCTGAGTCAAATCACCCCGATCACCCAATAACTGCATCACAATCGCAGTCGAGGTTAAGACGAACCCTGCCGCACCAATAAAAGCAACTTGCCATGTAAAGCCAAATAACAGCCCAACGCCAGTCAAAGCCAGCGCGCAAATGATGATCTGCAATGTACCAAGGCCAAAAATTTCGCGTCTAAGACTCCACAAATGTGATGGTTGCATTTCCAAACCAATCACAAAGAGGTACATCACGATTCCTAACTCGGCAATATGCAAAATTGCTGTGGAATCTTGAAAAAAAGCAAAACCGAATGGGCCAATAATTAGACCCGCAATTAAATAACCAAGTACTGAACCTAAACCAATACGTTTAAAAATAGGAACTGCAATGACAGCAGCCGCCAATAAAACCACGGGGGCAACTAAGCTAATTGAATGTGCTTCTGAGCTCATACATTTCTCATTTTATTTATCTGCAATTTATTCTATGTGAAACGAGGATTAAGGGCGATTATTAGTTTTGAGAAAAAGCATCCTAAAAATAAAATGGTTTAAATGATCGGAAAATAAAATTGGGCCTATAAATAAGAATCAAATATTCATGGTCAAACACCCATAAAAAAAGCCCTAACGGGCTTTTTTTATATTAGGCAATAAATTTCAACATGAGCTGAATAACCGTTGCATTAATTAAGTCGACAAAGAATGCGCCACAAAGCGGAACAATCAAGAAAGCCTTATGCGATGGACCATACATGTTAGTAATGGCCTGCATATTTGCAACGGCGGTTGGAGTTGCGCCCATACCGAAACCACAATGGCCTGCTGCTAACACTGCTGCATCATAGTTTTTGCCCATAACGCGGAACGTCACGAATGCTGCATATAAAGCCATCGTAATGGTTTGCGCACCTAAAATTACAACTAACGGACCAGCCAAATCTGCAAGTTGCCAAAGTTTTAACGAAAGCAATGCCATTGCTAAGTAAAGTGACAAAGACGCATTGCCAAATACATCAATCGCACGGTCGAAAATATCAATTTTCAACACGCTTTCTAAAATATTTCTTAAGATTACACCGCCACCAAGTGCCCAAACGAAAGTTGGTAACTCGAACCAAGTTCCCTTACTAAAGCCAGTCATAAATTCAGCAAATGCTAAACATGCTGCAAACATACCCAGTGTAGTAATTGCATTATCGGCAGTAATTAAACGGACTTGATGCGGGTTTTCAAACGGAGCAAGGTCATCTGAATTTTGTTCAAGATGTGTGTCGCGATTTTGGATTTCAGCATTGGTTTTTGGTTGAGCAAGACTGTAACGATTAATAAGTAGTTTCGCTAATGGCCCACCAATCACACCACCAATAATCAAACCAAAAGTAGCACTCGCCATACCTAATGCTAAAGCACCCTGAATACCATGCTGACTTTCTAAAATTTCACCCCATGCGCCAGCTGTACCATGACCACCTGTTAAGGTAATTGAACCAGCAATCAAGCCAATAAGTGGATCAAGGCCCAATAAAGTCGCAAGACTCATACCAACAGCATTTTGCACAACAATAAATGAGGCTACACAAATTAAGAAGATGATTAAAGCAGTACCACCTTCTTTAAGCTTCATAAAATTGGCACTTAAACCAATTGAAGCAAAGAACACGAGCATAAAACTGGTTTGTAATTCGCTACTAAAAACAATACTGTAGCCCCACACTGTGTGGACAAGTAAAGAAACTACAGCAGCAACCAAACCACCAGCTACAGGTTCAGGGATATTATAACGTTTTAAAAAATCAATACGATTAACAAGAAAGCGGCCCAATAATAAGACGATAACCGCCGAAATTAGTGTATAAAAACCATTAAAAACAAATTCCATATATACTACTTTCTGATTACATTCCTAATAGATTGTAAAATAATTATATTTTATTTTTTATTATTTAAAAAAAACACAAACAAACTTTACAAAAACCATCTTTATTTAATAATAATCATATAAATCAATTTGTTATTTTGAGTATTTAGTAAAAAATCACAATGTATCCTCTCTTAAATTTCTATATTGCTTTGATAATTAATTTTTTAAACATTTAAATGCTCAAGCGATGAAATCAAGACATCTGGTTGCCTCAATCTTATTACCGATTTTTTAAGTAAGAGTATGTTGGGCTAAGCTAAGCTCTACTTGATACATTTAAAGAAAAATCCTGTCTTTTGGGTCACTGAACTTCTCCATCATTCACTTTAATATCCTTCAAAGACCAGCTCTTTACTGTTCTGGGCAACATCTTTATAGGTTTTATATTCAATGAGTTTATTGCTTAAAGTTCGTCAGAACGTTCCACAGCTACAATCTATTAAAAAATCTCTTCAGACACGTGCTGGTCAAAAAATACCTCACATGCTGATCAATGCATCAGATCTCTTTTTCAGAGGCCCTCAAATAGCTTTGTCAGGAAAAACACCTTTTGATGTGATTCATAAGCATGAAATTATTACCTTACGCCATTATAAAAATGAGACCGATACCTCTACTCCTAAACACCGCGTACCTTTAGTTATTGTTCCACCATTAGCAGTGAACATGCTCATTTACGATTTGTTCCCTACTCGTAGTTTTGTACGTTTCTTTTTAGCCCAAGGGTTTGATGTTTACTTAATTGACTGGGGCGTACCAACCCGACACCAAGCAAAATACAACTTCGGTACTTATATTAAAGTTTTCATGCCAGAGATGTTAAAGCAAGTTCGCCTACACAGCGGTCAGCAACAGCTTTCTTTACATGGTTGGAGTTTAGGCGGCGCACTTTCGCTCTGCTATACCGCATTGTTTAAAGATAAAGATATTAAAAACCTGATTATTCTGGCATCTCCTATCGACACACATAAAGCGGGTTATATGGGGAAACTCTACGGTAGCCTCACCAAACCTGCCGAATGGGTTCGCAAACATACGCCATTTCGTATTCGCCATCATGTACCAAGTGAAGCATTTCATATTCATGGGTGGCAAAACACTCTTGGCTTTAAATTAACGGATCCGATTGGAAATTTGAAAACATATTGGGAACTTTTTAAAAATCTAGATAACCGAGAGTTTATTGTCGATCATGCAACCTCAAGCTCATTTATCGATAATATGTTGGCTTACCCAGGTGGAGTCATGCGCGATATTATTCTCCGCTTCTGGATTGATAATGAGCTGTCTAAAGGCGTGGTTAAATTTGGTGAACTTACCGCCTATCTAAAAGACATTAAATGTTCAGTATTAGCTGTCGGTGGTAACACAGATATTATTGTCACAGCCGATGCTGTTAAACCACTCATGGATTTAATTAGCAGCCAAGACAAAACATTTAAAGTGGTACCAGGTGGTCATATGGGGGTAGTTTCTGGTAGTCAAGCCCCCACCACGGTCTGGCCAGAAGTGAGTACTTGGTTAGCTACTCGTTCAGAATAATTAATTCAAAATCAGTAAAGCCAGTGTAGTCAGTTCTATGCTGGCCATAATTCAAATTTTATAAGTCTGATATTCTAATTTCATTTATATTGCAGTAGTTTTTTCTCATAATTCGAAAGCAGCTCATTACTAGATGACTCAAAAATATAAATATAATTTCCTCACTAATAATCACATTAAAATCCTTCAACACATAAACTTTATTTATTAGAAATACAACTTAATAAAACAATATTTTATCAAATGTTAAAATTTTTTAAATAGATCAATTTTTTTCTTATTAATATTTATAAATTTTAAGAAAAGTACCTCTTAAAGTTGATGTTACTTTTTGTTATTTATGTAAAGATCATCTAATCAATATATTTACTTAAGCTATTGTTAAACAATTTTTTTTATAAATTTAATTTTGTAAAATTTGATCATTATTTATACAAATGTAGGCAATCTCTCACAATTATGTAAGCCAAAGCTTACAACTCAAATGATTGTTTTTCTTATAATTAATTTCAGTACATATAAGCACTCTTTACTATTAAATAGAAAGCTGAATATTAATAAAGAGATCTGGAGAAAATGATAAAGTCATCTTTATTAATATAAAAACTCTTAATAATAGAAAAAGAATCTCAAAAATTAATATGTACTATCTTTCCTCTGGAAACAGAGGAAAGATACTTTTTTAATCATCAGATAGGGTATAGAAAATGTTTATTGCAAAAAATATATTTGTATATTTACTATCAATGTTAGCTTTATGCTTACTGATTATTTTCTTTAATTACATAGGAATGAACGAGACGATTAATCTTCTTCTCTCATCCGCGCTTTTCGGCATATTTATTACTTGGTATTTTAAAGGTAGTGGACTCTGTCTCGCCCTATTTAGCTTTTTTTATTGGGCTATGTTTGTCATTAGTCAAAGTTTAGAAGTGATATGGATGCTCGCAAGTTCAGTTATTGTATATTTAGTCATGACTAAAATATTACCTAAACTCAAGACCATCCATATTGGCGTGATAGCCAAATAGCTAAAACGGTTTCACCCCACGATTCACCATACCCACTTTCTTAACTGTGTTAATTTTAGTTTGTTCGGCAATGACTAATTCATTGATGAAAGCTTTTAAGTTTTGCTCATCAAGACGAATAGGATTAAAAGTACTTTCTCCCATTTTTAGAAAGAAAGATTCGATATTTGTATTACGTTGTACATATTTCATTGACCATCGTTGAAACGAGTTTTGTTCAATGGAATATGTACACAACCATTTAACATTGTGGTGTCTTTCATCATTTGTAATTTTTTCAAATAATCGTTCAACCACCTCTCGCTCACCTTCCAAGCATTGAAAGAAAGCATTATCGGCATAATAGAGCACCCCACAGATCTGATTCAAATCATTGAAATCTCGTGCTTCTGTCAAAATATCACGTAAATCTTGCAACAAGTCTTCATTTTTTTCGTTCCGTTGACTGGCATAACACAGGCGAACGTTCATTAGCAATTCCGTGAAATATAAAATTTCTTTATTTAAAGATTTTTTAATCTACCATATCTCTATTACTAATAATTTATATTTCACACATATTCTAAAGTTTATATTAAAAATATGTTTGATTATTAACTATAAGAGCTTAATAACTAATGATTTATATTCACAAGAAAATAAAAAGCCCTTCTATTGAGGGCTTTTAATGCTCTAAAAGAAGAATAAATTTCTTTAAAAGCTAAAATAAAAAAAAGCACTAAAAAGTGCTTTTTTTACTTGCTGTTATATTATTGTGGAATAATATTTACAGCATTTGGGCCTTTTTGCCCTTGAGTAACGGTAAATGTTACGCGTTGACCTTCATGCAAAGTTTTGAAACCAGAACCTGCGATTTCTTTGAAGTGAGCGAACACATCTGGACCGTTGTCTTGTTGAATGAAACCAAAACCTTTAGTTTCGTTAAACCACTTTACTGTACCACTTACTGTATTAGACATGATATATCCTACTGATTTCTAATATTTTAGAATCATTAAATAATGATCCTATCATAACTTTGAAAAAAGAATAACAAATTGAGCTTAATATCTTAAAAAACGAAGGATTATGACTAAAACTACGATACTTAAAAGAAGATTTACTAACAAGTCTTTTTTCTAGTTAACAGCATCATACATGAAATAAAATTGTATTCAAGGCTTTTATATAAATAATTTCCAAAACTTAAGTTAAATAAATATAAAACAATAGCTTAATAAAAAGATTAAGAAATTCAGTATATTGCTTAATTAAAAAACAATCTATGATGTGATAAAACATTGAAAAGCAACAGCTATAAAAATATCTATTTAGAAAATTGCTTGAGCACGAATGAAAAGTTATTTTTAAAAATATAAATAATAAAAAAACTCCCGAATAGGAGCCTTATTTTATGGCAGAGGATCAAGGACTCGAACCTTGACGAACGGTTTTGGAGACCGTCATGCTACCATTACACCAATCCTCTATATTCATGATTAAACACTCAAGATTTAATCACAAAAAAAGCAAGATCATAATCTTGCTTTTTTAATGGTGGGGGCGAAGAGACTCGAACTCTTACACCTTGCGGCGCTGGAACCTAAATCCAGTGCGTCTACCAATTTCGCCACGCCCCCATCTGGGACATTTATTTAAAATAAATGTGGCAGAGGATCAAGGACTCGAACCTTGACGAACGGTTTTGGAGACCGTCATGCTACCATTACACCAATCCTCTTCCAAGATCTAGATGACCTAACATCTACATCAAACTTTAAGTTATTAACTTAAAGTGGTGGGGGCGAAGAGACTCGAACTCTTACACCTTGCGGCGCTGGAACCTAAATCCAGTGCGTCTACCAATTTCGCCACGCCCCCATCTGGGACATTTATTTAAAATAAATGTGGCAGAGGATCAAGGACTCGAACCTTGACGAACGGTTTTGGAGACCGTCATGCTACCATTACACCAATCCTCTTCCAAGATCTAGATGACCTAACATCTACATCAAACTTTAAGTTATTAACTTAAAGTGGTGGGGGCGAAGAGACTCGAACTCTTACACCTTGCGGCGCTGGAACCTAAATCCAGTGCGTCTACCAATTTCGCCACGCCCCCGATGGCTGTGTATATTAGCGATAAGATCTGACAGTGACAAGTGTTTTTTTTCTAAAAAAAACTAACCGTGTAAATTGTATACAGATACTAGATCAATGATTTTTATCAATTTGAATCTGTTTTAAGCAATTTATTGCTTCATCAGCATTTGAAAACCGATTTTGCTGCTGTTTTTGTAATAAACCTACAAGTAAGGGTAAAAAAATCAAAAACTGCGTGGGTAATTGAATGGTTAAATTTTGACAGTGTAAGACTGCCCAATCACGATAACTACCTGCTTCTAAGCGAGTTTGAGTCAACCATTCATATAAAATGATGCCAAAAGCATATAAATCACTTTGTATTCCCTTATGCCCTCCTCGAAATAGCTCAGGAGCCATATAACGAGGTGTTGCATCCATGACTGTATTGCAACTTGAGATAGATCTCGTTTTCTCAAAATCAATCAAATAAGGCTTTTGCTGAAACTCTCTAAAATGCTCTGCCTTAACGTCGCCATGAATCCAGCCAAATTCATGCAGTTCAGCAAGTTTATTTATTGCGCACCAAATTTTTCGATATATGTCACTAAAATCAGTTTCCTCATTCAATGAATCAAACCATACATCACTATCAGGTAAAATTAAAACCTGACCTAAGGAATGTTCTAGCTGAGGAATTAAGCTGACTTCAATCAGTTTGTAAGGTAAAAGCCATGTTGAGTTCTTAAGATTAATTTCTTTGTAAAATAATTGCTCATGCAAGAAATCTTGCTCACTTTGAGCATGGGTTTCAGGCAAATGATATTTTAACCAGTAATTCTTAGTGTCTATAGTACATGTCCATAAACACCGCCCTAACGCTGCACTTGCTGGCTTTGTCACACATATTAAGTTTTCTATTGGGGAAGCAAAATCATGCTTCAGCATAGTAAGACTCAGGCTGTTGTTTCTTTTCTTCAAAACGCAAGACCTCTAAACAATGCTGAATTGTTTTACCAATACGAGCATGGGTCTCAATTGAAGAAATTTTTGGCCAAGTTGCACGTTCCCCTTCTCTTTGCAAACGCTTAAACAGATGCGGACGCGGGTTTTGCAAAGTATAGGTATAGTGACTTAGGCTATATTTAGCAATGATATTTACATCACCATAATAACGCTGTCCCATTACGCCATAGCCATGATCTAACAATCTTCTAACTGGAGATATAGAACCAAGTCGTTGACGCGTAAAATCCATGATACCCATTGATAGTACTTTACCTTGGCGTCTTAGAATTCTTTCAGGCCAACTTAAAACGTCTTTACGGAAGCGATCCGCATCATTTTGCATAAATGGAACAATATGTGGGTTAACCTGACTCGCAATGGTGTAGTTTAAATTGTAAAGCCGCGCCATTCTTTCTTGCGGGAAATCGCTTCTTACACTTCCATCTACCCACTTTGTATTTGCCATATAAGGTGTATGTTCACCATCATAACGTTTACTGGTTAAACGTACCGGTGGGAATAAAATTGGCACGGCACATGAAGCCAATACCGCACTCCACACCAAAACATTCGGCGTCATAATGGCATTCATGATTCTTGGGTTTTCTGTTGCATCATACGGCGCTACCGCCACATTAATGTTTAAACCTGATTTTTTGAAAGCCTCTTCAAACGTAAGATCACCTAAATTCTCAATGAGGAATTTTTTCAAATATTGAACATCGGCAATTCCACCATTGCCTTTAATAAGTTCACGGAATTTCCTAAAATGAAAAGCATCACTAAAAAATTGCTCACCATTTAATAAGTTTTGGATATCTTCACTAGCAGAGGTTCCAAGCATACCTGTCATAATTGCCCCTGCACTTGAGCCAGAGAGCACTTTAGGCATTAAGTCTTGTTCAATTAAAGCCTTACATACTCCCGTATGAAAAAGTCCTAAAGTCGCGCCGCCCGAAAACATAAGTGCAGGTTGTCCATACGCCTTTTCACAGTTTTCAAAAAACTCTATTTTTTCTTTTCTTTGAAATGTGATGCATTCACTTGAAGCGATGTAAGCTAAACTTTGGCTAACCTCTTCAATATAGTCTTCAATTAACTTTTTCGTACCGACATGTGTTGCTGCAAAAAGCATTGGATGACCAATATTTGCAATATCGTAGGTTAGCCCCTCTTTAAGTAAATAGATGAGGTCTAATGTGCGATGTTGCTGACGATATCTTTTGAGCAAAGTGTATCGATAAGAAATGAGTTCGGCATCGAAGTAAGGTGAACTATTATCAAACTTCCACTCTTGCACACCTGTTTCTTCATCTAGTTTT
This sequence comes from Acinetobacter sp. 1542444, assembly GCF_000581835.1. Taxonomy (NCBI): domain Bacteria; kingdom Pseudomonadati; phylum Pseudomonadota; class Gammaproteobacteria; order Moraxellales; family Moraxellaceae; genus Acinetobacter; species Acinetobacter sp. 1542444. The sequence continues at coordinate 462,700 of NZ_JEYA01000003.1, read as the reverse complement.
AATGCAAAAGACTTCCATTCCTCATAAGATTCAGCCATGTCTAATTGACGTTGTAATTTTTTGATACGGTAAGCCTGATGTGGATTCATATCACTTCGTATTTTTTCAAACATATTTCGTCCTCATCTTCACAGATGATTTTACTGAATAGACATCACAACACTATGCTCGGTCTGAACATTTCAATCAATTGCAAAACCGATAAAGTGTATAGGCAATAAGTTTTTTGTCAGCCTATTAATTTCGGTGTTAGTATCCTATCAAACACTGTTTAACATGATTGACTTACCATGGCTACCATTGATTTACCGGACAATTTAGTTCAAACATTATCACTTGTATTAAATCAGTTACAGCAAGTCTTGCCTGAGCCTCGACAAGAAACAGATTTTACTGCACCTGCTTTTAGATGGGAAAATCAGCAACTTAATGCCATCTATAAGCCAAAAAATATTTATCTTGATGACTTAAAAGGCATTGAGCGTCAAAAAGAAAAAATTATTCAAAATACTTTGCAATTTTTAAATGGCCTACCAGCGAATGATGTGCTGTTAACAGGCTCACGTGGTACAGGAAAATCATCTATTGTTCGTGCTTTACTCACTGAGTATGCCCCTCAGGGATTGCGTTTAATTGAAATTGAACGTGATGATTTATCAGACTTACCCAAAATTCAAAAACTCATTCAAAATCGCCCTGAAAAATATATCGTCTATTGTGATGACTTGGCTTTTAACGCGGAAGATGAAAATTACCGTAGTCTAAAAAGTGTATTAGATGGTTCATTACAGTCAGGTTCAAGTAATTTTATTATTTATGCAACCAGTAACCGTCGCCACCTGTTACCAGAATTCATGCATGAAAATACACCTGTAACTAAGGTCGATGTTCCCCAATATACTGAACTACATCCACAAGAAGCGATTGAGGAAAAGATCTCTTTGTCGGATCGGTTTGGTCTATGGCTATCTTTTTATCCAATGGATCAAAACCTATATTTAGAAATCGTTGAGCATTATCTTGATAAAGCAAACATGCCTTTCAATGATGAAGTTCGTGCAGAAAGTCTACGTTGGTGTCAGATGCGGGGTCAGCGCTCTGGTCGAGCGGCTTATCAGTTTTCTAAGCATTGGATTGGTTTAAACGCATTAAAAGATTTGTCTAACAATTAAATAAAATGTCCCGCAAAGCCTTAGCTTTGGCCTATAAACCGCTTAGCTTTGGCAGTTGTTTTTCATAACCTAAAACAAAGATAGCCCTTCTTTAGGTTTATATATGAAAAAACAATTGCCAAAAATTTCTACAGCCAGTAAAGCGCTTGGTAAAAGTTTATTACTTGCACAAGGCGTTTTAGACCAAGCAAAAAAATATTCAACTCTTCCTTTTACTCAAGCTCATATCATCCGTCCACGAGTTGACGAAAAATATTATAGCTGGACACATTACGGTATTTTTTTCCCGCTTTTACCAGAGCCGCATCGTTACTTAAATATTATGATTTTAATCGGTACGCCCGGTGCACTTGCTTTTGACCATGATGATATCATCACTGGAAATCCTAGAAAAACAGCTACTTTCTTTTCAAGCACAGCTGCTCTGGAACAAGCTTTACTGAGGGCCTATGTCATTCCCGAAGATACAAAAATTAATAAAGATGGGAGCTTAATAGAACTAGGTCAAGAAATTTCAATTCAAGGTAAATTCCCTCAAATTCACATTAATGGTCATTATGATGGATTTGATTTCGACTTTGATATCGATATTACTTCACATGTTTCATGGTTTATAAAAACACCAATCTATGATCATTTTAGCTTATTGGCAAAGTTTAAAGGTTTTCTAAGCTATCAAGCAGAACGCATTGAAAGCCAAGGACTCTGCACTTACGAATATGCTCGAGCAGTTGGTCCTCACTCCATCACAAACAAACTTATTCCTGATGTATATAAACTGCCACTTGATTTTTTCACTTATCAAATCATCAATTTAAATGAAACCACTCAACTTCTTCTTACCAAAGCCGATATTGCAGGACAAACAGCTGCATATACCCTGCATATTCGACATCTGGACCAGCCAGCTGAAATTTATACAGATGTAAGCTTTGATATTATTTCGCATCAAGTTGATGACTTTGTTTCACCTACTGGGCATAAAATGCGACTTCCAAAATATTTTTCTTGGATCGCTAGAAATGAGGCAAAGCAAATTATCTTAAACATTCAGGCAGAAATTGACTGCCCATTCCGCTATGGTCATGGGCGAGGTTATGCGAGTAGCTATATATTTACAGGTCATTATTTTGGTAATGAAGTTCAAGGCCGTGGTTACATCGAATATATTGATATCGAAAACCAACATGCTTTTGAAGATGAATAATTTTACTCAGGAATAGTGAGTTCAGTCATCGGCCAGCGCGGCGTGGTCGTTACCGCTAAACCATCATGCTGACCTGCTTTTAAACGTTGATAGCCAGCAAAAGCAATCATTGCCCCATTATCAGTACATAAAGCAGGCTCTGCATAATAAACTTGCGCTTTAATTTTCGCCAAAGAGGTTTCTAATTGCTCGCGTAGTCTTAAATTTGCGCTAACTCCACCTGCAATCACTAAACGTTTAAGTCCAGTTTGCTTTAAAGCTTTTACTGATTTTTTTACCAAGGTATCTACAATTGCTTCTTGGAATGAAGCAGCAATATCAGCGTCACGATTTTCGCCATTCAATTTTTTCAATTGAACAGAAACAGCTGTTTTTAAGCCACTAAAAGAAAAATCCAAGCCTTGATGAAGCATAGGTCTTGGAAACTCAAAAGCTAATGGATCACCAGATAATGCAAGTTTTGCGATATTTGGCCCACCTGGATATGGCAAGCTCATCATTTTTGCAACTTTATCAAAAGCTTCGCCCGCAGCGTCATCAATAGACTCACCCAATAGTTCATATTGACCAATAGCGTGGGCTGCCATCAATTGTGTATGTCCACCTGAAACTAACAATGCTACAAACGGAAATTCAGGTGGTTGACTTGAAAGTAATGGGGCCAACATATGACCTTCCATATGGTGAACACCAATTGCAGGCTTGTTTAAAGAAAAAGCTAAAGTTCTGCCAAACAGTGCACCTGTCATTAATGCTCCCATTAAGCCAGGACCACGCGTATAAGCAACCGCATCAATCTCTTGTTTTGTTACACCACTTTGTTCAAGCAATTGATTCATTAAAGGAATTAATTTACGAACATGGTCTCGAGAAGCAAGTTCAGGTACTACGCCACCATATTCAGCATGAAGTTTAATCTGGCTATAAAGAACCTGTCCCCGTAAGCCGAGTTCGCTATCATAAAGTGCCAACCCTGTTTCATCACAAGAAGTTTCCAAGCCTAAAACAATCATCAAAACTGCCTTTTATATGAGTCAAAATATTGCAATCGCTATTATAGACTTGTGATATGAGTTGTAAATGAGTAAAATACTGACCTTCACTTGTGATCCGGCGCAATGGTGTGCCTGATCTTATCCATAATCTAGAGGATTTTACATGCCACAAGTTAAGTTGAAAGAAGGCGAACCAGTTGACGTAGCTATCCGTCGTTTCAAACGTTCATGCGAAAAAGCTGGTGTTTTAGCTGACGTTCGTAAACGCGAATTCTACGAAAAACCAACTCAAGAACGTAAGCGCAAAAAAGCTGCAGCAGTTAAACGCTACCAAAAGAAATTGGCTCGCGAATCTGTACGTACTACTCGCCTTTACTAATTAATTTGTGATTGACTGCTGAATTATGACTACTTTAAAAAACCAAATTACTGATGCATTAAAAACTTCTATGCGTGCCAAAGATATGGCAACAGTGACGGTTTTGCGTAGTCTACAAGCGGCAATTAAGCAAATCGAAGTCGATGAGCGCAAAGAGCTTGACGACGCTCAGGTTCTTGCGGTCATTGAAAAGCAAATTAAACAACGTAAAGAATCGATCAAAGCCTTTGAAGGTGCTGGTCGTAATGATTTAGCTAGTAAAGAACAAGCCGAAGCTGAGATTATCTCTCAGTTTCTACCAGAAGCTATGACTGAGGAAGAGCTTGATTCTATCATTGAGCAAACGATTGCTGCTCAAGAAGCAACTAGCATGAAAGATATGGGTAAGGTGATGAATTCTCTACGTCCGATCATAGCCGGGCGTGCCGATCCTGCTCAAGTTTCAGCAAAAATTAAAGCTAAATTAGCTTAATTCCTCTTTTTTAAATTTATATTTCTTCCAATCAAGCTTCTTTAGTTTGTATATATTTGCACATCTGCAAATTAAGTAAGATATAACTCTTAAATCTTCATTCTTCGCTCATCTTGCATTTGTTTCAAACGACTGTCTATTCTTGCCGACATTGCTTGATTATCTTTTGCCAATCGCTGAGCATGCAACATTGATTTAATTGCATTTTCCTCACTACCTGACCAATATTCTGCTTCAGCCCGATAGCGTAAAACATTGACTGCTCTCAACGGTCCTGTCTTGTCCAAATTAGCAGCCTGCTGCAGAAATTGCCAACCTTGGATATCTCTTGGGTTTTTATTGATAAATCGTTGAACAAGAGTTTGAACCTGTGAAAATTTTCCTTGGCGCAGCAACACTTCAGCCAACTTATAACTAAAAGCTTTATTTTCAGGCATCGTCATTTGTGTAGAAGCAATTGTTGTATAAGCTTGATCTAGCTTGTTTTGGCCAAGATAAATATCTGTCTGCAATAATGTGACAAGAGGCTTCCCACTAGATTTCGCTTGATCTAAAGTAGACTGCGCTTGCACATAATCACCTTGTCTTGTGTAAAATGCTGCTAAAGCAATCAGACCAGCAATATTTTTTTGGGACGCCAAACTTTGTAGTTGGTTTTCAGTTGCCTGATTGGCAATCACCATGGTGTACCATTTTAAAATCTCAAAATCTGCATCATATATACGATTTTTAACTCGAGGCATCTGGTTTGCACGCAGCCGCGCTTCACTCATACGCTCAGTCGTCAATGGATGAGTCAACCAGAAATCCGGTAAAAAACTTACTCGACTTGTAGCTCTATGCATTGTTTCAAAGTAATCAGCCATACTTTGAGGGTTATAACCCGCCGCATACATATATTGCATACCAATACGGTCTGCTTCACGCTCTTGATTTCGACTATATGTTAATTGCTTATCCATGAGTGCAGCTTGGGTTCCAAGCATCACTGCTGCACCCGCATCGCCACCACCCTGCGCAGCTATAGCCACCCCCGCTAAAAGTCCTGCTAGACTTAGCAAGGTTTGACCTTTAAAGGCTTCTTCAGAACGACTAAAATGTCTTTGCGATACATGCGCAATTTCATGCGCCATAACCCCAGCAATTTCATCAATATTTCGTGCTGAGGCAATAAGCCCTGTATTAAGCGCAAATAAGCCACCTGGGACAGCAAAAGCATTAATTTGTGGATCTTTAATCACGACTAGACCAATCGGCTGCCCAAGCTGAGTTTCACTTAAAATACTCGAAAATACCTGAAAAAATTGATCTTCTAGCCAGACATCCTGAATAACGGGCATTTGTTTGTGAACTTCACGAAAAACTTTTTCGCCAATGAACTTTTCTTTTTGTTGATCAAGTAAACCTATCCCACTTCCAATATTTGGAATTTCTACCTGATTTGCAGAAGGCTGAGGGTCGAAAGGCTGCGCGTACGAAGCATTTGTTATAAAAGCCGTACTTAAAATAATTGGCAAAAATCTCAAAAGTTTTTCTCTAGTAAAATTAAACCATCAAAAAAAGTCTACTGATATAAAACATAAAAAATTATGTTCAATCAATAGACTTTTAATATATCACTCGAGATCGCTTAGTTTTGCAATGAAGTGTTATTAATCATTTATGCAAAGTTTGGGTTTACCAAATATCTAGGAGTTTTATCCTCTAAAGCTTCAACCAGATTTTTATAAGCAAGATTTGCCATTTTTTTACGGGTCTCTGCAGTCGCAGATCCTACGTGAGGCAAAGTAACAACATTTGGCAGTTTAAAAAGCTCTGAATCTTGTAAAGGTTCTTTTTCATATACATCTAAACCAGCCCCGAAGATTTCACTACTTTGTAAGGCCTCAATTAAAGCTTGCTCGTCAACCACTGAACCACGCGCAATATTTATAAAAATAGCGTGCTTTTGCATAAGCTCAAATTGAGCTTTACCCATCAAGGCTTTCGATTCATTATTTAAATCAACTGCGGTTACTACAAAATCAGACTGTTGCAATAACTCATCTAAACCAAGATATTGTGCTTTTAAAGGCTCTGCCAATTCAGGCTTTTCACGACGGTTATGGTAAACAATATTCATGTTAAATCCATAAAAACCACGTCGTGCAATTGCAGCACCAATATTACCAAGTCCAATAATTCCTAGCGTCTTTCCAAAAACATCTAAACCAAACTGCTGAGGCCCAACAGTTCTTTTCCATTCACCTTGTTTAGTCCAATGATCAAGAAAAGGAACTTTTCTAGCAGCGCTAAGTAATAATGTAAAAGCAAGATCAGCCGTTGTTTCAGTTAAAACATGAGGTGTATTTGATAACCAGATTTTTCTTTGGTTTAGATAAGCTACATCATAATTATCATAACCAACTGTTACAGATGAAATAATTTTGAGTTTTTGAGCAGGCGCAAGATTACTTTCATTAAGAAGTCGACCAGCACCAATCATTCCATCAGCATCTACAACTTGTTGGCGTATTTGCTCATTAATATCACCCAGTTTTGGATTAAGAACTACAACATGATAATCCTGTTGTAATCGAGACAAAATTTCTTCATCAATTTGGCTAAAAACTACAACTTTTTTCATGTAAATCCCTACTACTCGTTGTTATCTTGCATTAATTGCCATAACCTTTTTTTAAGGAGTGGTTTCTCCAACATTTCTTTTAAACTCGCCAAATGAATAATATTGGCATGTTGAATATAAGAACATTCCCCAAGACACAAGATTTTCTTGTCTGCTGCGACAGCATCTAAAAAGCCTTGAATATATGAACCTGCACCACGTTGGTCTTGATAGTTAGCTAAAGGGAACGGCCATTTTAGTTCAGCATATTGCCCTATTTTTGCTTTTTGAATGTTATTCCAAAGCTGCTTTTCTTCTTCACTTAAATTGGTAACATCTAAAAAAATAACGCATTTTTCAAGTGCAAAAGCCTGCAACTCAAATGAAGCAATCGTAACTACTGGAGCTTGTACTTCAGTACGAGGCGACACAACAGGCGGAACTGCTACTGGAAGTGGTACCGCAATTTCAGATTCAACTTTTGGAACTTCATTAACTTGCGGTTTTGTCGGCTGCTCAAGAACTGGATTGTTCTTAGAAGGTAATATAATTGGCTCACCTTCTGGAGCAGCTTGATCTCGCCAGAGACTTTGAGCATTATTTTTTTGGCACACCTGTGTCTTAGGAATCCACACATCAATTCCTAAAGTTGCCAATATATTTCTTTGCTGCCCAATCATCTGTAAATCAATACCTCTACTCTATCTACATTCTAACGGGCTTCAGTTTTTTTTTCAGTGTTTTATTTCATTCAGATGTTTTTATAATCGCATATGTCTTTTAAATAATCATCACACTATTTCTCTTTTGCATTTGATCCACAATTTCTTCTGTCTCGAAGCCAAAACGCCAATAAAGCAATTCAAGCACATCCAGTTCATCTTGCGTAATAATACGGTCGCTCCACAAACACATTTCTGCAATAGCTAGAATACTTAGACGGTCACGTAATAATAAACCAGCAATATCATTTAAAATTTCAGCTAGATCTAATGGCTCATCTGAAATTTCATCATAGATATACATTTCATCAGGATTGAGCAGCGAACGTAAAATGCGCTCACGTACTTCTAATTGATTTGGGCTATTAATTTGCTGAACATGAAGCAAAGCATCAATCAAACGAACAATTTGAGGTTTCACTTCTTCAAATGCAGTCGGTAAATGTAACGGCATCAAGTTCAACTCATGTTTAACCCGCTCCAGTAAAAGTGCATCTAACAACCCAATTTCACCATCTTCTTGGATAATAAGTGCTAGCTTAGTAAGAAATTGCCGCGCAATACTTGCAGGTATATGCCCAATATTTTTACAAGCATCATGAAATATTTGAATATGAATACGCCCATCCAAATTCAATAATGCATCGATAATGGCATGACTCACAGGTGCATCTTTTGGAATAAACTCGCGATATTGGCGAATCATCAAAATAGCAACCATAACTTCACGTGAACCAGTCGCAGTTTGTAGTGCTCGCTGAATTAATTCAGGACGCTTCTTATTTCGACGTACATCACTACTCAGGGGTTTAATGGCATCATTTAATGCAAAACTAATTGGCGACAGCCTTAACAAAGGTAGAGGCTGTGGAGATGACCACGGAATATAAATTTCTTTCTCAGATTCTTCCAAGAAATGAAATAAACTAAACAACGGACGGTTGCGAAGCTTCTTTAAATTTTCTAATTGTAAATCTTGTAGCAAAGTGGGATTTAACTCATAAATACGTTCACGAATACTGGGGTGAATATTCATCCAGCTTTGTGGGCTCAGTGAGTTAGCAAAACACATATGCGCGATTGACTCAGAATAAGCACTATGAATTTGCGAACCAGAATGGTGAACATAAATACGCAACAAGGTTTGGGTATTCGCATTATTTTTTAATAGTCGCACTGTTTTTTGGTCATTACGAAAGGTACGTCCACTCAAAGTCAAATATTTGATAAAACGAGTAATCAGTACACCGAGGCTTCCAGCCAACCAAATGACTCCACCTACCGCAACAAAAACTGTTTCAAATTTATGTTTATAGCCCGGGCTATAGCGCTTAAAACCTTGCTTAGCTAATTTACTGCCCCACTGACTAAAAGTTGTTAAACCACTATATAAAATCTTTAATTTAGTATTCTCAACAGCCTCACCAGATAAAATCTGATTAAACTCATGGCCCAATAAACCATATAACTCAAGCTTATCCAGATTCTGTAAAGCACCCCATGTGAGAATAATAACGATATCTTTAGGATGAAACCCTGCCGTAAGTGCATTTACACCAACTTCATCAGGTAATACATATACAGTTGGAACTTTAAGTGAAAAATTTTGAGCTAAGTGTTCTGTAATTTTTAATGCCGCGAGTTCTTCGGGAGTGCTCTCCTCTTTCACCAAACGACGTGCTTTAAGTTGTTTTGCTAAAGAGTGCCCACCTTTACGCAGGATATAAAGTTCGGTAACTACCGACCAAACCATAATAAAAAGTAATAGTGCAACGAAGTAAGGACTTAAGGTATGCCACCAAATTGGCTGGCTATAATCAAAAAAATGAACGAGTAAACCTAAAATTAAATTTAAGATAAAAATAGTAAGCAGCACAGCAACCAAACACATAGTGATGGACCATGCCATATTTTTATTTTCGATGAGATAGTGGCTTACTTCTTTCAATGTAAATATTCCCAATTACATTGTTAGGTTTCATCATAAAAGAAAAAAGCGGGAAATACCCGCTTTTTTCGGCTATTTCTATTCTTCTTTGATGCCTGTTAAATCTACAGAAGCAGCATCGACATTAACGTCAATATAACCATCTTTTTTCTTCTTAGCAGAGTCATTACGCTTCTGCTCCAAATTATTTAGATAGTTACCATCAATATCACCTGTTACGTAGATTCCATCAAATACTGAGCAATCGAACTCAGTTAAGTCAGGCACTTTGCTGGTACGTACAGCATTTTTCAAGTCTTCCAATTCTTGGAAAATCAAACGATCAGCACCAATAATTTCTTGGATCTCTTCCACGCTACGTTCTGAAGCAATAAGCTCAGCTTTAGCAGGCATATCAATACCGTAAACGTTTGGATACATTACTTTCGGTGCTGCTGACGCAAAGTATACTTTTTTTGCACCAGAATCACGTGCCATCTGAATAATCTCATTACACGTTGTACCACGTACAATAGAGTCATCCACCAATAGAACGTTCTTACCTTTGAATTCTAACTCAACAGGGTTTAATTTCTGACGTACAGATTTTTTACGTTGCTGTTGACCCGGCATAATAAAGGTACGGCCGATATAACGGTTTTTCATAAAACCTTCACGGAACTTCACACCTAGAATATTTGCAAGTTCTAAAGCTGAAGTACGGCTCGTATCTGGAATTGGAATCACCACATCAATATCATGGTCTTCGCCCCAGTCACGTAAAATTTTATGAGCAAGCTTTTCACCCATTTTTAAACGTGCTTTATAAACCGAGATTCCATCAATAATCGCATCAGGACGAGCAAAATAAACGTACTCAAAAATACATGGGCGGTATTTCGGATTAGCAGCACATTGCTTAGAGAACAACTCGCCATTTGCATTGATGAAAATTGCTTCACCCGGTTCAATATCACGCTCAATTTTGAAACCAAGAGCAGTAATAGCAACCGATTCAGAAGCAATGATGTATTCCATCTCACCTTGTTCAGTTACACGCGAACCGTAAATAAGTGGGCGAATACCATTCGGATCACGGAAACCAACCAAACCATGACCAGTAATCATTGCTACTACCCCATACGCACCTTGGCAACGCTCATGCACACGAGAAACCGTGTGAAAAATATCGTCAGGAGTAGGATTTAAAGTGCCTTTTTTCTGTAATTCATGCGCGAATACGTTTAAAAGAACTTCTGAGTCAGAATCTGTATTCATATGACGTAAATCTGTTTTAAACAGGTCATCATGAATTTCTTCTGCATTGGTCAAGTTACCATTATGTGCAAGCGTAATACCGTAAGGTGAGTTTACATAAAATGGTTGTGCTTCAGCACTGCTCGCAGAACCAGCAGTTGGGTAACGTACATGGCCAATACCATAATTACCAAGTAATGCTCTCATATGACGAGTATGAAAGACATCACGCACCATACCGTTATCCTTACGAAGGAAAAGACGGCCTTCATGGCAGGTTACTATTCCAGCTGCATCTTGCCCACGATGTTGCAACATCGTTAAAGCATCAAACAACATTTGGTTCACTGGCGATTTACCGGCTATACCAACAACTCCACACATAGCAACCTCGCAGACAAGCTAGGAATTAATAAAAAGGATTCTTTGTCGAATGGTCGGATCGGTTTTCTAAATCTTCCGATTCGTCCATTGGTTTTGAAGGAGTGCCTGATACACTACCTCCAGATGTTATTTGATGAAATGCCTCACTTGCAGCATCTTTAGACAACTCGGTAGCTAAAGGCGCATAAGGCAATAAAAACTGTATAAATTTGGACTGTTTCCAGTGCGGTGAACTTTCAACCCAAGGTCCTACACCCTGCATTGTAATTAGTACAACCAACAAGCCCTTTAAAGAACCAAAAGCACCACCTGCTAAACGATTTAATGGCCCCAATTTCAGACTTTTCAAGAGGCCATTTAAAAATGCAGAGACGATCCATGTTAAAACAATGATCAAAAGCGCTATAAATGCAAAAGCTGCAATTTTTTGAACAACTGGATCATGACTTAAACCCGACATAGACGGAGCAAGAAGGACAGCATATTTTGCACCCATAATTAATGCAATGACCCATCCTACCAAGTTCGCAAAGGCTTTAATAAATCCTTGTCGCAAACCGTTTAGCCCCCCAATGAGCAAAAGTATCAGAATAATGATATCAATTGTGTTCATATTCACTTAAGACATAGCTGCAACACATTGTTTCACTAAAATAGGACCTGTATAAATTAGCCCACTATAGATCTGTACTAATGTTGCTCCAGCTTGCTGTTTGACTGCTGCTTGTTCACCCGACAAAATTCCACCCACGCCAATTAACGGGATTTGTCCTTTTAATGTTTGGGAGAACAAACGTAAGCATTCTGTACTTTTTTCAAAAACAGGCGCGCCTGATAAACCTCCCGACTCATTACCATAAGGAAGATTTTCTACACCTTCTCTTGATAAGGTCGTATTAGTAACGATCAAGCCATCAATTTTAAACTGTACTAACTGCGCTGCAATAAATTCAACATCTTCCGCTGTTAAATCAGGTGCAACTTTCAGTACCAAAGGAACATAGTGATTATTTTGTTCAGCTAGCTCAAGTTGTCTTTCTTTTAAGGTTTGCAATAGTTCAGTTAATGCATCACCACTTTGTAAACTTCTTAAGTTCTTAGTATTTGGAGATGAAATATTAACGGTAATATAAGAAGCGTAGTTATACACTTTCTCAAGGCAAATCAGGTAATCATCAACAGCTTTTTCTACAGGTGTATCAGCATTCTTACCAATATTAATGCCTAAAATTCCTTTAAACTTTGAAGCTTTGACATTTTCAATCAGCTTATCAACACCATCATTATTGAACCCCATACGGTTAATAATGGCTTGAGCTTCGGGAATACGGAATAAGCGTGGTTGCGGATTACCCGATTGAGGACGAGGTGTAATGGTTCCAATTTCAATAAAACCAAACCCTAACCCAGCTAAAGCATCAATGTGTGCACCATTTTTATCAAGACCGGCTGCCAAACCTACTGGATTTGGAAATTCAATTCCCATACAAGTCGTCGGTTTCGCTTCTACGCTCTGACGGAGTAAGCCGAACTTATGTGCTTTATCAAGCATAGATAATGTTAATTCATGGGCACGCTCTGGTGCTAAACTAAACAACATCGGGCGAGCAAGTGAATATAACATACCAATCACAATCTACTGATTTTAGGTAGGCATATTATAGGCACAGGGAGCACAAAACACCATGCTTAAGACCAGCATATTTTAATATGTTATTGAACCGTCGCTGTTAATTTAATCTGACCTTCACTTGAAACCATTTCCATTTTTTCAATACTTAAGCCCATTTGTGCCAGTTGGGTTAAAAAGTTAGCTAAAATTGCGTAATTCTGATGAGTAACAATAATTTGTAACTGCTCGCCATTTTGCTGAGAAGTAACCGTTAAACCTTGCTGTTGAGCTACACGTTGTATTTTTTCTGCCTGCCCCAGCTCAAGCTCACTCGCAGGTTTCATAGTGACTGCATTACTTTGCATCCACACCATCAAATCTTTTAAATCATTTAAGCGCTGTTGCTGCTGTTCTGCTAAGGAATGCATTTTCCAAAGTGAAGCCCCAATAATAGCCACTACAACAAAAATTGTAGTAAAGACTACCATGATACGTTCACGGACAGTCAAACGGTCTAAATATTGATTAACTTGTTCGATCCACTGATCAAAGCGGTTTTGCAATTGAGCTAACATTTTCATTATTGTATTTTCACCACCCCAATAGCCCCACCACCATCGGCTTGAACATTACCTAACTCCGCCTTAAATCCTTGCTGATTAAGCTGCTGTGTTAAAGCTTGCAAATCATCTGCCGATTTTGCTTTCAAGGCCATGGTTAGTGTAGAAGCATCATAATTTAATTGCTGAGCTAAAATTTGTCTTTGCATCAAAATAGGTCCAACACGACTCAATAAAGAAAGTGCTTGTGTATCGCCTTGTTTACTCATTCTTAAATGACTTTCAAATTGGCTTTTTATATTTTGTTCATTTACGCGACTAGAAGGACCAAACCAATATTTATATTGCTCAATTGTCTGCTCAGCTGTTTGATTGGCTACATTTCTTAATTTTACCCAACGCAACAAATCATAGCTGAACTGAACCACAATGATTGCTAAAACAATAACCGCACATGCTTTCCAGTACCCAGAAACCGTTTGCTCTTGCCCTTTGGCTTTTGGTAAAACATTAAAAGGATGCTGTTTAGGTTTATCTAAGCCCTGAAACTGATAAAAAAATTCTGAACGTTGCTCAACACTAGAAGCTGCTTCTAAGCTTTCTAATTGTTCTGTCGTTAATCCACTATATTGATAGTTTGTTTCAACTGGCTGGAATTCCAAAAACAATCCCAAATCATCTAGTGAGTTACCCACCCATTTACTTTCGCGCGCCAGTAATTTTTGGTCAATATTACACAGGATAACTTGGTGCTCTTGTGGTTCTGGCAAAATCAAAAAGTCTGGCAACAAAGCAACCAGCTTGATTGGCAACAAATTCATCGCATGTTGCCATGTTTCCACAGTAGTTTTTGCAACGCCCAATATTGTTAATTGATCAGCATGAAAATGATGAACTACTTTCATGTGATCAATAGGCAAAGTTACAAACTCTTCAAGCAAATATTTAACACCATCTGCTCCAAGTTGCTTGTAATGAGACTTTGCTATTTGTTGCTGGAATACCTGAGCATGACGACTAGGAAAAAAGACAACAGCCTCTTTTCCTTGGTGCAATTGTAGGTCTTGTATTAATTGATCAAGGCTTTCAGCCTGCAACCAGTTTTCTCCGTTAGACCAATGCCATATTCCATTGGTTTCAGGCATCCATAAATACAGCATAATGGGCTAAATAACCTTTTTAATTATATTGTGGGTATAAAACTATTTTTTTGTGTTGATAAACCAGTTGCAATCACAGCCTGATCATAAATTCGAGCTTCAGCCAACGCAAATGGATTAAAGTTTTCATGGGTCAGCAGTTCAGCAATATGCCCTACTACATTCATATGACACACGACCACAATTGACTCATAAGGAATCTGAGACAACCACTCGACTGCCTCTTTGGCGTTATCATCTGGTTTAATTTTATCGCATAACAACACAGGCACATCTTTAAAATACGCTTGAATATGTGCCAATGTCTCTTGAGCACGTAACAAAGGACTAACTACAAAAATATCAGGCTTAACAATATCTTTTAAAAATGTTGCTGTCTGTTCTGCTTGAGTATGTCCACGAGCAGTAAGAGGACGTTTAGTGTCATTACCATTTATAGGTGGAGCGGCTTCCCCATGGCGAACCAATGTTAGTTGCATAAATTTTCCTTGTTAATAATTCTTGTATTATAACCACAATTTATGACATTTCTTCTTCAGACTTCGTGATGAGGTAAAACAAATTCAACATCACTACGGTGTCCGTTTTTCATAAGAGATAATGCAATATTTAAAGGAGGCGCCCCTTCGAAAATAACTTCATATAAAGCGTTAGTAATAGGCATATAAACATCTAGTTCTTCTGCTTTACCACGCACCTGAACAATTGTATTAATGCCTTCTGCTGTCTGCCCCAACTCTTTACTTGCCTGATCCAGCGTTTTACCCGAACCTAAAGCATAACCAATCTGATAATTACGGCTTAAAGGACTATTACAAGTCGCGAATAAATCACCAACACCTGACAACCCCAAGAATGTAAGCGGATTTGCACCTTGTTTTACTGCAAAACGGCTCATCTCAGCCAAAGCACGCGTTAAAATCATACTCTTGGTGTTTTCACCAATTTTGTAAGCGGCACCAATTCCCATTGCAACCGCATAAATATTTTTAAGCGCACCACCTAACTCCACTCCATGTACATCATCACTACCAAAAACACGGAATAAAGCACTATGCAGAGCATGTTGCACAGCATAACGAACTAATTCGGAGTCACTGGCAATAACGGTGCCGGACGGCATACCCGCCATAATTTCTTTTGCAAGGTTTGGACCTGATAGCACACCATAAGGAACTTCAGGTAATTCTTCACGAATGATATCGCTCATGAAGCTGAAAGTTTTAGCTTCAACACCTTTGGTTAAAGACACAACCGCTTGTGCAGTAATATAAGGAGCGATTTGTTTTAAAACATCACGGAATGAGTGACTTGGAATTGCGACTAAAATAATATCTCGGTCACATACAGCTTGCTCAAGATCAGACACAGCGCGTAATGATGACTCTAAAATAAAATCTGGCAAATAACGTTTATTAATGTGTGTTTTATTAATTTCCTCAGCTGTTTCGGCGTCACGAATCCAGATCATGGTATCGCAACCATTACGTGCAGCTAAATTTGCCATAGCCGTTCCAAAGCTTCCTCCCCCTAGAACGGTAATACGTAAAGCAGTTTTTTTATCAACCGCAACAGGTTCCACCAAATCTGTAAACTTAAATTCAGCCATCTTTTATTATCCTATTTCTTACTTCTACAGACATTTAAGCCTGCCAAACTTTTACGAATTCTTTACTTTCAATATCTGCACGCGGTGCAATTACTTTAGCTGCTGTGCCGACGTAAATAATACCTGAAATTAAATCACGAGGTTGCAGACCTAAATGCTGTTTTAACCAATTTGATTCGACAACTGCACCACTACGCCACATGGTCGAAAAACCTTGAGCTTGTAGAGATAATAAAAGATTTTGTACTGCGGCACCCGTACTTAAGATTTGTTCGAAATGCGGCACTTTCGGATGATCTTGTAGTTGTGTAAGCGCTAAAATGAGTAATGGTGCGCGAAAAGGATGTTGTTTAACACGTTCGAGTTGAGCGGGATCAGTTTCACCTAAATCTGCTAGAGCCTTTGCTAAAACTTCACCAAAAGCACCACGTTGTTCGCCTGAAACAACTACAAAACGCGTTGGCTTAAGTCTATGATGATCTGGAGCAGTCAAAGCTGCTTGGAAAGCTAACTCTAATTGCTCTGTACTTGGAGCTGGCTCAACTAATTGGCCAATAGACTGACGCTGATGAATATTTTGGTGAATTATTTGTATTGCTGATTCCGTCATTAATATTGATCTAACTCAAAAATTCAAAATAGATTAGCATAATCTACCGTTAATCCACCATTGAATCTAGCTTATAAAATTAGCGAACTCTTACTTTGACATTTTTTAATACAAAACATCAAAACTCATACAACGTCTTCAAAATCAACTAGAAAACTTATGTTCAAATAGCTATGTCTTTTAGCGATTAACTTTAGGTGCATTATGAAAAAAATAATTTTAGCAAGCGCAATGAGCGGTGTTGTTTTATTACTTGGTGCTTGCGCAACTACTCCTAAAAATACTTTGGCAGTTCAAAAAGAAAATAATCAGTTTGAAGTTACAGGTATTGGCAAAACCAATTTAATTGCGAAAAATAATGCAATTACTGCAGCTCAAAAAACTTGCTCAAAAAACACTACACCAGTCGTTGTAGATGAAAAAACAACATATAACGGTGTATTAAAAGATGTTGTAAGTGAAAAAACCGGTCAAATGGTTGAAGCAGCAGCAGGGGTTATTGGTACATTAACTGGTAAAAATGCATCTTTAGCAAAAGATGATGACTACCAAACAACGCTTACTTTCTATTGTAAAATTAATTAATCAAAAAAAATCCCAATCAAATGATTGGGATTTTTTTATTAGCAATAACCATCTAATCTGGTCAGTGGTAATTTTTTACCAATTGCTTTTTCAATTTCGGGTAAATAAAAGGCATCATCTTCTGAAAGAAAACTAATACTTACACCTTGTGACCCAGCGCGACCTGTACGACCAATACGGTGTACATAGTCATCAGATTGTTCAGGCAATGTAAAGTTGATGACATGCGACACGCCATCAACATGAATACCACGACCAGCAACATCCGTCGCGATCATAATATTATGTTTACCTTGCTTAAATTGCTCTAACATTTTTAAACGTTTATCTTGAGCAATCTCACCAGAAAGCATACCGACTCTATATCCATCTTTCTTTAAATGATCATAAAGACGGCGGACTTGGTCACGTCGATTAGCAAAAATCATGACCTTATCGATTGGCTCTTCACGCAAGATATCTTGTAGTAAACGATATTTGTCTTGTTTAGCTACAACATAAACACGTTGTTCTACATCGTTATTGGTCTTTTGTTCAGGCTCAATTTCAACAGTTACAGGTTCAAATAACCATTGTCTTGCCAAATTAAGAACATCATAACTAAACGTCGCTGAGAACATGAGTGTTTGACGTTGTTCCTTGCGTGGTGAATAACGAACAATACGTTTTACGGAAGGAATAAAGCCCATGTCTAATAAACGGTCAGCTTCATCAATAACTAAAAATTCAATTTGATCGAGCCAGACTTCTTTTTGTTCTACAAAATCGATTAAACGCCCAGGTGTGGCTACCATGATATCGACAAAATTAGCATCAAGTTGCTTCTTCTGCTTATCGAAGTCAACACCACCCAATAGGGTCACTAAATGTAAATTAGAGAATTTTGTGAGAAATTTCGCATCACTTTCAATTTGCAATGCCAACTCACGAGTAGGCGCCAAGATTAAAGCACGAGGCTCGCCCCGGAAGCGTTGCTCTTGAATCGGATTATTGAGTAAATCATTAATTACACTAATCAGAAAGGCAGCTGTCTTACCTGTTCCTGTTTGTGCTCGCCCAATTGCATCATGCCCGGCTAATGTATATTTTAAAACCTTTTGCTGAATTGGGGTCATTTGAGTAAACCCTAAAGCATCAATCGCCTTTTTAAGTTGCGGATGTAAATTCAAGGTTTCAAAACCAGATGTCATAAATACGCGCTCTAACAAACAATCTCTCGAATGAGAAGATCATTATAAACAAAAACGCCCCAATTCAAAAATTGGAGCGTCCATCATTCATCAAAAAGATGAATTAGTCTTAGTCTAAAGGCTGAACGTTTTCAGCTTGAAAACCTTTTTGACCTTGTACAACGCTAAACTCTACACGTTGACCATCACGTAGAGAACGGTGACCGTCACCTACGATTGCACGGAAGTGAACGAATACATCGTCGCCGCCGTTACGTTGAATAAAACCAAAGCCTTTAGTGTCATTAAACCACTTTACTACGCCTTGTTCACGAGCTGTCATAAGTCAATCCTCAGATGTTGAAAAAAGGACCTTCCGGTGTTGCAAACAGCAGAGCAAACAAGGTTTTAAAATATTTATAATCTTAAAGCTTGTAATCATTCTGTAAAACTATCAACAATTTCCGGTTACATCCATTTGTTATAGGGTTATTAAATCAATTTGATTGTGTGGTAAATCCTAAAACGGTTCGAGCTTAACACGGGTTTATGACAATTAATAGAATTTTTTTCAAATATTTCCCCTATTTTTAGTTCTTTTTTTAAACAGCTTATTACAATATTTTTTATAGAAATTCCTGCATCTTCTTTCATAAAATATGCTGTATTTATTAAAAATTTGTTAGAATATTTTTTTTAGTTGTTTTGATGATGAATGAGCAATACTTCTTCTAATACAGCACCCATTGAAATTAATGCCCTTGGGCAGCCCTGCCCAATGCCATTGTTAATGTTAAAGCGTGAACTTAAAAAAGCGTCAGGCAAACAACAATTTTTATTAAAATCTTCAGATCCTCATAGTGAAATTGATGTAACTCGTTACTGTGGTTTACATCATTTTACGTGTCAAACTACACACATATCAGAAAGAGAATTTCACTATTTAATTGAAACTCAATAATTCTTTGCTAAACTAAAAGATTAGAAATTGCATAAAATTTTACATTTCTCTACCCAATTTTCCTTAATTATGAAGCTGATTCAAATTAAGATGAATTTATTGGTTATCCCATTCGATCCTATAAGGAGAACTCATGAGTGACAGCAGCAATCAATTGATGCCCCTGTCATTGTCTGCGCCCGGTGTAAACCTTGGTGCATATATCAGTACTGTCAATCAGATTCCTATTTTAACGGCTGAGCAAGAAAAAGAACTTGCTGAACGTTATTATTATGACCAAGATCTTGATGCCGCAAAAATGCTGGTAATGTCGCATTTACGTTTTGTCGTTCATATTGCGCGCAGCTATGCAGGTTATGGCCTACCACAAGGCGACCTTATTCAAGAAGGTAATTTAGGCTTAATGAAAGCCGTGAAACGTTTCGACCCAAATATGGGCGTGCGTCTAGTATCTTTTGCCGTCCACTGGATTAAGGCAGAAATTCATGAATATGTTATTCGCAACTGGCGTATCGTCAAAATTGCAACGACAAAAGCTCAGCGTAAATTATTTTTCAATTTACGTAGTTTAAAAAAATCGAGTAAAAAGTTAACGCTCGAAGAAGCTCAATCGATTGCTAATGACTTAAATGTAACTCCAGAACAAGTTCTGGAAATGGAAGGTCGTTTAACTGCTTATGATGCTGCTTTTGAAGCACAAGGCGATGACGACGACGATACTCCACACACAGCACCTGCGTTGTACCTTGAAGATAACCGCTACGATCCTGCCCGTTTAGTCGAGAACGAAGACTGGGAAGAGCAAAGTACTTCAGCCTTGCATGATGCAATGGACCAGTTAGATGACCGTTCGCGTAATATTTTACAACGCCGCTGGTTAGATGATGACAAATCTACTCTTCACGAGTTAGCAGCTGAATATAATGTTTCGGCAGAACGTATTCGTCAGCTTGAAAAAAATGCGATGGAAAAAATCAAAACTGCCATGTCAGCAAGCTAAAATAAATGAAAAAAATAAAAGGGCGAATCGCCCTTTTGTTTTATCTGGCTATGTTTAGCCAACCCAATCTATGTTAACGTTGCCTTTCATTATTCAGTTGCGTTTTTTGTTATGTGGATCGCCATTTCAGCCCTTAATCTTGCTTTTGCAGTCATGTTGGGTGCTTTTGGAGCACATGGTCTTAAAGCTCACGCGGGTCCTGAGCAACTTGCTTGGTGGCAGACTGCAACCGACTACTTTTTTTATCATGCGCTTGGCCTGCTAGCCCTTGGTATTTTAAGTAAGGTTCTTCCTCATTTCCCAATCAAGTTATCTTTCTTGCTTATCCAAATTGGTATTCTATTCTTTTGTGGTTCGCTTTATATCATGGCGCTGGGTTTACCACGAATATTAGGTGCAATTACGCCAATCGGTGGAGCCTTAATGATTGCGGGGTGGCTAGTCTTGGCTTGGAATGCTTTCAAATGCGCAAAATAATCGGAATGTGATCATGCAAATTTATTTAAATGGCGAATTAACGGACACGCCTAGCCAAAACCTGTTGCAACTCATTCAGGAGTTGGCACTTGAAGGAAAACGTTTTGCTGTTGAGCACAATCAGCAAATCGTTTCTAAAAGCAAATTAGAGCAAATTTCTATTGCTCAACATGACCGTATCGAAATTATTCACGCTGTTGGCGGCGGCTAAGTCGGAGTTATCCATGCAAGACACCCCTCTCATTATTGGTTCACGTTCTTTTCAATCTCGTTTATTGGTCGGAACTGGCAAATATAAAGACTTAAATGAAACGGATTTAGCTATTCAAGCCAGTGGTGCAGAAATCGTAACCGTCGCAATCCGCCGTGTGAATATTGGACAAAATCCAGATCAACCGAATTTACTTTCGGTCATCCCACCAGAGAAATATACAATTTTACCAAATACCGCAGGTTGTTTTGATGCTGATAGCGCAGTACGTACCTGCATGTTAGCACGTGAGCTACTGGATGGTCATAACCTAGTAAAACTTGAAGTTTTGGGCGATGAAAAAACCTTATATCCAAATGTAACCGAGACCTTAAAAGCGGCCCGTACTTTGATTGATGATGGTTTTGAGATTATGGTCTATACCTCTGATGATCCGATCATTGCACAAGAACTTGAAAGTATGGGCTGTGTTGCGATTATGCCTTTAGGTAGTTTGATTGGTTCAGGTTTAGGTATTTTAAACCCACACACCATTTCAATTATCAAAGAAAATGCGAAAGTTCCAGTTTTAGTTGATGCAGGTGTTGGCACAGCAAGTGATGCTGCTATTGCGATGGAACTCGGTTGTGATGGTGTATTGATGAATACAGCAATTGCAGCTGCGCAAAACCCTATTTTGATGGCTTCAGCAATGAAAAAAGCTGTTGAAGCAGGACGTGAAGCATTTTTAGCAGGTCGTATGCCACGTAAACGCATGGCAAATGCAAGCTCGCCAGAAACAGGTTATTTCTTTAAATAATTTATTTCCAAGGAATCACTGCTTTTTCCAGTGATTCCTCTCCCGTCATATAACTATTTTACGTTTTAAAAATATATCGCTTTATTCTAATATGCTTAGGCTATTCCAATATTCGTCTTAAATTATCCTTGGCGTTTAACTCAAAATTCTTTTGGAAATATACAGTTTGATAAAGTGGCTCAGACTGATAAAAATGTATTAAAACTTGTTTTCTCTTAATTGAATATACTTCTGGATCAACCCAAGAATACTCCTGCTGAATTTGCTGTTCATACTGAATAAAACGTTCAGGTGTTGCTGCCAAAATAGCTAAATCAATATCCAATAAAAATTGCAAATCTGTTTCATCGGTTAATGCATGCTTTTGAGTCGCAAGAATCCAACGCTTTATTTTCTCTAGAGTATCGGATGATAAATCTTGCACCATCGCTTGTTCAAATAACTCAACACTCTTAAGTTCATTGTCTTTAGCTTCTGGATCATAGACCGCATCATGAAACCAAAGAGCCAATGCAACAGCATACGGATCATTTAATTCGTATTGAACCGCCTCCATTAAACTCAAACATTCATATAAATGTTGGACGGTATGGTAGGCTCGCTGCTTTTCACTATAAGCCGCAATTAGTTCATCATAAATTTTCTGTGGTTCAGAAAAATCATAATGCTGATGCAGCTCAAACCAAACATGCTTTAGTTTTGATAAATAAAGCTGCATCATCAATTAACCACGCTTAAGATTATTGCTCATCACGTTTAAACACCAACTATAAATAAAGCTGCATCATCAATTAACCACGCTTAAGATTATTGCTCATCACGTTTAAACACCAACTCTTTTGCCGATGAGTTATCAGCATCAAAGTAGTAACCCTCGGTATTAAACGCTTTGATGTCTTCAGCTTTATTTAATTGGTTTTCAACAATAAAACGAGCCATTAAACCGCGTGCTTTTTTCGCATAGAAACTAATGACTTTATATTTGCCATTTTTCTGGTCAAGAAAAACAGGCTTCACAATTTCAGCCTTAATTTTCTTTTCATTGACAGACTTGTAATATTCATCTGAAGCTAGATTTACCAGCAATTCAGATTTAATTGCTGCCAAGTCTTCATTAATTTGGTTAGTGATGATATCACCCCAGAATTCATACAAATTATGACCGCGAGTATTTTTTAATTTAGTACCCATCTCTAAACGATAAGGCATCATTAAATCTAAAGGACGCAATAAACCATATAAACCAGAGAGCATACGCAAATGCTGCTGTGCAAAATCAATATCTTTGTCTTTTAAATGATAAGCATCTAAACCGGTGTAAACATCCCCTTTAAATGCATAGATTGCTTGGCGAGCATTTGAGAAATTAAATTCGGGATTCCAATCTCTAAATCGATCTGCATTTAATGTGGCAATTTTCTCACTCACACTCATTAAACTCGCAATTTCCGAAGCAGAAAGTTTGCGACAAACATCAATTAATTGTGCTGAGTTTTCTAACAAGCGAGGCTGAGTAAACTCATCTGTAGGTAACGCTGTTTCATAATCTAAAGTTTTTGCAGGAGAAATTAAAGCAAGCATAGACAACCTGAAAAAATTATTCTTAATACCAACTATAACAGTAGATATTTTTTAATGCTAACTCGTGTTTTCAATGACGACTATCGGTAAAATAGCATCACGTATTGTTATTTAGCGGTTCTTATATGTCTGAGCAAACTTTCATCCAGGGTCCAGTAGGTAAAATTGAACTTTTCGTTGACCGCCCTGAAGGTGAAATCAAAGGCTTTGCGGTTGTTTGTCATCCGCACCCATTGCAAGGTGGAACCCCTCAACATAAAGTCCCTGCCCTTTTAACCCAAATCTTTAATGAATATGGTTGCATTGTTTACCGCCCAAGTTTCCGCGGCCTAGGTGGCAGTGAAGGCATTCATGATGAAGGCCATGGTGAAACTGAAGATATCTTAGCTGTCATTGAACATGTTCGTAAGCTTCATGAAGACCTACCATTTTATGCAGGCGGTTTTAGCTTTGGCTCACATGTTTTAGCAAAATGCTTTGCACAGCTTAATCCTGAATTACGACCTATACAGTTAATTTTATGTGGTTTACCAACAGCTACTGTAGTAGGTTTACGTCACTATAAAACTCCTGAAATTCAAGGTGATATTCTACTCATTCATGGTGAGCAAGATGATATTACTTTACTTTCAGATGCAATTGCATGGGCAAAACCACAGAAGCATCCAATTACGATTTTACCGGGTGCTAACCACTTCTTTACAGGCTATTTAAAGCAGCTTCGCCAAATCATTACACGTTTTATTATCATGAAATAAACGGTAACTTGATGGGCATAACTCGAGAGTATGCCCATCATTTTATAAGCCGTGTCATTATTGAAAATTATTCCAACTTAACCCAAAACGGGCTAAATATTTTTTCACTCGGTCGCTATCGTTCGTTGTATTACGTTGTTGACGAGATACTGAAAAGAGTTGTCTTCCAGCCTCTGCCATGGATTTTGAATTTTCGCAGACTTTGAACACACCTCGTAATTGAATCTGATCAAATTCATCTATTTGTTCTAGCTGTTCAGGACTCAAATAGTTCAAAAGAATATCTTCATCTTTATCATTGTAAGATTCATCCTGAGTAAGCCAAAGTTGCTTTAGGCGTTGAATTTCTTTTTCTACAGCTTCACGACGAATTAACTCACCGTGAGATAAAGTTGCCAAACGAGTTACGCTCGCTGCTAAATCTCTAAAGTTCCCTTGCCACGATGCTTCTGCCGATTTAGCAAACTTTAAATATGTTTCTAAAGCATCACGTTGAAAACGTAATTGTCTTTGATGAATTGCAGCAAAACGCTGTAGCTCAAAATCAATATTGGGTGCAATATCTTCTACACGGTCTTTTAAATTTGGTAAGAAGAACATCCACGTATTCAAACGAGCCCATAAATCTTCACGAAAACGGCCAGCTTGAACCTCATTACGCAAATCACGGTTAGTACCTGCAATCAACTGAAAATCGGCCTGACTTTCCTTATCACTCCCAACAGGAAAAAAGCTTTTATCCTCTAGTGCTTTTAACAGCATTGCTTGTTCATCAAGCCCCAATTCACCGATTTCATCTAAAAATAAAATGCCTTGGTCAGCACTTTTTAATAAACCAGCACGAGATGCAGCTGCTCCTGTAAATGCACCTTTTATGTGACCAAATAAGGTCGACATAGCACTATCACCACGTAAGGTTGCACAGTTAACATCGATAAAACGACCGCTTAATTGAAATTTATCTTTCTTTAATTGAAAAATCTGTTTTGCCAAATGAGACTTACCAACACCTGTTGCACCCATAATTAAAATAGGCGCGCTAGAGCGAGTTGCAACTAACTCAACTTCCTCAATAAGCTGATTAAACGCTTTATTATGAGTAGAAATATTTGCTTTAAGTTGTTGCCAATTTTGCTTTTGCTCATCATCGAAGCGCTGTTTTAAAACATCGTATCGAGACAAGTCCAGATCAATAATTCTATATTCACCTTCTGGGGTCTTTGGTTGATTAGGTGAGCTTTGAATGAGTTGAGCTGGCAAATAATGTGCATCTACCAATAAGTACCAACAAATTTGGGCAACATGTGTTCCCGTTGTGATATGCAATAAATAGTTATTTTTTTCGACATCAAACGGATAGGTTTTTACAAAATCATAGAGTGCACCATAAACTTCAGCAAAATCCCAAGGATCTTTAATACTTACCTTATGTCCAGAAACCTGTGTTTGTGGAGAAATTTCTTTCGCGTCTGCTGCTATAGATTTAACTAAATTATGATGTTGTCGATCATGTAACAGTACCAATTCATCTATAAGCAAATCTTCATGCATTAACAAGCTAATCGTAGGACGCCAACGTTGCCATCGATCTGGCTTTCTTCCCTGATCAAGTGTAGAACCGACAAAGCCAATAACGACTGTTTTCTTTGCATCCGCCATAATTTCTATAAAATTTTATAAGTATCTATAATATACAATACGCATTTGACCAAAAAATTCCAAGAATATGCTTCATTTTACTTTTTTAGGCACATCTTCGGGTGTACCGACCTTAACACGTAATGTTTCAGGATTAGCAGTTCGTAACAGTAAAAATAAGGACTGGATTTTAATTGATGCTGGCGAAGGGACACAGCACCGTATTCAACAAGCTAAACTTTCACTACAAAACCTAGTTGCCATTTGTATTACACATGTTCACGGCGACCATTGTTATGGTCTAGTTGGTTTATTAGCAAGTGCAGGCATGAATGCCCGTAGCAAACCCTTAATCGTGATTGCACCGAAAGAAATTCAGCAATGGTTTGAAATCACTGCCCAACTTACAGATTTACATTTACCCTATTCCCTTCAATTTATTGATGTGAATGAAGCAACGCAGCCACAACAAATCACTGACGAATTCATTGTTCAAGCACATCCACTAAGCCATCGTGTTCCAAGTTTTGCTTTTAGCATTTATATCAAATCTATTCAGAAGAAGTTAGATACCCAAACTCTGACTCAGCTTGGCGTACCTCAAGGCGATATGTGGGGCCATTTGAAACGAGGCTACAATATTGAATTTGAAGGACAAACATTAAAAGCTCAAGACTTTATCAAAATTCAAAATCAACAAGTTCATGCAATTATAGGTGGTGATAATGACCAACCAGAACTATTAGCTGACGCTTGCAAAGATGCTCAACTCCTTATTCATGAGTCTACATACTTACAAACGGTTTTAGATAAAGTCGGCAAAGGTCCAATGCATAGTTCAGCAAAAATGGTGGCTGAATTTGCAGAAGAGCAATCTTTAAGCAATTTAATTCTAACGCATTTTAGCCCCCGACATCAGGATAAAGCTGGGCAGCAAGCTATTACTGAAGAAGTTCGCCAGTTTTATAAAGGTCATTTTTATTTAGCAAATGATTTTGATGAATTTACTTTAAGTGAAGCTGGACAGCTTTTAAAAGTCGATAAAAACGGGAAGACCCATTAAACACATATATCCAAAAAGATATTTAAATATATTTTTAGATATCTTTTAAATATTAAAATTTCCAATAGAAATTAGTTACGCAGAAAGAATAATTATTTTTATATATTATTTTCAAAAACTTATATTCTTAATTAAGTGTATTTTTAAAAGTTGGCACATTCAGTGCAATAGTACAAAGCACACAACATCATTCGGATATTGTGAATAACACCTGCCTGCAAACGCTTGGCAGGCAGGCTTTGAAAGGAAAAAAAATGTCTGTCATTGAAGAAATTAACCAACAAGCTCAATTTGAACAAAAGCAGCAAGAACGTTCTTATCAAGTTCTGCAAAATGAAAAAAGTATGCCAGTCAAAATGTGGACTAAAGGCGTGCTTGTTGATGACAACTCAAAACAACAATTATTGCAAACAGCTCAAATGCCTTTTATTTATAAATGGATGGCTGTTATGCCAGATGTACACTTCGGTTTAGGAGCAACTATTGGTAGCGTAATTCCAACTAAAGGGGCAATTATTCCTGCTGCTGTGGGTGTAGATATTGGTTGTGGAATGATGGCAACCCGTACAAGCTTAACTGCTTCAGATTTACCAGATAACTTACATGCTCTACGTACTGAACTTGAACGATTAATTCCCCATGGAATGACTAAGCGCGGACGTGATCGTGGATCATGGGAAACTCCACCAGAAATGGTAGATCAAGCTTGGGCTGATCTGGTTGCAGATTTTGAATACATTTGTGCCAAACATCCACGCTTAAAAAACACCAACAACCGCAAGCATTTAGGGACTTTAGGTACTGGAAATCACTTTGTCGAAATCTGTTTAGATGAGCATGATCATGTTTGGATTATGTTGCACTCAGGTTCTCGTGGTGTAGGAAATGCTATCGGTAATCATTTTATCGAACTTGCACGTAAAGACATGCAGAAGCATTTCATTAACTTACCAAATAAAGATTTAGCATACCTAGTCGAAGGAACTGAACATTTTAATGATTACTGGTTTGCTGTAGGTTGGGCTCAACGCTTTGCGATGAAGAACCGAGAAATCATGATGCAATCTGCGATTAAAGCCTTGGCTACGATTGTACCAAAGCCTTTTCAGGCACGTTTGGAAGCGGTGAACTGTCACCATAACTATGTGGAAAAGGAAGAACATTACGGTGAAGAAGTAATGGTCACTCGTAAAGGTGCAGTCCGTGCGCGTCTAGGTGAATATGGAATTATTCCAGGTTCAATGGGAGCGAAGTCATTTATTGTCCGTGGGCTTGGAAATCAGGAATCTTTCTGTTCATGTTCGCATGGTGCAGGCCGTGTTATGAGCCGTACTGAAGCAAAACGACGTTTTACTGTTGAAGATCAGATTGCACAAACTGAAGGTGTGGAATGCCGCAAAGATGCTGCTGTTATTGATGAAATTCCATCGGCATATAAACCAATTGAAGATGTAATGAAAGCACAAAGCGATTTGGTTGAAGTAGTGTATACCTTACGACAAGTGGTGTGTGTTAAAGGGTGATTATGGAAAAAGATAGTTTAGATATTCGAAGCTATAGAATCAGAGCAAATGAAGAAAAGCATCTGATTCTGCCTAAATGGCGTAATTGGATCTGTGAGCAGATTGTCTATTCAAAACACTGTATTCAAGCAATGGTTACAGGATATGAGTGTTCTGTTTGGCATGATGTCCTAGACGAAACATATCTAGTTTTTTATAACTATCAACTACCAGTCGATCATTGCTTTATGACAACTTGGCATGAAGAAGAAACTTTAGAAGACATTACTGAATGTGCAAAAACTACGATGCAATTAGAAGATATTTCGAACTTATTGATTGTACATATTGAATAAAAGGTAAATAAAATGAAACTCGCAGAAGCACTTTTAGTTCGAAGCGATCAACAAAAAAAGCTCACTTCGTTAAAACAACGGATCAATGCCAATGTATTGGTACAAGAAGGTGATGAACCTAGTGAAGATCCAAATGAGCTCATCAAACAAGTATTCGCTTTAACTCAGGAAAGCAATCAATTGATTTGTCGTATTCACTTGACCAATGCACAAGCAAAACTGGAAGATGGCAAAGTATTATTGTCTCTATTAAGCTTGCGCGATAGTTATGCTGAACAGCATAAGATTTTAATCGATGCGATTGCCAATACACATCGAGAACCTGATCGTTATAGCTCACGTGAAATTAAGTGGAAGAAAGTCATTCCTGTTTATAGCTTACAAAAGCAGGCGGATGATATCAGTGCGAAACTCCGTGACTTAAACGTTAAAATTCAGGCTGCTAACTGGCAAATTGATCTAATCAATTAAACAATAGATTTTGTGAAATTATTTTCACAATCAAAGTTTGGGCATACTGGGCGAGTACAAGATCCTGCGTTACTCCGATCTGAGGGATTGAAAATAATTCAGGCGGCTATGGCAGCATGTGAGTCGTGCATCGATATTCACTTATCAGACTCAGCACTATGTACCTAGTAAACCTTTGTCGAAAACAAAGTCAAACGTTACTTCGCATTACCATGTACTGACAGTATGTTCATTAAATTAGAAAATAAGGAAAATAGAAGTGAATAAAGCTTTGGCAAATATGCCCAAAACCATCCAAATTGATGGTT
The DNA here is from genome assembly GCF_000581835.1 of Acinetobacter sp. 1542444. Classification (NCBI taxonomy): domain Bacteria; kingdom Pseudomonadati; phylum Pseudomonadota; class Gammaproteobacteria; order Moraxellales; family Moraxellaceae; genus Acinetobacter; species Acinetobacter sp. 1542444. Next base: position 433,150 of record NZ_JEYA01000003.1, on the reverse strand, counting down.
CACAAGGTGAAGGTGGTGGACAGATTTTAAGAACTGCCCTTGCCCTTTCAATGATTACAGGTCAGGCATTTGAATTAATTAATATACGTGCAGGACGTAAAAAACCAGGGTTAATGCGTCAACATTTGGTTTGTGTACAAGCATCTCAACAAATTAGCCAAGCTTATGTAGAGGGTGCTGAATTACATAGCCAACGTTTATATTTCGCACCTCAGCATGTTCAAAGTGGTAAATATCAATTTCAAATCGGTTCAGCGGGTAGTACAACACTGGTTTTACAAACGCTTCTACCTGTTTTGTTATTACAAAATGAAGCTACCGAACTCACCATTTCAGGGGGTACACATAACCCACTTGCACCAACAGCAGATTTTATTGAACACTGCTTTTTACCTGCTCTAACAAAGATTGGAATTAACGTCGATTTTAGATTAAATAAAGCTGGCTTTTTTCCAATTGGTGCTGGTGAAATTCAGATTACTGTTCAGCCATGGCAAGATCGAAACAGATTAAATTTATTAGATCGTGGTGCTTTGCAAGGCAATGAAGCTTTTGCAGCTGTATTAAATCTTTCAGAAGAAGCACAAATTGCACAACGTGAATTAACCACATTAAGTAAAAAACTAAACTTAAGCTCTCAGCAGCAATTTCATTTAAATGGAATTAGCCAAGGCAATACAATGTATGTGAAAGTTGCTCATCAATATCACACTCAACTTTTTACAGCTTTAGGTGAAATGCGCAAAAGTGCGGAGCAAATAGCTGATCACTTAGCAAAAGATATAAAGCTATATTTATCTTCGCAGGCTGTTGTAGATGAGTATTTGGCAGATCAATTGCTTCTACCTTTAGCTTTAGGTCAAGGTGGTGAATTCACCGCACAATGTATTAGCGAACACACTCGTACTCAAGCAGACATGATTGAAAAATTTATTGATTGTAAAATCGAATTTATCGAGTTAAGTCCAGATCATTTTCACGTAAAGGTTAAAGTTTAAGAAGCTCATGATTGAGCTTCTTATTTCTAAAAAACTACTCTACAGATGCTAAAGCTGTCACCAACAGCTTCCAGCATTTCTCTACAGTATCAACTTTGACTCGTTCACCCGGTGCATGCGCACCTTGAATATCAGGCCCAAACGAAACCATCTGTAAATGTGGGTAATGTTCAGCAATAATCCCACATTCCAAGCCTGCATGAATTACTTTTAGATTTGGTTCAATATTAAACGCATTTTGATAGGCTTGCTGTAAGCACTTTAGAGCAGCCGAGTCAGGGTTTGGTGTCCAACCCGACACTAACGGTGTGAGTATAGAGGCGATATTAAATTGACTAAAATGTGCCTGAATTTTTTCTGCAAAATCTTGAGCTTCTTGGTTCACCATTGAGCGAACCATTAAAACAGCTTTTCCGCCTTCTCTATTTAGTCTCACCACTCCAATATTATTTGAAGTTTCAACTACGTCTGGTAAAGCTTGACTCATACTTGCAACGCCATAAGGACTTGTTGCTAAAGCTTGTAACCACTCGTTTTGCTGTTGTTGAGTAATCACTTCAGTCACTTCAGCACTATTAGGCTGAATAATTAATTGCAGATTGTCATCAATACCTTGTAGCTGTTTTTTCCATGCTGTTTGATATTCATCGAGTAATTTTTCTAATTTAGGCAATTGGTTAGATGAAATTGCAATAGTCGCTACAGCTTCTCTCGGTAAAGCATTACGCGCCGTGCCACCTGTAAACTCAACAAGATGCCCACCAAGTGAGCCTAAATATTGATTTAAAAAGCGAGCCAAAATAACGTTAGCATTGCCACGTCCTAAATGAATATCTACGCCAGAGTGACCACCTTTAAGACCAGCTATCTGAATATTCATAATATTCAAATTTTCAGGGATTGGTTCATAACTAAGCGGCTGCTCTACTTCAACATCAATACTACCAGCACATCCGAGATACAACTCGCCCCACTCTTCTGTATCAATATTAAATAGCCACTTCCCTTTTAGTACACCTGCCTGTAAAAGTCGCGCACCACTCATCCCTGCTTCTTCATCAACTGTTAGAAGAACTTCAATTGGCCCATGAGCAATATCATTTGAGTCTAAAACTGCCAAAGCTAATGCTACCCCAATGCCATTATCAGCACCTAAAGTAGTATCTTTAGCAATTAACCAGCCATCTTCGAGGACTGGCTGGATCGGGTCTTTAAAGAAGTCGTGTACTGTGCCAGTATTGGCTTGAGTGACCATATCTAAATGGCCTTGCAGAATAACGCCAGACACATGTTCTTTACCCAGAGTCGCATTCTTACGAATAATCAAATTCCCCACTTCATCTACGTAAGTTTCTAAATTTCGACTTTCGGCCCAGTTTCTTAAAAACTCACGAAGTTGCTGTTCATGCTTCGATGGGCGAGGAATAGTGCAAAGTGTTTGAAAATGCTGCCAAACCACTTGAGGAGATAACGCTGCAATATCAACTTGTGTCATGAAAACCACACTCTAATTATGTAAATATCTTAATAATTTCAATATACACAATGCATTAAAGATAGGTAGGGATTTCGGGAAAGATTTTGTATTTTTATATTTAATCTAAAGAGATTGTACGACTTTTCTAAAAAGCCGTACTTCATGAATAACTCTTAACAGCCGTGCGCTTAGTTTTTCCATTCAAATGCTGAAAAGCTATGATCAGCCTTCAAACTATTTTCAACTGCCTGTGCAAGCTGACGAATAATGCTTTGTGTTTCGATTTTCTCAAACCAGTCTTGTTCCTCATCTGGATTGGCAGAGATTTCACACATCAAATGCCCTTCATGGTCTGTTTTCTGGCAAGTAATCGATAATGGCAAAAGATGATTATCAATACTCACTTCTACTTTTTCATGTTCATGCACAATGTGCTGCGCATCAAAACCATAATGCCCCAATTGTTTAAACAGTAAAGCCGCTACATATTCTTGAGTGATATGGCATTCATTTGGTGGATGATCAAGCACTCCATGTTGTGGGCAACTGGCAATAAATTGTAATTTTTTCATCCTTTGTCCTAACACTATTATCATTATCTGCACTTAGCATAAGCAATAAACAAACAGCAGCCAAGCCTTTAGCCCGCTGCTGCCGTTGCTATTGTGTTAGCAATTATAAAATGTGTCAGGTCAAAAGTTATTGGCTAACTTCGATTGTTAAGCCTGCACGATTCGCCAACTCAGTGAAAGTCGGGAAGCTTGTCGCCACAGTTTCAGTACCATGAATTGTAATCGGACCAGAATTACGAAGCCCTGCCATACTAAAACTCATGGCAATACGGTGGTCATGATGTGATTCAATTTCGCCGCCAGCAAAGATTGGTGACCAATCGCCAGATTTGCCTTTACCTTCGATAATGATGCCATCATCAGTCGGTGTGCAGTCAATACCCATGATTTTTAGGCCATCAGCCATGACCTGAATGCGGTCAGACTCTTTCACACGAAGTTCTGCCGCACCAGTTAATACTGTTTGACCTTCGGCACAAGCTGCTGCAATAAATAAAGCGGGGAATTCATCAATTGCTAAAGGTACTTGGTCTTCAGGCATATGAATACCTTTAAGAGTACGTGAACCTTTAATATGAATATCAGCAATAGGCTCTCCACCGGCAATACGTTCATTTTCAACAGTCAGGTCAGCACCCATCTGTTTTAAAATTTCAATTACGCCAGTACGTGTTGGATTAATACCTACAGCTTCCAGAACAACATCGGAACCTTCTGTAATTGCAGCACCCACCATAAAGAAAGCAGCAGATGAAATATCAGATGGAACCTGAATATCAGTACCTACTAATTTTCCGCCACCAACAAGAGAAATCTTATTGCCTTCAGTTTTAACATCATAACCAAATGCACGAAGCATGCGCTCTGTGTGGTCACGAGTTGGTTCTGGCTCAGTGACTGAAGTTTCACCTTCACCCCATAAACCAGCAAGTAAAATACCCGACTTCACCTGAGCAGATGCCATTGGCAAGTCGTATTGAATGCCTTTTAATTGCTGGCTACCCGTAATGCTTACAGGTGGTGTACCTTTCTCACCTGTTGTCTGGATTTGCGCACCCATTAAACGCAATGGTTTAGCAATACGCTCCATTGGACGTTTAGAAAGTGATGCATCACCTGTCATCACTGAATCAAATTTTTGTGCTGATAACATACCTGAAAGCAAACGCATGCTCGTTCCAGAGTTACCCATATACAAGGCACTCGCTGGTGCTTTTAAACCATGCATGCCCACGCCATGAATGGTCACTTCACCATTTTTAGGGCCTTCAATGCTTACACCCATATCACGGAAAGCTTGTAAAGTTGCTAAAGCATCTTCACCCTCAAGGAAGCCAGTGACATGCGTAGTGCCTTCTGCAATAGCACCAAACATAATGGAGCGATGTGACACAGATTTGTCACCCGGTACGGTAAATTTACCTTTAAATGCCTTATTTCCCGGTAAGATACTGAATTGCTGTGTCACCTTATTTTTCTCCATTAAAGGTTTTTTGGCTAACATATGATTGAAATGCTGACGTGCTGCCTGAGCATGGCCGAGTAAACCCATTAATGCATGAGAATCTTCGTTTTCAATCAATTTTCTAAGTACGGTAAGTTGTTTCTCGAAGCCATCTACAGCATTTAATATAGCGGTTTTATTGGCAAAGAAAATGTCATGCCACATTTGTGGATCACTAGCAGCAATACGCGAAAAGTCACGAAAGCCACCTGCTGCATAGCGGAAAATATCAAGGTTATCTTCACGGTTTGCAAGTTGCTCAACCAAATTAAATGCCATCAAGTGCGGTAAATGACTTGTATGTGCTAAAACTTCATCATGCTTGGCAACGTCCATACAAATGACTTCAGCTTTAGCAGCAGACCAAAGTTGAATCAGTTTATCAACAGCCCATTCTGCACTTGTTGGTAACGGCGTTAAAATAACTTTGTGATTTGCAAATAAATCGACCTTACCTGCATGAACGCCCGTATGCTCACTACCAGCAATAGGATGTCCTGGTACAAAACCTGCTGGTAAATCTTCACCAAATACAGCTTTTGCTGCATCAACGACATTACCTTTTGTACTTCCCACATCAGTTACAATCGTGGTTTCTGTCAAATAAGGTTTAATTAGCTCAAGCACTTTTTGTGTCGCACGTACTGGCAAGGCTAAAACAACTAAATCTGCCCCTTTCACGGCTTCAATAGGATCAGAAAATCCTTCTTGTATTAAGCCAAGTGATTTTGCATCTTCTAAAGTTTTCTGTGAGCGTGTAGATGCCACAATAGTTGTCGCCAAATTTTCTGCAACAATAACGCGCGCCAAACTCGACCCGATGAGTCCTAAACCAATAAATGCAACTTTTTTAAATAGGGGTTGTGACATAACTTCAACTTTGCTTTTGCTCAAACTTATTTAAATCTTTGAGCAATTTGTTTTTAAGCATAATGACATGACCATCTTGATGCATGTCATTATTCCAACATGAGTAATTAGAGAACGGCAGCAGGATATGAACCTAAAATACGAAGCTCTTTCACCATTGGACGAATATCATTGATTGCAGCAGCAACATTCTCTTGATCGATATGACCTTCTAAATCGATAAAGAATACATATGCCCATTTTTCAGGTAATGCTGGACGGGTCTCAATACTTGTTAAGCTAATATTATGTTTTGCAAACGGCGCTAAAATTTCTAATAAAGCACCAGCACGGTCATGTGCTGAAATTAATAATGAAGTTTTGTCATTGCCACTTTGTGGAATTTTTTCACGGCCAATGACTAAGAAACGAGTAGTATTTTCCGGATTATCTTCAATATTGCTATGTAAAATTTCAAGGTTATACATACCTGCTGCAATATCAGATGCAATTGCTGCTGAATGCCATTCGTTGCGAATACGGCGTGCAGCTTCTGCATTTGAGTTTAAAGCAACACGTTCAACACCCGGATAATGCGCATCTAACCACTGACGACATTGAGCCAAAGTTTGCTGGTGAGCATAAATCTGTTTAATACTGTCTTTACGTGTATTTTCAGAGACTAAGAATTGATGATGAATACGCAATTCAACTTCACCAATCACATTTAAATTCGATGTTTTAAAACAATCTAAAGTATGGTTCACAATACCTTCAGATGAGTTTTCAACTGGCACTACACCATAATGTGCACTACCGGCTTCTACTTCACGGAACACTTCATCAATTGTTGGTAATGGACGAACAACTGCATCTTTACCAAAGTGTTTAAGTACAGCAGATTGAGTAAAAGTACCTTCTGGCCCTAGAAATGCAATGCTCTGCGGAGCTTCTAAAGCAAGGCAAGCAGACATAATTTCACGGAACAAACGCGCCATGGTGACATCAGACAAAGGACCTTGGTTGCGCTCCATGACTTTGCGTAAAACTTGTGCTTCACGTTCAGGACGATAAAACAAAGGATTCTCTTCGGAAGCAAATTTAGCTTTAGCAACAGCTTCAGCAAGGCTTGCGCGGCGATTTAATAATTCTTGAATCTGTTGATCTACACTATCAATATCTTCACGAATTTGTTCTAAACTAAGAGAAGTCGTTTTGTTTTGATCATCGTTGATCATTAGAATGCAGCCTCAGTAAAATCATCTTTTAAACGAGAGTATAACAATAGTCTGCTTTGATTTGTTAGGCAATATAGCTGTAAGAGCTTTTTTCATTAACCTTTTTGCTTCCATTTCTTGATTACTTTATTTGATAATGATTTTCATTTATCATTTGTATAATAAATTTTATTATCTCCCATTATGCAAAGATCATTTTTCCTTTTATCTACTAGTTTTTTATTGAGTACTTTAATAAGCTGTTCTACCTTCGCCCAAACGCCTATACAAAATCAACCAAAAATCGTTTTTCAAAATAATCAGGCTCAATTTCAAATTAAATCTAAAAATACAGGCCATGATTATCTTATTCAAATTTATAAACCACCTGTCGCCCCGCCCCAACATGGGTATCCAGTACTTTATATATTAGATGGAAATGCTACATTTCCAAGTGCTGCCAATATTGCTCAGTCGATTGGCGCTGGTTCTACCAAATTAGGACTAGATCCACTCATGATAGTAGCGGTTGGTTACCCTCAGCAAAAAACCTTTGATGTGCAAAAGCGTGCTTATGATTACACTCCAAAACCTTCTGCCCAATTTCAAGCACAAGGTAAATATAAATATGGGGGTGCTGATCAGTTTATTGCTTTTTTAAATCGCGAACTCAAGCCTACAATTGCAAAACAATTTCCGATTAATAGCCAACAGCAAAGTCTTTATGGACATTCTTTTGGAGGTTTATTTGTGCTTTATCATTTTTTTCAAAAGCCAGATGCATTTCAGCGTTACTTCGCTGCAAGCCCTTCCCTCTGGTTTGACCAAGGCATGTTATTTCAGCAGTTAAATCATTGGCAAAGTCAGAAACCAAATCATTCCCCTTTACTCATGACCACAGTCGGTACACATGAGCAAGGTGGTCCTCGCACTCAACTTAACAATAAATTTAATGAAACAGATTTCTTTAAAGCCTTAGAAAATAAACGTTCAAACCAATTTAGTTATTGGCATTTTTATAATCCAGCTGAACAACACATTACAAATTTGTATGCGAGCTTGCCTAAAGCGCTTATGTTTGCTTCTTGTCAAAATTTAGAAAGCTGTAAATCTTTATTTGATGGGCCATTGCAGCAGCCAACCAAGTAAAACATAATTACATTTAAAGATGATTATTTTGTTGTTCTTAAAGATAGTCCTCTTAATATATAGATTGGTTATACTGACTCAATATGTCATAACAACAGTAAAATAGAATGAATAAAATTATTGTTTTAAGCCTATTGGGTTTTGCAACTTTTAGTTTAACAGCTTGTGGCGGTTGCCCCTTAATCGCAGGATGCAATGGTAGGGATAATTCTCCGTACTATATGACGACTGTCGGTAATCAAGTTCGTGGCATTCCAATTCCACCTCAAACCAAGCTGACATATCAGTCACAACATTTTAGGCAGAAATATGAGCAAACACATGCTTTAAAAGAGAAAAATTTATCAGGCATTTATTTACCACCAGATATAGCAATCATTTGGGGCGGTATGCCAGTAGATATGTTTATACAGTTTTCTAATCCCGAAATGAAAGGCTTCTCGGTCTATCCAGCACGAGGATTTAAAGCAGAATTATCAAATGAGTTTTTACGTTTATGGAAAAGCTGTGAAAGTGATTTAAACATTAACTTAAAGAATCCAACTGACTGGTCATTTAATCCTGAAAATATGAAAATAACGGGTTGTGGTGTCGTCTTTCAAGAACGTAGTAAATACACCGAAGATTCATTCCATCAAGATGAAGCAGATGAGTTTTTAAGAAAGATGAATCATGCATTACAGCAATTACCGAAACAACAAGACTATCCTGTCATTCAACAGAAGACCAAATAGTTAAAAACAAAACAGCCCATTCTAGGACAGGCTGTTTTTCTCTGCTTAATTAAGCTTTGCCAATTAATCCACGCGCTACGATTTCTTTCATAATTTCATTTGTACCACCGTAAATACGTTGAATACGTGCATCTACAAAGAAACGTGAAATTGGATATTCAGTCATATAACCATAGCCACCAAAAAGTTGCAGCAAGTTGTCTGCGACTTTCATTTGCATATCCGTGCTGAAACTTTTAAGCGCTGCTGCTGTTTCAACATCAAGTTTACCTTCTTGATATAGAGCAACATTTCTCTCATAAAAAGCAGCCGTAGCAAGCTCATCAATTTTTGCTTGTGCTAAAACAAAACGAGTATTTTGGAACTGTGAAATAGGTTGACCAAATGCATGACGTTCTTTTACATAAGCAGTTGCCAAATCAATTGCACCACGAATAGCGCCAATTGCGGTAGATGCAATAGCTGTACGTTCTCGCGGTAACTCTTGCATTAAATAAGCAAAACCTTGTCCAGCTTGACCGAGTAACTGGTTTTTAGGAACCTTAACATTGTCAAAAAATAGCTCAGATGTGTCTTGAGAATGCAGACCGATTTTGTCTAGATTTGTACCTTTTTTGAAGCCTTCTAGATGCGTATCTGCCAATAATAATGACACGCCTTTTGCACGCGCTTGAGGATCAGTTTTTACTGCAAGCACCACAAGATCAGCATGTTGTCCATTTGAAATAAAGGTTTTTGAGCCATTTAATAAATAATGGTCATCTTGCAAAATGGCGCTAGTACGCATTGATTGTAAATCCGAACCCGCTCCAGGTTCAGTCATACCAATTGCACCAACCACTTCACCTGTTAGCATTTTCGGCAACCAATATTGTTTTTGCTCTTCTGTGCCAATGTGTAAAATATATGGTGCAGCAATTTCAGAGTGGCAAGAAATCGCTGTTGATAATGCACAAAAACCAGCGCGTGCCGATTCTTCAACCAACATTAATGAATAATAGGTTGGCACACCATAACCACCGTATTCTTCTGGAACATCCACACATAAAAAGCCATTTTCGCCCAGTTGACTCCAGACAGAACGTGGCATGATTCCTTCGCGTTCCCATTGGTCATAATGTGGAGCAATATGCTCATTCATAAAACGTTTAAAATTATCACGGAATAATTCTAAATCTGCATCGTATGCCAACATAATATTTTCCTTCAGCTTTATTGTTTTATCGAATCTCATTGCTCTGCATGCTAATCATTTTTTTAGCAACTGTCATGGCATAGCTGCTCATTAAAACTGTACTTTTCAGTCAGCCAATAAAAAAGGAAGCCAAAGCTTCCTTTTTTATATAGGTTTATTTGAATTAATCTAAACCTTCAGCGACTTGAGGAGTTTTTTGCTCCATCATTTTTCTGTCGACTTCATCTGGATTATTTAAAGCATCATTTAGCTTATCTTTATCTAAAGCACCGACCCATTTTGCAACAACAATCGTTGCTAATGAGTTACCAACAAGGTTAGTTAATGCACGGGCTTCTGACATGAAACGGTCAATACCTAAAATCAATGCCAGACCTGCCACTGGAATATGTCCTACAGCAGATAAAGTTGCAGCCATAACAATAAAGCCAGAGCCTGTTACACCCGCAGCACCCTTAGATGAAATTAAGAGTACCAACAACAAAGTAATCTGATGTTGAATATCAAGCTGTGTATTTGTTGCCTGAGCAATAAAGATTGCGGCCATAGTCAAATAAATTGACGTACCATCAAGGTTAAATGAATAACCTGTTGGAATAACCAAACCAACTACAGATTTTTCACAACCTGCAATTTCAAGTTTACGTAACATGCGAGGCAAAACAGATTCAGAAGAAGATGTACCAAGTACAATTAATAACTCTTCACGAATCAGGCGAATCATCTTAAGGATACTGAATCCGCTAATACGGCTGATCGTACCCAAAATTAAGAAGATAAAGAGTAAGCACGTAATATAGAAGCAGATAATGAGCTGCCCTAATTGTACGAGTGAACCAACACCATATTTGCCGATAGTGAATGCCATTGCACCGAATGCACCAATCGGAGCTAATTTCATGACCATATTCACAATGTTAAAGAACACGTGTGCAACTTGATCAATAAATTTTAAAACTGGACGTCCTGCATCACCTAACTTATGTAAAGCAAAACCAAAGAGGATTGCAAAAAGAAGGACTTGTAAGATTTCACCATTTGCAAATGCACCAACCACCGTATCAGGGATGATGTGCATTAAGAAATCAATGGTAGATTGTGACTCACCAGAACTGACGTATTTTTGAATGCCCGAAGTATCGAGAGTGGTAGGGTCAACATTCATCCCTACACCCGGTTTAGCAATGTTAATTACAACAAGGCCAATTAGAAGTGCAATTGTTGAAACGATTTCAAAGTATAACAACGCAACGCCGCCAGTTTTTCCGACTGACTTCATGCTTTCCATGCCAGCAATACCGCTTACCACGGTACAGAAAATAACTGGAGCAATGATCATCTTGATCAAACGAATAAAGGCATCACCTAATGGCTTGAGTTTTTCACCTAACCCCGGAATATGCTGTTCGACACCATTGACAATTTGCGTTGAGCTTGGGGAAAAATGTCCTACCAAGATACCCGCAATAATCGCAATAATCACCTGAAAATAAAGTGATTTATAAATCGGTTTTTTAGCCATAACTTTACTTCAATCTATATTTCCAAGTCCGTTGGAAATACCAAAATGAAACGTCTATTCTTTACGAATACACAGCCCTAACCTTTCACATTAACACCGCAAAAGGGAAATGGTTTTTTGTGAACAAAAAACCTTCCTACTACCTCAATGAAAACAAAATCAATGTTTTCTAAAACAGGAGAATACCTGAAGTTTCTAACCACTTTGAGTAGCTCGAAATAACCTCTTACTTTTTCAATAAAAAGCTGAAGATATAGGAGAATCACATAAAATTATGATATGAGTGCTCAAAAAAGCACGGGAAAGTGTACTCGAATTAAATAACGATTCGGTTAAATTTTTAGCTGATACGCATAAAAAACACTCAGGCAATCCTAAGACTTTAGTATAAGAAACACTTTTGATATTTTTTCAGCAGTTTTTTATGTCATATTGATTAAATACTTGTGGACATTTCATTTTGAGCTGCCTACATCCCATCATTTTTATTGTTTTGAACTACGATGAATACTAAACGCAATATCTATAAAGATGCTGAACATCCCTTTGCTCAATATGTCCGTATTTTAGGTAAGGGGAAAACTGGATCTCGCTCTTTAAGCTATGAAGAAGCTTATCAAGCATTTACCATGATTTTAAAGAGTGAAGTGTTAGATGTACAGCTAGGCGCATTTTTAATGCTGCTTCGGGTTAAAGAAGAATCTATTGAAGAACTCGCGGGTTTCGTTCAAGCAACCAAAGACCAGCTTCATTTTGAGCCTTTAGAAGTCGATTTAGATTGGTCATCTTATGCAGGTAAGCGAAAACACTATCCATGGTTTTTGTTAGCCGCTCTTACACTTGCTCAGCATGGCCATAAAATTGTTATGCATGGTGCATCAGGTCATACGCTTAACCGTGTTTATACAGAGCAAGTTTTAGAATATCTTGGTTATCAAATTTGCCATTCTGAACAAGAAGTTCGTACGCAATTAGCAGAACAAAATTTTGCTTACTTACCGCTAGACGTGATTTCACCAGTTTTAAGCGAATTGATATCTCTAAGAAATGTCATGGGATTGCGTTCGCCTATTCATACTTTGGCCCGTTTAATTAATCCTTTTAAAGCTAAAGCTACCTTACAAGCAATATTCCACCCTGCTTACAGAACTTCCCACCAACATAGTGCATTACGCTTAGGCTATCAAAATAGTGCCGTCATTAAAGGTGAAGGTGGTGAATTTGAACGAAACCCAGATGCTAAAACGCTCATTTGCGGTATTAAAAATGGTGAGCTCTATGAACATGAGTTGCCAAAGCTCACACCTGAACGAAGCCCAATTGAAGAAGAATTAGATTTAGCAACGTTTAAAGCAGTATGGCTTGGTCAACAGCACCATGAATATGGAGAAATAGCCGTAACAGAAACCATCGGAATCGCGCTATATACGATGGGCGTTGTTGCTAGTTTTGAAGAAGCGATGCAAAAAGCAAAAGTGTTATGGAATACACGAAATTTAAGCAATCTTAATTCGTAGTTAACAAATACTATCGTGAAGGTCGACATGGATATCGACCGTATCACTGCGATACAGGAAGTATCGTCAGTGATACAAAGGATTTTTGGTTACTTTTGATCCTTCAAAAGTAATAAAAGCCTATATGCTACAACTTATGAAAAACATGCTATATAAGGCTGTATGGAATAACCAAAAATAATTTTCTGTCTTATTAAGTTTTAAACAAAACGAATAGGTTTAAACTCTGGCTCATGCTTGTGATGATCATCATCACATTCTTCGCCTTCTTCTTTTGTACCACGGTCAATATAACCGCTACGCTGATCTTCTGGTAAGTTCTTCAACTCCCAAGCGATTACAGCTTGCATACAAGTTTCACGCTGCTCTTTCGTTAAAACAACGCCATTTGGCCATTTACCAATTTCTACGGCTGTTTTTAAACGCTCTACAATTTCAGGGTTTAAAACAGATAGCATTTGTTCAATATTCATGATTCATCTCTTTGAAAAGATTCAAAATCTTGGTTCCAACCAAGTTTGGTACGGCAGGCCATATAGAAATCATAACCTGGTGGATGCAATAAACTTAGTTTAAATGGGTGTTTACGGATGTGTAAACTGTCTCCAACATTGAGCGAGACACTATGTTGTCCATCTGCACTCACCATTGGTAACACCCGATTTTCGCGAATAACGATTTTAATTTCGCTTTGACCACCGACTACGATGGGACGTGATGACAATGTATGGGGATGCATTGGAACTAATGCAATAGCATCCATACTTGGATGTAAAATTGGGCCACCACCTGACAATGCATAAGCCGTTGATCCGGTTGGCGTCGAAACAATTAAACCATCACTATGTTGGCGGTAAACATATTGACCATCAATATTAAGTTCGAAGTCAATCATGTGTACTGATTTACCCGAGTGCAAAACCACATCGTTTAAAGCAATGGCGTCATAAATGACTTCACCATTTGTTCTTACTTCCATTTCAAGTAAGAAACGACGGTCAAGCTGGAAATGCCCTTGAAGTACTTGGTCAAGTTTGAAAATGGCTTCTGAAGGTTTGATATCAGTTAAAAAACCTAACCGCCCGCGGTTAATACCAATAACAGGCGTATTGTAGCGAACTAAAGCTCTAGCAGCGTGGAGTAAAGAACCGTCGCCTCCAACAACTATGACTAAATCAGCAACTTCACCCAATAAATGACGACTTACAATTTGTGCATGATCATAAGGCACTAATTCAGCAGTTTCCTGATCAAAAATGGGGTTTAAGCCTAGGTTCAACAAATGATCATGAATTAAACATAGTGTTTCTACTACTGATGATTTATCTGGTCGACCGATTAACCCGACGTTTCTGAAGGACTTATGTGAAATTTGCACGAATGAGTAAGCTCCGCTGCGATACTTCGCTATAATAACATTAACCTGATTAATTTAAAAAAACATAACAACAAGATGCTGTAAAATTCAATCTAAGTTTTCCAATTATTCACAGTTTTATCATTGCAAATTGATGACAAGCTATCGCATCATTACAGGCATTGTTAGGGTTTTATCTCATTTTTATGAAGTTTGAACGTGGTATCGGTTTCTTTGCACTAATTTTTTCCATTTTGGTCATTGGTGCTTTTATTGCTCTTAGTATCTATCTGATTCGTTTAGATAATATTATCCGTGAAAAATTTGAAGGACAACGGTGGGATATTCCCGCCAAAGTGTTTGCACGTCCTTTGGAAATTTATAATAACGCACCTATTACCCAAGCAAATTTCACTCAAGAACTAAAACTCTTGGGTTACAAAACTTCAAGTAATTATGACAAGTCTGGAACCTATGTTGCTCAGGGTAGCAATATGTATATCCACACGCGTGGTTTTGATTACGGCGACAGTGTTGAACCCGAACAAGTCCTAGAGTTAAGTTTTGCAAATGACCAAGTTGCTGAAGTTCGAAGTACAAAACCTTCTTCAACGGGTGTTGCGCGACTAGAGCCACTTCTGATTGGAGGGATCTACCCTCAACATAATGAAGACCGTGTTCTCATTAAACTGAATAATGTCCCTAAACCACTTATTGAAGCTTTAATTTCAACAGAAGACCGTAATTTCTATCATCATCACGGTATTTCAATTCGTGGTACTGCTCGTGCATTAGTGAGCAATATCACAGGTGGTAAACGTCAAGGTGGTTCAACCCTGACTCAGCAATTAGTTAAAAACTTCTATCTCACACCTGAACGCACATTAAAACGTAAAGTTAATGAAGCATTAATGGCTTTACTCATTGAGCTGCATTACAGCAAAGATGAAATTTTAGAAGCCTACTTAAATGAAGTGAATCTAGGCCAAAATGGTAGCTACTCAATTAATGGCTATGGTTTGGCTTCTCAATTTTATTTTGGTTTACCTTTACGTGAGCTTAGCGTTGCACAACAAGCTTATTTAGTTGGTTTAGTGCAAGGCCCTTCTTTATATAATCCTTGGAAAAATCCTGAAGGTGCAAAAAAACGCCGCGATACCGTGTTAAATAACATGCGTGTAATGGGTTATTTAACTCAAGCAGAATACGAAGATGAAATTGCACGTCCTTTAAATGTGCTAAGCAAACCAAGTTTAGGTCCTGCAAAATTCCCTGACTTTTTAGATATCGTGCGTCGTCAATTACGCACAGAATATCAAGAAAGTGATTTAACTAATCAGGGCTTACGTATTTTTACGACTTTAGACCCAATTACTCAAACTCAAGTTCAAAATGCGTTTAAAGCTTCAGTAGACCGCTTAGCAAACAGCAACCCAGCCCGTTTGAAAAACTTACAGGGTGCGGTGCTCATTGCACATCCAGAAAACGGCGAGCTCGTTGCTGCTGTTGGTTCTACACAAGACTTTACTGGTTTTAACCGTGCTGTGGATGCAAAACGCCAAGTTGGTTCTTTATTAAAACCTGTGATTTATTTAAGTGCTATTGAATCTGGGCGTTACAACTGGGCAACCCAAATTGAAGATGCACCGATTAGTGTCCCTGTAGATGGAGGCAAAAGTTGGACACCTAAAAACTACAGTGGTGGCGGACATGGTGTAGTCAGCCTGAGTGAAGCTTTGGCAAATTCATATAACCTATCTGCTGTGCGCTTGGGTCAAGAGTTTGGTCTATCAACATTTACAAACAACTTAAGAAAGTTTGGTGTTGAGTCGACCATTCCTGCCTACCCTTCTATTTTCCTTGGGGCAGTCAATATGTCACCAATGGAGGTTCTGGGAATTTATGAGAACTTTGCTACAGGTGGCTTTAAATATCCGACTCGTGCGATTCGATCTGTCGTAGATGCCAATGGTCGCCTGCTTGACCGTTATGGCCTGAATGTTCAACAAACCATTGATCCATCTGTTGGTTATATCATGAACTATGGTTTACAACAGGTCATGTCTTCGGGTACTGGTCGCGCAGCTTATAATAGCTTGTCTCCAGCTTTAAAATTGGCGGGTAAATCAGGCACGACTAACGATACACGTGACTCATGGTTTGCGGGTTACTCAGGTAACCACGTTGCTGTAGTGTGGTTAGGTTTAGATGACAACAAAGTGACTGGATTAACAGGTTCATCTGGTGCATTGCCAGTATGGATTAATGTGATGAAACAATTACGTCAAACGCCTGTAAACCTACGCCAACCAGACACTGTACAGTGGCAGTGGATTGACCGTGCAACGGGTGATTTATCTGCTCAAGCTTGTGATGGTGCCATGTATATTCCGATGCTAACGCATACGGTTCCGCACCGTGCTACGCCATGTGGAGCACCTTATTATCAAGTTGATCCAACATATACGCCACAAAGTGATAACACAATTCCTGACTCTCAGGATGATAATACCGACAGTTATATTCGTGAAAGTGAAAACCAGATGGAACAAGATCTATCAAACAACTCACGGGTAATTTCAAGTGGTAGTTATAACAACTAAGCGTTAACAGGAAATTAGGATATGTTGAAGAAAGGTGTTTTTTATATTGGTGCTGTTCTTATGGTCGGCTGTACAACTCTGCCCGATCATTCTGACTCCAAAGAGAAAACACCTACTCCTCCAGTCAAAAAGACGGAAACTCCATCAGGTGTAAAAATTACGCCTTATGATCACCCAGAAATTCAACGTAAGAATTTACAGGTGATTGTTCCTCAACAGAAAAAACCACAACATTTTAGTGATGATGGTAGCCAGTTACCTGCATTTAAAGTTTTAATGCAAAAAACACAGCAGGCTTATAAAAATCAGCAATGGTCAGAGGCAGAGCGCTATGCACTTCAAGCACAGCGTTTAGCACCACAGGCCGCTGAGACTTATTTATTTCTTGCACTTACGGCAAATCATAAACAGCAATATTCTAATGCTGAGTCTTTAGCAAGACGTGGTTTGAGTTTTGCCCAAAGTCAGCCAATGAAAAAGCAGCTTTGGTTGGTTATCTTAAAAGCTGGGCAACAACGCAATAATCAAAAAACTGTTCAAGAAGCACAACAAGCATTAAAAGCTCTCTAGCTTTTAATGCTTTTTTATTTTCTCATTAGAAATTACGAATACCTGCTAAGCCATATGCACCATGCTGCTGTGCAGTGGCTAAATCTTCCGGATCCACTCCTCCTAATGCAAAAACCGGAATCTGGCTATTTTGAGCGAGATCACTAAAACGTTCCCAACCTAATGCTACAGCTTCTGGATGAGTCATTGTTGATTTTACAGGACTAATAAAAACAGCATCACAACCAATCTGCTGAGCTTGCTTTAAAGAAACAGCATCATGACAAGCAGCAATATATCGTACGCCCACTGTTAAATCGCCTTTATGCAAATTCATGAGCTGAGATTGTTTTAAATGAACGGTCTTTATTTGTTTTTGTAATTCAGGACTTAATTGCTGCCACATATCGATATTAATAATTAAATTTGATCGTTGCCCTTCATCTAAAGCAGTTAATTGCTCTATATACTGCGGCTCAAATTCTTCGATACGCCAGTACAATAAAGCATCACTGCTTTCTACCATTGAAAGCGTATTGCTAATTTTGATGAGATGAGGCCAGTAGAGCCTTTTTATAATATCTTTATTCGCTTTTGGAAAGTTTAGATGAAGCAACTGTTCACGTGTATACCAGGCCCATGGTTGATGAATAAGATTTAATAACTCGTCAGGTACATAACTATGGAACAAATGAAGGTTGACGATAATGTCATCATATTCATGGTGAATATAATCAAACTGGTGCCAATCTTTTAAACCAATACCCACTTCTTCATAGATTTCACGGCGGCAGGCTTCTTCTGGTGTTTCACCCTGCTCCACCTTTCCACCAGGGAACTCATGCTTTCCACCTTGATGTTGCTGCTCTTCGCGCCATCCAACTAATATTTTTCCACGATGGATCAAGATTGCTATAGCGACATCGACTATTGGTTTGGGCATCTTTTTACTCTCTAAAACTTTTCTCAAGTGTAAGCAAATTTTATCATTTTATAAAATCTTAAAAATCTCATTGACAGATCTATTCGATAATGATTATCATTTAAATCGTTCAAGAACATACCACGGAGCACAACAAATGAACGCACCTTTTAGCTTATTTACCCGTAACAATGACACAGCTCACGCCTTACCAATGTTACATTCTAATAACCTCTTTGCATTAGGCCGTGAAATTCGCATTATGCATGCTGGCGAGGAATATCGTTTACGCCTCACTCGCAACAATCGCCTAATTTTAACTAAATAAAAAACATACTCGCGTTTCAATAATATTCGTGGGAAAACAAAAAATGGATAGCATGGGTAACCATGCTATTTTTTTATGAAGGAAGAATAATCTCTGCTCTCAGCCCACCTTGTTCAGCATGCATAAAACGTAACTTGCCATTATGCAATTCAATAATTTTTCGAGTAATTGAAATTCCTAAGCCAGAACCTTGCTGCTGAGTACCAAGTACCCGAAAAAAACGCTGCCCTAACCGTAATAGCACTTCATCATCTACTCCATTTCCCGTGTCTTCAATAGACACCTTAATTTGCTGTTCATATTGACTAATCTCAACATGAATAGAGCCTAGTGTCGGACTATAACGAATGGCGTTATCAAATAAATTTCTAAAAGCAATAAACAGTAATTCTTCATTCGCATATGTTTTAGTTTCTGTCGATAAGGTATTTACCTCTATCAACATCTGTTTAGCTTTCGCATCTAAATCTACAGTTTCAATCACTCTAGCCAGTAAGTAATTTAAATCGATAACTGTCTTAGGAAGTTCAGGCTGTTCAGCTTCATTAGGTTCTAAGCGGGCCAGAAGAAGTAAATTCTCAAGTATTTTTGTACTTCTAGAAACGTCTTCTTGTATGCGTTCAAAATCTTGATGAAGTTCTGGAAGATGTTGGTATTTACGCTGTAAAACCTGAAGACGCATTTGTATAGCAGATAACGGAGAACGTAGCTCATGCGAAGCATCCGCGGTAAAACGCTGTTCAGCAACAAGAGCCCTTTGCAATCTCGCAAGCAATTGATTTAATGCATCTATAACAGGTTGAATTTCTGTAATGACATCTGGTTCTTGAATTGGCTCTAAATTTGATGCAGTTTTTTGAGCAATTCGTCTAGAAAGTAAATTGAGTGCAGCCAATTGATGCTCGGTACGCCAACTTACAATGACCCATTGCAGTAACCAAAACAACACCATAAGACCGCTATATCCAGCAAGTGCTTTGAGTACCTCTTCAACACGTGTACTCATTGGTTGAAAAACTTCAACTTGTAGCTGAGAGTCTTCTTGTTGTGCAGCCAGACTACGCCATAATTGGCCATCAAACCAAAAATACGAAAAACCTTCTGATAAGTTACCTTGCTCAAAAAGTTCATGCTGATAGCTATGAGAATGAGTAAGTACTTGGCCTGTGTTTAATAACTCATACTGAATATCAAATTCATCACTCAGCTCATCAAACTGTTTCATGGAATGTTCAGAAAGATCAGAAACCAGCAAAGTATCTGAAATTTCATCCATGATTTCATCTTGCACTGACATGTTGTGATAGATAGAAAATATGGTGAGTAAGCTTAAAGCCAGTAATCCCACCACGATACTACTCCACATCGTAGTTTTAACCAGTTGAGACTGCAAAGATGAGCGATTCGATTTCATTTTACATCTCCCATACGGTAGCCGAGCCCCCGTATGGTTTTAATACTGCTGCTTCCGATTTTTTTTCGAAGTTGATAAATAAATACCTCGATTGCGTTACTTTCAATTTCCTCGCCCCATGCATAGAGTGCTTCTTCTAATTGATCACGGGTAATAATATGCTCGGGATGCACCATAAGCTTACGCAATATTTGGAATTCTTTTGCCGTTAAATCGATAGACTTGCCAGCGCTTAATACGACTTTCGCTTGTGTATCAAGTTGTAGGTCACCCCATGTTAAAACCGATTGCTGACTCAAAGTTTGTTTGCGTAATTGAGCGCGGATGCGAGCCGATAATTCTTCTAAACTAAAAGGCTTAACCAAATAATCATTTGCACCTAAATCTAGCCCCTCTACCCGATCATGAATGCTGTCACGTGCAGTAATAAAAATAACAGGAACATTTTTTTGTTTGTGACGGATCGTTGTTAAAACCTTTTCACCAGCCAGTTGAGGTAGTCCCCGATCAAGCAAAATACAGTCATAATCATGCTGTTCGATTGCCGTAAGTGCATAATCACCTCTTTCGACCCAATCCACCTGATAACCGTCTAACTCTAACCATGATTGAATGCTTTCAGCTTGAGAGCGATCATCTTCTGCAAGCAAAATTCTCATCTATTTTTCCTGTTATATCCTGATTTGATCTTGCCAAGCCTTTATAAAAAAAGCAAAGCCGCATGATTTAAATGCGGCTAAAAGTAGTAGATCTACAGACCTTATTCATTAGAACTGAACTTGATCCACATCAATTTCTACGCGTTTTAAAGGTTTATAGTCAATGTCTACTTCACCAATTAAAGTCACATTTGTATTGGCTGAAATAGGGCGACCTTGCCAAAGTTCATCATCTACATCAATTGTAATGCTACCTGTCTTATCACGGAATTGATATTTTTCATCACCTAAAGACTTTACAACCTGACCATGTAATTTGATCGGTGTATTATCTTTTGAGGTTAATGCCTGTTTTACTGTGGTGACAGTTGCCGGAGCAATTGCAGCTTGATTCACTGGTGTATTCGCCACAACTACGCCTGCAGCAGTCATACCAGCAGTCATCAACATTACTTTAAGCATATTCATATTATTACTCTCTGTTTATGGTTCCCTTTTGGGATAAAGCAATTAAATCAACCATAAATGAGGTGAATCTTAAGAAAAACTTAATTTAATGGCACAACCCTCAAGACCTCTTCTAATGTCGTAAGTCCTTCAATCACTTTACGGGCTCCCGCAATTCTTAAAGGTTCTATACCTTCTTTTTTAGTTTGAGTTCTTAAATCATTTAATGTCACATGACTACTAATAAGGTGTTTAAGCTCAAGACTGACTGGCATAAATTCGTAAATACCGACTCGCCCTTTATAGCCTGTATGACGACATTCTTCACAGCCTACCGCTTGATAAACCGTTTCAGGCATTTCCATAATGTAGTCAAAGGTTAAGTGTTCCCACTCATCCTCATTAATATGAGTTTTTTGCTTACAGTGTGGGCAAAGCTGGCGGACTAAGCGCTGCGCGAGAACACCCAAAATTGTTGCAGCTGTCAGAAATGGCTGTACACCCAAATCATGCAACCGAGTCAAACTAGACGGTGCATCATTGGTATGTAAAGTTGATAAAACCAAATGACCTGTTAATGCTGCCTGAATGGCCATATTCGCTGTATCTTGATCACGAATTTCCCCAATCATAATAATGTCGGGATCTTGTCGCATCAGTGCACGCACGCCGTCTGCAAAGCCTAATTCAATTGCATTATTGACCTGCATTTGGTTAAAACTAGGCTCTAGCATTTCAATCGGATCTTCAATGGTACATACATTGACCTGCTCGGTTGCAAGCTGCTTTAAGGATGAATATAGCGTGGTCGTTTTACCAGAGCCTGTAGGACCCGTGACTAAAATAATGCCGTGGCTATTTTTTGTTAATTGTTGCCACTGTTGCAATAAACGCTCTTCAAAACCTAGTTGCTGAAAAGAACGCACCAGCACATCAGGATCGAAAATTCGCATGACCAGTTTTTCACCAAATGCGGTTGGTAAGGTTGATAAACGTAATTCGGTTTCTTGTCCTTTAGGTGTACGTGTTTTTAACCGGCCATCTTGTGGTTTACGTTTTTCCGCTACATTCAAACGTCCTAAAATTTTAATCCGAGAAATCACGGCGGTCAGAGTATTTGAAGGCATGTTATAAATGGTGTGTAAAACGCCATCAATCCTAAACCTGACTTTA
The DNA here is from genome assembly GCF_000581835.1 of Acinetobacter sp. 1542444. Lineage (NCBI taxonomy): Bacteria > Pseudomonadati > Pseudomonadota > Gammaproteobacteria > Moraxellales > Moraxellaceae > Acinetobacter > Acinetobacter sp. 1542444. The sequence goes on along the minus strand of NZ_JEYA01000003.1, from coordinate 410,964 downwards.
CCATTATCTTTACGCGGTTCCATGTGAATATCACTGGCACTCTGCTCGAATGCGAACTGTAAAATCCAATCGACCAACTTCACTATATGCTGATCATTCGCATCTGGATTTTGACTATCGCCAAGCTGCAAAAGTGCTTCAACATTTTTACTGTCGCGGTCATGAGCCGCATCTTTTTGAGCCGAGTTTACCGCGCGACTTACCTGATAATATTCTCGCAAATAACGTTGTAACTGTTCGGGATTAAGCAGTACCCGTTCAATTTTTTTAGGCGCTAGACTTCGTTCGAGATTATTGAGCCAATCTGTTTGAAATGGTTGATCTGTTCCAATCACGATTCGGTCAGCATGAATTTCAACAGCTAAAATATGGTTACGAATGGCAAACTCTTGTGACATGACCTGCGTTAAAGCGCTGACATCTGCCTTTAAAGGATCGATCACAAATAGAGGTAGCTGAACCCGATCTGCAAACCATAAGCATAAGCGGTTTAAACTCAAATGCGCATGCGTGTGTTGCTGATCTTTTAAATTAAAATGTGCAATCCACTGTAATGGGTGCCACTTTAACTGGTCTTTTTGGCGGTGACTTGTCTGTACCAGTAATTTATCTCGTTCTGTTATACGGCCTTCTTGTAATAGTTGTTCTAGACACCAATATGTATCTATTTCTACATGTGCATTCATGCGTTATCCCCAATATATTTTTATAATATAGCAGAGATGTTTTATATTTAAATATCCTTTAACATCAGTTAATTAAACCAATTCTCATCTTAATATTTTTTTGTGTCACAGGTCATATTTATAGAAATATTTCCTACCTAGTTTTGTCTAAAAAAAGACACTATGCTCACTATAATAAAAAGAATAAACTGAACATGAATACATGATTTTAAAATGATTCAAATCTACATATAACAATAAGCAAAGAGGAAGTAATATGGAGCTTCCAATGACAATGTCATTACAAACAGCATCATTTGAAGAATTCATTACAGTAATTGCTGCGGCGCTTGGTTGTGGTTTATTAATTGGTTTAGAACGAGAACGAAGTAAGCTTAAACATGAATATAAAACCTTTGCGGGATTTCGATCTTTTGCCATTAGTGCATTATTAGGAGCGGTCTGTTTTATATTTGGCATTGAAATTGGAATTGTAGGTGCCTTACTCATTGGTGCTATTAGTATTGTTTCCCTCAAAAATCAGCCAAATGACCCGGGCGTGACCACCGAACTCGCCTTTATTATGACTTACTTCATTGGGGCACTTTGCATTTGGAATATTTCGCTCGCTGCTGGCCTAGCTGTGATAATGACAACTATCTTAATAGCTAAGCAGTCTATGCATGGCATTGCCAGTCAGTGGATTACTGAATCGGAGTTGCGTGATGGTATTTTTCTACTTGCCTTACTGTTAATTGCTCTGCCTTTAGTACCTAATAAGCCTTTTTGGGGGCCTGTTTTAAATCCACATGTGATTTTAAAATTACTGACTTTAATCTTATTTGTACAAGCCCTCGCCCATATTGCGAAGCGACTTTTGTCATCTAAAAATGCTTTATTGCTTTCTTCTTTAGCTTCTGGATTTGTTTCTAGTACAGCAACTATTGCCAGTTTAGGTTTAGAAGTACGCTCTGGCAAAGCCAACGCAACAACAAATGCAGGTGCTGCATTGATGTCTTGCGTTTCAACACTGATTCAAACCTTAATTATTGTGATCGGTATTAGCTTTGCTTGGTTCAAACTGATTATATTTCCTACACTTATTGCCTTACTAGTTTTAGCAGTATGGGCTTTTATTTTATTACGTAAATCCGAACCTAGTACGGCTTCGCCCGAGCTTGACTCAAGAATGTTCAGCTTAAAAGAAGCCATTATTATTGCGGGTACACTTACCCTTATTCAGGCAGGTGTTTATGGTTTAAGTCTATCTTTAGGCGATGCGGGATTAATCGCGGGGACCTTACTTGCTTCTTTATTTGAAATACATGCAGCTATAGCGGCGGTCATTGTGCAAGGTGAACCTGATAGCGCACATATGACACCTTTATTAATTGCCTTTTTAGGAGGTTTTGCAGTTCACGCTCTTGCTAAAAGTGTGAACTCTGCAATTTCGGGCGGACTACGCTATGCCCTTGCTTTCGTTCCCGCCCAGCTCATTCATATGGCTATTTTTATTACTTTACTTTGGCTCAACATCCACTGGTTTTAAAATATCTATTGTGCAAGCGCAGAAGTCTTCACCACATCAATGACGGTAACTACAAATTGATCGACCTTAAAATGAATATCAAAGTCTGAAAATTTCATTTTATAGATTCTTTCAGGGTCTTCTTGGTAGGCAGGCCGAGGATCTAAAGCTAACACTTGCTCAAGCTCATCAATGTACTGCGAATCTATTTCTTTATTTTGAAGAAAATATTTTTGAGCTGTTAACGCAGTTTCATTCCAAATAACTGCCTTTCGTTCTGGTTCTGCATGCGCATAACCACTTTGAGCCTCCGCAATTGCATCAGAATATTGAATATAAGGTTTGATATCTAAAATTGGGGTGCCATTTAATAAATCACTTCCAGTGACATAGACACGCACAGACTTCCCCACTTTTTCGACTTTATTAAGTTTTACGACTGAAAGCCCGATTGGAGAAGGTCTATACATACTTCGTGTAGCAAATACTCCAATTTTTTCATTACCACCTAAACGTGGCGGACGAACCTGTGGACGGAACTTAGCTGCATTGCCTTGATTTTTATTGTCATGAAACTGCCAAACTAACCAGAGATGACTAAATTGCTCAATTCCCTCAAATGCTAACAAGTCGTTATATGGTTCTACCATATCAATATAAGACTCGATATTGACCAAATTAGGCTGGCGTGGAATACCGAATTTTTCACGATAGGGAGAGCACATGTGGCCAATGATGGGGAAGGTGACAGAATTGATCATCACTTTTTCTTATAAACACAATTAAATATATTCAGTTTATCGGGAATGAAATTAGATTAGAATAGCAATCTGTTTTCTTTTAATCGTGATCGAGACCTTTAATGGCTGCTTTTAACGTTGAACGCATTACTCATGTTCACCACTGGAATGACACTCTTTTCAGTTTTAAAACTACACGCGATACCAGCTTACGTTTTAAAAATGGTCAGTTCGTAATGATCGGACTTGAAGTGAATGGCAAACCGTTAATGCGTGCGTATTCGATTGCAAGTGCAAACTACGAAGAAGAGTTAGAATTCTTCTCAATTAAAGTACAAGACGGTCCTTTAACTTCGATTTTGCAAAAAGTACAAGTTGGTGATGAAATCTTAGTTTCTAAAAAACCAACAGGTACTTTGGTTCATGATGACCTTTTACCAGGTAAAAACTTATACCTTTTATCTTCTGGTACTGGTCTTGCTCCATTCTTATCAATTATTCGTGATCCAGAAACTTACGAACGCTTTGAAAAAGTAATCGTTGTTCATGGTACACGCTATATTTCTGAATTAGCTTATCAAGACCTTATCTTGAACGAATTACCAAACCACGAATTCTTTGAAGAGTTAGGTATTAAAGACAAGCTTGTTTACTACCCAACTGTTACTCGTGAACCTTTCCACACTCAAGGCCGTGTAACAACTGCAATTGAAACTGGCGCTTTATTCGAAAAAATCGGTTTACCACGCTTCAACCGTGAAACTGACCGTGCAATGCTTTGCGGTAGCCCTGCATTCTTAAAAGACGTGGCTGCATTACTTGACCAACACGGTTTAGTTGAATCACCTCGTATGGGTGAAATGGGCGACTACGTCATTGAACGTGCGTTCGTAGAAAAATAATTTTTTCTAGACATAAAAAAACCGAGGCAAAGTCCTCGGTTTTTTTATGTCTGTTTTACAATTTAATTGTGCCATCGATACAGGTGACAGCGGTTCCACCCACTAAAATTTTATCTTGATACAATTCAAGTTGAAGTTGTCCGTCTCGACCTACCGCCCCACCTTGTGAAGAAACTACGACATCATTTTGTGCAGGAAGAATCCCATAATAACGAATAAATGAAGCTACGCTACCATTACCACTACCACAAACAGGATCTTCATTTATTCCACATGAAGGGGCAAATGAACGAACTTCTATGTGTTTTTGTTCATCATTATTTTCATGAAAACCAAAAACTGTCGCACCCGTAACTTTCATTTCTAAGTCATGTTCTTTTAAAGCGGCAAAGTCTGGTTGGCTATCTAAAACAGCGTCAGCATTAACAGCCTGCAATACAATCCAGCGTGCCCCTACATCCACCAATGCAGCGTTCCATTGAGTATTAATTTCACATTTTAAAATTTCTGCTAACTTTTCAGTGTGCATTGCATCTAGTGGAGTAATTTTAGGCTTAGGTAGTTCAAATGAAATATGACTTGACTCACTCACGGTCAGAGTCACTAAACCAGCACCGCACTGCTGTACCAGCTTACCTTCTTTCGCTTTAATTAGATTAGCCTCAAGCAAAGCATAGGCAGTACCAATTGTAGGATGGCCTGCAAATGGCAACTCACTTTGCGGAGTAAAGATTCGTACCTGATAGTCAGCTTGTGAATCGGTCGCAGGGAGCACAAATGTAGTTTCAGAAAGATTGGTCCAGTTCGCAATGGCTTGCATCTGTTCAGATGTTAAGGTACTGGCGTCCATAATGACCGCAACAGGATTTCCTTTAAATGCTTGTGAAGTAAAAACATCAACTTGTTTAAATGCAACAACAGACATAGACCTCTCCTACTGATTTTGTAATTTAAAATATGGTTTTTAAGTCCTCACCATTTCTTGATCTTACTGATTTATTTTTAATGGTCACAGTATCAGTTAATATGAAAAATAATAGACACAGTTATTAAAACTATATCCCTATTAAATGGATTAATCTAAATGCATAACAATATTTGAGATAAATCAGGGATCGCTATAAAGTGTATCCATTGCTTTGGCTTTTTAATGAATGGATATGTACAAATATAAAAAAGTGAGTGATGACCTCACCCTGCAAATTCAAAATGGCAGGCAGCCTATTGGTTCTCGGTTGCCATCAATTCGAGATTGTGCCCAGCATTATCAGGTCAGTATTAATACCGTAAAAGAAGCTTATCGCCAGCTTGAAGATCAAGGTTTAATTTCAGTTCGTCCACAGTCTGGTTACTATGTTTGTCATGCACCTTCAAACTTACTAGAACTCGAAGAGCGTTATGTCAGTGAAGAAAAAGTATCACTTTCAGGAGTTAGTTGTTTTCTCGCACAAATTGTTAAAAAGCAGATGGACCCTGACTATGTCAATTTGGCCCTAGCTTGCCCTTCTGGGGAAAATTTCTATCCAATTGAACGCTTAAAACGCTTAACTGCTCAGGTGTTGCGCTCTCAATCAGATATTTTTAAAAGCTATACCTTGCCGCCCGGTTCTATACGTTTACGTACTCAAATTGCTAGGCGAAGCTTACAGCTAGGTATGTTTCTTTCAGCAGATGATATTGTGCTGACTCATGGCACGATGGAGGCTTTAAGTCTTGCGATTATGGCAACCACTCAAGCGGGTGACAGCATAGCGCTTGAGATTCCAACATTTCACAACCTGTACCCACTCCTCCATAATTTAGGCCGAAAAATTGTAGAAGTGCCGACCTCACCACATACAGGTATGTGCCTAAATGCTCTTGAAGAACTCTTAAAATCTCAAAGTGTACAAGCCATTTTAACCATTCCAACAGGACATAACCCCCTCGGTTTTAGCATGCCTGAAAGTAACCGTCGTCGCTTGGCAGAGTTAGCTAATCAGTTCCAAGTTCCTGTCATTGAAGATGCGATGTATGCCGAATTGCAACTCACCGAGCCCCTCTTACCCAACATCAAAGCGTTTGACCAAAACGGATGGGTTTTGGTGTGTGGTAGCTATACCAAGACTGTAGCACCTGATTATCGGATTGGTTGGTTAGAAGCTGGGCGCTTTCGTAATATTGTGCAGCAGCTTAAATTTACAACCACTGTTGCAGAGCCAGCTTTACTCACAGAAACGTTAGGCCTTTTCTTAGAAAATGGTGGTTATGACCTGCATTTACGTCAACTCAAAAAACGCTATCAACAACAAATTGACACCATCAAATCTTATATTTGCCGCTTTTTCCCAATCGGTACTCGAGCCAGTCGTCCACAAGCGGGATTTATTTTATGGTTAGAACTACCCGAATCAATTGATACCCTAGAACTGTTTCACCGAGCAATGGACGAAAAAATCTTATGTATGCCGGGAATTTTGTGTTCGGCTGATAAACGTTTTAGTCATTGTTTACGAATTGCAGCTTGTTTTGAGTTAAATCCCAAAATGTTAAATGCTTTGATGCGCTTAGGAGAGCTAGCAAAAAATATACTGCCCGTACAAAAGGATGATGATCAAATCCCTACTAATTCAGTAGGTTGAATCCCAAATGTGGAGTTAATAAAATAAAACCATATATTTTTTATGCCTTTTATTTTATGAAAACTGAGCTTCTCTCTCCCGCAGGTTCACTTAAAAACATGCGCTATGCTTTTGCCTATGGTGCAGATGCCGTATATGCAGGCCAACCACGTTACAGTTTACGTGTGCGCAATAATGCTTTTGATCATGACAACCTAAAAATCGGAATTGATGAAGCCCACGCTTTGGGCAAAAAGTTTTATGTTGTGGTGAACATTCAACCGCATAACAGCAAATTAAAAAACTTTATTCGTGATCTTGAACCAATTGTAGCGATGCAACCAGATGCACTCATTATGTCTGATCCGGGCTTAATCATGATGGTGCGTGAGCATTTTCCTGATGTGCAAATTCATCTATCTGTTCAAGCCAACGCCATTAACTGGGCCACTGTTAAGTTTTGGAAAGATTATGGTTTAAGCCGTGTGATTTTATCGCGTGAGTTATCTTTAGAAGAAATAGAAGAAATCCAGCAAAACGTACCAGATATTGAACTCGAAGTTTTTGTACATGGTGCACTATGCATGGCCTATTCAGGCCGTTGCCTACTCTCTGGTTATATGAATAAACGTGATGCCAACCAAGGTGCTTGTACCAATGCGTGCCGTTGGGACTATAAGTTGCATGAAACTCAAGAAGATGCAAACGGCGATGTAATTCCAGTTACTCAGCTCAACGCGTCAGAAAAGTCTTGCTGCTCATCAGCACAATCAGAAATAACCTCAGCTCAAACGCTGCTGGTACAACGCAATGATGAAGAAATGTTTGCGGCTGAAGAAGACGAACACGGCACCTATTTTATGAACTCTAAAGATTTACGTGCGGTACAACATGTAGATCGTTTAACCAAAATGGGGATTGCCTCACTGAAAATTGAAGGCCGTACTAAATCCTATTTTTACTGTGCCCGTACTGCTCAAATTTATCGAAAAGCTATTGATGATGCTTTAGCAGGTAAACCCTTTGACCCAAGCTTAATGACCCAACTCGAAGGTTTGGCAAACCGTGGTTATACCGAAGGCTTTTTGAGACGTCATGTGCATAGCGAATATCAAAACTATGCTGATGGTTCATCGCGTTTCGACTACCAACAATTTTGTGGAGAGGTTTTAGAACGTCACGGCGATTATATTCGCATTGAAGTTAAAAACCGTTTTGTGGTGGGCGACTCACTTGAGCTGATGACGCCTCAAGGCAATATCACCTTTACCTTAACCGAAATGCGCGATTTAAAAGGTAACCCAATTACCGATGCTAAAGGTTCGGGGCATTTTGTTGAAATTCCACTCTCACAAGATGTTGAGGTTAGTTATGCCTTACTCATACGCAATTTGCCTCATGCCAAGGAAAACATTACTGCCTCTACGTTAACCTATTCAGCGAGTTAAATATGGCGCTTTTGATTACAAGTGACTGCATCAATTGTGATATGTGCTTACCAGAATGCCCCAATACAGCTATTTTTGAAGGCAACAAGGTTTATGAAATTGATCCACACCGTTGTACCGAATGTGTAGGCTTTTATGATGCACCCACATGTAAGGCGGTTTGCCCTATCGATTGCGTAAAACCAGACCCTGCACATATTGAAAATAAAGAGCAACTGCTAGAGAAATTTAAGGATTTAAATATACTCGGCGAATCTATCTCTTAAAAAGTCTATCGAGGATCAGGCTAAGGTGGCTGATCCTCTTAAATGACTATACAGATCAATGATTAAATAAATGAATAAATAGCTTAAGCCACTTTGCTAATGATAAAATCAAATGATCAGTTCAGTTTGTTTTACTGGTATTTTTGTACCCCAAAAATTGCACAATCGTTAAAACTGGTCTAACCATTTCAACATTTCATATAGATTGATTAAAACTCTTTCTGGCGTAGCTCCCCATGTCTTATCTTTATTTAGCAATTGCAATTGCTTGTGAAGTCGTTGCAACTTCAGCCTTAAAAGCATCTCAAGGTTTTACTGTTCCCATTCCGTCCATCGTTACTGTTGTGGGCTATGCAATTGCTTTTTATTTATTATCCCTGACGCTAAAAACAATTCCGATCGGGATTGCATATGCCATTTGGTCGGGTGCGGGTATTATTTTAATTTCTGCAATTGGCTGGATATTTTACAAACAGCATTTAGACTTGGCGGCCTGTATTGGTCTTACTTTAATGATTGCAGGTATTATCATTATTAATGTGTTTTCTAAAAATACCCATTTATAAAATATAAATAAAAAGAAACCGAGTACGATGAAACTCTTTTTATAAAAAATTTCACCTTACTCGGTATGAACAGCTTATTTCAAACTGCCCGTCAAAAATTGTTTTAAACGCTCACTTTTCGGGTTATTGAGTACTTCATCAGGATGGCCCTGTTCCTCAATTTTCCCTTGATGCAAAAAAATCACTTGATTAGATACATGACGCGCGAAGCCCATTTCATGTGTCACCACAATCATAGTACGTCCTTCTTCAGCCAAGCCCTGCATTACCTTTAGTACCTCACCCACCAACTCTGGATCAAGCGCGCTGGTTGGTTCATCGAACAACATAACTTCTGGTTCCATAGCCAAAGCACGAGCAATCGCTACACGTTGCTGCTGACCACCAGATAAAAATGCCGGATATTTACTTTCAACACTTTCAGGTAATCCAACTTTGCGTAGATATTTCCTTGCACGCTCTTCAGCTTCAGCACGTTTCACCCCAAGTACGTGAATGGGCCCTTCAATGACATTTTCCAGCACTGTCATGTGAGACCACAAATTAAAATGCTGAAATACCATCATGAGCTGGGTACGCATTTTTTGTAGTTGCTTTGGTTGAACTACTTTTAAATTGCCTTTTTTATCAAAGACTGTACGCAGTTTTTCACCATTAAGCTTAATGGTGCCATTGCTCGGTTGTTCCAAAAAGTTAATACAACGCAGCAAGGTACTTTTACCTGAACCCGATGAACCAATGATACTAATTACATCACCGGCATTTGCATCAAGTGATATTCCTTTAAGCACTTCATGATCGCCGAATTTCTTATGTAAATCGCGAATCACTAGTTTTGCAACGTGTTCCATTTATGTCTCCTAATGATTCGATGGCTTTAAAAATGCCAACCAACGTTTTTCCAACTTACGAAATATCCAAATCAAAATAAATGCCAGCATTGCATACAACACCGCGGCAATTCCAAAAGCATTGAAGGTGTCATAGGTTGCCGCATTCACATCACGCGCAATTTTTAAAATGTCAGGAACAGTTGCTGTAAATGCAATGGTTGTCGCGTGCAACATTAAAATGACTTCATTGCCGTAAAAAGGTAAAGCACGGCGTAACATCGATGGAATGATAATGCGAGTGTACCGTTTCCATTTTGACATACCGAAAGCTTGTGCAGCCTCAATCTCTCCATGGGGAATAGAACGAATCGCCCCAGCGAAGATTTCAGTGGTATATGCACCAGTATTGAGCGCGAATGCCAAAATGGTGCAATTTATGCCCTCTCGAAAAAAAGCATCAAGTGTCTGGTGCTCATGGACATAATCAAAGCTATAAATACCTGAATAAATAATCAGCAGTTGGATATAAAGTGGTGTGCCACGAAAAACATAGGTATATAACCAAACTGGGCCACGCAACCAGATATTTTCTGATACTCGTGCAAGTGATAAAGGCACAGCAAGCACAAAACCAATGCCAATAGAAAGCACCAATAACCAAGTCGTCATCGCTACGCCAGTCATTTGCAAACCATCAGTCCAAAGGTATGCCTGCCAATATTGTTGAAGGATTTCAATCATAATTGTCCCTTCCTTACACCAGCAGAATAACGACGTTCAAGCCACATTAAAATCAGATTCGACACGGTGGTAATTGCTAAATAAATGGCAGCAGCTACGATGCTGAAAAAGAACAGTTGCATGGTACTTCTACCCGCATCTTGCGTAATTTTTACAATGTCAGTCAGGCCAATAATAGAAACTAGTGCGGTCGCCTTAATCAAAACTTGCCAGTTATTACCAATACCAGGCAAAGCGAAACGCATCATTTGAGGGAATAATACACGGTGAAAAACCTGCCACGGAGTCATTCCATAGGCCATTGCTGCTTCAATTTGGCCTTTAGGAACCGATTGAAATGCACCACGAAAGGTCTCGGTAAAATATGCACCATAAATGAACGCTAAAGTAATCACCCCCGCCACAAATGGGTTGATATCAATTTGGTCCATTTGCAGTGCTTCAGTAATTTGGTTGAGCCCCAACTGCAAGCTATAAAATAACAGCAGCATAATCACCAAGTCAGGCACACTTCGAATGAGCGTAGTGTAAGCGGTTGCTATATAACGTAAAATTTTAATACTAGAGAGTTTTGAGCTCGCACCAATTAAGCCAATAATCACAGAAAGTAAAAGTGACAACAACGCAAGCTGTATGGTCATCCATGTCCCGCTGAGCAGGAGTGGCCCAAAGCCAGAAAAAAACATGACTCATCTTCTCCTTAAAAACAATATCTAATATTGATGAGATGAGAATAGATCTAAAAATGTCGGCTTAAAGCCGACATTTTTCACATCATTAGTAAATGCTAAAGGAGAAATATTTTTTCTCGAGTTTTTTGTATGTACCATCTGCAATGATTGCAGCGAGTGCTTTATTAATATTGGCTTTTAAATCCGCATCTTCTTTGCGTAAACCAATAGCTGCGCCTACACCTAGTGTTTTTGCATCAACCACATTACCGCCAGCAAAACTGAAGTTTTTACCTTTTGGTTGTTTTAAGAAAGCGCCATCAACCATAATTGCGTCTTGTAAAGTTGCATCCAAGCGACCTGACATCATGTCTTGATAAATCAAATCTTGGACTGGATAAGGTACAACCGTTACACCTTTTGGCGCCCAATAGGTTTTAGCATAAGTTTCTTGAATTGTGCCCTGTTGTACACCGACACGTTTACCTTTCAAAGAGGCAGCTGTAGGTAATAAAGGCGAGCCTTTTTTTGCAACCATACGGGTTGGTGTATTGTAGATTTTGCTACTAAATGCAATTTGTTTTGCACGTTCATCAGTGACTGTCATTGATGAAAGAATGCCATCAAATTTTTTCGCTTTAAGTGCTGGAATCATCCCATCAAAAGAGTTTTCAACCCAAACACATTTGGCTTTGAGTTTTGCACAAATTGCATTACCCAAATCAACATCAAAACCAGTTAACTTGCCATCTGGTGTTTTATATTCAAACGGCGCATAAGACGACTCAGTACCAAAACGAATCACCTTCCAATCCTTTGCTTGAACATTCGTCGCAACAGCAGCCAAAACTAGGGTTGTTGAAACGAACATTTTTTTCATAAAGCTTGCCATCTTGAAGCTTCTCCTTAAAATCCTAATAAGGTGATAAAAACTTGAGCAATTTCTAAATTACTCTTCTGCTGAAAGAATTGCAATTTCTATACCAGTAAATTAAGGATTTATGAAGATGACTAAACAGTGGATTCTATTAATTGATTAAATGTTGAAAAATCACTCAAATTTTAAGTTAGTTTTTGAGTGTATAAGCTTCTGCCATATTTTCATTTTCAACCAATGTCCGAATGGTGTATTCATGATTATGTTCTTTAGCACTGGCAAATTCACATTTTTGATCCAATGACATTGAACAACCACTCAACAATGGACAACCTGCAAATAATTCAGCCACCCAATCTACGAAGACTCGAACTTTAGGCGATAAATGACGATTTTGTAGATAAACGACTGATATTGGCATAGGTGCAGGTAACCATTCAGTCAATACTTCCCTAAGTGCACCAGATTCCAAATGTTTTGCTACCATGTAATATGGGCATTGAATTAAGCCAAAACCTTGCACTGCCAAATCAATATATGAATCACCATCGTTGACAGAAACACGCCCTTTCACACCAACGCTATGAATCTCACCGTTCACCATGAAATCCCAGTCGATATTGCGTCCTGTACGGCTGTTAAAGTAATGCACGACCTGATGTTTTTGTAGATCCTCAATAGTTTTGGGTTCGCCATGCTCCATTAAATAACGTGGTGCAGCAACTGTCACACACTGAATTGTTCCGATACGGCGCGCAACTAAACTTGAATCTTTCAGTTGACCAATACGAATGACACAGTCCACTGCATCTTGAACCAAATCGACCGGACGATCACTCATTCCAATCACCAAATCAATATCAGGATACTTGGAATGAAAATCACAAAGCATCGGAATCAGAATCAGCCGCCCGATTGAAGCTTTAACATCAATACGCAGTCGTCCTCGTGGTCCGCGCTCCGAATCATGAAAAGTTGATTCTACGTCTTCGACATCAGCTAAAATTCGCGAAGTACGCTCATAATAAACCGCACCATCTGGTGTCAAACTAAGTTTGCGGGTTGTTCGGTTAAGCAATCGAACTTGTAAATGTTTCTCTAAAGCCTGAATAGTTGTAGTCACTGAAGCACGCGGTAGGCCTAAACTGTCAGCCGCTAAACTGAAACTATTTGTTTCGACAACTTTGTTAAATACTTTCATGGCATGAAATAGATCCACACGCACACTCCTATCAATCAATGCATTTTTTAATCAAATACACCAATTGTTATAAAAATACGAATAGTGTTATCGAATTTAATATATTTATTCGTGATTGACAAACTTTTATGCTCCGTCCATCCCATAAACCCTGTTTCTCCCATACGGACCAAAACTAAAAGTCTGAAAACAGGTATCCAAATAACTAGGAGCACCTCATGTCATTTTCCCGCAAACAGTTCGCACTGTCTGCCATCTTTGTTGCCCTTTTAGCAACAGGAGGCAGTTTTATGTTTTTACATGAAAATGCCGATGCAAAAGCTGCACCGACCACAGCCCAACAAGCTGCAACTGTTGATATTTCTAATGTCATCAGCAAAACCATTACCGATTGGCAAGAATATTCCGGTCGTTTAGAAGCCATTGATCAAGTCGATATTCGGCCTCAAGTTTCCGGCAAACTCATTGCCGTTCACTTCAAAGATGGAAGTCTCATAAAAAAAGGCGACTTACTTTTTACCATTGATCCACGGCCTTTCGAGGCAGAACTGAATCGTGCCCAAGCTCAACTCACTTCAGCTGAAGCACAAGTCACTTATACGAGTTCTAACCTTTCTCGTATTCAACGTTTAATTCAAAGTAATGCTGTCTCACGTCAAGAGCTAGATTTAGCTCAAAATGATGCACGCTCAGCCAGCGCCAACTTGCAAGCCGCTAGAGCAGCCGTTCAATCTGCCCGCTTAAATCTAGAGTACACCCGTATTACTGCGCCTGTCAGCGGTCGAATTTCCCGTGCCGAGGTGACCGTCGGCAATGTAGTTTCTGCAGGTAACGGCGCACAGGTCTTAACAAGTTTAGTATCTGTCTCTCGTCTCTATGCATCTTTCGATGTTGATGAACAAACTTATCTGAAATACATCAGTAACCAGCGTAATTCTGCACAAGTTCCTGTTTATATGGGACTTGCTAATGAAATTGGTTTCTCTCGCGAAGGTACGATCAACTCAATTGACAATAACCTAGATGCAACCTCAGGCACGATTCGTGTTCGTGCGACTTTTGATAATCCAAACGGTGTTTTATTACCAGGCTTATATGCACGAATCCGTTTAGGCGGTGGACAACCTCGTTCAGCAATTCTGATTAGCCCAACCGCAGTTGGGGTCGATCAAGATAAACGCTTTGTCGTAGTAGTTGATGCTAAAAATCAGACGGCTTACCGTGAAGTAAAACTCGGTGCACAACAAGATGGTTTGCAAATCGTGAATAGCGGATTACAAGCGGGTGATCGTATTGTGGTGAACGGTTTACAGCGAATTCGTCCAGGTGACCCTGTGACCCCGCACCTCGTTCCTATGCCAAATTCACAAATCACTGCTAATGCTACTCCTCCTCAACCTCAGCCAACAGATAAAACATCAACTCCGGCAAAAGGTTAATCAAATATGAATATTTCTAAATTTTTTATTGATCGGCCGATCTTTGCTGGTGTGTTATCAGTACTGATTTTACTCGCCGGTCTGCTTTCGGTATTCCAGTTACCGATTTCTGAATATCCAGAAGTTGTTCCGCCATCTGTGGTGGTACGTGCTCAATATCCGGGTGCAAACCCGAAAGTAATTGCTGAAACTGTTGCTTCTCCGCTTGAAGAGTCGATCAACGGCGTCGAAGACATGCTGTACATGCAATCTCAGGCTAACAGCGACGGCAACTTAACCATTACGGTGAACTTTAAACTTGGTATTGATCCAGACAAAGCGCAACAACTGGTTCAAAACCGTGTGTCTCAGGCCATGCCTCGTTTACCGGAAGACGTACAGCGTTTAGGTGTCACTACTTTAAAAAGCTCACCAACTTTAACCATGGTAGTACATCTGACCTCACCAGATAGTCGCTATGACATGACTTACTTACGTAACTATGCGGTACTCAACGTGAAAGACCGTTTAGCGCGTTTACAAGGAGTTGGTGAAGTCGGATTATTTGGTTCTGGTGACTACGCGATGCGCGTATGGCTCGACCCGCAAAAAGTAGCACAGCGTAACCTTACCGCGACTGAAATTGTGAATGCAATTCGTGAACAAAATATTCAGGTTGCAGCGGGTACAATCGGTGCATCACCAAGTAATTCCCCTTTACAGCTTTCAGTCAATGCTCAAGGACGTTTAACGACTGAGCAAGAATTCGCAGATATCATTTTAAAAACTGCACCAGATGGTGCGGTCACCCGATTGGGTGATGTTGCTCGTGTTGAACTTGCAGCTTCACAATATGGCTTTCGTTCATTACTCGATAATAAACAAGCAGTCGCAATTCCAATTTTCCAAGCACCAGGTGCTAATGCTTTACAAGTTTCCGATCAAGTGCGCAGCACGATGAAGGAGCTTTCAAAAGATTTCCCATCTTCAATTAAATACGACATTGTTTATGACCCGACTCAATTCGTACGTGCCAGTATTAAAGCGGTAGTTCACACCTTACTTGAAGCAATTGCACTGGTTGTTGTGGTTGTTATTTTATTCTTACAAACATGGCGTGCCTCAATCATTCCATTGCTTGCTGTACCAGTTTCAATTATTGGTACATTTGCGCTCATGCTCGCTTTTGGTTACTCAATCAATGCGCTATCACTGTTCGGGATGGTACTTGCCATCGGGATTGTGGTCGATGACGCCATTGTGGTCGTCGAAAATGTCGAGAGGAATATTGAAGCTGGCTTAAGCCCAAGAGATGCAACTTATCGCGCGATGAGAGAAGTGAGCGGACCAATTATTGCGATTGCTTTAACGCTCGTTGCCGTGTTCGTACCACTTGCATTTATGACAGGCTTAACAGGGCAGTTTTATAAACAATTTGCCATGACCATTGCCATTTCAACGGTTATTTCGGCATTTAACTCCCTTACCCTATCTCCTGCTTTGGCTGCCATGTTACTAAAAGGACATGATGCTAAACCTGATGCATTAACACGCCTTATGAACCGTGTATTCGGACGTTTCTTTGCATTATTTAACCGCGTATTTACTAGAGCGTCGGACAACTATGGTAAAGGCGTAAGTCGTGTTATCTCTCATAAAGCTTCGGCAATAGGTGTCTATGCTGCGCTTTTAGGTTTAACCGTCGGTATCTCTTATATTGTTCCGGGCGGTTTCGTTCCTGCGCAGGACAAACAATATTTGATTAGCTTTGCTCAATTACCAAATGGCGCATCATTAGATCGTACTGAAGCGGTCATCCGTAAAATGAGTGATACGGCACTTAAACAACCTGGTGTGGAAAGTGCTGTTGCCTTCCCTGGCCTCTCAATTAACGGTTTTACCAACAGTTCGAGTGCCGGTATTGTCTTTGTAACCTTAAAGCCATTCGATGAACGTAAGGCTAAAGACTTATCTGCAAATGCAATTGCTGGTGCACTCAACCAGAAATATTCAGCCATTCAAGATGCCTATATTGCAGTTTTCCCACCACCACCTGTGATGGGTTTAGGAACCATGGGTGGCTTTAAGCTCCAACTCGAAGACCGAGGTGCCTTAGGCTATTCAGCCTTAAATGATGCTGCCCAAAACTTTATGAAAGCAGCACAATCAGCCCCTGAACTGGGTCCAATGTTCTCAAGTTATCAAATTAACGTACCTCAACTCAATGTAGATTTGGACCGCGTGAAAGCTAAACAGCAAGGTGTTGCCGTGACAGATGTTTTCAACACCATGCAGATTTATTTAGGTTCTCAATACGTTAACGACTTTAACCGCTTTGGACGTGTTTATCAGGTTCGTGCACAAGCCGATGCTCCTTTCCGTGCAAATCCTGAAGATATTTTGCAGCTTAAAACCCGAAACAGTGCGGGACAAATGGTGCCGTTATCTTCATTGGTAAATGTAACTCAAACCTATGGTCCTGAAATGGTCGTTCGTTATAACGGCTATACCTCAGCAGATATTAACGGTGGCCCTGCCCCAGGTTATTCATCTAGCCAAGCTGAAGCTGCGGTTGAACGTATTGCTGCACAAACTCTACCTCGTGGCATCAAGTTTGAATGGACAGATTTAACTTACCAAAAAATCTTGGCTGGTAATGCAGGACTCTGGGTATTCCCAATTAGCGTATTACTGGTATTCTTGGTTTTAGCTGCTCAATATGAAAGTCTGACTTTGCCTTTAGCTGTAATTTTAATTGTACCGATGGGAATCTTGGCGGCTCTGACAGGTGTTTGGCTGACAGGTGGAGATAACAACATCTTTACCCAAATTGGTCTGATGGTACTAGTCGGGCTGGCTTGTAAAAATGCCATCTTAATTGTTGAGTTTGCACGAGAACTTGAAATGCAAGGTGCAACTGCCTTTAAAGCAGCTGTTGAAGCAAGTCGTCTACGTTTACGCCCAATTTTAATGACTTCTATTGCATTCATTATGGGTGTCGTACCACTGGTTACCTCAACAGGTGCAGGTTCTGAAATGCGTCATGCCATGGGTATTGCAGTGTTCTTCGGCATGATCGGTGTAACGCTGTTTGGTTTGTTCCTGACCCCTGCCTTTTATGTCCTGATTCGCACATTGAATAGCAAACATAAATTGCATTCGGCAGCAGTTCATGAAGCACCTTTATCTACCCCACATGATCATTAAGGAGGACATTTAATGGCTACAGCAAAACAAAGCTTATTATTGTCCTCACTCATGGGAAGCCTGCTGCTTGCAGGCTGCTCTTTGGCTCCAGAATATCAACCTGCAAAGGTCATAGTTCCCGTCAAATTTAAAGAGTCTGACCCTAAACTTGAAGACAATAACTGGAAAATTGCTCAACCTGCCGATCAGCAGGTTCGAGGTGAATGGTGGCGTGTTTTTAATGATGCTCAATTAAATGAGCTCGAACAACAAGCCATTTCTGGAAACCAGAGCCTTAAAGCGGCAGCGGCTAATATTCAGGCTTCACGTGCGTTACGTTCCGCAGCACAAGCTGAACGTTTGCCAAATATTGGTGCTGGCTTTGGCCCAACTCGTCAAAAACCCTCTCCGGCTTCATTGGGTTTAGATGACAACGCTCATACATCTGCACAAACCTTATGGCGTGCTCAAGCGAATGTTTCATATGAACTCGATTTATTTGGGCGTATCGCCAGTAGTGTCAATGCAGCAACAGCTGATGTACAGCAACAAGAAGCCTTATATCAGTCGGCGCTTTTAGCCTTACAAGCAGATGTTGCCCAAGGTTATTTCCTGATCCGTCAGTTGGATGCTGAACAAGCAATTTATAATCGCACTATTAAACTGCTTGGTGAGACAAGAGACTTAGTTCAAACACGTTTTAGAAATGGTTTAGTCAGTGAATTAGATGTTTCTCGCGCACAGACTGAACTGGCTACCGCCCAGACCAATGCACTGAACATTGCTCGTAACCGAGCCAATGCAGAACATGCACTTGCAGTATTGTTAGGCAAAACACCTGCTGAGTTTAGCTTGACAGTTCAACCTTTAACTGCAAACAGCATTCGTCTTCCAGCAGGTTTACCTTCGGCTTTACTGGAAAGACGACCTGACATTGCGGCTGCCGAGCGTGCTATGGCAGCAGATAATGCGCGTATTGGAATTGCACGTGCTGCTTTCTTCCCAAAACTGGACCTAACAGGTGCACTCGGTTATGAATCATCAAGTTTAGGTGAGTTGGGTAAATGGTCGAGCCGTACATTCTTACTTGGTCCAGTCGCAGGTACTATTTTATCTTTGCCATTATTTGACGGTGGACAACGTAAGGCTGGAGTTGCTCAAGCACGAGCTGCCTATGAAGAAAGCGTGGCAAACTATCGCCAAACTGTATTGAATGCATTTCGCGAAGTTGAAAATGGTTTATCAGATCAAAGAATACTTGATCAGCAAATTCAAGCTCAAAATCAAGCACTCTCCTCTTCTCGTCATGCAAATCAACTGTCTCATTTACGTTATCGAGAAGGTGCTATCAGTTATCTTGATGTGATTGACTCAGATCGGACTATTTTGCAACAAGAACAACTTTCTGCACAGCTTAACGGCACTAGAATGATGGCTAGTGTAAATTTAATCCGTGCATTAGGTGGTGGCTGGCATAATGCCGAGTCATCGGTAAAATCTAAAAGTTAATTCTTATCTAATTAACTTGATAAAAAAAAGCGCCATACGGCGCTTTTTTTATATTTACAACTTATTGTGCGTATACAGGGAATTTTGCACAAACAGTTTCAACTTTCGCTTTTACGTCAGCAATAACTTTTTCGTCACCTTTGCTGTCAATCACGTCAGCGATCCAACCAGCAAGTTCACGAACTTCAGCTTCACCGAAACCACGAGTTGTTACCGCTGGAGTACCGATACGGATACCAGAAGTCACGAATGGAGAACGTGGGTCATTTGGAACTGAGTTTTTGTTCACAGTAATGTGAGCAGCACCTAACCAAGCATCTGCATCTTTACCAGTTACATCTTGCTTGATTAAAGATAACAAGAACAAGTGGTTGTCTGTACCGCCAGAAACAACATCATAACCACGAGCGATGAATACTTCAGCCATAGCTTGAGCATTTTTCACAACTTGTTGTTGGTAAGCTTTGAAGTCATCAGACATAGCTTCTTTGAAGCAGATTGCTTTAGCAGCAATCGCATGCATTAATGGACCACCTTGGTTACCAGGGAATACAGCTGATTGAAGTTTTTTCTCGATTTCTTCATTCGCTTTCGCAAGGATTAAACCAGAACGTGGACCACGAAGTGTTTTGTGAGTCGTCGTCGTTGTTACGTCAGCAATTTGAACTGGGTTTGGATATACACCAGCAGCAACAAGACCTGCAACGTGAGCCATATCAACAAAAAGGTAAGCGCCAACTTTGTCCGCGATGTCGCGGAAACGTTGCCAATCTACAACACGGCTATAAGCAGAGAAACCAGCAACGATCATACGTGGCTTGTGCTCTAACGCTAAACGTTCAACTTCTTCGTAATCGATCTCGCCAGTTTCAGCGTTTAGACCGTATTGAACTGCATTATAAGTTTTACCAGAGAAGCTTACTTTTGCACCGTGAGTCAAGTGACCACCGTGAGCCAAGCTCATACCTAAAACTGTATCGCCCGGATTAAGAAGCGCTAAATAAACAGCAGAGTTAGCTTGTGAACCAGCGTGTGGTTGAACGTTTGCGTAATCTGCACCAAAAAGTTCTTTAGCACGATCAATCGCCATTTGCTCGATGATATCCACATACTCGCAACCGCCATAATAGCGTTTGCCTGGATAACCTTCTGCATATTTGTTCGTAAGTTTTGATCCTTGCGCTTCCATCACAGCAGGAGAGCAATAGTTTTCAGATGCAATTAACTCGATATGTGCTTCTTGACGCTCACCTTCAGAAGCAATTGCTTGAGCTAATTCTGGATCAAATTCAGAAATGGAAATATTGGCAAACATTAGCGGGGGTCCTATAAATTAGGGCTTTTAAGCCGTGCTAAGATTGCGGCATATTGTAGCATGAACTTTATAATTAAACAGAATGAAGTTAGCTCAGTTTTAAATAAAAATGGCTCAAGTTTTATAAAAAATGAGCCATTGTTTATAAATCAATTAAAAAGCTCGTTTAAAGCTTATATTTTAAATTTCTCTATCATTAATTTTAGCTCTCGCCAATATTAAAAAAGTATTAAATATCAATGACTCTATTGAGCTGACAGTAAGGTCTGAACATTTCCAACAATATTATCTACATTACTGCTCATCACCGTGCCATGATCCCAGTTACCCGTCACATAGCTATTAATTTTAGTGCCTACGACAGTGGCATTAGATATCAAAATATCAGTAGCTACTTTTGGAACAGTTTTATCAGCTACCCCTTGATAAATAATAATCGGTGTCGTGACTTTTACTTGTAAGGGCTGCGAATCTTTATCTAAAAATGTTTTAACTAGCTGAACAGCCATAAAGTTAGGTTGTGTGCGTGTATACCCGTCCAGCGTTCCATTATGATCTGTAGCATACTTAGTCATACCTGCGCCAAAAGCTTGGCCCAATGGTCCAGAACAAATCGTTTCTGCTTGTGCGGCAATACTTGAGACTTGCGAGGTAAAGACTTGTGAATAATTAAAGGCAGGTTGAGTGTTACGAATCCCCGCAGTAACTAAAGCCGTATAAGTATCAAGTTGAGCATACATTGATATCTTCTTATCTAGAGTTGCATTAGCAACAGATTGCTCTCCCGCCACTAGAATAAAGCCTAAATTAGAAGCAGGTGCTACCGCTACTGTACCTTTATAGTCTAGTTGTGCACGGCTCGCATATTGTGCAGCACCTAATGCAGCATGCCCACCCTGAGAATGTCCTATTGTTAACCATTTTTTTGAAGTTAATAAGTTACGCTGTAATAAATAATTGCGTGTTGCAACCACCGCATCTGTAATTGAAAAAGCCTCACTTTTAACATTTAAAAAAGGATGTATGCCTGGTGTACCTAAACCTTCATAGTCAGGTGCGACCACAACATAACCAGCTGCTAATAATTTACTAATTAAATCTTTTGTACTATCTGCTAAAGCTGCTTTACTTGGTGCGCAAGCATCTGCCACACCCGTAGTACCATGCGCCCAGACTACAATTGGCCAACCGCCTACTGGTGGTGGAGTGTTTGGTGTAAATACCAAACTGGTTGCCTGCACTTCTTGACCACTTTGACCCAACATTTTATAAGTCAAAATACTACTTTCTGCGGCAACTGATCCTAAGTTGGTGCTTGTGTAAGCCTCGACCTTAACGACTGGATTTTGAATATTATTGGTTGGAGTCCCAGATGGATTAGTAGGAGCTGGGCCATCATCACTACTCCCTCCTCCACAAGCGACTAAAAATAAACTCGTGCTCAGAACGCTCGTCATTAATAGGTTCATTTTCATTGGTATATCTTCCCTTAAATTCCATTTTTGTTTTGCTTTAGTTTTTTAATCAACATTTCCTAATGTCTTAAAAATATTTACGCCTAATCTTTATTTTCCGCAAGGTCTATTGGATGAAATTAATCTCTGAAAACTTTATTTTTAATATAAATTAACGTTCTCACTACTCTCAGGCCTCACTTCATGTTTTAAAGTGGGTAGCCAACTGTTAACATTCTTGATTACTCGTGATTGATTAAAGGGCCAGTTATGCAAACCATTATTTTAGATACAGAAACACATACACTAAATGGTTTGCCTATTGAAATTGCGTATGCCCCAATTGAAATTAATGAAGGCAAATTGACTTTAGATAAGAGCAAATTGTTTGATCAGCTCTATCAAGTCGGTACCCCTATTTCTTACGCGGCTATGGCAGTTCACCATATATTAGAGTCAGATTTAGAAAACCAGCCCCACTATAAAACTTTTAAATTGCCAGAGACTACAACTTATATTATTGGTCACAATATTGATTACGATATTGCAGCGATTGCTCGTTGTGGTGTGGATGTATCGAATATCAAACCGATTTGTACACTAGCTTTAGCGCGTAAAACTTGGCCTGAAGCAGAAGCGCATAATATTTCTGCACTCATCTATATGATTTCTCAAGGCAGCGGTAAAGCGCGAGAATTGCTCAAAGGCGCGCACCGAGCCGATGCGGATATTATTTTGACTGCTAATATTTTGATGCATATTGTCTATCATTTAAATATTCAAGACATTGAAGAGCTTTACCGAGTTTCTGAAGAAGCACGTATCCCTACGACTATTAATTTTGGTAAGCATAAAGGCACAGCAATTGCTGAACTTCCTAAAGACTATATTCAATGGTTATTACGTCAAGATGAACTTGACATCTATTTACGTAAAGCGTTAGAAGGCGCATTTTAAAGTCTTAAATAGATGATATTCATCAATTCTTCATTATATTGTCATTTTTGAGTTTTATCGTTAACCCCATTTATATTTTATTAAAAACAGTACTGTTCAACCAAGAAAATTGG
Organism: Acinetobacter sp. 1542444; assembly: GCF_000581835.1. Classification (NCBI taxonomy): domain Bacteria; kingdom Pseudomonadati; phylum Pseudomonadota; class Gammaproteobacteria; order Moraxellales; family Moraxellaceae; genus Acinetobacter; species Acinetobacter sp. 1542444. The sequence goes on along the minus strand of NZ_JEYA01000003.1, from coordinate 387,974 downwards.
ACAGTCTGATTTATTTTTTATTTGGGGAAAAATGATGGCTGGTTTTTATCGAACTAATTTAGGAAGAGTCGCGCTTCAACAACGCAACATTACTTTAAATGCAAAACAAAGACGTTTACTACTATTAATAGATCACGAAGATTTTCAAAATTTAAATAGCGAATTTAAAAAACGTATTGCATCTCCAGAGCTTATTCAACAGCTTATCGACTTAAAACTCATTGCTCCTTCTGGCGAAAATTATTCAGAATTAAATGAACAAATATCTTTCCCACAATCATCCGTAACTGCAATAGAAGCTCATCAAAAAAATACTATTGATGATAATAAAAGTGGCGATATAGTTGGAGAAATTCAGGTTACTCAATCATCATCTTTTCAACTTTCACCTACTGAAATTACCCAGCCACCAATTCCAGTTCAACAGCTCTCTTTTGAAGAGATACAACAGTTGATGAAGCAAACCTTGAGTCAATATTGTGGGCTTATGGCAAAACCACTTATTCAGAAAATAGAGCAAATAAAAACGCTTCAAGAGCTTAAAATGTGCCAAATGCAATGGATTACTAGCTTACAGGAGTCGCGTATTCCCCCTAATGAACTAGCACATACGCTTCATTCTATTAATTATTCAATTCAACTTATTCAACAACACATCTAAAAAAACAACAAGCTGCTGTTTAATTAAGCATTAAACTCACTTGTTACCTATTTCATGCTTTACCTATGGGTGTTTTTTTCCTATGATGTGGCCCACACATGTGCGCTCGTAGCTCAGTTGGATAGAGTACAGGTTTCCGAAGCCTGGGGTCGTGGGTTCGATCCCCGCCGGGCGCACCAGTTTATATATAATAACTTCATAAATTTATCTCAATTTTATAAAATTCCGACTATTTTACTTGGTTTATTAATCATTATCGCTCAAAATATACCCCTCTTTCATAATGTGAGAATTTCATGACTGATGCTTTGGTTTTAAGAGATTTGTCCAAAACATATCGTAATGGTTTTCAGGCGTTAAAAGGTATTAACCTCACTGTGCCTGAAGGTGAATTTTATGCGTTGTTAGGCCCAAATGGTGCCGGCAAATCAACAACCATTGGTATTATCAGTTCCCTCACGAAAAAAACCGAAGGAACAGTTGAGATTTTTGGACATAATCTCGACACTCATCCATCTTTGGCAAAACAACAACTGGGCGTTGTCCCTCAAGAATTTAACTTTGGACAGTTCGAAAAAGCGTTCGATATTTTAGTCACTCAAGCTGGCTATTACGGCATTCATAAAAAGATTGCAGAAAAACGCGCTGAACATTATTTAGAAAAACTAGGCCTCTGGGAAAAACGTAATATACAAGCACGCATGCTGTCTGGTGGTATGAAACGCCGACTCATGATTGCACGTGCCATGATGCATGAACCTAAACTTCTTATTTTAGATGAGCCTACCGCAGGTGTAGATATTGAGTTACGCCGTTCTATGTGGGATTTTCTGACCGAAATGAACGAAAGCGGGACCTCTATTATTTTGACTACACATTATCTCGAAGAAGCAGAAATGTTGTGTCGTCAAATTGCTATCATTGACCGCGGTGTCATTAAAGAAGACACCAGCATGAAAAGTTTCTTAAACCAGCTAAGTGAAGAATCTTTTATTTTTGATTTGGCAGAACCCATTGCCCCACTCCAGTTAAATATTATTGGTGTGAAGTTCAACTTAATTGATAGCAGCACTTTAGAAGTGACGATGGATAAGGCACATACATTAAATGACTTATTCCAACTTTTAGAATCACAAGGTATTCGTGTTCGTAGTATGCGAAACAAATCGAACCGTCTAGAAGAGCTATTCGTCAAAATGGTCGAGAAAAATCTTGAAGGAGAGGCAAAATGAATTTTAGCCAACTGCAAATTGCCCTCTGGACTCTAGTCCGTAAAGAAGTACGCCGATTTCTACGTATTTGGCCACAAACCTTGTTACCACCTGCGATCACGATGAGTTTGTACTTTGTTATTTTTGGTAATTTGGTTGGTTCGCGCATTGGACAAATGGGCGGCGTAAGCTATATGCAATTTATCGTACCCGGCCTGATTATGATGGCGGTTATTACCAACAGTTATGCTAACGTATCTTCAAGTTTCTTTAGTGTGAAATTCCAAAAGAGCATTGAAGAACTGATTATGAGTCCCGTACCACTACATATTATATTGTGGGGCTATGTCATTGGTGGTATTTGCCGTGGTGTATTGGTCGGAGCAATTGTGACGACAATGAGCATGTTCTTTACAGACCTCTTTATACATAACTGGTTCGTAACTATATATACAGTCTTGATTACCTCGGTTCTTTTCTCATTAGGTGGTTTTATTAATGCAGTTTATGCAAAATCATTTGATGATATTTCTATTATTCCAACTTTTGTCCTTACACCTTTAACCTATTTAGGTGGTGTGTTCTATGCCATTAGTGCACTTGGCCCTTTTTGGCAAAAACTTTCTTTAATTAATCCTATTGTGTATATGGTTAACGCTTTCCGTTTCGGCATTTTAGGTCATAGTGACGTGAACGTTACGTTCTCTTTAATCATTGTGACATTATGCTGTGCTGTACTTTACGGAATTGCTTACTATTTACTTGCTCGTGGTTCAGGAATGCGTGAATGAGTGTCGAACAGTCTTTATTGGGTAAAGAAACTCAATATCCAACTAACTATCAACCTGATGTTTTATTTCCAATTGCTCGTGCTCAGTCTCGTGAAGCCTACTCGCATATTGAAGGTATTACACAAGGTAAAGATTGGTGGCATGTTTTTGAAATTTCATGGTTAAACGCTCATGCTATCCCGCAAGTTGCTATTGGCAGAATTACACTGCCAGCTTCTTCACCAAATTTGATTGAATCAAAGTCATTAAAACTTTACTTCAATAGCCTTAACTTCACTCAGTTTGACTCTAAACAGTCGTTTATTGAAACGGTTGAAAAAGATCTATCTGCTGCGGCAGGTGCAAAAGTTGAGTTAACGTTATTTCAAGTAGATGATTTAGAGATTTCTAAGCCTCAAGGCATTTGTATTGATGACTTAGATCCAGAGCGTTTAGAGCAACATCCAGATGCGACTCTATTAAAACGAGATGCGTCTGATGAAGAAGTCGAAATTGAACTATATTCTCATCTTTTAAGAAGTAACTGCCCAGTCACGGGACAACCAGATTGGGGTACAGTTTTTATCCGTTTTAAGGGCAAAAAACCTTGTTATCGTAGTGTTTTAGCTTATATTATCTCGTACCGTCAGCATAACGGCTTTCACGAACAATGTGTCGAGCAGATTTTTGCGGATATTTGGCAAAATTTGCAGCCTGAAAAGCTGATGGTTTATGCAACTTATACTCGTCGCGGCGGACTTGATATTAACCCTTGCCGAGTATCGGATCTTTCATGGATGCCAAAACCGATTCGATTGGCACGACAATAAAACGAATAATTTGAGGATACACCATGTCGTTTTTTGGTTTTACCCCTTCTGAAGGCTTATTGAACGATATACAAACTGGAATTGCGAACAAAAATTCTAGTGAGCCTTTATATCCACTTCGCGATAAGATTGCTTTGCAACTTAATGAAGAGATTATTGATAATGTCTTAATTCAGTTAGTTCAGCACTTCCCTGCAAGTGAAAAGCGCGATACTGCCGAAAAACTAGCAGGCTATGTCAAATCAACAGTCGCTGTTCTTTTAAAACAATTGTTAAGCAAAGCGCCAAACGATGTTGTTAAACAGTCAGTAGAGTTCTCTGAAAAAAGCTTATTTAAAGATCCACAAGGTCAATATAAAGTAGGTGTAACTCTAGATCCTAGCTTAGTCACTAATCTTCAGCATAACTTCACTGAGCTTAAGGCGGGTAACGATATCAATAAAGCTGCATTGGCTGAACTGTATAAACAGTTTGGAGATGCTATGGTTAAACATTTTATGTCTGATTTTAATAAGACATTAGACCTTGGCATGATCAAGCGTAAAGCAGCTGATATTGGTGCGGCAGCTGTAACAAAAGCAGTTCATATTGCGATCGACAAACTCATCCCTAGCTTAAATCGCACTGAACTAAAAGCGATGGCTGAATATCACGAAAGTCTATTCTTTAACTAATAAGAAATAGCCTATCGGAAACCTAGCGAGAGCTAGGTTTTTTTATTGCAAAATATTGATATACATTGCCATTAATCAGGTTTATGTTAGCATGCGCCAAGCACTGATTGACCTAGTTAACGCCGCATGTCTCCTAGCCCACAATATAAGTTTTTACGCCAAGCTCCTCGAGATGGTCTTAGCACCGCTATGCAACCATCAAGGTGGCAACAACTCCACATTGACCCGTGGTTATGTCTATTTTTGCTATTAAATGCGCTATTAGGTTTAACCGTACTATATAGTGCTTCTGCACAGGATGTAGGTCTGGTCAGTAAACAAGCCATGAGTTTTGGTATTGGCTTTTTAGTGATGTTTGGTCTAGCCCAAATTCCGCCTAAGGTCTATCAAGCGTTTTCCCCATACTTTTATTTGTTCGGCCTATTTTCGCTTGTGGCAGTTATGGTATTCGGTGAAGTCCGAATGGGTGCTCAGCGCTGGATTGATATTCCTGGTTTCGGAAGTGTCCAACCCAGTGAGTTCATGAAAATCGGCATGCCGATGATGATTGCATGGTTTCTAGCACGAAAACCTCTTCCTCCTAGTTTTTCACAAGTTGTTTTATCATTAATGTTAATTGGTATTCCCTTTTTACTGATTGCAGAACAACCTGATTTAGGGACATCACTTTTAGTATTAGCAAGCGGTATATTTGTCTTATTTTTAAGTGGACTATCGTGGCGAATGATTGGTGCAGCTGCCGCATGTGCAGCAATCGTAATTCCAATTGCGTGGGAATTTCTTTTACACGACTATCAACGCCAAAGGGTTTTAACTTTACTTGACCCAGAAGCAGATGCACTCGGTACGGGGTGGAATATTATTCAATCTAAAACTGCAATTGGTTCTGGTGGTTTTTCAGGTAAAGGCTTCCTTGAAGGCACCCAATCACATTTACACTTTTTACCCGAAGGACATACTGACTTTATTATTGCTGCATATTCCGAAGAATTTGGACTCATCGGTGTACTTATTTTAGTAGTCCTTTATTTTGCCATTATTTTTAGAACATTCCAGATCGGTTTACAAAGCTTCCATAACTATGGACGTTTAGTTGCTGGCGCCTTTGGTTTGTCTTTTTTTGTTTATGTATTTGTAAATGCGGGAATGGTCAGTGGTATTTTACCTGTAGTAGGTGTTCCTTTACCTTTTATGAGTTATGGCGGAACAGCTATTATTACTTTAATGGCCACCTTTGGTTTAGTCATGTCCATTCATACACATCGATAATCTGGAATTTTAAAACGATATGTTGTCTCAACACTTAAATAAAACTTTAAAAATGCTCGCTTTGTGTACTGGCTTAATCAGTACAAGTCATTTCGCTCAGGCCAACGATTTTGCAACACATCCTGATTATTTGAATTTTAAACAAAAAACGATGAATGCTTATGGCTTAAGTAGCGATCAAGTCGATGCAGCCATGAGTGGGGCAAAAAATTTACCAAACATTCTAAATATTATGACTCGCCCGGGTGAAAGTAAGCCTTGGTATGATTATCGCTCTATGTTCTTGGTTGAAGGCACAATTCAACGTGGTGTCCGTTTTAAAAATCAATATGCAGATGCGTTAAATCGTGCAGAACAACAATATGGCGTATCTCAAGCTGTCATTTTAGGTATTTTGGGCGTTGAAACAGGTTATGGCGCAAATAAAGGTTCTTTTATTACACGTGATGCTTTAGCTACCCTTGCTTTTGGCTACCCTCGCCGTGCTGAATATTTTGGTGATGAGCTAGCTGCTCTTATTGCTTGGACTTATAAAGAAGGCTACCCAACAAATAGTATTGTTGGTTCCTATGCAGGTGCGATTGGCTATCCACAATTTATGCCAAGCAATATTAGTAAATATGGGGTGGATTATGACGGTAATGGACATATCGACTTAAGAAACTCAGCAGAAGATGCTATTGGATCAATTGCAAACTACTTAGCAAAACAAGGTTGGCAACGCGACCAACCGATCGGGTTTATGGCTCGTTACACTGGGGCAAATCCAGAAAGTATTATTGCTAAAGATTTAACGCAACCTTTCCCATATGGTGCATTAAAGACACTCGGTATTTCTCCATTGAATCCTTTAGTTAAAATTGATGATCTCGATATGGTGAATGTTATTCAATTACAAGACTATAATGGACCAATTTACTATTTAACTTACCCGAATTTTCAAGTGATTACGACTTATAATAAGAGCCGTATGTACGCTACTGCTGTATGGTTATTAGGCACCGAAGTAGCTAGCCGATAGGCTAGCTTTTTTATACTTTATGTAAAAGTCAATAAATATTTTTGTTAAATAGATCACAATACATACATTTTTAATAATTTGTTACATTATTGATTATTTTTTAGACTGAAACTGTAAGTTTTTGCCCTTTTTGTAAAGATTTCTCATTAAAGACTAGACACTCTCCGTAACCGATGAATATTATCCACCCCAATATAGCAATTGCAAAAGTGAATAATAAGGCATGTTCACTTTAAATTTCAGTCAATGGCTGAAAGAAAAAAGTACATGTTCTCAGGAGTTTATACAAATGCAGTTATCGCTGAAATACGTTCTTGCACTGACGGCTAGTTTAAGTATGGCCCCACTGCACGCTGAAATGGTGCAGTCATCATCATTAAACAGTGATGTAGATGGTCCTAATCTAGCAGCACGTGTATTGAGTAAAGATACTCAAAACTTTAATTCTCGTTTTTCTAACATTAACAGTCTTTCAATCACTGAACGTTCTGGCGATCAAATCCGTCGTCAAGCTATCGCAGCAAAAATTGAAATCCCTGAAGATGAGCCTTCAGTGATTGAAAAACTTAACACAGTAGCTTCAAACACTGTTCGTAAGTTTAGCCAAACTGGTATGGCATCTTGGTATGGCCGCCAATTCCATGGTCGTAAAACTGCAAGTGGTGAAACATTCGACATGAATGCTTTAACTGCTGCTCACCGTAGCCTACCGTTGAACTGTTACATTCGAGTAACGAATAAAGACAATGGTAAAAGTGTGGTTGTAAAAGTAAATGACCGTGGTCCTTTCCATGGCAACCGTGTACTTGACCTATCATACGGTGCAGCTAAACGTCTTGGTATTACCAATGCTGGTACAGCTAAAGTAAATATTGAGCGTGTTGATGGCCCAACTTCATAAGTTATAGCCTCTCGAGTTCATGTAAAAAGCCGCAATTTTTTCTGCGGCTTTTTTATATTTTAAGTTATCAAAATAATTCCTAACGTAAAGTTAAAAAATCCTCTTTTTTTGACCCTTATCCAGCTCTGAATTTGAATATTTTTTAAACAAAAAACTATGTTTATTTAATACCAGTTAATTTTACGTCTAATTTGCGTTTAAAGCGTCTTTTTTAAATTTGCGCTACCCTAGTACCATTTCCCCAAAATAAACGCTATTTATGGCGTTTTTAGAGTAGATGAGTAGAGCTTTTTCATACAATTTTCCCATCAATCTCAAAATTACGCTTTTTTAGATGATTTCATCATCTAGCAACACAGAAAAAATATTATGAAAAATCGCCCCATTCTTGTGGTCGAATTGTCCACCTTGTCAATCACACTCGCATTATTTTTTCATTTGCCCTTTCTTAGTTTTTTTAAAACAACGCTCCCTATAGTTGAATAGTGTTAGTTTCTTGTCGAGATCCTCAAGAACAGGCTAAAATATACTCACAAAAAATAAATCAAAGTTAAAACAAGGAGTGTGCTACTAATGAAATCCATTACTGAATGGTTTGATGAATATAGCGAAAGTCATCAAAATCCAACCAATAAACAAATTCACTGGCTTTGCGTTCCCGCCATTTTATTTTCTATTATTGGAATCATTGCACATTTCAGCACATTGCTTACTGCTTTATTACTTGTGTTGACCTTAGTATTTTATGCACGTTTAGATCTTGTACTTGCTGTGGCAATGGCTGCTTTACTTGTTGTTATGGCATGGCTCATTTATACCCTACCTGTAGGAGTCGGGTTTTATATCGCTATTTTTGTGATTGCTTGGGTTGGACAATTTTACGGACATAAAGTCGAAGGCAAAAAACCTTCGTTCTTTAAAGATTTACAATTCCTACTAATTGGACCAGTTTGGTGTATGGATGCTTATCTCTCAAAAATTTTACCTAAATGGAAAAGCAGACAACAACAAGCTCCTGCTTAAAGATTAACTTAAAGCTGAATCCTTTCGATTCAGCTTTTGCATGTTAGTAATTTATTAGAAAATTTATAAAATAAAAAAATCCTAAACTTGCTATCACACTTAAAAGAACTTTTTTTAGGTACATAGCAATCACAATACAAAAAATTGCTGCATAAATATAAGGATTATTTATCACGCCTCTTAAATGATTACCATCGAAAAAAATAACTGGAATACAAATTGCAGTTAACAAACAAGGTGCAGAATAGTTAAGCATCTTATTCAGAATAAGCGGCAGTTTAATTTTTACTTGAGGTTCTAAAAAATAATAGCGATTAAAAAAGACGATTGCTGCCAAGCCTAAAATCATAAACCAAGACATATTATTGCTCCTTACCCATTTTTTCAGTTAAAACAGCAATCAACATTCCCATCAATCCTGAAAGTAAAATCGCACCCTCAATTTGATAAAATCTAAATAAAAACCCACTTAAACAAGTTGTTAGCACACCAGCTATGACTGAAAATCCTTTACATAACGGCACAATCATAGCAATAAAAATAGCAACAATCGAAAAATCCAAATGGTAATTTAAAAGATCAGGTATCACTGTCGCCAGTAGTATTCCCACCAAACTAAAAGCAACCCAAAATAAATAAAAACATAGTCCAGCTCCTAGCAGGTATTCTGAACTTCTTTTTTCAAATGGAGCACTCACCGCAAACAATTCATCTGTTAATAAAAAGCCTAAACTCAATCGTTTAGGTAAGGACAAAATAGAAATGTCATTTCTTAAAGTTAATGCATAAATAAAATGCTGAGCCGTTAAAAAGAAAATAGTCAAATAAATTGTAAAAACAGAAGCACCTTCCATAGCCATGCTTAAGCTAACCAACTGAGCAGCTCCAGCAAAGACGAGTCCAGACAGTGCTAGTGCTTTATAGAAAGATAATCCTGCATGAATTGCCATAGATCCCGCTAAGATTGCCCACGGAATAACAGAAATTGATAAGGGCAAAATATCCATTGCGCCACGTAAAAATAAATAGGATGGCTTATTTTTTGAAAACCCAACTGGCTGATTAAGCTGAATATTCATATATAAAATCCAATATAAGAAACATCTCTATACCATGCTTGATGAGTGCCGACTTATATTGGATAAAATTGCTTTAAAACTAATTTATTTATATATTCAAACTTGCTACATATTGAGTGGGTGTGACGCCCATTGCTTTTTTAAAGTGACGGTTAAAATGGCTTTGGTCAGAAAAACCACATTGTTGTGCCACCATGGCAATTTGGTCCCCCTGTTTTAATAACTGTCTTGCTTTTTGTAAACGTGCTTGTACAAGCCAAGCGTGAGGTGGCAGACCTACATATTTTTTAAATTGTCTTAAGAAATGCCAAGCGCTCAAGCCGACCATGTCAGCCAAGTCTTGTAAAGAAAAGTTTGTTTCAGGCATTTCTACGAGCAATTCTTTAACTCTTAATATTTTTGAATATGCTTCTGGTAACTCACAAAAAGTATGATTTGATTTACCGTGTCTCTTCATAAGACAAGCTAACGTTGTTAAATACATCGTTTCTTTGAGTAGGAAATTATCTTTTTGTTCTAATAAATCAAAAAGTAAGCAAAGCTGTTGAGCCAAACCTAGGTCGCGAATCACGGCTTGAGGAAACCATGGTGCGCCATGTGAATTTTCAAAAAAATCTTGGCTAACTTCTACTAACATTTCAGGTGTTGGATAGATCGCTCGATAACGCCACCCCGACTCAACAGCCGATGAACCAGTATGGATCTCGTCAGCATTGACTAAAATAATATCGCCTTTAGGAGCTACATGTAGCTGTCCTGTCCTAAAAAAAGACTGTGCTCCCTCTTCAATCACACCAATACAGTACCCTTCATGAGTATGCTTTGAAAATTGTGTTTGGTGATAATGTGCTTTTAGTAACTCTAAACCGCCCAACTCTCGCACATGCAGATAATCGGCTTGCTCCCGCTGCATAAATACGTCTCATCTATTCAATAAAAAAACCATAGCATGTTTTAATAAACTGAATAGAACAAAATTGCTCTATGAAAATAATCTGATTAAACGTTCACGTGAGCTTTATTGATAGATCTGTCCGTCATGTTTAAGCCAACCACTTTCATGACGACCTTGTGGATCGTGATGAGTCCAATGTAGTACACCACCTTTCGGGTTGTATTCATATTCGCCATAAAACTCAACGATGTCACCTTTATTTAGATTAGAAATTTTAGGTGCCAAATCGATATTATGTGCAACCAAAATTGAAAGACCATTTTTTAATACTAGAATGAATTTCTGGTGTCTTGACCCATCATTATCATCTCTTAAAATTGCTTTGACTCGACCACTTCCCTGCACTTGAACATTACTTTGTCTCTGCTCATAAGCAGCTTTTACAGTGTCCACCCCATTATTTGAAAGTGTAGTTTCATTACGCTGAGCTGCGGGTATAGTTGATGATGGTGATTGATTTTGCTTATGCCCAGATAAATCTAGACCAAAATACGCAGCAATCAATAAAATAATCACACCAGCAATACTGAGATTTTTTTTATTTGTCATTGTATACCCTTATTTTAACTGAGATAAAAAAAGCCCCAATGGGGCTTTTTTTATTGTGATACGAATTACTTCGCAGCAGCTTGAGCAGCAGCAACTTCTTCAGCGAAGCTAAGTTCTGCTTTCTTCTCAATACCTTCACCAACTTCGAAACGTACGAATTCAGCAACAGTAGTACCAGTTGCTTTTAATACATCAGCAACTTTCTTGTCGTTGTCGATTACATACATTTGACGATCAAGAGCAACTTCGTTCAAGTATTTATCAACTGAACCAGTTACCATTTTCTCAACGATGTTAGCTGGCTTACCAGATTCTAACGCTTTCGCTTCAGCAATTTCTTTTTCTTTAGCGATAAGGTCAGCAGGAACAGCTTCAGCATTTACAGCTACTGGGTTGAATGCAGCAACGTGCATTGCAATACCTTTACCAGTATCAGCATCACCAGTATAAGAAACTACAACACCGATTTTTAAACCGTGTTTGTAGATAGCCAAGTTTTCGCCTTCAACGATTTTCGCGCGACGAACTTGGATGTTTTCACCGATTTTTTGAACAAGTGCAATACGAGCTTCTTCAACTGATTGACCGTCTGCTAATTTTAATTCAGCGATTTTAGCAGCATCAGTTTCACCAGCAGCTAAAGCAGCAGTAGCAACAGCTTTTGAGAAGTTAGAGAAGTTTTCGTCTTTAGCAACGAAGTCAGTTTGACAGTTAACTTCAACTAAAATTGCTTTGTTGCCTTCTTGAACGATTGTGATTGCACCGTCAGCAGCAATGTTACCAGCTTTTTTAGCAGCTTTAGCTTGACCAGATTTACGAAGGTTATCAATAGCAAGCTCGATGTCACCGTTCGCTTCTGTTAATGCTTTTTTGCATTCCATCATTGCAAGACCAGTACGGTCACGTAATTCTTTTACCATGCTTGCAGTAATTGCAGTCATGTTGATCTCCTAAAATCGGTAGAAAATAAATCTTTTCAACAAAAACGGCCCAAAGAAACTCTGGGCCGTTTGCACTCTCGACGCTTAATTTGCCACCATTACATGTCGCAAAAATGACAAGCCTGCGTCAAAACGCATTAAGCCTCAGAAGCGTCTTTCGCAGCGTCATCGCCTTTTGCTTGAGCGTTCGCTTGAGATTGAGCGTATTCTTTACCAGCAAGAATTGCGTCAGCCATAGCTGAAGCATATAGAGTTACTGCACGGATCGCATCGTCGTTACCAGGAATAACGTAATCAACGTTGTCTGGGTTAGAGTTTGTATCAACGATACCGATAACAGGAATACCTAAGTTCTTAGCTTCTTTGATTGCAATCGCTTCGTGATCAACGTCGATTACAAATAATGCGTCAGGTAAACCACCCATGTTTTTAACGCCGCCTAAAGAGCGCTCAAGTTTTTCCATCTCACGAGCACGTTCTAAAGCTTCACGTTTAGTAAGCTTAGCAAAAGTACCATCTTGAGATTGAGTTTGAAGATCTTTTAAACGGTTGATAGATTGGCGAAGTGTTTTCCAGTTCGTCAACATACCACCTAACCAACGGTGATCTACATATGGTTGACCAGCGCGTTGAGCTTGTTCACGGATGATGTTAGAAGCAGCACGTTTTGTACCAACGAACAAAACTTTGTTCTTTTTGCTTGCTAATTGGTTAGCGAAGTTCAAAGCATCATTTAACGCAGGAACAGTGTGCTCAAGGTTGATGATGTGAATTTTGTTGCGCGCGCCAAAAATGTATTGACGCATTTTTGGGTTCCAGAAACGAGTTTGGTGACCAAAGTGCGCACCTGCTTGAAGAAGGTCGCGCATGCTTACGTTGTAATCTGCCATTTTCTTTACCTTAAAAGTTGGGTTAGGCCTCCATATATCCGCATTCTCCACCTTTTTACGGGCACCCAGAGTAATGTGACGATATATGTGCGGATTTTTTACTCCATCTATCAAAATTGTTCGTAAAAGATATTCACGAAAAGCATTTGATAAAATGGGCGGCTATTTATACCATAGACACTTGTAAATTACCAAAAGTTTTTAGAGATCATGAACAGTACTTATACAGCTCCACGTCGATTAATCAAAACTCCAGATGAAATTGAAAAAATGCGCATTGCAGGACGACTGGCGGCTGAAGTTCTAGAGATGATCAAGCCCCATATTAAGGCAGGTGTGAGTACACTTGAACTTGATACCATTTGTCGTAATCACATTGAAAATGTGCAACATGCTATTCCTGCATGTGTAGGCTATGGTGGAGCTCCTGGGCGCCCTGCTTTTCAACACTCTATTTGTACTTCGGTTAACCATGTTGTCTGTCATGGTATTCCCTCTGAAAATAAAATTTTAAAAAATGGTGACATCCTTAATATTGACGTTACTGTCATTAAAGATGGTTATCACGGCGATACCAACATGATGTATATCGTTGGTGGTGAAACTTCTATTTTAGCCAACCGTCTATGCAAAGTTGCTCAAGAAGCGATGTATCGTGGGATGGCAACTGTTAGAGATGGTTCATATTTAGGTGATATCGGCCACGCAATCCAAAAGTATGTCGAATCAGAACGTTTTAGTGTAGTACGCGAATATTGTGGTCACGGTATTGGAACTGTTTTCCATGATGAACCTCAAGTACTCCATTATGGTCAAGCTGGTACAGGTATGCGTTTAGAAGCAGGTATGACTTTTACGATTGAACCTATGGTAAATGCTGGCGTATGGCAAACTAAATTGTTAGGTGACAAATGGACTGTCGTAACCAAAGACCATAAACTTTCAGCTCAGTATGAACATACTATTTTAGTTACCCAAACAGGCATTGAAGTCTTAACTGCTCGTCCTGAAGAAGACTTATCTCGCTTCAACCAATAATTTAAAAAACTTAAATAAAAGGCTACTTTGTGTAGCCTTTTATTATTTATTATGTACTTTTTATTAATAAATCTTTCTAAATATCAACAAATATTTCAAAAAAATTACAATTATTAATTTTTAATACACAATCTATTCAATAAAACAAGGTATGGTGGGCTCAATAAAAATCAGTAAACAAATGTCGGACATGGAGTCCTTTTATGATGAAAAAGTCATTATTTTGTATGACAGCTGCCTTTTTTGCTCTGCCAACATTCACCTATGCCGCTTCACCATATTTTAGTTTTAAAGATGGCGATGGCTTCAAACGTTTTTCTGTCTCTGCGGGTCCTTTATATGTAAAACCAACAGGAAAAGCTCAGCCTTTTAGGATTAATACTTCTGTTAAAGAAAATGAGCAATCTAAGGTCGGAGATATTAAAGTAAAAACTATTCAAGACAATATTTCTGATAGTAATAGTAATGTCGTTCTTGAAGAACTTATTGATGTTATTGGTTTAGGTACTGATACTATTCCCGCATGGTTAAGTGGAACCGCTGAAATTCGCGGTTTGAGTCAATGGGAAGCGGAGAATACAGGCTTAGAAGCTGATGATGTAACTACCCTCGGTCTTATGACAAATTACTTTTTTACAGATAATGTCTCATTAGAAGTAAAAGCAGGAATTCCACCTAAAGTCGATCTACAAGGTAAAGGTAAGATTTATGCGCCTTTTTCTGCTACTGCAAAACCTGCTGGCGGAATTCTTGGATCAATGGAGCTTGAAAATAATATTTTTATTACCGATCTTGAAGCCCATGGAAGTGCTGCATCCGCTCGAGCTTGGACACCAGCATTTGAATTACAATATCACTTTGGCAAAACTGGCGTAAATAAATTTAGACCGTATGTTGGACTAGGTGTGATGTATGCCTATTTCAGTGAATTAGAAATGAATCCTGAAATTGAAAATGATTTAGTCAGTGCTGGTCATATGATTGTAAATATTAAAGATGGTAAATCGGGTGCTGCTTTAGAAAGAAAAACTAGTTCTGGTGATCCTAAAGTAGACCTTGAGGCATCTGACGCAATTGCGCCCGTAGCAACTTTGGGTTTCACCTATGACTTTAATGACAAATGGTATGCGGTTGGTTCTGTCTCTTACGCTCACTTAAAAACGGATACGACCATTACAGTCAATGATGCCAAATATGGTGAATTAATTAATGCAAAAGCAGATATCGAAATTAATCCAATTTTAGGTTATGCCGGTATTGGTTACCGCTTCTAATTTTTGTGTCACCCAAAGCTATAAAAATTTATGCATGTTTTTATAGCTTTCTTTTTTCCACATTTTGCTTCTTTTTAAATCAAAATGCTAAAAAAATGAGCACTTTTATAAAGCCGATAGAAAAAATTTACCGCCTTCCTCTCTTATGACCATTTACTGATTTATTTCTGTTTTTTAATTAATTTTATTTTTAATAAACTAACTCAATAGAATTAGAAAGTAATTTTTCCTTTTTAGTAAAATTAATTTTTTGGCACAAGCTTTGCTTTATTCATAGCAAGATGAGTCAACGATGATTCAATGAATAAACCAAGACGGCCAACGATGTCCGCTCTGATCGGTCTGCAGATAGGCAATAAATTGCCATGCAAATTAAAATTTCGTTCAGTTCAGAGGGACGGCGTATGTCTTCAAATATCAATCTAGATGCAAAAAAAGCAACTGAAATAAAATTATTTAGCTTTTCTACTCCTGCAATGCGCGCTTTCCACATGACTTGGCTCGCATTCTTTGTGTGCTTCTTCGCATGGTTTGCTTGCGCACCACTCATGCCAGTTATTAAAGGTGAGTTCGGCTTAACCAAAGATCAAATTGCCAATATCAATATTGCCGCCGTTGCAATTACGATTTTAGTACGACTCGTTGTCGGTCCGCTTTGTGATAAATATGGCCCGAGGATTACCTATACAGCCCTTCTTTTGCTTGGCAGTATTCCTGTATTTGGGGTTGCTGCTGCTAACAGTTATGAGTCTTTTTTATTCTTCCGCTTACTGATTGGTGCAATTGGCGCAAGCTTTGTTATTACGCAATATCATACAAGCGTTATGTTTGCACCTAATGTTGTAGGTACAGCAAATGCGGCAGCAGCTGGTTGGGGTAATGCTGGTGGCGGTGCAACCCAAGCTCTAATGCCTTTATTACTTGGTGCAATTGTCATGTTCGGTGTCGAACAAACTATGGGCTGGCGTGTTGCACTAATCGTACCAGGCGTAATGATGGTCATTGTTGGTATTCTTTATTGGAAACTCACCCAAGACTGTCCTCAAGGAAACTTCAAAGAAGTCCGTGCACAAGGGATTGAAGTTGGCAGTGGTAAAAAAGGTGGCATGGCTATTTTAATGCAAGCTGCTCGTAACTACCGTGTCTGGATTTTATTTGTGGCTTATGGTGCATGTTTCGGGATTGAAATTTTTATCCATAACGTTGCAGCAATGTATTATGTTGATCAGTTCAAAATGGATTTAAAAACTGCTGGATTAACCGCGGGGATATTTGGTCTTCTTGCGCTCTTTGCTCGTGCACTTGGCGGTATTATTTCCGATAAAGTTGCACTCAAAAAAGGTTTAGATGGCCGCACTAAAGTACTAGTTCTCATGATTTTGGGTGAAGGTTTATTCTTGATTCTTTTCTCTCAAATGAATGTGGTCGCTCTTGCAATTATTTCTATGACGATTTTTGCCTTGTTTACTCACATGGCTTGTGGCGCGACTTATGCTCTCGTACCATTTATTGATCGTAATGCTTTAGGTGGTGTTGCAGGCATTATTGGTGCAGGTGGCAATGCGGGTGCTGTTGCAGCTGGTTTCTTATTAAAAGGTTTGCTAGATGTTCAAACTTGTCTATTTATTTTAGGTAGTTTGGTTATGGTCGCAGGCTGTAGCGTAATTCTAATTCGCTTCACGACTGAACATAAAGAAAAAGAACAAGTACTTTTTGAACAAGCATTACTTGAACGTAATTCCGCAGCATAATTTCTACAAGAAGCAGAGATCAAAATGATGTCTGCTTCTTTAATTTTCTTGTCATAAAATACGATTCTTAAGAACTTTTTAATTCTTCTTAAATATTCCCTCCAACTATATCGATATTTTTCGATATATCTTCTACAATAAATCATCATTATTATAATTTTCCATTAATCATGACTAAAACTGACAACCAATTTTCTCAGTCCCTCATCTATATGCTGATTGGCAGTGCAATTATTTTGGCCCTTTCATTAGGTGTCCGTCATGGTTTCGGTCTCTACCTTGTACCCATGAGCCATGAATTTGGCTGGGGACAGCATGTTTTTAGTCTTGCGATAGCCATGCAGAACCTGATCTGGGGAGCTGTTCAGCCTTTTACCGGTGCAATTGCAGATAAATATGGCAGTAAAGTTGTGGTTGCTGTTGGTGGCTTACTTTATACCCTAGGCCTACTTTTAATGGCTTTTAGTTCAAGTGTACTCATTTTGAATTTAAGCTTAGGTCTTATTATTGGTTTAGCTTTATCAGCAGCCTCTTTTACGGTTTTACTGAGTGCAGTAGGCAGAGCTGCCCCTCCAGAAAAAAGAAGTATGGCAATGGGTATTGCCAGTGCAGCAGGCTCTTTTGGTCAGTTTATTATGCTACCTTCCACCCTTCTCTTGCTTAAAACGGTAGGATGGTCGTCAGCTTTGATGGTGAGTGCACTATTAATTGCTCTTATTATTCCCCTAGCGTGGATGCTAAAAGGACCAAGCAATCAAACGCCAAAAGCAATTGCTGAACCACAGCTCACATTTAAACAAGTACTGAATATTGCTAGAAAACATAAGCCATTCTGGTGGTTAGCTTTAGGCTTTTTAGTCTGTGGGTTTCAGGTGGTCTTTTTAGGCGTTCATCTGCCGGGCTATTTAATCGATCATGGCTTTGATGCAGCTACAGGAACTGTGTTTCTGGCATTAGTAGGACTATTTAATATTGTGGGAACTTATGGGGCGGGTTGGCTGGGAGATCGATTCTCAAAACCTAAATTATTAATGGCACTTTACGGTAGCCGCGGCATCGCAATCATCGCCTTTTTACTATTACCTCTAAGCACTTATACGGTATATGCTTTTGGCGTCATTATGGGACTTTTATGGCTCTCTACAGTTCCACTTACCAACGGCATTGTCGCAAATATGTTCGGTGTTAAATACCTTTCAATGTTAAGTGGTATTGTGTTTTTCACCCATCAAGTCGGTTCTTTCTTTGGCGGTTGGCTTGGCGGTGTTAACCATGACTTAACAGGTAATTACAATGCGATTTGGCTATGTTCAATAGCTTTGAGTATATTAGGGGTAATCGTACATTTCTTTGTAAATGAGGAGGCTGTTATTCATGACGCATAATGCCTTACTTTTGAAAACAATTATGACTTTGCTCGTGATTACTCTGCTGGCCTGTTCAATCATTTTATGGAAACAAACTCCTGATTTATTTGTATATTTTAATCAAGCATTTTGTGCCCACTAGAGATATAGACAGCCA
Source organism: Acinetobacter sp. 1542444 (assembly GCF_000581835.1). Classification (NCBI taxonomy): domain Bacteria; kingdom Pseudomonadati; phylum Pseudomonadota; class Gammaproteobacteria; order Moraxellales; family Moraxellaceae; genus Acinetobacter; species Acinetobacter sp. 1542444. The sequence goes on along the minus strand of NZ_JEYA01000003.1, from coordinate 369,613 downwards.
GACGCATACTGCAAATTGTCATAAAAATATAAAAAACCTATGGTCTAATGAAAATAAAAAAGCCCGCAAGTTTGCGGGCTTTTTTATGAAAAACTTATTTAAAATCAAAACAAACGATTCATACCATTAAGCGCAGCTACACGATATGCTTCTGCCATTGTTGGATAGTTAAACGTTGTTTCAACAAAATATTTCAGAGTATTGTTTGGGCTGTGCATAACTGCTTGCCCAATGTGGATAATTTCGGCAGCGTTATTACCAAAACAATGAATACCTAAAATTTCCATAGTGTCGCGGTGGAAAAGAATTTTTAACTCACCCACTGTATCACCAGTAATTTGTGCACGAGCCAAATGACGGAAAGAAGCTTGACCTACTTCATACGGAATTTTCTCTTCCGTTAATTCCTGTTCATTTTTACCAATTGATGAGATTTCTGGAATGGTATAGATACCTGTTGGGATATCACGTACTGGCTTCGCATCTTCACCACTCATGTTTGCACCAGCACAGCGCCCTTGGTCATAAGCAGCAGAAGCAAGTGATGGCCAACCAATCACGTCACCAGCAGCATAAATATTTTCAACTTCAGTTTGATATTGATCATTTACTGAAAGTTGACCACGGTTATTTGGTACTAACCCAACATTCTCAAGACCTAAGCCTTCTGTGTTACCTGAACGACCGTTACACCAAAGAATCGCATCGGCTTTAATCTTTTTACCACTTTGTAAATGTAGTACAACATGGTCATCAAACGTTTCAAGATGATCCATTTGCTCATTGTGACGAATCAATACACCTTGTTCACGTAAGTGATAAGACAAAGCATCAGCAATTTCATCATCTAGATAACTTAATAATTTTTGCTGAGTATTAATCAAGTCAACTTTATGGTCTAAACCAATAAAGATTGAGGCATATTCACAGCCAATAACACCCGCGCCATAAATAATGATTTTTTGAATTGAATAATCAAGATCAAGGATTTTGTCCGAATCGAATACGCGAGGATGATCAAAGTCTAAACCTTGCGGATGATAAGGACGACTACCTGTCGCAATCACGATTTGCTTACAGATAATTGTTTCTTTAATGCCTTCATGGCTAAAAACTAAAACTGTATTTTTATCTTGAATATATGCACGGCCGTGGAATACACCGATTTTGTTACGATCGTAAAAACGTGTATGCGTATCAACCTGTTGTTGAATTACTTTGTGTGCATTACGCAAAACCTGTTTCATGGTGAACTGTTTCCATTCACCTACTTTTTGAAACATTGGATCACGCTGATAGCGAATAATACTAGAAACTGTTTGACGTAATGCTTTACTTGGAATGGTACCTACGTGTGCACAGTTACCACCCAGTTGATCACGCACATCTACAATTGCAACACGCTTACCCGCTTTTGCAAGCTTCATTGCCGCGCCTTCACCTGCAGGTCCAGAACCGAGAACTACCGCATCGTATTTAACGAAATTCCCACTAACGACCTCTTTTTTACGTGGCATTGAAAGCTCCTTCCTCACTTGAATGACCATATTTTATAATAAATTATGGCTAATATGCGGTGAATTTATGTATTTCTCAACCCTATATTTCTGAATAACCACATTTATTATATGAATAGTTATTTTCCGCTATTAACTGCAGAAGTTCGCTATAATACAATGTCAATGTCTCTATAAACGAGTGGAAAAGTTAAATATGTCAGAACACCGTAAACCTGAACAGGGTGTAAAACTTCGTGGCGCAGAAAAAGTCGCAAGAATTCCTGTAAAAGTTGTACCTACGGTTGAAGTGCCGCGTAAACCTGACTGGATTCGTGTCAAGATGACGGCACCAGAAGAAGTTCAGCGTATTAAAACCACTTTACGTGCTCAAAAACTCCATACCGTTTGTGAAGAAGCGGCTTGTCCAAACCTACCAGAATGTTTTGGTGGTGGTACAGCAACATTCATGATCATGGGTGATATTTGTACACGTCGTTGCCCTTTCTGTGATGTAGCACATGGTCGTCCAAATGCACTCGATGCAGATGAACCTCGTCACATGGCAGAGACAATTGCTAATCTTAAGCTCAAATATGCGGTAATTACTTCGGTTGACCGTGATGACTTACTTGACGGCGGTGCACAACACTTTGTGGACTGTATCAAAGAAGCTCGTGCACTAAGCCCAAATACATTGCTTGAGATTTTAGTACCAGATTTCCGTGGACGTATGGACATTGCTTTACGCATTATGACTGAATGTCCGCCAGACGTATTTAACCACAACATTGAGACTGTGCCACGTCTATATAAAGCAATGCGTCCAGGTTCAGACTATCAACATTCTTTAAACTTATTAAAAATGTTTAAAGAATATTGTCCTGACATCCCAACAAAATGCGGTTTGATGGTGGGTATCGGTGAAACTGAAGAAGAAGTTATTGCTTTGCTTGATGACTTGCGTGCTCACGATGTTGACTACGTGACTATTGGTCAATACTTACAACCTTCTAAACAACACGCGCCAATTGACCGCTTTGTAACGCCAGAAGAGTTCGAACGTTATGCAGAGCATGGCCGTAAACTTGGTTTTAGAAATATTTGGTCTGCACCAATGGTTCGTTCAAGTTACTTTGCTGATCGTCAATACCACGGTGAACCAGTACCAGAAGTTCGTCGCAAAGTAGATCCAGCTAAAAAAATCGCTGTTCAAGTTGTCGAAGCTTAAAAATTAAATATCTGTAAAAGCCCTCTACTTTAGAGGGCTTTTTATTTGTATAAGAAAATCAATAACATTTCTTGACAAATCGATAAAACAACCCATTACACTTTCACTTAAAAATATCTTATACCTAAAAGTACGATATATCCCTGCTCTAGCATATACATCAATTGCGACATAAAAAATTAAATTTAAACAGCATTAAAAATTAGCTAGTTAAGCCTTAAATCTCTCCTCGCTTTTTTGTAACTTCTAACTTGAGGGCTTATCTAGCAAGGAGCAAGTATGATTTTCCTACTCTTTGTTTTAAGCGTTATCATTCAGCTTTTTGCAATATGGGCAATTTTCTTTTTTAATCTAAACAGAACCATTGCTAGTGTTATTACGATTGCTGTAGCCATACTTACTGCACTCATATTAACGCCATGGGCTCTCCTTTTAGGTATTCCCCTTATTGCCCTTAGTATCATTATTTTATTTGCACCATTACGCTTTAATCTGATTACTCAACCTGCATATAAAACATTAGCAAACTCAATGCCGAGCATCAGTACGACTGAACAAGAGGCTTTAGAGGCAGGTACCAGTTGGTGGGAAAAAGAATTATTTATGGGGGCACCCGATTGGTCACAATTTGAAAAATATCCCTACCCAACGCTGTCAGCAGAAGAACAAAGTTTTATCGACAATGAAGTTGAGCTCCTTTGTAGCATGCTAGATGAATGGGAGATTCATCATCACTTAAAAGATCTGCCACCTGAAGTTTGGCAATTTATTAAAGACAAAGGTTTTTTAGGCCTCATTATTCCAAAGTCCTTTGGTGGCAAAGAATTTAGCTCATTTGCCCAAAGCCGTATTATGAGCAAAATTGCTTCGCGCTCACTCACCACAGCTGTGAGTTGTATGGTTCCAAACTCATTAGGACCGGGTGAGCTACTCATGCACTACGGTACCGATGCACAAAAACAGCAATATTTACCGGGCCTTGCTAAAGGTGAAGAGATCCCATGCTTTGGTTTAACCAGTCCAGAAGCAGGTTCAGATGCAGGCGCGATTCCAGATTCGGGTGTTGTTTGCTACGGCGAATATGAAGGTGCTCAAGTCCTTGGACTTCGCATGAATTTCTCTAAACGCTGGATTACGCTTGCGCCAATTGCCACCGTTGTTGGTCTAGCCTTTAAACTTTATGACCCAGAAGGCCTATTGGGAGATAAAGACAAAACAGAATACGGTATTACTTGTGCCTTAATTCCTGCAAGTCATGTGGGTGTAAAAATAGGAGCACGACATTTTCCAGGTTCTCCATTTATGAATGGAACCGTAGAAGGAGAAGATGTTTTTATTCCTATTGACTGGATTATTGGTGGTCAAGAAAATGCCGGTAAAGGCTGGCGTATGCTCATGGAATGTTTAGGTGTGGGCCGTGGTATTTCCCTTCCAGCATTAGCCACAGCCGCAGGTGAAATGAGCTATTTAACCGTTGGTGCTTTTGCGAAAATTCGTCAACAGTTCAATATTTCTGTCGGTAAATTTGAAGGCGTACAAGAAGCAACCAGTGAAATTGCCAGCGATGCCTATATGCTTGAAGCATTCCGTTATTTAGTGACATGTGGCCTAAACCAAGGTGGAACACCTGCCGTGATGACTGCTATGGCAAAATATTATGCAACTGAAACGATGCGTAAAGTTATCAATCACGGAATGGATATTGCTGGCGGACGTGCAATTCAACTTGGGCCACGTAATTTCCTTGCCCTTACCTATCAGGCAATTCCAATTGCTATTACAGTAGAAGGCGCAAATATTTTGACCCGTTCATTGATGATTTTTGGTCAAGGTTCAATGCGTTGTCATCCTTATCTATTTGAAGAGTTACAACTCCTTCAATCTGAAGATAAAAATAACTCAGTCAAAAAATTTGATGATTTGTTATTTAAACATTTAGCCTATACCTTTAACCGTGGTGCAAGATCATTTGCTTATGGTTGGACAGGTGGCTCAAGCGATGCGCCTCAGTCAGCTGATCAATTCACTGCAAGTTACTATAAAACGATTAATCGTTTTAGTGCTAACTTTGCACTTGTTTCGGATATGTCACTTGGTTTACTTGCAGGAGATCTAAAACGCAAAGAAATGTTATCAGGCCGCTTGGCAGATATTCACGCGCACCTCTTTATTTCTACTGCGATTTTAAAATTTTATGAAGCTGGACAAAAAACTGAAGCTGAACAACTTCACGCTAAATTAGCGCTACAAAAAGCTTTCTTAAATATTCAGGAAGCATTTTGGGGATTATTTGAAAACTTCCCAGCTAAACTTCCAGCAGCATTTGTAAAATGGATCTGTTTCCCTTTTGGCCGTGTCATTTCAAGACCAGATGATGAGTTAAAACAACAAGTCGCTGAACTTATGATGCAAGAGCACCCTTTCAGAGAACAGCTTAAACATCACGTATTTTATTCAACCAAAGCCGATGATGTAACTGGTCGTTTAGAGCATGCTTTCCAAATTCTGCGAACGCTTGAACCGCTTTGGGATAAGTTTAAAAAAGCTGAATCTAAAGGCAAATTTACAGGACTTACTTTCGAAGAGAATATTGCACAAGCGATAAAAGAAGGCTTTATTTCTGAAAGCGAAGCTCAACAATTATTACAATACAACGCAATTCGATTCGATAGCATGCTTACAGATGTGTTTGATGAGGATTTAAATAAAGATCTTCCTTTGTCGAACCCTCATCAAATTTAGTGACTGATGCCTCCACTAATTCACTATTGCAATCATTTTTGATTCGCATTAATTAATAAACAGCCATAAAAGCGTCAATCGACGCTTTTATTTTTAGGAGAAATTAATGTCTAAGCAAGATTACGAAAATGGATTAAAAGTTCGCACAGAAGTGATGGGAGAAGCTTTTGTAAAGCGTGCCCAAGAAAATACCGTGCCCTTTACCCTGCCTTTACAAGACTGGATTAATGAACATGCATGGGGATCGACTTGGCAGCGTGAAGGTGTGCTACCTCGTAAATATCGTTCATTAATTACTTTGGCAATGCTCACGGCACTTAAATCACCAACCGAACTTAAAGGCCATGTTCGTGGTGCACTCAACAATGGCTGTACAGTTGAAGAGATTCAAGAAACTTTATTGCACAGCCTGCCATATTGCGGCGCCCCTGCTACACAAGAAGCTTTTCGTGCTGCTTTAGAAGTCATTCAAGAATATCAACAAAAATAACTTCAATATGAGCCAGCACTCTACTGGCTCTTTTTATCTAATTCAATTTTGATGAATACATCTGAAAATTACGATCATCAATCACAATAGCCTGACGACAAATCCCTTCTACTTGACGCTGCTTTTCAAAAACTGCCGCTGACATCGGTTCAAAACTATCAAAAAAGCAGATTTCTTTTTGATCTATAGAATAAATGAGCGACTGATTTCCAACACCTTCTAAAGTATCGTAGTACACAATCACCATTTTTCCGTTTTGAATTGCAACTTGAATATCTTGATAGCTCAGCGCCGGTCCAGTTGGAATTCTTAATACCTTTGCTTCTTTATAGCTCATACGTTCGCTTTGGCTAATGCTAGGATCCTCATCTGAATGAAATGACACCTCAAATCCTAGTTTCTTTAAAGCAACGGCTAAAGCAATCGTATAGGTGCCTCCTTCATCGTGTCGGCAAACATTAATCAGCTCAACCACATCAATTTGTACTCCATGATGCTGAAGCACCATCCAAACCGCAAAAACACCGCTATTCGCTTCAAGGTTTGCCAAAGATTCGGGAATATTTAAGGCCATAATTTAAATCTAAAGTCGTAATTAAGCAGATAATAAACAAAACTGGATTGGCACTAAAAGCTTTTCCAAGTACAATGTTTCGCTAGTCGAGGGATGCTGCGACAAGTGATCGGCACTAAAGATCAATTTGCCAGGCTCGACAATCGGTTAAACACTCGTTTTAACCAACAACGGCATCCGCGAACAGAACGATCCATACTATTTTTTCCCTAGGAGATCCTGATGAACGCGGTTAATGCTTCATTTACAGATTACAAAGTTGCTGACATCTCACTTGCTGACTACGGTCGTAAAGAAATCAAACTTGCTGAAGCAGAAATGCCAGCTTTAATTGGTTTACGTAAACGTTATGCAGCGTCTAAACCACTCGCTGGTGCAAAAATCCTTGGTTGTATTCATATGACCATTCAAACAGCGGTTCTTATTGAAACGCTTATTGAATTAGGTGCTGAAGTTCGTTGGACTTCATGTAACATTTTCTCAACTCAAGACCATGCTGCTGCTGCAATTGCTGCTCGCGGTATTCCAGTTTTTGCTTGGAAAGGCGAAACTGAAGAAGAATATATGTGGTGCCTTGAACAACAAGTTAATGTTAATGGTCAACCCTGGGATGCCAACATGATCTTGGATGATGGCGGTGACTTAACTGCTCTTGTTCATGACAAATACCCTGCTCTTTTAGAACGCATTCACGGTATTACCGAAGAAACCACAACAGGTGTTCAACGTCTTATCGAAATGTGGAAAGACGGTTCTTTGAAAGTACCTGCAATCAACGTAAATGACTCAGTTACTAAATCTAAAAACGACAACAAATATGGTTGCCGCCACTCATTAAATGACGCAATCAAACGCGCAACTGACATGCTTTTGTCTGGTCGCCGTGCGCTTGTGATCGGTTATGGTGATGTTGGTAAAGGTTCTGCTCAATCTTTACGTCAAGAAGGCATGATCGTTCGTGTAACTGAAGTTGACCCAATTTGTGCAATGCAAGCATGTATGGACGGCTATGAAGTTGTATCTCCATACAAAAACGGCGTACAAACAGGTAAAAAAGAAGATATTAACCAAGATCTTCTTGGCAACACTGACCTCGTTGTAACAACAACTGGTAACTACCACGTATGCGATGCAGCAATGTTAGATAGCTTAAAAGCTGGTGCAGTTGTATGTAACATCGGTCACTTCGACACAGAAATCGATACAGCTTATTTACGTGGTTACAAGTGGGTTGAAGTTAAGCCACAAGTTCACCAAGTTTATCGTTCAGAAGATGAAAATAACTACCTTATCCTTCTTTCTGAAGGTCGCCTTGTAAACCTAGGTAATGCAACTGGTCACCCATCACGTGTAATGGACGGTTCTTTTGCTAACCAAGTTTTAGGTCAAATTCACTTATTCCAAGAGAAATTTGCTGATCTTCCTGCAAGTGAAAAAGCTGAAAAAATTCGTGTAGAAGTTCTTCCTAAGAAACTTGATGAAGAAGTTGCTGCTGCAATGGTTGCAGGTTTCGGTGGTGTACTTACCCAGTTAACTCAAGAGCAAGCCGATTATTTAGGCGTAGCTGTTGAGGGGCCATTCAAGTCTGACGCTTACAAATACTAAGAACTTAAGGGCAGACGGTGAACCGACTGCCCTTTTTTCTAAAATGTTTCGCTGTTTACAAGGATTTGACATGACTAAACGTACACCTATTTCTTTTGAGTTTTTTCCACCAAAAACTGATGCTGGTGCTGAAAAACTTCGTATTGTTCACCAAGAATTACAACTTCTGAACCCTGAGTTTTTCTCAATTACTTATGGGGCTGGTGGTTCTACTCGCGAACGTACTCTTGCTGCTATTGATGATTTCAATGGTAAAGGTACACCAGTTGCACCTCACCTTTCTTGTATTGGTGATGATAAAGCTCGTATTGCCGAGTTACTGGATTTATATAAAGCTCAAGGCATTAACCGTATTGTTGCTTTACGCGGTGATTTACCTTCTGGTCAGGTTGGACTTGGGGAACTTCCTTACGCACAGGATTTAGTACGTTTTATTCGTGAGCACTCAGGTGACCATTTTCATATTGAAGTTGCAGCTTATCCAGAAATGCATCCTCAAGCTGAAAATCTTGATTCAGATATTCAACGTTTTATTGAAAAAGTACAAGCTGGTGCCAATGCAGGAATTACTCAATTCTTCTTTAATCCAGATTCGTACTTTTATTTTATAGAGCGTTTAGAGCAAGCTGGAATTAACATTCCGGTGGCTCCAGGAATCATGCCAATTACCAACGCAAGTAACTTAATTCGCTTTGCAGACGGTACGGGTGCTGAAATTCCTCGCTGGATCCGTAAGCAATTACAAGCCTATGGTGATGACAGTGAAAGTATTAAAGCTTTCGGTCATGAAGTTGTTGTTAAGTTGTGTGAACGCCTTATTGCAGGTGGTGCGCCAAGCTTACACTTCTATTCAATGAATCAAATCGAACCAACTCGTCAACTTGTTGTTGATCTTGGTTTAAATTAATTTTGTAAGGCGTACCCAATGAACCGTTTTTTTATCGAAACTGAACTTACAGTTGGCTCAACAATTCAACTGACAGAATCAGTATTCCATCATTGGGTGCGTGTTTTACGTGCACAACTACAAGAACAAGCGACTCTATTTAATGGACAAGGTGGGGAATATCTCGCGACTTTGACCGAAATTAATAAAAAAAATGCATTTGTCACAATTGAGAATTTTCACCCTGCAAACCGTGATGCCCCTTTTAAAGCTATTTTAGGTCAAGTCATGAGTAAAGGCGATCGAATGGATTATGCCATTCAGAAAGCCACTGAATTGGGTGTAAGTCAGATTCAATTGCTAACTAGTGAGCGTTGTGAAATGCGCTTAAAATACGATCGAGATCAAAAAAAATTAGATCACTGGCAAGCTGTTGCAATTGCAGCATGTGAACAATGTGGCCTCAATTTGGTTCCAGAAGTTTTAGCGCCTATTTCTCTTCATGAATGGTTAAGTTCTTCTGAGCTTCCACAATCTAAATTTGTTTTAGCACCAGAAAAAGAACAAAAAGATGTATTGGCGGGAATACAGCCTGAACTTGCCTTATTGATTGGCCCAGAAGGGGGCCTAAGTGAAAGTGAAATTAACCAAGCCAATCAAGCTGGATTTATGAACTGGTGCATTGGTGACCGAGTTTTGCGTACAGAAACTGCCCCTGTTGTTGCCTTGTCTATTTTAAATTATCGATTTTTATCCACCTAAGTTCTCTGCACATTGATTAAATCATTATTTAAAGTTAACTTACTTTTATTGTATGAATAAAATTTCAAATTCTTTTTCACTGATAAATCAGATTCTTTCTGTATATATGTAAAAAAATAGGATAGAAAAATCTTATGTCTGGGCTTCAGGAAGAATATCTACAGCATCAAACAAAAATTGAACAGCTGAAACTTTCAACTCAATATATCCGCTGGTATTTAATTAGCCTGATATTACTGTGCCTTATTTCATATGGTATTTTTTCTTATTATTTTTCATCTGCAATAACAATATTTAGCTGGTCTATTGGCCTTACCGTCGTCGCTCTTGTCTGCTTATTATTTATTCCAAATATTTTAACTCACTATCGCACGATTGATTTTACCAAAAAAGCTGATCGTGTCTTACAAAGTATTTGTTTATTCTCAGGAATTTTAATTGGAATAAATGTCACAATTATTCATTTTTATCTACCTCCTGACTTAATTGCACTACCAGATGCTCATATTTTAATTGCTTTATTTATTACTTCGGCTCATATCATTGGCCTTACTTTTTTAACACAGCAACCCCGATATTTTTATCTCTTATTTATTCCTAGTACCCTCCCTCTATTAATTGCTCAATTCACACATAATCCCATAACTCAGCTACCTTTTTATTTCGCCTATAACCTCACCTTTGTAGCAACTGTGCTTTGTGCATATGCAACTCAACGCAATTACCAAAAGATCTCTCAATTATTATTAAAAAACAAACAGCTTGTTCAAATTTCAGACCAGCATACCCAGTGGGCTGAAGAATTATGTGTACAACTCCAACAAGAAGTGAATAAGTCCAAAGATATTGAAGCCCAGCTTCAATTTAATAATCATTTGCTTGAGCAAAAAGTACGAGAACGTACCTTTGATCTCACAAAAATGAATGAGCAACTCGAAAGCCATCACTATAATTTAGCTTTTGCACATGAAACTGCGGGTATTCGGCCTTGGGATTGGGATATTGAAAGTCAAAGATTGGAAATTACATTTTTCGATCAACAAAAACAAACTCAAACCGCCGTTATTCATCTCAACACGATATTAGATCGTATACACCCAAGCGATAAAAAACTTTTTGACGAACGTTTAAAACAACATTTGGAAGGCGTTACAGATCATTTTAATATCACCTTTCGAATTTTACGTCGAGATGGTTCTTGGAGATGGATTCATGATGTAGGCCGTGTCATCACCAGAGATCCAAAGACACAAAAAGCGCTTCGTATGGTGGGAATGACCCGTGATATACATCAAGAGAAAAAGGATCAAGAACATCTAAGACTATCTGCAATTGTGCTCGAGCAAGCTGCGGAAGGAATATTTATTTTAGATGAGCACCTAAACTATATTGATGTAAATCCCTACTATGAAAAATTAACAGGATTTTCTAAATCAGAACTTGTTAATAAAGAATTATTTAGCATAACAATCAATCAAAAAGAACTACAACAACAGTTTCATACATCAATAACGCAACAACTTCTGGAGACAGGAGAATATATGGGCCAGTTTGATGAAAAGTTTAGTTCTGGTAAAAGCGTATATTTATGGTTGCATATCAATGTGGTCAAAGATGAATTCAATCAAATTACCAATTATATTGGATTTGCACGCGACCTCACTGAGCAAAAGCGCCAAGAGCAGCACCTATCTTACTTAAAAAACTACGATAGCCTCACCCATCTGCCTAATCGTCTTTACTACTACAATCAATTACATCAATATCTTGTAAACCCTTCATATAACATTAAAAATCTAGCATTAATACGGGTAAATATTGACCGCTTCCGAGCTTTCAATGAATTTTTAAATAATGATAGTGGTGATGAGTTACTTAAACAGTTCGCACAAAGATTACGCTTAATCAATATCAATGCGATTTTAGTCGCCTATTTAAATAGTGATGATTTTGCAATCATTTATGAAATTTCGCCAATTCATCCAAATGTTGAGCAATATTGCCAAAACATTTTACAAGCACTCAATGCACCTTTTTACATTGATAATCACGAATATTTTATTACCGCATCTATCGGTGTTGCATGTTTTCCTGAACATGGCAGACAAATTGATCATCTCAACAATCATGCAGAGCAAGCACTTTCCGAGGCAAAACGTTTAGGTGGTAATACAATTTGCTATTACTGCAATAAAACAAATCACTCATATAAAACTGCCGATTTAGAGCAAGAGCTACGTAAAGCCATTCAAAATGATGAATTTGTCATTTATTACCAGCCCAAAATTAATCTACACGATCAATCAATTATTGGTTTTGAAGCACTCATTCGTTGGCAGCATCCTGAAAAAGGATTAATCCTGCCAAATATGTTCATACCATTTGCTGAGCGTAGTAGCCTGATTTCAGATATTGGGAAAGTTGTTTTAGATAAAGTTGGAAAGCAACTCCAAGAGTGGAAAAATGCTGGTTATATCAATATTCAAGTCTCTGTAAATATTGTCGCTCAACAAATACATCGAGGCTTATTACTCAACGACTTAGATGAGGTTTTGCAAAAATATAATATTCAAGGTTCAGATCTCGAACTTGAAATTACAGAGTCAGCCCTTTTAGACAATACTGCCAATGTAAAAACGCTATTACATGCGATAAAACAACGAGATATCTCCATTGCCTTAGATGACTTTGGTACGGGTTATTCATCTTTAGCCTATCTGACAGAGTACCCAATTGACGTATTAAAAATTGATCGTGCTTTCATTTCGAAAATTGGTGATCACAAACAAGAAGCAATTGTAAATGCAATGATCGCGATGGGTAAAAGCATGGGACTTAAACTGGTTGCTGAGGGTGTAGAAACAAAAGAACAAGTCACCTATCTACAAAAACAGCAATGTGATTTTTTACAAGGCTATTTCTTTAGTCGCCCTATTCCTGCCGAGCAGATTATTCCTTATCTACAAACAAATCCGCATATTTATTAATTGTTCCAATCATCTATTTTACCTATGCTGCTTTTTCCAAAAATGAGCGTTTTTGACTGTGAGAAATAAAGAAGTAGTGTTATATTCTTTAGCATTTAGCTCACCACGGGGCTATTGGCAATTCGTCTACTATTCTCTTAATTGGTAAAAATTAAAGCGTAGTTAAAGAAGTGAGTTGCCTCTCCCTAAATGAGCAATTTGACTAGTTTGCTTTTTTGTATCAAATAGAGACTCAGATGGACGATCAATCTTTAAAACAGGCCGCTTTAAATTACCATGAATATCCAAACCCAGGGAAAATCAGCGTCACCCCAAGTAAGCAACTTGTCAACCAACGAGATTTGGCTCTAGCCTACTCACCAGGAGTTGCTGCGCCATGTTTAGAGATTGAACGTGATCCATCTGCTGCTGCTAAATACACAGCTCGCGGAAACTTGGTTGCCGTAGTCAGTAATGGTACAGCTGTTCTTGGTTTAGGTAATATTGGACCATTAGCGTCTAAACCTGTAATGGAAGGTAAAGGCGTACTCTTCAAGAAGTTTGCTGGTGTTGACGTATTTGACATCGAAATTGCAGAAAACGATCCAGATAAAATTGTAGATATTGTTGCCTCTCTTGAGCCAACTTTCGGTGGTATCAACCTCGAAGATATTAAAGCGCCAGAATGTTTCTATATCGAAAAGAAACTTCGCGAACGCATGAAAATTCCTGTATTCCATGACGATCAACACGGTACAAGTATCATTGTAGGTTCAGCTTTGCTTAATGCATTGCAACTTGTAAATAAGAAAATTGATGAAATCAAAATTGTAGCTTCAGGTGCAGGCGCTGCTGCTCTTTCTTGTTTAGATTTACTTTGTGCTTTAGGCGTAAATAAAGAAAATATCATTGTTGCCGATTCTCGCGGTCTACTCACTACTTCACGTGAAGGCTTGGATGAATCGAAAAAACGTTATGTTCAAGACATCAAAGCAACTCAGTTACATGAAGTAATGGCTGGGGCTGATATGTTCTTGGGTCTTTCTGCTGCTGGTATTCTCACCAAAGAAATGGTGAAACAGATGGCTGAGAACCCTATTATTTTTGCTTTAGCAAACCCAGATCCAGAAATTTTACCTGAACATGCACATGAAGTACGTCCTGATGTAATCATGGCAACTGGTCGTTCTGACTATCCAAACCAAGTAAACAACGCATTATGTTTCCCTTATATTTTCCGTGGTGCGCTTGACGTTGGTGCAACAACAATTAATGAAGACATGAAAATTGCATGTGTACATGCAATTGCACGTATGGCACACGTAGAAGCAGATGCAGCTACTTATGGTGAGAAATCTGCTTCATTTGGTCGTGACTATTTAATTCCACGTCCACTTGATCAACGTTTAATTTTAGAAATTGCCCCTGCCGTTGCTAAAGCTGCAATGGATTCAGGTGTTGCAACTCGTCCGATCGAAGATTTCTCTGCATACCGTCAAAAATTATCTGAGTTCGTTTATAACTCTGCATTCTTGATGAAACCGATTTTTGCTCAAGCAAAAACTGATCCTAAACGCATCGCATATGCTGAAGGTGAAGATGAGCGCGTATTACGTGCAGTGCAAATCGCAGTTGATGAAGATTTAGCAAAACCAATTTTAGTAGGTCGTACTGCTGTAATTGAAGCTAATATCAAAAAATTAGGCCTACGTTTACAACATGGCGTAAATATTGAGATTGTAGATCAAGAACAAAACCCGATGTATGAAGAGTTTTGGAAAGACTACTATCAAACTATGCAACGCAAAGGCATTACTGTTGAATATGCTCAACGTGAAGCTCGTCGCCGTTCAACTTTAATTGCATCTCTACTGGTTAAATTTGGGAAAGCAGACGGTATGTTATGTGGTACTTACAGTAGCTATAACATTCACCTTGATTTTGTACGCAATGTCATCGGTCTAAAAGAAGGTATGAATAACTTCTTCACCTTAAATGCATTAATGCTTGAAGATCGTAACTTGTTTATTGCTGATACATATGTAAATACAAACCCGACAGCTGAACAACTTGCTGAAATGACTATTTTAGCAGCTGAAGAAGTACGTCGTTTTGGTATTACTCCGCGTGTAGCCCTGCTTTCTCATTCAAGTTTTGGTAGTGACCAGACTGACTCAAGTGCTCAAAAAATGCGTGAAGTTTATCGTATTTTATCTGAGCAAGCTCCTGAGCTTGAAGTTGAAGGTGAAATGCACGGTGATGCAGCATTAGACGAAAACATTCGTCAATTTGCATTCCCTGGCTCACGTTTCAAAGGTTCGGCAAACTTGCTCATTATGCCAAACCTAGATGCAGCAAATATTTCGTTTAACTTGTTGAAAGCGACTTCTGGTAACAACGTTACTATTGGTCCAATTTTACTTGGGGCAGCAAAACCTGTTCATATTTTAACACCGACAGCAACGACTCGTCGTCTTATCAATATGACTGCTTTAACTGTTGCTGAAATCCAACAACAAGAAAAGTAATTTAGAAACTGCTTTTTACGAAAAGCATCTCTAATGACTTGAGAAAACCTCTATTCTGTAGCATGATTGCTTGAAGAATAGAGGTTTTTTCATGCAAGTGTATTTAGTAGGCGGTGCCGTCCGTGATTTTTTACTTGGGCATCCCTATCAAGAAAAAGATTATGTTGTTGTCGGTGCAACGCCGGAACACATGCTCGCCCAAGGTTTTCAACCTGTAGGCAAAGATTTTCCTGTGTTTCTTCATCCCGAAACGAAAGAAGAATATGCACTTGCACGTACTGAAAGAAAATCTGGTAAAGGCTACCACGGCTTTCAATTTTTTACCGATACCACAGTAAGTTTAGAAGAAGATTTAATCCGCCGTGATTTAACCATCAATGCCATAGCAATGGATCAAGATGGCAAATTATACGATCCATATGGCGGTCAAACAGATTTAGAAAATAAAACTTTGCGTCATGTTTCAGAAGCTTTTGCTGAAGATCCTTTACGTGTTTTACGTGTTGCACGCTTTGCGGCTCGCTATTCTTCATATGGTTTTCAGATTGCGCCAGAGACAATGCAGCTTATGCAAACCATGGCCGAATCAGGTGAGCTTGATGCCTTAACACCAGAACGTGTATGGAAAGAGACTTCTCGCGCACTTTTAGAAGATCATGCAGATGTTTATTTTCAAACATTGCGTGACTGTGGGGCGTTAAAACATCTTTTCCCTGAAATTGACGCATTATTTGGTGTACCACAGCGCCCTGAATATCATCCAGAAGTGGACTGCGGTATACATACCTTAATGTCGTTACAGCAAGCTTGTAAATCAAACTATTCGCTTGATGTTCGATTTGCTGTATTAGTACATGATTTGGGTAAAGCATTGACTCCAGCTAACGAACTTCCTCGTCACATCATGCATGAAGAACGTGGAGTAAAACCTGTTACCGAATTATGTGAACGTTTAAAAGTTCCAACTCAAACTCGACAGTTGGCATTATCAGTATGTAAAGAACATCTAAAATGTCATCAGATTATGTCGTTAAAACCAGGAACTGTATGGCGCCTATTACAGCGTCTAGACGTACTACGTCGCCCTGAGAGAGTAGAAGCTTTTGTACAAGCATGTGAATGTGATGCTAAAGGAAGGTTAGGTTTAGAAGACCGACCTTATCCACAAGCTCAGTACATTTTGGATGCGATGCAAATCGTTCGCTCTATTAAAGTTCAGGATTTACCTGAAAACATTAAAGGTGCTGAGATTGGTGAAATGCTCATTCAGTACCGTATTGATGCTTTAACTGAGTTCAAACATCAGCATCAAGCACTATCTCATACTTAATTAACACCAAGAAAAAAGCCTCATTACGAGGCTTTTTTATCTTTACTGTTTAGGCAGCGGTATAAATTGTGATTGAGTATTTTGGTTTTTTCTTTCCCCTACTGTCACCACAAAGTTTTGTTGCTTCCCATCTCGCTCGACCATTACATTAATTTCGCTGTTAGGCGCTTGTAATGCAACATAATTAATCAAATGAGATGCTGAAGTGATTTGTTGATTATTCACCTGAATAATTTTATCACCAATCTTAATACCTGCTGATGCAGCTGGACCATTTTTCAAGACATCTGCAACCACAACACCAATTTGCTGTTTAGGTGCTAATACGTCTTCTTGTGTAGGTGGTACTAAACTAATACCTAACCATCCACGGACTACACGGCCATCTTTCAAAATCGAGTTTAAAACTTGTTGGCAAACTTTAGCGGGAATTGCAAAACCAATTCCTAAAGAACCACCTGACTGAGAGAAAATAGCAGTATTTACACCAATTAAATTCCCAGCCACATCAATTAATGCTCCACCAGAGTTACCTGGATTAATTGCGGCATCCGTTTGAATAAAGTCTTCATAGGTATTAATGCCTAAATCAGAGCGTTCAGTCGCAGAAATAATACCTTGAGTTACCGTTTGGCCTACACCAAATGGATTACCAATTGCTAAGACCACGTCACCTACTTCATTACCACTCAACTTAAATGGCAATACAGGTAATTTATCTAAATCGATTTTAATGACAGCTAAATCAGTATCAGGGTCTGTTCCAACAATCGTTGCTTCTGCACGACGGCCGTCATGTAATGCAACTACAATCTGATCAGCTTGAGCAATCACATGATTATTCGTCAAAATATAACCATCAGCTCGTACAATAACCCCAGAGCCTAAGCTATTTTCATTTTGCTGTTGTTGTTCTGGAACCTGATTTCCAAAAAATTCGCGGAAGACCGGATCACTTAATAATGGATGATTTTGTTTAACTTTCTGGGTCGTAAAAATATTAACAACTGCTGGCGCTGCAACTTTTACTGCAGCGCTATAAGATACCACCCCGCCCGCTCGCGAAGTATCAACGAGTGGTTCAACTTTCTCAGCAGGCATTTGCACCCCATCAACTGCAACAGTTGGTTTCGGCTGATGGTATTTTTGCCATGCAATAAAACTGGCAATTACAATAATAAGTAACACCCAAGGTAACCATGTAAAGGTGCGGCGCACGTTCATATCCTCTACGCAAAGAAGTTTTTAATTAAATTAATATATTGAACAAAAAGAGTTTTCAGTTAAGCATTTTAAATTAAATATGTCGATATACATAAAAAAGTCAAAAAAGATTTGTCTAGCTTTAGTTACACAACAAAATATGTTTCTATAGCTTTAGCAATTATTTACTACTCAATTCAGGAAATATCATGGCAAATTTGCATGAAATTATTCAGTGGTGCGACCAAACCTT
The DNA here is from genome assembly GCF_000581835.1 of Acinetobacter sp. 1542444. Classification (NCBI taxonomy): domain Bacteria; kingdom Pseudomonadati; phylum Pseudomonadota; class Gammaproteobacteria; order Moraxellales; family Moraxellaceae; genus Acinetobacter; species Acinetobacter sp. 1542444. The sequence goes on along the minus strand of NZ_JEYA01000003.1, from coordinate 351,547 downwards.
AAAAGCGGCAGAATTTAAAGATTACGCACCAAATGGCCTGCAAATTGAAGGTTCAACTGAAGTAAAGCGTATCGTTTGTACGGTTACTGCTTCCGAAGATGCGATTGATGCAGCAATTGCTCAAAATGCAGATTTATTACTCGTACATCATGGTTATTTTTGGAAGGGCGAACCATATCCAATTACAGGAATGCGAGGTAACCGCATTAAAAAACTCATTCAAAATAATATTTCATTAGTCGCTTATCATCTACCTTTAGATGCCCACCCAACTTTGGGCAACAATGTAGCCATTGCAGAAAAACTAAACTTGAAGAATTTAGAACCACTCGATTTAACCGAAAAACATCCGATTGGTAATATTGGTTATCTAGAGCAAGCAATTTCGGTGGATGAATTTAAAGCACAGCTTCAAAACAGTTTTGATTTTAAGGTAATTCATTTGCCAGCAGAGAAGCAAAGCATTCAAAAAGTAGGCTTCTGTACAGGTGGCGCTCAAGATTTTATTGCTAAAGCTGCTTTGCAAAATTGTGATGCTTACATTTCAGGTGAAGTCAGTGAACGAACTTTTTATGAAGCAAAAGAGCTAGGGGTTCACTATTTCGCCTGTGGTCACCATGCTACTGAGCGTTATGGAGTTCAGCGTTTGGCACAAGCGATCTCAAAACAGTTTTCAATTGAAGCTGAATATTTTGAATTGAATAATCCGATTTAATTAAGTCTTTTTTTCAATCTGTGTTATGCGTATTAATTAGATCTTTATTGTGTATAGTTCTTTAAAACGATGCCCTATTGTTACCAGAATCATTTACAATAGAGCCACTTAATTGTATAACCCAGCAAATGCAAGGAATAGGAACATGACAACCATTACTTTACCTGCACTTCCATATGGCTATGATGATTTAGCGCCACATATTAGTAAAGAAACTTTAGAATACCATCACGATAAACACCACAATACCTATGTTGTTAACTTAAACAACTTAATCAAAGGGACTGACCTTGAAGGTAAAACTTTAGAAGAAATCATTAAAGCGACTGCTGGTGATGCATCTAAAGCTGGTATTTTCAACAATGCTGCTCAAGTTTGGAATCATACTTTCTACTGGAACAGCATGAAGCCAAATGGTGGTGGTAAGCCTACTGGCGCAATCGCTGCTAAAATTGACGAAGCTTTTGGTAGTTACGAAAAGTTTGCAGAAGAATTTACTGCTGCTGCAACAACTCAATTCGGTTCAGGTTGGGCTTGGTTAGTTGCTGATGAAGTAAACGGTAAATTATCTATTACTAAAACTTCTAATGCAGACACTCCACTTGCACATGGTCAAATTGCTGTATTAACAATTGACGTATGGGAACATGCTTACTACATCGATTTCCGTAACTTACGTCCTAAATACATCGCAACTTTCTTAGAAAGCCTTGTGAACTGGGACTATGCAAATGCAAAACTTGCAGGTCAACCAGCTGGTGTAGAGAAATAATTTTATTTCTTTATGAAAAACCACCCTATTTTGGGTGGTTTTTTTATTTTTAATACAGCAAAAGCATATTAATCAAGCAAACGATTCATTTTCTTTAATATTCTTATTGACGCTTTTAGATTTCATCCATAAAATGCGCATCAGATTCTCCAATAGCTCAGTCGGTAGAGCGACGGACTGTTAATCCGCAGGTCCCTGGTTCGAGCCCAGGTTGGAGAGCCATCTACTAATCTCCCATAGCTCAGTCGGTAGAGCGACGGACTGTTAATCCGCAGGTCCCTGGTTCGAGCCCAGGTGGGAGAGCCAAGATTCTAAAAGCCCGCATTTATTGCGGGTTTTTTCTTTTCTAATCATTTAATAATTTTTCATTATTTTGAATAAAATCAATGTTTCGAGTATTTTTAAACCAAACGATGAGATATTCACTCTAATTCTGTTATTAAGGCTTGACCCAGCCCTCTTTCCTGCCTAAAATCCTTTTCCAGATTCTCCCATAGCTCAGTCGGTAGAGCGACGGACTGTTAATCCGCAGGTCCCTGGTTCGAGCCCAGGTGGGAGAGCCAAGATTCTAAAAGCCCGCATTTATTGCGGGTTTTTTCTTTTCTAATCATTTAATAATTTTTCATTATTTTGAATAAAATCAATGTTTCGAGTATTTTTAAACCAAACGATGAGATATTCACTCTAATTCTGTTATTAAGGCTTGACCCAGCCCTCTTTCCTGCCTAAAATCCTTTTCCAGATTCTCCCATAGCTCAGTCGGTAGAGCGACGGACTGTTAATCCGCAGGTCCCTGGTTCGAGCCCAGGTGGGAGAGCCAAGATTCTTAAAAACCCACTCATCATGAGTGGGTTTTTATTTGTATGATGCCTTCACATGTTCGAATCGAGTCACTTATTTTTTATTGTTTTAGGTTGCGTAAGCACCTGTATTTTTCTTCTTGTTTGTTTACGCCCTTATTTATTTCCAAAACAAAAATTCTTTGCTCGCCCTGTCATTACAAACTTTGAAACTCAAATGTTTATACGTTTAAAACAAAGTTTTCCAAATTATCATGTGTTAACACAAGTGGCTTTTAGCGCTTTAATTACCAGTAATGACTATAAAATTCGTAGTCAGTTCAATCGTAAAGTTACTGACTTTGTCGTGCTCAACGACAAGATGGAAGTCATGGCCATCATTGAGCTAGATGACCCTACCCATCTTGAAAAAGTAGAAGAAGACCGTATTCGTGATCAAATGCTCACTGAAGCAGGCTACCTTGTAAAGCGTTACACAAATATTCCTACTGTACGCCAATTACAAAAGGATATTCATTAACAAGCTATTTCGATTCAGAATTTGCAGCTTCTTTCTCAGCTATTCTTTTTGCCATCTCTAAACGCTGCTGTTCATATTGTTTTTTATTCTTAGCATCACTTTTTGCAGCCAAGAAAAGTATTCCAATAATTAGTAAAGGAATAAGTAAACCTAACCCCATTAATAACCAAGGAACAGATTTTTTTTCAACAGGTTGTTGGCTCATAAGTTTTTCAAACTCAAATAGTATCAACTTCAGAATGCGTAACAATATAACAAAAAAAGGGCCTTCTTTAAGACCCTTTTAATTTGAATATTTTAAATATAAAAAATTATTGTGCTATTCCAGTACACTCAACATTCTTACTAGCATCTATTACTGATGGATCAAGCACTATATTTGTTTTAGCTGGCATCTTAGATTGAACAAATTGATAAATTTCAGCATTTCTACATACAATCGCCTGAGTATGGGCAGCTCCAACAACTGGTACAAATGTCACATCAGTTCCCATTTTTTTAAGTCCCTCTTGTAAGGCATTAGTAACAGGATATGGTACAGCCATATCCGCAGTACCTTGAACAATCATGACTGGTGAATTAATTTTTTTGGTAGCAGGCTGATTATCTACCAAGAATTTTTGCACCGTTGGATTCTCCTGGAAATTACCAGCTAGGCCTGGATAATCTAGAACTGTTTTACCAGTATTAGTCGCAAGAAAATCTCGAATATCATCTGCAAATTTATTATGCAAATCAGTTAAACAGACTCCATTTTCACCCGTAGTGCCTTCTGCAAACTCAGCTATACTTTGAGAACGTTGTTGAAAGATTTCACGATAATTAAATTTAGGTTCATAAGCAGTAATACCCACTGTGGTATATGCAGCATATGCAAGTAGCTCAGCATATACTTCTACAGCCGTACCAACAGGTGCGGTACCAGCCTGCTCTTTTTGAAGAATGTCTCTAATTGCTTGCGGAGCAACTACAGAAATAATATAGCCAAGACTAGAAGCTGGTGCTGTTGCAACCGCTCCTTTGTAGTTACTGTCGTTATTAGCAAATTCAGCTGTTCCTAATGAAGCATGACCTCCTTGAGATTGTCCAATCGACATCCATGAACTATTCAATTGACTACCGTAATGATCTTTAGCAGCTTTAACTGCTGCAATTGCAGATTTAGCCTCACTTCCCAAATTAAGGTATGGATGCATCCCTCTAGTACCTAAACCTTCATAGTCAGGTGCCACAATCACATATCCAGCAGCTAATAAAGTATCAGCTAAAATTTTAAAGCGTGGATTAATCATATTATTACTTGGTGCACAACTATCCCCTACTCCTACAGTGCCGTGCTCCCATACCACTACGCGATAACCATCCTTTGGTTGAGCAACTTTCGGGAACATGACTAAAGCGGTTGCTTCAGCTGTTTTCCCTTGTACATTTACCATGTTATAAGTCATTACTTTTATAGATGAAGCGCCACTTAAGGTATCCTTAGAATAGGCTTTTTCAGAAACATAAGTTTTATCGGGATTAACACCAATATAGTCATCATCATCGTCATTACATGCTGTAAGAAATAATGCTGAAATTGATAATGTTATAGCTAAAGCAATTTTTGACCGTTTCATAGAATATCCTTTTTATGTGTTATTTATTCCGCATATTTTTATGCACAAATATTAAGACATAAAAAAAGTGCTCTGCATAGAACACTTTTCAACCTCACGGTCATTTTTACTATATGAAATTTAAAAATATTCCTAGAAAAATGATTAATCCAACCCAGCGATTGTGACGAAATGCCCAAAAACATACTTGAGGGTTGCGGTCTTTGGTTTTAATTGTTTGATATACAAAATCGAATGCCACTACAATTAAAGCAATAATTGCCCATGGGAATAAAATATTTTCTAAATATAGTGCAGTACCAATCAAAACAAGACTAGTTGCTTGTAAAAGAGCAATGATCTGGATGTCATATCGACCAAAAAGAATAGCTGTAGATTTCACGCCAATCTTTAAATCATATTCACGATCTGTAATTGCATATTGAGTGTCATAAGCCACAGTCCAAGCCAAATTACCAAAATAGAGCAACCAGCAAGTCAAATCTGGAGTTTTACCTACCGCGGTAAAAGCCATAGGAATTGACCATGAAAATGCTGCACCTAAAAATACTTGGGGTAAGTTGGTATAGCGTTTCATAAATGGATAAATAAACGCTAGAAGTAATGCCCCAAATGACCAGTAGAAAGTTTCGATCGGTAAAAAGAACAAAAGACATGCGCTTGCTAAAACAAGACCCAAGAAAACGTATACGGCTTCCCTTGCGCGAATAACTCCCGTTGCTAAAGGGCGCGTTTTAGTACGCTCAACATGGGCATCTACTTTACGATCAGCAAAGTCATTAATCGCACATCCAGCAGCGCGCATAAAAATCACGCCTAAAATCATGACAAATAAAATACCTAAATCAGGTATTCCTTTTGATGCAACCCAAAGTGCCCACATGGTTGGCCAAAACACCAGTTCAGTACCAATTGGCTTATCAAATCGACATAGATAATAATAAGCTTCTAAACGCTGACGCCATGTTGTGCCTGTTGCAGTCGTCATAGTAATTCCTTGTCGTGCTGCTGATTTAAAAAAGCTTCAAAAGCCGGTAAGAATGTTTCTTGGACGATAAATTTACATCCATGCCAAGTATAGCAACTTTGTCGCGTCCATCCTTCTGGCAAACGAATGACACGACGGTCACAAAGCGGAGTCGTTCTTTGAAATAGAAAAAAGCCAATCGGTTTAGAGCCGATGTGCTGAAATATACGCGCTCTTTTTTGTAAGCTTTGAATTGGAAAAATACTTTTTGCTTTCACCCACGGCTCTGCTTCACAACCATATAAATAGGTTTCCCTAACCCATGAAGTATGAGCATGAGGCATGTTCATCCATTGACTATCTGCCAAAGTTAAACGCTGAAAGTGCTCTTTAAAGGGCTTCACACTAAACTGGCCACCACCAAGCTCAGTGAGTTGTTGAGTCAGAGAACCAGAAGCATACAACCATGTTTTCAACTCAGGATTTAAAGTCTTTTCCTGTTTAAGTACTGGTTGTCGTTTACGCATAATCTGCTCACATGAAAACTCGCACCTAGTTTACTCCAAATTTTTGATAAAAAACGTAGAGAATTCAATCAACATTCCAAGCAATAAAAAAGCCTGCATAAGCAGGCTTTTTTACAAAATATGTATTACAAGCTGTAGTACATATCAAATTCAACTGGGTGAGTAGTCGTGTTAAGACGACGTACATCTTCAGTTTTAAGTTCAATGTATGCATCAAGCATTTCTTTAGTGAACACGCCGCCTTTTAACAAGAACTCGTGATCTGCTTGAAGTGCTTCAAGAGCCATATCTAAGCTATGAGCAACTGTTGGGATTTTTGCTTCTTCTTCTGGAGGAAGATCATACAAGTTCTTATCAGCAGCTTCGCCTGGATGGATCTTGTTTTGGATACCGTCGATACCAGCCATTAACAATGCAGCGAAACCTAAGTACGGGTTCATCATTGGGTCTGGGAAACGAGCTTCGATACGCTTACCTTTAGGGCTAGAAACGTATGGAATACGGATAGAAGCAGAACGGTTACGTGCTGAGTAAGCAAGCATGATTGGCGCTTCGAAGTGAGGAACCAAACGCTTGTATGAGTTTGTAGATGGGTTTGTGATTGCATTCAATGCACGAGCGTGCTTGATGATACCACCGATGAAATACAATGCCATTTCTGAAAGGCCTGCATATTCATCACCAGCAAACAAGTTCTTGCCATCTTTAGAGATAGACATGTGAACATGCATACCAGAACCGTTATCGCCTACCATTGGTTTAGGCATAAACGTAGCTGTTTTTGCATATTGATGTGCAACATTCCAAACAGCATATTTGAACTGTTGAACTTCATCAGCTTTACGTACAAGTGTATTGAAGCTCACACCAATTTCTAACTGGCAAGAAGCAACTTCGTGGTGATGTACTTCTACACGACCTGGGCCCATGATGTCTTCGATTTTTGCACACATTTCTGCACGCATATCTTGTGAAGAATCAACTGGAGGAACTGGGAAGTAACCGCCTTTAACACGTGGACGGTGACCAGAGTTACCAGACTCGTAGTCTTTACCCGTAGACCAAGCAGCTTCCTCAGCGATTAATGTATGACGAGCGCCAGACATATCGATGTCCCATTTCACTTCATCAAATACAAAGAATTCTGGTTCTGGACCAAAGAATGCAGTATCACCGATACCTGTAGATTTTAAGTATTCTTCTGCACGGCGAGCAATCGAACGTGGGTCACGCTCATAACCTTGACCAGTTGAAGGTTCAATAACGTCACAAGTCACAACTACAGTTGGTTCAGCAAAGAACGGGTCGATAAAACCAGTTTCCGCATCTGGACGTAAAATCATGTCAGATGCTTCAATGCCTTTCCAACCAGCGATTGAAGAACCATCAAACATTTTACCGTCTTCAAAAGTATCTTCATCAATAGAATCAGCTGGGTAAGTTACGTGCTGCTCTTTACCCTTAGTATCAGTAAAGCGAAAATCGACCCATTTTGCGCCACTTTCTTGTATGAGTTGAAGGACCTTGTTCGCCATGCTCATTTTGCTCCAATGAAATTTTGTTGCACTTGTTAAGTGCGTGTTAGTTGCTGGTATTTATATAGCAATTCTCATACCAACTTTATAAGACTTACCTAAAACATTGAATTGCTTATAACTATCCATGATTTAGGCCCCTTGTCTTGAACCCATTATACTGTTTGCATAGTTAAATGCACCATATTCAGACATTTTCAAATTATGGCATACAAGAATAGCTCGAAATCGCCCTAATTTAGTGCAAAATTGTTGCGCTAATATGAATCACCGCATCAATATCTAACAGTAATTTGTGATCATAATACTTTCTTATATAGAAATCTGACTTTCTTACTGTAATGCTTAAAAATAATAATCTATTCCCGATAGAACTGTTAATTTCTAAATTAGACGATGGTATCTACAATATGCCCTTGCCAAAAAGGTTTGAACATAAATACGATTTCTAAGTAACTCTACACAATTTTTTTAAATAATATCAATTACTACTCTTCACTGCCCATCCATAGAAAGGTTGAGGTTTTAAAGTGTTAATTTAATTTTTCTTATCGTAGTTTTACGCTAGTGCTGGCCTGATCAGCTTTGGTGCGCCAAGAGGAATCTTTTCGACTGATAATTTCAACTTTCTAATTTTTTACCATTTGTTATATACCTTTTTTATACATGACCAACTTGCTTTTTCATTTTAAAAAATCTAAAAAATAAAACATAACTTTTTTTTATAATTAAACAAACTAAAAGTTTTGTTTTATCTAAACTACAAATATGTTCAAAGGATTTGAAATGAAGCATGAACTCGAACAATATGACAGAGCTTTTTTCGGCCATCCAAAACCATTAAAAACTTTATTTTTTACAGAGCTTTGGGAAAGATTTTCTTATTATGGTATTCGGCCTTTACTCGTTCTTTATATGATCGCAATGGTTAATGACGGTGGTTTAGGTCTTGACCGTCCAACTGCAGCCGCAATTGTTGGATTATTTGCTGGATCTATGTATTTAATGACCGTTTTTGGTGGCTGGATTGCCGATAACTGGCTAGGTCAGGCGCGATCGGTCTGGTATGGTTCTATTATTATTGCACTAGGTCATTTATCTATTGCCCTCACTACCATTTTTGATCAATTCTTTTTTTATTTCGGTTTAGTCCTTATTGTTTTAGGTACCGGATTATTTAAAACCTGTATTTCAGTGATTGTCGGAACGTTATATAAAGCTCAAGATAGTAGGCGCGATGCTGGTTTTTCCATTTTTTACATGGGGATTAATTTAGGTTCTTTTATTGCTCCTCTTCTTACAGGCTTATTAGCACGTGATCATAACTGGCACTTAGGTTTTGGAATTGGTGGCCTTGGGATGTTAGTTGCATTACTTATTTTTCGTGTATTGGCTGTTCCTCAGTTACAAACTTTTAATGAGTTACGTCAAGAAAATGACAATTGGAATAAACCTGTCGTACAAAACAAAAATGCACCAAAAATTGCTTTCTCCTTTTTACTATCTGTTGCAGTCGTTATTGCTCTTACCTTATTTGGTGTCATTCATATCAATCCGGTCGAGGTAGCAACTTATTTAACAGTTGGGATTGGTATTGGGATTATTGCTTATTTTGCATATTTACTGCTTTTCCTGAATTTAGAACAACATGATAAATTTAAAATTATTATTTGCTTTGTTTTATTAGCAGCCTCTGCCCTATTCTGGTCAGCTTTTGAACAAAAGCCCACAACTTTTACTTTATTTGCACAAGACTATACAGATCGTATGTTTTTTGGATTTGAGATTCCAACTGTATGGTTTGAATCAATTAATGCCCTATTTATTATTATTTTTGCCCCAGTTGCAGCATGGCTTTGGGCAAGACTAGGTAAATCAAATAAAGACCCAAGCTATATCAGCAAATTTATTATTGCATTGTTATTCGCAGCAGGTGGCTTTCTTGTTATGTCTTTTGCTAGTCGTTTCGCAATTGCTGGCGGGCTAGTTTCACCATTTTGGTTAGTAGGAACTTTATTTTTACTTACCATAGGAGAACTGTGTTTAAGCCCAATTGGGCTATCAACCATGACTAAACTTGCACCTGATGTCATACGCGGTCAAATTATGGGGCTATGGTTTACTGGCACAGCTTTAGGTAATCTCATCGCTGGTCTTATTGGTGGACATGTATCAGCAGATAATATTGATCATTTACCGAATCTCTTTATGCGATGCGTTTTGGCATTAGTCGTTGGTGCAATCGTGTTATTTTTATTAAAGAAACCTATTAATAGATTAATGAACAAAAGTACCAGTAAAGTTCAACCTGAGTTGGAAACTATATGAGCGTTTTAACTGTTCCAGAAAAACTTGAGAAACTTCGTCAACTCATGCGCAATCAGCATATTGATGCTTTGATTGTGATGAGTGCCGATCCCCATATGTCAGAATATTTACCAGACTATTGGAAAGTAAGGCAGTGGTTAAGCGGTTTTAGTGGTTCTGTTGGTACGCTTGTGGTGACCCAAAAGTTTGCAGGTCTATGGGCGGATGGTCGCTATTGGGTACAAGCCGAGCAACAACTCGCTGAAACTGGCTTTCAATTACAAAAACTGACCAGTGATGAAACTTCTACACATCTCGCTTGGATTGAAAAAAATCTACAATCAGAATCAGTCATTGTGGTAAATGGGCATACTTTATCCATTCAACAATTCAAAGCACTCGAACATACTGCACGAGTTAATAATTATAAACTTGAAACCCAGCAAGACTTAGTCGGAGAGATTTGGGTAGACCGTCCAGAACTTCCATCAGAAAAAATCCATTTAATGCCTGAAGGGTTAAATGCCCTCTCTCGTAAAGAAAAAATTCAGGCAATTCGCGAGAGCTTAGCTAACAAGAATATTGCGGGTCATTTTATTTCATCTTTAGATGATATTGCTTGGGTTTTAAATGCACGTGGACAAGATGTAGAGTATAACCCTGTATTCCTTTCACATTTGTATATCAGTACTCAACAGGCTGTTTTATTCATTGATAGCAACAAAGTTGATTCAACCTCTCAACAAGCTTTCAAAGCTGATGACATTGAGATTCGAGACTACGAAGATACAGCTAAGTTTTTATCGAATATTTCTGATACCTCGGTACTTTTAGATCCAGCCAAAGTCTCGATTTTTCATGAACAAGCCATCGCAAAAGATATTCAGGTTGTCTACGACATCAACCCAAGTACACTTTTTAAATCGCGTAAGCATGAAAGCGAAATTGCGCATATCCGTCACGCAATGGTTAAAGATGGAGTCGCGCTTTGCCACTTTTTCCACTGGTTAGAGAAAGCACTTCATCATGGTGAAAGTATTTCAGAACTCACTATTGATGAAAAGATTACAGCTTTCCGTGCGCAGCAAGATGGATTTATAGGGCCAAGTTTTTCAACGATTGCTGGCTTTAATGCTAATGGTGCTTTACCTCACTACCGTGCAACTGAAGAGCACTATTCATTTATTGAAGGCGATGGTCTATTGCTGATTGACTCAGGTGGGCAATATGTAGATGGAACAACGGATATTACCCGTGTTGTTCCCGTCGGGACACCAACAGAACAACAAAAACGTGACTCTACTCTGGTTTTAAAATGTCATATTGCTTTAGCAAAAACCATTTATCCCGAAGGTTTAGCTGCTCCGCTACTCGATTCAATTTGTCGCCATACGCTGTGGCAACATGGTTTAGATTATCGACACGGAACAGGTCACGGCGTAGGCTTTGCACTTAACGTTCATGAAGGTCCGCAAGTACTTTCTTATTACGCACCTATACATGCCCATAGCAAATTGCGTGAAGGAATGATTATTTCTAACGAGCCGGGCTTATACCATGAGGGACAATACGGCATTCGTATTGAGAATCTGGTTGCAAACAAACTTCACTCGGGATTTGAAAAAACTTACGGTGAATTCTTAGAGTTTGAAACGCTGACCCTTTGCCCAATTCATTTAGATTGTATCGTTGTTGATATGCTAACGAATGAAGAGAAAGACTGGCTAAATACCTATCACCAAATGGTTCAAGAAAGACTGGCCGAACATTTATCTGGCGATGTTTTAGATTGGCTGATCTATAACACACGTAAGATTTAATCTTCTTGTGTGACCAAGGCAGAATAGTTTTTTATCTCTAAGAAAAGCTTATTCTGCCTTAATTGTACTTATCTATAATTTCAAAAGACTCACTTCTTAAAGCCGTTTTTCTGCAAATTTCTAACGAATGAAATAGTTAAACTGGTTACTTCTTTTTTTGCTATATTAGCCCATTAGAAAGCGGCTTCTTATTTTAAAACCTAAAAAGCCTTTTCTGAAAACGGGTATCAATATGGGTAACTATTTTAGTCACTTATTAAATATATATTAATTATCATGAGGTTAAGTTCATCATGCTTCTAATGATCGACAATTACGACTCTTTTACCTACAACATCGTCCAGTATTTTGGCGAGTTGAATCAGGAAGTAAAAGTAGTTCGCAATGATCAAGTCACATTAGAGGATATTGAACGATGGCAACCTAAATATCTCGTGATTGGTCCTGGCCCTTGCTCTCCAAGTGAAGCAGGTATTTCAATTCCTGCAATTAATCACTTTGCCGGAAAAATTCCTTTGCTTGGCGTGTGTTTAGGGCATCAAAGTATTGGGCAAGCTTTTGGCGGAAAAATTGTAAGAGCCAAAACAGTGATGCACGGACGTTTATCTGATATGTACCATAGCAATAAAGGTATTTTCAGTAATCTCCCTAGCCCATTCTCGGCAACTCGTTATCATTCATTGGTGATTGATCAGCAAACTCTGCCTGATTGCCTTGAAGTAACGTGCTGGACCAACGAAGCAGATGGCTCAATGGAAGAAATTATGGGTATTAAACATAAGACATTGCCTGTCGAAGGTGTGCAGTTCCATCCTGAATCAATTTTGAGTCAGCATGGCCATCAAATCTTTAAAAACTTTTTAGATATTTATGCATAATTCAGCTTCGAATAAGTCATTTTAAAAATGACTGGATTTGATAAGTAACCTGAATAAAAAAGCCAACTAAGATCAGTTGGCTTTTTTCATGGCTGGAACAATTACAACTTTAATTGTTGCACAAGTGATCCATCTTGTTTAGCCACTAAAGATTCGCAGAGTTGAATACGCTCTTTGGTCTGTTTCAATCCTCTTTCAACCCCAACCAATTCTTTAGTTCGTGGTGCAAAAAAGTCATTTAACTGTGCCGCTTGTTGTTGGGTACAAGCTCCCCCACTAAACATAGCAGGGAAACGCCCAGCCGAAGATTTACCTAAACGATCAAACACGGCGTCATGATTTACTTTAAACCAAGACCATAGCCCCCCTTGCTCATCTCCATAATTATTGATTGAGTTGACCACGGTACGAACTTCACCGACTTTAACACGAGGGTTCAAAATCAACTGACGTGCTTGTTGGCGTGTTGCTTCTTGATTTGCTGAACCTAGGGCTGTAAGAATTGCAAGACGTTGTGTCGGTTGAGTCACGCGTTGTAGCTCTCCAGATAAACGATCAAAAGCAGGTTGGCCTTTTTCTTGTACACGTACAGCTAAAATAGTTGGCAATAATTCAGGTGTTACTTGAGCAAAGTTAAGCTGCTTTTGAGCAAAGAGAGCATCTGACTGTTTTAACAGTTGTGTACGAACTTCTGAAATTTGAATATCTAAAGCAAGAAATCTAACCAACTCACTACGCCATAAACTGTCTTCAGCTGGTTCACCTTTTTTGCTGACATAACCCAACTGATTTAATTTAGGTAAATATAAATTAGCTAAGACTTTTCTAAAATGTTCACGTTCAGCTTCTGTTTTCAATACATGACGATAAATCGTACTTAACTGGGAAAACAGCGCTGTACTAATTTGTCGGCTATTTGAATTGGCAAATTTCTTCGCAGCATCTACGACAGCCAATAAATTAATATCACCGTGGTTAAAAGCAGCTGAAATCGCGTAGGCGTAGGCCAACTGTTCAGTATTAGAAAGCTTTTCTGTAGCAGCAGTCAGACGAGTAAACTCTTTTTGTGGCAAACTAAATTGGTAATATCCTGCCGCATCTGCATTTGGAATATACCAACTGCCAAGGCTAGCACCTTTGAGTTCAATCTTGGCTTCTGCTTGATCTACCAATTCACATTGTACTTTACTACCTGCATTTGGAACTTCATAACGTACACATAAAGGTACACCCCACAGGCTTCTTGCATCACCTTTTGAACCCACAGGTAAGTAACGGCTTTGCTTCACATTTAAAAAGACTTTATTGCCTTCTTGCTGTAATGCGGTGTTAATTAAAGGCACACCAGGTTGATCAAGGAAACTTTTCATCGCTCTGGCAAAACGCTCACCTTGTCCAGACTGCTCTGCTAAAGCGCTAATTAAATCATTGGCTGTCGCATTACCATATTGGTGCTTATTAATATAATTGCGTACCCCTTGTTTGAATTTTTCCTCACCTAAGTAGCTTTCAAACATATTTAAAACAGCTGCACCTTTTTGATAAGTGATGCCATCAAAAGCCGTTTGAATATCGGCATTGCTTAAAATAGGTTGACGAATACGGCGCACACTCACCAAGCTATCACTTTTCATCGCATCGGCAGTATCTGCAATACGTTCTAGGTCAGCATTAAATTCCGGATGTAATTTTTGAGTGATTTTACTTTGCATCCATGTCGCAAAAGATTCATTTAGCCATAAATCATCCCACCACGGCATCGTGACGACATCACCAAACCATTGATGCGCCAGCTCATGTGCATTGACATTAAATGAATTCTGTACAAAAGAGACTGGCGAGTCCTTATCTAGCAACATCAAGTAATCTCTAAAAGTAATTAGCCCTGGGTTTTCCATTGCACCAGCGGCAAAGTCTGGTGCTGCCAGTAAATCTAGCTTGTCAAATGGATAACCAAAGGCAAAATAATCTTCTAAAGTTTTTAAAATGGCTGGCGTTTCAGATAAGGCATGCTGCATTTTTTCAGCTTTTACATCGGGTGCAATACCACGTAGCTGGATAGACTGCTTACGCCATGAAGTTGCACCAATATCAGGCCCTTTTTGTAATTGCCAAGGTCCGACAGCCAACGCAAGTAAATAAGTGGGTAGTGGTTTAGTTTGTGCAAAACTGAGTGTTTTCCAACCTGACTTATCTGCTTGCTCCGAAGTTTGTTGGGTATTGGCAAACCCTGAATATTTGCTTGGAATCGTCAAACGAATATTAAACGGCGTTTTAAAACGTGGCTCATCAAATGACGGAAATGACTGGCGTGCACTAATTGCTTCCATTTGAGTCATCACATAAGGTTTACCCTCAAACTCGATTTTATAAATACCGTCAAGTTGCTGGTCATACGCTGCATTAAAATCTAGAACAAGTTGATACTGTCCTGCGGGCAAGGTCTTGGCAAATTTAATTTTACTCACCCCATCTACTTCAGAGGCTTGCTCATATTTTGCCTTGGTTTTAGTACCCTCTGCCGATGTAATACTCACATCTTTCACCGTCAAAGATTTACCATGAATCCAGATGTGATCTGTGGCTTGAGCCAGTTTTAGATGAATCGTAGTTTTACCGGTATAGCCTTTTTGTGCGGGATCAATCTTAAAATCTAAATCATAAGATTCGGGTACGACCCACTCGGGTAATTTACCAATCGGGATTTGTTCACTGTTATTCGATGCAAAAATCTGTGTCGCAGATAAAGATAATAATGTTGTAAGTAGCAATCTTTTTTTAAATGAAGGCTTGACCAGCATAAGGGGTTTTATCCTCTGTAGTTTTAAATAAAAAGATGCAGCAAATGCTGTACCACTTCGCTGCATCCACACATCATTCTTAGAATTTATAGTTAAACTCCAACCAACCTTGACGGCCGAATGGTGAATATGATCCTACCGGATAATACGGCCAACCACCCGTATCATCTCGTTTCACTTTGTCAAACAAGTTATTAATAATGATTGAAGCAGACGCTTTTGGAGATATTTGATAAGTACCGCTCCAGTTCACTAAATACGTTGGGCTTAGATAGGCAGTCTGGTCGCCGTTTGGAATTTTGCCATAACGATTAACTAATACTGTTGATGCCCAATCACCAAAGCTCCAGCTGAGACTGGTATTAAAACGGTCACGCCAATCAGGAATGGTTAAATCTTTTAAATAGTCATCTTTCTCGCCATCTTTTGATTGTTGATATTCATGTTCTAGTACTCGGCTATAATTGATCGTCCAGAGAAAGTTACCAAAGCTGTCTGTTTTCCAGCGCCATCTGCTAGTGAAGTCAATCCCACGGGTATGGTCTGATGCAGCATTAATCGGAACAATATTAATATTCTTAATCACATTTGGATCGACAACTGCATTTGCAGGATTACGCTCTACACGTGCCAATGCATCAATACAGGCCGCAGAGTTAATATCTTGGTTGCCTAAACGACAATCTGCTTCTAAACGTAGAATTTTATCTTCACTTAAATTCGTCACAAGATTATCAATTTTGATATCCCAGTAATCAACGCTGATATCAAATTTATTGGTTGGTGACCAAACAAAGCCTGCACCATAAGATTTACCCTCTTCAGGTTTTAATTCTTTGTTTCCGGTTAAAGTATAGTTTGCCCCAGGCGAGTAATCTTTAAAGCTACATTTATCTAAAGGTTGTCCCGTTTGGCTACAACGTAAATAATCGGTCGTACTTGCGAAATAACCTTTTTGCTTATTTAAGAACAGATAGTTCATATCTGGTGCACGAAAGCTAGTCGCGTAGTTACCGCGCACCAATAAAGTCGGATGTGGTCTAAACTCGAGACCCGAACCGAAAGTTAACTTATCAATGCTGTTATCTGACAAAGCATAACGGTCATAACGTCCAGACAGCGTTAAATTTAATGGTTTCGCTAAAGGCAAGAATAATTCGGCACCGAGTGCTTGGCGTGTACGTGTGCCACTATATTCGCCACTAGAACTTGCATTATAAAACTCACCATTTTCAAGTGCCTGATCTGGCTTAATCGAAAAACCTTGACGTCCAATTTCAGCCACAGCCGCAAGTTTGGCAGTTCCTGCAGGTAACTTAAATACGTCACCATTCGCGCTTAAGCTCAAACTTTGTGCCCATGATTTATCTTTTTCTTTTGTTGTGCCCGAAATACTTTCAAATTCGTTTGCTGTCAGTGGTCGACTTAAACGATCTAAATGAGGTGAATAAATAGGAATACCATCTGCATCTGTGCCAAGTTGCTGACCTAAGAAATATTCATCAACATTCGAACGTAATAAGCCTTGGCGGCGTAGCTGACTGGTATAAATGGAACCATTATAGGCCGCTTCATAACTCCAGCTCGTCTCCCCAATATCGCCTCGAATTCCAAAATTTAAGTTTGAAGAAAGTTCTTTCCATTTTTTATTTACTCGCTCTACCCCGCCTAATTCTTCAGGTGCAAAACGACGATTCCAAATTTCATAATTTCCCGAATCTTGATTTAGGAAATAACCACTTGATCCACCTAAAGATGTCCATGTCGGACCACGCGTATTGTTTTCAATTTGATTGGCGCCAATTAAAAAATCGGCAAACAATTGAGTTTTATCATTTAACTCATAGTCTAAACCGAGATAACCATTTTGACTGCGGTTTTGGGTTTGAACAGTCCAATAAGTTGGTCGAGCCAAACCACTGGCACAATTGTCCGCCCCTGCTTGTCCAATATTACTGACTGAACCTTTGAATAAACCATTAAAGGCCTGACACCCACCAATGGAAAGATATTTTCCAGTATTGGCATTTTTACGACCTACAACTGTATCTGGTTTTTCTCCCAAACGAGTTCGACTCTTCATAAAATCCCGATCGGCTGCCCATATCGGTTCACGGCCGCTGAGTTCAATCCCATAAACAAGACTAAGCTCGTCTAAAGTTTTACTACCACTCAGTTGTAAACGTAAATTTTCACCGCCTTCTTTGGTTCCGCCTGCCTTGATATTAAATTGTGTGCCGTCTGTTTTCTTTTTCAGAATAATATTCACCACACCTGCAATTGCATCTGAACCATAAATTGCAGAGGCACCACCGTTTAATATTTCAATACGATCAATAATAGCAGTTGGAATATTGGCTAAATTCACGAAATTGACAGACCCATCGTATGGCACAGGATAATCTGCAACCCGATGCCCATTAATCAAAGTCAAAGTATGATTCGGTCCTAAGCCCCGTAAACTAATAGCATTAGCCGCAGGCGTAAAAGTATTTCCATAATCGGCGCCTTGTACAAAACCCGTGTTCTGCGTCAGGTTATTAAGCGCATCAAATGCATTACTAAACCCTTGTTTTTCAATATCGGCTGCGGTAATTACGGTCACACTAGTCGGGCCATCTTTTTGTGCTTTTGAAATCCGAGACCCTGTCACAGCAACACGGACTACTTTATCTGTTTTAGCTTGCTTTTGTGGTTGCTCTACAGCTTCTTGCGCATAGCTTTCCAGTGGATGAAACAGTGCAACAAATACAAAAATAAATGAGCGCTTATTTTTTAAAGCTCCTACATATTTCAAGTTATTTAAATACATATTTATTAATAGACAAAATAAAGATCGCCCTACTATATCCACTTTTATTTGGTTGATTTATACGCATTTTTCCTAGATATATTTATGTTTAAGATATACCAAATGGTTAATTATTTATCATAAAAACTCACAACAAACTAAAACCTTTTTCAATGAATAAATTCTGTTTATTAATCAAACTAAAGTAATAAACCAGCAAATTTTTTAAAACTCGTATCGAACAACAAAAATCTTTGGTTATTTTCTGCTAACATAGCTCCCCGTAGCTAGTGAAACATGGAACGCAACAAGCTGAACATCCCACTCTTGATCAACTTCACCTAAAAATTTTAATCATTAATGCTGTAAATCATGACTATGAATATCCAACAGGCGCTCAACCACATTACCAAGAACATTCATTTGACTCAGCCTCAAATGGAAGAAATTATGCGCAGCATCATGCAAGGTGAGGCAACCGAAGCACAAATTGGTGCTTTAATGATGGGCCTACGCATGAAAGGTGAAAGCATTGACGAAATGACAGCTGCTGCACGTGTCATGCGCGAATTTGCGATCAAGATCGATGTGAGTGATATCAAACACTTGGTTGATATTGTGGGTACTGGTGGTGATGGCCAAAATTTATTTAACGTCTCTACAGCTTCAAGCTTTGTCATTGCAGCAGCAGGCGCAACCATTGCAAAACATGGTAACCGTGGCGTTTCAAGTAAATCAGGTTCATCAGACCTACTTGAACAAGCAGGTATTCATCTTGATTTAGATATGCAACAAACCGAGCGCTGTATCCGTGAAATGGGTGTAGGTTTCTTGTTTGCACCAAACCATCACAAAGCCATGAAATATGCTGCTGGCCCACGTCGTGAACTTGGTATTCGAAGTATTTTTAATTTACTTGGCCCACTGACCAACCCGGCTGGTGTAAAGCGATTTGTGATTGGCGTATTTTCAGATGAACTTTGCCGTCCAATTGCCGAA
Organism: Acinetobacter sp. 1542444; assembly: GCF_000581835.1. Taxonomy (NCBI): domain Bacteria; kingdom Pseudomonadati; phylum Pseudomonadota; class Gammaproteobacteria; order Moraxellales; family Moraxellaceae; genus Acinetobacter; species Acinetobacter sp. 1542444. The sequence goes on along the minus strand of NZ_JEYA01000003.1, from coordinate 332,496 downwards.
GTGATGAAACAACTAGGTGCTGAACACGTGATGGTTGTTCATTCAAAAGACGGTCTTGATGAAATCAGTCTTGCTGCTCCTACTGCTATTGCCGAACTCAAAGATGGTGAAATTACTGAGTGGACGCTTAATCCTGAAGATGTGGGAATTGAGTCGCAAACTTTAAGTGGTTTGGTTGTCGCTGATGCAACAGCAAGTCTAAAGTTAATTAAAGATGCTTTAAGCAAAAATAAATCCGATATTGGTGAAAAAGCAGCAAACATGATTGCGCTTAATGCAGGTGCAGGCATCTATGTGGCGGGCATTACCAAAACTTATGCTCAGGCTGTTACATTCGCTCAAGATATTATCTATGGCGGACAGGCTTTAGAAAAAATGAGTGTTTTGGCTGAATTTACCAAAACATTAAAGCAATCTCAGGCAGATTAAGGATTTCTCATGATTAATATTCAAAATACCATTTTAGGTAAAATTGTTGACCGTAAACATGAGGAACTTGCTGCGCGTTTAAAACAACGTAATTTGCAAGATGTTGAAGAACTAGCAAAAGCTGCGACTCCAGTTCGAGGCTTTGCAAATGCTTTAAAAAATAAACGCCCTGGTGTAATTGCTGAAATTAAAAAAGCGTCTCCATCAAAAGGAATTATTCGCGCAGACTTTAATCCTGCCGAAATTGCCCAGCAATATGAACAAGCTGGAGCAGCATGTCTATCGGTACTGACCGATGTTGATTTCTTTCAGGGAGCAGATGAAAATATTGCGATTGCTCGCAATCATTGTGCCCTCCCTGCTTTACGTAAAGACTTTCTGATTGACCCATATAATGTAGTTGAAGCTCGTGCTTTGCATGCTGACTGTATTTTATTAATCGTTGCTTGTTTGTCTGACCAGCAACTCGAAGAAATGTCTAAAACTGCGTTTGAACATCAACTTGATGTGTTGGTTGAAGTTCATGATGAAGAAGAAATGGAACGAGCTTTAAAGCTTTCTGAGCAATGTTTATTAGGCGTGAATAACCGTAATTTAAAAACGTTTGATGTAGATTTAAATACATCCATTCGATTGAAAAAATTACTTCCGACCTCACGTTTATTAATCACTGAAAGCGGTATTGCGACACCAGATGATGTGCGTATGATGCAAGAGCATGATATTCACAGTTTCTTGGTGGGCGAAAGTTTTATGAAACAACCCCGTCCAGATCAAGCTTTTACTGCACTTTTTGGACAACCTCAAACGGTTTAATGAAGATATATGAGTAATAAAGATTCATCGCTTTCTAAAGAGCAACAAAAGTTATTGAAGCAATTTAAAAAGCAAATCTCCAATCCTCATTCAAGCAAAATCGCAAATCAGCCTGAGTCTAAAAAAGCTCAGGCTGAGTCTGAAGAATTGGAAGATACACATCTATTTCAACAGGCTGTTGCTGGCGTTAAACGCATCAACAATAGTAATGTTGCCGATGTAAAAACACCTCGTGCCAGAAAAGTCGACGCACAAACTCTAGCGAAACGTGCAGCCGCAGAAGGTGGCCGTGATACCGAGCATGCCGAGTTATCAGATACTCAAGCTGCTTTAAATCCAGTCACAAGCCAAGCAACGTTAAGCTATCGCATTGCGACTCTGCAACATAAGGTTTTTGAAGACTTAAAAGCAGGCAAGATGCGTTGGTTTGAAGCTGTAGATTTACACGGCTGTACCATTGAACAAGCACGTGACGCAGTTTTACAAATTATCCAGATGGCAAAAGATGAAAATCAAAATGTCATCAAAATTGTGCATGGTAAAGGCCCAGAAGCGGTCTTAAAAACCTATGTCAACGGATGGTTACGTCAACACCGTGATGTTTTGGCTTTTGTAAGTGCTCCAGAAAATCAAGGCGGCACAGGTGCTGTTCTAGTACTGCTTAAACGAGCAGAAAAAAATCCGAAGTTCGAACAAAAAAAATGATCCTTTGGGATCATTTTTTTACATCAAACACCTGCAATAATTGAGTAACAACTGCAATGGCAATCGTTGCAGGTTGTTTCGATGAAATCCCTTCTATACCAATAGGGCAAACTAAGCGTTGTAATGTTTCCGGAGTATAACCGCGTACTTGCATACGTTTCTCAAAAATAGCCCTTTTACTTTTTGAGCCAATCATCCCAACATAAGCAAATGGTTTTGTCGTAGGTTTCAAGGCTGCAAAACACAGTTGCAAATCTAATTGATGATCGTGAGTTAATATTAAAATTGCACCTGAACGGTCAAAATGCTCGATCTCGGCTTCAAGCGTATCAGTCGTTAAACATTGCACCTGTTGCAGTAAATCGGATGGGAAAATATCATCACGTGGATCAATCCATTTCACCCGAACACCAATAGGCAATAAACAACGGACGATTGCTTCACCCACATGCCCCGCACCACAAATCAGCACTTGCATGGCATATGCTTGAATCTGCTGGCCAAATTGCCATTGCTCACTGTTGGCAGAATGAAACTCGAAACTTGGTTGTTGTTCCATGTCCATAATCTGCCAAGTGGACACATATTGATGTGAGACGGTACGCCATATATGCCTTCCAGCTCGCCATGCTTGCAAACTCATGGATAAATCTGACGGGGTTACAGCGGGTGATATTTTTTCAAACAATAACCACATCACCCCACCACAACATTGCCCCAACCGAGCACTGAGGTTAAAGCGTTCAATACGCCTCACACAAGTTTCCGATTCTTTTAACATTGCTTTAGCAATATCAATGGCCTGAAACTCTAAATGCCCACCACCAATCGTATCTGACTGCTGCCATTGCTGTTGCAAATTAAACCGCAATAACATTGTTGCACCAACTTCCCGTGGTGTTGAACCATCAGCGCGGACCACTGTGACCAATACCATAGGTAGAGCATCGACTTGCCACGCTACAAAATCAGTCCACCATTGTAAATGTTGCATAATCTTCTACATTTTAGCTTGTGGACGGTTAGCCAAAGCTTGTCCCCGCCCAATCGCAATTGCACGTAAAATTTCTTCGGCAGTTGCCGGAGCATTGAGTACGAGCGGTGCATTTTCTGGAATAGCCGACTGTACAGCCTGACGAATTGCAGAGAAAACAGATAATGCCAACATAAATGGGGGTTCACCTACCGCTTTGGAGCGATAGATGGTATCTGCCTGATTTTGGTTATCAAACAGTTTGACATTAAAAATATGCGGCATATCAAAACTGGTCGGGATTTTGTACGTTGAAGGCGCATGGGTAAATAGGCGTCCTGCGTGCGGTCCTTGAGGCTGCCAATACAACTCTTCTGTCGTGAGCCACCCCATCCCTTGGACAAAACCACCTTCAATTTGTCCAATATCAATTGCAGGATTAATTGACCGTCCAACATCATGCAAAATGTCAGCACGTAATACTTTCATTTCTCCAGTTAAAGTGTCTATTGCGACCTCACTGACCGCTGCCCCATAAGCATAATAGAAAAATGGGCGCCCTAAGTGGTTGACCTGATCATAGTGAATTTCTGGCGTTTTATAAAAGCCACTGTCCCATAATTGCACACGCGCCATATATGCCCGTTGAACCAAGTCAGGAAATGTCCATGAATGGCCATTGGCTGTTGAAACCATACTATCTTCAAACTGGACTTGCTCTGCGTCACTATCACTTATGTTTGCTGCAAGTTTTGCCAGACGCTCTCGAATCTTAATACAAGCATTTTGAACAGCTTTACCGTTTAGATCTGCTCCACTCGATGCTGCAGTTGCCGAAGTATTTGGCACCCGAGAAGTGTCGGTTGCAATTAAACGAACACTATCGATTGGTAAACCCAACTCATGTGCAGCAACCTGCCGTACTTTGGTATATAACCCCTGTCCCATTTCTGTACCACCGTGCGTAATCGCAACAGTGCCATCCATGTACACATAGACTAGTGCACCTGCCTGATTGTAATGCACGGCGTTAAACGAAATACCGAACATTAATGGTGTTAGCGCAATACCACGCTTAATGATGTCATTGCTCTGATTAAAGGCATGAATGCTCTGTTTACGTTTCGCGTAATCGCTACTTTGCAATAATTCGGCCACCAGTCGAGGAGCAACATTATCACGGACTTCTGCCCCATAGTGCATACGGTCACGTCCGGCGCCAGGCTGCTCAGCAAAGAAATTACGCTGTCGAATTTCAACAGGGTCACAACCTAAATAACGAGCAATGTCATCAATAATATTTTCAATGACAAACATGCCTTGCGGTCCACCAAAACCACGGTATGCCGTATTGGAAACAGTATTGGTTTTACAACGTAAGTTACGTAGCTCAACCGCATTTAAATAATAAGCGTTGCCAATATGACAAATCGCACGTTCATTCACAGGCCCAGAAAGATCAGCCGAAAAACCACAATTTGAAGCCAATTGAACCTTCAAACCTTGCAAAACACCACTGTCATCAAAAGCCACAGACCACTCATAAGCAAAACCATGACGTTTGCCTGTAGCACTCATGTCGTCATCTCGATCTAAACGCAATTTACACGGACGACCTGTTTTTTGCGCTGCCAAAGATGCAATGCATGCCCACTGTGCCGACTGTGACTCTTTACCACCAAAACCACCACCCATACGGCGACTTTCCACACTGACCTGATGCATATTCATGCCTAGTGCATGACAAATCAGTAACTGCATTTCGGTTGGATGTTGTGTAGAGCAATAGACTTTTAAGCTCTGATTTTCTTGTGGAATCGCATAGGAAATTTGCCCTTCAAGATAAAAATGCTCTTGCCCGCCCAGTTCAATAGAACCTGATAGTAGATGTGCTGCGTTTTGAAATGCCTGCTCAACTTCACCATGGCTAAATTCTACAGGCGGTAAAACCCACGATTCTTTTTCAATCGCATCTTGAATGGTTAAAATCGGAGTTTCAGGCACATACTCAATTTTTGCTAAGCGAACTGCCTGACGAGCTTGCTGATAACTCTCAGCAACAACCACAAACAAAGCTTGTCCATAAAACTCAACCTGCCCCTCGGCAAAAATCGGGTCATCTTTAACAATTGGTCCCCAATTATTTTCAACCTCGATATCTTTTGCCGAAAAAACTGCATAAACACCATCAGCCTGACGTACGGCATCCAAATCAAACTTACTGATTTTACCTTTGGCACAACTTGAAAATCCGACCGCCAAATGCATGGTATTTTCAAGCTCGGGTAAATCATCAATATAAGTTGCCTGCCCCGTTACGTGTAAATGCGCGCTCTCATGTGGAATCGAGTCGCCTGCTTTAGCTGATTTTTTAGAAATATTTAAGTCAATGGTTTGATTCATGTTAGATCTCCACCATAGCAATCAAGTCATTCACACGAGTGATCGTTTGAGACAGGATTTTTTCTACATAAAACCGCTGTAAACAGTTTTTTGCGACGTGTAAACGATATGCCGAGCTAGCACGTCCATCATCTAAAGGCTGATAGTCTTGCGACAATGCCTCTTGTGCTTGAACCATCAATTCTGCTGTAAGTTGCTGGTCTTCCAATATCGCTTCTGCATATTTTGCACGTTTGGGAATAGCTGCCATACCACCAAAAGCAATTCTTACATTGTGAGCGACATCATCATTATCTAAATCGCATGAAATGGCTGCACATACCGCAGAAATATCTTGCTCAAAACGTTTGGCAATTTTATAGCTGGCAAATTTAAAACGTGTCTGCCCTTCGCGAAGCGGAATAACAATCGCCTCAACAAACTCACCAAGTCGTAATGCTGTTTTTTGATAATCTATATAAAAGTCTTCCAAAGCAATTTCACGAGTCTGTTCACCTACGCGCAAAATCAATCGTGTACCTAGCGTAATTAACGCCGGCATTGAGTCACCAATAGGCGAACCATTGGCAATATTTCCACCTAGTGTTCCTGCATTTTTAATCGGCATGGAAGCAAAACGGCGCTGTAATTCTTGAAAGTCGGGATAAAAATCTGAAATTTTAATGAGTGCATCACTTAAACTGACATTTGCTCCAATCGTTAAAGCATGGTCTGTGACTACAATCTTTTTGAGCTCTTCAACTTGACCGATATAAAGCATATCGCCCAAATCACGGCCCTGCTTTGTTACCCACAAACCGACATCTGTGCTCCCTGCAACAATACGCGCTTGCGGCAACTGCAAGCGTAATACGGCAAAATCCTGCAAAGTCTTTGGTGCAAAGAATTGTTGACCATGATCATTTAAATGTAATGCAGGTAATGTTCTGATCTCTTTTAATACATCAATTACTTTTTGACGTTCTAATACAACACGTGGATAGTCATAAGCTTTTTGTGCTGCATCTAAAATAGGGCGATAGCCTGTACAACGACATAAGTTTCCAGAAAGATAATCACTGATTTTATCTTTGCTTGGAGAATGTTGTTCATTTTCGTACATTGACCATAACGACATGATAAAACCGGGTGTACAAAAACCGCATTGTGAACCATGCATATCAACCATCGCCTGTTGTACCGGATGAAGTGTGCCATCTTGTACAGGCAATAAGCTATGAAGGTCTTCTACTGTAAATAAGGCTTTACCATCTAAAGTGGGTAAAAACTGAATACACGCATTCACACTGCGTAATTGCAGGTTGTCATTGACCAACTCACCAATCACTACTGTACATGCACCACAATCGCCCTCAGCACATCCCTCTTTTGTACCAGTCTGCCTAGTCTTACCAGTTTGGGTATATTCTCGTAGAAATTGTAAAACCGTCATTGTAGGTACTACATTTTCTACTTGCTGCTGACCACCACGGAAAAAGAAGGTGATTGGACGTTCTAACATGTTTTATCCTTATGCTTTATAATAATGCTTCTGTGCAAATATGATGCCATTACGCGATCATTTAGAACTTACCAATATTAAGCGCACATTTCATGTCCAAACACTTGACTATTAACGATAAAAAACATGAAATTTATTCATCTTTTATTAAGCTTGCGCAAAACCAAAATAAATATAGTGCGAGGATTTATGAACATCAGGTCATGTTTCTGATACAATGCCGAGCTTGTCTAATAGAGTAAATTTATACGTCTTATGTCAATGCAGCAATCGTACGCAAATATCCTGACTGCCGTCGGTGAAGATCTTGATCGTCCCGGCCTTAAAGATACGCCTGTGCGTGCGGCTAAAGCTTTTTCATATTTAACTTCTGGCTATAGTAAAACTTTAGAAGAAGTCACCAATAATGCTGTTTTCCCATCAGATAACCATGAAATGGTATTGGTGAAGAATATTGAATTCTATTCGCTTTGCGAACATCATCTCCTCCCATTCTACGGTCGTGTTCATGTTGCCTATTTACCGGAAGGCAAAGTTCTTGGCTTATCTAAATTTGCACGAATTACCGAGATGTTTGCTCGCCGTTTGCAAATTCAGGAAAATCTGACTCAACAAATCGCAGAAGCTGTCGCAGAAGTGACTGGTGCTCGCGGTGTTGCTGTAGTCATCGATTCAGCACATATGTGTATGATGATGCGTGGTGTAGGTAAACAAGAGTCTACAACCCGTACAGTTTCATTTGTCGGCGATTTTAAAACCGACAAAGAAGCACGTCGTGAATTTTTAAGTGCAGTACCAGAAAGCTATTAATCCAGTTTTACTGCCAAAATAAAAGCCCGACGAAGTTGGGCTTTTTTATATCTATTTAAAGCACTTAACCAATAAAACATAACAATTAAATTTGATGATTTTTGTTATAAAAGTACGCATCTTTATTTTTAAACGATTTAGAGTTAATCATGCGATTTAAAAAAATTTCTTGTCTACTTTTATCCCCGCTTTTTATTTTTAGTACCTCAATTTATGCGGGCAATACACCAAAAGACCAAGAAATTAAAAAACTGGTAGATCAAAATTTTAAACCTTTATTAGATAAATATGATGTGCCGGGTATGGCCGTGGGTGTTATTCAGAATAATAAAAAGTATGAAATGTATTATGGTCTTCAATCTGTCCAAGATAAAAAATCCGTAAATAGCAGTACCATTTTTGAGCTAGGTTCTGTCAGTAAATTATTTACCGCGACAGCAGGTGGATATGCAAAAAATAAAGGAAAAATCTCTTTTGACGATACGTCTGGTAAATATTGGAAAGAACTAAAAAACACACCGATTGACCAAGTTAACTTACTTCAACTCGCAACGTATACAAGTGGTAACCTTGCCTTGCAGTTCCCAGATGAAGTACAAACAGACCAACAAGTTTTAACTTTTTTCAAAGACTGGAAACCTAAAAACTCAATCGGTGAATATAGACAATATTCAAATCCAAGCATTGGTTTATTTGGAAAAGTTGTGGCATTGTCTATGAATAAACCTTTCGATCAAGTCTTAGAAAAAACAATTTTTCCAGATCTTGGCTTAAAACATAGCTATGTAAATGTTCCTAAAACTCAGATGCAAAACTATGCATTTGGCTATAACCAAGAAAATCAGCCGATTCGAGTTAATCCTGGTCCGCTAGATGCTCCAGCATACGGCGTCAAATCGACACTACCCGATATGCTTAAGTTTATTAATGCCAACCTAAATCCACAAAAATATCCAGCAGATATTCAACGTGCAATTAATGAAACACATCAAGGTTTCTATCAAGTCGGCACCATGTATCAAGCATTAGGTTGGGAAGAATTTTCTTATCCAGCGCCTTTACAAACTTTATTAGACAGTAATTCAGAGCAAATCGTGATGAAGCCTAATAAAGTGACTACAATTTCCAAAGAACCTTCAGTTAAGATGTTCCACAAAACTGGCTCAACCAATGGTTTCGGAACATATGTCGTGTTCATTCCTAAAGAAAATATTGGTTTAGTCATGTTAACCAATAAACGTATTCCAAATGAAGAACGCATTAAAGCAGCGTATGCAGTATTAAATGCAATAAAGAAATAATCGCCTTAGCTAAACACAAAAAAGAGAAATGAATAATTTCATTTCTCTTTTTTTAAGGGCGTATTCTTTAAAAGAACCAGACATATCCTAGACTTGATTTCATCCAGTCTTGATGGTTTTGTTGTTCATAATCCCAATTTAATCGAACGGCATTATTGCGATTAATCAGATACTGCCACTGCGTATTGACTCTCAAATTCCATTGATTTTGGTCTTCCCAATAGGGCAACTCAATTTGCACCACAGAGTTGAAACGCTCAAACCATTGGTTCATACAACCTAAAGTCGGGCCTACGCCTACACGCCATCCTTTATCTAGATTTGAACCTGTTTGTACGTAGGTCTGTAGTTGCCCATAGCAAATATGTTTGCGCTCATAGTCAGCAAGGCTGTAACCAACTTGTGCATTAAAACTTGCGACGCCGTGCTGTTTGCCTTCACTAAAGCTTCCATCATGAATGGCTTCCTGACGCCAACCTAAATTAAATCCCCAACTCAGCGGTGTTTTAAAAGGTTGAATCGGGTTATAAGAGTTCACTTCTAACAAATCAAGACGTTCTAGTTTTAAATGATCATCTCGCCACTGTGCATTACCATTTAAAAATAGTAATTGAGTACCTGCACGATATCCGCCTTGAGGATCTATTAAGTCATGGTAGGCTTGCCGATGACCAAGTTCGATAAACTTATCACCTTGCACCTCACCAGCTTTCACGGAAAAGTTACGTGCGTTATGGCCTTGAGTCGGTTCCTTTGTTGGTCTTTTTGGTTCTTGACGCTGTTTGTCTAAATCAATCTGACTTCTGAGCGCTAAAAGCTGACGTAACTGCGGCTGAGCAACACTTTCTTCTATTTTTCGGCTAATAAATTGGAGGTATAAATCATCGTAAGCCATCTCTAAAATCTTAGCCTGATCTTGCTCACTAAATGATTTTAAAATCTGAGAAGACTGCTGTGTCGGCATCATCGTAATTTGATGAGCCACCTTCGCCAGTGAAGCACCATGCTGATGAGCTTGTGCCAATAATTGAGTTTCTAAAGCAGGTCGATATACAGGAGCTTTGGTGAGTCCCTGCTGCTGCATTGATTTAATAGTTTCCATTGGAATGGAGGCATAAGTAAATTTTTCTTGTAAGTTAGATTCAGGTTTTACTAAATCCACTAATCCCAACAATCGATAGGCACAGTTATCACTCACAAAGTAATAAGGGAAACTCACATGTTGCATTTCCCAAATGTGAGACACCAAGAAACGTGTTTCCTCAGGAGTTAAATTTAGCTCATATTCCCATAAATCACGGCTTTCAAAATCGCCATATTCTTTTACTTTACGGTAATAAGGCATTAGTGAATATTCACCCGGATACTGCCCTGTTAAGCCTTTCCATGCATATGACCAGTTGTCGTTTCCGGCCACAGTTGCTGCATAATTTACAGCATAAGAAACTAAATTTAATTGTTGCTGATCTTTGGGGTCTAAACGCAATAAAGTGTGCCCAAACATGGAGCTTGGATTGCCCATAAAATCGGTTGCATAAATTAATGTCGCTTTGTAAGGCTTAATCTGTCCAATCCAGTTTTCAAATTCTGAACACTTTATTTGAGGCAATTCATTTTCTTGAATGCCGACTTTTCGTATGAGCCATTGGCTACGTGCAGGGAACTTACAACGAATCGACCGATTATCTTGAGCGGGCATAAATAATGCCGAGATATCCGCTTTCAACTCTTCTTTTAGATTATTTTTTCCATTTTTTGATAGGAAATAGCCAGAATAAGTGACCTCACTTTTCTGGTTTTTATTGGCATACATGAGCCTTTGCCATGTAATGTCTTGATCTAGATTTTGTTGTTCTGCGATTGACCAATATTTTTGAATAGATGGATTTATATCTGCTGAATACGCAATATTCACTGCCAAAGAGGCAAAAACTAAAACAACTGACTTCATTAAGCTCATCAATTTTTATCATTAAATATAAGAAAAACCCTGCCATACGACAGGGTTTTCAGTTTCAAACTTATACGTAAGCTTTTAAAACGTCATCTTTAGCCATTACAGTTTGTAATGATGCTAAAACTTGAAGCGTATTTTGGTTATTTGCAGAATAGATTTCACCAAAGTTTGCTTTTGAAACTTTAAAGAAACGGTCTTTGTCTTGAGGTTTAATTTGCATTAACTCAGCAAGTACGTTCAGGCTTTCACCTTGGCCTACTGCCATATCACGTGCTAAAGCTTCAGCATTTTCATTTGTGAATGTAACCACTTGCGCAGTTACTGTTCCGCCTTGACGGCAGCCTAAAGTACCGAAAGTGATCCCTAGTAATTGGTTAGTAAAAATACCGTTTGTTGTCGCAGCAAGAATTTTAGGCGCTACTCCTTTTTTGCCAGCCCATACTTGTGTACCCACACCACAACCTACGTCGTTGTCAGCCATTGCAACACTTGAACCAGCCGCTAATAACGCAGCTAAAGCTAATTTTTTTAACATAGATGTAAATCTCCAAAATCATTATTGATTGTTTCTTATGTGTTGTATTGTTATGTGTAACTTTTATTACACGCTATTAAAGATAGCGAGATGGTTGTGAATTAGCAATTAAAAAATAAACAATATGATAAAAAGTGCAAAAGAAAAATTTATCTTAAATTCCAGTTACCTTGATTATCTCGATGACCCAATATTTTAAGTACCAGTACTAAACTTAAGAGTAATAATAAATACCATGACCCCAGTTTACCCCAGCCCACCATATGCCAAGCATCTACCTGACTTGGATAGAGCCAGATTTTATAAAAAGTACTAATATTTTCAGCAATCCAGATGAGAAAAGCGAGTGTAAACAATACAGGCAACATCGGGATTTTAAATTTATGTTCATTGAGCTGAAAATAAAGCTTAGTCTTCCAAAAAATAAAAATACTGATCGCAAATAAAATATATCGGATATCAGGTACAAAAAATTTACTCATAAAGTTTATATATGAGAAAAATGCCAGTAAAAGCATCGTTCCAAAACTTGGGAGCTTTTCAAAAGAAACTTGAAACAGTCGAATTGATCGTGCAAAAAAACTACCTACAGCCGAATACATAAAGCCTGCAAATAAAGGCACAGTTAAAATTTTAAATACCGCAGGCTGAGGATATTGCCATGATGCAATCGCGGGATGCGTTAAAAATATTTCCATGACCATCGCCATGACATGAAATAAAGCAATAACTTTGGCTTCTGCCCATGATTCAAGCTTTAAATAAAGTAAGCAGATCTGGATTAACAATGCATAGATAAGTAAATAATCATAGCGATAAAAACCCATATATTCATGGCTTCCCATCGGCGCTGTTAAAGCAAAAGCAATTAAAAGCAGAATACCAAACAAGGCTGCCGAAACAGCCTTGCCGATAAAATGAATGGGTAAAATCAGATGGCGCACAAAAAACTATCCTAGATATTTAGCACTATACTCATGCACTGTATCTACAAAGATTTTTGGTTGCGCAGGGTCTACCCACTGGGTAATACCGTGGCCTAAGTTAGCAACGTAACCTGTTTTTTCACCGTTTGCGTAAGCATCGTCTAACATTGCTTTTACTGCTTTTTCAATTGAAGCAGCCGAGCCATATAAAACAGCAGGATCAAGATTGCCTTGTAACGCTACACGCCCAGAGACAGCATTTCGAGCTGTATTAAGCGGAGTAGTCCAATCAAGTCCTAATGCATCTGCACCAGTGGTAATCATTGGCTCTAACCATTGACCGCCACCTTTGGTGAACACAATAACAGGAATACGTCGGCCGTCTTTCTCACGCTGTAAACCTGCAATGATTTTATTCATGTAATTTAAAGAGAATTCGACGTATTCGCGGTGTGCTAATGCCCCGCCCCAGCTATCAAAGATCTGAATAGCCTGAGCACCTGCATCAATTTGAGCATTTAAATAATCAATGACTGAATCTGCTAAATGATCAAGTAAGGCATGCAAAACTTCTGGTTGTGCGTACATCATCTGCTTGGTGAAACGGAACTCTTTACTTGAACCACCTTCAACCATATACGTTGCAAGCGTCCAAGGACTACCAGAGAAACCAATCAGTGGAACTTGGCCACCTAAAGCAGAACGAATTGTACTTACCGCATTCATTACATAATCAAGGTCTGATTTTGCATTTAACTTGGGTAAATTCGCCACATCTTGTTCAGTACGTACCGTTTTTTGAAACTTAGGGCCTTCACCCGTTTCAAAATAAAGCCCTAAACCTAATGCATCTGGAATTGTTAAAATATCTGAAAATAAAATCGCTGCGTCTAAGTCGTAACGGCGTAAAGGCTGCAAAGTCACTTCGCAAGCAAATTCTGTATTTTTACATAGAGATAGAAAGTCGCCTGCTTTTGAACGTGTTTCACGATATTCAGGCAAATAACGTCCTGCTTGACGCATCATCCATACCGGTGTGGTATCTACAGGTTCGCGTAACAAAGCTCGTAGGAAACGATCATTTTTCAAAGTCGTCATTACCAATCTCTATATTCTTTATGTGGCAGCATCATATCAAAAACATAAAGATTTTTATAATTTCAATTTCACACAAAAAACTCGTCAATCTACTAAAAAATGCATATTTACACAAAAGTCTACTGCAAGCAGCAAGGTTTTCTGCAATACTTGCAACATGTTACATCGGGTCTATTGATATTCTTTTAACCACTAAATTGCCAATCTTGAACTCATAGAGATGAGTTATTGGTAGTTTTATGCACTTTTAGATTAGATCAAGTCCCTATTGCTTATATGAAAATTCTTAAGGTTGAATTACATGTTTGTTCGCTCATTACTCGCTATGAGTTTAAGTTGTATTATTGCTAATGTTGCTTTTGCTGCTTCAACAACTGAGCAACCCCTGAACCCTAAAAAGGTATCAGCTCCTGTAGAAGATCCGATTGATCCTTTAGCAGTAGATGCAGCTTCAACTGTAAAAGCTCAAGCTTCGACACAAATTACCGCTCAAGAACAAAATGACCTAAATCGAGCGTCAACAACATTACAAAATTTGCAAAAAACTGAAGACCCAAATGCCGAGTCTGGTATTGCTGCATCTACACCAGTAGCAGCTAAAACCACAACTGCCTCTGCTACAGCACAAGTACCTGCTGCGTCATGGACTTTAGATAGCTTAAACTCGGCTGAATGGTCTGAAAATATTGGTAAAGGCCAACTTCCAGTTTATGCTCGTGCGCATGTTATGCTCAATAATGCACATGCATCGCCAGGTGCGATTGACGGCATGAGCGGTAAAAACACATTAAAAGCAATCTCTTCATTCCAACAAATGAATGGTTTATCACCTACTGGTGAACTGACTAAAGAAACTTGGGATGTATTAGTTGCTAAACAAACCAAGCCAGCATTTATTGAATACACAATTTCTGATGCTGATTTAAAAGGTCCATATGCTGAGTCAATTCCTTCTGACTACGCATTACAGGCCAAAATGAAAGGTTTGTACTACACTCGTGTTAGCGAAATGTTGGGTGAGAAGTTTCATATTGATGAAGCTTTCTTAAAGAAAATTAACCCAACTGCGACATTCAAAAAAGCGGGTGAAAAAATCATTGTTCCAAACGTACGCAATGATTTACCAGAAGACATTCATTTGATTATTGCGCATAAGGGTGCAAAACAACTGTACCTCTTCAACAGTCGTAACCAAATGATTGCGTCATTTCCTGCAACAATTGGCAGTACTGATACGCCTTCTCCGACCGGTACTTACAAGGTAGTTGGTGTAGCACGTAACCCTTGGTATAGCTACTCACCTTCTAACTTCGTACAAGGTAAAAACTTAAAACCGCTTTCTTTACCACCTGGCCCAAATGCTCCTGTAGGTAATATCTGGATTGGTTTAAGTAAAAAATCTTTTGGTATTCACGGTACACCAAACCCGTCTTTAATTTCTAAAACTGCATCACATGGTTGTATCCGTTTAACTAACTGGGATGCTAACGATTTAGGTAATAAAGTACGTTCTGGCGTAACCGTTAAATTCTTAGAATAATCCTCTTAAATAAAAGAGCCTGCTTTATGCAGGCTTTTTTATTAAATTTTTAATATATCTCATTGGAATATTTAGTTATTGTTTTGACTATAAAAGTAAAACCAGCCTAGGTTTAATAATTACACAGCAATTTTTGTATTTAGAATATTTAGCATGGTTTGCATCTTAGCTTCTGTTTCTAGCCATTCAGCTTCGGCATCTGACCCTTCGACAATTCCAGCACCAGCATATAAGCGCATTTTATTTTCACTGAGTAGACCACAGCGAATCGTCACTACCCATTCTCCATTACCCTCGGCATCCATCCAGCCTACTAACCCCGTGTAATAATGTCGGTCATAACCTTCATGATCTAAAATAAACTTCTTAGCAACATGAGTTGGTGAGCCACAAACCGCTGGTGTTGGATGTAATTCTAATGCAAGGTTTAATGCATTCGGTGCCTGTTGTTTGAGCATACCTTGGAATTCTGATGATAAATGCAACATTGTTGATGTTTCTAAAATATCTGGAAATTCAGAAACCTTAAGCTCTACACAATGAGTGGCTAAATTTCTAATAATATTTTCAACCACAATTCGATGTTCATGTTGGTCTTTCTCAGAATGATTTAATTCTTGTTGGCTGACGAAATTTTTTTCGGAAATCTGAGATTTGGGTCTAGAACCGGCCAAAGGATTACTGGTTACAATACGACCTTGTTTTGATAAAAGCAGTTCTGGGCTTGCGCCTAGAATATAATTATTATGTTCTACTGGAATCACAAAATTATAAGCATTTGGATTTTGTTTTAATAAAGCAGCCAATAAGTTTTCTGGCTCTTGATGACGGTTGAACTCATATTCAACAGCCTGAGAAAGAACAACTTTTTCTACCTTCTTTTTCTCAAAAGCATCTAAAGCTAGCTGTACTGTACCTTCAAATTTTTGTCGTTGAATGAGTAATGACTTATTAATTATCTCAATGTTATTACGATTTTTTAATGAGTTAATCGTAGAAGATGTTTGTATTATTTTTTTATGATCAGCATAAAAATTTAAGCTACTTTTCTTTGTAATATCAAAAGGTATAGCACCAATTAAAACTGGATTTTGATGGCCTTGCTTTTTAATTTCTTCAAAACATTTTGCAATCTCATCATTAAATAGTGCCGTATTTGCTGCAGGTGTATTTACAGTTTTAATAAATTCGCTCACCTCAAGATAATAATTCTTCGTAGAAAAACATGAAAATTTCTTTTGACCGATATGATCTAAATTTTGCTCTACTGATATTTGAGTCTGCATCATCTGTATATCACCTCTCACATTGATTTTTTTTCAAGCAAATTCTGTAGTACTTCTTTTTAAATATATGGATATAAAAATACTGAAACACACATTAATGCAAATGATTATTATTATCAATAACAAATTTAGTTTTCAATGCAAGAAATTGTAATTATCTCGTTATTTGTATGAAAAAAATAAACTTTAACCTCTAGAGTTATCTCAATTAAACTTTCTTGTCTAAGGTAAAAATAAAGAAACGCGCCATCTAGCGCTTTAAATTTTATATTCTTAAAATCAATAATTTGCTTATATTTTAAATAAAATGCCTTAATGATACTTTCTTTAGCGGAGAATATTATCAAATATAAATATGCTTGATCTTTTAGTAGCTTTTCAATTTCTTCTTGCTCGTTTTTATTGAGAAAAACATCATAAAATTCATCTTTCTTTTGAAAAAAAATATGATGTTTTTGAGACTCTATATCGATTCCAAATATTTTTTCTTTAAGCGTGTTATTTCTAGCATATGCGATGGCATAACATGATTTTTTTGATCCAACATGACTAATCCCCCCCATCACTCCTTCGGGCCATAGGGGTTCCCCATGTCTACCTTGATAGACAATAGAATCTTGTAAATTGAGGCTTTGTAATGCATATTTTGCTGCTAAGCGCCCCGTCAAGAACTCTAATTGACGAATGAAGCGTGAGCTTTTTATATTCGGTGGAAGAAATATATTCAGCTCCTGATAGATATGATCAAGCTGAGGTATTTCTTTGATTTGGCTGAGCTGGACCTTATGTATATCTATCCCGAAAGCTGTTAGCTTTTCATATTGAATATTTATTTCATCCAGACATGAATTAGCCCCTCTATTTACTGGCTTCTCCGTATTCATAGCCTGCACTTTATTCAATATTCACGGTCAATGTTTCAACGATGGCAGCAATGTTTTCAAGCATCTTTATTCGGGTCTCGGGATTGAGAAAGTAGAAATGGTCCCCTTCAAACTCAATACTTCCTAACCAATTTTCTGTGTGTTGTTGCCATGCATCCATCATTCTTTTGTTAGGAATATCAGGGTCCTGTTTGCCATAAAATGCAATGATCGGAACCTCAGTCTTGTGTATGTTCTCGCTAAGCAATTGATCACTAAGATAGAAGTCATTACGAATGATTTTGAGAAAGAATGTGAGTGCATCCTGATTATTTAAAATTTCGTCAGGAAAATTATTGTATCGTTTTAATTCATCAATAATTTTTTCATCAGTTAGCTCATGCTTGTACCGCATATGTTGAATATAGTGATGCTCAGGTCGGCTACTTATAACGATTAATCTCAACTGATCAATTATGGGTTTTTCATTCAAATAATTGAGTACTTTCCAAATCAAGCCACCTCCCACACTATGTCCAAATAAAATGAACGGTGTGTCTGAGTAAGCTTGTATTTCATTGGCAATTTGCATAGCCAATAGATTAGGATCATCCATCAATGGTTCATTTATTTTTATACCATGACCCGAATATTCAATAGGAATAATACGAATATTGTCAGAGACCTGCTTTTTCCATGGATGATAAATACTCGCGCTACTCCCCGCAGGCGGTAAACAGAACATATTATATTGAGGTTTATTCATTTAAGAATTCTCCAAATATTAAGCATTTTTCTTTTATAAAAAATGCTTAAATCAGGTTTCTGCGCTATTTTTTTTAAACAGAAGTTGAAGCTAAATTGATAGTTTGAGTCGGTTGCCAAATGGCTGAATCACGATGTGTGACAAAAATAACCGTAGAAGAAAGGGCACGTATCGTTGTAACGATTTCCTGCTCAGTCTCTTCATCCAAGGCAGAAGTGGCTTCATCAAGTATTAAAATCGGCGCTTTTTTGAGTAATGCTCGCGCAATTGCGACTCGCTGACGTTCACCACCCGACAATGCGGTGCCTTGTTTACCAACCGATTGGTTAATTCCTTCTGAACTGCGGTCAATCATTGCCCCTAATGCGGCATCTCTTGCAGCCTTTTCTATTTCATCATCAGTTGCATCAGGTTTTCCTAAACGGATATTTTCAGCCAGTGTTCCTGTGAACAAAATAGGTTCTTGTGTGACATAAGCAATATTCGAGACCAAATCTTCATATTTCATTTGATCAAGAGCTATGCCACCAAGGATAATTTTTCCTCTTTGTGGATCATCAAACCGTGTAAGCAATTCAAGTAAAGTGCTCTTACCACTACCGCTTGGTCCGGTAACCCATACTCTGCTCCCCAATGCGATGTCGAGAGTCATATTTTCAAGTGCTGGCGCATAGCTAACGCCTTGTACCGAAATATGATGGCCAGTAGGAATTTGAGGGTGTAATGGCTCAGGCAACTCAGGTGGATGGGTGATCTGATTAAAGTTGCGCAGTGCAGCAAACAAATCATTGATATGTAACCCTGCGGTAGCAAGTTCACCTAATGGCGCTGCTGCACGTCCAATTAAGACGAGTAATGCCAACACCAAAGCAGCATGATTGACACCAGCAAGTACCAGATAAGTTGCCATCCCAGCAATCGGTAAAACACTTGCCAAGGTTGCAACAAAACTTGCAAATGCAGCAGCACGATTAATCCGTACTAATGTCTCTTCTTGCTCTTCCCAACGATGTTCTAGCCTTTGGACCGCACGTTCTGGTCCCGCGGCTGTGCGTAATAACTCAACATGATCAACCAATTCCAACGTTGCTTGTGAAGCAGCTAAATCGGCAGTATTACGTTTTTTATCAATATGCATGAGTGCACGTTGTACTAGGAATTGGGCAAATAAAGAGAGTAAAAGTAAGCTTAAAGCGACAAATGTTACGCCTGCTCCGGCAAGCATGCCTATTCCTATTGTTAAAAACAAAGGCATAAAAGGCGCATGTAAAAAGGTTTGCAATTGATGAGCAGGAATACTCATAAACCCAGGAATTCCCTGTCCAGCAATTGTCTTAATCTGAGCACGCTGTTCATTGGTAAACCAAGAGAGCTTAGCACGAGCTAAAGATTTGCCTAACTCAGCAAATAGGTCCCCTGCTAAACGGACACCCGTGAGGAAGCCAGCACGAGTGACTATAACTGTCACTAATATTGCTGCAATTGCACTGATGAGAACCCAACTTGGAGACCATTGATTGACAATTGCAAATGCCAATACGGTATATGCGATTGCTTCAATTGCTGCAACAATGATCCATCCGATACCAACAATAATTAATTTTTGTTTGGCCGCACGAGGAAGCATCGAAAAAATCTGATCTTTATTTAATTTAGCAGGAGTATTCATAAAGATTTCCCTGAGTCAGTTGGGCCGTTAAGCACTAACCTGTTGTCGGCATGAGCAGCTAAGGCAAGATCATGAGTGACCATGACGATGGTTTTATTCTGGTTTTTAGCTAAGTGGCTTAACTCCAATATTATTTTTGTCGAATTGGTCTGGTCGAGTGCGCTCGTTGGCTCGTCTAATAAAATAATAGGAGCTGAGGATAAAAATGCACGCGCTATTCCTATGCGTTGTTTTTCACCGCCTGAAAGTAAAGTTGCATCTGCATTTAAATCTACTTTTAATTGGGCCTTGAGTAATGCTTGCTCAAGTTGTTCATCATTTGCATTAACAGCAGATAAGGACAAGTTTTCTCTTACTGTGGTCGGTAATACATCTCCACCTTGTGGAATAAACAAAACCTTTTCATATCTTAGCTTTTCATGTAATTGCAAAATATCTGTTTTTGCTAATTGAACGACACCTTCTTGCAATACAGCGAACCCAGCAAGTGCTCGTAGTAAGGTTGTTTTTCCAACTCCACTCGGTCCCGTAATTGCAGTCATTGAGTTTTTTGGAAATGCATAACTTAATCGATCCAATACTTTTTGATTTTCGATTGCAAAGCTTGCATTAACTATTTCAAGTGTTACATCTTGCTCAATCTGTTGTAGATTGCCCGATGAAAGTACTGGCTCTTTTAAGAATGCAGATAAACGACTAGCTGCAGCCCGCCCAGCAGCGACATAATCAAGACCATGCCCTAAACGTAGCGAAGGTGTCACGATGGCCAAACTAAAGAAAAGTGTTGCAGCCAAGGTCATGCTGTCGTATTGATAAGCTACAAAATAGGCTATGGCAAAGGTTGCAACAGCTTGTAGCAATGCAGTGGCAACAGCAGCAAGGGTTGCGACTTTACTCACCCAAGACACCATATTTTGAGTGAAATTTTGTGCTGATTGAGTATAGGCTTTTAAAGCGCCAGATTGTTGCCCATATATTCGGTTATCACGAATGCCGCGCGCATAATCATCAGCAGAACCAATAATATCTAACATGACCTGCATACGCGCAGCACCATCCCGTTTTGATACATGGGGGACAATAATTAAATAATAAAGTGAAGCAATTGCCCCAGGTAATAATACCCAAAGGGCCATCGGGCCAACCAACACAACTAATAAGACAATGGAAACTAAAGGGATTACAGCAAAAATCGCAATTTCCGACGGTAAATGCGCCACCATATGGTGTAAGGTTGCGATATCGTCTGAAACCAGTCGTTTTAAGCTTTGGTCACCCTGCTTTGATAGGGTTGTGGTCGGTAACCGAATTAAATGATGAGCAATTTGACGACGTAATCGTGCCGAAAATCCAGCCTCTGCATCATGCACTAACCATGAAGCCAGTGCTGCCAATGCCGCCCCGACTATCCAAAAAACCGCTGAAAAGATCACCCAATAAGAAGATAAATAACCAATCAACTGAATCATGCCCCACAGGGCAGTTAAAATGGCTAAGCCAGAAAATACGGCAGCAAGCGTTCCTGCAAATAATTTAGGAAATGCTGGCTTGAGTGCAGGTGCCAAGGAAGAGTCTGTCATCAGATGAGATAACTTTAAATCAGACATGCTTATCTCTCTTTATATTCATAAAAAAAGCGGTACTTAAAATGAAATCTCGCTTCAGTTGACCAGCAAGAATTGCCTTTTTCGGCTTTAAAAAAGCATGAATAAGAAAATCATATAAAAAGTATTTTTTTAAAAACTTTAATTGCATCAAAAACTTCCTAACCACCCTATCCAAATATTTTTAGATCATTTTCTAGACTGTAAAAATTAATATGGATTTGTCTAAATCATCTTGATTGATATGACTAAAAACCAACTGTACGTTTAGAGGCACCTTGTAAATCAAAAATAACGTCGTCAATTAAGCTATCAATCTGACGTGTATCTCGGTGATGTGCCGTAGTAATTAAATGAGCCATATTTCCCGAGGTTGCCAGATAATGCTTTTTCCAGATGTGCTCTGAAGGACACGGAAATACCACAGTGATTGAATTCGGATTCCGCCAAGCAGGAATGCCCTCTGCCTGAAAGCGATCAACTGCGTACTGGGCCATTTTTAGGCAATGTTGAATTCTCTGTCGTCTTTGTAAATTAGTTTGGCTACGTATTGCTGCCCACATCAACAAGACAGTATGGCCATTGCGAGAACCACTAATGGTTTGATCACGTGTAGAGATATAGTCAACATCTACTGATATACGCTCTACATTTTGGCGTTTGGCCACAACAATGCCACACGGAATCGGTGAGCCAATCATTTTATGACCAGACACACAAATCGAGTCGATGCCATGAGCAAAGGAAAATGCCTGAGGATAATCGACAAAAGGTAAAATCATGCCACTCAAGGCAGCGTCGGCATGAATATAATAATCTCGGCGCATGATTCCAATTTGCGCTAAGCGCTCTTGAATCATTTCAATATCATCAATTGCACCGGTCATGGTCGTACCAATATTTGCAAAAATAATGGGGTGACTTTCTTTATTGGTTTTTATTTTATCGATTAAATCATCATAGTCGATTTCACCATTATCCAATGATTCGATCACACAAGATTTCATCTGCAATAATTTGGCGATTTTTCCAACCGAATAATGCGTATCTTTTGAGTAATATAATGTGGAATCAGGAAATAGCTCACGCGCCAGATAGCAGCCAAACATATTACCTTCTGTGCCACCATTAGTTACGTATCCCCAGCTTTCTTCAAAGGGAATTTGAAAAATTTCAGCAAAATACGCCATCACATCTTTTTCAAAATCAAAAGAATTCAATGCGTAATTGCTATAGTCTTTCCAATCACCACAATTATTAATAGAGAATTTGAAAAAACGAAATAAAGCGGAATAATCAAAATCTGCAGATTCAGGATACCCAATATTGAAGTATTGATGTTTTAAACAGTAATTCCAGAATGTCTCAATTCTCTCTTGATCAGCAGGCGATAAAATCATTTTTTGCTCCGTTAATATG
Source organism: Acinetobacter sp. 1542444 (assembly GCF_000581835.1). Lineage (NCBI taxonomy): Bacteria > Pseudomonadati > Pseudomonadota > Gammaproteobacteria > Moraxellales > Moraxellaceae > Acinetobacter > Acinetobacter sp. 1542444. Next base: position 309,895 of record NZ_JEYA01000003.1, on the reverse strand, counting down.
ACGATTACAAGTCGTCTAAGGAGTCGCTATCAAAGATATAAATTTTATGTATAAATTTAGCGACCAGGATTTGTCGTATGCCTTATGATGGCAACCCTCTACCCTGCAATCCTTTGCCGTGCATCAACCAATGACCACCAATTTGATAAAGTGGGTGTGCGTCCTAATTCTTCAAAACTAATATTGATTCCCTGTGCTTTGAGTTCCGAAGAAAACTGCATAATTCGTAATGAGTCCAATCCATAAAGAATCAGGTTTTCTTCGGGGTCTAATTCTTCTTCTTCAATAAGCTGCTGGACCTTTTGCTCTAGCCAAGGTCGTGTAATGCCTGTTGCCACCTGCCCCACTACAGATTCGGTATCAGTGACTTGACCACAACGTGAAGATACATATTTCAAAGCTAAGCGATGTTCTTCTTCTGAAAAATCGGCAACTGCATCGCCAACCAAAAAGGGTTGTATGTCACTCATAAAGGCTTCAATTGCCGTAACCATACAACCGATATGGGCATAAACACCACCAATAATGAGCTGATCACGATTCCAGCTTTGCATTCTTTCAAGCAAATCCGAACGTTTAAACGCGCTATAACGCCATTTCGTTAAGACAATGTCATGTTCAGCAGGAGAAAGTTGATCAATAATTTTTTGCTGATCGATTGTTGAGGCTGGCAAACCCGGTCCCCACATCGCATTCAGTAATGCTCGATCTGCCGCTGGTTGTTCATAAGGCTGTGCGGTATAGACAACAGGAACATTGTTCTGATGTGCCCAAGTTCTTAGTTGAACTAAATGATTAACAACTGTTTTAATTAATTCACTTTCAGCATCGTAAAAATTTAAAAAGTAACGCTGCATATCATGAATTAATAAAACTGCTCGAGAAGGATCTAACTGCCAGTCTGTTTTATTATTTGGATAACTCTCTCGTTTGGGCATGAGATAAGTGGAAATTTTTGAAATAGCCATATGCTGCTCAATATTTATTAAGATGTTGTAGATGTATTTAAAATGCTGCGAAGTTGTTTTTTGTCCACCTTACCGACTGCAGTCAGTGGCAAACTTTCGATTAATTTGATCTGGTCTGGAAGTTTGTATTGTGCAATACCTAACTCCATGAGATGGCGTCTGAGCACAACAGCTTTAAGTTCGGGATTCCGAGAAACAATAAAGGCACAACTTTTTTCACCGAATTGTTCATCAACAATTGCGACCAAAGCTGCGTGCATAACTTCTGGATGCAAAAGAATAAGTTTTTCTATTTCTTCCGAAGCAATCTTTTCACCACCACGGTTAATCTGATCTTTAATTCTTCCTACTACACGTAAATTACCATCCGAAGTACGCTGCACGAGATCGCCTGAATAGTAATAGTTGTCCTCATCAAAGACCTGTGAATTATGTTCAGGGCTTTGGTAATAACCACAGAAGGTATAAGGCCCCCGGGTCGCAAGCATTCCTATTTCACCTTCTGGAACCTCTTTATACTGTTCATCCACAATTTTGATTTCATCATCAGAACTGATAGGACGCCCTTGGGTCGTAAAGATTTGCTCATCGGAGTCATCGAGTCTGGTGTAATTGACCAAGCCTTCGGCCATTCCAAATACTTGTTGTAATTTACAATTGAGGACTTCAGGAACTTGACGGGCTAAAGATTCAGGAAAACTTGCTCCCCCCACTTGAAGCAACTTTAAAGACTGGATTTGATCTTTATATTGAGCTGCTTTTTCTAGCCACATAATGACAGCACTCGGCACTAAAGATGCCATATTGACTTGATGTCTTTGAATAATAGAAAAACAATTGAGCGGTTCAGGATTTGGTGCCATCACAACACATCCACCTGCATGTAAAACACCTAATGCACCGGGTGAACTCAACATAAAATTATGCGGAGCTGGCAGAGCACACAATAACCGGGTATTTGAGTTTAAACCGCAAATCTCGGCACTGGCCCGCACACTATAGTCATAGTCATTATGCGTGCGTGGAATAAGTTTTGGTGTTCCCGTACTTCCACCTGACAACTGAAAGAAAGCAACTTCATCAGCAGGTGTAGATGAAAAATCAACATAGGTCTCTGCTGGTGTTTCAATCCAGTCTAATAGTCCGAAATCGTTAGCTTGATGATTGAGCATCAAAATAATTTCAGGACTTAAATTTACATCATGAAGTGAGTCAATGAACTGATTATTGCTAAAGACTTCATGCTGACGCGAACCAATTAAAAGCTTAGGTTGAATCTGTTTAATAAAGGCATTTAGTTCATATTGGCGATGGCTATATAGTGCATTGAGCACAACCACGCCTGCCTTAAGCAAGGCAAAAAAGACAATATAAAACTCTGCAACATTGGGAAGCTGTACTAAAGCTGTATCACCCTTGCCCAAGCCTTTTTCAGCTAGTCGAGAAGCTAAATTTGTTGATAGCCGGTCCAGCTCGATATAACTCAACTGACGCTCACCACAAATAATTGCCGGCGAATGCGGGTGCAATTGAACCCCTACCGTTAAAATGCGCGTCAAAGGTTGGTCAATCCAATAACCTTTATTTCGATAGTGTTGCGCTCTCTCTGGAGACCAGCGAACAAACTCAATCAACTGTTTTTTCATGACATTCTAAATATTCAATTTAATTTAATGGTTATCAAGCTATTGATTCTTCGTAAATTTTCTTACATATCGGCATAAATATTTAATTTGAATACCGACAAAAGAAAATTCTTAAGACGGACAAGCTATATATTCACAGCAAAATTGGAAATGATTAACAAATGCAACTGGTAATCATTTTCATTTGTTTGTATGATGCTGAAACAAGATTAATTTGTCAACCGAGTTATCGTTCAATGTGTGAATTAACTTCGATGCAAGCAGCCTGCTGGTTTGGTCGCTCTGGCAACGCAACTTTAGGTGGGGTTGCTGCCCACCTCTATGCAGAATTTGACGGTCAATTTATTGATCTACAAAAATTACATTTAGCACTTCAACGACTTTATAAAGAACACACTATTTTGAGATTAAGTTTGAGCGCCGATGGCATCGCAAACATCATGTCTGAGAAGGCTCAACAGATATTAGAAGTCGATGATTTTTCAAAGCTTAGCGATCATCAAATTGAGCAAATGCTCATGCAAAAACGTGAGCAATGGACCCATCAAAAACTTGATTTAAGTCAGGGTCAAACTGCAAGATTTTCTGTAAGTGTTCTTAAAAATAATATTTTCCGTTTTCATGTAGATACGGACATGATTGCTATAGATCCGTCCAGTTTTTTGAACTTAATGGAAGATCTTTCTTTGTTTTATGAAGACCCAGAAATATCATTCTCCCATCCGCCTAATTTTTTTGACTGGTATCAAAAAATACGGACAGACCCTGACCTAAAAAAATTAAACCAACGAGACCGCTTATGGTGGAAACAACGTCTGCCTCATATTAGCCCTGCTCCGTCTCTACCTTTCATTAATCAAGAATTCAAAACAGCAAAAAGTGATCGTTTAAGTACGTGGTTATCGCCGGAAGAACGAAAAGCATTACAGCAACTTGCTAGAGAACAACACATTACTGTGACTAACCTGATATTAGGTTTATTTGCCTATACGCTTGGTCATGCAACCAAAGATCACAGCTTCCGATTGAATATTCCTACTTTTTGGCGCGAACCGGTTTTAAAAAATGTCGAAGGCACTATTGGCGATTTTGCTAATTTAGTCATTCTAAATGTCGATATGAAAGAGACAACTACCTTATCCGTATTCTGCAAACAAATAGCAAATCAAATGCTTGAGTTATTAGAGCATTCACATTATTCGGGTGTTAATGTTCTACGTGACCTATCCCGTTATCATGGTAGTGCACAGATTGCTCCCGTGGTATTTACAGCGGCACTTGATTTAGAAAATGATAATTTACTTTCCGAACGTGTCCGCCGTGTTTTTGGCTCAATGAATTGGGTCATTTCACAAGGGCCACAAGTTGCACTTGATGCACAAGTTGCTCATGTAGATGACGGTATTTTAGTTAACTGGGACATCCGTTTAGATGCTCTACCCAAAGAATGGATCACGAATTTATTTAAATCTTTCATTCATTTACTTAAAAATCTTGCAGCGCACCCTGAACAACTTAATACACAAATTATAAGCCCAGCCCAAAATACTCCATCAGATCGTACATCCCAAAAATCATTAAACGCGTTACAGCAAGCCTACCTATTAGGCCGAACTCAAGCCCTTCCTTTAGGTGGTGTTGCCATGCAAGAGTTTAGGCAATATCACGGCACAATAGATATTGTTTTATTAAGACAACGTTTGACAGAAATGGTACGGCGGCATGACAGCTTAAGAACCTATATTGATAAAAATAGGTTAATGCAATATGTAAGCGATCAAGTGAGTGTCAATTTAAAAGAAATAGACCTAACTACATGGGAACCTGAACGTGCATCTCACCACATCGAGTCCTATAAAAATAGTTATACGCATGAGCTATTTGATTTAAATCAGTCGCCTTGGAATATCACCGTCTTTTTATTAAAAAATAATCTACTAACGATTTTTGTCCGCTTTGATGCATTAATTTTAGATGGCCGATCTATAGCTTCACTTATGTTAGAGCTATTCGATGGACAACAACATGATATCCAAACGCAAATAGAAGAAAATGAAGCTGAAAATAGCGTATCTGTTCATCAAGCAGATATGACTTACTGGGAAAGAAAATTTTCTAAATTATCTAACATTCCTGCGCTTCCGTGGAAAACACCCTTACAGAATCTACCGACTTCTCGTTACCAACGTAACAGTCTAGTTATAGAAAAAGCCAAATTTAAACAGATGTCTAAAATTGGCGCAAAACATTCACTGTTTAAAAACTCAATCATCATGGCGATTATTTTGGAAGTGCTATCTCATTGGAACACTGACAAATCTCTATGTGTTGCTGTTCCTACACTTCCCCTCTATGCTGGACCATTTTCCAATAGCTCTACGTTTATTGCTGTTGAGTGGAAAACTTCAGATCAATTTGCTGAACAAGCAAACCGTTTGCAGACGGAAGTTTTAGAGGGTTTACAGCATCTTTCATTTTCAGGCGTTGATCTCGCTCGACTATTATTTGAAAAAGTTGGCACTGCTCCAGTATTACCGATTGTAATTACAAATGGTTTGTCATGGCCTGTATTATCTGAATCTCATCCTATTCAGCAACAAGATGGACTGACCCAAACCCCTCAAGTTGCAATTGATATTCGCTTTAGCACAAGAAATGACGGCGCTTTAATTTTCGATATTGATTATGCTCAAGAAGCATTTCCTCCCCACATGATTGACGATTTCTTGGATGCACTACAATTGGCAATCAAGCAAATTATTGGTTCAGAAATATTCAGTTTTGATCTCAGTAATTTTTTCAGTGAGCTTCAAAATAAACGACTATATTTTAAGAATAATGAGTCTGACCACTCATCTATACCCCTTGAAAATAATGCTAAACAGCAAAATCAACTACTCGATATTTATTTAGAAGTGATAGGCCACACACCAAATAAGCAAGTGGACAGCTCAACTCATTTTACTCATCTCGGGCTGCGTCCACATCATTTAAAAGTCGTTTCAAAACGTATCAATGAAACATACGCGATTCAGCTCTCACCTGTTCAACTTATTCAATGTCGCAATATTGCTGATGTAGAGAAACTACTAACAGCACATTAATTCGTATTTTGAACTTTCATCATTTTGGAAACAGATAAAGTATAAACATGAAAAAAATAGATATTACCGGAATTGGTATTGGGCCATTCAACTTAGGTTTAGCTGCTCTTTTGTCTCATCATCCCGAAATCAAAAGTGTATTTTTAGAACGCAAACCAGAATTTCGATGGCATGAAGGATTACTATTGCAAGGCACGACATTACAAGTCCCTTTCTTTGCCGACTTGGTTACTATGGCCAATCCTTGCCATCCCTTAGGCTATATTAATTATTTACATCAACATGATCGCTTACATCAGTTTTATTATTACGATAGTTTTTTAATTCCACGCCGTGAATACGACCATTATTGCCGTTGGGCTTCAAAACAATTACCTGATTGTCGATTTGGAGAAAACGTAAGCCATGTTGAATATGACGCCAAACTCGATAAATTTATTATAGAAAGTGAATCAGCCTCGGGTGAAAAACAAAAATATATAAGCCAAAATCTGGCAATTGGTATTGGGACTAAACCTCGAATTCCTACATGGCTAGAAACATGCAAGCACCCTTTAGTAAAACATTCTGCGGAGTTTGCAAAAATTCAGGAACAACTCAAACAGTGTAAACAGGTCACGGTTATTGGCTCGGGCCAGAGTGCAGCAGAATGTGTACTTGCTTTATTTAATTCACTTACACCAGAACAAGTAAAAGCAGGTGCATCTATTCGTTGGATCACACGTTCTGCCGGCTTTCACCCAATGGAATATTCTAAACTTGGACAAGAGTGCTTTACCCCTGCATATATGCAATATTTCCAAAGCCTGCCTAGAGATAAACGTCGTGATATTGCTGCTAGTCAGGGCCTGATCTATAAAGGAATTAGCTTCTCAACCATTGGCGATATATATGATGTGCTTTATGAACGTTCAGTGGGCGGTGAGAAATCCGGTTTAAGCCTATACACAAGCTGTGAAGTTGAATCGGTTGAACAACTTGAATCGGGTTCTCTGCGTTTAACCTGTTTGCACACCCAACTCGATCAACGTTGCGAATTAGAAACTGATGCCCTTGTCGCAGCTACAGGCTATGTTCATGATTGGCCTGAATGGTTCCAAAATATGAAAGGTTCTATTTTAGCGGTTGATGATAAAAATGATTGTATTGTTCAAGAAGACTTTACTGCTCTACGTTGTGATAAGGGACAAGGTCGAATTTTCATTCAAAATGCCGAGATTTTTCAGCAAGGTGTAGGTTCTCCAGACTTAGGGATCGGAGCAACCCGAAACTCAGTGATTATTAATCAATTACTGGGGCGTAATGCTTATCGAATTCCTAAACAGTCTTCTTTCCAGCACTATGGTTTACCAGAATAAAATATGAATATCATAAAAAACCCGCGATTGCGGGTTTTTTATTCGGTTGAAGATTACAACAAATTAAAAGTCATATGATACAGATAGCATATATGTTCTTGGTGCACCTAAAGCCAAATTCGATAGTTTAGGCATTCCCCAATAGGCTTTATTCGTCAAGTTATTGATGTCTGCTCTAAAAGTAATAGGATGATTTGAGATTGAAGTTTTATATCGTGCACCGACATCGATCAGCGTACGACCAGGAATATGCAATGTATTTTCTTGATCGATATACTGTTTCGAAACTGCGGTTGCATTGCTAGATAAAGTTAAAACGCCTTGTGCAACTTCACTATCCCATTCAACACCTAATTTCCCTTGTGTTTTAGGGACACCTACGGCCATATTTCCTTCATTGCTTTGGATGGCTGTTTTAGTCACTTCAGGTTCAATATAAGATGCACCGCCCATCAAACGTACATTTTCAATTGGTGAGCCAAAGAAACTCCATTCAATCCCTCGATTACGTTGCTCTCCCCCAGACGTATATATATTAGTTACTAAATCAGTGTAAGCACTTGGTTTTTTGATTTCAAACAATGACAAGGTATGCGCAAATGTACCTTGATCAAACTTCACCCCAAATTCTGTTTGCTTTGTTTTGTAAGGTGCAAATATTGTTGGATAGTTTGCCGCAGTAAGGGGGGCGGCATCACCTTTGGTTAAGCCCTCGATATAGTTTGCATAAATCGAAACTTTATCTGTCGCTTTAAATAGAATTGCGGCGCCTGGTGTCGTTGCATTCTTTTTATATTTAGTCAAAGTCGATGTCGGTACAAATAAATTACTACTTTCTACCTCTTGATAACGCACACCTAAAGTTAACTGTAAGCGATCTTCAATAAAAGATAGGGTATCTGCCAAACCGTAACTATTTAATTGCAATTCAGAATTAGATATTAGGGGTGCATTAAAAGGGACAGCTTTCCCCCAAATTGGATCATAAAGATTAGTCGTCCATTCAGCTCCTGCCACATTTCTTACCCCATAATCATCTTGATTATGTTTGTAATATGTCGCATTGACTACCCATTGATGTCCTACTGCTCCGGTATTAAATTTTCCTTTCAGCCCTACATCTGCCGACTTTTTTTCAACATTAAATGCCAGTTGACCAATATTTGTTTGGAGGGTTCCATTGTTATCTAAAACTGTTGCTGACATCGCACCATTATATTTATATTCTGTTTTACTTTGTCCATAGGTTGCGTACCCCATCACGTTATTGGTCAGATCATATTCACCGCGTATCATGGCGCCCTTGTCTTTAATGTCCACAAAAGACCAATCTGGATTGAGTAAAGTCTCAGGTTTAGGTGGTTTCGGAATCGCTATATTTTTTCCGAGGTTGATGCCTCGTGTTACGCCATCCACTCGATCTTTAGATGTGTAAAGATCTGTCGAAACACGTGCACGATCACCATGCCAATCCATTCCTAATGAAAATAACTCAGTTTTCAAATCCTGTTTTTCTACTGGTCCAGAGCCATCCCGATATACCGCATTTGCTCGCACACCGAATTCTTTGTCAGCACCAAATCGTCGCCCAAGATCTAAATGCCCACCAAACTGAGAGTCAGACATATATGTCGTAGTCAAACGTGTTAATGGTTCATCCGTTGCACGTTTGGTAGTGAGGTCAACTGTCCCACCAATGGAACCTGTTGGCGGCATTCCATTGAGTAATGCAGAAGGACCTTTAAGTACATTTATTTTTTCAAACATTTCAGGTGAAGTTCGATAATAAGGGGTTATACCAAACAATCCATTCATAGACATATCACTCGGGCTCGACTCAAAGCCACGAATATAATAGTTTTCACTCCAGCCACCACTTGCCGCATTGGTGAACACGGATGGATCTGTTTTCGCAATCACACTTGTTATATCTTTTGCCTGTTTATCGGCGATATATGTATCCGTATACGCAATGGTATTAAACGGGGTTTCCATAACGGTTTTATTACCTAAAAAGCCAACTGAGCTTTTCGACGAAACCTGCCCTCCCGCATAAGTATCATCTTGTTCAGCTTTTACGGTAATTGCTGGTAAAGCTGCTACATTTGTTTGAGCAGCTTGTTGTTGTTCTAGAGTTTTTGTTGAATTATCAATAACAGCAGCATAGGTATTTGATGCACATAGTACAAATACAGTGCCTAATGCATAGCCTAATCGAAGGGCCATTTGTGCAGATGCAATACCATTTAATACAAAAGAACGCTGATTAATTCTTTGATCATTCCCACTTTTAAAATTACGGTTATCGCTAACGTTGTTCATTGAAAGACCTTTAATGTTGTGTTTCATTTTTTATTGACTATCTGCTTAAAATTCATAGCAAAATAGTGAAAATTTATGCTGTAAAATTTGATTAAGTGATGTGCGTAAAAATTTATTGATAGCCTTTTTTCACGTCTTCCATCACTATTTTGAGTGAGGTTGGGCTTGCAGCCGTGGTGTACCACGCATCGGCATCGACAAAAATGACACGACCGTTTTTCCACGCTTTGGTTTGACGTAATAATGGATTTTCAACACTGGCAGCATTAATGTTTGAGCGATGTTCCATCACAGCAGTTCGGTCCACGATATAGAGAATATCTGGGTCCGCTTTTTTGATGAATTCACTCGAAATAGGTTGCCCATGTAGACTTGTATCCATCACACCACTTGCAGGCTTTACCCCAAAAGCATTAAAAATAAAGCCATAGCGTGACTGAATACCAAAATTACTAAATGCCCCATTGTTATGAAGAACGACTAACGCTCTTTCTGGGCGATTGGTCGTTACGGCTTGTACTTGCTTCACCTGTTCATCGAGTTCAGAAACTTTCTGGCGGGCTAAATCTTCTTTATTAAATATTTTTCCTAAGGTCATCATATGGTCTTTAACCAGACCAATATGATTACTCTCACTATTGTTGAAGTTAATATCGTAGTGAATGGTCGGGGCAATTTTTGACAGTTCCTGATACTGATTAACGTGTAATGGCGTCATCAAAATCAGGTCTGGCTTTAATGTATATATCCGTTCCATATTGGGCTGTACAATTGCACCCAAATCCTGAATTTGCGCATCTTTTTTATATTTTTCCAAAAAGTGTGGAACATAATCTTTTGGCATTCCCATAATCGGGACATTCAGTTGATCTAAAAAGTCAGCTTCATTCATATCAAGTACGGCAACGCGTTGCGGTAAATGATCTATCACCGTAGTCCCAAGCGCATGTTTCACCGTAATCGGTTCTGCTAGCTTCTGAGAAGCTTGAGTGGTATCTGCAACTTTTTGATCACATGCTTGTAGAGTGACAGCTGCCGCTATGATGAGGGCTACTCCCCCATACTTTTTCTTCCAGTTCATATGTATTCAAGCTCCAGATGAGTTGAAGTAATTACACATACAGCCACGCTCACTGTATGTAATTTCAAAATCAAGCTCGTACAGATCATTTAATTGCGCCTCTGTAATCACTTGTTCGGTTAACCCACTGAAATGAAGCTTGCCGTTCTTCAGCGCGACAATATGATCCGAATAATTCGTGGCAAAATTGATGTCATGAATAACTAAAATCACAGTGCGCCCTTGTTCATCACATAAGCGCCTGAGTGCGCGCATAATTTGAACGGCATGTTTCATATCAAGGTTATTTAAGGGTTCATCTAACAAAAGTACGTCTGTTTGCTGTGCGATCGTCATCGCCAAAAAGGCCATTTGCCTTTGACCACCACTAATTTCATCTATGTAAGATTTGCGCAGTGGTTCTAAAGAAAGAAACTCAATCGCCTCATCAACCACCTGACGATCTTGCTCGGTTAAAACACCACGGCTATAGGGAAAGCGTCCAAATGACACCAGCTCTTCGACGGTTAAGCGCAAATTAAAGCCAGGTGCTTGCCGTAAAGTCGCGACATGCTTGGCGTAAACAGCGGTTTTAATATCCGCAATATTTTGATGATTAAGAAAAATCTCGCCTTTATCTGGTTCAATTAAACGTGCCATCATCATGAGCAAAGTCGATTTTCCAGCTCCATTTGGACCAATGAGTGACGTCACCTGACCTGTAGGAAATTCAACATTTACGTCAGTCAGTACTGGCTTATTTCCATATGACTTATTGATATTCTTGACATGAATCATGCAACACCTCGGGTACGAACCGTCAGCGCAAGGAAATAAATGCCACATACGAGATTGACCAAAATGCTGACGGTCGTTTTGTAATTAAAAACGTGCTCAACTAAAATTTGAGCAGCAATAAATATGGCAATCGTGATGGCACAACCCATGGGCAGCGTTAATTTATGCTTATAACTTCTTGCTAGTGCATAAGTAATATTGGCAATGAATACGCCCATAAATACTGTCGGGCCAATCAGACTGGTAGATACCGCAACCAAAATAGCGATCAGGGCTAAATAGAAGCTGACATAGCGGTGATGATGAATGCCTAATGAAATGGCTTGCTCACGTCCTAAAACGAGAACATCCAGAACAGGGAGTGCTTTTCTACCGAGGAATAGAACAATGACTACGGCTAGGCTGGCATAAAATAAAGTTTCTGGTTGAGAGCGATTAAACGAAGCATAGCTAAGGCCTTGGAAAACAGAAAATTCACCAGGGTTAATTTTGAGTTGAATAAATTGAGTAACCGTCCCGACGACCATCGTAAGGACTAATCCTAAAAGCAACAGGAGAAAGACATCATTTCTGCCATATGGCAATAACCACTTATGGATTACCCACGAATAAAGCAGCATTAAAACGATTGAGATAAAGAAATTACCGTTTACCCCTAACTGGTTTAATCCATGCGTTCCCCAAAAAAACAACAACAAAACTTGCCATAAGAGATAAATCGCTTCATAGCCCATAATGGAAGGGGTCAAAATACGATTACCGACCAGTGTCTGAAAAACAATCGAGGAAAAAGCGACACAAATACCGGCTATCACAATCGTGGCAAGACGCAGAAGTCGATTAGGAATGACGTAATCAAAATCTAGTCCTGAGTTTAAAAATAAAAAACTTATTGCTAGGCAGATGACAATCAGATAAATCATCCATAGCTTTGTAATACGCATTATCTGAACTCCCTCAAAATGAGGATGAGGAAAATAATTCCCCCCACACCACCTGCGGTAAGTCCGATTGGCACTTCAAATGGATAAATAATCGAGCGACCAAGAATGTCGCAAATCAGTAATAGAGACGCCCCACCTAAAGCCACAATGGGCAAGGTTTTAGCTAAGTTTTCTCCGTATTTCAGTGCGACCAAATTGGGAACTACGAGCCCGACAAAAGGAATAGCACCAACCGTAATTACTGTGGTCGAAACTGTAATAGCAACCAGTATTAAACCAATCGCGGCTATAGCTGCATAACTGAGCCCTAAGCTAGAAGCCATCTCTTCACCCATACCAATCACGGTAAAGCGATGTGCGAAAAGATAAGTCAGGACAACAATCGGAAAAATAATGTAAATAACTTCATAGTGACCTTGGACAATTTTTGAAAAATCTCCTAAAAGCCACCCTTGCATACTTTGTAAAATATTAAAGCGATAGGCATAAAACTCAGCTAAGGCACTCAGTACACTGCCGTACATCAAACCAATAACCGGTACTAAAACCGTATTTCTAAAACGGATCCGACGGATAATTGCGATATAAATTAAGCTGGCAATAAAACAAAAAATGATCGCAAATATCATCTTACTCAGCGTGCTGGTTACCGGAACTAAAGTTAACGACACTAAAATTCCCAGTTTGGCAGCATCTAAACCGCCCGAAGTTTCCGGTTCAACAAACTTGTTACGCACAATATGCTGCAAGATGACACCACATACCGCCAACCCGATACCGGTAAGCACAATAGTGATTAAACGAGGGATACGGCTGGCTGTAAGAGTGAGCCAACTCTCATGAGAAAAAGAAAATAAGTTAGACCACTGTATTGGCTCAGCCCCGAGCAATAACGAGCAAATACATAAAAGGATAAAAATAAAAAATAAGCCGAATCGCATCAGTGGCGTGCCCCACTTGAGCGTAATAAAGCCGATACAAATTGCAAATTTAGTCCCATCCAAACAAAGCGAGGGAAAATTTGTTCAAGATTTGATGGGCTTATTAACCTTTCATGATTGAATATTCTCATGAAAATTCCTCAATTTTATCGAGACAACAAAATAAGTTCCTTTTGAATAGTCACAATCACAGCCCTATTCTGAGGATCGTTTTTTTCATCTTTAAATTATTTTTGCCGAACCAATTTCGAATTAAATAAATATTAATCAATTACTTATTATTTATTTTCTATTTTAAAAATTCGTCATTCTCAATTGGCATCATCTTCTTGCAAATAATAATCTTGATGTAAATGAGAATCAATTATAGTATGTTTAAAGGTAAAATGTAACCCTACTGTTACATCAGTACAGTTCATGTGGACATCAACTCATTAGAAAAAGGTCAATTTTTGCAAACAAGCAAATCTATAACATTATGAATTATATGAAATTTAATCTAATGTAAAAAATTTGCGAAATAAAAATTGATGAAAATAGCCATTTGATAAACCAGGATTCATTTATGTTGGAACAATTTTCCAAATCGCCCTCTCTCCTTTCGGTTACTGATTACGAAGAACATATCTGGATGTTGCAATTACAGCAGCCTGAACAAGTTAATCGACGTTTTAATCTGTGGAAAGTTAATCAAGGTTTAGATATTCAACTGCTGATTAAAGCAATTCAAGACATTATTAAAAATACACCTGACTTAAATGTCCGTTATAAATTTAGTGACGAAGGCGATTTATACAAATATCCATTTGATGATCATTCAGCTTGCCTAGAATTAAAAAAGAGCAATACAGAACAAGTATTTGAGCAGGTAGCTACCTTAAAAGCGCAATCATGGAATGCAGAATTTCATCCCCCTTTTTTTACAAGTCTCGTAGAAACTGAACAAGACTATTTTCTTATTTTAGCGCTCCATCCTATTCTTGATGAAAGCTATCAAAAGTCAGATTTCATTCAGGCCATACAAAATCGTTATCAACAATATTCACCCAATAATATGCCATTGGTACTGACGGAAATTGATATCTCACATCATCTAGATACAAGTTTCGCAAAAGCGCCAGAACAACCTAACCAAACTTATGTTTCAGAAATTATTTTAGAAGAGTTCCGAAATACTCTCGCTGAACCCGAAATGAGCCAACATGATGACTTTTTTGATTTTGGCGGCCATTCACTATTAGCAACACGAATTATTGGAAATCTACTTAATAAACATGGAATTGAGATTCAATTTAATGATTTCTTTAAATCTCCATCTGCTGCTGATTTAGCCCAATATGCTTTCGTTAAATCTGCAAAAACTGAAAAATCCACCTTACAAAGTGTCGATAAAGCCCCGCTTACTTTAGCTCAAGATTTCCTGTGGCAAGCTTATTCTGCGTTCGATTTTAGCCCAATTTATAACTTGCCATTTGCCGTAGAATTCCTTGAAGAAATTAATGAAGATATTTTCTTTCAAGCCTTTACAGATATTGTTGAGCGCCATGCAGGTTTACGCACAATTTTTAATAGCGCCAATGGTCAAACCTATCAGCAGGTTGTTCCTACGTCTGAAGTTAAACAATTCAAATGGTTTTGGAACAGTGCCGAAAGTCACGATGCAACGCTTGCAAGTGAAGCTTCATATAAATTTGATTTAACTCGCGAACTTCCCTTAAGAATTCGCTTAATTCGAAATGCTAAAGGTCGCCAAACTCTATCGTTTTTAGTTCACCACATGGTAATTGATGAATGGTCTTTAAATACCATTATGGCTGACCTTGCGCATGCTTATCTTGCTCGCTCAAATGCTCAAGCTCCAAACTGGAAGGCACCTGCCCAATCTATTCTTGATTTTTCTTTACTCCAGCAAAAGCAAGGCATCAACCAAGACCATCTAAATTATTGGACTAACCTGCTAACAGGAGCAACCAAAGGTCTAAGTCTCCCTGTTTCAGAACATGAATTAAATGCTGAAAAGGAAAAACCTCCAGTCCAATGGCTCGAACTTAAATTTGCACCAGAAATGTATGAAAAGCTCCTCGCATTTTCGAGACAACACAGCTCTTCTATTTTCGCAGTTCTCTATACTGCTATCGCCAATGCGTTACAGCAACAAGGCGATTTAAGAGATATTGTGATTGGTACTTCTGCTTCTGGACGAACTGATCCTGAGTTTTTTGATACGGTGGGTTATTTTACGACCATGGTTGCGCATCGCACACAGTTTAGCCCTTCAGATTCATTCCAATCATTGCTCCACAATATCAGCACAATGATTAATACCTCGATGGCCTATGCAGATATTCCAATCAACCATATTCAAAATGCATTAGGAATGAGCGCCGATGAAGGACTGTTATTTGATGTGTTTATTCATATCCATTCAAATAACGCTTTAAACGGCGCGCTCAAAACACCTCAGGGACAAGATCTTCCTTATCGTCAGATCTTGCCAGAACGTGATGAATCGATGTTCGGATTACATTTTGAAATTATGGAAAATGTGATTGATGGACAACATCAGTTAAGCATGATCATTACGTATCAAGCCCACCGCTTCCCGACAGCAACAGTGCAAAGTATCTGTGAAAAAATTAAGGCAACCTTAGCTCAAATCTAGTTGCCCTAAAACCCACCATGTGCTTAAAAGCAAACATCTCGACTCTGCTTTTAAGCACATTTCAATTTTTCTATTTTATTTGCTGCTCTACTTTATTCACCACATCCTGAATTGTTTTGCAGCTAATGAGTGTATAAAAATCAATTTCTGTATTGAGCTTTTGAGAAAGTTTCTGAGCAATACTCATGAGTTGTTTCGGACGAATGCCTATCGCTAATATTTCACTTCTATAAAAAATATCCATTCTTTCAGCTTGGCTGTCAGCGATGCATTCACGGAAAACCGATAAGACCGAATCTCCCACCCCAGCGACTGATGACAGTGTTTTAGTGGAATTTGTAGACAACGTAGAAGATACATAAATTTTCCCCTGAGCGATTTCTTGCACAGCTTTACGATCAATTTTTCCATTTCGGGTCAGAGGTATGGTTTCGACGGCCAAATATTTCGAAGGAATATGTGAACTCGGCAAATGCACTTTTAAAAAGTTCTTTAATTCTGGGCTATTTAAGCGAGTAGTTTTGTATTTATTTTCTAGGCTATAAACGGCGACTAACTCTTGAGTTTCAGTCGTTGGATGTACACAACTTACCACTACACAGTGATGAATATACGGATTCTTCGTTAAAGCATTTTCAACCTCGGCCGCAGAGATTCTCACGCCTTTTATCTTTAAATAACCTTCCTCACGTCCAGCAAAAATAATATTTCCATCTTCCCTAAAATATCCTTGATCACTCATGCGAAAAGCAGTTTGAGTTTCATTTTCACTCACTTGAATTTCAACGAAATCTTTATAATAAATCTCCCCATCAAGTAAATAACCATTTGATAAATTCAGGCCGGTCATATACATCGTACCGACCTCGCCCATTTGGCAAGGTTTTAGATTTTCATCCAAAATATAATAACGGTTATTTTCTAAAGCTTTTCCATACGGAATAATTTCCTGATCTTGCTCATTTATTTCATGCCATATACTCCAAATTGTGGTTTCGGTAGGTCCACCTAATGAAAATAAACGAGCGTTAGGCAATTGTTCTCTTAACTTTGCTATAAGTGAAGGTTTGATATAGTCGCCGCCTTGGGCAATTAAACGCAAAGACTGTAATTGTTCTTTTTGAGCTACACTGAACAGCATATCGACAATAGCAGGCACACTGCTCCAAAGCGTAACCTTGTAGCGATCTACTAAATTGGCCCAGACAACAGCATTTTTACTTTGCTCAAAGGATGGCACCACCAAAGTTGCGCCCACTGCCATTGAAGCAAAAACATCAAATACCGACATATCATGATGAAACGGTGTTACCGCCATAATCACATCATCCGCAGTAATTCGCCATTCCGAGATCGTCTGTTGTAGCGTGTTTTCAGTGGCTTGGTTATTTAAGACCACACATTTCGGAGTTCCTGTACTTCCCGAAGTATATAAATAATATGCTGGAAGTCGGTTAATTTCGGCGTTAAAGCTCGGTTCAAACTCAGTTGTAGCCGATAAAATTTCGTTAATATTTAGGTTTTGAACACCTGCAATGGATGAGTCACTCACCACAACATCTGCCCGACTATTTGTCAATAAATAGTTCAGTCTCGACGGCGGCGAATCCATATCTACAGGTAGCCAAATGATGCCAGTAAGCGCACATGCCAAAGCGGTATAAATATGCTCAGGACTTTTTCTCAAGCAAATTGCAACCACAGACCCTGTCGCCAAATCTTGCTTTTTTAGCGCATACATGACTTTGGCGACCTGAGCCCCTACCTCAGCATAACTAATGCTACGGTCTTCAAAAATAAGTGCTGTTCGATTGGAATTTTGATCAAAAATATTTTCATAAATTCGCTTTAAGAAATTTTCTACGTTGTTATTTTTATCATTCATTTGCCCTAAATTTTGACTCAAATCTTTTAGCATTTATCTTGGTCCTCACCCTATTCTTTATGCAATACCACCCCACCTAATATTCAAAACAAAGTTATAAAAATGTCGTCTTTATCGCTGTTTGTTCGAATAATAGATATCCCAGCACAATAATACAAATGATAATCATTTACAATTAATATTAAGAGAAATATCAATTTTCCCCCTTTAAAAGCCATTTATGAAAAATGATAAATATCAAAACAATAAGATAATTTTTAACCTTAGGTCTAATCCTTTAGAGGTCTATATTTATGATCTAAAAACCACAATTAATAATGATTATTATTTACATTTGGAGCCAACTTGGTTATCGTAATGAATAGAGAGACTACATCTATATCAATTATTACGCTCTATAGTAATCATGAAGCTTGGGTTATATGTATGACAAAAATTGCAGAAAAATCGAAACAAGAATATGGCGACTTACTAAAAGAAAAAGACCATTTACAAGATATGGAACAACTTGAGATGACCATCGTCTCCATCCATACGCCGTATCCGTCCATTGTAAGAATTCAAGGAAAAATCAACACTTTACAGCCAGAGCTTTGGCAAGCTCCCAATTTAGCAATTCGTTTAATTGTGAGCAATCCGCCAGAGGGTCAACCCATCTCACGCGTCTATACGGTCCGTTCTTTCAATCCTGTAAACGCTCAAATCGAAATTGATTTTGTTAAACATGAAGATTTAAGCCCAGCAATGGAATGGCTTAATTCGGCTCAAGTGGGTACAAAAATCGGGCTTATTGGCCCCCGCCCTCATTTCATTCCCAATTTCATACATAAAAAACATGTGGTCATGTTTGCCGACGATACGGCTGTACCTGCGTTATATTCAATATTGAATGAATGGGAAAATGGCGTAAGTGCTGATATTTTTATTGAAAGTTTTGAAAAAGATATTGCTACCCAATTACCCCGTCATGACTACGTCAAAATTCATTCGTTCCATAAAGAACATCACACGCCACAAAAAGGTCTTCTTTTAAAAGCAGCATTTTCGCTAAAAACTTATGAAAATATTACGATTTGGGCGGCATGCGAACGCAAAGAAGCCAGAGCTTTACGCCAGTTTTTTCTAGAAGACAAACAGTTTAATAAAAATGACGTGCGTATTGCTGGCTATTGGAGAGATGGCGTATCAAGTTCAGAACTAGACATACTCCGTGCTCAACATTATCAAAAACATATTCAGCAAGGTAAGACGTTGAATGAATATGATGACCTTGATCTAGCGAATTAAGATCAGCAATCATTTGAATAAAACCTGCTTTGTGCAGGTTTTTTTATGGGTCAACATACATCTATAAATATAAAACTATACGACCATATCAATTATGCAACGACATGTTGCAGTTAACCTATTTTTTAGCCCCACATAGAACATTACTATATTTCTCAAGAGATAAATAAAAATTTGGGAGATTAGATCATGAATGCTTATCTACATCGTAGTGAAGATCGAGGTCATGTAAAAGCAGGCTGGTTAGAGTCTTATCATAGCTTTTCATTTGGTAGTTGGTACGACCCTAAATATATGGGTGTAAGCGCTCTACGTGTAATTAATGACGACCAGATTGATGCGCATAATGGTTTTGGTACGCACTCCCATGACAACATGGAAATCTTAACTTGTGTGCTAGATGGTGCAATTTCACATCGCGACACGATGGGAAATGAAGGCCAGATTAAAGCAGGTGAATGGCAACTTATGAGTGCCGGCACAGGTGTTGCCCACAGTGAAATCAACAACACTGATACGCCTGTACATTTACTACAAATCTGGATTATTCCTGATGAAAGAGATGCAGAGCCAAATTACCAGCAAATTAATCTTGACCCGCGTAAAGATCCAAACAAATGGCATTTAATTGCAGGGCCTGATGCAAATGCACCAATGCATATTCGCCAAAATGCAGAAGTAAAATCTGCCGTATTGGAAAAAGGACATGAGTTAACTGTTGATACGGTTAAAAAAGTGAACTATGTGCACGTGATTTCAGGTGTAGTTCGCATTGGTGATCAAGAAGTTAAAGCAGGCGATGCTTTAGTTTTTGAAGATAAAGCGACAATTCACGCAACTGAAGACAGTCAATTTATCTGGTTCGATTTACCTTAAATCATAAAAAAGCCCTTTGCATAAAAGGGCTTTTTTTAATCTCCCCCACCACCGCCATCACATCCTCCTGAATCTGAAGATGATGATGAACAGTCATTTGAGTAACTAGAGCTATGATGATGACTCGGGCTATTATCGTGAAAATGATGTGTTGAAGCAGATGAATGATCATGCTCACCAGATGGTGAATAATTTTTTAAATTTCTAAGTAGCGCGATTAAACAAATGAGTCCAATACTAGAAAAAATTACTATGAATATAATAATAAATAACTTCAAATAACGACCTCCTAGATCAAGCTATAGAGATGCTTGTTGTGTTCCCATTTATTATATGAGTCATGTTTAATAAACAAGTTGTTTTTTTGATAGATAAAAGTTGCATTAAACCAACCCCGCCAAAAAACAATCCAGCACTTTTTCTTTCTCGATTGCCGCATCCGAGCTTAAAAGCTGAATGATTGCGCCTTCAATCATATATAAAAATAATTTGGCATCCTGAAAAGTCGCATCATTTTTAAGTGTTCTAAGCTGGCTATAAATTTCATTGATGAGCCACGTTCTATACCTCACTGCGGTGATATAGGCTTTTGGATAGGTCAGTTTGGTTTCAAAAATTGCTTTAAATAATAGATAGTAAAGCCCCTCCAAATCGGTGTGTAAGACATAAAGTTTCTTAAGTTTATCCTTCACGTTTGTACTTTGATCGTACTCAACAATTGAGACTACTTTTTCTTTTAAGCGTTCTTTTTGCACGATCAAACAGATTTCAATAAATCGCTCTTTAGAATGAAAGTAGTTATAAAAAGTTGCTTTTGGAGTGTGAGACTCTTTCACGATTCGGTCGATGCCCACTGTGTGAAATCCGTGATGGTGAAACAAATGAATCGATGTATTAATGATTTGGATCGCACGTGTTGAGAGAACTAAATTTCGCATATTTTTACCGTTATAAATTCTTGTTGTTTCTAAACGAGATACTTTTTTGGGAGAAAAAAAGGCATAGCAAAGCCATAAAGACTGTGCTTGGCACATCTCAAGTTTTATAGTTAATGCAAGTTTTTGAGCCGTAATGACTTAAAGCCTGAAAACCCTAAAGGTCATCAAGCTGCTTTAAATTTTTAAGTTGTGTCGTTATAGCTTTTGGCAAAGGCTGCCAAGAAATAATGAATGTGCAAAGCCAACTCCTTTTTATTGGGAGTTCTGCCAGACATTTATAGAATTATGGTGGCAGAACGGAAGAAGGTTGACAGACTAGTATTATCTCAAACTAGCACACCCGAGGGTGTCCCTCTCCCGTCCTACCGCTACGGGAAAGGGACGAGTAGCTACCACACAAGACTATTCCTCAGAAGAAATAACTCTGATGCGGGAGATAATATTCAGCCTGTCAAAGCCGGCTGGCAATGTGGCCAGCAGGCAAAGCATAGTGCTCTGCCCTTTAGCAGTCAAGCACACAAAATGACATTTGCTTTAAATTAGATCATTAAAAAGTAAGGATAAATAATGAGATAGTTATTGTTAAAGAGGAGTTTATAAAGGTGGGGTTTTTGAGGGTATGTGGGATTTATGAATTAGGAATGCATTATTAAATTTATAAGATTATATTTTTCACTATATTTCGAACCTTTTTACACAAACCAATAAAAAAGCCCCAAACCATTATAGTTTAGGACTTTTTCAAGTCATATAAAGTTATTCGAGTTTATGTGACTTTAAACCTTGATAGGTATATCTAATTTAAAATAAGAATACTTATTTATGTTAGATATATAATTATAGAATAAATTTTTATACCTAGATATTTTTCATTACACCTAGTTGGGAAAATTTTGCTTTTAATCCAGTTACCAGAATTCTTGTATCAATTTCACCTAAAGCATTTCTACTATATTTGAGTGGTGTTATACCATTAAAATCTGTTGGTACTTTAACATTGACATTTTTTGGTAAAACATAAAAAGCTCTTTCTTTGCCTAGTCTACCAAGAAACATTCCTAATTCTAATACTACATTATCTCTAGGTGCTTTTAAGGAATCACCTCTACTAATAACATCATCATCATCGCTAAATATCGCTAATGAAAAATCAGATTTTTTAACATGCTCTTCTAAAACATTTAAAACATTAGATCCAGCATCAAATCTATTCGTATCTGACCATAATTGTACTTCTACTTCTACATGTTCCAAATTGCACAATATACTTTCTGCAACAGGTAGGGATTCTACGCTACTAATGATAAACAATTTAGGTATTTTATTGACTTCTCTAACATGTTGATTACGCTGTTTTATTTTAAATGTAATATCACGTAACAATGCAATATACATTTTAGTATGGCTATCTAGAATTTTTTTAAATTCCAAATAATCTATACGTAAAACAGACATATCTGTGTGCGCTTTAATTGTTGCTAATCTAGGAGCACTAGGGTTAAGAATCGTCATTTCCCCCACAGCATCAGTTTCAGACCTTAAATAAGAAAGTTCGTTCCCATTAATTATAATTTGAGCTGAACCAGACAAAATTAAATAAATAAACTGATCAGTAGCACCTTGCTCAATTAGAATTGAACCCTGTTTAAATTCAATAAGTGACCCTATATTAAATAATTCAGCAGCTATAGCATCATCATATTCAACATATTTATGCTTTCTTAATTCTGAAATTGCTAAAACAGAATCTCTAACATAGCGTTCATGAATCGACATTACATCCCCCTAAAAGACAATTTAACTCACAATCTTTCATACTATTACAGCACTCCACCTTTCCTGATGAAATAAAACTGTCCCAAAATTCTCGCTCTGCTTTAGCTCTCAAAAAGTCGTTTATAGCTACTGTATAAATTATTTGGGCGCACTTAGAAGAGCACTTTCCTATACTGCGATGTTTTTTTAAACTGTAAGCATCACAAATACAAGAATATCTTTTATTCAAAACCTTTTCTTTATTGCCAACTAGAATCAAATTTCCCTCAAAGTAAATGTGGTATAAAATTTCTTTTTTAATACCAATTTCTTTTACCTGTAAATTATCAAGTGTTATACCTAATAAGTTCTTTTCAAAAGCTAAATAATGTTCTTCGACCTTACTTTGAAAAATTGCTCCATCACCGTGAGCCCATTGTTTAGTAGGCCATTTTTTACTAATTTCACATTCATGTTGAGCTACTAAAAATTCTTGAACTATGACTATCCACTGCTTTATTGATAATTTTGCAATATCAGAATCTAATCCAAGACAAAAGAAACCACCATAATTTATGTGTCTGGTGGGACAAAAACTTGGAAACCTATTATTAGCAGCTTTTACTTGTAGCTTACCTTCGATCGAATGAACTTCTAACTTTACATTCTGAGAACAACCATCATCTAAATAAAATTTCTGTTCAAAACAAATTACATGTTTATTAATCTGCTCAACAAAAGTTCCTTTCTTATGAAGATAAGCAACTAAATCATCAATTTTTAGCATGTGCTTTTAATTCAGTCTTAACATGAGGGGTAGTCTCATACAGGCTGTGTTTCTTAACTTTTCCTTTATCTTCTGAATCTTGTTCAGCTTTCTTAATAGAAGCAAAAGTTAAATCCTTTGCAATTTGATTTGAAAATAGTGCATCGTATTTCTCACTAAGATGCTTGAAAGCTTCATCCCCGATTTTTGTAGCATTACCCTTACAAACTTTTTGAGCTTCTTCAGATTCAATAGTAGATATACCAATAGCATATCGGGAAGTGTTATCACGCTTTCCAATTCTTGTTAAAGATACATCACCAATCTCATATCCAATTGCTAATCCCAAGTTATTTAGACCATCAATATCGAAAGATTCTTTTAATTTTTCTAGACACATGTTAAAGCTACTTCTAATACCAGCAACAGCCTCAGTAGCAACATCCACTGATTTATTAGAATCCGTGTCTTTATGTGAACCTTCGCAAATTAAACCATGTAAACAATCTCCAATAAAACGTACACGGCGACCTTTATAGTCACGACTTAATGAATCATCCATTTCTGATCTTAAAACGTGCAGTGCTCTTACAATATTCGCTTTACTTTCATTCGAATCCATATTGGTACTTACGAAATTTGTAAATCCATCTATATCTGCATAAATAGAAACAATTTGCTGATGTTTTGCTGATTTATAATACAAATCATCAAACTCTAGATCTTTAAGAGGTGGTGTAGTTCTACTAAAACTGAAATCACTTAATTTTTTGTCATGGTTTTCAAGTTCTTTCATGACGTCATCAGAAGTTAAGTCTAAATCTGCGGCATCTTTACATGTTTGTATTTCATCAGATTTTAATTTTACTTTTTTAGAATCAGCAGCCTCAGTGAGCCCAATGATATCTCTTGCATTATTAGTAAGATAAATACCTATTTTTTCACCACAGGCATGTTTTGCTGCATGATTTGCAGGATCTCCTAGAAATAAAGGCTCTTTATTACTTTTACGACCATTATTAACGGCTAAAGATATCCCTGAATCTATACCAATACGAATTTCTGCAGGTTCGATGGCTTCATCACCATTAATTTCTCGCTTTTGATTAACTGATTCAATAATTAAATCCGCTATAGCTATAGCCTTTTCAACCCGAGCCCTCTCCGATTCCACACCATAAGGCTTAGCAATAACTGCATGCAATCTTTGATTATGAAAATCTACAAATAAACTATCTGTCCGATCTAATATAAATTTGATAGCTCGAACATGTGAATCAAAAAAACGTATTGCCCGTTTATGTGTTGTAGATGACTCAGTACCATTTACAGTAGTTAATAACCCCTGTAAATTGAGAATATCCACATACATATGTACTGCATTCATTTCATAAGCTTCGTTGACTTTTATCTTTGATAAGCTTTTTTCTTTGGTATAAACCTTAATTGTAACCTCTTCTACAGCAGCACTTAGGCTATCAATGTGATCTTCAGCACGTGTTTTATCCCATTTGTAATACATGGTAATTATTCTCAAGGTTTATGTTATTAATTGTTATAAGGGTAACTTATTTTTTTTCAAGTTAAAAACATTTAATTTTAGTTATTTACAAATAAAAAAACAAAGTAATCTATTTTAATGAAAAAAAATTATCCTACTTTTAAATCAGTTTGCTGGAGTGTTATTTAATAGTTGATTAATCAATTAATGAAAACACAAATGCCATATCTATTACATAAGATTATAAAAAAGCCCTAAACCATGATAGTTTAGGGCTTTTTCAATCATATAAGCTATTCGAGTTTATATGACTTTAAATCTTGGTAGGTATATCCAGACTCGAACTGGAGACCTCTACGATGTCAACGTAGCGCTCTAACCAACTGAGCTATACACCTAGAATGGAAAGCATAATATTCATTTTTCAAAAGCAAAACAAGTGATTTGCCATCGAAAAAAATACAAATGAGCAGACTTTAAGCAAACTCTTTTTCATTTTCCAAAAAAGAAAAACGGTACATGGTTTAACCACATACCGTTTCTTTAGCTGAATATTAATCTCAACTTAACAAGGGCATTTCTTTAAATTACCACCTGCAGATGGATATCTCGAATCAACACAATGACGGTAGAAAGTCGTCGCATCCATTGGGGTTAAATCAGGATGATGAGCTTTCATGTGCTCCAGATAAGTTTGGTAGTCTGGAACCCCAACCATCAGTCGAAAGCTTTGCTGCAAACGCTGCCACAAGGTTGCAATGCGCGACCAGTTCTTTGGAGAAAGTAATAGCTCTTTTTGCGAGAGCACTGTCATTTTGATGATTTTCGCAATAATGACAGTTCCATTTTTTGCAAATTTAAAATTCATCATTACTCTCCTCGTGGGGTTACCACTTTCGGATCAGCATATACAGCTGGTGCTTCATGAGCAGTTGGTGTTGGGCTTGCTAACGCACGGCGCACAATACCAATTGCAGCAATCACCATCACAATCGCAACGATCATGAAGAAGCCACAAAGTGCAGCGTTGATTTGATTCGACATCACAATCGTCTGCATTTCTTCAAGTGTTTTTGCTGGTTTAAGAATTTCACCACGCGCAATCGCATCTGAAAATCTATTCGCTTGTGCCAAGAAACCAATCTTTGGATTTTCGTGGAAAATCTTTTGCCAGCCCGCAGTCATACAGGTAATGAACAAGAAAATTGTTGGGAAAATCGTTACCCATACATATTTTTCTTTTTTCATTTTAAACAGAATAACTGTACCCAAAATGAGTGCCATTGAAGCCAACATCTGGTTACCCACACCAAATAAAGGCCAGAGTGAATTGACACCACCTAATGGATCAATCACACCTTGATAGACGAAGAAGCCCCATCCACCTACCGCAACAGCAGTACCTAGCAAATTACCAAAGAATGAGCTTGAAGATTTAACCGCAGGAATAACAATACCCACAGTGTCTTGCACCATGAAACGACAAGCACGAGTACCCGCATCGACAGCAGTTAAAATGAATAATGCTTCGAATAAAATCGCAAAGTGGTACCAGAACGCCATCATTTGGCGGCTGTTAAAAATTTCCGAAATGATATGTGCCATACCAATCGCAAAGGTAGGCGCACCACCTGTACGTGAAAGAATCGAGCTTTCACCTACTTCTTGAGCCAACACGGTTAGCATTTCAGGCGTAACTACAAAGCCTAAATTACGCACAGCTTCTGCCGCAGATTCTACAGTTGTACCGAGTACAGCCGCAGGCGCATTAATTGCAAAGTACACACCCGGGTCTAAGACAGTTGCACAGATCATCGCCATAATACCGACGAAAGATTCCATGAGCATGCCGCCATAACCAATCACACGAATGTCAGCTTCGTTATCAACAAGTTTTGGTGTGGTACCACTTGATACAAGCGCATGGAAACCAGAAATGGCACCACAGGCAATAGTAATAAATAGGAATGGAAATAAGCTACCAGAGAATACAGGACCAGTACCGTCAATAAAATGAGTCACTGCTGGCATTTTCAATTCAGGTAATGCAATCACAATACCAACGGCCAAGCCGAGAATGACACCAATTTTAAGGAAGGTTGATAGATAATCACGTGGTGCTAACAATAACCAGACTGGTAAAACTGATGCGATAAATCCATAAATGATTAAGCACCATGTCAGCTGTGTTCCTGTTAAAGTGAAAAATTCACCCCAGTAGGGATCTGCTGCAACCTGTCCACCATAAACAATGGCAAGCATCATTAAAACGAAGCCGATAATAGAAACTTCGGCAATACGTCCCGGGCGAATAAAACGCATGTAAACGCCCATAAACAATGCAATTGGAATCGTCGCTGCAATACTGAAAACACCCCAAGGACTATGTGCAAGTGCTTTCACCACAACTAATGCCAGTACCGCAAGGATAATAATCATTACCCCAAGCGCACCAAGCATGACCACAATACCGGCAAAAGAACCGAGTTCTTGTTTTGCCATTTCACCAAGTGAGCGACCGTCTCGACGTGTTGAAATAAATAAAACTAAAAAGTCTTGTACCGCACCCGCCAGAACCACACCGACCAATAACCAGATCGTTCCTGGTAAAAAGCCCATTTGTGCAGCCAAAATTGGTCCGACTAATGGCCCCGCTCCTGCAATTGCAGCAAAGTGGTGACCGAAAAGCACATATTTATTGGTGGGAACATAATCCAGACCATCGGCTAAACGATGTGCTGGGGTTAAACGTCTTGGGTTTAATTCAAATACTTTAGTTGCAATAAATAGACTATAAAATCGATATGCGATGCTATATACACATGCTGCAGCAAGTACAAGCCAAACCGCATTGACATGTTCACCACGACTGAGTGCCAGCATCCCAAAAGAAATTGCACCTATTATTGCCACTAGGCTCCAGACCAGCTTGGAGGGAAGCGTAGATTTCGCTTGCATTGTGTCCATTCTTAACCTCTCAATAAATAACTACAGCATTTTTATATTGTTATGTACTGTTTCTCTTAATCCCTGTGACTCTACTCCTCCTTTTTCTTTTTTCCTCTTATACTTTCGCATAAAAAAAGGGATGATTTACATCATCCCTTCGATAATAGTGTATTTTTTAACTATTATGCACGCTCTAAATAATCGCCAGTACGAGTATCTACACGAACGCTTTCTTCTTGCTGAACAAATAACGGAACACGAACAACTGCACCTGTTTCAAGTTTAGCTGGTTTACCGCCACCGCCAGATGTATCACCACGTACACCCGGATCAGTTTCAACAATTTTCAATACAACGAAGTTCGGTGGGCTTACTGTTAAAGGTACGCCGTTGAACAACATAATTGTACATTTTTCATTTGAATCGTCTTTTAACCATTTGGCAGCATCGCCCATAGCAATTTTGTCTGCCGCGATTTGCTCAAAAGATACAGGATCCATGAAGTTCCACATTTCACCATCGTTGTATAGGTATTCCATTTCAACTTCAACGATGTCAGCTGCTTCTAAAGAGTCACCTGATTTGAAAGTTTTTTCTAATACTTTACCGGTTTTAAGGTTACGTAATTTTACACGGTTGAACGCTTGACCTTTACCTGGTTTTACATATTCGTTTTCCATGATTGAACATGGGTTACCATCAAGCATAACCTTAAGGCCTGCTTTGAAATCATTTGTAGAATAATAGGCCATGAAAGGCACACTCCAAACTTAACAAGTCAACTATGCGATATAATGCGTTGTTGCATTATCTTAATCGTGTCAAATGATAAACTATTTATACCAAGAGCAAAACTGGCAATCTCAACTGAGTGACCTTATTACTGATCCTTCGGAATTGCTAAGCCTACTCGAGTTATCCTCAGAACAGCTATTATCGGGTGCGATTCTGGCTTCTGAAAAGTTTAAATTGCGTGTTCCTCGTGCGTTCGTCGGAAAAATGAACGCTAAAAACCCGCTTGACCCGCTTTTGCTACAAGTATTACCTCATCATTTAGAACTCGAAGAACATCCTGAGTTTGTGACTGACCCATTAGGCGAAGAAGCAGCAAATCAATTACCGGGTGTATTACATAAATATAAATCGCGTTTTTTATTAACCTTGACTGGTGCTTGCGCCGTACATTGCCGTTATTGCTTCCGTCGTCATTTCCCCTATCAAGAAAATTTGCCAAAAAATGAAGATTGGCTAAATATTAAAAACTATATTGAAGCAAACCCGAACATTAACGAGATCATTTTAAGTGGTGGTGACCCGCTTACGCTTTCTAACCGTAAATTAGCACTTTGGTTAGAACGCCTATCATCTCTCAAACAAATCCAGATTCTGAGAATTCACTCACGGGTCCCAATTGTTATTCCTAACCGGATCGACGAACAGCTAATTTCTTTATTAAAAAACAGTAGGCTGCGTATAGTTCTGGTGGTACACTCAAACCATGCTTCTGAACTCGATGACTTTACTTGTTCAAAATTGTTGCAGTTATCCGACCATCACATTACTGTACTAAATCAGGCAGTATTGCTGAAAGGTGTCAATGACTCTGCACAGACGTTAATTGATTTAAGTTATCGTTTATTTGAAGCTCGCGTTATGCCTTATTACTTACATGTTTTAGATAAAGTAAAAGGTGCACAACATTTTGATTTAGAATCATCCGAGATAGATGATATCTATCGTGACGTGTTAGCGAACCTACCGGGGTATTTGGTTCCTAAACTCGTCAGGGAAATTGCGGGCGAAAAGAATAAAACACCGCTTTTTGGGGCTACAACTTTTTGAGTTATATAATAAGTGATGATGAATAATGCGCTGTCGGACATTTTTCACAATCAAACCGAACTCACTCGTGAACGGTTAAGCTTTTGTGAAGCCAATATTAAAGATCTTAATGAATGGGTCACTACCCTTTCTATTATGCAACTCGGCGATACGTCAAAAGCATTATTCACAGCCATTTTAGAGCTCAATGAATTAAAATGTAGTGAAACCTTACGTTTCGATCTCATACAAACGCTTCATCCGACCATTAACAATGTACTCGCCAGCCTAGAGAAAAACTTCTTTAACCAAGGTGTGATTAGTACAGATCGTAATGAGCACATTATTGAATTAGCAATGTTGCTCCGCTGCTATTTCGCCAGTATTTATTTAAATATTGCGCAAAATAGTCATGAGCAGCTACAGCATCAAAAGTTTTCAATCTTTGCCTACAAGCAAAAAAAGAATTTGCAAACGGCGCGTACTTTATCGACGTTTCATGCACTTCAACAATTAACGAGTCTCCTTTATCAGCAGCACATGCTTTATAGCGAGCCTCTTAAAGGTCAATGGTTAATAGCGCATCAGCTCTATGAAACCGCAGTTCAGCACAAATATCATCTCATCAATATCAATCATATTCAGGGCATACAGCACCCTTTAGCGAATATTACACAAGCTTATGCCCAGTTGATTTTGCTGGATATTTTAAATACGAACCAGATTCGTCAGTCAGAAATTCAGGCATTATTTCAATGTAGTTTTGACTGGGCAAGAATGATTCATATTTTGCCGAAAGATACTGCTTTAACGAAATATGTGGTTGACCCAAATAAGGACCATCCGCCTGTTTATAATACAAAGCGTAGCTCTAACTTTAACCCTAGCATCTTCATCGGTACGCAAGCTTTACTTGAGCATGTCACTGCAACCATGCATAAAAATGCTCAATATATTTCTAAAAATGAAAAGTTTTATTTAAGCCCAGCTTTAAAGTTTCATGTTCAAACGATTTTAGGAACCACGGCTCAACGTCGTCATGAACGTTATGAGTACAATGCAGAGCTCCAAATTTGTTTTGGTTTAAGCACTGCCCATTTCTATCTATCAAAAGCAAAAAACTTTGAAGAAACGCTACAGCTTAACCATAACTATAACTTACAAAGCGAAGCTAAAGTTTTATCCAACTTAGAGAAAAAAGAACAACAAACCAGCTCTTATCAACGCTTAAGTCGTGAAAGTAAAACCATTTATCAAACCACCGTTCTCGATATTAGTGTTAATGGATATCGTATTAAATGGTCTGGCGAAGCACCAAAGAACTTAAGAACTGGTGAATACATTTTAGTTAAAGAAACTTTGCATGGACAATGGCGTGGCGGTGTAATTCGCTGGATTAAACAATCGACCGAAAAATCCCTAGAGTTAGGTTTAGAGATTTTGTCACAAGCCATGTTCCCTTGTTCAGTGCATATTCAAGCTGAGCGCCATACTCGCAATTATCATCCCGCACTATTACTACAAACACAAAATCTAGAAGAAATACAAAATACGCTTATTTTACCGGGCTCTCAAATTTTTAGAGAGCAACAAACAATTCATTTACGATTGGGGACAGAAGAAATCAAAGTGTATCTACTCAAAGCACAACTCATTACGCAAAGTTTTATTCAATTTCATTTCGAACTTTTGAATGAGCAGCAACAAGGTCTGCTTGATCAGTTCATGATGAAAAAGGGTAATAACTCTAGCACTCAAGATTTATGGGAAGCACTAAAGTGAGAAACTCTTTATTATCTAAAAAGTTAAAACGTACTGAAACACGTTTACTCATTATTGATGACAACCAGCTACGTTATAACCAGATTTTAAATTTATTATTGGGGAATGATTATCAAGTTCAGGCATTATTACTTGATGATTTAAAAAGTTTTGAAAAACAGTTAAATACGCCGTGGGATGCTATTATTTTTGGTCGTGCTTATGACCTAAAAATTGAACAAACTCTCTCCCTCATTCAAGCATCTGAGCAGCCAAATTTACCTGTTTTATTATTACAACCTGAAGATTATCAGCCTCAGCAATATCAGACTTATATTCAAAAAGGTATTTATGATGTGGTTCCATTAGAACCATTAGATTATTTTTATATCACTCTTATTCGGACCTTGTCATATAGCCACTTATTGCAGACTGAACAACGCCTGACCAATGAGTTAGAAACAATTCACTCCCATACACAAACATTGGTCAATAACAGCCATAAAGCAGTTGCCCTTTTTCAAGAAGGCATGCATGTTAAGGCAAACACAGAATACCTCAACCTTTTTGGGTTTAAGCAAGAAGACGAGATTATTGGCCTGCCAATCTTAGATGTTTTACAACCTGATGATTTAAATGTTTTTAAACAAAGATTTAAAAAAATTTCATTAGGCCAATTTGATCAGGCCCGTTTTGAAATTCAGAGTCAACATGCAGCAATCGCAGGTAACAATGCTCTAAAACTAGAGTTTATTCCTAGTCAGGAAGAAGATGCCGTACAGCTAACCATTGACTACCAACTGGATTTAAAAACACCTGCAAATACACTTTTTGCAGAAAAGAGTTATGGTGTACAAACGCCTTGGCAACAAATTAATCGGCAACTATCGACCTACCCTGCTCAAGCCAATGCTTTAATTTTATTTAAATTAAATCAGTGCCCAGAGCGAGTATTTCAACAAGATTGGCAAACTCCTGCACAATATTTCAATCAGCTGCACAGTTTCTTAAAAGAACACGCGCAAATGCCGATTTTTAATATTGAACTTGGCGCATATGTTGGCGTTTTACAAGCTGAAAACAGCACAGTCCTTAACTCCCAACTGACTAGTCTGCAAAGTTTGCAAAAAGAGCATTTATTAAAGATTAATGAGCTTAACTACTCGATCCAATTTAAGCTGAGCTATGCCCCAATTACTGAACCTTTAAATGAAGATAGCTTTTCAAGCTTACTTGCTCAAACAAGTCAGCAAGAGTTACCTAAGGCGCAGGCAGAAATTGAGTTGGCACCAACCATCGATATTATCGCTCCCGAGCCTGTCAAATCTTCTATATCGCTTGATCTAAGCCTTGAGCAAGTCGATGCTCCTTTGCAATCTTCGTTATTGCAGCAATTAAAGCAGCAGCTAGCTCGAAGTGAAATTCATTTAAAATATCAGCAAATCTACGATAAACACGATCAAGAAACCCATAACTATGAGGTGACTAGCGGTTTTATTAGCGATGATCAATGGTATGACATAAATGACTTGGCTGAATTAAGAGAAGACAGTGAACTTTCTATTCAATTAGATCGCTGGATTTTGGTTGAGGCATGTAAGCAACTACATAACTTTATTACTCAGTACCCGAAAGCTAAACTGATTATTAACC
Source organism: Acinetobacter sp. 1542444 (assembly GCF_000581835.1). Lineage (NCBI taxonomy): Bacteria > Pseudomonadati > Pseudomonadota > Gammaproteobacteria > Moraxellales > Moraxellaceae > Acinetobacter > Acinetobacter sp. 1542444. The sequence goes on along the minus strand of NZ_JEYA01000003.1, from coordinate 276,900 downwards.
TGAATATTGACATCTTGCTCAAAGATAAATCTTTCCCTGAACTCATTTCGAAATTACTCACTATTATTGGTAGTAAGCTTGAAAGCCCACTGGTTTTACAATTTTCAGAACAAGCAATTCAGCCTCATCTTGCAATTGCTCAGCAACACATAGCTCGCCTGCGTCAACACGGCGCAGAAATTTCGATTCGGGATTTCAGCTCTTCTATGTATAGCGAATCAATATTGCAACAACTAGACGTTCAATATTTAAAACTGCAATCGAAGAAAACTGAGCTATTAAACTCAGATGATGGTCTAACACGCTTACAAGAAAAGGTTTTGAACTATTTGACTGTAAAACCTGTAGGGATTTTACTGAGTGATCTAGATGATATGAACTTATTTGCCAACGCATGGAATGTGGAAACGCGTTTCTTGCAAGGTCGCTATTTCCAGAAAAAACTTGATCGATTAACAGACGTACAAGACCAATAATGGTCTTGTACTGAAAAACAAAAAACGGGCATAAAGCCCGTTTTTTGTTTCGTATTGCAGTATTAACGCTTGATAGAGCGAGACATACCAGCAAAACGTTGTTTGAATTTGTCGATACGACCACCAGTGTCTACATTCTTTTGCTTACCAGTGTAGAATGGGTGGCAAGCTGAACATACGTCAAGGTAGATAGTTTCTTTACCTAAAGCAGAACGAGTTTCGATTACGTTACCGCAAGAACAAGTTGCAACTAATTTTTCATATTTTGGGTGAATATCGGCGCGCATCGTCGATTACTCCTAATTGGAAGAAAGGCTTAAGCTGTCATCGCAATTGATCACTCTCAACTAAGTTGAGGACAGGCTCAAAATGAGCAGATCAACACCACAACAGACCATTCTTTTGGCCCACCGAAACCTCTAGGGTTAGAGCTAAGCACAACAAGTGGGCAACATTATACGTTAAATAATTTTCTTTTGCGAATTAATCTTTCGATTTAGCCCAGTAATTTGCAATCACGCCACACACCATTAATTGGATTTGGTGAAAGATCATAATAGGCAAAACGATCATGCCTAATGGTTGGCCAATAAATAAGATTTGCGCCATCGGAACACCACTTGCCAAGGTCTTTTTAGAGCTACAAAAGAAAACCGTAACTTGATCTGCTCGGTTAAAACCTAAAGCACGTGGTAGGTAAAGTGCTAATAGCATAATGACTGTTAAGAGCACTGAACACGCAATTGTTAGAATGAGTAAAGTTTTCCAACTTACTTGATGCCAAAGCCCTGCCACTACTGCTCCACTAAATGCGCCATACACCACCATCAAAATCGAGCCTTGATCGAATGCTTTAACAATACTCGGAACTTTTGCCATATAAGGGAAAATATAAGGACGTAATAATTGACCTAAAATAAATGGCACTAACAGTAATAATGTAATTTGTATAATTGAAGTCGTCGGGTCAAATCCATGTTGGCTTTGGCCTAAAATAAAGAAGCTCACCAATACTGGCGTAATAAACATACCAATCAAGTTTGAAAAAGATGCACTGCACACCGCTCCCGCCACGTTCCCTTTTGCAACCGACGTAAATGCAATAGAGGATTGAACTGTAGAGGGTAAAAAGCACATAAATAAAAAACCCCAGTAGAGCTGTTGACCTAACAGAGGTAATAAAATTGGCTTAGCCAACAGACCAATCACAGGGAAAATAAGGAAAGTAAATGCAAAGACAAGTACATGCATTTTCCAATGCAAAATACCTTCAATTACAGCCTCACGTGATAGTTTCGCACCATGCAAAAAGAATAAGATTGCAATTGCGACTGTGGTCAGTGTATTGAAATATTGCGCTGCTTGACCACTGACTGGAAAGAATGTTGCGAGTAGTACCATTCCAACCAATAAAATTGTAAATCGATCAAGCGCCAATAACTTCAGCATAGCCATATCCTATGATTATTTTAGATAAATAAAAAACCCAGTTGATAAATTGACCATTTGGTCAAGCCTTCATCATACTGGGCTAAAAAAATAAAGCTAGACTTTTAAGAACTAATTCTTAAAGCATCACAGTCAATTTTTAGTTATTTGTCGCATTAGCATCTTGTTGAATCAATTCGACTTTATAGCCGTCTGGATCTTCAACAAATGCGATAACAGTAACACCACCTTTCATTGGCCCCGCTTCACGCACAACTTTGCCACCACGTGCTTTAATTTCTTCACACGCTTTGTAGGCATCATCAACACCAATGGCAATGTGACCGTAGGCATTGCCTAAATCATAACTTGATGTATCCCAGTTATGGGTAAGCTCAAGCACGGTATTGGTTTCTTCATCGCCGTAACCAACAAATGCTAGTGTAAAGCGCCCTTCTTCATAATCACGCTTACGAAGTAACTTCATCCCTAATACTTCGGTATAGAACTTTAAAGATTGTTCTAAATTGCCTACTCGCAACATTGTATGAAGCATTCGCATGTTTATTCACCTGCCTTTTCTGATTCATGTGTTTGATGATCTTTTAGCAGTTTTCCAACCCAAACCACTAAGATCAAGATTGGAATACCAATAAGAGTTGTCATCAAAAAGAACTTTGGGTAACCAATATTACTGACTATGGTACCTGAATATCCACCCAAAAGTTTTGGAGTAAGTGTCATAAGTGAACTAAAGATTGCATATTGAACAGCTGTAAATGAGACACTCGTTAAACTTGAAAGGAATGCAATAAATGCCGCACCAGCCAAACCAGAAGCTAAATTATCGACAATAATGGCAAAATAAAGCCATAAAGAACTATATGGTTTAATGACCTTACCGCTGACTTCCACTGGTTGACCAGAAAGCGGATCAATATAAGCTACCGGTTCAATATTCACATCAAGTTCACTTGCCGCTTTTTGATTTGAGCTAACAGCATATGGATGAGATGCAGAAAGTATTTTTTGTTCGCCATCCATTATAGCTACGTTAAGCTCTTTACTTGTCGATGCCACTAGTTTTTTCGCATCAATAGCAGCACTGAAAACACCTTTTTGATCAGTCATTTTTGCATCAAAATTTTGCCCATCAAGGCTAATGATAATTTTTTGCGTAGGAGTTAATGCTTGTCCAAAGTATTGCCCTCGAACCACAACACTTCCCTCACCATCTTTAAGTGAGACCTGATCATTGCCCATAACAGGTAAAATTTGTAGAGGTGATTTAGCTGAATCAGTTGTCAGTAATGGCTGAGTACGTGTAACAGGCGCTACATCATTTGAAGCATAAGCAGCTTTTACTTCAATTTGTTTTGTTCCGCTAAAAGCAGAACTTGGTACTTCTAATTTCCACAACCCGACTTCGTCTGGCTTGACTTGATAGCTATGTTCACCAACTTTTACATCTACCATATCTAATGGCTGACCAGATTTTACTAGTCCAATAAAAATTAAATTGGTAGAGCTAGCCAAAACAGCACCGACAAACATCAGTTTCATAATGTTGATGCGCTGTGCTAAAAGACCACCTAAGAAACCGCCGACTAAACTAAATAGTACTCCATAGATTTTAACTGCTTCTGCAATTTGCTCTTTACTGAAGTTAAGATCTTGGTAGAACACATTAGAAATAACACCAGCAATAATGTCTGAAATACGGAAGAAACCAATAAGTAGCAACAACACTAATGCAAGTTTGACACCATAGCGTTTAAAGAAATCTAGAATTGGTGCAATCCATGTCTCTTTAGCCATTTGCTGGTTAACTACACCAATTTTAACGAGTAGATAACCTACAAAAATCGCAGCAGCAGTTGCAGTTAAAAATCTTAAAGCTTCTAAACCAAATAACGCAGCACTGTCTTTAATATTGCCAGCTTGTGAAATGGCCTCGGTGACCTGTCCCGAATAAATATACGTGACGACGAATGAAATAACGGCAATAAAAAATACGAGAACCAAACGGTAGTAATCACTACTCTTATAATTTTTATAAACTCGATTTACAACAGGCTCACGCACAAGTAGGGTCGTGATAATACCCACTAACATAACGCCTGCCATGGTTAAATAAGTCGTTTTCCAAGCTTCGTAAATGTAATTACCTTTAGCAGTTCCCAAGTGGGCAGCTAGAAATAATGCCCCCGCTCCAGCCACAATCATGCCAATTCGGTAACCCGCATTATAGGTAGAGGCCAAAACCGTTTGCATTTCTGTTTCTGCTAATTCAATACGGTAAGCATCAATCACAATATCTTGGGTTGCTGCCGAGAAGCCGAGTAACACAGCACCTACCGCCATTTGGATAAGATAACTTTGACCTAGAGAAGGATCAGAGAAAGCCATAATACAAATAGCAAGAACGATCAAACACTGTGCAATTAACAACCAAGCTCGTCTTCGACCTAATGTTTTAGTTAAGACAGGCACAGGTAACTCATCAATAAGAGGAGCCCAAACGAACTTAAAAGAGTAACCTAGGGCAGCCCAACTAAAAAAAGTGACTGCACTTTTATCAATGCCCGCCTCTCCAAGCCATAAAGAGAGACTAGAGAAAATTAATAAAATCGGAATTCCGGCAGAAAAACCTAGAAACAGCATAATTAATGCACGGCGATCTAAAAATGCTTTAAAAGCCGAGACCCAACCCGAAGCTTGTGTGGTCATTCGTTTTTTATTTTCCATAAATTATAAATGTGCCTATTCAAACCCTTCTTACAATTGCTTTCAAGATTCTTTATGCAATCAATTTTGTTTTGGCGATAAAAACGGCAAGTTTGCTTGATATTTTATGCTAAACCTGTATACCTTTAAGCTTCAACCTTCGTTTTCTTTTGCTGGATATCAACAGTGACACAAAAACTTGATCAAGTGACTATCTCAACTTTATCACTCGCTAAAACAAACACCACAAACGTCACAATAAATGCATTTCCTTCAGCTTTTGAGCAACCTGATATAAAAATGACTTTGGATAAAACAGCCTTAAAACCCGAACAACTTACACATATTCCAGATTTTGAAAAAATTCCAGCTTCTACAAAACGTATAAAACCGCTTAATAACTTTTTAGGGCAAGACCGTGCCAAAGCATCGGTAGAAGCAGGGATTTCTTTACCCTACTCTGGCTATAACATTTTTGCAGTAGGAACAGCAGGCTTGGGTAAACGCACCATGATTAAGCGTTTACTCCAACAACATGCGAAAACAATGCCTACTCCAGATGACTGGGTATATGTCTATAATTTTAAGCAGGCACGCCAACCACTTGCTCTACGCTTCCCTGCTGGACAAGGAACCAAGTTTCAACATGCCCTTCATCAAACTTGGCAAATTATTTTAAAACAGCTTGAACGCCGTTTTAGTGCCGAGACCTATCATAACCGTATTGAGCGTATCCGTGAGGAAACTGGAGATGAGCAGCAACAAGCGCTTGTCGAGTTAACCAAAGAAGGCGAAGAGCTCGACTTAAAACTCATCTCCCGCAATGAAAAGCATGGCTTTGTACCTGTACAAGTAAAAGATGATCAGGTGCAAGAACTGACTCAAACAGAAATTGATGCTTTAAATACTAAGCAACGTGCTGAAATTGCAGCGAATGTTCGCTACATGGATAAAAAGCTCGAGCGTCTTGGTTTGCATTTAGGTGATTTAGAAGATGACGCACGTGACAAAGTCTCTGTGTTAAATCGAGACATCGCGACCCAAGTGGTTAAGCCACGCATGGATTTGATTTTAAATAAATATGGTCAAGTCAAAGGCCTTGAAGATTATTTAAAACAATATGCTCAAGATGTAATTGATAATGTTGAACTCATTTTAGAGCAAGAAGAAGATGACTTTGCTCCGGCAATGTTCAATCGTGTGCCTGCACGTTATCAGGCCAATGTAATTGTCTCAAACAAACCAAACAGTGGTGCACCGGTTATTTTTGAAGATTTCCCAACGCACTACAACTTGCTTGGTCATGTTGAACAACTTACTCACAACGGCACAATTACCACAGATTTCACTCTCATTCGTCCAGGTGCTCTACATCAAGCGAATGGTGGCTTTTTAATGCTTGAGGCCGAGCAATTACTCGAACAGCCTTATGCATGGCAAGGTTTAAAGCGTGCCTTGAAATCAGGTCAGCTCAAGCTTTCTTCTCTTGAACATATGCTGACGTTAACAGGCTCTATCTCGATTGAACCTGCTGCTGTTCCGCTTGATATTAAAGTGGTTCTTATGGCAGAACCTGAAATTTATTATGAGATTTTAGAAGTAGAACCAGAGCTTGGCAGTGTCTTTAAAATTCGTGCAGATTTTACCGATACTCTGCAACGTAATGATGAAAATGAACAAGCCTACATGCAGCTAATTGCTGATTATGTACAAGCGGATAAATTACTTCCGTTTGATCGCAGTGCTTTAGCAGCTTTACTTACCGACTCAAGTCGTCAGGCAGAAGACCAAAGCTCACTGTCGTTACATGCTTCAACTTTGGGCGACCTCATTCGCGAAGCACATCACCATGCTTTTAAAGCCAATGAAAAGCTTGTAACTGACCAGCACATTAACTTGGCACTACAACACAGACAGTATCGCTTAGGCTATTTAAGAGAACTTTACTGGCAAGATCTGTCACGTGGAACTCAGTTAATCGAAACTTCTGGTCATCGTTTAGGTCAAATCAATGCCCTCTCTGTCATTCACTATGCAGATGTTGAGTTTGGTTTACCTTCACGTTTGACTGCATCAGTTTATCAAGGCGGCGGCGATATTCTTGATATTGAACGTAGTGTAGAACTTGGTGGTTCACTGCATGCCAAAGGCGTGTTACTCATGTCTAGCTTCTTGAAAGCTCACTTTGGTCGTGAACAGATTTTACATTTCTCTGCTGCTCTAGCCTTTGAACAAAGTTATGGACAAGTAGACGGCGACAGTGCAACAGTTGCCGAGCTTTCTGCATTAATTTCAGCAATTAGCCAAATACCAATTGATCAATCATGGGCAATTACCGGCTCTATGAACCAGTTAGGCCAAGTTCAACCAATTGGTGGTGTAAATGCAAAAATTGAAGGCTTCTATGATGCTTGTAAACTACAAGGTTTAACTGGCAAACAAGGTGTCATTATTCCACGTCAAAACATGCAGCATTTGATGTTACGCCAAGATGTAATTGATGCGGTACAAAGTGGTCAATTCCATATCCATGCAATTGATACGATTGATCAGGCGCTTGAGATTTTAATGGCCCGCCCTGTCGGTACACTCGACAAAAAAGGTAAGTACAGTAAACACTCTATTTATGCTGCTGTAATGGAGCAACTCGAATATTGGCAAGCCATTGAAGATGGCGCAGAAATTGAAGAGGAGCCAAAGAAGAAAAAGAAAAATAAGAAAAAAATTAAGAAGCATGAAGAACTTACTGCGGAAGATTTGCCGCAAGAAAGTGTAGAAGAAGTCGCAACCTTAAAACAGAAATAATAAAAAAGGGCCTGTCCAATACAGGCCCTTTTTACTTTTAGAGGGGCAAAATTAGCGAACGATTTGGATCGCTCGTCCTCCTGCTAACTGACTAAAATATTGTTTAAGTGCCTCAACACAGCGCTGAATTTTCATTGGCTGTTGGTCATGCTTGGCTACTTCTGCATACAAAGTAAAAGTTGGTAATTTCCAATCTGGCATGAGTTCAATCAAAGAACCATTTTTTAACTCTTTTTGAGCATCTAAATATAAAATTCTTGCAATACCATGTCCTTGCTGACATAACGCTTTTGCAACTTGTAAATTATTGCTCTGCAAACGGCTTTGCATTTCAACATTAAGTGTTTCACCCGTTTTTACATGTTGAAAATGGAAATGGTGCGCGTCATTCATGACATTAATTGATAATAACTCATGATCTCTTAAATCATTAGGGTGTACAATTGGACTAGATTGATTCAGATAACTTGGAGAAGCTACTAAAATCTGATCGACAAAAGCCATTGGAATGACAGAGCTACTTTCTTCTACCGGCGTAGAACTCATGCGTACTGCAATATCAATTCGCTCTTCAATTAAGTCGATATAACGATGCCCAACTTCAAAATGCACAGATAAACCGCGATGAGCTGACATCCAGTGAGATAACGCAGGAATGAGGTGCTGAACTGCTAAATCAGGAGTAGTTGCGATACGCAAATCCCCAATTAAGTCATCCCTCAACTCATTAATTCTGATTTTCCCCCTTTCAGCAGCCGCCAACATTTCTTGACAGCTTGAAAAAAAAGCCTGTCCGGCTTCTGTCAAACTGAGTTTACGCGTGGAGCGATGTAATAGAATTACATCCATTTCATGCTCAAGGGATCGAATCTGCTGGCTCACCGCACTTGTTGTAATTCCTAATTCACGTGCCGCACCACTAAATGAACTTTTTTCAACCACACAAGCAAAAACACCCATCGCACGAAGCTGATCTAACATAGGTTTCCTCAAATCTAATTCTAAATTTATAAAAAAATGCTTATTGTTGTAATGAAAGCAACCAATTATATTATACGAGGAAACCTAAGTTTTATGCATTAGCTATTTTGGTAAAAGATTTATAGGATTAATTGGTTTTCCATCCAAACGGATCTGGAACTCAAGCATGACCTGAGAAGCCCCAGTAGAGCCCATCTCGGCAATTTTTTGTCCAGCAGTTACATTATCACCGCTTTTCACCAACATCTTGCTATTGTGGGCATAGGCACTGATATAGCCGTCAATATGCTTAATTAAAACCAGATTGCCGTATTCTTTTAAGCCATCAGCTGCGTAGACAACTTGACCATCTGCTGCGGCATAAATAGGGTCACCCTGATTTCCACCATAACGGATTCCTTTGACATTATTTGCCAAATTAAACCCTTGAATCACTGGCCCATTATTCGGTTTTATCCAGCGCAAACTAGAATTTGGTGCAACCGAAGTCACTGTCGTATTCGTTGACGGTGCGGTCGTTGTAGGCTGAGTTACCGGTGTAACAGGTTGTGTGGTTGGTAGAGCAATGGTTTGACGTTTGATTTGCTCAGGTTGTGCCATGACTTGCGTAGATACTGTTCTTGGTGAAGAACCTTTCTTCAAACGCAAAGACTGATTAACATAAATACGATATGGCGGAGCAATATCATTCATTTCGGCAATACTAATATAGTCGAGGCCATAACGCATTGCGATACCACTTAAAGTATCACCTGAACGAACTGTGTAATAGTTAGGGGCCATTGCATAGCGAGAACTATTATTAATTTGTGGTTTAGAAGCACCCCCTGCCATAGCAACGGTAAAACCTACAGCCACAGACAACAACATAATTTTCATTATTTTGTCTTTTTGGATATGCACTCTGCTTTGTTGCCCAATTAAATGCATTGATCTCCCTCACTAAATGCTACAAATCATTTCGGCTAAGAGTACCAAAAAAGTAAGAGGAAACACGTTCCTCTTTTTCTTTATTCACAAAGTTATAACATTCGAGGCGAATTATTGACTCAAACTGATCTGTAAATCTTCTAAAACAGCGTAATTTGTTGCATCCATTTGAATAGGAGTAACACTTACATAACCGTTTGCAACGGCAAAGAAATCAGATTGAATCTGGCTAGAAACACGTTGCGGATCTGTAACCGCCTCACCTGCTAATCCAATCCAGTAAACTTGACGGCCTCGTGGATCGACATGACTGGTAATAGGCTTAGATTGAGCACGGCGACCTTGATATGTAATCTGCGCCCCTTTTAACTGTGGCACGTCAGGAATGTTGATATTAAAGATATGTCGTGGAGGTAAAGCTGGTAATCCGCTTGCAATAAAATCATGTACCCATTTAGCAGCCTGAGCATAATCTTCTTTATTGTTATAAGCACGCACATCAGGCCCCGCTAAAGACACAGCAATTGCGGGTTGTTTCATTAAACGACCTTCAAATGCAGCCCCTACCGTTCCCGAATATAAAACATCATCACCTAAGTTCGCGCCACTATTGATTCCGCTCACGACCAAGTCAAATTCAAAATCAAACAAACCATTCATGGATAAATAAACACAATCTGCTGGTGTACCATTCACTGCCCAGACATCTTCGGCAATTTGAATGGGACGTAATGGTCGATCCAATGTTAATGCACTTGAGAAACCACTTCTTTCACTTTCTGGTGCAACCACAACCACGCGTCCAAGTGGTCTTAATGCTTCAGCTAAAGCCTGTATACCTGGCGCAAAAACACCGTCATCATTCGCAATTAAAATATTCACTAAAATCTTTCTCTACAAATAAACCTAAAGGTTTTCACAATTGAAATATTTGTTGAATTATATATATTTATGCCTCCATAGCATTATAAAATTGTGAAAAAATGAAAACTTTCGCTCCTTTTTTTCAGGTATTGGGGATCAGTATCACATTGTGTACGCAAGCGGTTTTTGCAGATGAGGATATCTCAACACAAGAGGCTGATAGCTTAATTAAAGATGACATTGCCGCAACGCAAGTTTTGCAGGAAATCTGCCCAGCTTTTGTCGGAACAAATAAAAAACTTGAGTCAAACGCTCAAAAAATTATTGCGATGTATTTAAGTGGTTATTCAAATAAATCAATGACCTTAGCGACTTTACAAAACGATGCTGAATTTAAAACTTTATTAAATGAAGCACGTCTTGCGGCAAAACAAATGGATCATCATGAGCAACATGAGCTCTGTGAAGAGATCGTTAATTATAAAGAATAGATCTTACTCTCTTGTGATATAGAGACTTATTCATTTTGGGTTTTCTGTTTGCCCTTAAGCAGAAAACCAACATAACAATACATTTTTTTCATTTTTTTAAATTCTAAATTGGTTAAGCTAACGGCATATTTAGAAATTTTATTTTGGGTTATCGATGTTTATGAAGAAAAGCTTAGTTCAATCGCTCTCTTTGGTTTTACTTATGAGCATGGCAACAGCTGGTTTTGCTGCTGATAAGAAGAAAACAACTGAAAAGAAAACCGAAAATGAAAATGTTGTTGAAGTCACTCCACAACAAGGCACGACTCCTGAAGAATTAGCTGCAATTCAAGTGCTTTCTGAAATTTGTCCAAGTTTGATTGGTAAAAAAGACGCTGATTTTGCTCAAGGCTATGAACGTTTAGTTAAAGACTACCTACCAAATGAAACTGATGCTGTTTCTGCGTTAGAAAAACGTAGTAAAGACAAAGCTTTCAAGAAATACTTAAAAGAAGCACGTAGCGATGCGAAAGCTGCCGGTAATGAACAAAACACATTAGTTTGCCAAGACGTGAAAGCATATCAATCGCAAAACTAAATTAGTAAAAACTCTTGAGTTACAATACTGTTTGAAAAAGCCGACTTCTCCCGTAGAAGTCGGCTTTGCTTTATCCTAAAATGCTAGGCTCTTCTGCTTCATACAAGATATTGGAATTACCTAGAATGACTCGAAAAAGCGCTATTGCTGCACTACTCCTCTTACCAAGTTTTTCTTATGCAGCAACTGTCTTATCAGCTCCGCCAGAATTAAATAATAAGTCTTATGTATTAATGGATTATGAGACAGGCCAAATTCTCGCTTCTAAAAATGAAAACGAAAAGCTTGCACCTGCGTCTATGACAAAAATGATGACCAGTTACATCATTGAACAAAAATTATTAAAAGGTGAACTCACTGAAAATGAGCAGGTTCGTATGAACGAGTCTGCATGGTGTAAAGGAAGTAGCTCTGAATCATGTATGTATGTTCCTTTAAATGGTACAGCGACAGTTCTAGAAATGCTCCGCGGTATTATTATTCAGTCAGGTAATGATGCATCAAAAGCAATGGCTGAACATATTGCAGGAAATGAAGGCACGTTTGCTCATATGATGAATCAGGAAGCAAAACGTATCGGCATGGTGAACACCCAGTTTATTAACTCGACCGGTATGCCAGCTGAAGGCCACTATTCAACTGCAAAAGATATGGCTGTGTTAGCACAACATATTATTAAAGACAGTTCAAAATACTATCCAATTTACTCTGAAAAAGAATTTACTTTTAATGGTATTAAACAAGGTAACCGTAATGCCTTGCTTTACACCGACCCAAGTGTAGATGGTTTAAAAACAGGTCATACAGATGAAGCGGGCTACTGCTTAACTACTTCAAGTAAACGCGGTCCAATGCGTTTAATTTCAGTGATTTTTGGTACTCCAAGCATGTCTGAACGTGCCGATCAAACGCGTACCTTACTGGCATGGGGCTTTGCAAACTTTGAAACTGCAAATGTTCAACCAGCCAATCAAGTTCTTGCAAAAGCAAAAGTTTGGTTTGGCAAAGAAGATGAAGTTCAAGTTGGTTTAGCTGAAAACTTTAGTGTGACTATGCCTAAAGGTAAAGCTGATGGCATTAAAACTCAATTAGTCGTTCAACCTAACCTAAATGCGCCACTTCAAAAGGGTCAAGTTGTGGGTAAACTTGTTGCTAGCTTAGATGGCAAAGTAATTGCTGAAAAACCGTTAGTTGCATTAAAGCCAGTTGAAGAAGCAGGTTTCTTTGCTCGTTTAATCGACCATATCAAGCAATTCTTCAGCAACTTATTCTAATTTTAGAATAGTTGAATTAAGCACTCATGCTATTTAGCCTGAGTGCTTTTTTATTTTATAATTCGACTAAATTTTATTTTGATACTACTTATGGCAAAGAACATTCGTCCTTATCTTGAACACCACCCTCAAGTAGATACAACATGTTATATCGATGAAATGGCTGTTGTGGTTGGTGACGTTAGCTTAGCTGAAAATGTTTCTGTCTGGCCTTTTGCAGTCATCCGTGGTGACGTAAATAGTATTCAAATTGGCAAAAACAGTAACGTACAAGACCATTGTATGTTGCATGTAAGCCATAAAAATGATGCCAAACCGAATGGCTCACCTCTGATTATTGGTGAAGATGTAACGGTTGGACACCATGTGACTTTGCATGGCTGTACCATTGGCAACCGTGTTTTAGTCGGAATCAACACCGTTATTCTAGATGACGTAATTATTGAAGATGATGTGATGATTGGTGCAGGAAGTTTAGTTCCACCTCGCAAAGTCTTAAAAAGCGGTTATCTCTATGTAGGAAGCCCTGTACAACAAGTGCGACCACTCACTGAAAAAGAACTGGCGTTCCTTCCTTATTCAGCAAGACATTATGTAAAAGTGCAAAATAATCATAAAGCTGCACAAGCAAATCAGGATTAATTATCTATCTTGATTATGAGTAATAAAAATTCTGCTTTTTAAACGATATGGTTTTGTCGTATTGCTTATATCGTTTAGCAGATCACCGTAGCCAAAAACCCCTAAATTTCGTATTATACGTCTTTTAAATCATGGTGCTTTTTTATGGCCGCGTGGACTCCTCATGTCACTGTTGCTACAGTCGTAGAAAAAGACGGACGCTATCTGTTTGTAGAAGAACATAGTGAAGGTTTTGTACACACAGTATTTAACCAACCTGCTGGTCATGTGGAATGTGGTGAGTCATTAACAGAAGCTGCCATTCGAGAAACACTTGAAGAAACAGGCCATCATGTTGAAATTGATGCCTTGCTTGGTATTTATACTTATACCCCGCCAATGTTTCCCGATCGCACCTATTACCGTTTCTGTTTTCTAGCGCATGTAACTCAGGTTGAAATTGATCCTCAACTCGACACAGGTATTATCGCTGCTGTGTGGATGACACCCGATGAACTTAAAGAATCTGCCCGTGCCCGCAGCCCTCTTGTGCTAAAAGCAGTTGAAGATGCTATGAAAGGCCACCATTATCCTTTATCGCTTATTTATGAGCACCCCTTCTCTCCCTCATTAACTTCTCATTTGGATGCCTAGTCCTATGCAACAACGTGTCATCGTCGGTATGTCTGGTGGTGTAGACTCTTCTGTTTCTGCAGCACTTTTACTTCAACAGGGTTATCAAGTTGAAGGTCTTTTCATGAAGAACTGGGAGGAAGACGACGGCACGGAATACTGTACGGCAATGGAAGACTTAGCCGATGCCCAAGCAGTAGCTGATAAAATCGGTATTAAGCTGCATACAGCAAACTTTGCTATGGAATATTGGGATCGAGTGTTTGAACTTTTCCTAGCTGAATATGCTGCTGGTCGCACGCCAAACCCCGATATTTTATGTAATAAAGAAATTAAATTCCGTGCATTTTTAGATCATGCCATGACTTTAGGTGCAGACTTCATCGCAACGGGTCATTACGCACGCCGTGGTGAAACCGCATATAACTCTAAAGGCGAAGCATACGCACCATTATTACGTGGTGTAGATAACAATAAAGACCAAACCTATTTCTTGCACGCTGTTCATGGTAGAGAAATTAATAAAACATTATTTCCAGTAGGCGAAATCGAAAAACCTGAAGTTCGCAGAATTGCTGAAGAACTTGATCTTGCTACAGCCAAGAAAAAGGACTCAACAGGAATCTGTTTTATTGGGGAACGTCGTTTTAATGACTTCCTTAAACAATATTTACCCGCTCAGCCTGGGAAAATTGTACTTGATACAGGTAAAGAAGTTGGTGAACATCACGGTCTGATGTACTATACGCTCGGTCAACGTGGCGGAATTGGTCTAGGTGGTTTGAAAGGTGCAGCTGAAGGTGCATGGTTCGTACTACATAAAGATCTGGCCAATAATCGCCTCGTTGTTGGTCAGGGACATGAACATCCACTCATGCAAAGTACTCAACTGTGGAGTGAGTCAATTGACTGGGTAGCTGGTGAACAAAATATTCCAGTTGGAGGATTACGCTGTACAGCTAAAACGCGTTATCGCCAACCTGATCAGGCATGTACAATTTTTATTGATGAAAACACTGAACACGGTGTTCGCGTTGAGTTCGATGAACCGCAGCGTGCTGTTACACCGGGTCAAAGCGTTGTATTTTATTCAGATGAAGTTTGCTTAGGCGGGGGTGTCATTCACCATACAAATGCCCCTACACCAAATTTTATTTAAGGGAATGAATGGCATGGTGGAGTTACCATTTCAACAATCACAAGCCTTGAATGTTCGCCAAAACCGTGCCCTTGCCTTGGCTGGGGTATTTCAGGCCACCCAGCTCACCCATATGACAGCCATGACGGGTCAGCAAAGTATTGGTGAAAGTGGTAACTTCTATTTTGAACTATTAATCAAAGCAAGTTTAAATATTCGCCCTACAGCCAACAATGGTGTTCAAACCTTAGATTTTTTTAATCAGTTGGCAGATATTTCTTTAGGGCTTAAAACACTCGAAAATTGTATTACTCAACCTTTTTCAAACATGCCTAAGTCTCGCCTTCCAAAAATGGGCACGGCCAAATTGCCAATGTCCTATGCGATGTCACTCTTACAGCTAGAAAAAAAGGTTTATAGTAACCCTGAATATGTCGCAATCATTGAAAAAGCTCAGCAGAAAATTTTAAAACAGCTGTCTTTTTTTGATAATAACTACTTACACCCGAGCATTTTAGCTAATTTGGCGCAAACTTATGTTGATACGGCTGGCCAGATTAATCCACGCATTTTAGTTCGTGGTAATGCAGAAGCATTTAAAGATACCAATCATACTAACCGCATCCGTGCTTGTCTGTTTACTGGCTTGCAAATGGCCCATTTATGGCGACAACTCGGCGGTAGTTCGTGGAACATGATTTTTAGCAAACGTAAATTGCTACAGGATATTCAAGCACTTGCTCGTTTACAGTACCAAGTCGTTTAAGACTATAAACGAGATTTTTTTAGTTTTATGTTTATTCCAACATTAAGGAATCGTTATGAACGCTTTAACCGCACTATCACCATTAGATGGACGTTATGCCAGCAAATGTGATGCGCTACGCCCTTTTCTTTCTGAGTTTGGTTTAATCCATGCTCGTGTCACTGTAGAAGTGCGTTGGTTACAAGCACTTTCTAACCGTCCGGAAATTGTTGAAGTTGCACCTTTTTCAAACGAAACAAATGCAGCTTTAGATGCAATTGTTAGCAACTTCTCTGAAGAAGATGCAAATCGTATTAAAGAGATTGAACGTACGACTAACCATGACGTTAAAGCAGTTGAGTATTTCTTAAAAGAGAAAATTGCTGGTATCGCTGAATTACAAAATGCGGGTGAATTCATTCACTTTGCATGTACTTCTGAAGACATCAACAACTTGTCTCACGCGCTTATGCTTAAAAATGGTCGTGAAGTTTTAGTATCAAGCATGAAGCAAATCCTTAATGCAATCTCTGCTTTGGCAACGACTCACGCTGAACAACCAATGTTGTCTCGTACACACGGTCAAACTGCTAGCCCAACAACTTTGGGTAAAGAAATGGCGAACGTGGCATACCGCTTAGCTCGTCAAATCAAACAATTTGAAAACGTTGAGTTACTTGGCAAAATCAATGGTGCTGTAGGTAACTACAATGCTCACCTTTCTGCTTATCCAGATGTTGATTGGGCTGCTCACGCACAAGCTTTTGTTGAATCTTTAGGTTTAACATTCAACCCTTATACAACTCAAATCGAACCACATGACTACATGGCAGAGTTGTTTGATGCGTTACGTCGTTTCAATACGATTTTAATCGACTTTAACCGTGACGTATGGGGTTACATCTCTTTAGGTTATTTCAAACAAAAATTGAAAGAAGGCGAAGTTGGTTCATCAACAATGCCACACAAAGTTAACCCAATTGACTTTGAAAACTCTGAAGGTAACTTAGGTATTGCAAATGCAGTATTGGCTCACTTAGGTGAAAAATTACCAATTTCTCGCTGGCAGCGTGACTTAACTGACTCAACTGTATTACGTAATATGGGTGTTGGTTTTGCACAAAGTTTAATTGCTTTCGATGCGTGCTTAAAAGGTGTTGGTAAACTTGAGTTAAATGCAAACCGTTTAAATGAAGATTTAGAACAAGCTCAAGAAGTTTTAGCTGAACCAATTCAAACTGTAATGCGTCGCTACAACATTGAAAAACCATACGAAAAATTAAAAGCATTAACTCGTGGTCAAGCAATGACGCGTGACATGATGGTTAATTTCGTAAATGGTGATGAGCTTTCTCAAGTACCAAGCGAAGAACGTGCGCGCTTAGCTGAACTTACTCCTTCAACTTACACAGGTAATGCAGCTGAACAAGCGAAACAAATTAACGATTTAATTAGCAAAATCTAATTAAAAAGTTTACAAAAAGCGGAGCTTAGGCTTCGCTTTTTTATTACACTCATATAAATCACAATAAAGACTTCATAAAATGATCGAAAAACAATTCAAACTTAAACACTATATTGCTCTTGGCTTGCTTATGATTGCGATTGTCATTTCAGCTATTCAGCCTCTTGAATTTGAAGCCTATTTACTTCACCAAGCGGGCACTGTGTTTATGTTGATTTTGCTCTTTGTTATTTTTAAGAAGATTGGACTCGATTTTTTAAGTTTTACTTTCTATCTGCTGTTTTTGCTCATCCATATTGTTGGCGCACATTACCTGTATTCATACGTTCCATACAATGATTGGATACAACAGGTATTCAATTTTAATTTAGATCAATACATGGGTTGGTCCCGTAATATGTATGATCGTTTGGTTCATCTTGCCTATGGTATTTTTCTCTACCCTCTTACTTATCGCGTGTTTCAAGTGTGGTTACCATCAGTAAAGCCATTCAGTCTTTTTTTGCTAGTGGTTCAATTTGTAATGGCATCAAGTGTTTTATATGAACTTATTGAATGGGCAATTGCTATTGGATTATCTCCCGAAGAAGCCGAAAATTATAATGGGCAACAAGGCGATATGTGGGATGCCCATAAAGATATGCTGTTAGCAACTATTGGGGCAATTTTCTATGGACTTCTTGCACTGATGCTTCCATCTAAAACAAATAACTCATAAATAAAAAAGCGCTCAATGAGCGCTTTTTTTAAGATCACTTTAGACAACAGGATAGGTTTGTTCTAAAAGGCTTTGTAAAACTGAAGAAGTTGTATCAGGTAAAACATGCTCAAGATTGGCAGTGATATTACTAGCGTTCGTAGTTATATCACTCTGATCATTTACCTGAGTAGGCTTTAATGCCGCTGAAGACAAAAGAGTTTCAATTGGGTCTGGTTCACTAGACGTAGAGCTTTTTAACAAATCATCTATTGGCACAGATTTCTGCTGCTGGCTATCCGTTTCATTTGTTGTGCTTTGTACTAACTTTAATGTATTTAACCCAACACTATCAGCAACAGATACAGTTTCTGTATGAGCAGTATCAACAGCTACCTCACTTAAACTTGTAACCTTTGGAGCGACCACATAAAACGTAAATGGTGAACTCACTTCACTTGTAAGGCCTGCTGCATCTGTTTGAGTTAAAGTAATCGTATGTTTACCAATTGCTAAGTCTTTATCGAGTGTAAAGCTCCATGATCGACTACTACTTACATTTACAATCCCAATAGCAACACCATTATCATAAATGGTTAAAGTTGCATTTGCCTCACCTGAGCCTGTCAGCTTTGGTCTTGCATCGTCAGTTTCTGAACCAGCAGTAATCGCACCTTTTAGAGCACCAACATCATCATCCACACTGTTTAAAACAGGTTTTGCAGGTGGTGTTGTGTCCTTAGTACCAATAATATCAAGAACCTCAGATTTATTTCCTGCACTATCAATAGCCGCAACTGAAGCATGTTTGTTATCAGTTAAAGCAGGCGAAATCGTAATTGTAAATTTTCCATTTGCATCTGCCGTTCCCGTACCAATGACCTTACCTGTCGTATCTTTAATTTCAACTTTTGCATTTGCTTCGGTTGTACCTGTTACGGTTGTTCCATCAGCATTAATTTGAGCAGCAGGTTTATCAGGTGCAATAGAGTCATAACTTGAAGAAACTTCTAAAGGTTTAGAGGTATTACCTGCTGCATCTTCAACAACAACTGTTGCCTTTTGTGACTCTTTTAATGCTGGAGAAAGTGTAATTTGAAATTCGCCTTGAGCGTTTGCGGTACCCGTACCAATCACTTTACCATCAGCATCTTTTATCTGAACTTTTGCATTAGGCTCAGTTTGTCCTTCAACCGTGGTACCTTCTTTATTGACTTCAACTAAAGGAACATCTGGAGCGAAAGTATCCTTTCCGGCAATAATTTTAGTTGGTTCAGATTTATTACCCGCTGCATCTTCAGCTATAACTTTTCCACCCGCGTCACTTGTCAATGGAGGAGTAAGTTTTAAAGAAAAAATACCATCTTTATTCGCAGTTACAGTGCCTAGTACATTACCACTAGCATCATAAACAGTGATTTTTGCATTTGCTTCAGTTTTACCAGTTACCAATGAGCCATCATCACTCAGCTGAGTTTGGGGAGCATCTGGAGCAATTGTATCTTTGGTACCTGTAATCGAAGCAGCAGTGGACTCACTGCCACCTTCACTTTGAGCTGAAACATTTAATTTATTTCCATCTGTCAAAGGTTTATCGAGCTTAATCGTAAAATTACCACTTGCATCTGCGTTACCTGAAGCAATTACATTTCCACTTAAATCTTTAATATAAATTTTTGCATTAGCTTCGGCTTTACCAGTGACCGTAACAGCATCATCTGCAAGTTTTACTTCTGTTGGTTTCGCAGTGGTTGGAACATTAACAGGCGAGTCATCTTTGTCATCATTATCAAAAGCCCAAAGATATAAACCTTCAGCGGCTAAAACCGCTAAACCTGCTTTTAGCACGTTACCCATCGAAAAAGTTGGGGAATCATCAACCGCCATTGTCGAAGCTGGTTGGCTCGTGCTGGTATAGGCTAAATCTGTGACATGGTTTAAACCTGTATAGTCGATTACCTTGCCCTGAGCATCAAATTGTGCTTCAACAAATTTTCCATGTTCAGTCGGAAGAACAAGTGAATGTTCTGTTGTATTCGTTGCTTCATTAAAGAAATTTTCTAAGACAATAGTCTCTCCATTTTTTAAATGGACGACTAGATTTCCACCTTGTTTTTCCACCGATGCTATATCTTTTTGACTTACGCCAATTTGAATAATAGAAGGTTTACTTAACACGACCTTATTGAGCTGACCATCTTGCAGAACGTCCAAACCCTCTTTGGATGCTACAATTATTCTTGTCATTATTTCCTGTCCTAAATTTCAGTTATATTTTTAAATGTCTAACTTTTTAAATATTTCATTTAAAAGCTATTTTATTGCTGTTTAAAATATCAAAACCATGTGGTTATCACAATTCAAAAATTATATTTATCAATATTTATTTTTTACTTTCCATTAAAAATCTAAGCACATTTAATCAGACAATTTTGAATATTAACTTTATAAAAAAACCAGCATTTAAGCTGGTCTTTTTATAACATTTGAATTATATAAACTTATAGTTTTGGATCACGTACCTGTACAAGCGTGGTGTTCGCTTTTGCTAGGCTTTCCATGACTTTGCCGATTACAGTAGGAATCAAACTATCGGCCATTTGCGCTGCTTGTAAACCCAGCTTTTCACCTAAAGTCGCTTTCTTACGTGTATTAATGACATACACATCATGTTGCGGCAATAAAGCTAATAAATACTCATCAGATGTTTGTAATTTATCAACAAGGTTAAGATCTAGCGCATCTTCACCATACCAATGTTCACCTGTCGCCACTTTATCGACATTAAGCTGTGGGCGATATTTTTCTACAAAGTGCTTAAATAAAACATGAGTTTGTTGCAGCTCTTCTTCGAACTTGGCTTTACCTTCAGGCGTATTTTCACCAAACATGGTTACCGTACGCTTATACTGCCCTGCTGTGTAAAGCTCAAAATCCACATTGTGTTCTTTTAAAAGACGATTAAAGTTTGGAACTTGAGCAACCACACCAATTGAACCCACAATAGCAAACGGCGCTGCAATAATTTCATTTGCAATACATGCCATCATATAGCCACCACTTGCAGCGACTTTATCCACACAAATCGTTAAATGAAAACCTGCATCGCGTAAACGCACCAACTGAGCTGCTGCTAGACCATAACCATGCACCATACCACCTGGGCTTTCCAGACGAACTACAATACGATCACGTCCAGCTTTAGCAGTTGCTAAAATCAGGGTAATTTCTTCACGCAAGTTTTCAACTGCCGAAGCTTGAATATCACCTTTGAAATCTAAAACAAAAATCTTCTGATTATTTTTACGGCGAATTTTAGCTTCTTTAGCAAGTTGTTGAGCTAATTGTAAAAGTTCTAAACGGCTTGCCGTAGTTTGCGCAATTTTTTTTCTCTGTTCATTGACACGTGCATTTAAATGGCTGACACGTATTTCCGCAGGGAGTTTAGGCAAATGGAATAACATAAAATTCTAAGCTCATAAGTTTATCTTTATAGCCTTAAGATGTGGTCCTTTTGATTAAAATTCAATAGCGATTTTGCAAAATAGAGTCATTTTCATTTATAAAATAAAAAAAAGAGCACATGGCTCTTTTTCTTTTATTGTTTACTAATCAACCGAAGCGACCAGTAATATACGCTTCCGTTAACTGATGGTCAGGTTGAGTAAAGACTTTTTCAGTTGAGTTGACTTCAATTAAATCACCTAAATGGAAATAAGCAGTACGATCAGAAACACGTGCCGCTTGTTGCATTGAGTGAGTCACAATCACAATTGTGTATTGATTCGACAATTCAGAAATAAGTTCTTCTACTTTTGCCGTTGCAATTGGATCGAGTGCAGAACACGGCTCATCCATTAAAATCACTTCAGGACTAACAGCAATGGTACGTGCAATACATAAACGTTGTTGCTGACCACCTGATAAACCTGTACCTGGTTGGTTCAAACGGTCTTTAACCTCATCCCACAAACCAGCTTTACGTAAGCTATTTTCAACAATTTCTTCAAGGTCATATTTATCACGCGCTAAACCGTGAAGTTTAGGCCCATAAGCCACGTTGTCAAAAATAGATTTAGGGAATGGGTTTGGCTTTTGGAACACCATACCAACCTGAGCACGCAATAATACAACGTCTAGATTTGGATCATAAATATTGTGGTTATCGAGGGTAATTTTACCTGTTACGCGGCAACCATCAATCGTATCGTTCATACGGTTTAAGGTACGAAGAAACGTTGATTTACCACAACCTGAAGGACCAATAAATGCGATCACTTCATTTTGGTAAATATCTAGGTCAATACCCTTGATAGCTTCAAAATCACCATAATAAACATGGGCATCTTGTGCACTAATCTTGATTTCGGTTGAGTTCTGCTTTTTTGAAGTATGTGGTTCAAAATGCGAAACATACGAAGTGCCATGATTCAGCGGTTTATCTGTAAATTGCGATTGTTCAGTATTCACTAACTTATCCTTTTCTAAGGAATTCGTAATATCAATAGTATTCATGATTTATCCTCTATTACCAACGCACTTCGAACTTTTTACGTAACCAAATTGCAAGACTGTTTAAACCAATCATTAATGCAAGTAGTACGATAATCGCAGCGGCAGTACGGCCTTCGAAGAAGTTACGCAACTCATTACCTTGCCATAAGTAAACTTGGACAGGTAAAGCAGTTGCTTGATCAAATGGAGTTGATGGAATACTTGCAACGAATGCACTCATCCCGATTAAAAGTAAAGGTGCGGTTTCACCAAGTGCATGGGCAACCCCAATAATTGCACCTGTCATAATGCCTGGTAATGCCAACGGTAAAACATGATGGAAAATCGTTTGGAACTTAGAAGCTCCCAAACCAAGTGCTGCTTGTCGAATAGAAGGTGGCACTGCTTTTAATGAAGCACGCGTGGTAATAATCACTGTTGGTAGTGTCATTAAGCTTAAAACCAAACCACCCACCAGCGGAGCTGATAAAGGCAAATGCATCCAGCCAATGAAGATTGCAGCACCAAGTAAACCAAATACGATAGAAGGAACAGCAGCAAGGTTATTAATATTTACTTCAATAATGTCGGTAAGAACATTTTTTGGAGCAAACTCTTCGAGATAAATTGCGCTGGCAACACCGATTGGAATCGCAATGATGATCACGATGAGCATCATGAACAATGAACCCATGAATGCACCTGCAAGACCACTAATTGCTGGTGAGCTACGTGAGTCAGGGTTCTTAAATAAGTTCAAGTTAAATGTACTTTCAAGAACGCCTTTTGCTTTTAAGTCATCGGCAAGCTTACGCACTTCTGGATCGAGTTGTTGCTGATCATCTGGTAATGAACGATCAATATTACCTTTTAACCAAACATCGACGTTTGCATCACCTAAGAAGGTAATATTTTCTTTTTTACCAATGAGTGATGGATCTGCAAAAACCATATCACGTAGGCGATAAGCTTCCGAGCTTGCATATAAGCTGCTCAGATAGTCACGTTGTGATGCAAGTGCAGGATCTTTAGCAATCATTCCATTTACAATGATGCCATCCCAATCGACCATACCCATTTTAGTTTGCCAATCAACATAACGTTCTTGGTAATGTGCAGGTGTTTCACCTTGAGTACGTACAGGTACTGGGCCTGCATCAATCACTTTAGGGTCAAAGTAAATTGGAACATTCATACTGGTTTGCCAAAAAGCAGGTAAACCTTTTGCCAAGATACTACCGAACAAGAGAGCAACGAAAGCAAGACCAATAATGACTGCCGAGAAACCCGCAAAACGGAAAGCTTTTTCTTTGCGATGACGTTTAGCCAAAGATTTTTCAATAACCTGTTTACGTCGTTCACGTGTTTCGGCAGCAGTTTTCGGATCAAATACGTTCTGATCCATAGGAGACGATGTATTTGATGTACTCATTCGTATTGCTCACGGTATTTACGCACAATGTACAGTGCTACAATATTTAATCCCAAGGTAATAACAAATAGTGTTAAACCTAGCGCGAATGCAACCAATGCTTGTGGACTTGAGAAGTCTGTATCTCCAGTCAACTGTTTTACAATAGTTACTGTCACTGTCGAAACAGCTTCAAATGGATTTGCGTGTAAAAGTGGACTGTTCCCTGCTGCTAAAACCACAATCATGGTTTCCCCAACAGCGCGAGAGACTGCCAATAAGAAAGCGCCTGTAATACCCGGTAAAGCTGCTGGTAATACAACTTGACGGATTGTTTCAGACTTAGTCGCACCAAGTCCTAAAGAACCGTCACGTAGTGCGCGCGGGACTTGAGTAATAATGTCATCAGACAAAGATGAAACAAACGGGATAATCATAATTCCCATTACAAAGCCAGCAGTTAAAGCACTCGTCGCATTAATCTCTAAACCAATATATGCACCCGCTGCTTTAAAGAATGGTCCAATAATCATCATGGCAAATACACCATAAACAATTGTTGGAATACCAGCTAAGACTTCAATTGTTGGTTTTGCCCATGAGCGGAACCATGGTGAAGCATATTCAGCTAAATAAATTGCGATCATTAATCCAACTGGTACAGCAACGAGTAGAGCGATACCACTAACCATGAGCGTACCCCATAGCAATGGTAATAAACCATAACTGCCTTCAGCATTACCAGAAGTACTAAAGCCCGGATTCCATTCTGTACCAAAGAAAAAGTCCATTGGACTGACAAAACGGAAGAAGTGCATTGCTTCACCAAACATCGACATTACGATACCGATGGTTGTCAAAATCGCAACACCAGAACATAAAATCAAACCAACATTAATGGCACGTTCAACTTGGTTACGAGCACGATATTGTTGGCTGATTTTTTTCTTTGCCCAAACCAACCCCAATAAAGCAGCACAAATTACAACAGCAAATTTGGCAAAAGAGCCAATGGTTTGAAATTTTGCAAACTGTTGAGCAGCAGCTAATTCGTAGGCTGCCGGTTTATCGCTTACCCCAAAACCTGAAGCAATTGATTGAACACGATCAACCAATACACTTCTACCCGCTTCATCAAGAGAAGCACTTACAGACGCCGGAATATTATTAAAAATAATATGATTTAAAATACTTGGTTCAACCAAGTTCCAAATGATCAAAATTAAAAAAGCAGGGATACCGCACCAAAGACCAACCAGTGCGCCATAATAACCAGGACGAGAATGTAACGTCGCCGAGTTGCTTCCCTTACCTGCTATGTTACGGCTCTTTCTCAGCCCAAGTTGATATGCAATTGCCACGAGGGCTAACAACACACCGATAAGTAGCAGATTCATGTACTCTCCACTGTTTTCTCAATTGTCATAATTTGGAAAAACAAGTTAGACAAAAAGGCTGATGAACTCTTAAGATCACCAGCCTTCATTCAAACTAACTTATTTAACAGTTTTACCTGCTTTAAAGTCAGCCAAAACTTTTGCACGTTCAGCATCAGACATCGCGATTAAACCATCACGTTCAGCTTTAGAACCTTTACCAGTTGCTTTCTTGCTTACGAAATATTCTACATATTGCGGTAAGCCTTTAACTGATTTTAAGTGTTCGCCTTTCACGTAGAAGTACAATGGGCGAGATACAGGGTATGTACCATTCAATACTGTCTTCTCAGATGGAACAACGTTGTTTACTGTTGCCACACGTAACTTGTCACGGTTCATGTCATAGAAACTTAAACCGAACACGCCTACTGCGCTTGGAGAAGTCTTTAAGCGAGCCAATGTTTCTGTATAGTCGCCAGCGATTTCAATTACACGGCCATCTTTACGGAAAGTAGAACATGCTTTCTTCTGAGCATCTTTATCTAAGCTCTTGAAGTATTCATATGCTTCACAACCAGCTTCAACCATTTTCTCTTGGAAAACTTCACGAGTACCGTGGTTAGATGCAGGGATTACAAGCGTAATCGGTTCATTTGGAAGTGTTTTATCAATTTGATTCCAGTTTGTATATGGGTTTGGAACCAATTTACCTTTTGATGGTAACTGTGCAGCTAAAGCAGCAAACACATGGTAAGGTTTTAATTTATAAGCTGCTTTGTGTGAGTTAGACGCGAATACAATACCGTCATAACCGATTTTGATTTCTTGAATTTGTTTTACACCAGCTTTGTTACAAGCTTCGATTTCAGTGCTTTTAATTTTACGAGAAGCGTTAGCAACGTCGATCGTGTTATCGCCAACACCTTGACAGAATTGTTTCAAACCAGCAGAAGAACCGCCAGAACCAACTACAGGAGTTTTAAATTGAGGGAAAGTATTACCAAACTCTTCAGCTACAACGCTGGCAAATGGTAATACAGTTGAAGAACCAGCAATTTGAATCGTATCACGAGCTGCATTTGCAGTCGTTGTTACAGCTGCCCCAGTTACTGCTAACGCAATTGCGATTTGACGTGGATTTAAGCGCATTCTGTTCTCTCTCATTAATGCAATAGGTTGTACGTCACTTTTTGTTGAGTGCTTGTACGCTCTTCGATAGCTGCATTGTGAATAGAAAATATGACAATTAAGTTACAGTATGATGACGCTTTAATGATTTCGATATTGTTAACTGTCACATTAATATTTTTTATGTACTATCAATTAGTTATTTTAAATATAGAGATTATTTTACCCTCTCTATCAATCTATATTATGACATTAACTAAAAATATTAAATTTTTATTTTTTATAAAATATAAAAACAAAATGTATTATAAATATATTAAAAAACGGTAATTTAGTGATTTATTAATTTTATTATTTAAATATTTTCTGTCATTAAAATTATTATTAAAAATTTCTAGAAAAAAACAATTTCTTTGTAACATGAAAATAATATGACAAGAGATAAAGGGTTACCAACCTTAAGGCTGATAACCGCAATATCATTGTCAATTTAAAGGATCAATTCGATTGTACTTCTGGCAGAACAACTATTTTTTTACGATATTTTAAGAAGTACATCACAGCTAAAACAGCAAGCCAGATTGGTCCTAAAATAACTGCCAATCTCATATCTGGAGTCATTGCCATAATAATAAGAATAAAGCATACAAAGCTAATGGTTAAGTAATTACTCCATGGACTCATAATACTTTGGAACTTAGTTTGACGTTTTTGCAATTTCATTGCTTTAGTAAATTTCAAATGCGTCACTGAAATCATGAGCCAGTTAATGACAAGTGCAGCCACCACAAGCATCATGAAGAGCTGAAAAGCTTGACCAGGAATCAGATAATTCACGACCACACATATTGCTGTAATAGATGCAGAAACAACTGCTGCTGGAACCGGAATACCGCGACTGTTTACTTTTTTCAAAATTGCAGGAGCATTACCCTGCTCTGCCAAACCATGCAACATACGGCTATTACAATAGATACAGCTGTTATAAACTGAAATAGCAGCAATCAAGACCACAAAGTTCAGAACGTTCGCAACACCGTTACTATTGAGTGACTGGAAAATCATAACAAATGGACTGCCGCCTTCTGCCACCATGTTCCATGGATAAAGACATAAAAGAATACCGATTGCACCGATATAAAAAATTAAAATACGGTACACAATCTGATTTACTGCTTTAGGAATAGTCATTTCAGGTTTCTTCGTTTCAGCTGCAGCAATACCAATTAATTCCAATCCGCCAAATGCAAACATAATGACAGCTAAAGCCATGACAAAACCGTGAATCCCGTGCGGGAAGAAACCACCGTGTTGCCATAAATTTGCAACACCCGCTTGCGGACCTGCTGAGCCTGAAAGTAAAAGATAAGCACCGAAACCAATCATGCTTAAAATGGCAACAATTTTAATGCAGGAAAATAAGAACTCGGATTCCCCAAAAAAGCGAACATTTACCAAGTTAATGCCGTTAATTAAAATAAAGAAAAATAAAGCAGTCAGCCATGTCGGAATTTCAGGCCACCAAAACTGTATAAACGTCCCAATCGCACTCAATTCAGCCATACTGACGAGTACATATAATACCCAATAGTTCCAGCCAGACATAAAACCCGCCATTTTGCCCCAATATTTGTTCGCAAAATAACTAAAAGAACCACTGACCGGCTCTTCAACAACCATTTCACCTAAATGGCGCATAATTAAAAAGGCAATAATTCCTGCAATTGCATATCCTAATAAAATTGAAGGACCAGCCAATTTAATTGTTTGTGAAAGACCTAAGAATAATCCTGTACCAATCGCCCCTCCGAGTGCGATGAGTTGAATATGCCGATTGGATAAGCCTTGTTTTAACTCGTGCTTATTGTTTGCATCCATAACATTATCTCCAATGTTGGTGTCACTTCCTGTACACCTTTATTCAGCACCATATCCGAAGGCCAGAACCCGACCTTCGGAAATAAGTAGCTTTAATATGAGTCCATTTAATTTTTGAGAAGACTTGTCCTGTCTTCTATTTAAAAAGAGATTGCATCCTTACATTTAATCGGTTGGGAACGCTCCTTTAAAATTTCGTAACCGCGATCACCGTAGTCAAAACGAGCAATCACAGAAGCAAATTTTTTCAAACTTACCGGTGCATCCATTGCTGGTAGTTTCAATTCAATAAAGGTTAATTGATCATTTTGCTGAACGTTGTCTAAAACGCTCTTCAGCTGTCCAGCAGTCTCAACCACATAAGTTGTATGGCCTTTTTTACCGTTAAATACCGCTGGAATTTCAGTGTATTTCCAGTTTTGCACATCGTTATAGGCAGCGTTTTCACCCATAATTAAACGTTCAATGGTGTAGCCGCCGTTGTTCAGCAAGAAAATAATTGGTTTTAAACCATGACGAATAATCGTAGAAAGCTCTTGTACCGTAAGCTGGAATGAACCATCACCAATAAATAGAATTTGACGACGTTCAGGAGCAGCCAACAAACTACCAAGCAAAGCCGGTAAGGTGTAGCCAATAGAACCCCAAAGCGGCTGAGCAATATATTTAGCTGTGGCAGGAAGTTTTATTCCTGACAAAGCAGAGTTTGATGTCCCCACTTCACCAATAATCACATCATCTTCTTTTAAGAACCCTGAAATGTAATTCCAAAGCACATCTTGGCTTAGCTTTTGCTGAGCTGGAGCTTCAATTACTTTCTGTGGTTGTTTTTCAAGAAGAGGTATTGTCGATTTACGTGGCGCAACTTTTTTATTTAGCTCGACAAGTAATTGTCCAATTTCAATACCCGGAAAATCCTGACCAAAAATATTAAAGCCATAAGATTTAATTTCGATGTAGTTCTTGGTCTCAATTTGATGCGTAAATACAGCTGAGCCTACATCGGTAAAGCGCGCGCCAACACCAATTAAACAGTCAGATTGTTCAATGATATTTTTTACATGCGGTTGGCTTGCCCCACCCACATAAGTTCCGATGTAACGAGGTGAGCCTTCATCCATAATATTTTTTGCAGTATTCATGCCTGCAAATGGAATTGAGCATTTTTGAGACAAATCATTTAAAAGTGAAGTTACACCAAAAACTGAAGCTTCATTATCTATTAAAAGCGCTGGACTTTGAGCATTCTCAATAATGTCACAGAGTTTGTTTACCACACTTTGTAATAATTCAGGTTCAACAGCTGGGTAGCTTAAGTCGAGCGGACGCTCAGATACTTCAATTTTAACGTGAGTAATATCGCCTGGTAGTTGAATGTGCACAGGACGGCGTTCAAGAAAACACTGACGTAATACACGGTCAATTTCAAAGGCTGCATTTGCTGGAGTTAAACGTGTTTGGGCAACTGTGAACTCTTTCATACAGTTCATAATATTGTCGTAGTTACCATCGACAAGCGTGTGATGTATTAGTGTGCCCTTTTGAACTGCATGTAAAGGCGGAATACCTGAGATATGAATAAGAGGTACATTTTCTGCATAGGCACCTGCAATACCATTAATCGCACTTAAGTCACCTACACCATAAGTGGTTGCCAAGGCAGAAAAACCGTTAATTCGTGCATAACCGTCTGCTGCATAGGCAGCATTTAATTCATTACAATTTCCAATAAATTCGAGTTGTGGGTCTGCTTCAACTTGTTCTAGATATGAGAGGTTAAAATCACCAGGTACTCCAAAAAGATGTTGGATACCCATTTGTTTTAAACGAAGATTTAAAAAGTCACCGATTTCTATGAACATTGCTCTATATCCTTTGAGACCAATTTTTATTCCATAGAAAAATAATATTTCATCTATCTTTTAGATTTCGTGCATAATGAAAACGCATTTTAATAAAAATACATGATTTGTGTATCATAAAAGGATTTTATGCAATGGATAAGTTCGACTGGCAAATCATTCAGGCACTACAAAAGAATGGACGGCTCACCAATCAGGAAATAGGAGATTTAATTGGTTTATCTGCTTCACAATGTTCAAGAAGAAGGCAGCTACTTGAGCAAAAAGGCATAATTCTAGGCTACACGGCACGCATCCAGCAGCAGGCACTAGGCCTAGAAGTTACAGCAATGATTCATATTAATTTAAGGACACACGAAGCAAAATCACAGCAGGCTTTTCAAGAGCTCATTGAAGCTGAAGACAATATTCAGGATGCATTTTCAATTAGTGGTGATGCAGATTTTATTTTAAAAGTCGTTGCTGAAAATTTAGAACAGCTTTCTCAATTTGTGACTGAAAGATTACTTTCTTATAATTTTATTGGTCATATAAAGTCTTACATCGTTCTTAAAAAAATTAAAGAACAGAATCATTTTTTAATCAAACCTAAAAGCATGAGCTATCATCACTCTCAATAAACTAACTCAGCTTTTCACTCTTAAAAGTGAAAATAAAAAGGCGGATACTAGATCCGCCTTAAAATTAATATTTAGACTTTACTAATATGGACAGTTTGTCCAATCGTATTTTCAAGCAAGCCTTCCAGACCAAATTCAGCACCTAGACCAGACATTTTCCAGCCACCAAAAGGTGCATGAGGCAGAACCTCCGCATGGGTATTAATCCAAACAGTACCACATTGAAGCTGACTAGCGTAAGTCTGAGCGGCTTGAATATCTGACGACCAGATTGAACCACCCAAACCAAACTCACTGTCATTGGCACGAGCAATAGCATCGTTGATATCAGTATATTTTAAAACAGGCAACACTGGTCCAAATTGCTCTTCTTGCACCACGCGGCAAGAATCAGAAACTTCAGTCAAAATAGTTGGTGCAATAAAGTAGCCCTGCTCTGGTAGCTGCTGTTGCCCAGAAAGTGCTTTTGCTCCTTGAGAAATCGCATCGGCAATAAGTGCCTTCACTTTGTTATATTGCATTTGGTTTTGTACTGGACCAAATGTTGTAGAAGATGCCATGCCGTCACCCACAACTTGGGCGTTGGCAATATCAGCTAACTTTTGAGATAAAGCTTCATATTGGCTTTCATGCACATATAGACGTTTTAATGCCGCGCATGTTTGGCCTGCATTTAAGAACGCCATGTTAAAAATCTTAGCTGCAATTTCATCGATATTTGCATCTGGCAATACAATACCCGCATCATTACCACCCAACTCTAAAGTTAAGTGTTTTAGCTGCTGAGCTGCCCCAGCCATAATGTGCTGGCCTGTTCGAGTTGATCCCGTAAACACAACTTTTTGTACATCTGGATGAGAAGATAATGCTTCACCAATCTCACCAGCACCAACCACAATCGAAATTACACCAGCAGGAACTTCTTGCTGAATGATTTCACATAAACGCAAAGTCGATAGTGGTGTGTATTCAGAAGGTTTGCTAATCACAACGTTACCCGCACGCAATGCAGGCATGATATGCCAAACCGCAATCATGAGAGGCCAGTTCCATGGTGTAATTGAAGCCACTACACCTAATGGTTGACGATGGCGCTCAATACGCTTGGTTTCACTGTCTTCAATTACTTCTATAGGTAAATCCATCGCAGCCGCATAACGCGTCCAGCCAATTGCGCCCTGCACTTCCATTTGAGCAAGTGCGAGTGGCTTACCTTGTTCAAGCACAACCAACTCTGCGAGCATTTCAGCGTGCTTTTCAATACCATCAGCAATCTTGTTTAAGATTGACTTACGCTCATCATGGGAAACTTGTTGCCAAGCTTTAGATGCTTGTTTAGCTGCACTCACTGCCTGATTTACCTGCGCAACCGATGCTTTTGCACAACGTGCAGCAGTTAAGCCAGTAGCAGGGTTAAGAATTTCTAGTTCACCTTGTTCACCTGAACAAAGTTGACCACCAATAATGAGTTTAAATTCATTGAGCATATTCGCTTGTTGCATTTCTTCTTCCTTGTCTTAATTGTAATTACAGCCACTTACTTTTTTCAGTTAAAGCGGGATTATTTAAAGTGAGTACGATATTGATATATCAATGCGACCCAAAATATCGGGAACATACCAATACAATAAGAAATTTGCTCCCCATAAATCATGCATAATTATTTTTGTTTTGTGAAAATATGCATGATTTGTGCATGTATTCTTTTCTTCATACACAATTCAAATAAAAACAATCTGCAATAAAAAAGCCCGGTAATAAACCGAGCTTTTTTGTTATCAACTCAATTAGTCGATTGGTGGTACATAGTTACCAGAAGCAATTGCATCTTTAATGCGGTCAGCTTCAGCCAATACTTGACCTAAAAGGTTTTTAACGTTTTCAAATGTCACAACAGGGCTTAATGTTGTCATTTTCAATGACTGTACATTACCAACTTTTGTTACACCGATATTTGCCTCACCACGTGCAAACAATTCGTCTGCTACGTTTTGGTTCAAGCTATCGATAAACTCAGCTGGGTAGCCTTGTGGAACAACGCGGAACAATACCGAAGCAAACTGTGGTTCAACTAAAAGTTCTAAACCGTCAGTTGCCTTGATGTAATCTGCAACTTCACGAGTCAGTTTTACACCATGGTCAATCATTGAACCATAAAGGTCTTCACCTAGTGATTCGATTGTCATCCACAATTTCAATGCATCAAAACGACGAGTCGTTTGTAACGACTTAGACACAAGGTTTGGTACACCATGCTCTTCGTCATAAGCAGAGTTCAAGTATTCAGCTTCGTAGTGCATGAAACGATAGTTCGCTTCATCTTTCAACAAGAACGCGCCACAGCTAATGCTTTGGAAATAATGCTTATGGAAGTCGAGAGTAATTGAGTCAGACAACTCAATACCATCAAGCATTGCACGATAGTCATTTGACAGAATTAATGCACCGCCCCATGCCGCATCGATATGCATCCATGAACCATATTTATTGGTAGTTTCACGGATTTTCTTCAATGGGTCAATTGCACCGGCATCAGTCGTACCTGCTGTCGCAACGACACAAGCAACAACTTTACCTTCAGACTGAAGATGCGCCATCGTTTTTTCGAGAGCATCTACATCCATCTGTGCATTTTCATTCACAGGAACAGTCACAACTGACTGGAAACCCATGCCCATCATTGCCATGTTCTTTTGCACAGAAAAATGTGCATTTTCAGAACAAATGACTTTGACATTTTTCATTGCATCGGCAGGAATACCATCACGCTGTACAGACCATGGGTTACCATTTTCGTCTTTCCAGTTTTTCGAGATGCACCAGTCACGAGCAAGTAACACACCCATCAAGTTAGATTGAGTACCACCAGAAGTGAAAACACCTGCTTGACCAGAACCATAACCTACTTTTTGACGCAACCAATCAATGAGCTGAACTTCCATTAATGAACCCGCTGGGCTTTGATCCCATGAGTCCATAGACTGGTTAGTTGCATTGATTAACACTTCCGCGATCTGACTCATCACCATGGTTGGGCAGTGTAAATGTGCTAATGAATGTGGATGGTGTACTTTCAAGCTTTTATTCAAGAAAAGCTCAATCATACGTTGAAGAGATTCTTGTACACCCATACCTTCTTTTGAAGGTTGGAAAGAAATTGCTGAACGCAATTCTTTAATGCTACCACCAGTGTACATCTTTTCATTTTGCAACCATGCTGAAACGGCTTTTACCGCTTCGCCCATTGCTGACTCATAGTCAGCAATGGATTGTGCATCATTGCAGAGTAACGCTTTACGATGTTCTGCAAAATCCACCATACTTATGCGCCTCGTACTGCAACCAATGCTTCTGCAATTGCTTTCTTAAAGCGAGCAACTACTTCAACACACTCGTCTTGAGTGATGATAAGCGGGCAAAGTAAACGAATTACTGTGCCGTTACGACCACCTTTTTCAAGCAATAATTTATTGTTGAAACAAGCAGTTTGAATTGCAGCAGCTAATTGTGAGTCAGCTGGATGCGAACCGATACGATCAGCTGGTTTACGCTCGTCAACAATCTCAACACCGATCATTAAACCGCGACCACGTACGTTACCGATACATGGGAATTCTTGAGCTAATTTTTTAAATTCAGCTTGTAAGAAGTCACCACGCTCTTGCGCATTTTGAGCAAGATTTTGTTCGCTAATCGTTTTTAATACGACAAGACCAGTACCCATAGCAAGTTGGTTACCACGGAAAGTACCCGTGTGACCAGCAGGCTGCCAAGCATCAAATTTACGTTTAATACCTAATACTGCAAGTGGTAAACCACCACCTACTGCTTTAGACATTACAACAACATCAGGTTCAATACCTGCATGTTCAAATGCAAACATTTTGCCCGAACGTGCAAAGCCAGCTTGAACTTCGTCTAAAATTAAAACGATGTTGTGCTTTTCAGTCACTTCACGGATTTTTTGCAACCATTTTACTGGAGCTGTAACTACGCCGCCTTCACCTTGAATCGCTTCAAGAATAACAGCAGCCGGTTTTGTTACACCGCTTTCTACATCTTCAATAAAGTTTTCAAAGTAGTAAGTTAAGGCGTCAACACCAGCTTCACCACCTAAACCAAGTGGGCAGCGGTATTCATGCGGATATGGCATGAATTGTACGCCTGGCATTAAACCGTTAACTGCATTTTTTGCACTTAAGTTACCAGTCATAGCAAGCGCACCATGGGTCATACCATGGTAACCGCCTGAGAAACTGATTACTGAGCTACGGCCAGTGTAAGTCTTAGCAAGTTTGATTGCTGCTTCAGTTGCGTCTGCACCTGCAGGACCACAGAACTGCAAGCAATATTCTTCTTTACCACCAGGTAAATATGCTAATAATGCTTCAGTGAATGCATCTTTTAAAGGTGTGGTTAAGTCTAAAGTATGCAATGGCAAACCACTTGCCAATGTATCTTGAATACTTTGAATCACCGCAGGATGATTATGACCTAAAGCCAATGTACCTGCCCCAGCTAAACAATCAAGGTACTGTGTACCTTCAACATCAGTAACCCAGCATCCTTGTGCTTTCGCTATCGCTAACGGTAATTTACGTGGATAGCTACGAACATTTGATTCCATTTGACTTTGGCGAGTCAAATAATATTCGTTAGTAGCATTAGTGGCAGGGTTAACGGAAGTAACGCTCATATCGGATTACCATCTCTGATAGGGGTAGAAAGAAATAAGTCTGGTGACGATTGGTCCTTTGACTCGGTGCTTTATAGAACTAGTAAAGACACTTATTTTATATCTTGTAACTAGGAGCGCGATGATACCTAATTTTACAAGAAAAAAAACGTCTTTTATGTACTTTACTCATCTAATCTTATTGAAAAAATGTATCATCCCAATAGTTATGATGAATTATCATCATACTATGTGACAACCTAAAGAAAATATTCTTTTTTTATATTACTTTGATTTTTTAAGTTACATTGAAACACTTTAATTTTAAGCTTTTAATTTTTAAAGACTTTATATTTACCAAAATTTAAAAAAACCTGATCTGAATATTACAAATACGCCACAAAATCTGCAAAAGTTATGCATAAGTTATGTTTAACATTTCCTAATGAAAAAAATTAAATTTATATTAATTTTTAAAGGAAAAATTTATGCGTACTTTAGCCGTATCCACCCTTCTTTTAGGTTCTCTCCTTAGCCCTTTAGTTTTTGCTCAGGATGACAATGCTTTGAACTACAATATTGTAAATGTACAAGCGGAAGCTTCTCGCCAAGTTTCTAATGATGAAATGCATGCAACTTTATATATTGAAAAAAGTAACAAACAACCAGCCGAGCTTTCAAACCAAATTAATCAACTGATGAATCAGGCACTTAATGTTTCTCGTAAATATCCACAAGTAAAAGTGGAAACTGGTGCTCAAAGCACTTATCCAATTTACGATAACGATAGCAATAAGTTAAAAGAATGGCGTGGCCGCGCTGAAATCCGTCTTGAAAGTAAAGACTTTAAAGCTGCTAGCCAGTTAGTAAACGAATTACAGCAAAACTTCCAAACTCAATCAATTAACTTTACGGTTTCTGATGAACAACGTAAAAAAGTTGAAAATGAGTTAATGGTAGAAGCATCTAAAAACTTCCAACAACGTGCTCAAATGTTGACCCAAGCTTGGAATAAAAACCAATATAGTTTGGTCACTCTAAACCTGAACACGAATAACTATTTCCCACAACCTGTAATGCGTGCCAGCATGGCTAAATTTGCTATGGCCGAAGCTGCACCAGCTCAAGACATGGCAGCTGGTGAGTCTAAAATTACTGTGAATGCAAACGGTTCAATTCAGTTTAAATAATTTGTTTCTCTAAAAAAAAGCCCTGATTAGTTCAGGGCTTTTTTTGACTTATTTTTTAAAAGGTAAAGCATATTTAAAGATACGGCCTACCACTTGTCCAAACTGTTTAGCCAGACTCGCATTGTTATAATTTAGACCATATTTTTTACATACAGCTTCAACTTTTGGAGCCATTTGGCGATAACGACGCGCTGGGATATCAGGGAATAAATGGTGCTCAATCTGATGGCTCAAATGTCCGCTTAAAATATGTAATGCTTCTGAACCTTTCAAGTTAGAAGAACCACGAATCTGGCGCATATACCAGTGACCACGGCTTTCTTCTTGTAAAACAGACTTTGGAAATACTTCCGCATCTTTTGTGAAATGACCACAAAAAATAATCGTAAATGTCCAGATATTACGAAGACCATTTGCAACCAAATTACCAGTGAATACAGGTAAAGCTGCTGGACCTGCAATTAAAGGGAAGAAAACATAGTCTTTAAAAAGTTGTTTTCCAATCTTTTTATTAACAGGTTTTAACTCTTCCAAGAATTTTGCCATGCTCTTACGTTTATAAAGGACACGTCCAATTTCAAGATTCTGAATAGCTACGCCCCATTGGAACAATAAACAGAATGGGATGCTATAAACAGGTTGAAGTAAGAAACCCGGCTTCCAGCGTTGCTCTGGGAATAAACGAAGTAAACCGTAACCGATGTCATCATCAATACCTTTAATGTTGGTATAGGTGTGATGTTTATAGTTATGAGTTTGGCGCCAGTTATCAGAAGTACCGACAGTATCCCACTCGTAAGTTTGACCATTAAATTTAGGATCGTTCATCCAGTCATATTGACCGTGCATCACGTTATGACCGAGTTCCATGTTTTCCATAATTTTAGAGAAGCCTAACAGACCTGTTCCTAAAATCCATGCTGGTGGGAACCAACCTGCAAACAAACATGCTCGGCCTAAAAAGCTACTATAACGAATTGCAGCATAAACACGGCGGATATATTTAGCGTCTTTCTCACCCAAATCATCCAATACTTCTTGCTTGATCTGATCGAGCTCTTTTGCAAATGCATCAAGTTCTGCTGGAGTCAAATCTCGATTTTTAGGATTTTTAAAATATTCGACTTTCACTGGCATATTCATAAGAGTTCTCTCTTAAAGATCAATAACTAGATCGGATTTTGCTGAGTTCACACAAATTTTGAGTAATTGGCTTGGTTCAGTGTTTTCGCTACCGTTAAGTAAATTACGTGTTGAACCTTGGGATTTATTACAAACACATTTATTACAAATTCCCATACGGCAACCATGAGTTGGTTTAAGACCTTCATGTTCAAGGCTAACCAGAATTGACTGGCCTTTAGGAATTGCAATCACCTTATTAGACTGGGTTAATGTGACATTCACATAACCAATATCATCGGCAGAGCTTTCATTTGTTAAGCTAAATGCTTCTGTTAAAACGGCTGGAGCGTTTTCAAATAACTGCTCAACAGACGCTACAAAACCAGAAGGACCACACGCATAAATTGTGCTGTTTTCTACATCATCAACTAATGCTAAATGCTCTGCATTTAAACGTTCATCATTTGGGGTTTCTTGTGTATAGAAAACCTGATAATTAAAGTTCGGATATTGCTGCGCAACTTTTTCAAAGTATTCAACAAAAGCTGCATCTGAACGTTGTTTCACCCAATATAAAAGTTGCACCTGAACTTTATCTAACTGCTGGCTTTGTTTAATCGCAGTAATCAAGCTCAACATTGGGGTAATACCACTACCCGCAGCCAACATAATTAAATTCGGTGTTTTGATGTTTTGTTGCATGTCACCATAAGGTTGACCAAGCTCAAAAACATCACCGATTTTGCTTTCAGAAATAAACCAGTTACTCACGATACCATCAGCAACTTTTTTTACGGTTAAACGTAAGTGCTGCGCATCTATTTGCGTCAAACTATAAGTACGTTCATAGCGACGACCAGCAATTTCTACAATTACAGGATGATGCTGGCCTGCAACGCCCATTTTTACTAGGCGGTTACATTTTAGCGTCAGGCTCACCATGTCGTGAGCGACAAATTCTTTTTTTACAATTTGAACAAGGCCATGTTTTACAGACCATAAAGGATTAACTTTTTGTAGCCAGAAATTAGCCATTTCTTTATCAAAGATGGCTTGTGTCAATGAATTGAATAGAGAATT
Organism: Acinetobacter sp. 1542444; assembly: GCF_000581835.1. Taxonomy (NCBI): domain Bacteria; kingdom Pseudomonadati; phylum Pseudomonadota; class Gammaproteobacteria; order Moraxellales; family Moraxellaceae; genus Acinetobacter; species Acinetobacter sp. 1542444. Next base: position 238,206 of record NZ_JEYA01000003.1, on the reverse strand, counting down.
TCTCTTTTCGATTGCTTGCATAATTGAAGGCTCTGTCGCTCTTTTTTAATTATTATACACATGTATATATATTTGTATATACACCCGTACTTTTAATTACAATTTCACAAGTTCAGCTTCTAAGGCTATAATCCTGAGAGTTTACAAATATATTGAACAGCATGACCCAATCTTCACTTTCTCAGAACCTGAATGACACACCTCAACAACAAGATGTCATTGAAATTAAAACAGCTACGCGTTCTGTTGGAAGAAAAGCGACAATTACTAAAGAAGAACTTTTTCAGGCCGCTTTAAACCTCATTGGTCCGCAAAAAAGTATTGCTTCATTGAGTTTACGTGAAGTAGCTCGAGAAGCAGGAATTGCCCCAAATAGTTTCTATCGACATTTTAAAGATATTGATGAATTAGCAATTTCTCTAATTGACCGCGCAGGTATCGTTTTACGTAAAATTATCCGTCAGGCTCGCCTACGTGCTTCTTTACAAGAAAGTATTATTCGTAGTTCCGTCGATATTTTCCTTCAACAACTCGATGCCGATGAAGGTAATTTAAGTTTATTACTACGTGAAAGTTTTACAGGTTCTGCTTCTTATAAGGCTGCCGTAGACCGCCAGCTCAACTTTTTTCAGCAAGAGCTACAAGAAGATTTAATTCGTCTTGAACGGTTAAATAACAATCACCTGTATCACCCAGACCTTGTTGCAAAAGCAATTACTCAACTTGTGTTTCACATGGGCGCCAAAGTGATTGATTTGCCGATCAATCAACGTGCAGAAGTTGCTGAACAAACTATGATTATGATTCGGATGATTTTAGAAGGCGCACGTCATCTAGATGAAGCAAAAATTCGCTAAAATGATCTAATGAATGGCTTGTTGATGAACAGGCCATTTTTACATCTAACTCCTCTATTTTCCAATAAAAATATAATTCACTGATTGAAGCGAATAGCTTGCCAGAGTATAAATAATCATTCCGTTTGCTCTTTCTCCTATATTCCCAACGATCTCAGGGATCCACATGCAAAATTTGAATAATCGTCAAAGTCTGATTGCAAGCTACATTCTAATGGGCATCTTTTTGCTTTCGGTTATCCCATTACATCTATTAGCAAGTTTTTTTGCAGGCTTTCTCATTTATGAAATTATTATTAGTTTAAGTTCGGTTGTAGAACGTTATATTGATGGCCAAAGAGCCCGTATTTTTATTAGTATTTTACTTAGTATTGTCACCATCTCACTTATTGGTTTTTTCATAACGAGTCTGATTAGTTTCGTTGTATACGATCTAAAAGGCGTCGGATTACATAGTATTAATAGCAAAGTTGATCAAACCCTCCTTCATTTGCAAGCAGAGATCACAAAATATCTTCCAGGTTATATTCCTGATAGCGTGACAGATCTAAAAGACGAAATCTTTGCATTTATGAAAGATAACGTCACCACCCTAAAAAACACCAGTTCCGATATTTTGCATAACTTCGTGACTATGGTCATGGGATTAATTATTGGTATTTTGGTGGCAATACATGGTTTTCATCGCCGTACGCCTCAGCCTGTTTTTAAGTCACTGCTTATCCAACGTATTCAAAAATTATCAATTTCATTTAAAAATGTTGTTTTTGCCCAAATAAAAATTTCAGCTATTAACACGCTGCTCTTTATTTTATTCGCCTTTATTTTATTGCCGCTTTGGGGAGTTCACCTTCCTTTTGCAAAAACTTTAACCATTTTGACCTTTATGTTTGGACTGATTCCAATTTTGGGGAATCTACTTTCAAACACTTTAACGTTTATTGCAGCTCTTACCATTTCCCTAGGGCTAGCAGGAGCAGCATTACTTTATCTCGTTCTGGTTCATAAACTTGAATATTTTATTAATGCTAAAATTATTGGGCATAAAATCAATGCAAATGCATGGGAAATTTTATTAGCAATGCTAGTATTTGAGTCAATTTTTGGCTTAGGCGGTTTAATCGCAGCTCCAATTTTTTATGCTTATTTAAAGCTAGAATTAAAAGACGCTGGTCTTATCTAACTCAAAATCGATGTATAAAAAAAGCGCCCTCTCGGCGCTTTTTTTATTTTGAGTGAAGTTATGGCTTAACCACAACTAACACCTGAATTGCTTCTGGTGTAACAGTTAAACCATCAAGTAAGCTCAAGCCTTCTTTTTGCAGTTTCTGTAAACGTTCAATTTCGTCTTGACGAATACTTGGGTTGAACTGTTTGAGATAAGTTAAACGGTCAATTTCATATTGCCATTTATTGCCATAATGTTCCTTTGCTTGTTGCTGAAGCTGCGGTAAATCAACTTTCGCAATCTCTAACGCTTGTTTATAGCGCTGCTCAATGATATCACGGCGGGCTTTAACTACTTGACGGCAGCTATTGCCATCTAAATGGTGCAAATAAGGTTTTAAAATTGTTGGATCAATCTTTTCAGATAAGTCCTGACCATTTTCACTTAACAATACACGGATAAGCTGTTTCGGCAAGCTTGATGGCAAGTTCAAAGATTTAGGTGCAACAACATCCACTTTAAACCAGACTTCAATTAATACTGAACCCTGCTTTAAAGCGTTAGATTTGAGTACAGCAACATTGGTACTACCAAACGATTGTGTACGGATCATTTCCATAACACTTTCAATGAATGGATGCTCTAAAGTTAAATATTGAGCATCTTCACGAAGCTGAGCTTGATCACGATAGAAAGTTGCTGTCATACCTTCTTCGTCTAATGCCAAACCTTGCACTTGCATTTGGTCGGTCGGTTTAATAATCACCGTACCATTACTTTGCTCATCAAAGTCGATATTGGTTGATGACATGAAACGCTTCACAAACATTGGTAGCGTAGTATTGTCATCATAGTCTTCAAGGGCCTGAACAATTTCTTGTGCCACAATTGGACGACATGAATTATATTCAAGTAAACGGTCTCGGCCAGCTTGAAGTTCAGCTTCTAAGGCTTGACGTTGAACATTCACCTCTTCAAGCAAATCTTCAAATGTTTGACCTTGGTCTGCAAGTAAACAGTCTTTTAATTCAACAATAAAATTCTCTTGCAGCGTTTGCGCTGTCGGAGAAATATTGCTGAAAATATTCAGTGCTTCGTTATACCAACGGAACATACGCTCTTGAGCTGTTCCCACAAGGTATGGCACATGAATTTGGATACGGTTTTCTTGACCAATACGGTCTAGACGTCCAATACGTTGCTCTAAAACATCTGGGTTAGCTGGTAGATCAAATAAAATTAGATCACTGGCGAATTGGAAATTACGGCCTTCCGAACCAATTTCCGAACACAATAGAATCTGCGCGCCATAGCTTTCTTCAGCAAAATAAGCAGCAGCTTGGTCACGTTCTAGTAAGCTCATGCCTTCATGGAACATTGCAGTACGAATGCCTGCATGCAAACGCAACACATTTTCTAAAGATTCAACTACTGGTCCGCTACGCGCAATTAAAAGCACTTTTTTATGCTTAAGATCTTTGCGTAAAATTTCCATTAACCATGGCACACGCGGATCATTTTGCATCCATGAACCATCAATTTGCGCTTCTTCAGGCCACATCTGCTCACGCAGTTTGCCATCTTTTGACCAATCTTCTGGTGCTGGTAATGGTGCTGGTTGACAATCACGACCTGGGAAGCCCTGAATGGCTTCACGTGTATTACGGAATAAAATACGTCCAGTACCGTGACGGTCTAATAATTCGTGAATTGCCCTAAAGCGTTGATCTGGCTGGTCTTCAATGCTGTGACCTAATAAGCCTTCTAAAGCAGATAAATGCTCTGGTGTTAGAGCTTGATCCGACATGAGCACTTCAGCAATTTTTGCAGTCTGCTGGTACTGAGTCTCCTCATCTAAGAAGCGCTCTAAACTACTAAAACGCTGTGGATCAAGTAAACGTAATCGAGCGAAATGACTTTCTACACCTAATTGTTCAGGTGTTGCAGTGAGTAATAGTACACCTGCTGTATTTTCAGCGAGCTCTTCAATTAAATCGTAGCGATCATTACCGCCTTCTTCTTCGCTCCACATCAAATGATGTGCTTCATCGACGACGAGCAAATCAAAACCAGCTTCTATGGCTTGTTCACGCAAATCATCATGGTCAACCATTAAGTCAACACTGGCAATAATGCATTGCTCAGTCAAGAACGGGTTAAGCTCAGGATCATGTTCTTTAATAGATGCAGTACGCGTTAAATCAAACAGAGAGAATTGCAAGTTAAAACGGCGACGCATTTCAATCATCCACTGATACTGAAGAGAATCAGGGACTAAAATCAGAATTCGTTCTGAACGACCAGTTTTAAGTTGTTGGTGGATGATTAAACCAGCTTCAATTGTTTTACCTAAACCAACTTCATCGGCAAGTAAAACACGAGGTGCAAAACGTTTACCAACTTCATGTGCGATATAAAGCTGATGAGGAATCAGGCCAACACGTGCACCGACCATCCCACGTAGAGGACTGGTCTGCATTTGTGCTTGCATGAGCATCGCTTCAATACGCAGATCATACCATTCTTTATAGTCAACTTGACTTGCAAGCAAACGATCTAAAGGTTTAGATAATTGAATTTGCGCGCCAATACGTGTTTCATTGAGTGCTTTACGCTCTTGCTCGCCATTTTCTAAAGTACGAACAACGTTGTAACGCAAAACGCCATGACGATCTTCAACAGACTCAACGATCCACTTCTGGCCTTCTTGATCTTGAACTTCATCATTCGAATTGAAGATGATACGAGATAGTGGAGCATTATTACGTGCATATACACGTGTCTCATCACTTTTGGGGAATAAAATGCTGACAGATCTTTCATCTACATCAATAAGAACACCTAAACCGAGCTCAGTTTCTGTGTCTGATAGCCAACGTTGACCAATAGCATACTGCTGCAATTTTTCCACCTTTCTCTCAAGTTCGCACTACATATTGTACGATGCAAATTAGCTTATTTTTGCATCTTTTTATGTAGTCTTTAAAGCAAAATTTTGAAGCAAAAACCAATTAAATCGCTTTGCTACAAAAAATCACGCATTAAAATTTTTACATTAAAACGGTACAGGACAGTCAAAAGTTAATGTTTCTGCTGTGACAGGATGATTAAAACTTAACTGCTTGGCATGCAAGCATAAACGCGGAACAAGTTGCTGCTCCGGTGTTGCATACAGCGTATCACCTACAATTGGATGCCCAAGATATTGCATGTGTACACGGAGTTGATGAGATCGGCCCGTAATTGGTATTAATTTCACACGAGTTACAGGCTGTCCCTGAATCTGAAAATGTTCTATGGCCTGCCAATGTGTTAAAGCAGGCTTGTTGTGAGAAGCGTCGACAATATGTAAAGGTGGTCGGCTTGGGTCATAGATGACAGGAATATCTACAGTCCCCTCACCCTCTAAATGACCTGCGACAAGCGCTTCATATATTTTTGAAGTCTGACGATCTTGAAATTGACGTGCAATTGCACTTTGACCGTGCTTCGATAAACCAAATACTAAAATACCTGAAGTATCTCGGTCTAGACGATGAATGAGCAAAGTTTTAGGTTCAATCGCAACCAACCTTGTCAAAACGCTATCATGTAAATCACCCTTACCAGGAACACTCAAGATGTCCGAAGGTTTATGAATCACCATAAAATCATCATCACGATAGATCAGATGTTCACTTAGAAAATCACTCAAAGTTGTATTCCCAAGGTAAGATGAAAAACAAGCGGGCAATAATAAAAAGCTTACGTCCGAATTACAATGCCGTTCGGGTAAATTAACAGCAGAATTTGCAAATATTATGGATCACTTGAGGTCTATAGTCAGTCAAGGCTTCAATAACTGCATAATATGTTGCAATGTCGGTGCTTGCATTATCTCTTCAGCGCTTAAGCTCGCACCATTTGCACGCCATAGATCGACTAGATAATTCACAGCAGACTGATCTAGTCCGTAGTTTCTTAAATCAATTTCAGGATAGATCTCCATAGGATGTCGCCCCAACTGTTCAGCAATTGCCAATAAGATTCCTTTATCTGACAAGATATAAGAGGACGGCGTACTTAAAGACCATAAGCGTATTAAGCTGTGCGTATTTAAATGTTTTATATGGTCAAAACTGATCTTTTCAACCCATTGGATATGCTGCTCTAGATTAGCCGCCAAGATCGCATCATTTACAACACTGACCTGATCTGTAATCGATAAAACAAGCTGCATGACTTGTTTAAACAGAGGCGACAAATCACCTGCCATCATAACTTGGGCTTTAGTATTTGATGACAAACGCTGACCAAGCTCCAACATGGTTTGTTGAAGCTGAGATGTCTCAATAAAAATGATTGGAATTTCGAGTGATTGAGCGCGCTTAATCAACAATTCCAAATGATTCGCCAATGGTTGCTCAGACCAATCTGGTCGTAGTTTAAGCTCATTGAGCCCAACCATGAGCAAAATACTTTGCGCTGACTCAATTGACCAATTTGAAGTACTTGCAGCTAATTGGATTTTTCGAGGTAAGGGATAAAACATTGTTCTCTACAAATATAAAAATAGGTCAAATTAAAAAGCCCGTTTAACACGGGCTTTTTTGCTTACTTCATTTCAGTGAATGTTTCTTTTGCAGCCTGAATCGTAAATTCAATATCTTCATCAGAATGTGCAGATGAAATAAAGCCTGCTTCAAATGCTGAAGGTGCCAAGTTTACCCCACGCTTTAACATGCCATGGAAGAACTTTTTGAAAGCTTCAATATCACATGCCAACATTGAGTCAAAGCTTGTAATATCTTCTTGGTCAGTAAAGTAAAGACCGAACATTGCGCCAGCTTGCTGAGTCTTAAATGGAATACCCGCTTCATCAGCTGCAGCTTGTAAGCCTGCAAGTAGCTTTTCAAGTTGAGCAGATAATTTGCTGTAAAAGTCAGGTTGGCGTAAATGTTTAAACATCTCGATACCAGCACGCATAGCAAGTGGGTTACCAGATAATGTTCCTGCTTGGTATACACCGCCTAAAGGTGCGATACATTCCATGATTTCACGCTTACCACCAAACGCACCAACTGGTAGACCTGCACCAATAATTTTGCCTAAAGTTGTTAAATCAGGTTTAACATTATAAACCGATTGAGCACCACCTAAAGCAACACGGAAACCTGTCATCACTTCATCAATAATGAATACAGATTTATATTCATCACAAATATCACGAATGGCTTGTAAGAAACCGTCAATTGGTTTCACCATATTCATGTTACCCGCTACTGGTTCAATAATGACACCCGCAATTTCATGGCCGAACTTAGCAAAGCATTCTTTTAATGCTGCAATATCGTTGTAAGGTAACGTTAAAGTGTGTTTAGCAAAATCAACAGGAACACCTTTCGAAGTCGGTTCACCCTCACCTAAAGTAAGTAAGCCCGAACCTGCTTTTACTAAAAGTGAGTCAGAGTGGCCATGGTAACAACCTTCAAACTTCACAATTTTGTCACGGCCAGTATAACCACGCGCTAAACGAATAGCCGTCATGGTAGCTTCTGTACCCGAGTTAGTCATACGCACCAATTCAATGGATGGCATGATTTCACAGATAATATCTGCCAATGTTGTTTCGTGTACGGTTGGTGCACCAAAACTTAAACCGTCTTCTGCTGCTGTTTGTACAGCCTTAATAATCTCTGGATGAGCATGACCTAAAATCATTGGCCCCCAAGAACCAACATAGTCAACATAACGCTTACCATCCACATCCCATAAATAAGCACCTTTTGCTTTCTCGATGAAAACTGGTGTTCCTCCAACGCCATTAAAGGCACGTACCGGAGAGTTCACACCACCTGGAATGTGTTTGCTGGCTTGTTTAAATAACTGTTCTTGCTTTGGAGATAAACTCATGGAAATGCTCGTCTTAAATATCTAAAAAATAATTTTGAAAGCTTAAGAAAATAATTGTGCCCACGCCTGTACACGGGCAGGAATTTCAGCAGTTGATCGACCTAATATATCACTAATGACTGCACACAGGTCAGCCCCTGCCTCAATCACAGGTTGTGAGTTTTCAACAGTTAAACCACCAATCGCACAAATTGGTACATCATATTGAGCTGCTGCCTGCTTAATTACTTCGATCCCCACATTACCTGCTTCAGGTTTTGTAGAAGTCGCGTAAACCGCACCAAACGCAACATAAGTTGCACCATCGGCAATAGCTTTTTGGGCAAGTTCTAATGAATTTAAGCAAGTACGGCCAATAATGACACCTTCTGGTAACTGCGATTTTGCATCGGTGATTTCACCATCGCTTTGACCTAAATGCACACCTAAACCAAACTGAGCAGCCAGTTTTAGGTCATCATTAATGACAAAAGGAACCTGATATTTTTCACATAATTGTTTGATCTGTTCAACTTCAGCCAGCTGGTCGGCTTTGTCAACTTTTTTACGGCGGTACTGTAAAATTGCGATTTGACGGGTTGCGAGTGCGGTGTCTAATTTTTCTAATAATAATTGGATTGGGTCATCATTGGTAATGAGGTATAAACCGCGCATACTCTACTCTCGCTTTTGAAAACTTCGCTAGTATAACGGATTTATAAGTCATCATAAGTACCGATTGATATAGGCTTACCAGTACCAATCGGTATATTTAGAATAGATATAAAAATTAGCTCGGTATTTTATCGTGCTTACGATCAATCAAACTTAATCGACCAGTCGCTACGTCAGATAGCATTCGCCAATCAGAAATAAAGCTATAGAAAGGCTGTTTAAAACTGGCAGGCTTATTTTTTTCAAACGCAAAATGTCCAACCCAAGCATTTGCATAACCCGCTACCAAACCATAGAGTACATATTTGGCTTGCTTCTTACGGACTGCTTTTGAAAAAAAGTATAGACCAATGCTACTGCCCACCACATGCAAACGTCTGCTCATGATATTACGGTGTTCAGTTAAATAATAACGATAAAATTCCTGATAGTTTTTAATCGGCAATTCAAACTCTGGCTGAGCTTCATGGCTAAAGTTTACTGGTGCATTCACGATCATCTTCCTGATTTTTATTTGATCAAAACCTCACCTGATTGTACACCTAAATAAAAGTGTAGCGTCATATGTTTGATTGTAACTTTCTCTATCAAAATCATTATTTTTAACGCTAAGCTATTATACTTATTCAAGATAGTCTAAATACCTGATTCAGGGAGATATATTATGGTCGAAGTCGAACTAAAGTTTCAGTTACCTGAATCGAAGAAAAAAACTGTCCAGCAATACTTAAAAAAACACAAAGCAAAGAACATCCACTTACAGGCAAAGTATTACGACACTCCTGATCGATTACTTGCAAAAAACGGTATGGCCTTACGTTTACGTAAAGAAGATGATCAATGGGTACAAACATTTAAAGCGGCAGGTCAAAGCCATCTCCACCGTGTTGAAGAAGAAATTCATTTAGGTGTATGTGACCAAGAACCTGACTTAAACCTTGAGTTATATAAAGACAATAAAGCCGTCACAGATTTGATTACTCAAGCTTTAGGCTCTGAAGTCGAAAAGCTAAGCTTACAGTTTGAGACTGATGTACAGCGCACCTATCATGTTTTTGAAGCAGATGACACGGCAATTGAAGTCTGTCTTGATGATGGGGTCGTAAAAACAGCAGATGCACAAAGTGTAATTTGTGAAGTCGAATTTGAACTCAAGCAAGGGGCTGTGAAAACGCTTATTCAGTTTGCGCAGCAATGGATTAATCGTTATTCACTTTGGCTTGATGTAAGAAGTAAAGCCGAACGTGGCAACTTATTAGCACTAGGGCAAGCTGCCTCACCTGCTGTTCATGCTAAAAGTCTGACATTAAATAAAGATATTACTGCTGAACAGGCTCTAAAAAAGATTGTTGAAAACTGTTTAGGGCAATTCTTACCAAATATGGCTGTCATTGCCGATGGAGTTGCCGAAGCTGAGCATATCCATCAGGCACGGGTAAGCTTACGTCGTTTACGTAGTGCCCTTAAGCATTTTGCAAGTTGGTCAAGCGAGCTAAATCCTGTTTGGGAAGAACAAATTGCTGAGCTTTTCCGTAAACTTGGAGACACTCGTGATGAAGATGCGATTCGTACCGAAGTGTTACCTATTATTCAACAACACGGTTCACCTGAACTTTTACTACCAGTTTCAGCCCAGCCCTCAAAAGAACTCTCAACAATCTTTACCTCTGCGGACACGATTAAGCTATTACTCGATTTATTAGCATTTGCTTATTCAGAAGAAGATTCAGAGAGTAAAACTGGTGCGTTAAAAAAACATATTAAAAAGAGTTTAGATAAGCTACACCATAAAGTGATTCGCAATGCTGACCATTTCTCTGAGCTTGAAGTGAATGAACAGCACAAAATAAGAAAGCAAGCTAAGCAGTTACGTTATTGTGTTGAGTTTATTTCGAGTCTTTATTCAAACAAAAAAGTACAGCAATATTTAAAACAGCTACAACCTGTACAAAACACATTAGGTCAATATAACGATTTGTTTATTGCAGAAGGTATTTTTAACAATGTGGTGGAACAAGATCCGTCTTTTTGGTTTGCTCTAGGTTGGGTCAAAGCCAAACAGCCACAATTACAAAAGCGCTCAGCAAAAGCTTTACAGACTTTTAGTCAGGCTGAAACTTTCTGGTAATTTATAAAAAGTCGCTGTAAACGTGCAGCGACTTTTTATCGGTATTTACCAAATACTTTCCATACGCCGTTATCTGCTAATGGATCACTATAGCTATCGCTGCGTTGCTTTCTTGGCTTATCACGAGCATCGACCAGCTTAAAATGCGGCTCAACCCCTAGCACAATCCCATTGGTATAAAAGCGCGAACGTGTATATTCGCTTTGTCCATGCTGGAATACATAGGTTCTTAAATCGATGAATTCACGGTGAGCAACCAGAGCCGCGGTATCATCACTTTGCAACCATTCTTGCATCGTAAATATTTGGTCTGTTTCAAACTGCCCGCATTTTTCAATCAGACTCGCAACACCGCGGAAAGTTTTAGATTCTTTTGCGCGTGTTTTATTAATCCTTATTCGGTCTACATGAAAAAAGAACAGCGGTAAATTTAAGTGACTTGGTAAATGAATAGCATCTGGTAATTCATCTTCCATAAATGGCTGAAAAAGTTCTTGTGCTCTTTCAATTAGCCCCTGCCATTGTTGGTAATAATTTTCGACTTCTTTTTGCAAGCCATAATAAATCGGCAGTCCTTCGACATGCTCTAAATATTGAGGTGGGAAAACATGCTGGCGTAATAAAGCAATATCTGTCTTTAAACTTTGAATCGCAATTGCATCTTGCATATTAGTCTCTCCTACCAATACTTAGGCTATTTACAGACTAAGTCAATGGTTTTGTTTCCGCAAGCGTTTGCCTATAATAAGCAGCTCTATTTTTGCGGGAATAAGTCATGTCTCAAAAGATTAATGCAACAGATATTACTGAAGAAGAAGCGTTAAATGCGGTTTTCTTTGAGCGTGCGGATGAATTCATTAAACAAGCCAATGATTTTTGTCGCCCGCCAAAAGATAAAAAAGTTGATCCAGCTGAGCTACGTGGTCAAGTGAGTGCTGCAATGTTATTTGCTACTGCCCGCTTCAATACATGGGTAGCAGCAAATAACTTTAAAGATGGTAATGAAATGCGTGATGCGAAAGATCAGGTTATGTCTTACCTTCTTCAGCAATTTCAGATGATGCTTGAAGATAACTTCGATGAATATTGTGAACAATTCGAAAATTATTTACGTTTCCGTAAAAATGAAGATTTTCACGCGCATAAACATGATCATTAATATGATTTAAAGACCTAAATAAAAAGCCACAATTTAGTGGCTTTTTATTTGCGAGAAGACTTTATTTCTTTGCTACCTGGCCATATTGATCAGCCATTACTTCAACCAAATGTTCAGGTTTAATATACTTCTTAATTACTCTGTTAACGTCAGCAACAGTCAATTTAGTTAACTCTTGATCATGACGAATTCGGTCTTGCAATGTTTTGTTTGTTTCAAGTTGTAGATTTAACATGCCATGAATATTACGCTCATCTTCTAATGCCGTAACTCGTTTCTTCATGATATCTGCTTTAGCAGCTTCAAGCTCTTGCTCAGTTACCCCATTTTTAACCAAGTCATTTAACACTTTGTGTATTGAGGCAGACACTTGTGCTGAGCGACCCGAAGTATAATTTGCACTAATACTCAAAGCTCCTACATTCGTGTCACGATCAAGTTGTAGCCCACTTCCAAAACCATAGACTAGCGCATTTTTCTCACGAAGCTCTTGAGCTAAACGTGATGAAATTTGAGATTCCCCTAAAATATAATTCATTAAAATGAGAGCAGATGCATCTGGATGGTTTTTACCAACTGGAATTGAAAGCACACTCTGGTAGCTACCAAATTCACGTTGCTCAGATAAAACATGAACTTGCTGTGCTGGAAAATCAACGTGATCAATCAAGATTTTTTGATATGGCTGTTTACCGTTCCAACGACCAAATTCCTGATTCAGTAATTTCTGCATCTTTTTCGCATCAAATTCGCCTGTAATGGCAATTTGAGCATGGTTCATTGCAAAGAAACGCTCATATAACTCTTTCACCTGTTCTTGAGTTGCGTTTTTCAACTGCTGTTTTGCTAGTTCAGGTTCAAAGTGATAACGCAAATCACCTGGTTGATATTCTTCAAGTAAACGTGAAAGTGTTAAGCCCGCTACCACATCTGGCTCGGTATAAGGACGATCTAGGCTTGATAAGCTTTGCGATTTAATTAAATCAAACTGAGATTGTTCAAATTTTGGATTCTTCATTACATCAAGAACAAACTTGAAAAACTCATCAAATTTTTCTGATTTAGACTGAATATTAATGGTCATGCCATTGCCGTCAGCACTTGCATAAGCCGCGCCGCCTGCATCAATTGATTTATCGGCAATATCTTGCAAACTATATTTATCAGAACCACGAAGCAATAAATATGAAGTTAAATCAACTACCGTACCTTTATTAAATAAAGATTTTTCTGTTCCGAAGTCCATCGTAATCGTTGCGTAAGTACGATCATCACGTGTTTCAACTGGGAATAAAGCATACTTCATTCCATTTTTTAGTTTTCCACGAATAATCTTTTTCTCATTACTTTCAACATATTGCTTAGAGGTTTTTAAAAACTCAGCGACTTCTTGTTGATATACCTTCGGATCTTTTAAAGGCTCGACCTTTGCTTCGACCTGATCTAGAGTTTTAGGTGACTCTTTTGAATTTTGCTGTTGCGCTTTTTTCTGGTCTTCAGGTGTTGGTAAAATATCGCCATCAATACGATGATCAGCCACAAGGAACTGTTTTAAAGTTTGATTCACATCATCTAGCTTAACTTTTTCTACAGAATCTAAATCTTTAAAATATTGATCCCATTGCCCGCCAGCGACGGTGTAATCACTTAAACGTGACCCAAGTGCTACCGCATCTTTAGTGATTAAGTCACCTTGAGTTTTCATTAAACTTTTAACACGATTTAATTCAACTTCGGTAAAAGGCTTCCCTTTTTCAATGCCCGCTAACAAAGAGCTTTCAACTTTTTTAGGGTCATTACTTGGTGAGTAAATCGCGCCTAAAAACACCACATTAAAATCTTGGTCTAACCAAGTACTAGCTTCAACATTTGTGGTAATACCTGTTTCCACCATGTTCTGGTATAGGTGACCACTTGGCTGCATGGTATATAACAAAGGGGCTAAAGCGAGTGTTGGCTGAATTTTGGTATTTTTACCATTCATATAGATATGGAATTTAGCCAGATCACTGCCCTTTTTCACCATAAACTGACGATTTTTTATTTTTGTAGAGTCAAGCACAGGAATCTGTACAGGCTTTGGAACCTCTCGTGCCGCAATAGGACTAAAATATTGATCAATTGTTTTTAAGACATCCGTCTTATCAAACTTACCTGAAATCACCATAACCGCATTATTGGGTGCATACCAGCTACGATAGAACTGGTTCAATTCAGGCATCTTAATAGATTTAAGCTCAGGCAAATCACCAATCGGTAAACGTCCTAAATATTGATTACCGTAGGCTGACTTCCACATTTGATCCATCAGCACAGCAAAAGGCTGATCCATGCGGACTTCGCGTTCACGCTTTACAATTTCAATCTCGGAAGGAACAAACTTTTCTTGAAGAACTAATTTATCCATACGCTCAGATTCAAGATACAGTACCTGATCAAGCGCGGTTTTTTCTGGACGAACGATATTGGTATATTTTGTTGAATAATAATCAGTGCTGGCGTTTGTCATCAATGTATATTGATCTAAACGACGCTGGAATTCTTCCCCTTTAACGTTTTTAGTCCCTTTAAAAGCCAAGTGCTCAAGCAAATGAGCTAAGCCACTTTTACCTTGTGGGTCATTTAATGAGCCTGTTAAATAAATGGTATTAATAAAGATTTTATTTTCTTTGTCATTCGGTGCAAGCACAATCCGAAAACCATTATCTAATTTATATTCCTCAATATTTTGCTTACTTTTTACTAGTGTAGTTTGTGCCCAAGACGCAGCACTTAAACCAAGAATACATAGGGAGAGTGTCAGTTGTTTAAACTGCATAAACATATAAATACCAATTAATTTGAATAATAAAAAATCAATAGTTGTGGGACTATAGTAGGAAATTTGAACTAACTTTCATAGTAAAGTTTTGAAAAAAAAGCCGTTTATTTAAACGGCCTTATATTTTAAGAAAAAATTTCAGCTTGCATATATAGTTTCCCATATCCTGCGATTTCAATACGTTCCTCCGACAGGACATTGCAATATAAAACCCCACCGCGGCTAGAAGCCTGATAAGCCGTAATATTATTTTTAGCGAGTTTTTCTGCCCATAGTGGCGCTATTGCGGTATGAATTGAACCTGTAACAGGGTCTTCATCTATACCCGCGACAGGAGCAAAATAACGCGATACACAATCATATTGCTGGTCTGCTTTTGATGTTATTACAACATCCATATCTGCAGTTGTAATTGCAGTTCTTTTACCAAGAGCTTTGAGCAAACTCATGTCAGGCTGCTCATCTAATACATCTTGTACTGATTCATACTCAACAATGTAAGCTTGAACATTTTGATAAACCGCTTTAAAGGGTTTTGTTAAAGCTTGACGTAAAATAGCTGGATAATCTTCAACTTGATGAGCTTTACGAATCGGGAAATCCATTCTGATTTTGCCATCTTCATCTTGGTGAACCACAAAAAGGCCCAAATTTCGTACATGGAAATTAATGGTCTTTTTTTCAGTAAAATCTTTAAATAATGCGAAAGCACTGGCAAGAGTCGCATGCCCACAAAAATCAACCTCAACCGTTGGAGTAAACCAACGGATTTCATAATTTTCAGCATCTATAATTTTTACAAAGGCAGTTTCCGACAAGTTGTTTTCAAGTGCTATCTTCTGCATTAAATCTGTATCTAGCCATTCTTTTTCAACAATCACAGCAGCCGGATTTCCACGAAATAGCTCTTTTGTAAAAGCGTCGACTTGATACATTTTCATGATAGTACTCTCTTTTGTAATAGACTCATTTTCGAAAATTATTTAAAAGAAAAACAGATACAGTTTTTTAAAAATTAACATCACAGTGGCAATTTACGTATATAAAAAAACGGCTCATCCAAAGTAGATGAGCCGTTTAGTATCAGTTGTTAATGATGTTGAGTTAACTCAATTTCATCTTCACTGTTTAATATTTCTTTATCAGTCTGACCCATCAATTGACTGGTCACAACACCAGCAGTCATTGAACCATTTACGTTTAATGCAGTACGTCCCATATCAATGAGGGGTTCAATTGAAATAAGCAGTGCAACCAAAGTTACAGGTAAACCCATGGCAGGAAGCACAATCAGTGCAGCGAAAGTCGCCCCACCACCTACTCCTGCAACCCCAATTGAACTTAAGGTCACAATACCGACTAACGATGCGATCCACATTGGGTCTAAGGTGTTAATACCCATTGTAGGTGCAACCATTACCGCGAGCATTGCAGGATACAAACCCGCACAGCCATTTTGACCAATGGTGGCACCAAAAGAAGCAGAGAAACTTGCAATAGATTCAGACACACCCAAACGACGAGTTTGTGTTTCAATGCTCAGTGGAATACTGGCAGCACTTGAACGGCTGGTAAATGCGAAAGTCAGAACAGGAGCAACTTTTTTGAAGAACTTAACTGGAGAAACACCCGTCATAGTCAAAATAATGGCATGTACGACAAACATAATCGCCAAGCCTAAATAAGATGCAACCAAGAAACCGCCTAGATTTAAAATATCTGCGACGTTTGAACTTGCCACGACTTTGGTCATAAGCGCAAAAACACCATACGGCGTAAGTGTCATCACTAAGCGCACAAGCTTCATTACCCATGACTGCAACGTCTGAATCGCAGTCAGAATACGTTGACCTTTTTCTGCGTCATCCTTCATTAGGTTAAGCGCTGCTATACCTAAAAAGACGGCGAAAATAACCACGCTAATAATTGAAGTTGGGTTTGCACCAGTTAATTCAGCAAATGGGTTACTTGGAATAAAGGAAAGAATAAACTGCGGTACACTTAAATCGGTAACTTTACCTACATAGTCCGTATTAATGGCAGTTAAGCGTGCAGTTTCAGCAGCACCTTGCACCAAACCTTTTGCAGTTAAGCCAAACAGGTTAGTAACAAATACCCCTACCAGTGCAGCAATCAGTGTTGTAAAGAGTAAAGTACCAATTGTATAAAAACTGATTTTGCCTAAAGATGAGGCTTGGTGTAATTTTGCAACCGCTCCCAAAATAGACACAAATACCAAAGGCATCACGACCATTTGTAAAAGTTTTACATAGCCGTTTCCAACGATATTAAACCAGCTAATAGATTCAGCAAGAATCGGATGGCCACCGCCATAAATCAAATGTAGTCCTAAACCAAACACTACACCTAGAACTAAGCCAGCCAGAACTTTTTTCGATAAGCTCCAGTCTGTTTTACGTGTTTGGGCGAGTAAAAATATTAACCCGACAAAAACCACAATATTGATGATTAAGGGTATATTCATTCCCAAACTCCAAATTATTGCTTGTGTCATCTTTCAAGGGGGCATATTTGACCATAGCCAGCCTATATAAACTACCCTTTTCCACAATTTTATAGCATCAAGATGATTACAAACCTCTGTGAGAATATAAAATGACTTTTTCATACATATATATCACTTTTAATTTATAAATTAAGTTGGATATTTACGTATGAAAATCAATCACAACCTAAGCAACCTTTAATTCAAATTGTTGCTCAATAAAATGAATAAACTGCTTTAAATTGGTTCCCCATGTTTCGGGCGACTGGGCAACCAAGTAGGTAGTAAAATGAGCGGATTCAGTATTAAGTTCAAAACAACTTAATGACACTTTATCGACTACTTTGTTTAGATATGACTTTGGCAATAAAGCAAAACCAACGCCTAATTCTACACAGCTTACAATCCCGTCCAGACTGCCCATTTCCATGATTTGTGAAGGTGGAACACTGTGATCATTTAAAAATAACTCGATTGCATGACGATAAGAACAACCTTGTCGAAACGCAATAAATCGGGTCTTTGCAAGCTTGGCAACATCTGGAAAATGAGTTTGCTGTTTCGGACAAACCAAAACCAATTGTTCTTGCCAAACAGGTAAACTATACAACTCTGGAATTAAATATTTAGAAGCAACAAAAGCACAGTCGACCTCTCCTTGCTGCACAGCGCTTAACAAATATCGTGTCGGGTGAGTTTGCAGCTCAATCGGCAAATTCGGATATTGCTGCATACATTGATTGAGTAATTGAGGTAGACGTATTGCTGCTGTTGTTTCCATACTGCCCAAACGAATGGTTTCGTTCGGGTCAATATCACCCTCTTGAAAGATTTTTTTCGCTTTATTATGTAGAGCAATCATTTGAACAGCATAACTATGCAGCTGTTGTCCGGCATTCGTTAAAGTCACAGGGTTATTACGATTGAATAAAATAACCCCTAACTCTTCTTCAAGTTTTTTCACATGGCTCGTGATATTCGATTGCACCGTATACATTTTTTGTGCAGCTAAGGAAAAACTTCCACTCTCTGCAACAGCTAAAAAAAACTCTAGGGACTTAAGTAACATTTCACTATCTCAAAACAAGATAATCAACATCATATTAAATCATTTTTAAAGATTTAAAAACTCGCTTTTAATAATAAAAAAATTGAGCGTCCTCTCATGTCTACGTTTTATCGAATGAGCTTAATTGTCTTTTTGGCAACTTGTTTGGGGATTGGTGTTTTTAGATTTTCCTATACTGCGCTTATGCCCATCATGATCGAGCAATACCACTGGACTCACGATTTTGCCAGTTACTTAGGCAGCGCAAATTTATTGGGATATCTCATTGGTGCCTTATTAGCGCTCTTAAGTATTAAGGAAAAGTACATCACATCCATGATTGTATTTTCAGCTATGGCTGGCAGCCTTAGCCTACTCTGCTGTTCATTCGTTGATATGCCTTTAGTGTGGTTCATTGTCTGGCGTACGATTTCAGGTATTGCTGGCGGCTTACTTATGATTTTGGCACCTAGCTTTGCGATGAAATACATTCCTACCACGCAAAGATTAAAAGTTAACTTTTTAGGATTTAGCGGAATTGGTGTGGGGGTGTTATCTGCCACCATTATTATTCCCCTACTTCAAAATATGCCTGTTCATTATGTTTGGAATATTTTTGCGGGTCTTTCGCTATTAGGAAGCTTAACTCTTTACCGATTATTAAGCCGTAATACTGCCCAATTTATTAAGCCACTATCGAGCGCTCTTCAAACCTCACAAAAATCACGTTTAGGCCTTGTCATTATTATTGCCTATATGTGTAGTGCCTTTGCATATATTCCACACTCTTTGTTTTGGATGGATTATTTATCCGGAACTCTGCATTTCCCATTACAGCAAAGAAATCTATTTTGGGTTCTCTATGGAGTGGGAAGCTGCATTGGTGCACTTGTCGCTTATTGCTTAAGCAGACTAATCGGATATCTACAGGCCATTAAATGGTTATATGCCATTTACAGCTTAGCCGTTGTTTTGCCGTTCCTTTCACATACCGCATCTTTACTGGCCTTATCTTCGCTTCTGACAGGCTTACTGACTCCCGCAACCGTATTTATTAGTTCTTATAGTCTGCTACAGATTTATGAGCACCGTTATCAAAAGCTTTGGAGCGTTGCCACCATTGGCTTTGCCAGTACTCAACTTTTGGGTGGTGTTGTCATTAGTACTTTGCATCATTTGCATTGGTCTTATGCACATCTCTTTCTTTTGGGTGGAACCGTTCTTCTCTTTGCGGTTTGCCTTTTAATTCCCCTACGCCCTTCTTTCACCTCAACTTTCGGAGAAACCAAATCGTGAAAACTCTGCTCTTTCCTTTATTTCTAGTTACTTTCGTTCTTGTTATTCAAGCCCTAGACCAGAGTTATCAAAAGAAAACTGGCTTTATTAAAACTCCGAAACATCCCGAATTTATGCAATAAAAAAAGCCCTCAACCGAGGGCTTTTTAATAGAAGATTACTCTCCCATATGTTTGATAATTGCATCACCAAATTCAGAACAACGTAACAAGGTTGCACCCGGCATTAGGCGCTCAAAATCGTAAGTTACGGTTTTGGCAGCAATCGCCCCAGAAATTCCTTTAATGATCAAATCAGCTGCCTCTGTCCACCCCATATCACGTAGCATCATTTCCGCAGAAAGAATAATAGAACCAGGGTTTACTTTATCCTGACCTGCATATTTAGGTGCTGTGCCATGAGTTGCTTCATACACAGCAATAGCACCACCAATATTTGCACCTGGTGCAATACCAATACCTCCAACCTCTGCTGCCAAAGCATCAGAAATATAATCACCGTTTAAGTTTAGCGTGGCAATAACAGAGTAATCGGCTGGACGCATGAGAATCTGCTGTAAAAACGCGTCTGCAATTACATCTTTGATAATGATATCTTTACCAGTCCTAGGGTTTTTAATTTTAACCCATGGGCCACCATCAATTAGCTCTCCACCGAAACGATCTAGAGCCAATTCATAACCCCACTCTTTAAATGCGCCTTCGGTGTATTTCATAATATTACCCTTGTGAACCAGCGTCACAGAAGGTTTGTCATTTTCAATTGCGAACTGAATGGCTTTACGGACTAAACGCTGTGTTCCTTCTTTTGAAACAGGTTTAATTCCAATACCACATCCTTCAGGAAAGCGAATTTTTGTGACGCCCATTTCTTCTTGAAGGAACTTAATGACTTTTTTTGCCTCTTCAGAATCGGCTTTCCACTCAATACCTGCATAGATATCTTCCGAGTTCTCACGGAAAATCACCATATCAGTTAATTCGGGGTGTTGAACCGGTGAAGGAACGCCTTCAAACCAACGTACTGGTCGTACGCAAACATATAGATCTAATTCTTGGCGCAAAGCAACGTTGAGTGAACGAATGCCTCCACCTACTGGTGTGGTTAAAGGACCTTTGATGGATACAACAAACTCGCGGAGTGCTTCGAAAGTTTCTTCGGGCATATAGTTGCCATAAATTTTATTGGCTTTTTCGCCGCAATACACTTCCATCCATTCGATTGAGCGTTTGCCACCGTAAGCTTTTAAAATAGCAGCATCTACGACTGCTTTCATGGTTGGTGTAATATCTACACCAATACCATCACCCTCAATGAAAGGAATAATTGGATGATTTGGTACGTTCAGTGATAGGTCTGCATTTACTTTGATTTTGTCGCCGTCGGCAGGAACCACGATCTTCTGATAACCCATTGTGTAGATTCTCCCTTTTATAATACTTAATTAACTAAAAATAATTATCGATAAACAATACTTTCAACTTTTATTAACGCATAATAGCTTAATCGAATTTAATTCTTTTTGAGATTTATGTGGGAAATAAGCAAATTTCGCACTTAAATATAGCTCAATGTTTTCTCTAGTTATTTGAAAGAAGAAGCCATTTTTTATGAAAATTGTGATTCTCAACAAGCCTTATGACGTTCTCTCCCAGTTTCGTAAAGACGAAGCGCACATGACCGTCTCTGACTTTGTTGATGACCCGACTTTGCGCTTGGCAGGCCGTCTTGATATGGACTCTGAGGGTTTAGTTTTTTTAACCGATCATGGTGGTCTGAATCAGTTCATTACCAACCCTGCAAATAAAAAATACAAAACGTATTTAGTTCAAGTTGATGGCGATGTAACCGAAGAAGCGCTTGAGCAACTTCGTAAAGGTGTAGAACTGAATGATGGTATGACGCTTCCTGCTAAAGCCATTAAAGTCAGTGAACCTGAATGGTTATGGGAACGCAATCCACCCGTACGTTACCGTGCAAATATTCCGACATCTTGGATTGAGATTTCAATTTGTGAAGGCCGTAACCGCCAAGTTCGTCGTATGACTTCTGCGGTAGGTTTTCCAACTTTACGTTTAATTCGTACTAAAATTGGCTCAATTGACTTAGTTCAACTTGGTTTAAGACCGGGTGATGTAAAAGAAATTGAACCATTACTCTACCCTGACTTTAAAGATGTACCAGCTGAACAGCCTTATCGCTCGCGTTCATACGTGAAAAAACCAGGCGGTACGGGTGGCAAACCAATGGTTCGCAAGAACAAAGATGGTTCTGCGAAAAAGTCTGGTACAAAACGTATCTGGCAAATGGATGAAAGCGAGAAGCCACGACGTAAGACCAACGGTACAACTCGTCCAAATACAAAAGCACCACGTGGTCGTGGGCGTAATGGTCGATAAGATTTAATCTTTTAAAAGCTCACATCAGTGGGCTTTTTTAATGTCTTTTATTTTAGGCAATAAAAAACCGGTGCATATGCACCGGCTCTTAAGCTAATTACTAACGAGTTAGTAATTAAGCCTCAACTGTTGCAAGAGCTGCATTAAATGTAGCACTTGGACGCATTACAGCATTTACTTTAGTTGGGTCAATTGCGTAGTAACCACCGATGTCCGCTGGTTTACCTTGTACTTGAGCAAGTTCAGCAACAATCTTCTCTTCATTTTCAGCTAAAGCTTTAGCAAGAGGAGCAAATTTAGCTTTCAACTCAGCATCTTCGTTCTGAGCAGCAAGTGCTTCAGCCCAGTAAAGTGACAAGTAGAAGTGGCTGCCACGGTTGTCGATTTCACCAGTACGACGTGATGGAGACTTGTCATTGTCAAGCAATTTACCAGTCGCTTCATCAAGTGTCTTCGCAAGTAACTTAGCACGAGCATTATTTTCTTTAATGCCCATTTCTTCTAAAGATACTGCAAGGGCAAGGAACTCACCAAGTGAATCCCAACGTAAGTGGTTTTCTTCAACAAGTTGTTGTACGTGTTTTGGCGCTGAACCACCTGCACCAGTTTCGTACATCCCCCCACCCGCCATTAGCGGAACGATAGACAACATTTTTGCAGAAGTACCAAGTTCCATAATTGGGAACAAGTCAGTTAAGTAGTCACGTAAGATGTTACCAGTCACAGAAATCGTGTCTAGGCCACGTACTACGCGCTCAAGTGTGTAACGCATTGCACGTACTTGAGACATGATTTGGATATCCAGACCAGTCGTATCATGATCTTTTAAGTACTTTTGTACTTTCTTGATCAATTCGTTTTCATGTGGACGGTACGGGTCAAGCCAGAAGATTGCAGGCATACCTGAGTTACGTGCACGAGTTACTGCAAGTTTAACCCAGTCACGAATCGGAGCATCTTTAACCTGACACATACGCCAGATATCGCCTTTTTCAACATTTTGAGTCAATAACACTTCACCAGTGTCAAGATCGGTAATATTTGCAATACCAGCTTCTGAAATCTCAAAAGTCTTATCGTGAGAACCGTATTCTTCAGCTTTTTGAGCCATCAAACCAACGTTTGGTACTGTACCCATAGTCTTCGGATCGAAGTTACCATGCCACTTACAGAAGTTGATCATTTCTTGGTAAATACGGGCAAATGTTGATTCTGGCATAACAGCTTTAGCATCATACTGCTTACCATCAGCACCCCACATTTTACCACCGGCACGGATCATTGCTGGCATAGAAGCATCTACGATGATGTCGTTTGGAGAGTGGAAGTTTGTGATGCCTTTTGCCGAGTCAACCATTGCAAGTGCAGGACGGTGTTCTTGACAAGCATGTAAGTCTTCAATGATTTCTTCACGTAATGAAGTTGGAAGAGTTTCGATTTTCTCGTACAACCCAGCCATACCGTTATTAACGTTAATGCCTAATTCGTCAAATAACTTACCGTGTTTTTCGAAAGCTTCTTTATAGTAAATTTTCACACAGTGACCGAAAACGATCGGGTGTGAAACTTTCATCATTGTCGCTTTTACGTGTAAAGAGAATAAAATTCCCGCTTCTTTACAATCATCAAGTTCTTTTTCATAGAAATCACAAAGTGCTTTCTTGCTCATGAACATTGAATCAATGATTTCACCTTCTTGAAGCGCAACTTTTGGCTTAAGAACAATGCTCTTACCACTATTCGTGATAAGTTCCATTTTCACATTACGTGCGCGATCAAGTGTCATTGATTTTTCACCATGGTAGAAGTCACCTTCTTCCATATGTGAAACGTGAGTTTGTGACCACTGTTTCCACTCGCTCATTGAATGAGGGTGTTTTTTCGCATAGTTTTTAACTGCTGCTGGAGCACGGCGGTCAGAGTTACCTTCACGAAGGACAGGGTTTACTGCTGAACCAAGGCACTTACCATAACGAGCTTTGATTGATTTTTCTTCTTCAGTCGTTGGATTTTCCGGATAATCAGGAATTGCGTAACCTTTTGATTGAAGCTCTTTAATACATGCAGTTAATTGCGCAACAGACGCACTAATGTTCGGTAGTTTGATAATGTTTGTATCTGGATCTTGTGTAAGACGACCTAGCTCTGCAAGGTTGTCAGATACCTTTTGCTCTTCACTTAGGTAATCAGCGAATTCTGCGAGCACACGTGCAGCTACAGAGATGTCACTTTTAATAATCTCGATGCCAGCTGGCTTGGTAAAGGTCTCAATGATCGGCAGTAGCGAATAGGTCGCCAATAATGGCGCCTCATCAGTCAGTGTGTAAATAATAGTTGACTTTTCACCAGCCATATATAGCCCCTTCCGTTTGATTGAGTGTTGAGGACCGAGCTTGTGGCCCAGTGCCTACGAACCGATATGCTTAAATAAAACCCTGAGAGTATCGGCTCTCATTGTCTTCCAGTCAACGAAATATCCAGTGATAACGACATTTCGCAGCGAAATAATACATAATTTAAATCTATTGATAATATTCCTATACCCAACTTTAAGTAATACATAATTCATCATTACTTTTTTATGGGTTGAATACGATTAAATTACATGAGATATCTTTCAGAGTTCTGACAATTATTATACTTTTCATTCAAAACAAACTCAAAGATAAAACGAATCTCATCGTTTAGTAGCACTTAAAAATAAAAAACCGATGTACAAAACATCGGTTTTTTATAAACTATTTAACTGTTATTTAAGCTTTTAACCATTTTTCAGTTTTAGCCTGATCTTCAATAATAAGTTCAACTTCAGTTAAATCAGATGTAGCACACTCAACTTCAAAAGATAGTAACTCATCGCGACGGAAAGC
Organism: Acinetobacter sp. 1542444; assembly: GCF_000581835.1. Lineage (NCBI taxonomy): Bacteria > Pseudomonadati > Pseudomonadota > Gammaproteobacteria > Moraxellales > Moraxellaceae > Acinetobacter > Acinetobacter sp. 1542444. The sequence continues at coordinate 213,408 of NZ_JEYA01000003.1, read as the reverse complement.
AAACACGGTATAAATACCGCCCTGCTTTGCATACTTCTCAACAAGTTTAGTGGTCGCTTTTAAACCATCAATTGCAATAATTACATCATTGGCAGAAATACCTGCTTTAGCTGCTGCGCTATCGCGGCGAGCACTTTGTACGAGTACACCTTCTGGCTTATCAACAAGTTTCAAACCAAGTGGCAAAGATTTGTCAGTTTTAACTCTATAACTTAAGCCAAACTCAGGGAACAGTTGATCAAGTGGCAATTCATCAGTGGTATTAATCAAATGATTAATTTGTTCAATCCAGCTATCACCCGTCAGCTCTTTACATAAATCAAAAATGGTTCTTTCGTTTACTTGCATACCATTTTGAGTGTTTTCATATAACCGACGCATTAAAGCATCAAGACTAGAACCACGCAGGCGTAAACCTAAATCTAGACATAACGCAACTAACGAACCTTTATTGTAGTAACTGGTGCCCGCATTATTCGAGTTTTCATCTTGACGATAAAATTTAATCCATGCATCAAAACTTGATTCAGCAACTGTTTGAACAAAACGGCCCGGGTTTTGCAAATAACGGTCAATTTGTGCTTTGAGTAAATCAAGATAAGACTTCTGAGAAATCACGCCGCTACGTAATAAAATCAGGTCATCGTAATATGAAGTAAAGCCTTCAAATATCCAAAGTAAAGAAGTATAGCCTTCTTGATGCAAATTATAGTTTGCAAAGTTTTCTGGGCGGATAAACTTGACTAACCATGAATGAAAATATTCATGACTACATAAGCCTAAAAAGCGTTGATAATCTTTAGAAGGTTCAGTTGGTTCATTCGACTTTGGCAAATCATCACGCGGTGTAATCAAGCTTGTGCTATTGCAATGCTCTAATCCACCATAACTATTACCTGTTGCCATGGTCATAAAGGTATAGTTTTTAAATGGTGCCGAACCGAACATATTTATTTCAGCTGCACAAATCTTTTCAATATCGGCTTTTAGGCGATCAATATTGGTATTGTGCGAACCAGAAATTACGAACTCATGTTCAATGCCGTTCGTCTCAAAACTAAAGCGTGTTTGATCAGCCAATTCAAATGGACTATCAATCAGTTGATCGTAATGATCTGCTTTTAAAGTAAATCGACCTTTAACTAAGCTTTTTGAAGCTAAGCCTGTTGCTAACTGAAAATGCTTTAATTCATCCGGCAAGAAAACTTCGACTTCACAAGCGGACTGCTCCTGCCCCTCTAAAGCTAAACATACACACGCTGGATTAATATATAGACGAGTCTGGTCTACATAAGCACCACGGACAGACAAATCATATGCATACACATCATATTCAATCGTCATTAATTCATGATCTGTATTAAATAAACGCCAGCGATTCTTGCTCATTTTTTTAATATCCAGCAGACGTCCAGCTTCATCATAAGCTTTAACGGATTCAATATGTTTTGAGAACTCTCGAATTAGATAACTACCCGGAATCCACGTTGGTAGCCAAAGTTCCTGATTCGGGTTGGCTAAAAAACGAATTGTCACGTGAACAAGGTGCTGTTTGTAATCATCGAACTCAATTTGATAATGCAACATAAATTCTTCAATTTAAAAATAAGAACGGCTTCACATTAGATTATCACTTTTTTGTATCGTCTTGCGTAGATGTATTTTTTGGCAACAATTCCCACTAGCCTTCCATGGAAAAAAGGCATAGCATGCTGTGCATCTGTGTCCCGTATTTGCCAGTGAAGTTAAGGTCATCCGTGAAATTTTTTCTATCTCTTTTTACCCTCTTTAGTATTTTTTGTACTACTCTAACCAATGCTGCACTACTCAATATTGCACCTGAAAGTGTTGAAGCTGCTGCATGGACTATTGTAGATACTCAATCGGGTCAAATCATTGCTGAGCATAATAGCCATGTTCAACGCGCACCAGCATCTTTAACCAAAATGATGGTTGCCTACATTGCCCTAAAAGAGATTAAAGCTGGAAAACTGAAAAAAGAAGAAATCATTACTGCAACTCCAGTGGTTAGTGTTGTGCAGTGGGATGAATCACAAATGTATCTTAAAGCTGGTGAACAAATTTCAGTTGATCAGTTATTGGCAGGTTTAATCGTGATGTCTGCTAATGATGCAGCCGTGACTTTAGCTGAAAAAATCTCTGGTGATGTTCCGCGCTTCGTACAACGTATGAATCAGGAAGCTCAAGCTTTGGGTATGAAAGATACTCATTTTAGTAATCCTGCCGGAATTACGATGCCTGATCATTTCACTACAGCACACGACCTTAGCTTATTAAGTCAGGCGTTAATTAAGCAGACCCCTGAATATTTGCATTATTCAAAAATGCCAAGCTTTAGCTATAACCAACGCTTCCATCATGCGACAAACCTTGCGCTCAAATATGATCCATATGTAGATGGCCTTAAAACGGGATATACCAAAGCAGCAGGTTATAACTTGGCACTCACAGCTTCACGTCCTTCATTCTCATCTGACTTAACTCAAAGACGTTTATTAGTCATTGTTTTAGGTACACCGAGTGCTGTAAAACGCGCTGAGATTGCAGATAAATTAATGAATCTTGCTTACGCCTATACACGTGATGAAGTGATTATTCCTGAGCAGAAGTTAATTGCTGAACTACCTGTTGTAAAGTCGACTTTAAAAATGTTTAAGGTTGAAACAAAGCAACCAACAATTGTAACGACATCTTTATATGCAGACCCAGCACCAATTGACCTAAATACTTTTGATAATATGACTCAACGCGTTCAAGTACTCGATAGTAATCAACAACTTAAGGTGATTGCTCCACTTGAAACGACTCAAACCCATGTAAACATTGAGCTCAATGAAAAACAATTAACTGCGCCATTAATGAAAGTCGTAAGTTTGGCAACAGTATCGATTTATCAAAATAATCAACTGATCCGTAGTCTTCAAATCGAAGATAACGTACATATTGAAGAAGCCAATATTTTCCAAAAAATCGCAATGTGGTTTTCTAGCCTCTTCTCTATTTTTTCATCAAGTGAACATAGTGCTGCAAAACTTTACCCAGTAGATTCGCACTAAAAACATCAAATTGTGCACAGACGCACAATAATTTTTATAAATAAAAGATGGCATAATTTAGCCATCTTTTTTTATAGAAAAATAATTAGGTGAAAAAAATGACCCAAAATTTACATCATATTGTAATTGTTGGTGGTGGTGCTGGCGGCTTAGAACTGGCAACACAACTCGGTGAAACTTTTGGGAAAAATCGTAAAGCAAAGATTACATTGGTTGACCAAAACCTTACCCATATTTGGAAACCATTGCTTCATGAAATTGCTGCTGGTTCTTTAAATCCACACGAAGAACAAACTAACTATTTTGCGCACTCAGAAAAACATCATTACGAATTTGTGCTTGGAACATTAGTTGGCATAAACAAAGACAAAAAATTAATTGAGTTGATTCCCCCTCAAGTGTCTAAAGATCAACAGAATCATCCGCAAGAGCTAAGTTATGACACACTTATTTTAGCGCTTGGGTCAGTATCAAATGACTTTAATACCACGGGTGTACGTGAAAACTGCCATTTCCTTGATAGCAAAAAACAAGCCGATATTTTCCAGCAAGATTTATTACATCTTTATATTGAAGCTCAAAATCAACCCAATCAACGAACTTTAAATATTGGAATTGTTGGTGCGGGAGCAACAGGTGTAGAGCTGGCAGCTGAGTTAATTGAAACAACTAAAAACTTTTATCGATATGGTTTAAAGAAGATTCATCCAGACCAAGTCAAAATTACACTAATTGAAGCTTCTGAACGTATTTTACCTGCTCTAAGCGATAAAACTGCTGAACACAGTGCTGGGCAACTCAAAAAAATGGGTGTTGAAATTTTAACTCAACACCGCGTTGAAAAAATTGATGAGCATTGCATCTACTTTAGCAATGGCAACCAACTCAAAAGTGATATTACCGTTTGGGCCGCAGGCGTAAAAGCACCGAAAGTATTAGAAAGTTTTACCGATTTTAAACGCGATAACATTAACCGCCTGATGGTCTATGCAACCTTGCAAACCTATTCTGATCCAAATGTATTTGCGTTTGGTGACTGTGCTCATTGCCAACTTGATGCAAGACATCCTCCACTTGGTCCACGCGCTCAAGTTGCAAGCCAACAGGCCAGCTTCTTAGTCGATGCTATGGCTGCTCGACTAAATGGCCGATCACAGCCGATGTTTACATTTAACGACAAAGGTTCTCTCGTGTCTTTAAGTCGTCATAAAGCCGTTGGAGAATTACTTGGTGATGTCAGCGTACAAGGCTATATTGCGAAAACAATGTATGTCTCTTTATATCGTTTACATCAAGCAACGATTCACGGATATACTCAGGCTGGACTACTCACAATGAAAGATTTACTTACAAGACGTGTACGTCCAAAAATTAAGCTGTATTAAGTTGAATTTTTTAAGTTCGTCCCTATTTATATAAAAACGCATCAGAAAAAGTGCTAAAGATTAAGATTTTGTAGTCTACAAAATTTATTTTTCACTTTATGATGTACGCTTCAATTGATTGAATGGATCAAAAACATGACTGCTATTGCAAATAACCACGTGGTTTCATTCCACTACAAATTAACAAACGCTGAGGGTGAAACACTTGATCAATCTCAAGGTGAACCACTTGCCTATTTGCACGGTGCAGGCAATATCATTCCTGGTTTAGAAAATGCATTAACAGGTAAAACTGTTGGTGAAAAATTCACTGTTAACGTTCCAGCTGCTGAAGGTTATGGCGAATACAACCCAGACCTAGTACAAGAAGTTCCAGCTCAAATGTTCCAAGGTGTTGAGAACATTCAACCTGGTATGCAATTCCAAGCTCAAACAGATGACGGCGTACAGATCGTTACTGTTAAAGCGGTTGAAGGCGACAACGTTGTTGTTGATGCTAATTTCCCACTTGCTGGTCAAGATTTAACTTTTGAAGTTGAAATCGTAGAAATCCGTGATGCTTCTCAAGAAGAATTAGATCACGGTCACGTACACGGTGCTGGTGGTCATCACCACTAATTCATCTTTAAAGATGATAAGAGCAAAGCTTCGGCTTTGCTTTTTTTATGTATTTATTTTTATATAATATTTTGATAATAATCCTTTAACTCATCTCACTCTATAAGGGCCAATTTTCATGTCAAACGTAAATCAGCTAATTTGGTTTCGTCAAGATTTGAGAGTTCGAGACCATGCTGCTTTATGGCATGCCTCTCAACAAGGGCCTTGTATTGGGTTAATTATTTTATCGCTTGAACAATGGAAAATGCATCACGATGCGCCTATAAAAATTAATTTCTATTTACGTCAACTTCAACAACTCAAAAAAGAACTAGAACAACTTAATATTCCCCTTATTATCCAAATCATTCCTTACTGGAAAGATATCGCTGATTATATTGGTGAACTTTGCACTCAACTTAATATTGAAAATGTCTATTCAAATATAGAGATCGGCGTTAATGAATTAAAAAGAGATAAAACTGTACAAGATTTTTTAAATCAACAAGGTAAAGAGCTCTTTTTATTCCATGACCGTACGATTTTTCCTTTATGCTCTATTCGCAATCAGTCACAGCAGCCCTATCAGGTTTTCGGTGCATTCAAAAAAGCATGTTATTCAAAATTGGATATCAGTGGTTTACCTCAATGCTATCCAATTCCTGAAAAGCAAAGTAGCTATCCAGCGTCTTTTTCAAAAATAAACAGCTTAACTCTAGAAAATATTGAAGCTTTTTTTGATCCTTCTGTTTCTAAAGAGCAACAAGACTTATGGCCAGCTGGAGAAAATTTTGCTCTAGAGCAGCTCGACATATTTATTAAAGATCATTTATCTGATTATAAATTAGAACGTGACTTTCCCAATGTAAGAGGAACTAGCCAACTTTCTCCCTACTTAAACATTGGGATTTTGTCTATCCGCCAGTGCCTGCAAGCTCTTTTTAGGGCTGAACATGGCAACTTTCATTTGACAAATGAAGGCCAGCAGACTTGGTTAGATGAACTCATTTGGCGAGAATTTTATCAACATATTTTATTTGATTTCCCCCATGTTTCTAAACATATTCCGTTTAAAAAAGACACTCAGAAAATTAAGTGGAATCACAATCCAGACCACCTAACTGCATGGCAAACGGGCCAGACAGGTATACCGATTATTGATGCTGGAATGCGTCAACTTTTAAAAACGGGATGGATGCATAATCGTGTTCGCATGATTACTGCCATGTTCTTATGTAAAAATTTGCTCATCGATTGGCGAGTAGGTGAACAATGGTTTATGGAGCATTTAATCGATGGGGATTTAGCAGCAAATAATGGTGGCTGGCAATGGTGCGCTTCTACCGGAACTGATGCTGTACCTTACTTTAGAATTTTTAACCCTATTGCTCAATCAAAGAAATTTGATCCAAATGGAGATTATATTCGTCAATGGGTTGAAGAATTAGCTCATCTAGACAATAAAGCCATTCATGAGCCCTACTCGACTAAAACGAATATTCAGTTAAATTATCCAAAACCAATTGTAGATTTAAAGGGAACTCGTCTTAAAGCAATTGAAACTTTCAAGAGTATTTAAATAAGAATTACGTCTTAAGTGTTTATTTTTAATTAAAAAATAATAACAGTATTTGACTATAGTGAGACTTTGTTCTACAAATAAACATAATAGATACTTAAAAAGGCCATAAACAACAACAACTTCGCAATGTCTCACATTTAGTAATAAAAGTATAAAAAAATTAACATTACAATAAGGTAGCTATAGCTCACATGCAACAAAAGAACCCTGGAAGAACACTCGTCTTATGGATTATCGCAGCTCATCTATTTATGGGCATGGTGGCGTATGAGTGGTTGCCTGTAAGTTTTAGAGGAAGCTGGATTTTTATTCTCATTCTTTTAATTTCTGGAGCTTTTTTACAAGTTGGTGCATCCTTAATTGTGGGGTTACTCGCTTTTATCGGTGTTGCAGTATATTTTTTACTCGACTTAGGGGCTCAGACGCATATTGAACGTCAGCTTCTTTTACTTTTTATTATTCCCCTCATTCCTCTTTTTCTGAGTGCTGTTCGCCATAATATCGAAATTAACGTTCAAAAATACCGTGATATCCAAAGTTATGACCGTAATTATCGTCGTGATATTTTCCCGCTGAGTGCACTCAAGTATTTTCAACGCAGTTTCTTTAAGCTTCTTGATCATCATCACATTCAAGACTATGAAGTCTTTGAAATTAGAATTCTCAACCGAAGCTTAATTAAAGAAATGTTAGGCGATGATGTATGGAAAACCACGCAAAATGAAATGATTAAGATTTTGAGTCAGCATCATCCACAAGAAATCGTTTTCCAGTTTGCTGATGATGATCTTGAAACTATATACAGTATTGTAATTCGCAAGCAAAAAACGGATGAAGAGCCTGAATTTATTAAAAAGCTAAAAGAAATTATGACTTTGCGGCTTGAAGTCGAATATAAAGTTATTCAGATTCCACCTGAAGAGGAGATTACTTAATGTCTAATCTTCTTAATATTTGTGGAATTATTATTGCATCTAGTCAGTATCCGGATGCTACTTTACAGCAGTTCTATCGACAATATTATCATTGTGAGATTAAAACTGAACACACCAAAACAGAAGTTCAGAGTACCGATGATCTTTCCATGTTTTTTCCATATCAGGATACATGGTGGCCTATCTTTACAATTGACCAAATCAGCTCGGATAGCTTTCAACGACTTATTCATAAAGGGATCAAGCCCGGCATTATATTGCCTGATGAAGTTTTTAGCTTTTCTCATTATTTCTTGCTCAAAGAAGCAGTCAGCCAAGGTGCGATTCCGATTGCACTTTATAAATCAGAGCAACCTCAATATTTTGCGGCTAAAGCCACATTTTCGACTGCAATTGGGTTGCGCCCAATGGCTGCTTTTGTCTCAACGGGATGGGATGAAAATTTAATTTCACAGACCGCTGGTAGTTATATTATTCAATTTAATTCGTCGCAGCTCCCGTTACCCTCTAGAGAAATTAAGCAAAAACAGCATTTATTTTATTCGGCTAAACGTTTTAACGGTCATATTTCTGGGTATGAAATTATTATTAATCCTCCTGCTGATCTACCCACAACAAATATTCGATATCCTCAACTCGGAATATCTTGGAAATTTAATAAGATTAATTACATAAGTACGCCAGAGCATGTAAAAACTAATTTCCTTGGATACATTTTTATCGGTTTAAGTACTGTTGTAGTTCCACTCGATCTAATTCTCACGAGTACCTACCCTGACCTCCTTGGTACGTTTGGCAGCTATATTTCATGGTTCTCTCTTGTAATCGGGTTGATTTTATTAGTCTTGCTCATCTCGTCTATTATCAGGAGGGTTAAATCAAATGGCTCCCATTGATATTCTCTTCTTATTTGGATTTTTAGGGATTTGGATTCCACAAGCATTTTGGGCGTGGTTAAGTTATCAAGCTTGGAAATATTCAAAAACAGCAGAAAAAGAGTTACAAAACCTTCCAATACCAGAGAGATGGCCCATTTTGAGTGTCCTCATCCCTGCCTATAATGAAGGTGTTGTGATTGAAGATACTTTGCATGCAATTGCTCAACAAGATTACCCAGCCGAAGCATATGAAGTTTTACTCATTAATGATGGGTCAAAGGATAACACCTTAGAAATTGCCGAAAATTTGGCACAGATTTATCCTTGCATAAAGATTGTTAATGTTCCTAAAGGAATGGGCGGTAAAGGCAAGTCTAGAACGCTTAATAATGGCCTCCCCCATGCTCGAGGTGAATTGATTGTTGTCTATGACGCAGACAGTACACCTGAACCCGATTGTGTTCGTCTGCTCGCTCAAACCCTGCTTGCCGATAAAAAATTAGTAGCCGTTAATGGAAAAGTAAGAACACGTAATTGGCAAGATAGTATTTTGACCCGATTTATTGCCATTGAGTTCATCTTTTTCCAATGGATTTTCCAAGGCGGTCGTTGGCAACGTTTTGAGCTATCAACATTAATGGGTACTAACTATGTGATTTGGCGTGATGCTTTAGAAACCTTAGGCGGTTTTGATGAAAAGTCATTGGTCGATGATACAGAAATGAGTTTTAGGATTTTCATTGGCCAAAAACGAATTAAATGGGTGCCCTATGCGATTGGTTGGCAGCAAGATCCTCCATCTCTGAGTGTGTTTGTTAAACAGCGTTCACGTTGGACCCAAGGTAATTTTTATGTGACTCGTAAATATTTACCCGTCGCATTAAGAACGCCTTTTCCTATCGGAATTGAAATTCTTAACAACATTATGTGCTACATACTTTTTGTACCCGCTTTATTCTGGAGTCATATCACCTTAACCCTTGGCATACTTGATATTGCGGGTATTTCAGTTCCAGGCCCATTCACAACTCTATGGGGTCTGTCGTTTTGCCTATATGTGGCACAAATGTGGTTTACTCTCTCTTTAGAAAGGGTCAAACCAGAACTCTACTTTTATTCAGTTCTATCTTACGTAAGTTACTCACAAATATTTCTATTTATTGTTTTTAAAGCCGCATATGACATGCTTAAAAATAAAATACAGGGCAACTCCCTTCAATGGTACAAAACGGAACGTAGCAAGGAGAAAAAATAAATGAAAAAGACTTTTGATCTTTACAAAACAGCTCAAGTGCTCCTTGCCAGCACCAGTCTTATGCTCGCCATGTCTGCTCATGCATACATATGGAAACTTGACGATATTAGTACTTCTACTAAATACACAGTCGAGCCTCATTTTTTCTATATTGGCAAAGGTGCCCAGTGGCAAAACATTCAATTTTCAAGTGATTATTCCACTGAAAGCGATACAACTTTACTTGTAAAATATGATGATAAACTCATTTATAACACTACCCTAAGTGGGGATGGTCAAGTCAAATTTGATATTCCAGCAAGTCAGAGTGGCTTTCATCGTTTAGATTTTATTATTCAACAATATGCTAAACCCACTACGCTGAATCAAACCAAAGAAACATTCTGTACAGAAGATATTGATCACTTAACTTATTTAAGCAATTCCCAACTCGACTTTACGCCTATCCGTAATGTATACCGTTTAAAAGACTTACCAGACGCTTTAGCTAATCCACAAGCGAGACGGCCTACTCCGTTTGTTGGTATTTTAAAATATAACCGTAAAGAGATTATAGAAGCTTCTATGCTCGCTAGATTAGCAAGTTCATGGACTTCTATCACACCAATTGAATGGGTTGATTCAGGACAAACTAATTTAAATGATGAAACAAATTTTATTATTGAAGTGATTCGCTCAGCTACGCCACTTAAAGGGGGAGCATTCGTACAAATCGCAAAACCAGCAGATGGAGTGGCTACTCTTTCAATTACTTATCACACCCCACAAGAACTCACTGCTGCCATAAATGGACTAATCAATCCCTCATACGTAGAGCAACTTGATACAGGAAGTGCAATTTTCCCCACAACAATCTCCACCCCAACTTGGGCACAATTTAAAAAAATCAATACACTTGCCGATTTAGGCATTGAGGACTTCAGATTAAATCATGCTGAAAAGAACTTATTCCTTGATTTCCCTGCAGTATGGCAACCAACCGATATCTTGCAAGGGCAAATTGCACTTCGTATTCAAAGTGGTTTATTACAAGGTTCCAATATTACAGCTTGGATTGATGGAGGACTTGCTGGAAGCATGAAAACAGCCGACCTTGCTTCCGATCCGGTAAACCGACAATTCAACATTTTTGCAAAAGCTATTTCTAATACGACCAATTTTAGTTTAAAGCTTGAAAACTCGGTGATTGCTAACTCTCAGTGTTTACCCACTGCACATGGTTCGCTCTGGATTGATACAGCCAAGTCTACTGTAAAACTACCCCACAAACTCAAAAATGGTGTAGCCGCAATTTCAATGACTCTAGCAACGACTCCGACAATTGCGATTGATGATCAATCAGGTGCGTTAAATATCGCTATTGTATTAGGTCAAACCGCGAAAAAAATGCTTTTAACACAAGCACCAATGCCTCTCAACCTAGTCCGTTATTCACCGAGCGCGCCACAATCTGTAAATGTCCGCGTTAACAAAGATATTTATCAACAACAGGTGTTAATGCATCAGGATATTATCTATGCTCCTGCTGCTCAAAATGGTTTTATTGTCAGTTATAACAATAACCGCTTTGATGTGATTACCGACTCACAAGGTGGCGCACAAACGTTTATGCACCTTTGGGAAAAAATACAACATAAAATTCCAAACAACGTGACGAAAATGCTGGTTTCAGAAAATGGAAATATCTATGTTTTACAAAAACTCATTGTCGGAAATCAAAAGGCGCCTCTAGTCCAACAGTCTTCTTTCTTCTTACTAGTTGTGATTATCTCTGCAATTATGATAATAATTATCTTCTTGTGGTACTGGTTAAGACGAAATAATGAGAAAACAGATACCAATTAAAATAGCTGCTTTTATTATTTTAATTATATGTAGTGTCATTGGATATGCGGGGCTTTTCAAACATCAAGGTCAAGCCCCTCATATTGAAGGCATTTTCTGGCAACCTGACAATAACACGACTCCTCCAGAAGGAAATTGGCACTACTTAGGTGTCGATACATTTGTTCCTCAATGGTCTGTGGTTGAATCTAAATCTTGGTGGAAAGAATCAAATTTTCCTCAATGGGAAAAAGCTATTAATTTAGAAAAGATTAAACAAGAACCTTGGGCAAAAAATCTTATATTAGGCTTAGCAGGTGAATATAATGAACCTAAAGCTCGGGCTAATGTCATTGAATTAGGCGAAAAATCTGCCCAAATTATAAAAGAGCAAAAAACAGCATTTAAAGGTTATTACTTTCCGGTAGAAGCAGATCCAACTTGGCTACGAGTCAGTGCTTTAGGTCATGTGTTATCGAAGCTTCCTTCACCAGTCTGGGTGAGTATTTATAGTGGCGAAACTGAGCCTGAAAATTATGATTTATGGGTTAAAAGCTGGCTGCCTGACCATACGGGAGTTTTTTTCCAAGATGGTGTTGGCGTAGGCGTTCGATCACCTAAACAGGCCAAACATATTTTAGATCAGCTTGAACATAAACTTGGAAAAGACAAAGTAATTATAGTATTAGAAGCTTTTAGAGTGAAAAAGAATGGGCAATTTAGAGCCGCATATCCTTGGGAAATTATTTCTCAGCTAAAAGCATATGAAGGTAAAACTGTTTATATTTTTGATGGTCCTCATTACATGAGCCGCTGGTGCGTTAATATTGTGAGCTTATGGTACCGCCTCACTTATGGTCATGCCAACAAAACCATAAATGAGACGAGATCCTTAAATCATAATTATGCCGATTCATAAGATTTAGCAATTTGATTGAGAATACGTTGAGCAGCTTGCCCATCGCCAAATGGGTTTTCCACATGTGCCATTTTTTCATAATGCTGTTGGTCGGTGAGTAACTTTTCAGCTTCTTCAATAATTTTTTGTTGATTTGTACCCACCAAAACGCCTGCTCCCACCTCAACAACTTCTGGTCGCTCGGTAGTGTCTCGCAAGATTAAAACTGGCTTATTAAATGATGGACTTTCTTCTTGTAAGCCTCCTGAATCCGTCAAAATAAAAGTAGATCGGTCTATCACTGCCAATAGACTTGGGTAGTCTAATGGTTTAACAAGATGAATTTGGGAATGGTCTTTAAACTTATCATGGACTACGTCATGGACGGCTGGGTTTAAATGTACAGGCCAAATGAAATGTAAATCCGGATGTGCTTGAGCTAAGTGCTCAACCGCATTGCAAATATTTTGAATTCCACCGCCAAAGTTTTCACGACGATGGGCAGTAATGAGTACTACTTTGTCATCTTGCTTTAATTGAATTCCATAAGGTTCAAGCTGGTTCTTCAAATCAGATTTTTCAGCAATTAATTTACGCCCTAAATACACAGCGTCAACAACTGTATTGCCTGTAACTGTAATGAGCTCTGGCGGAATTTGTTCATTGAGTAAATTTCTTTTTGATTGTTCAGTCGGAGCAAAATGCCATTTGGTAATACGTGAAACTAACTGGCGATTTCCTTCCTCTGGAAAAGGATGATCTAAATCATAAGATCGTAAACCAGCTTCAACATGCGCAACAGGAACTTTCATTGAAAACGCGACTAAGCCAGCTGCTAAAACAGTTGTTGTATCCCCCTGAATGACAATTGCATCTCTTTTTTGTCCATCAGTGTACACATTCTCGATTTGACTCAAACCATGAATTAATAACTGATTTAAACTTTGTCCAGCATTCATAATTTTAAGACGGTGGTCAATTTCAACCCCAAAGAAATCTATCGCATCTCTTACTAGTTCGTCATGCTGTCCAGTAAAAATCACTTCAACTTGAAAGCGAGGGTCTTGTTTTGCCAATAAAATAACAGGGGCAAGTTTGATTAATTCAGGACGGGTTCCAAATACAATAGATATAAAAATTTTATTCACTTTAGAAATCCTTATAAAAAACGAGCTCTACTCGAGTATTGTTGTAATGATCTTTCGTATTTACTGGCACATCTTTAAAGTAATTGCCATATAGACGTTCAACACGTAGTTTTATTGGTTGATAATTAAAAGGCTGCCATGAAATACCTGGGCCATATTCAAATAAATTATTGTAATACTCATCTTTGCTGTCAGCTAAGCCATGCAATTTCATATAAGCCTGTACAGTGCCATTCTCACCTTTATAGACATTCAAACCCGTTCGTAATCGCAAGTCACCAATAACGTTATAATCTTCTCTAGAATAAGTTGCTGCGTTGCCATATAAATCAGTGAAGTAATCATTAAAACAAAGTGACTGATTACAACTATTTTGAGAGTACCACTCTTGATAACCTGCTACCCCACCCACAACACTTTCACGAAATTTATCTCTATTTCGATCAATCAGATCATAGCTTCCACCTACTTCTAAATACATGCGCACAGGTATAGAAGTCCAAGGTTGATAATTAGCGCCTACACCTAGAGTTACTGCATTTTCATCAATGATTTCAGGTCGAACACCACCTTGAGATTGAGTATCGCGGTTTAGATTTAAAAAGCCATACACCTGCGCTCGACCATTATCGAGGTTCTTACCATAGCGAGCTTTAAGTGGGAAAATTACATCGTCGTAACGTGACTCATATGAAGGTGCAAAATATACATCACGGAAATAAGTTTTGACTTCCCCTCCACTCAGATTTTTTACAGCCTGTGTCGCTTTATTGGCAATATCCGCATCTTTAGATTGCGTAAGCTCCTTAAAAACTACCAAAGCTTCTTTATTATTTTTTTGAGAATTCAATAAGTAGGCTTCTTGGAGTTTTAAATTATCATCTGCTGGGTCTAAGGCCTCTGCTTTTCTCAGACTTTGCAAAGCTGCATCTTGTTTCCCTAGTCGAATTTGTAAATAAGTTAAGCTTTTCCATACTTTAATATCTTGTGGTGTCATCTCTCCAAGTTCTAATAATAACTTCTCGGCATTTTCAGGTTGAGTCTTTTCAATTTTATAAAATTGATCCCATTTATCATAAATTGGATTACCTGGTTTATATTCTTGATTAACAATCTCTTGCGCAAAACTAGTCTCAATACTTAAGAGGCCTAAAGCTGGACAGATCGAACCAACAACGATAAAGGAACGGGTTATAGATTTTATTGTTTTGCTATTCATTGGGACCTCTAGAGTAAAATGGGTAGAATGCTTGCGTAGCAATCAAATTAAAATTTAATCAATAAGTATTATAATTAAACCCATAAATGACATTGTTTATATAAGTAGATGAGTTCTTTAAATTGTTCATTTTATCTCCTTTAACATTATGTTTTAAAAAAGTTCTTATCTGTTTGTTTTTCCTATAATGACACATTTTTTAATCGTATTATTGTAAATAATCTTATAGGATAAGATAAAAATTTATAACTACAAATAGGGGAAAATATGTCCTTTTCTCAGCATCCAGAACATCATTTTATTCACCGCTCAGGTTGGTTAAGGGCGGCCGTTTTAGGGGCAAATGATGGAATTATTTCTGTTACTAGTCTAATCATGGGAATGGCTGCAAGTGGGGCCTCTGCTCATACACTTCTTATTGCATGTATTGCTGGTTTAATTTCCGGTGCAACCTCTATGGCTGCAGGAGAATATATTTCAGTAAAATCACAAGAAGATATTGAAAAAGCCGACTTAAAATTTGAAGAACAAGAACTTAAAAAGCATCCTCAGCGTGAACTGGACGAACTCACCCAAATTTATATATCCAGAGGCTTAGCACCTGATTTAGCTCTACAAGTTGCTACTGAACTTACAAATCATGATGCATTAGGGGCTCACGCGCGTGATGAAATTGGTATTCATGAAAATACCGCAGCAAACCCTATTCAAGCCGCATTAGCTTCAGCTGGCTCATTTTCATTTGGGGCATTGTTTCCTATGCTGGCTATTTTACTCAGTCCAGATATATGGATCGAAAAAACAGTCTTAATATTTGGCATTATTTCATTAGCCTTTTTAGGAGCGCTATCAAGTCATTTCGCAGGTACTTCCAAGCTTAAAGGGAGTCTACGCATTACCTTGTGGGGAATTTTAGCGATGGGCTTTTCAAGCTGGATCGGCTCTTTATTTCATGTTACTCCACTTTAAAAAATCAGAACTTATCAATGTTTAAGAACTAAATATTTAAAAACTAAATGCCCAATATTATTTGCTCTTGGTTCGGTTTTCACGCTATGGTGAATAGAAAGAAATGAGGTGAATAAAATGGACCTATTACAACAACTTGAAATCAAACATCCAATTTTTCTTGCCCCTATGGCAGGTGTATCTACACCTGAACTTGCAGCAGAAGTTTCTAATCAAGGTGGTCTTGGTTCCTTAGGTCTAGGTGCAAATACGGCGCAAAGTGCACGTGAACAGATTTTAAAAACCCAAACACTTACAGAAAAATCATTTCAGGTTAATTTTTTCTGTCATCAACCCGAGCAACTTAACCTTCAAGCTTCTGCTCAATGGATTGAATATTTACGCCCACAATTTGAAAAGTTCGGAGAACAGCCTCCTCAAAACTTAAACTGTATTTATCCAAGTTTTCTTGATAACGATGATTTTCTAAATGTCGTATTAGAAACCAAACCTAAAGCGGTCAGTTTTCATTTTGGCATTCCCCATCCCCATCAAATTCAAGCATTAAAAGATGCCGGAATTATTACGATGGTGTCTGCTACCAATTTAGTTGAAGCACAAGCCATTGAAGCGGCTGGTATAGATATTATTATTGCTCAAGGGATTGAAGCAGGCGGACATCGTGGAATCTTTAATAAAACCTTTGATGCAGCAATTAAAACGAGCGATTTAGTACAGCTTATTGTCAAGCATTGCAAACCACCTGTGGTAGCCGCAGGCGGTATTATGAATGGAGCACAAGCACGACATATGTTGAGCTTAGGAGCTAGTGCTGTTCAACTCGGAACAGCATTTGTGCAATGCCATACATCAAACGCATCTGCCGAATATCGTAAAGCTTTATTTAATGAGCCTGTGACACAAATTAGTGCCAGTCTTTCTGGACGTCCTGCACGTGGATTGCTCAACCATTGGCACACACAAATTGATCTACCAAATCGCCCTTCTCAACCAGAATATCCATATACTTATGATTTGGCTAAGCAACTCAATGCAATTGCAAGCAAAAATAAAGACTATGGCTTCGGCGCTTTTTGGGCGGGTAGTAATGTCTCGCAAATACGAGAGCTAGATGCTGCTGATCTGGTTAACCAGTTAGTTGTAGAAATGCTAGAAGATGAGTAAATCTTAAAAAGCCAGTAATCATATACTGGCTTTTTATTTAATGAGCTTCTAGTAAGTTAACCTGCTCAACTTGCACATCACTCATCAAATTGCCTTCAGCTAATAACTGATTAAAATAATTTTCGACTACTATTGCCTGTTCAGCAGTGCTTTCAACTTTATACATATTTTGGCGAAATTCGTTACTTGAGCGTAAACCTTTTGTGTACCAAGCAATGTGTTTGCGGGCAATACGGCAGCCAGAGTATTCACCATAAAATTGATAAAGTTCTGATAAATGTCCTAGTAACACCTGCTTCACCTCTTCAATATTAGGTGCAGCCAAATGTTCACCAGTTTTTAAATAATGAGCAATTTCACGAAAAATCCATGGTCGACCTTGAGCAGCTCGACCAATCATAATTGCATCGGCCCCTGTATAGTCGAGTACATATTTTGCTTTTTCAGGACTATCAATATCACCGTTCGCAATAAGTGGAATATTGATTAATTCTTTGACATGTTTGATCAAATCATAACGTGCTGTATTTAAATACATGTCTTCGCGAGTACGGCCATGTAAAGCCAGCGCAGCAATCCCCGCTTCTTCTGCCCTTTTTGCGACTCTTAAAATATTTTCCTGACCATTTAAAAAGCCCAAACGGGTTTTCAAAGTCACGGGAACATCAACAGCAGCGACCACTGCATCAAGAATTCGAGCCACTAAGTCTTCATCTTGTAATAACGCTGAACCAGCGAGCTTATTACATACTTTCTTGGCAGGACATCCCATATTAATATCAACAATTTGTGCGCCATTTGCTACTTGATAGCGTGCAGCCTCTGCCAATTGTTCAGGATCAGAGCCTGCAATTTGAGCAGAGATCGGAGCGAGCTCCCCATCAAAGTTCGCACGGTAGAGGCTCTTTTTGCTCATCCGCAAAGTTTTATCAGCAGTCATCATTTCACTGACTGCATGGCCTGCGCCAAAATACTTGCAGAGTGTTCTAAATGGACGGTCAGTAACTCCCGCCATAGGAGCAACAATTAAATTATTTGACAGTTGATAGGGACCAATATACATATATATTCATACAATTGATGATCAACATAGTATACTTCATCCGCTTAATCGGCTCATCTTTTTATGCAGGTGCTTTCCTCGCCATGAACAAACCGTTGTCTTCCCGTTTTTTATTAAAATCATTCGGCATGGCTGCCGTATGCATGAGTTTAGCTGCTTGTGGTGATAAAGCTTGGTGGTCAAACAATGATGAGCCTGAACTAGAAAGCCAACAGATTAAACGTCTAATTCCATCACGTGTGCATGACCGTGAGTCATGGGCTAAAGATATTGATGACATTATGAAAGACTTGGATATTCCTAAAACCAAGAAAAATGTCTGTAGTATTGTGGCTGTAGTGGATCAGGAATCCAACTTTGTTGCCAACCCTCAAGTGCCTGGGTTAGGACAAAAGGCAGTTGAAGAAGTTAGTACACGTTTAAATGAAAAATTTGAAGATAAGCTTGGCAAAACCGTTGGTGGAACAATTGCTGGTTACTTTGAAGAAGTTCTAAGAACTCAGCCCTCTCCTGATAATAACTATATGAGTCAAATGCGTAAAGTTAAAACCGAGAAAGAACTCGACTTACTTTACCGAGAAATTTTCGACTTCATGGCTAAACACTATCACGTGAGTGCCTTAACTGGTGCAGCCAAATTGGTTGGTCAAGATATTGGCGAGAAAATGAACCCTATTACGACTTTGGGTTCAATGCAAGTTCATATTAATTATGCGAAAGCCAATAAGCGTTCGAGTATGAGTACTGCTGCGCTCCGCGATGACCTATATACTGAATATGGTGGTTTATATTACGGCATACATCGTTTAATGGTTTATCCAGCAGACTATGATAAAGCCATTTATCGTTTTGCGGATTATAACTCTGGTATGTACTCTAGCCGTAATGCAGCTTTTCAAAAAATGCTACGAGAGCTTACCGATAAAGATATAAGTCTTGATGGCGATCTACTTCTTTATACAAAAGATGGGGATCCACGCGCAGCTCAAAGCGAGTCAGAAAAAGAGCTGATTACGGTATTTGCAAAAAATAATGTATTGGTTACACCAAGACAAATTCGTGATGATCTTAAATTAGAAAAAGAGAAAAAGTTTGAAAGTACTCAAACTTATATTGCGCTGACTAAACTTTATAAATCAAAAACTGGCAAAGAACCGCTCTATGCAATTATGCCTCAAGTGGTAATTTCTGGGCCTAAATTAAGTCGTGATTATAATACCAACTGGTATGCAACCCGCGTAAACGGACGATATGAAACATGTATGCAACGAGCGAAACGAATAAGACTATAAAAAGTCTCGCCCTGTTCGATTTTGATGGAACCTTGTGTAGTAAAGATAGTTTTACAGGGTTCATCTTTTATGCTTTATCTAAGCGTCACATTGTTAAGCAAGGCTTGAAAATTCTGCCATGGATTCAAGCCTACTATCTTAACTTTTACCCTGCCCATGCTATGCGTGCCAAGTTATTCCGTAGCATGTTTAAAAATACGCCTGCAATCGAATTACAAAAATTAGGTGAAGAATACGCACAAGAGTTAGTCTCTGTGCTTTCGCCTGAAATTTTTAATCAGTTACAACACCATCAATTGCGTGGTGATCAGGTCGTATTAGTTTCAGCTTCAATTGATGTCTATCTTGCTCCACTTTGCAAGTTACTAGATATCGAATTAATTTGTACTGAAACTCAAATTAAAAACGGCATGATGACGGGTTACTATTCCACTCCAGACTGTAGTAGTGAACAAAAGAAGTTAAGAATACATCAGCAATATACGCTACAGCATTACCACCAGATTTATGCTTATGGTAATAGCTCGGAAGACTTAGACATGCTTAGTCTCGCCACACATCCATATATGGTAGGTGAAGACCGTGTTTTACCTCGTTTAACACCAGAAAAAAAGCTCGCTTAAAGCGAGCTTTTTTATTTGAGTAAAACTTAATAAATTGCCATATGATCACGGTGAATCATTTCAAGTGAACGAGCTTCACCAAGCACTTGATAAACCTTATCTGAGGCTAAGCCTTTAATAATTTCGGCTGATCGTGAACTAAAGTTCACTCGACCTACCGCAATACGTTTACCTTGTTTATCGACACATTCAACCACATCACCACGATCAAAATGCCCTTCAACATTTTTAACTCCAACAGGGAGCAAACTGCGATGCTTCAATTTAATCGCTTCAACAGCACCATCATCAATCACAAGACGACCTGCTGTTTGTAAATGAGCAGCAAGCCACTGTTGATGAGCTGTCATACGGTCTTTATCTGTAGTAAACAACGTACCTAGCATCTCGCCTGCCATCGCACGTGACAGCACATTATCACTTTCGCCACTCGCGATGAGGGTTGGGCAGCCCGATTTAGCAGCTAAACGTGCAGCACGAACTTTAGTGACCATGCCACCTCTGCCAAGCACACCACCACCGCCGGCCATATCGAATAAATCATCATCCATAGCACGAACAGTAGAGAGTAATTTAGCATCAGGATTATGACGCGGATCTGAGTCAAACATACCTTGCTGATCGGTTAAAATGATCAGCAATTCTGCATGAACCTGACCTGCCACCATAGCAGCTAAGGTATCATTATCACCAAAACGGATCTCATCGGTAGACACCGTGTCATTTTCATTAATGACAGGAATCACACGCCAATCAATCAAGTTTTGCAGAGCATCACACGAGTTCAGATAACGACGGCGATCTGCCAAATCATCATGAGTCAATAAAACCTGAGCAGTACGAATACCATGGTTTTCAAGCACACTAGACCAAGTATGAATTAAGCCCATCTGCCCAATTGCAGCACAGGCTTGTAGACTGGGTAGATCGGTGGGTCGACTCGCAAGCTTCATACGAACCATACCTTCTGCTACAGCTCCTGATGACACTAAAATAATCTCGTGTCCAGCATTGTGCAGATCTGCAATCTGTTTCGCCCAATGCGAAATAGCATCTAGATCTAAACCTTGCCCATTAGCCGTAAGTAAAGATGATCCGATTTTAACAACGATTCGTTTACACTCACTGAGCTGACGTTGCCCATCGACCACTTCTATCATGTTTCCCTCGGTTTTCTAGTCACGAACGTAGATGACTTCTACATCATTGTCGTCTTCATCATCGTCAAAATCATCATCATCGTCCATCATGCTTTCGAGACGTTGTGCTCGACGCATTGCACGATATGCTTCTTTTGCCGCAATGGTTTGTTCACGTGTTTCAACTTCTAGTTGTTCACGGAAAGCTCTTACTTCTGCTGCATATTCAGGATCTTCAACTTCGCGTTCACGTTGTTGTTCAATCTGATCCATCAGGTAATACACAACTTCTTTTGTACCTTCGCTTAATAAGCCCGATGTCTTAAAGACAGGTCCAGTCCACTCTAGTTCATCTAGAATGTGCTGACACCACTCTTCGCGGCTTTCTTCAGCAATCTGATCAAGTTTGTTGAGTACTAAAACAACTGGTAATTTAGCCAAAGTTGGTGAGAACTTAGCCAACTCATTCATAATCGCTTTTGCATTATGTGCTGGATCTGAACCATCAATTGGTTGTACATCAATAATGTGTAAAAGAATACGAGTACGTGCCAAATGTTTAAGGAAACGAATTCCTAAACCTGCACCTTCTGCTGCACCCTCGATTAACCCTGGAATATCGGCCATTACAAATGAACGATGGCGGTCAGCATCGACTACACCCAAGTTTGGAACCATGGTTGTAAATGGATAATCTGCCACTTTTGGTTTTGCAGCGCTTACAGCACGAATGAAAGTAGATTTACCGGCATTTGGCATACCTAGCAAACCAACATCTGCCAATACTTTTAATTCAAGACGAATTTCGCGGAACTCACCTTTTGTACCAGTCGTACATTTACGCGGTGCTCGGTTAGTTGATGATTTAAAGTGAGTGTTACCTAAACCACCTTCACCACCACCAGCAACCAGAATTCTTTGGCCGTCTTCAACCAAATCGCCAATAATATCGCCTGAATCTGTATCAACAATTGTTGTACCAACGGGTACTTTTAAAACCACATCTTCACCACCACGTCCAGTACAGTTAGCACCTGCACCGTTTTTTCCACGCTCAGCACGGAATTTACGTGTGTAACGGTAATCGACTAGCGTACTTGTATCGTCATCAGCTTGAATATAGATACTTCCACCACGTCCGCCATCACCACCATCTGGGCCACCAAATGGTACAAATTTTTCACGGCGAAAACTGGCTACGCCATTGCCACCGTCGCCAGCCTCTACGGTAATGACTGCTTCATCAACAAAGCGCATCTGCCAATCCTCTAAAAACTCTAAAACCGCCTATTCTGCCATATTTTCATAAAATTCTCGAATAGAAAATGGAACAATTCCCTTTATAACGATCTGTTTTATCTTTAATCCAGCAGATTCTTTTAGTTTTGCAAATAGTATCCTTATAAAAAATAAAATTTAGCCAATTTATTTAATTATCAAGGATGAACATTGCGCAGAGGTAAGGTCATTTGCATATCAAGATTTGCTTTTGTTTTTGGCACAGAATTATACATGATGGCATTAAATGACGAGACATTCCCCATTTCCATAGGATCATTTACGTTTAGGCTTGGTTTAAACTGATGTTTCACCGATAAATTTACAGGTTCATCGAATTCAAAATAAACTGGACCATCAAAAACAATTTTAACGGGAACGGTATAACTACGTTTTAAATTAAAAGGCACATCTAATTTAATAGGGATATCTAATTTAAGTGGAAATTTTGGTAAAAACTTACTTTGATAAACCAAATCTGTGGTGGTTTCTAAAGGCATAACCTGATCAATTTTTAGAGTCGTTGAATAATCGACACTTACCGTAATAGGTGTTTCTACAGCAAAATTTAAATCTGCCAAATATTTCCCTTTTAGGGGTAAAGTTAATTGGCGATCTATATCTAAAGTTGTATCAAGTTTACCAATAGACTGAACCTGCAAAGTATTACCAACTTGAATTTTTGTTTCTAAAGAGTCAGGTAAACTAATATCGGCATTATGAGCCGAAACGACTAAATTTGCTTGAATATTGAGATACACCCAAAACATAATAGCGGCAAGTATCATCATTAAAAAGAAACTGATTAACATACTCTTGAGTGAACGGAACATTAGCATCCACCCTATTGATCAGCTGTCTTTTGTGATGTTTCTGAACCTAATACTCGATTTAATCGCATAGTGGACAGAGGAATCTTTAACTCACCATTTGCAATCTTAACAGGCAGCGTATTTTTCACATCAACCGAAGCATTTAATGCAGTTTTAACAGGTACACTTAAATTACCCTCAATTGGGATATTCGTGTCTAATCTTGCTTTTAAAGGAATATGTAGATTTTCTTTTAATACCGTGCGTACTGGGGCATCAAATTTTAAATGAACCTTTTGCTCAAGCGGGACATTAATATCAATTGGCACATCAAGTTTTAATGGAATTGTTCCTTTTAATGGCAACGTAATATCACGCCCCAAAACACGCACCTGAACCTTGGTATCAATTGGTAGATTTTGCTCAACTTTTAATGTTTCTTTGACTGGAATGGTTGTACTAATCGGCACCATATTATCGAAGTAAACACGCGGAGTTAATGTTTGTGTTAAAGGAATATTCAGTTTCTCATCAATTGGAATACTGGCATTTACGCGCCCCTTTACATCCACATTTAAAGCATCTTGTACTTTAACCTTAACCTGTAGAGGCTCTTGTAAATCAATAGCAACTGCCTGATTTTTCAGTGGAATATAAATATTAAAGTGCTTAAATACCCATATTGCAATGAGTACACCACATAAATTGGCAATAATGATGAATACAAAAACGACCAACAAACGTTTAAACTGCGACAATTCCTATCCCTTACTATTTTCTTTTTTTCCTTAATTTGTATTCTCATTTATTTACAAAAAATAGTCAGCATATATTTTGTACGGTTGTAAAAAAACCCAGTCTAAACTGGGTCTTTTTGTGAAAATATTTTATAGATCGTTAAATGATCTTAAGCATTCAATTCTGCTGGGATTTTTTTGTAGCTTACGCCGCACATTTGTTCAGCAATACGTAATACCTGACAGCTATAACCAACTTCGTTATCGTACCAAACGTAAGCAGTTAAACGGTTACCAGAAGTAATCGTTGCTTGAGCATCGTATACACCTGCTGTGCGAGAACCGATAAAGTCACTCGATACAACTTCAGTCGAGTTGGTATAACCAATTTGACCTTGAAGGTTAGAGTTAATCGAAATTTGACGAATGTATTCGTTCACTTCTTCACGATCAACTTCTTTATCAAGTGTTAAGTTCAAGATTGCAAGAGATACGTTTGGTGTAGGAACACGTACAGAGTTACCAGTTAATTTACCTTTCAATGCAGGTAATGCTTTAGCAACTGCTTTAGCTGCGCCAGTCTCTGTAATTACCATGTTCAAAGTAGCAGCACGGCCACGACGATCTGCTTTATGGTAGTTATCGATTAAGTTCTGGTCATTTGTAAATGAGTGAACAGTTTCAACATGACCGTTAAGAACTTTATATTTGTCATCCAATACTTTAAGAATTGGAGTAATTGCATTTGTTGTACAACTTGCAGCAGAGATGATTTTGTCTTCATCTAAGATATCTGTGTTGTTTACGCCAAATACAACGTTTTTCATTTCGCCTTTACTTGGTGCAGTCAATACAACACGTGCAACGCCTGGGCATTTCAAGTGTTGGCTTAGACCTTCAGCATCACGCCATTTACCAGTGTTGTCGATTAAAAGTGCGTTTTCAATACCGTATTCAGTATAGTCAACTTCACTTGGGCTAGACGCATAAATCACTTTAATGAAGTTACCGTTAGCAATGATTGCTTCGTTTTCTTCATCAACAGAAATTGTACCAGCGAAAGTACCGTGAATAGAGTCACGACGAAGTAAAGAAGCACGTTTTGCCAAGTCACCGTCAGAAGACTTACGTACAACGATTGCTTTAAGGCTTAAACCACGACCTAAACCTGATTGGCTAATGATTAAACGAGCCAAGATACGACCAATACGACCAAAACCGTAAAGAACTACATCTTTAGGTTGTTCAGAAGTTGCGCTACCTTTGATTGACTCAACTGATTGAGCAACAAAAGCATCAACATCACCGCCTTTTTCTTTGTATTCAACAGCAAGTTTACCGATATCAACTTCTGCAGAACCAATATTTTCAACTTTTGCTAAAGCTTCTAAAATTGGGAATGTGTTTACAACAGAAAGTTCAACGTCTACAACACGTGTACGACGGTGAGTTTTCAAAATTTGGATAACAGAACGGTTAATTAAAGAGCGACCGTAAACAGATACGACAATATTTTTTTCACGGTATAATTGACCGATTAATGCAATCATACGTTCCGCGATTTCTTCACGGTTTTTCCAACGGCCTTGGTGTTCAGCGTGCAGGGCGATGATAGTGTCTTTGCTCACAGATACGTCCTCTAATTAATTATATCTAGGCGTGATTTTTAAAACCCCGTAATTGTAATGGAATTATTGGCAAGAATGAATCAAAAGCTGACGTTAGTGACTAGATTTTCCTAAAATTCATCATAAATTCATAAAATACCTATAATTATTTTTTATTATCTTATTGTTTAAAGCAGCTAAATTTTTGCTTTTTCTTACTTTTTAGGTTCTGACGACCTAATTGAACTCATCATTTTTTAATCTTTTTTGATATTTCGTGATATTAAGTTGCAGATTTTGGGCTTTTTGCCGTTGTTGATAAAGATGAATAGCTCCTTCTAAAACGAGTACAAAAACAGCACACCAAATCGGAATATAAGTGAACCATTCTTCTTGGCCAATGCTCTCCCCTAAAACTAAAGAAGCTAAAGCCAGTAATACAGGTTCCAAATACCCCAAGAGTCCAAACACAACTAAAGGTAGAAAGCGACTTGCCAGAATATAACTTCCCAGACCAATAGCACTTAAAATTCCAAGCCCAATAATGATCAAAGAAAGACTTGGTTGGTCTATAAATTTACTATATGGCAGCAAACCTGTATGAGTTAAATAAATCGCAACGGGCATAATAATGACCAAATCCCACCAAAAGCCCCCTAAATTATCTGTTTTAATTTTTTTACGTAATAAAAAGTAGGCAGAATATCCAACTGCTACCAATGCAGTTTCCCACGCAATACTTCCTAAACGCCATATCTCATGGCTAACACCAATGACTGCAAGAATAATTGCTACCCATTGAAATTTTGATATTTTTTCGCCATACAACACACTTCCAGCTAAGACAAGAACCAGCGGTAATAAGAAATATCCCAAAGAGACTTGTAACCCACGCCCATGCATCGGCCCCCACAAAAAAAGCCAAAGTTGTACTGAGGTTAAAATAGAGGTTGTGATTAACAATAATAGTAAAGAAGGTTTAGCCAAAATACGTTGATAGATATTTTTGATATAAGCTAAATCACCACTCCACCACATAAATAAAGTAAGGAACGGTAGTGTTGCAATAATCCGCCATCCAAAAGTTTGCTCACTATCTAGCTGGCTTAATAATTGAGTATAAAAATAAAGTACACCAAAAGTGAATGATGCCATGACAGACAAGATCACGCCCTTAAACATCATAAACCTCTTAGACTTTAGTAAAAATAACTCACTACAATACTTGATTTATCCACTATAAAAAAGAAAAAACCATGTAAAAACATGGTTTTTTCTTAAACAGACATATACCACTATTCTTTATGTTCTGTACGAATAATATCTCGAATATCAAAACCTAATGTTTTTGCATAATTTAAATATTCATCTACCACTTCTTGCTCTGGATGAGGGTCTCTTGATAACACCCAAAGGTATTTACGTGAAGGTTCCCCAACCAAAACAGTCTGATAGTCTTCATCTAGCTTTAAAATCCAGTAATCCCCACGGATTACCGGAATCCATCTTACAGCTTCCGGTAAAAAACTTACCTTCAATTTGGTGTTATATGGCGGGTTAACCACAAAGGCCTCCCCGATAGATTGCTGTAATTGTTTTCTATTATCGTAGCAGCGATTATCTACTACTACATTTCCATTTTCGTTTAAGGTGTAGGTTGCAGATACATTATAAGCACACTTTTTTTGAAAAAATGCAGGTTTACGCGCGACTTCATACCAAACACCTAAATATCGGTCCAGTTCAACTTTATAGACAGTTTGCAGAGGTTTCGGCTGGGCATAGACATAGGTTCCAACAGCCAAACCAGCCAAAACGACACCGCCCAACGCAATTTTAGCCAAACGCCAACTGGCTTGCGGAACATTATTTCGAAATGCCATTGTTGCCCTCAACGATTAGTTGTGAATACAAAAGAACTCAAATATCTACAGTAGCTTGTTTTTTAAACACATTATGTAGCGTTATGTATTCGTTTATTGCAACATTTGCGCTTTTAGTCGAATGATTTCATCGCGTATCCGAGCTGCCTGTTCAAACTGCAAATCTTTCGAAGCTTTTAACATCTCTTTTTCAAGCTTAGTAATATGCTTACTAAACAATTTTGGATCAGAGAGAATATGTCTTTCGTCAGCACTTAAAGCTTGTGCTTGTTCAAGCACCTTCTCATCAATTTCGTCGTCTGAAAGCACTTCGCCTGAATCAATTTCTTTGATGACCTGACGAACAGCACTACGTGGCGTAATACCATGCAACTCGTTGAATTCGATTTGTTTAGCTCTTCGGCGTTCAGTCTCATCTATTGCTTTTTGCATAGAGTCAGTAATTCTGTCAGCATATAAAATTGCTTTACCTTTCACGTTACGCGCGGCACGACCAATTGTCTGAATGAGTGAGCGTTCTGAACGTAAAAAACCTTCTTTATCTGCATCTAAAATAGCAACTAAAGAAACTTCTGGCATGTCGAGACCTTCACGCAACAAGTTAATACCGACTAAAACGTCGAATACACCTGTACGTAACTCATGAATAATTTTGACACGTTCAACCGTATCAATATCAGAGTGTAAATAAGCGACTTTAACCCCGTATTCTTTTAAATAAGAAGTCAGATCTTCTGCCATACGTTTTGTTAAAGTGGTCACCAACACACGTTCATTTAGGTTCTTACGAATATTAATTTCAGAAAGAACATCATCGACTTGAGTTAATACAGGACGAACTTCAATTTCAGGATCAATTAATCCTGTTGGACGTACCACTTGTTCAACCACTTGGTCAGACTTTTCTAACTCATATTTAGCGGGTGTTGCACTGACAAAAATAGTCGTCGGTACAATGCGCTCCCACTCTTCAAATTTCATTGGTCGATTATCAAGTGCGCTTGGTAAACGGAAACCATAATTCACTAAATTTTCTTTACGTGATCGGTCGCCTTTATACATCGCCCCAATTTGCGGAACTGTAACGTGTGACTCATCAATAATCAGCAATGCATCTTCAGGTACATAATCAAATAAAGTTGGAGGCGCTTCACCAGCTGGACGACCAGACAAATGTCTTGAATAGTTTTCAATACCATTGGTATAGCCCAACTGTTGCATCATCTCTAAATCATAACGGGTACGCTGCTCAATACGCTGGGCTTCCAGCAATTTGTCATGTTCACGGAAGAATTTAAGTTGATCTTGTAATTCATCTTTAATTGTATCAATTGCACGAGTCAGATGATCTTTCGGGGTTACATAGTGGCTTTTTGGATAAATCGTAACACGTGGAACTTTACGAACCATTTTACCCGTTAACGGATCAAACCAACGGATCGAATCGACCTCGTCATCAAATAGTTCAATACGAATCGCATGTTGATCAGATTCGGCAGGGAAAATATCAATAATTTCACCGCGAATTCGATATGTACCACGTAAGAACTCAAGTTCATTACGCGTATATTGCATTTCAACCAAACGGCGGATAATTTCATCACGACTTACACGGTCGCCCTCAACCACATGCAGTAACATTTGCATATAAGCATTTGGGTCACCCAAACCATAAATTGCAGAAACCGAGGCCACAATAATTGCATCACGACGCTCTAATAAAGCACGTGTTGCTGATAGTCGCATCTGGTCAATGTGATCGTTAATGGCAGCATCTTTTTCAATAAAAGTATCTGAGGATGGAACGTAAGCCTCGGGTTGATAGTAATCATAGTAACTTACGAAATACTCAACCGCATTATTAGGGAAGAATGCTTTAAACTCTCCATAAAGCTGGGCAGCCAAAGTTTTGTTATGAGCCATCACAATTGTAGGTCGCTGTGTTTGAGCGATCACATTCGCCATGGTATAGGTTTTACCCGAGCCAGTTACACCAAGTAATAACTGATTACGAAAACCATGCTCGATACCATTTACCAGCTTTTCAATGGCCTGTGGCTGATCACCTGCTGGCTGATAATGAGTGACCAAATCAAAAGGTTGATTTTCGTTCAAAGTTATCTCTCTTTATGAAAAATTGAATTTAACGTCTCCCCTTTTAATGGGGATTTTTATCTTAATTTAAAGTCTAAATTGAGCTGGAAATTCAATGTAAAAGATTAAGCATCTTAACACTTGACCAATGCCCTAATCGGTTGCAACATGAAGCTATCCATTAAACAAAAAGTATAACCATGACCTATCAATATCATGATGAAAGTATTGTAACTGAACTTCCCGAAGATACAGTTTTTGTATTTGGAAGTAATCTTGCTGGACAACACGGTAGTGGTGCAGCGCGCGTTGCAAGTCAGCACTTCGGAGCAGTTGAAGGTGTAGGTCGTGGCTGGGCTGGTCAAAGCTTTGCAATTCCAACTTTAAATGAACACATTCAACAAATGCCACTTTCACAAATTCAGCATTATGTTGAAGACTTTAAGATATACACAAAAAATCATCCTAAAATGAAATATTTCATTACTGCATTAGGTTGTGGCATTGCGGGTTATAAAGTTTCCGAAATCGCTCCTCTTTTTAAAGGGATTTATCATAACGTTATCTTTCCGGAATCTTTTAAACCCTATGTAGAAGATAATGCAGTATCACAATTTCCGACTTTAACTCAAAAGATGGTACAAAGTTTCATTAATGATGAAGTTATTTTTTACTTTAATCATGGCAGTGAATCATTTGAAGAAGCTTTAGATAAAACTGATTTATCAGATGCTGAAAAAGCAATAGCTCTTATTGTCTTAAATGAAGAGTTGTACCCACGAGATCGTTATGGACGAGGCCGTGATCATGAGCTTAGTGATATTTTAGGGAAGTTAAACGGTAAAATTTTCAATCTTCATGGAAACTCTGAAGGTGCCATGATTTTTGTGAGTGCTGTTGTTGCACTGATGGAACTTTACGATTTTGATGAGCAAGATTTTATTAAGTTATGGCGTGGTGAAAAAAACATTGATCACCCTATTAATCGTTAATTTTTCTTATGAATTTATGAATTAAGCAGATAATCTCTGCTTTCTCATTATTTTATTTTTAATTACATTTAATCCTTTTATTTTTAATTATTCTAATATATTTAAACTCTTTATCCTCCCAAATCTTAATTTTTCTCATTATACTTTAAGGCAAACTGAATACTTAAAGAAACATATGGAAACTTTAGATTCTTCGATTTTTGACCTTAGCCCAATTCCAATGTGGATTGAGGATTTCAGTGAAGTTAAACAACAATTTGATTTATGGAGAAAGCAAGGAATTGAAAACCTCCATGAATTTTTAAATCAAAATAAACACTTAGTTATCGAATGCGCACATAAAATTAAAATTATTCGTGTTAACCAAAAAACCTTGGAACTTTTTGAAGCAACAACGCGCGAGGAACTATATTCAAATTTGAATCTTATTTTTAAAAAGGAAATGTTCGAATCACATATTTATGAGCTTGAAGCGTTATGGAATGGCAAAACCCATTTTTCAAGCACTACCGTGAATTACACCTTATCAGGCAAACGTATTGATGTTCAGTTAAGAGGTTCCATTTTACCTGGTTCTGAATCTACCTTTGAACGTGTATTAATTACTACAGAAGATATTACCCCTTATCAAAATGCACTCCGTCAGGAAGAAAAAAACCGTCGACTGGCTGAATCTATGTTTATCTACTCGCCTACTTCGCTGTGGGTCGAGGATTTCAGCCGTATAAAGAATAGAATTGATCAGCTTAGGCTATTGGGAATTGAAGACTTCAGAACTTTTCTAGATGTTCATCCTGAGTTTGTCCGCCAGTGTGTAGAAGATATTTTAATTTTAGATGTTAATCAGGCCACGATAGATTTATTTAAAGCTCCTGATAAGTCGACACTTTTAAGGAATACACATAAAATTTTTGCTGAAGAAATGGTTGAAACCTTTCGAGACCAACTCATCGAGTTATGGCAAGGTAATATCCATCATAAACGTGAAGCCGTTAACTACGCTTTAGATGGCCAAATAAGAAATGTCTTGCTTCAATTTACCGTTTTTCCGGGATATGAAGAGACTTGGGGATTAGTGCAAGTTGCGCTGACAGATATTACTGCCCGGAAAAAAGCGGAAAACTATCTTGAATATTTAGGGCAACACGATGTTCTTACTAAACTATATAACCGTGCTTTTTTTACAGAGGAACTTAATCGCTTAAACCGAAGTATTATTCGACCAGTTTCTTCAATTTTTTTAGATATGAATGGATTAAAAGAAACCAATGACCAGTTTGGGCATGATATTGGAGATGGTTTATTACGCCGTGTTGGAAATATTTTAAGTCAGGCTATTTCAAATACAGCCTATACTGCATCCAGAATCGGTGGTGATGAGTTCGTGATCTTAATGCCAGGCGCAGATGAAGCGCACGTTCAAATTATGCTTCAAACGATTCAGGAGCTTTTTAATATCGACAATCAATACTATTCAAGCCATCCAGTAAGTATTGCAATTGGACATGCAACCACTCAAACAAATGAACAAATTGAGGACATGTTAAAACGAGCAGACCATCACATGTACCAAAAGAAAAAAAGTTATTATCAAGAAATTTTATTCAATCAATAAAAAACAGGCATATTGCCTGTTTTTCAAAATTAGCGTTTTCCCATAGAACGACGCGTACCACGTGGAGGCATCCATGTTCTATCCGCGTATTGCTCTGGTTTTGGACGCACTTGGTTGTGTACCGCATCATCTGCTTGATTGCTTTCATTCGGCATTGGAAATGGCAATTTCACCAAAGCCTTTTTCTGTTTTGGCTGTTGCTCAGTCATGATTCATTCTCGAAATTTCGATTGCGACCTATTATAAATGATTTTTATCATTTCTTTTCAAAAAAGCTTCAATTGAGTAAAACAGCAACAAGAACCTTCTTAAATTAAACTTTTTTACATCTAAAAATACCCGTATCCGCAAATTGCTTAATTTTTGCGATAAGATAGTATGCTTTTTATTTTTTAATCCCATAAGAGGAATATTGCCGTGGACGTACGTCTTTCTGATCGTGTCAATGCTATCAAACCGTCCCCTACACTTGCTGTAACAAATAAAGCTGCTGAACTTAAAGCTGCTGGCAAGAACGTGATTGGTTTAGGTGCTGGCGAGCCAGATTTTGATACCCCTCAACACATCAAAGATGCTGCAATTGAAGCGATTAATAATGGTTTCACCAAATATACGGCTGTAGATGGTACTCCTGGGTTAAAAAAAGCAATTATTGCTAAGTTCAAGCGTGATAATAATCTTGATTATCAAGCGAACCAGATTTTGGTTTCTTGTGGTGGTAAGCAAAGCTTCTTTAACTTGGCACTTGCTCTATTAAACAAAGGCGATGAAGTTATCATTCCAGCACCTTTCTGGGTAAGCTATCCAGATATGGTCATTATTGCTGAAGGTACACCAGTCATTGTGAAATGTGGCGAAGACCAACGCTTCAAAATCACTCCTGAACAATTAGAAGCTGCTATTACACCTAACACTCGTTTAGTTGTATTAAACAGCCCATCTAACCCAACAGGCATGATTTATAGCAAAGCTGAATTAGAAGCTTTAGCTGAAGTTTTACGTCGTCATCCACAAGTATTTGTTGCATCTGACGATATGTATGAACCGATTCGTTGGGAAGATGAGTTCTACAACATCGCAACTGTTGCTCCTGATTTATATGATCGCACAATCGTTTTAAACGGTGTTTCTAAAGCATACGCAATGACAGGTTGGCGTATTGGCTATGCAGCCGGTCCAGCAAAAATCATTGGTGCAATGAAAAAGATCCAATCACAGTCAACTTCTAACCCAACTTCTATTTCGCAAGTTGCTGCTGAAGCTGCATTGAATGGTCCACAAGACGTTTTACAACCTATGATTGAAGCGTTTAAACGCCGTCATGACTTAGTTGTAAATGGCTTAAATGATATTAAAGGTATCTCTTGCTTACCTGCTGATGGCGCTTTCTATGCCTATGCAAACATTCGCCCTCTTATTCGTGCAAAAGGCTTAAAATCTTGCACAGAGTTCTCTGAATGGTTACTAGAAGAAACTGGCGTAGCAGTTGTTCCTGGTGATGCATTTGGTTTAGGCGGTTTTATGCGTATTTCATATGCAACAGCTGACGAAGTACTCGTTGATGCGTTAGCACGTATCAAAAAAGCTGCTGACTCAATTGAAGGTGTAGACGCTGCTATTGCTTCAATTGAAGCTGAAAAAGCTGCGAAATAATCTGCATTTTGCATAAAAAGGGTTCTCTTGAGAGAACCCTTTTTTAATTCACTTATGCATTTTTGGCTTTTTGAGGTCTTACATAAATAACTAATAAAATTCCAAATAAAACTATAAAACTCGATAAAATCACTCGCCCTGTCACAGTCTCATTTACAAATAGGCTTCCACCTATAATTGCCAAACATGGAACACTTAGCTGTACTGTACTCGCTGTCACTCTATCAATATGCTTCAAAATCGCATACCAGAGTACATAAGCCCCGCTTGAAGTGACACCACCCGACAAAATCGCTAAGACCCATCCTTGCACATCAATGTATCTATCTTGGGTAACCAATACATTCGCCAACAAAACCATTGGCACAGCTAGCGTAAAATTTGCCAACGTACTACCAATCGGTTGTGTCATATTACGACCAGCAATGCTGTATCCTGCCCATGCTAAACCAGATATCACCATAATTAGAGCATATCCCCAATCAGGCGCATGAGCACCCGGTAATAGCAAAACAATGATTCCAGCTAAAGCAATACATAGACCTATACCACGGTATATGCCAATCTGTTCCCCCTGCCAATAGCCATAAAGCACCATAGTCAGCTGTACAACCCCAAACAATAACAGAGCACCAATACCAGCGTCGATCTGAAGATAAGCATATGAAAATGCCAAAATATAAACCGCTAGAAAAAATGCGTTTTTTAAACTCCATTGGACTTTGGTTTGAGACGATTTTGAATATAAAAACAGTCCTAATAAAACAACCGCACCACTTCCCACTCGTATTAGACTAAAAGTCATTGGGTCAATATGTTGGCCTGCCAAAGCCAAACGACACAATACAGAATTTGCTGCAAAAGCCACCATTACGAGTGCAATTTTAAAAAGCATTGTCCTTATGCTCCTGTTATTTCTTATAGTGTAAAAGAAGTCTTTCTTATCTATCTAATTCATTATGCAACTCATTTAATTCAATTTTTATAATAAAGGAATTTTATATTAAATGGACAAGTTTTTAAAATTCAACTTATCAGTTCAATCTTTAACTCTAGAATTGACTTATCGATGACTTAATAATAGGCTAATATCAAGTTCCATTTTAGAACCTTAATAATTAAAGGACCAAAAAAATGAAAAATCCGATGGAAATGACTGGCCTTGAATTTTTACAAGCAATGATAGAAGGCCATATTCCACCTGCCAGCATTAGTAAAACAATACCTATGCAACCTACTGAAATTTCAGAAGGATCTGTTACCTTTAGAGCCCAAGCAGATCATAACCATTTAAATCCACTCGGTGGCGTACATGGCGGTTTTGCTGCCACCGTCCTAGATTCAGTGACTGGCTGTGCAGTACATACGATGTTACCTGCGGGTGTAGGTTACGGCACAATCGACCTTAACGTAAAAATGTGCCGCCCTATTCCCCAAAATCAGGCTTTAATTGCAACAGGCAAAGTTATTAATTTAAGTAAAAATTTAGGTATTTCCGAAGGAAAGATTATTGATGAGGAAGGTAAACTGTATGCCTATGCAACAGCAACCTGCATGATTATTCGTCCATAATCATTAAAGGCAGCCTTAAACCGCTGCCTTTTTTATTAAGTCATCTGAATTATCTGGACGTTCACAAGTTTGTGCAATCACATACGGCGCCCAAATATTTTTAAGTTGGAGTTCTATAATTTCTTGATGCTCTACAGACCAAGCTAAAACTTTATTTTTACCCAACAATAACTCCCCTTCTAATTGAAAAATATATAAAGATTCAGAAGAGTTTAGTAGTTTCGAGCTTTTTAAAATCTTAAGTGAATTATGCACATTCCATTTAGCGCTAAACCAAAGCTGCAATAAATCGCCTAAATATAAATCCTGCTTTTTGAAAGGATAAGCATTAATCCATGCACCTTCTACAAGTGTGTAATAAGATTCTGATTGATTTAAGATATTGAGATAATTGTGTTGATAGAAATCAAAATTAGAAAAAATAGAAGCGATCGTAAGCGTTTTCATACTTATCTCCGATTTAGCCATTTTAGTGCTGGCAAGTTGGTTTAAATCCACACTGTTTGGATTTCTCCAAACGCTTGTTCTTTTTTGAATCTAGCAATTGATTTTTTAAAGTGCAAGTAATTTCTTAACTCATCACTCAACTGATCAAATAAAAAGCATACGACACAAAAATGAAGTAAACATGACAATTTAGACTTGACCCTTCTCAAAATCTCCTTATAATCGCATGCAGATTCTCCCATAGCTCAGTCGGTAGAGCGACGGACTGTTAATCCGCAGGTCCCTGGTTCGAGCCCAGGTGGGAGAGCCAAATACTAAAAAGCCCGCAGCATTAAAGCGGGCTTTTTTTTGCCATAAATTTATCAATAACTATAAAAAATCCTCTATCAGCAGATAGAGGATTTAATTTTTTTATTAGAGTCTTTATTAGGTTTAACGCTCTAACCTAACTCGAAAGAATATATTTTCTTCTTAAATTATTATTCCACTTCAACCACTTTTAAAGGATTAAAAGATTGAGTGGTCGGCATCATTTCAATACGATTAATATTAATGTGTGGAGGTTGTGAAGCAATCCAAGCTACTGTATTTGCAATATCTTCAGGCAAAAGTGGATTCTTTTTATCATATAGACTGTTTACTTTATCCTCATCACCTTTAAAACGCACAAGAGAAAATTCAGTACCTCCACACAAGCCTGGTTCAATGTTAGTTACGCGCACACCAGTACCAGCCAAATCAGCACGAAGATTTAGACTAAATTGCTCCACGAAAGCTTTGGTTGCCCCATATACATTGCCCCCTGGGTATGGGTATGTACCTGCAATAGAGCCCAT
Organism: Acinetobacter sp. 1542444; assembly: GCF_000581835.1. Lineage (NCBI taxonomy): Bacteria > Pseudomonadati > Pseudomonadota > Gammaproteobacteria > Moraxellales > Moraxellaceae > Acinetobacter > Acinetobacter sp. 1542444. The sequence goes on along the minus strand of NZ_JEYA01000003.1, from coordinate 176,831 downwards.
ATTAATAATCAAACCTGATTTTTTCTTTACCATACTTGGCAAAATTAATCGGGTAATCGTAACAAGCCCCTTAACATTGGTATCAATCATCGTGTACCAATCATCTAATTCTGCTTTATCTGCGGGTTCCAATCCTAATGCCAATCCAGCATTATTCACCAATAAATCAATTTGATTGATTTGAAATTCAGCTGGTAAATCAACCAATGCCTTACTTATATTCTCTGCCGTATCTGTCATGTCAAATACTAATGGGTAGAATTTTTCACCAAGTTCTTGTTTTAGTTCTTCTAGTTTTTCTGCTCGTCTTCCGCAACCAATAACTTTATATCCTAACTCAATCAGTTTTTTTGAAATGCTGTAACCAAAGCCCGCTGAGGCACCTGTAACTAATGCTAACATTCTTATATCCTTAGAAATGATCAACTATTTCAGTTGAACTCATGATGAACATATCAGTCTTTATATTTACACAATATTTATTATTAGCCTAAAAAAATAAAAGTTTTTTAAAAAATTTTAAGAGAAATTAAAATCTATAAAAAATATATTTATTAAATAATTATATGCATTAAAAAACTAAAAGCAGAACATGCTTACTACCAAAGGGATAATGCTCACCTAATAAAAAAGTTTACCGTGAAAGGTAAACTTTTTTATTAGAGACGTCCAAGACTAAGCAGGAATACCACTATGAAAACGGAAAGTATCATCTGGTGTTAAAATCAGATTCTTTTCAACTTCACGGATATGATCAATTCGCTGCTGAATATTCTCTTTAGGATCTTTCATTTTTGCAGTTTTCGCCACATCAAGCGCAAGTGCAAGATAGTCTTCAAAATGACGAGACTCTGACTTAAGCAAGTATCGATAATAACGTCCTAACTCATCATCTACACGCGGTGCAAGTGCATAAAAACGCTCACATGAACGAGCCTCTACGAATGCACCAATCACCAGCACATCAATTAAAGCTTCAGGCTCATACGTACGAATCTCTTTACGTAACCCACCTGCATAACGCCCAGCACTTAAACCAGTCCACTCTTGACCGCGCTTAGCCATAAGCTCAAGCACTTGTTCATAGTGAAGCATTTCTTCTCGTACAAGTTGAGCAAGTTTTACTTGTAAGTCAGGAAAGAAGCTATAGCGGAACATTAAGTTCATTGCTGTACTAGCAGCTTTCTTTTCACAATTAGCATGATCTTGCATCAAGATATCTAAATTATTGATTGCCTCATCCAACCATGCATTTGGTGTTTGACATCCTAAAAAGCCCACCACAGGTTGCATTAATTCATCGTAATTGATACTCGACATAACCAACTATCCTGCTGCCTGAATCGCTGTTTTCATATCTTTAACAGCTTGAACCAGACCTACAAAAACACTTTCAGCAATAATTGAATGACCAATGTTTAATTCATGAATTTGTGGAATAGCTGCAATTGGCGCAATATTTTTAAGGTTAAGGCCATGACCTGCATTTACAACCAAACCTTTTGAAGCTGCATATTCAACACCTTTGATAATGCGCTCTAACTCGGCTTGTTGATCTTGCTCTGTTTCCGCATCTGCATATGCACCCGTGTGCAACTCAATCGTAGGTGCGCCACACGCAACTGCTGCATCAATTTGAGCTAAATCAGCATCAATAAATAATGATACGTCGCAACCAATAGCTGCTAAAGTTTGAGTTGCAGCTTTAACTTTTTCAAAGTTACCCACTACATCCAAACCGCCTTCAGTTGTTACTTCCTGGCGTCTTTCTGGCACAAAACACACGTGCTGCGGCTGAATTTCTTTCGCAAACTCGACCATTTCATCAGTAACAGCCAACTCTAGGTTCATACGGGTTTTTAATAATGGACGCATGCGACGTACATCGTCATCTTGAATATGGCGACGGTCTTCACGCAAATGCAAAGTAATCCCCTCTGCACCAGCTTGTTCACAAATAAGAGCAGCTTCTACAGGGTCTGGATAAGTAGTACCGCGCGCCTGTCTTAAAGTAGCAACATGGTCTATGTTTACACCAAGCAATGCAGCCATAAATAAATCCTAATTACGATTGAGTTTGAGTATTTTGAATCCACAATTGTCGACTTTTTAGGGGACGATCTCCTAAAAGCGATGTAATCATTTGACGGTATAGTTTACCTAATAATTGCAATTGTTCGTGAGAAAAATCCTGGTCTTGCTCATAATCCAACATAGATAAAATTGCTTTACCTGACAATGAAGAACGGCTTGCCTGAACAATGGGCGCAAAACCTTCAGTCACCTGAAATTGATAAAACTGGTGAGCCTGTATTGGCTGTTGCTGAGTATCAATTGAGAAATCAATCGCGTAACCCAGCTCAGGAAGCAAAACATGTTCGAACTGGCGCAAAATCTGTCTGAGAAAAAGATCAGGATTTTCATGGGAAGATAATTGCTGTAATTGAAGCAAAGTTAATTGATATTGCTCAAAAGTTTGTGGCATTGCCTCTTCTAATGGGCAAAGTCGAAGAACAATTTCATTTAAATAAAATCCGGCAAAAAAAGCATCACCAAAAAAGAAAACAGGCTGATTTAATATTTCCAGCTTAGTAAAATTTTTGAGTTCACTTTTACCTGTGGCTTGCAGTCGAATAGGTTGATATTGAGGGGGCGGAGTCTGTCTTAAAATACCATCAACTCGCCCATATTCCTGAGTAAAAAGATGCACAATATGACTTTTTTCACGGTACTTACGGTGATGAATCATATATCCATGGAGGACTTCATTGCGCATCATAAAAAGAATCTATTCCTCAGATTCTTTTTCTTTTTTATCATCCTCATCATCACCGTCAGGAATAACAGCACCTACAACAGCTGCTGTACCTTTAACTACACCTTTAGTAGTTTTATAGGCGATACCTACTGGTACGGTTACAAGCTTATATACACAACCTTGTAACATCAATGTACATCCAACTATAGCGATTAATGATGTAATTGTTTTCATACCAGCCTCCTTATCCTTTAGATATCACTGTATCCTAAGCTTTTGAGAGCACGCTCATCATCAGACCAGCCACCCTTCACTTTCACCCAAAGTGTGAGCATAATTTTTTGCTCAAACATTTTTTCCATGTCTTTACGAGCATCCATACCAATCGTTTTAAGCTTAGTACCTTTTTCACCAATCACAATGGCTTTTTGACCAGCGCGGTCTACAAAAATCGTTGCATCGATATAGGTACAAGCCGGCTTTAAACGACCAGTTTTTTCATTAACAGTTGCTTCTTCTGTTTTGAAAGATTCAATTTGTACTGTTAAATCATAAGGAAGCTCTTCACCCAACTGACGCATGATTTTTTCGCGAATAATTTCACTTGCCAAGAAGCGTTCAGAGCGGTCAGTAATCTGATCAAATGAATACAATGGTGGTTGGTAAGGAAGGTATTTCTCAATCGTTTCACTCAAGTGTTCCAAGTTTGCACCACGCAAAGCAGAAACAGGAACAATCTCAGCAAAATTCATAAGTTTGGCACGTTCTTGAATGAGAGGAAGAATTTCTCTTTTATCTTCAAAAGTGTCAGCCTTATTAATGACCAAAATAACCGGCATTTCAGCGTTCTTGAGTTTTTCAAGCACTAAATCGTCGTTTTGAGTCCACTTATAAGCATCGATAACGAATAAAACTAAGTTAACGTCACGTAATGCAGAATGAGCAGCACGGTTCATCATTTTATTAATAGCACGCACTTCTTTTTTATGCATACCTGGGGTATCTACATATACCGCCTGCATCTTTTCGCGCGAATCAATACCAATAATTTTATGACGTGTTGTTTGAGGTTTACGCGAAGTAATAGAGAGCTTTTGACCCAATAAATGGTTCATGAGGGTAGATTTACCCACATTTGGACGTCCCACAATCGCCACAAATCCGCTCTTAAAATCCGAAGGGATTGTTACGCCTTTGGAACTAAAAAATTGATCAATCAGATTATTAGGATCTTGGTTTTCATTTGAATCTGGATTGATTTGATCAGAATGCATCGACATGCAGGTTATTGCTCCAATAACTTTAAAATTTCCGCCGCTGCTGCCTGCTCGGCAAAACGACGACTTGAACCCTCACCATAAATCTTCGGTAAACCATCTACCACGCATTCCACTTTAAAGTGCTGATGAGGTGCATCACCCTGAATATCTACAACCTCGTAAACAGGGAGAGGTTTTTTACGTGCTTGTAGATACTCTTGTAAACGTGATTTCGGATCTTTGAGTTGATCCGTAGGTTCTATATGGTCTAAATAGGGTATGTACCATTTTAGCACAATATCTTTAAGTAAGTTGAGATCACCACTATCAAGATAGATTGCACCAATAATCGCTTCTACCGTATCTGCTAATATTGACTCACGATGATGACCACCAGATTTCAACTCGCCTGTACTTAATATTAAACACCGACTAAGTTGCAAATCGGTTGCAATCTTACCTAACGCTTCTTGGCGAACTAAGGTCGCACGCATACGCGTGAGACGACCTTCATTTTCATTTGGATAAGCATGATATAGATAATTGGCGATTATCATGCCTAATAATGAATCACCGAGAAACTCTAAGCGCTCGTAATTGTATTTGTGACTCACCGAACGATGAGTCAAAGCTAACTGTAACAATTCAAGCTGCTTAAATTGATATCCGATTCGACTCAGTAAGCGAGGATCACTTAGTTTGAACTGATGTTTTATCAAAACTCTTCTCAAATGTTAAAACTAAATCAATATTAAATAAGAAAGGTTTTCTTACTTCATATTTCTTTTTGACCGTTAGACCTGACTGATTAAACACTTGAGCGATCTCTTTGAAGTGGAGATCACGAATATTGTTCATTTCGAGTCGCTGATCCATTTGTGTTACAAACTTTTGTGGTGTGATCTCAGAAGAGCTTTCTTGTAAAAGCTCTTCTATCTGATTATTAATCAGCCGATCATCCCAATATGCTGGCCAAACTGCAAGTACAGCTTTTACTGCAATCGCAAATATAACCACCCCAAATAAAATTGCTAAATACGAAGTACCCTGTTGTGCCTTACGCATTTCTTTTTTTCCTAATGGTTGTTTTTAATCTATTTTTCCATTTCGGCTAAAGTTAGGAAGGTGTAAACCCGGTTCTTTATGCATCCACACGTAGAATGCTCGTCCTGTTAAGTTTTCTTCAGGAACGAACCCCCAGAAACGACTGTCTGCACTTTGATCGCGGTTATCCCCCATTGCAAAGTAATGTCCTTTTGGTACAGTCACTTCCCAATATAAACCGTCTTGGTTCGCATATTTACCATTTTCAACATAGTTGATAAACGGTGCTTGGCGCGCCACATTTACACCTTCAAGCTCACGCATCGTAAAGGTATGCTCACCAATCGTCTCTTTATGATAAATAGACGTTGGCGTATCCATCACATCTTTTTCACGACTGAATTGTGTTAATACTTTCGGAACTTTCTGCCCATTAATAATCAATTGCCCATGGTCATAAACAATATGATCACCAGGTAAACCGATTACACGTTTAATATAGCTAATAGTCGGTTGAGGTGGATAACGGAATACAATTACATCACCACGCTTCGGCTCACCTACATCAATAATTTTTTTATTAACGATAGGTAAACGTACACCATAATCAAATTTATTCACCAGAATAAAATCACCAGTTTCTAAAGTTGGTACCATAGAGTCCGATGGAATATTAAATGGCTCATAAAGAAATGAACGAAGCACAAGTACTACAGCTAAAACTGGCCAAAAGTCATAGGCCCATGTAATGACAAAATTTTCGTTCCCGCGTCCTTTATTTGCACGCTGTTTTAATACAAGTTTATCTAACAACCACACTGCAAATAGAATCAGCGTAACTGGAACAAGAATTAAATTAAAATCAAAATCCACATGACCTCACTCGCAGCCTCGCTGCTTGTATTACAGTGGGGAAAAGAAATTGTTCACTTCCCCCACCCTCATTTCTTATCTTTCTACTTTCAGTACAGCCAAGAACGCTTCTTGTGGAATTTCAACACTTCCCACTTGTTTCATACGTTTCTTACCTTCTTTTTGTTTAGAAAGTAGTTTTTTCTTACGTGAAACGTCACCACCATAACATTTTGCCAATACGTTTTTACGCATCGCTTTTACGGTAGAACGGGCAATAATTTGCGCACCGATTGCTGCCTGAATAGCAACATCGAACATTTGGCGAGGAATTAAGTCTTTCATTTTCTCAACCAATGCAATACCACGATGGCGTGCATCATTACGGTGACAAATCATAGCCAAGGCATCAACCTTTTCGCTATTAATTAACACATCAACCTTAACTAAAGCTGAACTTTCAAAACGTACAAAATTATAGTCTAAAGATGCAAAGCCACGGGAGCATGACTTTAATCTGTCAAAGAAATCCATAACGACTTCAGCCATCGGGATTTCAAAAGTAATAGAAACTTGGTTACCCAAGAATTTCATATCTTTTTGTACACCACGACGTTCGATACAGAGCGTCATTACGTTCCCTAAGTATTCTTGAGGAACGAGGATATGACATTCAGCAATTGGTTCACGCAAATCTTCTACAGTCGATCCATCTGGCATTTTTGATGGGCTATCGATGTAAATCGTTTCACCTTTTTTGGTTAATGCTTCATAAATTACGGTAGGTGCAGAACTAATGAGGTCAAGATCGTATTCACGCTCTAAACGCTCTTGTACAATTTCCATGTGCAGCATACCTAAGAAGCCACAACGGAAACCAAAGCCTAAAGCATCTGAACTTTCTGGTTCAAAGAATAAAGCCGAGTCGTTAATCTGCAATTTTTGTAATGCTTCACGGAACGGTTCAAAGTCACTCGCATCAATAGGGAAAAGACCAGCATATACTTGCGGTTTAACCTTTTTGAAACCAGGTAAAGTTGCAACGTCTGGTGTAGAAGCAAGAGTAATCGTGTCACCTACTGGTGCACCAAAAATATCTTTAATACCAGCAATAACAAAACCTACTTCACCAGCTTCAAGAATATCTGTTTCAGTATGCTTAGGATTAAATACACCTACAGAAGTGACCGGATGAGTTTGTCCTGTCGATTTAACCAACATTTTGTCGCCCTTGCGGATACGACCTTGTTTAATACGAACAAGAGAAACTACGCCTAAGTAGTTATCAAACCATGAGTCGATAATTAATGCTTGTAATGGTGCTTCACGATCACCTTCTGGTGCCGGAATAACATCGACTAAACGCTCGAGTACACCTTCAACACCTAAACCAGTTTTTGCTGAACAAGTTGGTGCATCTGTCGCTTCAATCCCGATAATTTCTTCAATTTCATGAATTACACGTTCAGGTTCAGCCTGTGGTAAATCAATTTTATTTAGAATAGGAAGAACTTCTAGACCTTGTTCAATTGCTGTATAACAGTTTGCAACTGATTGAGCTTCAACACCTTGTGCTGCATCCACAACCAATAGTGCACCTTCACACGCAGCTAATGAACGAGAAACTTCATATGAGAAGTCAACGTGCCCAGGCGTATCAATAAAGTTAAGTTGGTATTCCTGACCATTTGGATGGGTGTAATACAGCGTGACAGAAGCGGCTTTAATGGTAATCCCACGTTCACGCTCAAGCTCCATTGAGTCTAAGACTTGAGCTTGCATTTCACGATCTTGTAGACCACCACACATCTGAATAAAACGGTCAGCCAATGTAGACTTACCATGGTCAATGTGGGCAATAATCGAGAAATTTCGTATATTTTTGATATCGACGGATTTTTTAGCTTGCGCCATGGGTTACCTTGAGAAAATATAGAGTGCTATGTAGCTTGTTTTAATACACAGCCAAAGCGGTTAAATAAATTGCGTGAGATTATAACAGATTGCCGATATGAAAAAGATATAAATTCTTTCTTTTAAAAAAGCTTTTTAAACTTCTCAACATAACAAACTATTTCTCGTTGAAAAGCCTCTAAATCAGAACAGTTTTAACTCGAACTTAAGTAAACTGGCAGATAAATTATTGCCAGTCTTATTTGCTGTATCCCCAATCAATTCAAATCCGAGTTTCTGTACAACTTGTTGAGATCTAATGTTCTGTTCAAATATTTCAGCCCAAACATATTTTATTTGTTTTTGGAATAATCTCTCTTGTTTCAAATACTGGATGAGCCCTACAAGAGCCTCTTGCATATACCCCTCACCCCATGCATTAGGATGAAGTTCATAACCAATGATAACCGCAAAATCATCATCAATCTGTTTGATAGTATTTACCCCACATGTTCCCAACATAGTTCCATCTTTTTTAAGACGAATAGCATGCCTAAAACCTAACTGTTGATTCCATTTTTTATGCATTTTTTCAATTAAAGTCTCAGCTTCTTCTAATGAAGTAAAAGCTTTTAAATCATAAAATTCGAGTACGTTTGAATTTGAAAATAAGTCAAAGACAAAATTTTTATCGGCTTCTGTAAGGTCACTTAAGATTAATCGATCGGTTTCTATGGAAAATAAATTCTTCAAATTCCAGCCTCTCTTTTTTACTTACTTATCATACGAAACAGTAAAATCGTAAGGGTTTATGCTTGAGTCAAGCGGCTTATATGCATGGGTAAAAGTTGGTGACATTCGTTTTGGACGTCCTGTAGCAATTTCAATACATGCCCATTTGGTATTTCCAACAAATAATACGGCCTGATCTGATGGACGAAAAAACACATACTGGCGGAATGAATAAAGTGCATTAATGTCATCTAACCATGTACGTAACACAATTTGTTCGCCTTCAAATGCAGCTTTACGATATTGCACATGATGCTCAACCGCGACCATGGCGTGTTTTAACTCAAGATACTTAGTTACCCCTACTCCCAAAGTTTCAACATGAGCAGCAGCTACATCCTGCATCCATTGAACATACATTACGTTATTTACATGCCCTAACGCATCAATGTGATGTGGCTGCACCTGAATATGTAAATCAAAAATACTACTCACAAATGAACACTCTTATTTTATTAACCTTAAAACTGAAATAAGTGTAGGTAGATATCGCTAAACGCTCAAGATAAATAACAAAAACCACCCATTTTCAGGGTGGCTTATTGATTCGGTTGAGGATTATTGAATACGTAAACCAAGCATTGCGCGCTGTCCCTGACGAATAATAGCAACACGTGCTACAGTATTTTTCGGCAAGTTAGAAACAACTTTTGCAAAATCCTGACTATTTAAAATTTGGCTATTATTGACTTGGGTAATCACATCACCTGGAATGATATTGGACAATGATGCTAAACCGCCACGGCGAACATCTTGTACATAAATACCTCCTTTCACGCTCAACGCATTTTTTTCCGGTTCAGCTAGATCACGAATACTCATGCCTAAAACTGGCCCTTTAGATGCAGCACCTTGTGCACCAGTAGCTGGTGTTTCATCTGGTGCAGTCGTTAAAGTCGCTGAAATATTACGTGTTTTATCATCACGTAATACTTCAAACTGAACAGTTTGATTTGGCTGTACTTTGTTTAATGCATAGAGTAAATCACTCGTACGAAGTACAGGCGCACCATTTAATTTTAAAATCACGTCGCCCGCTCTTAGCCCTGCTTTTTGTGCAGGTGAGTTCGGAGAAATTTGAGTAATTAAAGCACCTTCAGGTTTTGGTAATTTGTACGCATCAGCAAGGTTTCGGTCAATATCTTGCATCATCACCCCTAGGTAAGAGCGTGTTACTTTACCTTTTGTTTTGAGCTGGTCTGCAACATCCATAGCTACGTCAATCGGAATAGAGAAAGACAAGCCCATATAACCGCCGGTACCGCTAAATATTCGAGAATTTACCCCGACCACTTCACCATTTTGGTTAAACAATGGACCACCAGAGTTACCTGGGTTTAAAGCCACATCTGTTTGAATAAATGGCACCGAAGTTTCACCGCTCATGTTTCGTGATTTTGCACTGACAATACCTGCCGAAGCTGAGTAGTCAAAACCAAACGGAGAACCAATAGCTAAAACAGGTTCGCCAACACGTAAACGGTCAACATTTCCTACTCGTAAAGCTGGATAGTTAGTTCCGTTTACTTTTAACAAAGCAACGTCTGTACGCTCATCGCTACCCACTACGGTTGCATCAATTTCACGACGGTCATTTAGAGTGATGCTGATACGCGAGGCATTTTCAATCACATGGTGGTTTGTGAGTAAGTAACCATCTTTACTAATGAAGAATGCGCTTCCGTAAGCTGTCTTTTCTTGTGGACCTTGTTGCTGTGGAATGATGACCTGATTGCCAAAGAAACGTTTTAAAATTTCAGGAACTTGCTGCTGCAACAGTTCATCCTGAGTCATTTTTTTTACGACATTTACACTCACGACTGCTGGACTAACTTGTTCAACAAGATTTGAAAAATCAACAGCAGCATTTGCTTGAACAGCAGCAACTGTAAATACCGCTGCATACATTCCTTGTTGTAAATAGCGAGATTTCATTCGGTGCTCACCCACAATTGGTCTACGAGAATAAGGATAAAACTGTTGTATCACAACGCTTTGAGGTTGTGCGTAACAATATGTTTATTTGTAATACGTCATCACAAGGATTATTTTACGCATTGCAACTTTTTAAGCCAATTGCAATTTTTCTCTGAGTTAGAGCGCTTAAGCTCTTGCCTTTTTAGGTAAAAAGGGGTGTCATTAGCGGACGTTTTAAATTGATGCGAATGGACATGCCTAATTTACAGACAATTCACCACTTTGACGTGATTATTGTGGGCAGCGGCGGCGCTGGTTTAAGTCTGGCTTTATCGTTACCAAATCATTTTAATATTGCAGTTTTAGCCAAAGCTGCTCTAACCGAAGCAAGTACCTTTTATGCTCAAGGTGGCGTTGCTGCTGTTCTTGATGAGACTGACTCTATTCAACAGCATATTAATGACACTATGATTGCAGGTGCTCATTTATGTGAAATGGACGCGGTACAACATACCGTAGAAGGCGGCCGCCCTTCTGTTGATTTTCTTTTAAAACAAGGCGTGCAATTTACCTTAGATGAAGATGAACAACTTCACTTAACTCGCGAAGGTGGTCACTCGCAGCGTCGCATTATCCATTCTGCTGATGCAACAGGCAAAGCCATTTCAACCACTTTGGTTGAACGTGCCAAAGAACGTAAAAATATTACTATTTTTGAAAATTATATTGCGATTGATTTAATCACCTCGCATAAATTAGGCCATACCGACCAAGCGAATCGCGCTATTGGTTTATATGCATTAGATGAAAATACTGAAAAGGTTCATACTTTCCTTGCACCATTCACCGCGCTAGCTTGCGGCGGTGCGATGAAAGCTTATCTGTACACATCTAATCCAGATATTGCCACAGGTGATGGTATTGCTATGGCTTATCGTGCAGGTTGCCGTGTAGCCAATATGGAATTTAATCAGTTCCATCCAACGTGTCTCTATCATCCTCAAGCACGATCATTTTTAATTACCGAAGCTATGCGTGGTGAAGGTGCTTATTTGCGCCTACCTGATGGCGAACGTTTTATGCTGCGTTTTGATGATCGTGCAGAACTGGCTCCTCGCGATATTGTGGCACGTACCATTGACCATGAAATCAAGCGTCTCGGTATTCGCCATGTATGGTTAGATATTACCCATAAATCACCTGAGTTTATTAAAGAGCACTTCCCTACACTTTATGCAAGATTGCTTGAGTTAGGCATCGACATTACCGAAGACATGATTCCAGTGGTGCCAGCAGCCCACTATACATGTGGTGGTGTTGTGGTTGACTCAAATAGTCAGACGGATATTGAAGGTCTCTATGCGATTGGTGAAACGTCTTATACAGGCTTACATGGCGCAAACCGCATGGCAAGTAACTCATTACTTGAGTGCTTCGTTTACGGTATGAGTGCGGCAAAAGATATCGAAAATAAATTTGATGAAAACTTCAAATTACCCGAAGTACCAACTTGGGATGACTCACAAGTAACTAATCCAGATGAAGATGTGGTGATTTTACAAAACTGGGATGAGTTACGTTCGACCATGTGGAACTACGTTGGTATTGTAAGGACTACTAAACGTTTAGAACGTGCTTTACACCGTATTGAAATGTTAAAACGTGAAATCACCGAATATTATCAAGACTACCGTGTTAGCAAGAACCTGATTGAGCTGCGTAACCTTGTTTTAGTATCGGAAATGATTGTTCGCTGTGCTATGCAACGTAAAGAATCACGTGGTTTACATTACACACTCGATTATCCGGAAACTTCCAGCGAGATTCGTAAAACTGTTTTGACTCCTCCAAATTTTGCAGTAGAACAGCCATTGGTTAATACTGATATTTAAACTGTTCTTCTACAAAAAAGCACAGCTCTGACTGTGCTTTTTATTTGGTTTGATATTTATGCTCTAGGTGGGATTGAATAAGTCGCCGTCACATGCGCAACAGGTTCATCCAAACCGACCGAATAAATCCAAACCTCACCCACCACTAAACTCTTTCCTACTTTCATGAGTTTACATTCACTACGTAAGTCTTGATCACCCGCAGGTTTTCTTAAAAAATTAATATTAAAGTTGGTGGTTACGGCTAAACCAACAATACCGATCTCACCTAATATCGCAATATATAAAGCAAAGTCTGCCAAAGTCATCATGGTTGGGCCAGATATGGTACCACCAGGGCGTTGATGCCTTTGATCGACATGATAATAAACAACTGCAGCTTTGGGGGTGACTGATTCAATCGTGCAGTGTTCAAGACTTGGGGGAAATTCCTTTTCAAGAAATGCCACGATTTCTTCTTTTGAGCTTTTCATCCTTGTTATTCTTCAATCTATAAATTATATGTAAGATAGCATAAGAAAATAGCAGATATTTTCTATGACGTTTTAAATCACAATTAACGTCATTTTTCACCACTCCCATATTTTTATAAGAGTGGTTCATCCAATTGCTTAACCTAAATATTGCAAAGCCTGTTCAAACACCTGATCAGGACTTTGTGTTGCATCTATTCGCTTAATACGTTCCGGTTCAGCCTTCCATAAGGTTTCATAACCTTCACGAACCTTAGTAAAGAAGCTTAACTTTTCTTGTTCAAAGCGGTCTAAAGCTCCACGTTCACGTGCACGGTTCATACCAAGTTCAATCGGTGCGTCTAGCCAGAAAGTCACCTCCGGCATGCGTGAAACGAAGTTCTGATTTAAAAGTTGTAATTTATCTTGGCTTAAACCACGACCAGAACATTGATAAGCAAAACTCGCATCGGTAAAGCGATCACTTAATACAATTTTGTTAGCTTCTAAAGCAGGCAAAATAACTTGTTGTAAGTGTTGAGCACGTGCTGCATAAATGAGTAATAACTCGGTATCATGACTCATATTTTCATCATGATTCACCGCCAAAAGCATAGAACGAATTTGCTCAGCTAACGGTGTGCCCCCCGGCTCTCGAGTTAAAACAACTTGTTTGCCATGCTCTTCAAAATGCTGATGAATTTTTCGAATGAGTGTAGTTTTACCTACCCCTTCCGTGCCTTCAAAGCTGATAAACATCTCTTTTCCTTATTTCTTCGATCTCAACACGGATAAATATTCTTGCACTGCTTGATTATGAGCTTGCAAGTCTGCCGTAAATTTATGTCCACCATTACCAGTCGCTACGAAATAGATATTATTTGAATCATCTGGATGTAACGCTGCTTCAATTGCTTTTTGGCTTGGCAAAGCAATTGGAGTTGGAGGCAAACCATTAATGGTATAAGTATTATATGGTGTTGGAGTACGGAGGTCTTCTCGGGTAATGTTGCCTTTATAGTTATTACCCATTCCGTAAATAACAGTTGGATCCGTTTGTAAACGCATACCGAGTTTTAAACGGCGGACAAAAACTCCAGAAACTTGTGTAAGTTCACTGTCTAAACTTGTTTCTTTCTCAACAATAGAAGCCATAATTAATGCTTCATATTTATCTTTATAAGGTAAATTCGGAGCACGATTTGCCCAAGCTGTATCTAAAGCTTTTTTTTGGCGATGATATAAATCGGTAAGAATTTTCTTGTCAGTCTCGCCTTTGGCAAAGAAATAAGTATTCGGCGCGAATAAGCCCTCTGGATGATCGTAAGGAATCCCAAGCGCTTTCATAAGCTGATCATTAGGTAAATCCAATATTGTATTTTTTACATTTTTATCATTTTTGAGTGCAGTAATAAGCTGCTTAAAAGTTGTACCTTCAATCACCAAAACACGATTCATCTGAGCATTATCAGCATCAGATAACATCTCTAACACTTGTCTTACACTCATCCCTTGTTCAATTTCATACACACCAGCTTTCATGCTGTCATGAATCATAAACTTTTGATAAAGCTTTAATACGATAGGAAAGCTAATTTTGTCTTCTTTTGCTAAACGATCAATAAAACCAGAATAAGTTTCCCCAGATGTAATAGATAACATCTGTTTTTTGCCTTCGATAGGATAAGCCTTAAACAAACTTGACCATAAAATGGCAAAAGTAGAAATTAAAACAATAAAAAGGCCAATTAGAACCAATCGCTTAGAAAATTTTGGAGCTTGTTTTTTGTTATTTTTCTTGGCGTTTTTTGCTTTCGCATTCACAGGTGGCTTCGGCATATTAATGAATCTGATTTAAGTTAAGGATATGAAATAAATCTATGCATGCCTGTGTTTCTAGCGTTTTTTCACCTAAATGAGTGACTACTCGCATAGGGTTTAAAGCATTACAAAAGAATAGACTTTGTATTCCAGATACTTCATCTAATTCAATCACACGTACTTCACAGGCAATACCATGGTGCTGCATACGCGCCAGAATTTCTGCCCGCATTACACCGTGGACGCCATTATAGCGAAGTTCAGGAGTAATCCATCTATCATTTAAACGAATAAAACAATTACTGCTGATCCCTTCAACAATATAACCTTGTACATCAGTAACTAATGCTTCAGCCCACCCGAGTTGATCTGCTTCTTTTTTTAGCAATACTTGTTCAAGGCGGTTTAAAGATTTAAGCCCCACTAAGCTCGGCATGGTTAAACCTAGGGCCTGATTTAAAACACCACATTGGATAGAGTCAGGCACAAACGGCTCTAAAGCTTTTGGATAAAACCAGATATAAATATCAGCTTCATGTTTCGGCAAACTATAACCGCGATCGCCTTCCCCACGACTAATCACAATTTTCAAGGTGCCATTGAGTATGAGGTTCTGCTTTTGCAGCTGCTGCAAACTCAGTTCAATTAATTCAAAATTTACAGTTAAAGACAGTTTTTGACATGCGAGTTTCAGACGTTGCCAGTGCCTTTCTTTAAGCTCAATCTGATTTTGAAAAACACGAATTGTGGTAAAGCATCCATCTCCATAATGAAAGGCTCGATCTAATAAAGGAATAGTCTCAACGGGTTGCCCATTTTTAAAACACCACATGTTTGTTCCATCCTTTGCTAAAAGCCGCACAACAATACAATACCTTTCATTTAAATAATAAATGATTGATTTTAAAAAATTATACCGATTTCGTATCTGCTTTTGAAACTTGTTATATATCAAGATTTAAGAATAGTTTATCTCTTTTTATTATTTCTATTTTTTTCATATTAAATTCGTTTTTTATTATTTTTTTAGAATAAAGACTAGCGCTATTCTGCGTTCATGTTTTGAACATTTCATATTTTTTGAGGACTTATCTCATGCGTTTTTCTCAATTAAAAGTCGGGGTTATCGCTGCACTTCTTTCTGTTTCGTCATTTGCAGCCCAAGAATTTTTAAACGTTTCTTACGATCCTACTCGTGAGCTATATACAGATTTCAACAAACAGTTCGGTACTTACTGGAAACAACGTACTGGTCAAGATATTGAGTTTAAGCAATCACACGGCGGCTCTGGTAAACAGGCTCGTGCGGTTATCGATGGCTTAAATGCAGATGTGGTGACATTAGCACTTGCAGCAGATATTGATGAAATTGCTGAAAAAGCAAAATTACTTCCAACTAACTGGCAGAAAAAACTGCCACAAAACTCAACGCCATATACATCAACCATTGTATTTTTGGTGCGTAAAGGCAACCCAAAGCAAATTAAAGACTGGGCTGATTTAATCAAACCAGGCGTAGAAATCATTACACCAAACCCGAAAACCTCTGGTGGTGCTCGTTGGAACTATCTTGCAGCTTGGGCTTGGGCAAAACATCAACCAGGCGGCAATGATGCGAAAGCACAAGAATACGTTCGCCAAATTTATAAACATACTAAAGTTCTAGATTCTGGTGCTCGCGGTGCGACGACTACTTTTGCTGAGCGTGGTATTGGTGATGTATTGCTAGCTTGGGAAAACGAAGCTCATTTAGCTATTCGCGAACAACCTGGCAAATTTGAAATTATTACTCCGTCTCTTTCGATCTTAGCTGAGCCTCCAGTTGCAATTGTGGAGAAGAATGCAGCTAAAAAAGGCAACTTAACCATTGCTAAAGGTTATCTGAACTATTTGTACTCACCTGCTGGTCAAGAAATTGCAGCACGTAACTTCTACCGTCCACGTAACGCAGCTGTTCTTAAAAAATACAGTAATGTATTTAAGCCATTGAAGCTTGTAACAATCGATAAAGAGTTTGGTGGTTGGACAAAAGTACAAAAACAACACTTCGATAATGGTGGTGTTTTCGATCAAATCGTGAAAATCAATAGTGCAGAGAAGTAATTCTTTGCACTAAAGGTAAGGAGAACAGACATGATTCACACTGTAATTGTTCCGGGCGTAGGTGGCAGTGAACATCAGCATTGGCAATCTTGGTTGCAGCGTCAACTCGTGTCTAGTTCTCGTGTTGAACAAAAAAACTGGGATAGACCTGTATTAAGCGAATGGGTTGAGCAATTCGTTAAAACTGTTCAAGCAGCTCAAGCTCCTGTTCAAATTGTTGCACATAGTTTTGGATGCTTAACGAGTGTAGCTGCTTTAGCTGAGCATCCAGAGTTAAAAAGCCAAGTTAAGAAACTAATTTTAGTCGCTCCAGCGAATCCAGCACGCTTGGGGGAGGCAGGGTTTGCCCGCCATAGCTTGACCGATTACAAAGATTATTTTCATCAATTAAAAATTGATGTGCCTGCAACGCTACTCATTAGTGAAAATGATCCATGGCTCGGCTTTTTTGATGCCTTACAACTTGCAAAATCATGGAAGTTAAATCCCGTTAATCTTGGTGAAGTGGGCCATATTAACGTTGCGTCAGGTTTTGGGCCATTCCCGGATTTGCTGAACTATTTGATCCCAGAAGATTCGATGTGTAGTCACTCATCTATCGACCCGGTAAAAACACATTTCTCTTTGAAATTTGCTTAATACCAATCTTTATACCGCACTGTTTATCTTTATTTATTCGCTTACTGGTTTCAGCAGGCTTTTCTCTTTGAGGAAATATCATGTCGCAGCGATCCCGAGTGCTGCCTGGGTTTGGTCTATCTTTGGGCTTCACCCTCGCCTATGTGTCTTTTATTGTGCTTATTCCATTAGCCGCAGTCTTTATCAAATCATTTGGAATCGGATGGGACGGATTATGGGAAATTTTAACATCTGAGCGTATTTTGAAATCGCTTCAACTCAGCTTTAGTTCAGCTTTAATTGCAGCATTTATTAATGTTGTGTTTGGTCTGCTTTTAGCTTGGTGTCTTGTTCGCTATAACTTTCCCGGAAAACGTCTAGTTGATGCATTGGTCGATTTACCATTTGCTCTTCCGACCGCAGTTGCAGGTATTGCACTGACTTCACTCTATGCACCTACTGGTTGGTTAGGTCAATATCTGGAACCACTTGGTATTCAGGTTGCCTATACGCCTATCGGAATTACGCTGGCATTGGTCTTTATTGGTATTCCTTTTATTGTTCGGACCGTTCAACCGGTACTCAGCGATATTGAAACCGAACTTGAGGAAGCAGCTTCAGCACTTGGTGCAAATCGTTGGCAGACCATTACTAAAATTATTTTACCCATCTTACTACCTGCTCTATTTACAGGCTTTGCTTTAGCATTTGCTCGCGGCGTGGGTGAGTATGGCTCTGTTATTTTTATTGCAGGTAACCAGCCATTTAAAACAGAAATCGCACCGCTGATGATTATTTCTCGTCTTGAAGAATATGATTATGCAGGTGCAACGACCATTGCAGCGGTCATGTTAGTTCTCTCTTTTATCATTCTATTTGTCATTAACTTACTTCAAGCATGGGCAAACCGTCGTACAGGGAGAAACATCACATGAATTTACATACCGACAGCAATGCACTTGCCTTGAAGTTACAGTCTCGTGATGCAACACGTGAGCCAACTTGGGTACGTTATACCCTTATTACAATTGCACTGATTTTTTTCCTCAGTTGCCTCATGCTGCCCCTCATTCTGGTTTTCGTAGAAGCATTTAAGCAAGGCCTTGAAGTCTATGTTCAGGCTTTGATTGATCCAGATACTTTATCAGCAGTGAAATTAACATTACTCACCGCAGCAATTGCAGTTCCAATTAATGTGATATTTGGTGTTGCTGCAGCATGGGCTGTCTCTAAGTTCCAGTTTAGAGGTAAGGCAGTTTTAACCACCATCATTGATATGCCTTTTTCGGTTTCACCTGTTATTGCAGGTTTAATGATTGTTCTAATTTTTGGTGCGCAAGGTTGGTTCGGCGGCTGGTTAATGGATCATGACATCAAGATTTTATATGCCGTACCTGGAATTGTTTTAGCAACCATTTTTATTACAGTTCCTTTTGTGGCGCGTGAGTTAATTCCACTCATGGAAGCTCAGGGAACAGAGGAAGAAGAAGCAGCAATTGTACTCGGTGCATCAGGTTGGCAAACTTTTTGGAAGGTCACCCTCCCTAACATTAAATGGGGTCTGATTTACGGCGTGATTTTGTGTAATGCCCGCGCAATGGGTGAGTTTGGCGCAGTATCAGTGGTTTCTGGTCATATCCGTGGTGAAACCAATACTCTGCCACTGCATGTTGAAATTTTATATAACGAGTACACCTTTAGCGCAGCCTTCGCCGTGTCCTCACTGCTTGCCTTCTTAGCTCTTTTAACACTGATTTTAAAAACTTGGTTAGAGCTACATCAAGATAAACCAGAACCGCATTCAACTGATTCGTAAGGAATGAAGTCATGAGTATTCAAGTTAAAAATATTGAAAAACACTTTGGTGCATTCCATGCGCTTAAAAATATTTCCCTAGACTTTCCAGAGGGTGAACTGGTTGCGCTACTTGGACCATCTGGTTGTGGTAAGACGACTCTGCTTCGTATCATTGCAGGTCTAGAATCAGCCGATGGCGGTCAGGTTTTACTTGAAGGTGAAGATGCGACTAATGTACATGTACGTGAGCGTCAGGTCGGCTTTGTATTTCAGCACTATGCTTTATTCCGTCACATGAATGTATTTGACAATATTGCCTTTGGTTTACGCGTTCGCCCTCGTGCAACCCGTCCTTCGGAAGCTGAAATTAAAAAACGTGTCACTCGTTTACTTGATCTAGTTCAACTAGGCTTTTTAGCAGACCGCTACCCTGCTCAGCTTTCTGGCGGACAACGTCAGCGTATTGCTTTAGCCCGTGCTTTGGCAGTAGAACCTCGCGTGTTATTACTCGATGAACCATTTGGCGCTCTAGATGCCAAAGTACGCAAAGAATTACGCCGCTGGTTACGCAACTTACATGATGAATTGCATATCACTTCAATTTTCGTGACTCACGATCAAGAAGAAGCACTTGAGGTTGCAGACCAGATTATTGTCATGAATAAAGGTAATGTTGAGCAAATCGGTTCACCTCGTGAAGTTTATGAAAAACCTGCAACGCCATTTGTGTTTGATTTCTTGGGTCAGGCAAATCGATTTGAAGGTGAACATACGGAAGGTATTATCCGTATCGGTAATGACCGTATTCAATTACCAACAGCAGTTGAGGCACCTCAAGGAAAAGTGATTGCTTTTGCCCGTCCAGATGAGTTACATATTCACTCGCAACCGCAAGCGAATACCATTGAAGCGACTTTTGTACGTGAAATCTGGATTGCTGGAAAAGTAGTGGCCGAATTACAAGACCGTAATGGACGTTTAATTGAAATTGCTCTGAGCAGTGAAGCTGCAAAATTACATGCATTTAAACCTAATCAAACTGTTTGGGTGAGCGCATCTCAATTGCACTTATTTGCAGACCAAGTTGCTTAAGAAATATATTTGGTGAGGAAATATCTTGCGGATCTTTAGACGCTCCTCACCTCTTTTGAGGAAAAGTGTAAATGAACTTTCAACAATTAAGAATTATCCGAGAAACAGTACGCCAAAACTTTAACTTGACGGAAGCATCGGCTGCACTCTACACATCTCAATCGGGTGTAAGTAAACACATCAAAGATTTAGAAGATGAATTAGGTGTTCAACTTTTCGTTCGTAAAGGTAAACGCCTTTTAGGTTTAACTGAACCAGGACAGTCACTTCTTAGCATTGTTGAACGCATGTTAGTGGATGCTGAAAATATTAAACGACTTGCTGAAGATTTTAATAAGGTTGATGAAGGAACATTAACGATCGCAACTACGCATACTCAAGCGCGTTATGTATTGCCTCCAATCGTTAATCAGTTTAAGAAATTATTTCCAAAAGTTCATTTGATTTTACAACAAGCCAGCCCTGTGGAAATTTCAGAAATGCTTTTACAAGGCGAAGCGGATATTGGAATTGCAACTGAGTCTTTAACAACTGAAGAAAATCTGGCTAGCATTCCTTACTATCAATGGCAGCACAGTATTATTACCCCGAAAAATCATCCTTTAGTGCAGGCGGATAAGATTACTCTAGAACTTTTAGCAGAATATCCGCTTATTACTTATCATGGTGGTTTTACAGGTCGATCTAAAATTGATAAAGCGTTTGAAGAGGCTCACCTAGATGCAGATATCGTAATGTCAGCTCTTGATGCCGATGTTATCAAAACCTATGTGGAACTTGGCATGGGTGTCGGGATTGTCAATGACGTGGCTTATGATACAGAACGTGATTATCGTTTAAAGCAAACCAAAACTGATATTTTTGGTGTTAATACCACATGGATTGCGGTTCGAAAAGGCCATCTATTACGCGGTTATGGTTACGAATTTATTTCTTTATGCTCACCTGATGCAGATATTAAAGCGCTTAAGAAAATTGCTTACCCAGACGAATAAAAATTAAAAATAAATAAAAGAGCTTTTTAGCTCTTTTATTTATTTTATTAAAAGTACAAAAAAAAACGAGCCGTAGCTCGTTTTTTCTTTTGTGATCTTACCAGTAGAAATTCACACCAACCTTACCAACTGGTAACCATTTGTATTTATCGTCATTACGAATTTCATTTTCTTCCTTATCTACTGCATCTTGAGCAGACGTTGGGTTACCATTCACAGGAGCAAGATTATATTGAGTTAACTGAACTTTTGGATTACCTGTATAGTAAGCACCTACCTCACCAAATACACCCCAATTTTTATTAAATTTCGGTGCAAAACCAAAACCTACATAAGGGGCGATATTATTTTCATAATTCATCTTACCTCTTACACCACCTTCTTGGCCAGCAACTGCTTGTTGATAGTTTTTACCATCAATTGATAATGTTTCGCCATTACCAATACGTTTAGCTAAGTCATAATCATTATCTAAATAAGCAGCACCCGCAGCTACATATAAGCCTTGAGCCCATGGATTAGAACTAGCGCCCCAAGGACGTATTTCAGCATTTAGATAAATATTATTGTTATCCATATCTAGGTCATATTTAGTACCATTTACAGAGACGTCATCTGTCCACGAAATGTCACCGCCGTTATAACCCAGAGCCAAACCTACATATGGGTTGGCTTGCCATAATAAAGCACCACCGTAACCAGTTGTACCTACCTCAGCACGCACCCCTACAGGAAGTAATTGTTTTTGGTCAAATGCATAGCTGTCATGAACAACAGCTTCATCTGCCATTGCGGTACCAGCAGCGAATAAAGCTGTTGTTGTGACTAACACACGTAATGCTTTCATAGTTTTCTCCTCAAAAAGGCTTTGTTTTTAATTTATTCATCTTGTGACTGAAATCATAATAATGACAGCTTAGATTCTTTTTTATACAAAAAATGCTAGATTTCTGTTATTTTTTGATACAAATTGAGTTAAATTTTTATTTTCAAATCATTTTTGTGTAAAAAACACTTGATTATCTAATAAGCTTATTTCGATTTACCTCATTTATATCATCAATCAAACGTAACACGTTTTTTGAAAGATTCTTGTCACAAATTAGTGTAAAATCTTTAAAATTTTTTATGGAAGGAAGATCATGTCTCAGCTTTCTACGATCATTGAGCAAGCATTTGAAGACCGCGCAAATTTTACTGCAGCAGATTGCTCAAGCGAAATTCGCCAAGCTGTTGAAGAAGCAATTGCTGGTTTAGATAACGGTACACTTCGAGTTGCTGAAAAAATCAATGGTGAATGGGTTGTTCATCAATGGTTAAAAAAAGCTGTTTTATTATCATTTAAACTGAATGACAATAAACCAATCGAGTCATGTGATCTTCGTTTCTATGACAAAGTTGAAACTAAATTCTCTGGTTGGACTGAAGAGCAATTTAAAGCTGCAGGTGTTCGTGTTGTTCCTCCTGCTGTAGCACGTCGTGGTAGCTTCCAAGCTAAAAACGTGGTGTTAATGCCATCTTATGTCAACATTGGCGCTTATGTAGATGAAGGCACAATGGTTGATACATGGGCAACTGTAGGTTCATGTGCTCAAATCGGTAAAAATGTTCACTTATCTGGTGGTGTAGGTATTGGTGGTGTTTTAGAACCATTACAAGCTAACCCAACTATTATCGAAGACAACTGCTTTATCGGTGCACGTTCAGAAATCGTTGAAGGCGTTATCGTTGAAGAAGGCTCAGTCATTTCAATGGGCGTTTTCATTGGTCAATCAACTAAAATTTATGACCGTGAAACTGGCGAAATCCATTATGGTCGTGTACCAGCAGGTTCAGTTGTAGTTTCAGGCAGCTTGCCATCTAAATGCGGTACTTACAGCTTATATGCTGCAATTATCGTGAAAAAAGTTGATGCGCAAACACGTGCCAAAACAAGCTTGAACGATTTGTTACGTGCTGACTAATTTGTTATAACTCTCTTGCGGAGCTTTAATCGCTCCTCATCTCTACGATCAAACTGATCGTAGAGATTTTATTTTTTATATAGTGTGGTATTTCTAGAATGGCTTCCTTACGTTCCTCTGCAATTCCTGTCTCAGACCCTGCGTCCGGTTTACGCATTACCGAGATTTTTTACTCGTTGCAGGGTGAAGCAAATGCCTCTGGCCTACCGACTGTATTTATTCGTCTAACAGGCTGTCCATTACGTTGTAGCTATTGCGATACCACTTATTCTTTTGAAGGTGGCGAACGTTTTTCACTTGAACATATCATTGAAACAGCTACACAATTTCAAACACCTTATATTTGTGTGACAGGTGGTGAACCTCTTGCTCAGCCAAACTGTTTGATTTTATTACAACGTTTATGTGAAGCAGGCTTTGACGTCTCTTTAGAAACCAGTGGCGCTCTTGATGTGTCAAAAGTAGACTCTCGTGTTTCTAAAGTTCTTGATTTAAAAACTCCAACTTCTGGTGAGCAACATCGTAATCTCATCAGTAATCTTGACCATTTAACGCCACGTGACCAAATCAAATTTGTGATTTGCAATCGTGAAGATTATGAATGGTCAAAACAACAAGTTGAAAAATATCAACTGCAGACAAAAGTCAGTACCGTTTGGTTCTCCCCTGCCTTTGCGGTTGAAAAAGGTGCTGTAGGCCTGCCACGTCTAGCACGTGATCTGGCACAGTGGATACTTGATGATAAATTACCTGTTCGTTTCCAACTTCAGTTACATAAGCTGCTTTGGAACGATGAATCAGGTCGTTAATCACTCAATAAAATAAATCATTCCGAATATGGAGAAAAATATGCGCTCTCGTGCCATTGTTTTACTTTCAGGCGGCTTAGACTCAACCACTTGCCTAGCTTGGGCACAAGCGCGCTATGAATGTATTGCTATTAGTTTTATGTATGGTCAACGCTCAACCACTGAACTTGATGCTGCAAAAGCATTAGCTCAGCGTTCAGGTGTTGAACATCGTGTAATTAATATTGATCTCGCTAATTTAGGTGGATCAGCACTTACAGATCACAACATTGCAGTACCAGAACAGTTACAAGAAGGTATTCCTGTAACTTATGTACCAGCGCGTAACACTATTTTCCTCTCGTATGCTCTAGCAGCAGCCGAAGTATTTAATGCTGAAGCTATCGTAATTGGTATTAATGCCGTTGATTATTCAGGATATCCTGACTGTCGTCCTGAATTTATTGATGCTTTTGCGAATATGGCCCGTTTAGCAACTAAAGCTGGCGTAGAAGGAAAACCACTTAAATTTGAAACACCCCTGTTACATTTATCCAAAGCGAATATCATACGTTTAGGGATTGAACATGGCGTAGACTATAGTCAAACGGTATCTTGCTACCAAGCAGATGCTCAAGGACGTGCGTGTGGTAAATGTGACAGTTGCCGTTTGCGTAAAGAAGGCTTTATCGATGCTGGTGTTACCGATCCAACACGCTATATACCGTAATAAGTAGGTAAAATTTATGAAGTTGTTAAAATCAAATCTTATTCTTTCATCTTTATTCTCAGCAGCTGCACTTATGGCTGGTTCAGTTCAAGCAGCTGAAAACCCAGTTCAAGCGGCATATAAAAGCACTAACGTTAAAGGTGCATTAGTTAACGTTTGTAAAGAACAAACTGCTAAAGGCGGCAAGTTAAGTTCATCTGAAGTTAGCAAATTCTGTAGCTGTCAGGTTGAAGCACAAGGTAAAGTGACTGAAGCACAAAAATGGGAAATCCAAAGCGCAATCAATGCGAAGAAAAGCCCAAGTTCTCTAGGATTTGTACAACAACAAAACCGTGATCTTAAAGCATGTTTTGGTCCTCAGTTAAC
The DNA here is from genome assembly GCF_000581835.1 of Acinetobacter sp. 1542444. NCBI lineage: Bacteria > Pseudomonadati > Pseudomonadota > Gammaproteobacteria > Moraxellales > Moraxellaceae > Acinetobacter > Acinetobacter sp. 1542444. The sequence goes on along the minus strand of NZ_JEYA01000003.1, from coordinate 151,698 downwards.
AACTAAGCTTGAAAAGTTAACTGAAGATGCAATGAAGGCAGCTCAACAACAAGCTCCTAAAAAATAAGATTTTAATGTTCCAAATTAAGCCTGCATTTATGCAGGCTTTTTTATAGCTCTGTTAAAATAACAGCACTTTTGACCAATTCATTTGATGTAAGCTATGCAAGAACAATGGAAAACTAATGCTAACCATAAAAGGTCTATTGTCTCATTTAGTGGAGGCAAAGACAGTTCTCTAGCACTCTACCATGCAATGCAGACAGGCGAAGTGATTGGATTGATCGTAATGCTAGAAGAACAAGGCCAACGTTCTCGCTCACATGCCATGCCTCTTGATATTATTCAAGCGCAAGCTAAAGCAATCGGCTTGCCCGTGTTTATGGCTTCATCAAGTTGGAATGACTATGAAGTAAAGTTTATTGAATTACTCAATCAAGCAAAGCAACAAGGAGCCGAGGTACTGGTTACAGGTGACCTTGATATGCCTGAACACGGCTGTTGGCATGATCGAGTAACGCAACAAGTAGGTCTTCAATTAGGAATGCCTCTTTGGCTACGTCCGCACCGTGAAGTTGTTGAAGAATTTATTCAACTTGGATTCCAGAGTGTAGTGGTGACCGTAAACCTTAAACTCGGGATGAATATAGAAGATTTAGGTAAAACCTTAACTTTAGAATATATCCAAGAGCTTGAGAACCGTGGCATTGATCCATGTGGTGAGGGCGGTGAATTTCATACGACTGTGATTGATGGACCAATTTTTAACAAAGCAATCCCTGTAAGAAAACTCAATATTGTTTATCATGAAGAATACGCTTTTTTACCACTTGAATTAGATCAAATTTAACTTTTAAAGGATAAGAAATGTCTGAGAATATTCAACTGCCAAATCAGGTGTTCCCTACTACACACGGCGAAGTGAACTTGACCGAAGTCGAAAATGAATGGCTAATCATTTACTTCTATCCTAAAGATTCAACACCAGGGTGTACAACACAAGCAGTGGGTTTTTCTTGTTTGAAAGATCAGTTTGATGCTTTAGGTGCCCGTATTTTCGGTATTTCACGTGACTCGGTAAAAGCCCATCAAAATTTTACAGAGAAGCAAGCACTTACTATTGATCTGATCAGTGATAAAGAAGAAATTCTTTGTAATCACTTTGATGTGATTAAAGAAAAGAATATGTATGGTAAAAAAGTCATGGGTATTGAACGTTCTACTTTTATTTTCCATAACAAAACTTTAGTTAAAAGCTATCGCAAAGTTAAAGCAGCTGGGCATGCAGAGCAAGTTCTAGAAGACTTAAAAGCTCTACAAACAGCTTAATAAACTTAAGAAACAAAAAGCGGGCATGATGCTCGTTTTTTGTATATGAACAAATTACTTACTCCTTTACTTTGGCGTATGATAAAGACATTAGAATAATTCACGCTAAGGTATTTACATGAGTCTGCTCAAAGTTTGTAATTTACTGTCTAGTGGTCTTGTTATCTCTGCTTGCTCCGTTAGTTCATCCAGTATGCCGCCCTCCCTTACATCATCTACATCACAAGTTGAAACTCCACCTATAACAATAAGTTGCCAAGATTTACAGAACTCTGCCTATCAACAAGCTGTACTTAAAATAATTAATCAGATTCGCCAGCAATCACGCCAATGTGGACAACAACATTTCTCTGCAACCAGACCACTAAGTTGGAGTAATAATTTATATAAAGGTGCACTTTCTCATAGTGAAGATATGGCAACACACAACTTTCTCGGACATGTTGGCTCCACGGGCCTAGATTTAAAATCACGTTTGAAAATTTATAATACACTCGGTAAAGCCAATGGTGAAAATGTCGCGAGTGGACAGAAAACATTAGATGAAGTGATGTCTAGATGGCTGTCGAGTCCCCTACATTGTAGTAACCTAATGAACCCTAAATTTACAACTTACGCAATTGCTTGTGCTTCTGATCAATCTGTAAAACAAAAGAGCTATTGGACTCAACAATTTGGTACACGTTAAAAGGAAAAAAGATGCAATCAGGTTCGATCACCCCTATTTTAAGAATTTTTGATGTCGAGTTAGCTCAATCATTTTATCTTGAGTTCTTAGATTTTCAGCTTGATTGGCAACACCAATTTGAAGACAACTTTCCGTTATATTTACAAATTTCTAAAGATGATTGCGTTATTCATTTATCCGAGCATTTTGGAGATGCGAGTCCTCATAGTGCGATCCGTATTTATTGGGAACATATTTATGAGTTGCATAGTGAACTAAGCAAAAAAGATTATAAATTTTCTAAGCCTCAGGTTGAAAAAACAGATTGGGAAACACTTGAACTCAGTATCACCGATCCTTTTTCCAACCGAATTATCTTTTGGGCAGATGCTTAATCGATATACATTTATTCAAAATCATCTAAATTAGAGCGATCATCTTCTTCAAAGCGTTGTTGCAACTGTTGATAAGTGCGTGTTTTTTTAAATTCATCCAAAAATTGAATAGTTCCTACAGGGAAAAATTCGGTCTGGATTTCACCACGATAATAAGCTTCACGCATTGGTGTTGCCGAGATAGAGTCTTTTAGACTATCTAGTTCAACCATAATCCACTCAGGAAATAGTCGTAAATAATATGAAGACTCATCCTTAAAGTGTCCAATCAAACCAACTTTTGAGTTCGGTTCAATTACGCCATTCACTAAAGATTTGACTTGTTTTACCCATTTTTCGTCATTATAAACATCTACTACATGTACAAAACGAATGCGTTTTTGCTCTTCTAACGAGAAATTTGACAAGATCATTTGCTCGCGCTCTACTGCTAAGAACGGATTTTTAATATTACGTTCCATTTGAGCAGAACCTAATGCCAAAACGACATAGTGGCTTTGTTGTAAGGCAATTTCAATTGTCTGCATATGAGCTAAATGAAATGGTTGAAAACGCCCTATAAAAACGAGATAGTCAAATTTATACATAATTAGATTTTCACTTTTTATGAACTCACCAGTTAACCGCATTACAAAAAATATGCGCCATAATGAGAACCTAAAAATTAACAACGTGGTTTAAAGCAAGGATAGTACGATGACACTTAGCTGTATTCAACAACCTCATCAACATTTACACGCAAATTTAGAAGGTGGCGTACTCACCTTAGCCATAAATCGTCCAGAAGCAAAAAATGCACTGTATGGCGAACTTTACTTATGGATTGCCAAAGCACTTGATGAAGCTGACCAAGACAAAGATGTACGAATAATCGTTCTACGTGGTGTAGAGCAAGATTTTACCGCTGGTAATGACATGAAAGATTTTATGGGTTTTGTACAAAATCCTAATCTAGGCCCAGCAGGTCAAGTTCCTCCGTTTGTACTCCTTAAATCTGCTGCTAGATTATCGAAGCCGCTTATTATTGCAGTAAAAGGTGTGGCTATTGGTATTGGTGTTACGATTTTATTACATGCAGATTTAGTTTTTGCTGACAATACCGCCCTTTTCCAAATTCCATTTGTAAGTCTTGGCCTTTCTCCAGAAGGCGGTGCAAGCCAACTATTGGTTAAACAAGCGGGTTATCACAAAGCAGCTGAACTTCTATTTACTGCGAAAAAATTTAATGCAGAAACCGCAGTACAAGCAAGCTTAGTGAATGAAGTTGTTGAAGATGCTTATGCATCTGCTCAGGCAACCGCTCAACATTTAGCAGCTTTACCACTTGCCTCATTAAAACAAACCAAAGCATTGATGAAACATGATTTAGATCAAATTATTGAATGTATTGATCATGAAGCTGAAATCTTTATGCAACGCGTTCAATCTCCAGAAATGCTAGAAGCTGTACAAGCATTTATGCAGAAACGTAAACCAGATTTTGCGCAGTTTAATTAAAAATCAATTTCTATGATTTGAATAAACTCAAAGGCAGGCTCTTCATAAGGATGGCTTGCCTTTAATGCTTTTGCTACAGCCTTTGCATTTGCTTCAATTACAATTGTTTCAACGCGCCACTCATCAACTTGTTCAAGTTCACCCAGCTCTCCGATATAAGGATCTGCACCTTTGACTGGTTTAAATTGCCCTATTCCTTTCACTTGCCATGCGCAGTGTTCGTAATTACCGATACCCCCCGCACCAGCAGAAAAAATAGCTTGTTTAGTCGACTCAAGATGTGAATCAGGCACGTAATAAATCAGCTTTAACATAAGTAGAATGACTCAAAACTAGTGAACTTGCTTTAAATCATACCGTTAAAAAAGCTTCTAAATCAAAGTCAGCTCATCATTACCAAATAATTTGCTCCAATAAAGAGGATTTGAATGGCAAGCGCCAAGCCAAACAAGCGCCAGCCCTTATCTTTGGCATACATTGTTCTTATGTGATACTTATTTTTCATCATTTTGATCTCCGATTTTTATCGTTGTTACAGAGAAAGCAAAAATTGATCCAATTTTAAACAAACTATAAAGTGTTAAATAGCCGAATGTCTATAGGCTTATAATTTTTCTAAAATGCTTAAAAGAGCTACACTCATTTATAGGTAGCTCTTATTCTGAACAAAATTTTAAATTTCAGTGTGCTAGCTGCGTCTTTATAATTTTAAGCATTCGATTTCTTTAAATATCTGTTCTCATATATTGTCATCATAAATGCTAAACCACATAAAATGACGAAGCCGCCAGTCATTGGTATTAATGTACCGTCATATAATTGCCCAATAATAGATGCAAGAATAAGTGACAAAACAGAAGATGCTGCACCAATAATGGCCGATGCCATACCTGCAACATGCCCCATCGGTTCCATTGCAATTGCGTTTAAATTTCCAAATAAAGTTCCAAATAATAAAAATAAAATGCAGGCATAAAGCATAAACATCCAGAATGAAACAGCCACACCTAAAAGTTGAATTCCTAAGAAAACTAAAGAAATTAGGCACAAACCTAGAAAGCCGTAAATACAGATTGGACGCATACCAAACTTCATAACAATTTTAGAATTTGTAAATGAAGCAATTCCCATCACACCTGCGAGCACAGCAAAATAAGCACTAAACTCTTGCCCTGTTTTACCAAACTGCTGCATAAAAATTTGCTGAGAAGTACCCAAATAACCAATGAATCCACCAAAACAGAAACCTGCACACAGCAAATAGCTCATGGTGGTTTTGTTACTTACGACTTCTTTAAAGCCTTCCTGAAATGCTTGTAGGCGCATAGGTAAACGATTTTCGGGAAGTAACGTTTCTTCCAAACGTAAAGCAACCCATGCCCCCACAACTGTGGCATAGGCCATATATAAAACAAAGATCTCACGCCAACCAAAGAAATGGATAATGAGCTGTCCCAAACTTGGTGCAATTGCTGGGGCAACCATAAAGACCATCATAATTAAAGACATGATGCGGGCCATTTGAGCCCCACTGTATTTATCTCTAACAATTGAAATAGAAGCCACGTAAGGACCTGATACGCCAACCCCTTGAATGAAACGTCCAACTAAAAACCATTCAAAACTTTGTGTGGTAAAGCACAATAAACTTCCCAGAAAGTAAATAACAATTCCTGTGAATAAAATGCGTTTACGGCCAATTGCATCGGATAGAGGGCCAGCAATCAATTGACCAATCGTCATACCAGAAAAAATACCAATAATGACCCACTGTGTCTGATTATTATTTTTTAAGTCAAAAACTCGTCCGATTTCGCCCAAAGCAGGTAGGACTGCATCTATTGAAAAAGAAACAATAGACATGAGCAATGCCATTAGTAATGCAAATTCATGGAAATGGATTTTTGATTTCATTTTTCTTCTCTGCTATTTATTAATATCGTACTACATACAAATAAGCCACCTTACGGTGGCTTATTTCAACTTTTATATTACCCGATAAACTTACGTGCGTTACGGAACATACGTAACCATGCACCATCTTCAGTCCACTCTTCTGGACTCCAAGAGTGTTGAATTGCACGGAAAGTACGCTCTGGGTGCGGCATCATAATTGTTGCACGACCATCTTTAGATGTTACACCAGTAATCGCTTCTGGCGAACCATTCGGATTCAATGGATAATGTTGAGTCGGGTTACCATGGCTGTCAACATAACGCAAAGCAACTTGGTTAGCTGCATTCAAGCCTGCAATATCAGCTTCACTCGCAACTGCACGACCTTCACCGTGTGCTACAGCAATCGGTAAAATCGAACCTTCCATTCCATTAAGCAATACAGAAACAGATTTTTCAACACGAACGTTTACGCTACGAGCTTCAAAAACTTCTGACATATTGCGGTGGAAACGTGGCCAGTGTTCAGCACCCGGAATAAGTGGCGCTAATTGTGACAACATTTGGCAACCATTACAGATACCTAAGCTAAACGTGTCTTCACGATGGAAGAACTGTTCAAACTGATCACGTAATTTCGCATTGAACAATACAGATTTTGCCCAGCCTCCGCCAGCACCCATTACGTCACCGTAAGAGAAACCGCCACAAGTCACTAAACCTTCAAAATCACTTAGGCTAACGCGACCAGCAAGTAAATCACTCATGTGCACGTCAACGGTATTGAAACCAACCTTATCAAAGGCTGCTGCCATCTCAATATGACCATTTACACCTTGCTCACGCAAGATCGCCATATTAGGACGACGTGTGTTAATGAAAGGTGCTTCGATAGGTTCATTCAAGTCAAATGTTGGTTTAGCAATTAAACCTTGATGTGATTTATCAGTAATTAAAGCAAATTCTTGGTCAGCAGTTTCAACGTTATCACGTAAACGTTGGATCTGATGAGATACTTCAGACCAAGCTTGTTGCAATTCTGCACGCTCTAGAGTCAAACCGTTTACAGATAATTGATCTGTGTTGTTTACACGACCAACTACAGCAATTGCATCTTTTAAGCTAGATGCAGCAACTTCTGCTTGTAAAGCGTCCCAATCAGTTGCTTTGATTTGAACTACTGCACCAATTTCTTCAGCAAACAAACTTGCTGGAGTTTGGTCTTCTAATGCAACACCTAAACGTGCAGCGAACATCATTTCAGCAACAGTTGCGAGTAAACCACCATCACCGATGTCATGGTAAGCTTGAATCAAGCCACGGTTGTTCCAATCTTGAATTAAAGCAAAGAACGCTTTGAAATCATCAAAACTATCAACGTCTGGAGTGATTGAACCGATTGCTTTATATACTTGCGCAAGAATCGAACCACCTAAACGGAACTGGCCTTTAGATAAATCAATACGTACAAGTACTGAATCTTCTAAATTCTTAAGTTCAGGTGTTAAAGTTTTACGAACATCTGTTACTGGAGCAAATGCTGTAATTACACCTGTCATTGGAGATGTTACAGCTTTATCTTCACCGTTTTCGTTCCAAGTAGTACGCATTGAAAGTGAGTCTTTACCTACAGGAATCGCAATTCCTAAAGCAGGACACATTTCCATACCAATTGCTTTCACACCTTCAAACAATGCTTGGTCTTCACCTTTTTGACCAGCAGCAGCCATCCAGTTTGCAGAAAGTTTGATATCGCTAATTTGTTCAATATTTGCACATGCAATATTAGTAATTGCTTCAGCAACTGCCAAGCGAGCAGACGCTGCTGGATTTAACAATGCAACTGGTGGACGTTCACCCATAGCCATTGCTTCACCAGTGAAGCCTTGTAAACTTGTCGTCGTCACTGCTGCATCTGCAACAGGAATCTGCCAACGACCAACCATTTGGTCACGTGCAACCATACCTGTAATTGAGCGGTCACCAATGGTGATCAAGAATGATTTCGAAGCAACTGTAGGATTTTTCAATACACGGAAAATCGCATCTTTCAAATCAACTTTTGAAGCGTCAAACTCGTTACCTTTACGCTCAATTGTTTCATAAGAACGTTGCATACGCGGTGTACCACCAAGCATTACTTGCATTGGGATATCAACTGCATTGTTCTGGAACAATGGATCTTCAACAGTTAAATGACGAGCTTCAGTTGCTTCACCTAACACGGCAAATGGACAACGTTCACGAGCACAGATTGATTCGAACTGTTCTAATGATTCTGGACGAATTGCAAGAACATAACGCTCTTGTGCTTCATTTGACCAGATTTCCATTGGGCTCATGCCCGGTTCTAATGAAGGAATCTTACGAAGGTTAAGAACTGCACCTAACTCATGGTCATTCACAAGTTCAGGCATAGCATTTGATAGACCACCCGCACCAACATCGTGTACAGAAACGATTGGGTTGAAGTCTTCTAAGCGCCAGCATGTATCGATCACTTCTTGACAACGGCGTTCCATTTCTGGGTTTTCACGTTGTACCGAAGCGAAATCAAGGCTTTCACCCATTGTACCGCTGTCTACAGAAGATGCTGCACCGCCACCAAGACCGATTAACATTGCAGGGCCACCCAATACAATGAGCAAGTCACCTGGTTGAATCGCATCTTTTTCTACATGGTCAGGACGAATGTTACCGTAACCACCAGCAATCATGATTGGCTTATGGAAGCCCTTCACTTCACCATTTACATTTTGTTCGAAAGTACGGAAATAACCATTTAATGCAGGACGACCGAATTCGTTGTTAAATGCTGCGCCACCTAATGGACCTTCAATCATGATTTGTAATGGCGATGCCATACGTGAAGGTTTACCGTAGTTTTCTTCCCACGGTTGTTCAAAACCAGGAATATTTAAGTTAGAAACTGTAAAGCCCGTTAAACCAGCTTTTGGTTTACCACCACGACCAGTTGCACCTTCATCACGGATTTCACCGCCTGAACCAGTTGCAGCACCAGCAAATGGAGAAATTGCTGTTGGGTGGTTATGAGTTTCAACCTTCATTAAAATATGAGCTGCTTGGCTCTTATATTTATAAACAAAGTGACCATTTTCATCCGCTTTTGGATAAAAACGCATCGTGTCATAACCCACAATTACAGAAGCATTATCTTTGTATGCAGATAAAACGTCAGTTGGTGATTCTTTGTAAGTGTTTTTAATCATCTGGAACAATGATAATGGTTGTTTTTCACCATCAATTGTCCATTCAGAACCGAAGATTTTATGACGACAGTGTTCAGAGTTCGCCTGTGCAAACATCATCAATTCGATATCATTTGGATTACGACCAAGCTTACCGAATGCTTCTGTTAAATAATCAATTTCTTGTTCAGATAACGCAAAACCGAACTCATTGTTCGCTTTAACCAAAGCTTCTTTGCCTTGGCCCAAGATATCAATTGAATTTAATGGTTTTGGAGCTGTTTCTGAAAATAATGCTTTTGCATCTTCAATTTGAGCAAAAACTGTTTCTGTCATACGGTCATGAAGTACTTGTTTAACTTCATGAGTAATTTCAGTAACACCCTTTAACGTGAATAAAAGACCACGTTCTAAACGGTGTACTGGTGTATTACAGTTTTTGAAAATATCAGTTGCTTTAGAAGACCAAGGTGAAATAGTACCCACACGTGGTGTAACTAAAATCTGAATCTCATCACTTGCAGATTGACGAAGTTCAAAAGACTCACCGTCATTCAATAATTGCAAAGCAGATTGATGTTGCTGCTCGTTGAGCGCTTGATCAAACAAATAGACCCATTGGCTGTCAAAAGATTGAACAGAACTAATTGACGATAAACGTGTTAATAGTTGAGCTTTCTTAAAAGAAGAATGTGCTGCTGCACCGGCCACGATAAACATGTTGATTTTGGCTCCACGGGCAGGTCTTGTGAACCTTACCGCAATGTGACTTTAGAGAGAGCGCATATTCTACTGCTTCTTGCTAAAATCAGCTAGATGTAGAATCAGTATTCTGTAACCTAATTCTGCAAGAAGTGATTTGTTTTTTGTTCAAAATCATTTTTTTAGTCATTCTTGCTAAAAATAAATTGTTGCATGTTTATTCAATAACATAATAAAACCCGAACTAAGACAAACTATGTCGCACCAAGCTAGTGCTTTTAAGTTTTTTTTGGCATGATCAGGTTTTATAGTTTTGAATAATGATAAATGGAACAAATGCGTTGGTTAGAACTGCTGTCTGCAGTTCGTTTAGGTAGCAAAAAAAGTAGTACAGAACTGGCTCGTAGCCCATTCCATAAAGATTATGACCGCATTATATTTTCTCAAAGTTTTCGTCAGTTAAACCGTAAGACGCAAGTTCACCCTCTAGCACAGCATGATGGCATTCATACCCGCTTAACTCACTCCCTTGAGGTTTCCTGCATTGGTCGCTCAATGGGCATGCTTGCCGCAGAAAAAATAAAAGACGAATTCCCCGTTTGGATTTCCCCTGCCGATGTCGGGGCAATTATTCAGGCAGCTTGTCTGGCCCACGATATAGGTAATCCCCCTTTCGGACATGCGGGTGAATACGCAATTCGCGAATGGTTCGATGATGCTTCACATGATGATTTTTTGAAAAAACTAAGCCCCGAAGAAGAAGCTGATGTTCGTCAGTTTGAAGGTAATGCTCAAGGATTACGTTTATTAAGTCGCATTGACTATCATCCAAATGATGGCGGTATGCGCTTAACTTATGCAACTTTAGGTGCTTATCTAAAATATCCATGGCTTTCAAAAACAATTGCTTCGCAGGGTGACCGCCCTTCCCATCAAAGAGCAAAGTTTGGTTGTTATCAGTCTGAAAAAGAAATTTTAAAACAGATTGCGGAACAGCTCGGGCTGATTCAACTCGGGGAATATCATTATTGCCGTCATCCACTCACCTACCTTTTAGAAGCTGCTGATGACATTTGCTATGCCCTCATTGATTTAGAAGATGGCATTGTCTTAAATATGCTGAGTTACCAAGAAGTTGAACCGATATTCTTAAATCTTATTGCCGACTATGGTCAACCTGAAGAGTTGTCTCATCCAAACAGTACGTGGCAACAAAAGATCTCAGCATTACGTGGTCGAGTCATGAAACGTCTTGTTGATGAAGTCACTACGGCTTTTGCCAAGAATCATTATGAAATCATTACAGGTCAGCTTAAAGGCAACCTTTTGCAATATTGTTCACCCGATATTGCAAAAGGTATCGAAACTGCCAAGAATCTGGCACGTGACAAAATTTTTGAGCACCCACAAAAATCTGGTTTAGAAATTATTGCACATCAAAGCTTACAAACGATTCTGGATGCATTTGTACCACTCACAACACCACATAAGTCTTTAAGCTTTAAAGAACAACGTTTAATGTCTATCCTTAATCTATATGGTGCTAGCTTTAGCAATAATCACTACAGCAATATCATGCAAGTCCTCGATATTATCAGTAAGTTCTCAGATCATCAGGCTTATAGCTTGGCGCAAGAGTTGCAAGGTAATAAAATTGGCTTGTTTTAAGCTGGCTTGATATAGAAAGAAATAAAACCAGTGTCGTTTTCAATTCATTTTAGAACGACCAGATTTACAGTTATGAATAAGTGAAATTACGCTATGATCGGATGTTTAATTGGCGAAGTGTTTGCCTTAGAAGCCCCTACTGTCTTACTGAATGTAAATGGTGTGGGCTATGAAATTGATACGCCACTTTCAACATTTTGCCAATTACAAAAGGGCCAGAAAGTTACGTTATGGACGCATTTAGTTGTTCGTGAAGATGCTCAACAACTCTACGGTTTTAGCGATGCTCAAGAAAAAATAATTTTCCGTACCTTATTAAAAGTAAACGGTGTTGGTCCGAAAATGGCATTGGGTATTTTATCGACACTAAGCGTTGAATTATTGGTTCACACCATTGAACATGATGATATAAATACGCTGGTCAAAGTTCCAGGGGTTGGCAAAAAAACGGCTGAACGTTTAATGATCGAACTTCGTGACCGTTTCAAAACATTAGCTCAAGGCACTTCAACTGCGGCGACCATACCTCAAATTAAATTTGCTGCAAACTCTCCTGTTGCAGAGGCAGAAGCTGCTTTGCAATCTTTAGGTTATAAACCACTTGAAGCACAAAAAGCTGTTGCTGCGGTTAAAGCCGATTACACAGAATCAGCCGATATTATTCGTGCTGCTCTTAAATCCATGATGAAGTAAAACACTTATGCAAGATCGTCTAATCAGTGGAACAGAAAAACCTGAAGATCATTTTGACCGGGCTATTCGACCAACTTCTCTTGCCGACTATATTGGGCAACCAGTCGTACGCGAGCAAATGGAAATTTTCATTGGCGCTGCTCGTGGTCGTGGTGAAGCTCTCGACCACACACTGATTTTTGGTCCGCCCGGCTTAGGTAAAACCACACTAGCTAATATTATTGCACGTGAAATGGGTGGCAACCTCAAATCTACTTCGGGACCAGTTTTGGAACGTGCAGGTGATTTAGCAGCAATGCTGACTAACCTTGAAGAAGGCGATGTTTTATTTATTGATGAAATTCATCGTCTTTCACCGGTGATTGAAGAAATTCTGTATCCAGCGATGGAAGATTACCAACTCGACATCATGATTGGTGAAGGCCCTGCTGCTCGTTCAATTAAACTCGATTTACCCCCTTTTACACTCGTCGCTGCGACCACACGTGCGGGCTTACTGACCTCACCATTACGTGACCGCTTCGGTATTGTGCAACGTCTTGAGTTTTACTCTGTAGAAGACTTGACTCATATTGTGTCACGCTCTGCAAACTTAATGGATGTACCCATTACAGTTGAAGGCGCAGAAGAAGTAGCTCGTCGATCACGTGGAACACCTCGTATCGCCAACCGTTTATTACGACGTGTTCGTGACTATGCACAAGTGAAAGGCACAGGCGAAGTGACCCATGAAATGGCACAGCGCGCGCTTGATATGCTCAATGTTGATAAAGCTGGCCTAGATACCCTAGACCGACGTTATTTGAGCATGCTACTCGAGCGTTTTGATGGTGGCCCTGCTGGAGTTGAAGCGCTTGCAGCAGCGATGGCTGAAGACAGCGGTACGCTTGAAGACGTGATTGAACCTTATTTAATTCAACAAGGTTATGTCATGCGTACTGCACGAGGTCGGATTGCAACCAACCAATCTTATTTACAGTTTGGAATGACGCCACCGGAGCCTAAAAACTAACCAAAGGAAGAGAATTTTCTCTTCCTTTTTTAATTTAATCTCTCTATCCAATTAAAATAATAATTGTCTTATCAATAAATTAGCCACTCTATACCTTTTAAGTCTTTATTTATACTTTATTGATTTTTTAATATTTTTAAAAACTGAATTATAAGAAATCTAGATATCAAATCTTATGAACAATAATATTTTAGGATAAGGACATGTACAAAAAAGCCGCTTTGATTTTTCCACTCGCTTTAATGAGCCAGCTGAGCCTAGCAGATTGGGTAAAAGATGCTGCACAACAAAATGAAAATCAGGTTATTCAATTAAGACAACATATTCATGAGCATCCTGAACTTGGCAATATGGAACTTAAAACATCTGCACTAGTTCAAAAAGAATTAAAGTCCTATGGCATTCAAGTCAAAACAGGTTATGCGAAAACAGGTGTTATTGGCATTTTAAAAGGGAATAAACCCGGCCCTATTATTGCACTTAGGGCCGACATGGATGCGCTACCTATGGAAGAAAAAAGTGGTGTTGCCTTTGCGAGTAAACAAAAAGCAATTTATCAAGGAAAAGAAACTTACGTAATGCATGCTTGTGGACATGACGCACACACTGCAATGTTATTAGGTGCAGCAAAAATTCTGGCTGGCAATAAAGATAAAATATCGGGTACCGTTGTCTTTGTTTTTCAACCCGCTGAAGAAGGTGGAGCAGATATAGACAACTTTACGCAGGGCGATCAAATCGGCTCAAGAAAAATGATCGCAGATGGCGCATTTAGAGATTATAAACCCGAGGCTATTTTTGGAATGCATGTCATATCTGGTATGCAAAGTGGACACCTTTATTATAAAGATGGCGCTATTTTAAATAGTGCAGACCATTTACGTATTCAGGTCAACGGCAAGCAGGTTCACGGCTCAACCCCTTGGTTAGGTAGAGATCCGGTTTATGCATCGGCACAAATGATTAATAATTTGCAGAGCCTTATTAGTCGAAGAACTGATCTCACCCAAGGCATGGGCGTTGTCAGCATCGGTAACATTCAAGGTGGTACGGCAGGAAATGTGATTCCTGAACAGGTCAATATGATCGGTACTATTCGTTCTAATAACGAACAGATACGGGCAAATATCTTAAAAAGTTTCCCTGCCATGATAGAGCATAACGCTCAAGCCAATGACGTGACCGCCAAAGTTGAAATTGCTCCTTACGCTCCAGTAACCATGAACGACAAAGCGCTCACTCAATTTATTCAGCCAACCCTGGCCAAAGTTGTTGGCGATTCAAAACTACATGTTTTAGATCATAATGCAAGCGCAAGTGAAGATTTTGCCTATTATGGCAAGTTAATGCCATCATTCTTTGTTTTCTTGGGTGCAACACCAGAAAATCAGGACTTAACTCAGGCGGCACCAAATCATAGCCCTTATTTTATTGTAGATAACAAGGCTTTAAAAACTGGGACCGAGCTACATGTAAGATTCGTATTAGATTATCCGAATATATCAAAACAAGTTCAAACTTCATGGAAGCCCTCTTAACTTAAAAAGCTTGCTAGCCATAAGATATAGCGTTTTTAGATTAGAAATACAGCAACCGCAATTGAAAGGTTGTGCCATAGGACTTAGTATGCAATCTGCTAAACTGCCCCGTATTTAAAAGCAGATGTATGGCTGTTGAATAGAGCTGATGTTTTATTCAAAGCCATATTTTAAATATAAAGCTCTATAGTGAACTAAAAACGGAATACTCTCATGGCGAATCATTTTGAATTCAACATTCGTGTTTATATTGAAGATACGGACGCAGGTGGTATTGTTTACCATGCCAACCATATTCGCTATATGGAACGTACCCGTACTGAATGGCTCCGTGCTTCTGGCGTTGATCATTACTGGCATCAAAAAGACTACAACTTTGTCGTACACAAAATTGACGTAAAATACATGCGTCCTATTTTAATGGATGATTTAATTACTGTTACAGCACGTGTAGTTTCATGTAAAGCTGCGTCATTTGTGTTGCAACAAAATATTTATCGTGGTGAAATCTTGCTTGCTTCTGGCGAGGTTGAGTTGGCATGTTTAAGTAAAGAACTTGTAGCTCGTCGTCTTCCAGAAGAAATACGTGATCTTATTCGTAAAGAATTGGAACAAGACTAAAAAAACAACCGGCATATGTAACCTATGGCAACAAACATTGAATCAACCCTGCATATTTCTGACCTTATTTTACAAGCAAGTCCAGTCGTTCAGTTGGTCATGCTAATTTTATTGTTAGCATCAATCTTTAGTTGGTATCTGATTGCCAAGTTACATATGAGTTATAAAAAAGCACATCAAGACGATGAACATTTCCAAAAAATGTTCTGGTCTGGTGCTGAACTCAATACGCTTTATAACAATGCTCAACTCAATTCAAAACGCTCTGGGCTTGAAGATATTTTTTATCAAGGGTTGAGCGAATTTTTTAAACTCAAAAAGCGTCAGGCTCCTGTTTCACAAACAATTGAAGGCACTGAACGTATTTTGCGTGTAGGTTTGAGTCGTGATCAGAGCCATTTAGAATACGGCTTAGGTACTTTAGCAAGTATCGGTTCTGTAGCACCGTACATCGGTCTATTCGGTACTGTTTGGGGTATTATGAATGCCTTTATCGGTTTAGCTGCGGTTGATCAGGTAACTCTAGCAACTGTTGCACCGGGTATTGCCGAAGCACTTATTGCAACTGCAATTGGTTTGTTTGCCGCAATTCCTGCTGTATTAGCTTTTAACCACTTCACTGCTAAAAGTGAAAGTGTTTATTCTGATCGCGCTTTATTTGCTGAAGAGATGATTGCTTTATTGCAACGTCAATCTGTGGGTTCATCACAGGAAGATGCATAATGGCAATTCAGCGTTCAGGGCGCTTTGAGCGCATAAAAAAACCATTAAAAAGTGATATGAACGTCGTACCTTATATTGACGTTATGCTCGTGCTTTTGGTTATTTTTATGGTAACCGCCCCTATGATTACCAGTGGTATCAAGGTCGATTTACCTCAAGCAAATAACCATCCAATCGAATCAAAAGATATGCCAGCCATGGTAACAATTGGCAAAGATGGCAATATTTATCTTCAGTATGAAGATTACAAAGATAATGAACCATTATCTCGTGAAAAGCTTGAAGAAGTTTTAAGCGATGCTCAAAAACAAGCTGAACAAGAAAATAAACAACTCACAGTTTTAGTCAATGGTGATAAGTCTCGTCCTTATGGGGAGGTCGTATCATTGATGGCGAGTTTACAAGAAGCAGGTTTAACTCAAGTTGGCCTTCTGACAGAGCCTTTAAAATAAGCTATGAACAAAAATCAAAAGCCGCCCTTTAAACAAAATGCGATTGCATTGAGCTTTACACTCGGAGTTCATGCAATTGCCATTGTTGGCTTGCTTTTTTTAGGCTTGAGTAAACCACCTGAACAGCCAAAAAAGCTAACAACTATTTTAGTTAAGCCAGAAGATTTGCCTCCTCCTTTAGCAAAAGAAGTTGAACAAGAGACTACAGCTACCAATGAAGCAAAAGAGGTATTAACCCCTATTGTGGATGAAACGCTTCCTCAAAATCTTCCGACTACGCCTCCTCCTCCAACAGCTCAACAACTTGCTGCCCAACAGCAAAAGGCCGAACAGGCACAACAAGCTAAGTTAGCTGAGCAAAAACGTAAAGCTGAAGAAGCTGCAAAAATGAAACAAGCAGCGGAACAGCAACGTAAAGAGGAAATACAAAAACAGCAGGCTGAAGCTAAAGCAAAATCAGAAGCCGAACAAAAGCGTAAGGCCGAACAAACGGCAAAAGCTCAAGCAGATGCCAAAGCTAAGCAAGAGCAAAGTGAAGCTCGTAAAGCTGCTGAAGACGCTAAACGTAAAGCTGAGGCTGATGCAAAATTAAAACGTGAAGCTCAAAAGGCCGAGAATGCTAAGCTTCAGGCACAACAAGAAGCTAAGCGAAAAGCTGAAGCAGATGCTAAAGCTAAACAGCAAAAAGCTAATGACGATGCTAAACGTAAAGCTGAAGCTGATGCAAAAGCCAAGCAGCAAAAAGCTGCCGATGACGCTAAACGCAAAGCTGAAGCTGCTGCTAAAGCTAAGCAGCAAAAGTCTGCTGATGATGCTAAACGTAAAGCGGAAGCAGATGCGAAAGCTAAACAGCAAAAAGCTGATGATGCTAAACGCAAAGCTGAAGCAGATGCAAAAGCTAAACAACAAAAAGCTACTGACGATGCTAAACGTAAAGCAGAGGCCGATGCGAAAGCCAAACAGCAAAAGGCTGCTGACGATGCTAAGCGTAAAGCTGAAGCAGAGGCCGAAGCCAAAGCTGCATCTGCTCAAAAAGCACAAGAAGAAGCAGCTCAAAAGAAAGCTGAAGCTAAAAAAGTTGCTTCTTCAGCTAGACGCGATTTTGAACAAAAAATTCGACGCTCTTGGGATGTCCCAACTGGCAGTAGTGGTAAAACAGTTGGTGTTCGTTTTACCCTCTCCGATTCGGGAAGCGTTAATTCTATTGTGATCACGCGTTCAAGTGGTGACGATGCCTTAGACGCAAGTATTAAAGCTGCAATTCAAGCCGCAGCGCCCTATCCTATGCCATCAGATCCAGATGCAAGACGTGAAGCAAGAAGTGTTAGCTCTACATTTAGAGCGCAATAATTTTGAAAGAGTTACATGCTTTAAATAGTTTAAGGCATGTAACTATGCTACAAAATCAACAGTCACAAAAATCCCTGCTATGACTTTAAACTTATGAATACGAGCCGCAAACACCTGCTATCTTTAGCACTGATCACTGCCTTAAGCCCTATTGCTTCTACCACTGCTTTTGCCCAGTTATATCTGGAAATTGCTAAAGCTCCAGATCAGGCACCCAAAATTGCTATTGTCCCGTTTACCAACGACAATGGGCTCTATCCTATTGTTGAAACAGACTTAAACCGTTCTGGGCGCTTTACAAGCTCATCTAAAAATTTGCCTGCCAATGCTGCAATCAATCAGATTCAAGCTTCTGACTGGCAAACTGCTGGTATTCCATATGTAGTTACTGGACAAATTAAACAAACAGCGACAGGTTTTGAAGTTCACTACCAACTTTATGATGTACAAAAGCAACAATACATTTTAAATGAACTTTTAAATGTACCAGCTGCACGCATACGTCAGGCTGGCCATATGGTAAGTGATGCTATTTATCAAGCCCTTACTGGCATTCCAGGTGACTTTAGCGGCCGTATTGCCTATGTATTAAGAAACCCTGCAACACCTGCCGAGCGTTATACCCTACAAATTGCAGATACGGATGGTGAACAACCAAAGACTGTTTTATCGTCTCGTGATCCTATTCTTTCTCCGGCATGGACACCAGATGCCAAAAAAATTGCTTATGTTTCTTTTGAAACTAAACGCCCAGCAATTTATTTACAGGATTTATCAACTGGAACACGTGAAGTTCTTACCAGTTTCCGAGGTCTAAACGGCGCACCAAGTTTCTCACCAGATGGCCAATCAATGCTGTTTACAGCATCTATGAATGGCAACCCTGAAATTTATCAAATGGATTTATCAACTCGCCAAGTCAAACGCATGACAAATGACTCGGCAATTGATACCGAAGCACGTTATACACCAGATGGAAAATCCTTTATTTTCACTTCTGACCGTGGTGGCTCTGCCCAAATTTATCGTTACACCTTTGCTGATGGCTCAGTAAAGCGTTTGACATTTAAAGGGTCATTTAATGCACGTGGAACTCTGAGTGCAGATGGCAAAAAGATTGCACTTGTTCATCGCCCAAGTGGCAGCAGTTATAAAGTTGCAATTCAAGACATTAATACTGGCATCACCAATATTCTTACCCCAACTAGTTTAGATGAATCACCAAGTTTCTCACCAAATGGGCAAATGGTGGTCTACGCAACTCGTGAAGGCAACCGTGGCTTGTTGTCTATTATGTCTACTGATGGACGTTTCCGTATGAATTTACCAAGCGAACAAGGTGAAGTACGTGAACCAGCCTGGGCACCAAAATAACTTTTAATTCCATTGACGGAGATGATCATGAAATCAATTAAATATTTAGCTCTCCCCTTTCTTAGCGTAGCACTCGTAATGACAGGCTGTGCTAGCCGTAAACCTGCAGCGACGACCACGACTGGTACAAATCCAAGCACGGTAAACACTTCTGGTTTAAGTGAAGATGCTGCATTAAATGCTCAAAATTTGGCAGGTGCTTCATCTAAAGGTGTAACTGAAGCAAATAAAGCGGCTTTAGCTAAACGCGTTGTTCACTTTGATTATGACAGCAGCGATTTATCTACTGAAGACTACCAAACACTTCAAGCTCATGCTCAGTTCCTTATCGCAAATGCAAATTCAAAAGTTGCATTAACAGGCCATACAGATGAACGCGGTACACGTGAATACAACATGGCTTTAGGTGAGCGTCGTGCTAAAGCTGTACAAAGCTATTTAATTACCAATGGTGTAAACCCGCAGCAACTTGAAGCTGTAAGTTATGGTAAAGAAGCTCCTGTTAATGCGGGACATGATGAATCAGCGTGGAAAGAAAATCGCCGCGTTGAGATTAATTACGAAGCAGTCCCTCCTTTATTAAAATAAGGGATATGCATAAAAAAACGCTCATAATAATATGAGCGTTTTTTTTATTACTTAAGAAGATTTCTTGTCTTCTTCAGGATGTTGCATGGACTCAATCAAATCATGCTTATTAAAATCTTTATATTCAGGTTTTGCCTCATAATCTTTCCAAGCTTCCTGAACATTTTCTTTCGAAATTTCATCTAGATTGATTGGTTCACCTGCCGTGGGGGTCGCATCAAACTTCTTTGTTGTCATTTCGATTCTCCTAAAAATATACAATCCTTTGTAATGCAATCAACATACCATTTTAATTGGGGCTTGTAAGCATAAATCCAACACAAATAAAGTAAGATAATTTTTATTTTGTGACATTCTCATCTAGAATATGCCACGTATTTATCTGACTCATTTTGATGCTTGAAGCACAGGAGCGTTTTTTTATGTCCAACCTCACTTTGTCCCAATTTTTACAACAACAAAAAGGGAATCTAACACCTGAGTTGGCTCAAGTCATCGATACTATTGCCACGACCTGTAAAACAATCGACCAAGCATTACAAAAAGGTGCTCTGGCTGGTATTTTAGGTAGTGCTGGCAATGAAAATGTTCAGGGTGAAACACAGAAAAAACTTGATGTGATTTCAAATGACTACTTAATTGATGCATTAAAAGTACACCCGCACGTAGGCGGTCTCGCTTCTGAAGAGCTTGATGAGTTCACACCTGCACAAGAAAATGGTAAATACCTCGTTTTATTTGATCCATTAGATGGCTCAAGCAATATCGATATTAATATGTGTGTAGGTACGATTTTCTCTATTTTGCCTGCAAAAAATGCCGTAACACAAGCAAACGATTTCATGCAAGCTGGCACACAGCAAGTTGCTGCTGGTTATGTACTTTATGGCCCATCAACTATGATGGCTTTAACTGTAGGAAATGGCGTAGCATTCTTTACTTTAGATCCAGAAACTCAAACCTTCTTGCTTACTAATGAGAATGTCCAAGTTCCAGCAGACACTCAAGAATTCGCTATTAATGCATCTAACCAGCGTCATTGGGAACAACCAGTAAAACAATATATTGATGAATTACTCGCAGGCAAGACATCTGTTCGTGAAAAAGATTTCAATATGCGCTGGGTAGCATGTATGGTGGGTGATATTCACCGTATTTTATGTCGTAGTGGTATTTTCCTTTACCCATATGACTTGAAAGATCCGAAAAAAGCAGGTCGTTTACGTTTAATGTATGAAGCGAATCCAATGAGTATGCTCATTGAACAAGCAGGCGGTGCATCAACTACTGGCCGTGTACGCATTCTAGAGATTGAACCTACAGAACTTCACCAACGTGTACCTGTAATTATCGGTTCTAAAAATGAAGTTGAACGCGTAACAAGCTACCACTAATAATTTTAATTACTTAGGGCATCATAGTATGATGGTGCCCTTTTGTTGGATATTTTCTTATGGCGGTTATTTTTTTAGAATCAAAAGACAATGCAAAAATTAAACATTTGCGTGGATTAATCGAACTCAGTAACGCCCGAAAAAAGCACCAACAAACCGTTCTTGAAGGCACACATCTTTGTTTGGCGTGGTTACAACAGCAAAAAAAGATTTTTTCTTTATTTACCACAGAACAAGCATTAGAACACGAAGATTTAAAGAAAATAACAGAACTACATCAAGGCCATATCTTTGTTATTAGTGAAGTTTTATATAGAGATTTAAGCACATTAGGTACAAGCTTACCTTGTTTAGCGATTATTGATTTACCTAAAACTGCATCAACTATCGACTACAATGTAGACACCTTAATTCTAGAAAATATTCAAGATCCGGGTAATGTAGGTACTTTGCTACGTTCAGCAGCAGCAGCGAATATTAAACAAATCATTTGCACACAAGGCTCTGCGTCACTTTGGTCACCACGAGTTTTAAGAGCAGGCATGGGCGCTCATTTTAGCTTACATTGTTTTGAAAACTTCCAGCTGACAGATATCCTTCCAAAATTTCAAATCCCGGTTTTTGTTACTAGCTCTCACCGCTCAACCAGTCTTTACTCAAAAGACCTTTCTAAACCGTGTGTGTGGATTTTAGGAAATGAAGGACAAGGTGCTAGTGATTATGCATTAGATCACGCACAATCAGTAACTATTCCCCAACCAGGCGGACAAGAGTCATTAAACGTGGCAATTGCAGGATCTATTTGTTTTTTTGAGATGGTTCGCCAACGCCAATAAAACGTTAATTTATTTTACATCGCACATATTTGTGAAAAAAATCAATTACACTAGTAAAAAATAACCGATTGTTGTCAACCTCCCACCTCTTTTCAACGTTATATAAGAGATATATTGAAGATAAGGTGGGTATGTCCAATGACAGGATTTTCCATCTCCATGGATTTAGCACCGAAAAAGTCTCGATCGGAAACATCTAGTGCTCATGCCAGCACGGCTGAGCAACGCCTGAAAGTTTTTATGCAAGATGTTACTGGTCGTGCTTTGGTGATGATGGAGAGTGCTACCCAAGGTCAACAAGGTATTGCGATGGATTTGGTACAAGAAGCATTTATTGCTTTACACAAATCTTACGCCGATAAAAGTACTGAAGAATGGTATCCCCTGTTTTACACTATTTTGAATAACAAACTTCAGGATTGGCGCCGCAAAGAAGCTCGTAGAGCAAACCCATTTTCATTCTTCAAAAAAGTTAGCTTGGATAATGACGACGACGAAGTTATTGATGTAGTTGATGAAAAAGCTATTAATCCTGCAGATTTTCTCGATCAAGCGGTAACGATAGAGGAAATTCGGGAAGCAATTGAAAAACTACCTGTTCGTCAACAACAGGCATTTATGTTACGTGCGTGGGAAGGGTTTGACACCCATACAACAGCTCAGATCATGAACTGTACCGAAGGTAGTGTGAAAACCCATTATCACCGAGCAATTCAGGGACTTAGAGAATACTTGGCACATTTAAATCCCTTGGGAGGTTCTGATGAATCATGATGATTTCACTAAAAAGGTGACATCCAAACTTGATAGTTTGGCAGATCACCATAAAAATAAAACAGTGGTCATGAATCATGTGCTTGACCATATTCAACAAAAACCAGCCTCTTATTATAGTGTCTGGAAAATGACTGGTTTCGCACTTGCCGCAGCAATTACAGGTTTTGTGATTCTGCCTAACTCAGTCGAGATTGTGGATAAGCCACAAAATCAAGTGATCGTAAACCCTAAATTATCTCCACAAATGGTGGAAGATTTAGAGATGTTAATGGTGTTGGGTGAGGATAAAGTACAACATGGCAGCTAAAAAATTAGCGCTTATCCTGTGTTCATTAAGTTTCTTGCAAACAAGTTTTGCAGGTTTTGAACGCTTTTGGATTTTTTCTAAAGATGCCAATGCACAAGTCGATGACACATGGGATGCCCTTTCCGAAGAAGAGCAACGTGCAGTCATTAAACGCTACCAGAGTTTAAAAGAGTTACCAGCAAATCAGAGCAATAACTTACAGCAACGCATGGACTGGTTTACTCAACTTCCTGAAGCTGAAAAACAAAAAATGCGTGAAGTATGGCAAAAAATGAGTACGCAAGAGCGTAAAGACTTACGTGAGCGGATGCTTAAAGCGAATGGTGGAGAAAGAACAGCGATTCGTGAAGAATACATGAACAAGTATTTAGAACACTAAATTCTTATTTGGCTATCAAAGATAAGGCATCTAATCACTTAATTATTTTGATTTTATTTCTTATAAAAAGCCTCCAATTGGAGGCTTTTTATTCTTTAAGTTTATTTACGGTAGCGCCTATAAGCTGCTAAACCAAGTAAAGAGGCTAAAGATAAAATCCCAAAGCTACCACCGCCGCCTCCACCACGTGTATCATCTGTAGTCGTAGCAGTACTTACAAGGTTAATTGTGCCAGCTTTAGGTGAAATTTTCCCATCAGCATCATAAACGTTATAACTTAATGAGTCATTAAAAGTATTAAATACGTTATTTGCCTGAATATAGATATTTCCGCCATAACAAATTTTATCCTTGTCATCTTTCGGACATGGCCCTTCTCGATCAGCCTTAATTACTTTAAAAATACCATCTTTCGAAGTCTTGCTTGGTAAATAAATAGGTAACTCTACACCGTCTTCATTTACCCAAAATTGTGATTTAGGCTTTAAAAGCGTATTTATAGGGCCGTCACCATCATCGTTAGCATATTTAAGTAAATTCAATGGAATAATTTCATTTGCAAGATATTTAAAAGTAATTGTCCCATCACCAGAAACTGGTTCTATATTATTAAAACGAGCTTTTATCAGACCGCTTGAGCTTAATTTATTATCAGCTGTTGTAATTGTATATTTACAATAAGCATAGGTACCAGCTTGAGTCATCGTATCGTCTTTGCGATAAAAAACAATTTGCTGTAAAGCACTATTCCACTCACAGAATACCTTGTCCTGATCAGATAGATCTTTAACTTGTTGAGCATCATATTTATCATCAAGAGATCCAATACCTAATGGCTCAGTTGCAATACGATAATCTGTGGTGTTGAAGAACTTCAGCACATGATTAGCGTCTTCAGTCGGTAAAGGTAAATCATAGTTCTTTAAATCAAGATAGATTGCGCGATACTTAAGATTTGCTTTAGTTGTATCAATTAGGTTCTTAAATTCAGCTAAACGTAATTTATAGTAAGTAATAAAGTTAGAAGGCGTCTTAGGGTCCTTAATATAATTATCAAATAAATCATAATTTTGTTGATAAGTATCAATTAAAGTTGTTAATGAAATATTACTAACATCTTCTAAATCACCTGCAGTGAGCTTCATTAACTCAACAGAGCCAATATCACAACTATTACGACTTTCAGGCTGATAATATGAGGTACTATCTGTCAAACGGTTTAAACCACGTTGATCAATTGTGGCACAACTTCCTTTACTATCTTGATCAACGTCAATTAAATCTGTGCTAGAAGAAATATTTTTTGGATAGTAAATAGGTAAGAACCCAGTATAAGCAGTTGTCGCTTGTAAAGGACTTAATAAATTGCTGAATGCTTGTGTACTAATATTAATATTAGTCTGACCATCTGGCAAAGATTCCTTTGGAACATCACACTTTCCTGTTGCTGATGTCCAGTCAAGTGCATTGAAATCTAGCGTTAGACCTACACTCTTTTGCTCTGCTGCCGCACCTAAAAGATATTTACAGGCATAACTTCCGGTATTATAAGCCAATACGTTAAAACTTAGCTTTTTTGCGCCCAATTTATCGTAAAGGAAAATACTATTCGCGTTGTTTTCAACAATTGTATTATTTAAAAGTACTAAACTACTGCTTGAACTTAAAATACTTGATGTATTGGCTGGATTATTGGTATCACCAGTAAACTTAATAATACTGCCGCTAGTACTATTCGCTATATTTTTTGCAATGGTATTAACCGATAATGTCGCAGTAGGTTTACCACAGAACTCAAATGTACTTGCTGAAGCTGTATTACCATTATTCACAATACTATTTGATGTAAGGGTGATGGCACGTGGTGCATAGACAGTGTCACTAAAACACCCCATTGATAAAACACTACCTTGTGTTGCGTTATTACCTTTAAGTAATGAATGATTTACTGACAAAGTAATATTAGGTGAAGCTAAATAAATTGCTCCACCGTTTGTTGCTTGAGATGATAAAATCTGACTATTTTGCAAAGCGATATCAGCACCAGCATAAATCGCGCCCCCCTGGCCAGTTGTAACACCATTTTCAAGAATGACATTATTTATGGTCAAGGGCTGTTTATAGGTAGTCGTATTGAAAATGCGTGATTTAGCTTGAGCATTAATACGTGTTTGTAAGTCAAGTTGTGCAGGATAATCATTAGTTAATACACTTTTTTTCTGCCAATCTACGGGATCAGCACCAAAAATAGCAATATTAGCATTTGGAACTAATTCTTTATTTAGAGTGTAAATTCCTGCTTTAAGCTGAATCGATTTTTGAGTAGTTTCACGTGTATCAATAACAGTACATCCACCGTACGATTTACGCAACTCAGCTGTTTTTATCGCTTCACGCAATGAACAGGCATTAGTATTTTCACCATCTTCATCGTCAAAAGTTGTAACATCAATTCTTCCAGTCGTTGTATCTGCAAATAATGGCATCGCAGCAATCACAGCTAATGCTAATAAAGCCTTTTTATAATTTTTCATAGCCTTTATCATCCTTGATTATGACTTTAAACGTCTTAAAGCAATTAAGCCAAATAGACCTAAAACTAAACCACCACCTACACTTCCCCCGCCACCCGTGCTTACAGATTTATCTTCAATACCTGATGGTGGATCTTGCACGATTTGAACTGGAACAGTTAGATAAACATCCGCAGCATCATTAAAACGTGTGGTAGTAGTAACGACTAATAGATTAAATACATCTGCTCCATGCCAGTTCCCATTTGGAACATAAGTTAAATTTCCCTGAGCATCAATGGATAAAGTCCCTTTAGATGGTGTACTGGTTTGAACAATCTTCATACACCCAGACTGCCAGGCTTGACCATCTGTTCTTTTTCCAAACATTTTTTCACATGTTTGTGGAGAAACTAACTCTCCATCACCCACAACATCGGCGATATTAAATTTGGCAATTTCTCCATACTTAATATCTTGACCATGTGTACTGATATCATCGCGGTTGATAATTAATTCAATTGCACCTAAATCACATAACTCATCATAACCACTTCGATTCTTTCCACGTTGATCTTGCTTTTCACAACTCGCCAAACCGACAGAAGTTCCATCGCTATATAAACGACCTTTGTTAATTAACAATGATTGCGAAAGACTAGTATATTTATCTAAAACTCGAGGTTTAAAGAATCCTAAAAAACTATCACTCGGTGTTGAATACGGACATAACAAACCATCTGCTGGTGGAACATCACAGGTTCCTTCATCTGCATTTCCAGCAATTAGTTTTTCACTTGCAGGGTATAGAATATTTGGTAACTCTGCAGAAGCATTACGGTTACATTCCGTTGTTACTAAATTACTCTGCACAATCGTTTTATCTGTTGTAGATACCTTACAGTTTGTCGTATTACCTACTAAAATACTATTAGAGACAGATGCTTTTCCTTGTGGGGCATCAAAATACAAGCCTCCCACATTTTTAATCATAGTAATATTATTGATCACCATTCCATCACGGACATTGGCAATAAAACTACCCTTATTATGAAAAATCGTACTATTACTTAAACCAATAATACGAGAGGTTAAATATCCGCCCGTACTTTCATCTGCAAATTTAGTTTCAGCATGAAATAATGCACCATCTACAGCAGTTACTTCATTATCACGCACTACAGAGCGAGTAATATAGTAAAGTGGCATATCACTATATAAAACGCCTCCCTGACTCGCTTTATTATTCTGAATCAAGCTATTAGTGATCGTTACCGAACCCGCTGTTTTTGTAGTATTTGATAAATTACCAGCGTTATAAATTGCTCCACCATTTGTTGCATATCCATCCATTAAACGAGAATTTTGAATAACCAATTGTTCATGGTTATAAATCAATCCACCGTTACCTTGAGGTATTACACTCTTTAGGCCAGCACCCTTTAAATTGACATCGATAAATGAAACTGTAAAAGAGGCTTTTTCAACGCTACCATCATCAATACGAAATAATTGATCCGTACCTATCATTTTAATCGTTGCATTATGTGAATTGGGTGCACCTTCCTCAATCAGAGTAGAATCATTTTTTGCTGTGCTAATAGCTACGGGAATGGTAATTACTATACTTTTACTTAGAGTATATTCTTTATCACGCTGTAAAATAATATTTGAAGAAGCATCTTTATTTCCGCAACCATTATAACCGTTTGCATATTTTTCAACTTCAGCAGCATTAGAAGATGCACGATATTTTAGAAATTGTATTGCTTCACGTAATGAACAGACCGTGTTATCGACGTCTTCATCAGTTGTAGTTGTGACTTGAATATCGGCAGAATAAGCGTGTCCAGCAGCAGCCAATAAAGCAAAAGCAATGCTCCGTTTGAGCATACCCATCTCCTTACATCTTTTTTCATTTTTCTTTGTCAATATTGCAAAATTTCCGCTTTTGCAATCACATCCTTTGTGCGTACTTTGTCACAGGAAGTAGAATTTCTCAAGACATTTTGGTCGGTCTGTAGAGTCATTTTTGAGCTAGATTACAAAAAGCTTCGTAGACCTAAAAAAGTTTTTTAAATACAAAAAATTGGCGTATTAAAAAATTAAAAGAGAATTTATAAGTTATAAATATAGCTTTTCAGAAATGAAAAAAACTTATGTAGGGAAAGCCATTTTTTAAATTGTATGAGTTTAATTTAAGCAAAACAGCAAATTTAAGCTAGAAACTCTACTGTTGATACTCATCAATCAAAGCATAAATTTGTCTTAAAGTCGCATTAGAAAGTTTTGTTTTTTCGCCTTTGAGCAGTTTTTCTAACTGAGCAACAGTTTGCAGTAAAAGAGATGCTTGGTGAGGACCATGTAATAATAAGTAATCAACAATTTGTTGGTTAAAGTGAATACCCCGTCTAGCCATTACAGATGTCACCAAGGCATAGCGGTCTGCATATAGACTTCCACTTGGCACTTTTACACTAACGGCTTGTGTAAGTCGTGATTGTAAGTCTGGTAATTCCAGCTTTAATTCAATCGGTGCTACACGCGAAGAAAATACCAGTTGTCCTTCATGATTATTCATTAAATGAAAAACAGCTTTTTGCCAGTGAGGCACACCACTAATTGATTCAATATCATCCAAAGCAACAAGATCATAATGTTCTAAAGATGTAATTGCCTCAATAGGTGCATCAAGCAGTTCAAGCAAAGATACTTTAATAGCAGATTTGCCTATTTCTAAATAAGAATCACAAATTGCAGAAAGTAAATGACTTTTCCCCGTCCCCGCTCCACCGTAAATATAGAACCTACTCACCAGACCAGCATGTAGTTGACGCACGGCATCGACTACATGCCCCCAACCCGGTCCCGAAAAATCACTGATTCGGGCATCAAGTTGAGGTTCTATATCCAGTTGGAGTTGACGCATATATTGAATTAACCTTGAAATTATTTCTGGTTAGGAGATTTTAGTTCATCTGTATCTTGCTGTGTTTTAACTTCAAGATCAAGCTTAGTGCTTTCGGTTTGTACATGAATTTGCTCAATATCGCCATGTTGGATCACTAATGTAGATGGTGGAGCATAAAGTGAGCTTCTTTCGTAATTCTCTCTTAAATGCTTCAACAACACTACAATAACCGCAGCAACAGGCAATGCAATTAACATTCCCAAGAAGCCTGCAAGTTGTGCACCTGCCAATACTGCAAAAACAACTGCTACAGGAGATAAGCCAATTTTATCACCCAGTAGGAATGGCTGTAAGATATAGCCTTCTACCGCTTGACCAATCATAAAGACGATACCAACCAGTAATAGATGCATCCAATCCAAGCCAAACTGGAACAGGCTGGCAATAACAGCGGCAATAATACCTACGGCAAAACCTAAATAAGGAATAATACTAGCAAGCCCTGCCACCATACCAATAATCAGGCCAACTTCCAAACCGATGAGCTGTAAACCAACTGCATACACTACGCCAAGCAATAGCATGACAAGAAACTGACCTTTAACAAATGCCCCTAAAACGCTATGGCATTCACCAACGATCTGTAAAGTAGTTGCTTCATATGGACGCGGAATGAGACGACGTAAGTTTTGTAACATACGTTCCCAATCAAGCAAGAAATAGAAAGCAATAATTGGAATTAAAACAACTGTTCCACCAATCTGAATAAAATTCAAACCAGATTGAGCCAGTTTTAATAACACTGCCTGAATGCTGTCTGCGCTATAGTTTGTTTGTACATATTCCATGACAGCTTTAGACAACTGCTCTGTGTCAATTTCCATTTGCTGGACATTAAATGTCGAAGACACCCAAGGTAAAAAGGTAGCGTTAATCCAGTGAATACCTGCTGGAATACTATCTCGGGCATAAACTAATTGTTTCCAAATCAGTGGAACTAAATACCAGAGTGCAATAGTTAAGGTTACACCTATTCCAACAAATACCACGCTAATTGCTAACCAGCGAGGCAATTTCATTTTTACCAGCACATCAACAAGTGGACTGAATAAATAAGCCAGGAAAAAAGCACCGATAAAAGGAATGACTACAGGCTTGAGTAAGTACAACACCCATACCAGCAATACAATACCTGCGAGTAAAAAAATACGGCGCAGTATACGATCTTGCATAAAATCTAGCCTTTTTTGATTTAATCGTTATAAATGAAAAAATATTTTTATTAAAGATAGCATTTTCGAGCATAAATAACATAAGAGTTTCGTATATTCAGGTTATAATCTGCCGCCAATGCGGAGACTTCATTTATGAGCAACTCAACTTCTACCCCAAATACCGGTTTAAGCTACAAAGATGCGGGTGTCGACATTGAAGCGGGCGACGCACTGGTCGATCGTATCAAGTCAGTCGCTAAACGTACAAGTCGTCCTGAAGTAATGGGCGGGCTTGGTGGCTTTGGTGCACTATGCAAAATTCCTAAAGGTTATGAAGAGCCTGTTTTAGTTTCTGGAACCGATGGTGTAGGAACTAAATTACGTTTGGCCCTTAATCTCAATCGTCATGACACAATCGGCCAAGACCTTGTGGCTATGTGCGTAAACGACCTTTTAGTTTGTGGCGCAGAACCATTATTCTTCCTTGATTATTACGCGACTGGTCACTTAAATGTTGACGTTGCTGCAAATGTTGTTACTGGTATTGGTAAAGGTTGTGAGCTTGCAGGTTGCGCACTTGTAGGTGGTGAAACCGCGGAAATGCCAGGCATGTACGAAGGCGAAGATTACGACCTTGCTGGTTTTGCCGTTGGTGTTGTTGAGCAAAGCAAAATTATTGATGGCTCTAAAGTAAAGTCTGGTGACGTACTTATCGGTGTTGCATCAAGTGGTGCTCACTCGAATGGTTACTCATTACTACGTAAAATTTTAGACGTTAAAAACGTTGATTTAACTCAAACGATTGATGGTCGCCCGCTTGCTGATGTAGCAATGGAACCAACTCGTATTTATGTAAAACCGGTTCTTGAACTCTGCAAACAAGTTGATGTTCATGCTATGGCGCACATTACTGGTGGTGGTTTACCAGGTAACTTACCTCGTGTATTACCAAATGGTGCACAAGCAGTTATTGATGAATCTTCTTGGGAATGGCCTGAATTGTTCCAACTTCTACAACGCGAAGGCAATGTAGAACGCTTTGAAATGTACCGTACATTTAACTGTGGCGTAGGTATGGTTATTGCTGTTGATGCAAATGATGCTGAAAAAACAATTGAAGTACTTAATGCTCAAGGCGAAAAAGCTTGGAAAATCGGACACATCCAAGAAAATGCTGAGTCAGTAGAAGGTGCAGACGAAAAAATTCGTGTGATCTTTGCATGATAAAAATTGCTGTTCTAGTCTCTGGGAATGGCAGTAATTTACAGGCCTTGATAGATGCAAATCTATCAGGGCAAATTGTAGGTGTACTGTCTAATAAAGCAGATGCTTATGCCCTAGAGCGTGCTCAAAAAGCCAATATTGCTACCGCTGTTATCTCCCATAAAGACTTTCCAACGCGCGAAGTTTTTGATGAGGCAATGCATCAGCAACTCTTAGCTTGGGAAGTAGATGTAGTTATTTTAGCTGGCTTCATGCGTATTTTAACACCAACCTTTGTCAACAAATGGCAAGGGAAAATGCTGAATATACATCCCTCGCTTCTTCCAGCTTACAAAGGTGTGAATACTCATCAACGTGTTTTAAACACAGGTGATCGTTTGCATGGTTGTACCGTACACTTTGTAACTGCTGAACTGGATTCTGGTCAATCTATTGCCCAATCAGCTATATCAGTTAAAGAACATGATACTGTCGCTTCATTAGCAGATCGAGTGCACACACTTGAGCATTTTATCTACCCACAAGTTGCAGAGTGGCTGTGTAACGGTCAACTTACATGGAAAGATGGGCAAGCCTATTTCCGTAATCAAGTTCTAAAAGACCCTATTCGTTTTGCAAGTTGGTAAAGTATTTTACTAACAAACAAAAATAAAAAAGGACATGCTGGCATGTCCTTTTTTATAAGCTTTAAATTAATTTAATTAATGATGAATCAATTTCTTTATAGAGTTTACTGTATCAATAGGATGCTCTAGAGGGAACATATGGCCTCCTTCAACCACAGTAAATGGGATTCCCATTTTTCGCTTTGCCATTTGAGGAAAGCCTCTTTTTAAGAAATCACTTCCTTTACCCACAACTAAATGCACAGGCATCTTAGGTTTTGGCATAGGCAGCCACCACCAAGAAGGATTTTTACGGAAAATTGCAACTTCATCTTCACGAGAAATCGTTAAAGTTACTCCACCGCGAATCGAATCTTCTTTCAAAGCATAATCAATATAAGCCTGAAAACAATCTTCATCAAAATCTTTATAAAATCCTTTAGGACGAAGTAACTCAGCAGCCTGCTCTCTCGATTCCCAATGTTCACGACGACGTGCAGATAAGCCCGCCGGTGTCATCGCATCAACCAATTTAGGACGAAATAATTTTGCCATATGAAAAGCAAATGAATATCGCCCTAAAATAAGAGGCGGATCTAACATAATGACTTGAGAAAACAGTTCAGGACGTCGAAAAGATGCCATCAATGTTAAAACCGAACCAAGAGAATGGCCTAATCCGATGACTTTACGTCCTTTCGCCTGACGCACAATACTATCAATAACTTGATCAACCAAAGCAGGCCAATGGTTAGTCACAGGATAACGTTTGTCAGGACCAATGAGTGGAACATAAATTACGTCATACTCATCTTTTAATTGATCAAACAATTTTTGATACACCATAGATGGCACACCATTGGCATGCGCAAAGTGTATAACCGGTTTCATTGACATACCGTTATCCTAAAAATACAGATTTATTGTAATTTTGCGCTTTGACTAGTCTGCACCTCTTGAGCAATAGATTCACTTACTCCTTGCCCGATTTGTGCCCCCATACGACCCAAAATGGATTGTAATGGGTTACGCTCAATTGTGTAGTCAACTTTATTATCAAGGTTTAGTTCACGCATCAAGCTCGTAATATTACCTGAACGGTCAGCAACACCTAATTGAATTGCTTGTTCACCCGTCCAGAATAAGCCAGAAAAAATAGCGGGATCGTTGGATTTCAAACGCTTACCACGGCCTTCTTTCACTGCGGTAATAAAGTGAGTATGAACATTATCAAGAACAGATTGAATATGTTGCTTTTGAGCAGGATCAATCGGTTTTGTCATACTTAAAATGTCTTTATTCGTTCCGGCAGTTAAAGTGCGGTCTTCAATACCGAGCTTCTGAGCTAAACCAGTAATGCCATAGTTAGGCATGATTACACCAATTGAGCCCACTAAACTTGATGGGTTGACAATAATCTCATCCGCAGCAGAAGCGATATAGTACGCACCCGATGCCCCCATATCACCAATAACGGCATAAACTTTCTTATCAGGGTGCTGTTTTTTCAAATAACGAATTTCCTGCCAGATTTCATCAGACTGAACTGGAGAACCGCCAGGTGAGTTAATGTTAAGTGCAACAGCCTTACTATTTGAGGCTTCAAAAGCACGTTTAAGCGCTTTATTCGTATCTTCACTATTTACTGCTTGATTACTCGAAGCATCAATCGTTCCAATAATATCCACCACTGCCAAATGAGCACTACTGCTACTTACAGCAGAGCCTTCTTTGCTGGTTGAACAGCCTTTACCCATGAGTACAATAATGAATAGTAAATAAATAAAAGTTAATGTTTTAAAGAAGATACCCCAACGACGACTACGGCGTTGCTCTTCTACTGAAGCGAGTACAGCCTTCTCAAGAATTTGCCATTCTGGTCCATTTTGTTTAGGGATTATAGGTTCATTTTGTGGTTTTGGTGGCCAATCGGACATAAAATTCCAATCCAAATCAATCTAAAATGATGTCATTATATACGTTGATTTGATAAAAACTGTCTAAATTATATGATTTCATTTATAATATTTTTATCTTTTTTTACTTGTTGCCTCCTTTTTACCGCGATAGATGACCAAACTAGATGTAAAAAGCATGAACTATTACTTACTCAAAACTTTTAGCCGTCAACCCATTCAATTTGGACGTTTTATTGCCCGTATGTTGGCAGGGTTAGTCAATACTTTAAAAATTACTAGAACATCAAAAAGTATAGAACTTAACTTACAAATTGCTCTTCCCCACTTAACACCACAGCAACGAATAGATATTACACAACAAGCTATTCGTAACGAGTTAACCTCATACTTCGAGTTTTTAAGTATTTGGGGCTCATCAAATAGTAAGAATATTTCACGTATTCACCATATTGAGGGTGAACATTACTTTCATGAAGCACTAGCAGCAAAAAAAGGTGTGGTTTTGATTGTTCCACATTTTGGTACATGGGAAATCATGAATGCTTGGTGTGCCCAGTTCACTTCCATGACTATTTTATACAAGCCTGTAAAAAATGAAGATGCGGACCGTTTTGTTCGAGAAGCTCGTAGTCGTGAACAAGCCAACTTGGTACCTACCGATGAGACTGGTGTTCGACAAATTTTTAAAGCACTCAAACAAGGCGAAACCACTGTAATTTTACCTGACCATACACCTAATGTTGGTGGGGATATGATCAATTATTTTGGTGTACCACTTGCCTCAAGTAATTTAAGTGCCAAGCTCATCCAAAAAACAAAAGCCAAAGCATTATTTCTTTATGCGATTCGTAATGAACACGACGGTTTTACGATGCATATTGAGCCTATGGATGAGAAGATTTACGAAGGTAGTGCCGATGATGGAACTTTTGTTATTCATCAAGCCATTGAACAACTGATCCAGCACTATCCAGAACACTATCACTGGAGTTATAAACGTTTTAAAGCAAATCCCGCTTTAGATAATATTTACAATATTGATCCGAATGAAGCACTTCAAATTGTAAATAGACTTAAAGCAGAAGCTTCACAAATTCCTGTGAAGCCAAGTACGCTCGAAACGTCGAGTGTATAAAACCATCTCTTGATTGCGAGATACAAAGCTCAATGTTCCTTGCTCAACTGTGCTTTTAAATGGAATATTAAGCTCTTGTATTCTCGCTAAAACCTCTTTGCTTGGATGACCATAACGATTATTAAAGCCAGCAGAAGCAACAACAAGCTTGGGGTCTAACGTCGCTAAGAAGTCGTAAGCTGAACTATGTTTACTTCCATGATGACCTAATACCAGAACATCTACCTTTAAATCAGGATATTCTTTCATGAGTTGATATTCTGCTTCCCACCCTGCATCGCCCATGATTAAATAATTTTGATAGCCATTTACCTGTTTTAAATGAATATAAACCACACAAGAATATTGATTTTGATTTGAAGAAACTAAGTTTAAATCTTTTTCTTTAGGCCAAAGAATTTCAATATCTAATTGTGGATATTGCCATTTTTGACCTTGATGACAATAAGTAAATGGTTTTTTAATTTGCTCTGCCCATAATTCATTTGATATGACTTGTTTAATAGGAAAAGCCTGAGCGATTGAAGGAAATGCTCCGCTATGATCTTGATCGAGATGAGATAGTACGACGTGATCCAGTTGCTTAATTCCCTTTTGACGTAAATATGGAATTACCACATTTTGACCAATACTAAAAGCCTTCTCATCATAAGAACCACCCGTATCAATTAACCATGTCTGCTCTGGATGTTGTAGAAAAATCGCTTGTCCTTGGCCTACGTCTATAATATTTAATTGAACTTGCTGGGACGACTTATCTGGAATGATCAAGGGTAAACAGCACATTAGCCCCCAAGATTTGGGTAAAACCCCACGCGGTAAAAATAAGATAATAATAACGAAGCTAAGGCACACTAAATCAAGTGGTGTCAGGCTAAAACCTTGTAATGGTAGAGATAGCTTCTCTAAAAAGCCAAAACATGTCAGTAGTATACTGATCAGAACATCATTAATTTGAAAAAGTAAACTTCCGAATGAGTTAAAAATAAGCCATACACAAGCTGCAAAAATATTTAAAGGAACAATCACTCCTCCGAGTAAAGGAACTGCAATAATATTTGTAAAAGGAGCAACCCATGTAATCTGTTGAAAGAAAATCAACATTAGAGGACATAAGGCAATAAATATTTTGCCTTGAGATTCAATTAAAATTTTACTGAAAAGAATGATTCTAGATAACAGACTAGTTGAAACAAGATTTGGAGCCTGCTCTATAGTTTGATAAATCCGTAATAAAATAAAGCAAGAACCATAAGATAGCCAAAAACCTGCGGATAAAACACTGAAGGGATCGAAAAGTAAAAGTAGACTTGCACTATAAACTAAAAGTGAAAATGGCTTAACGGGCACTTTAATCAATAACAAAGAAGCAAATAAAAATACTGAGAGTAAAGTTCTTAAAGCGGGAATTTCAAAACCAACAAATGCCGTATAAATCAAAACACCGAAACATAATGGAATCATGGCCCATATTTGTTTAGGTTGACGCAAATAAAGCTGCGGATAATAACGTCTTATTAATTGATGTAATACCCAAGACAACATGATGGCAAAAATGAGTACATGAGGCCCTGAAATGGCTAACAAATGAGAGATTCCTAATTCCTTAAATTGATTTTTAATCTCATCATTTAAGAGACTTTCGTCCCCTGTTAACAAAGCTAATAACAGACCTTTATTTTGCAAAGGAGATTGTTTTAACATTAATCTAAATGTTAGGCGCAACTTTTCAACATTTAACTTTTGTCTGTTAAAGAATTTTTGTTGCTCTTTTAAATGATGTTGATAACCCAACTGATAAATTTCATCAGAGCTTAAAGGCTCAATATGCTGAACACTAAAACCAGACATTATATTTCGTTGAATGAACCACTGTTCTTGGTCAAAAACACCAGCCACTGCGTAACTATGAGCAGGTTTGGTTTTGCCAGAAATTCGATAATAATGACCTAATTTTAATTTTGGCTCATCTATGGCTGAGTTTACTTTTTGATTTTTTAAATATAATAGCCAATTGACGGGATGTAAGGACTGCCCTAATACCTGAACGGGTTGCTGTGTCTTATCTTCTTTTTCTTCACTTATACGGTCGACATACACAATAATATCTAAAGATTTAGGCTGCATTTGTCGCAGTTCTAATCTTTCATTTAAGGCATACTGAGCATATTGATGTCCTATAGTAAAAAAACTAATAGCGCAGACTAAACAGTAAATGGTTTTTAATATGGGGCGATTTAAGAAAATATTTCTCTTAAAAATATAAAAAATAAAGCCCATAACAAGCAAGACTTTACCTAACCACCCATATTGCATTATTAAAGGGATATCTATCCCCATAAATGCAATACCCCCAATCCACCCCATTAAAATAAGTTTTAACATGCAAAGTCATATCATTATCTTTTTAGGGGCAAAATTAAAGCCCAACTAAGTGGGCTTTAACAATGTGATTTAATGACAATTTTTTAAGTACCACTCACCCAGAGTCCATCTTGCATATGCAAAATAGAATCAGCAGCCTGAGCTAAATGCTCATCATGGGTCACAATTAACATTGCCATGTTGAGTTCTTTCTTAAGATCGGTCAGTAATTCAAAAATACCTAGAGCTGTTTTACGGTCTAAATTACCTGTAGGTTCATCGGCCAGAACAACTGCAGGTTTAGTGACTAAAGCACGCGCTAAAGCCACACGTTGGCGCTCACCACCCGAAAGCTCCCCTGGCTTATGATCCATACGATGAGATAACCCAACTCGATCAAGTAAATATTCAGCTTGCGCTTTTACAGATTTAAATTGGCTATCTGCACGAAGCATTAAAGGCATCGCCACATTTTCAAGCGCAGAAAACTCAGGTAATAGATGATGAAATTGATAAACAAAACCGAGGTATTGGTTACGCTGAAAACCACGTTCAGCTTCACCTAAATTATCAAAACGCTGACCATTTAAAAATACTTGCCCTTGAGTTGGCTGCTCTAAACCACCTAGCACATGAAGCAAAGTACTTTTACCTGAACCACTCGCACCGACAATCGAAACAAACTGCCCTGCTTCAACTTGTAAAGAAAGACCTTTAATGACTTCAACTTTAGATTTACCGTCATCAAAATGTTTATATATTTCTTTCGCTTCTAAAACAATTTTACTCATAGCGCAGTGCCTCGGCAGGTTGAACTTTGGCAGCACGAAGTGCCGGATAAATAGTCGCCAAGAAGCTTAAAAGTAAAGAAACAATCACGATAATCGTCACATCTTGCCATCTTAAATAAGAAGGAAGGTAATGTACAAAGTAAGCATCAAATAGATTTAAGCCCAACACATTGTTAAACCATGAAATGATATCACTAATGGTTAAAGCTAAAATTACACCTAAAACCGTACCTGCAACTGTACCAATCACCCCAATCACGGTACCTTGAACCATAAATATTTTAGTGATCATCGACGGCGAAGCGCCTAATGTACGCAAAATTGCGATATCAGATTTTTTATCAGTCACCACCATGACCAATGATGAAACAATATTAAATGCTGCTACCACAATAATAAGGACAAGCAATAAACCGACTAGAGTTTTTTCCATTTGAATGGCATTAAATAAATTACCATGCGTATAGGTCCAGTTCGTCGCATAGAAATTGCTTGGTAAACTTTTTACTAAGTCGTCAGCAACTTGTGGCGCTGCAAAAATATCATCTAGTTTTAAACGGACACCTTGGGCACCATCTGGTAAGCGTAATAAGGTTGAAGCATCGTATAGGGCAATATACCCCACCATAGAGTCGACTTCAGCGCCTACACTAAAAATACCAACCACTTTAAAACGCTTGAAACGAGGTACAACACCTGCTGGAGATGGTGTTGCTTCTGGTAAAACCAATGTCACACTATCATTTAGACGTAAGCCCAATGAATCAGCCATATCTTTACCAAGTACAATACCAAATTCACCTTTTTTAAGTGAATCTAAACTCCCGGCAACAATATGATTTTGAATAATAGAGACATTCTTTTCATATTTTGGGTCAATACCCGTCACCATAATACCAGCGACTTGCCCTTGCGCAGTTAACATACCTTGCAATTGCGTAAAAGGTGCAACCCCTGTTACATGTGGATGATGTTCAACTCGCTTCACGAGTTCAGGCCAATCCGTGAGGATTTGTGTAGATGAAACTGTTGCTTGCGGCACCATTCCTAACACACGGTTTTTCAATTCGCGATCGAAACCGTTCATGACAGAAAGTACTGTAATCAGCACAGCGACACCTAGTGTCAAACCGACCATCGAAACCAATGCAATAAAAGAAATAAAATGATTACTGCGTCTTGCGCGAGTATATCTCAACCCTATATACAGTGAGATTGGTTTAAACATACCTTCTAAATCCAAGGTCATTGATGGAAAATATAAGATGTTGATGGCAAATTGCACCCACATCTACTATTTGGCCATACCGTTAGATGCTGTATTAAGGTTTAAAAATCAGTAAGTTCTGACTTATCCTTAACAATCCTAATATTATATTGCTGCGCTATTTTCTACTAGTTAAGTTGGGAGATCAATTTGATCGTGCATTTCGCTACGAATTAGAACAATTTAATGAATAAGCTCAACAAATTACCCAAATCTTCTCCTATTTAGACTTCATATGTTGAGCAAAGTTCCGGTTTGCCTGAATGTCTTTATAGAAATATAAAAAGAGTCCAGACAAGATAATGAAAGCACCTACAAAAACCATAATTGAAAGTTGTTCATGATTTAAAGCAGCCCCAATCATCATCGCTAACATAGGGGTAATAACTGTCGTTAAAGATAAAGTCGTTGCCTGAATATTTTGTATAAGTTTGAAATAACAGAACATGGCAACGAGTGAAGCCATAAGTACCGTATAAATTAGGGCAAATAGTGATTTGGCTTCTGGCAAATGTGTTGGTGCATATTGCCAAATAAATGGAATAAAACAACTAGCAAAAATAGAAGACACTAAAATAGAGCCTGTTGCCTGAGCCATCGGCTGGATCTGTGCATTAACTTTTTTGACCCAGAAAATTGAAAAAGAATAAACAAATACACTGATCAGCATAAGAATAATACCAAACGGATGCACATGCTGATTTGCACCGCTCAAACAAATAATAGCTAACCCACTGACCGCAATTGCCATACCCAACCATTGCAGCTTATAAAGTTGTTGGCCAAAAGCAAACCGACCAATAAGCCCCGCCATAATCGGTGCTAAGCCAAACATAAGCGCAATCATGCCTGAACTTAAATATTGGGTCGCGGCATAAGTAAAAATTTGAGAACCAATTAAGCTAAAAGATCCGGCAATGTAGCTATGAACTGCTTGTCGATGCGTTGGAAAAGGTGTTCTCAAAATTAGTAATATGATGACAGCCAAAGGCAATGCAATAAAAAAGCGTAATAACAATGCCCACATCAGATGTAAATCAGACACACTCCAGACAATTGCCAACGGAGTTGTTGCCCAGATAAACACTAACAAGGCATAGGTTAGAGCCAAATTGGTTTGCGATGGCATGCGATGCTCACTTAGCTGTTTTACGTTTTTGCTTTAAAATCGTTTGATCTAATGAACTTGAAAATTCACGTTTATCTCGTTCGGAAATAGGAGGCGGTCCACCAGTTTGCACACCTGCACCACGGAGCGTATCCATGAAATCACGTAGATGTAAACGCGCTTTAACATTGGCCGTTGTATAGACTTCACCACGGGGATGAATAGCAACTCCACCTTTCTCAATCACCTGAGCTGCCAGTGGAATATCCTGCGTAATGACAATGTCATTTTCAGTCATACGATCAACTATTTCTTTATCTGCTTGGTCGGCACCACTTAAAACTTGTATTGATTTAATTCGTACTGAAGGCGTAATCCCAACATTTTGATTGGCTACAAAAATAACTTCTAATTGATAACGATCTGACGCACGTAAAATCACTTCACGTAAAATTTTCGGTAAGGCGTCTGCGTCTACCCATAGTTTAAATGGCAGCACGTTATTCTCTATTTCCACTAAAAATATTAGTCTAACAGATGCTTTTCTAAGGTGAGTAAAAATAACGATTAAACTGATTTTTAATTTCAACATTTAATTTTTTTATAAATTAAACGTACTTTTAACTTATAAATAGAAACGGCGCTTCTTTTTAAATGACTAAATACGCGCTTTTACAAGAGAATTTACATATGGTGACTTGAAAAATAGCAAACACCCTCGATTTAATATAACAAGTAATGTGAACCCAACAGCATCGTGCTTATGAAAAATCAAAACAGTCCAGAAGTTATTAAAGTAAATGACCAAAATTTTGGTAGTCATGGAGAACATTGGAATCTATTGACGTCCCATCCCGAAACAGATGTACCAAAATGGTTAGGACTGGCACTTGATGCACCTGTAATGCCAATGGGTTTGTGTGAACATGAAGAAGACATGGACCAATCTTTTTGGCTCATTCAAGGTCCACAAGACCAAAAAGTTACGATCAATCAAATTATTGCTGTTGAAAACCAAAAACCTCGCGCGCTTAAAACAGCCTTCCCAAGTTTTGAAAGTCCGTATCAATATAATGCGAAAATTGAACGCATCATTACTTGTGACTCTGCTACACAAGCCGTGTTGAGTTTAAGACTAAATAAAAATACAACCGTTTATGCATTTGATAATTTATTTAGTGTTAACTACTGTCAATATGACAAAAATCAAAACTATCAAGTCCAATTTAATGCATGGGCTTATGAATTAGAACCTGTTCCAGCAGGTGAAAAAATCATTGTTGATGACCCCGCTTCTATTAAACATCACCGTGCATTAAATGCAATTTTAACTGAACATAATGGTGTTGCTCCTGAAAACTTACAGGAACTCATTAATGAATGGCAACCAAAAACTCCAGAAGATCAAGAACCTGTAACCGTTGATTTTTCTAAAATGGTCGCTTATTTATATGGCGAAAATCTTGGTCAAGAAGATGAAGCATGGTTCCAAGGTAATATTGTTGGTAAAACTTCTATGACATTTATGGGGGCAGAATATACTCTTTATGATGTCACTTTGGTTTTAGAAGATGATCTTCCTGCCATATTAGTGCGCATTGCGACCAAAAACGATTTGTATAAAAACTTTAATATTGGCGAATATATTCGCGGTAATATCTGGATTCAGGCGACTATTTGTGCTAAAAAGAGTGAAACTAATTGAATTTCACTAATATTTTAATAATTAGGTTATTGAATGAAGATTATACCCGAACAAACTACCAGCCTCATTCAATCCAGTAGCCTGCGCGTAAAGGTCGATACTGGTGCGTTTTGCTTTTTTGTCTTGGGTATGTTCTTAGCTGCCATATTCATGCACCAGTTTGGTTTAGTGCCTTTTTAATTTATAACTTATTCAATAAATAAAGCCCTCATTTGAGGGCTTTATTTATTTGATTTGCTTAACCATTACGCTTTGCAAAATCATCCATAAAGTTGATTAAAGCCTGTACGCCTTCTAATGGTACGGCATTATAAATACTTGCACGCATACCGCCGACAGAACGGTGGCCAGCTAAATTCAACAAGTGATTAGCTTCCGCTTCTTTTAAGAATTGCTTTTCTAAAGCTTCGTCTGCCAATGTAAACGGTACATTCATAATTGAACGGTTTGGAATTGCGATCGGGTTATTGTAGAAATCACTTGAGTCGATATAACCATATAACAACTGAGCTTTTTCAAGGTTTACTTTATGAATAGCCTCTACCCCACCCTGCTCTAGCAACCATTCAAATACCAAACCAGACAAGTACCAAGCGTAAGTCGATGGTGTATTTACCATAGAACCATTTTTGGCTTGGTCGCCATATTTTAAAATACTTGGAATTTCTGGTTTAGCTTGATCAAGTAAGTCATCACGAATAATGACAATTGTTAAACCAGCAGGACCAATATTTTTTTGTGCGCCAGCATAGATTAAACCAAACTTGGTCACATCTAATGGAGCAGATAAAATACTTGATGAATAGTCACAAACAAGTGGCGCTTTTACATCAGGAATTCCTGCGAACTGTAAGCCACCAATCGTTTCATTATCCGCATAATGTACATATGCTGCATCATCAGATAAATTCCATTCGCTTTGTTCAGAAATTGCGAACTTGCCATCTACTTTAATGCCAGCTTCTACAACATTAATATCGCCATAACGTTTTGCTTCTTTTAACGCTTTTTCAGACCAGATGCCTGTGTGAATATAATCGGCTTTACTGTTCTTACCTAAAAGGTTTAAAGGAATAGCAGAAAATTGTAATGACGCACCGCCTTGTAAAAACAGTACTTTATAGTTTTCTGGAATGTTCATTAACTTGCGTAAATCTGCTTCAGCTTTTTCAGCTACAGCAACATAGTCAGCACTACGGTGACTCATTTCCATGATGGATAGACCTTTACCCTGCCAATCCAACAATTCTTGTTGAGCTTTTTCTAAAACGGCAGTAGGTAATGCAGCAGGACCAGCACAGAAATTGTACGCGCGCATGATTTTTCCCTTGTATAAAGTCAAACACAATAAAAATGGCATTTAACCACAGATTGCTTAAGCTTGCAGCAGCTTCTCAAGTAAATATTTCAATGCTGGACTGTATTTAGGTTTATTTTTTCAATTATTGTTGTCGTTATTTCTTTAGTTTTAATAATCAGCTTCCTCATTTAAAAAAATTTTTAAGCAAAAAGATCAACTTGACTTGTGATTATCATTTCACATACCTTGATAGCTATTACAAAAATATTGGCTTAGTAAATTCAATAATTAAAGGAGCTAAAAACCACCATGTTTTTATACAAATGTATAATAAACAAGATGATAATTGAATTTAATAACAAGAAATTTAAACTATAAGGGATGCCAAAAATTGTTATTTAAAATGCCAACACATCGATATAGACAGTCTATTTTTCCCTTTTCATTTAAACCAAAACATCTTGCTTTGGCTTTAGGCTTTTTTTTCACTAATCATTTATACGCTGGAAGCTTAAGTTATGCCGAAGCAGAACAACAAGCTTTAAAAAGTTCATACAGTACTCAAGCCAACCAAGCATTACAGCAAGCATCTCAATTAGAAGCTGAAGCAGTAAAGGGCCTCGGATTACCTAGAGTTGATTTGAATGTCAGAGCCTACGCTTTTCATAGTGAAACAGATGTACCTCTTGGGGCTTTTAAACAAAAACTTGAAAATGATTTAAGCCAAGGACTCAACGATAAACTTTCACAGTGGAACAATGTCATTCCATCAGATGTGCTGGGACAAGTTCAAGAAGGCGCAAACCAAACCATACATGATGGTATAAATCGCTTTCCTGATTATGCGAATCTGACTATCGAAGATCAGGTGGTACGCCCTTCGATTTCAGTCGTAATGCCACTCTATACAGGCGGCTTAACCAGCAGCGCTAAAAAAATAGCTAATATACAAGCACAGCGCTCTGAGCTTTCAAGCCAACAACAGCAAGATATACAGCGATTTGAAGTAGTACAAAGTTACTTTAATGTGCAATTACAGCAGCAGCTGGTCGCAAGTAGCTTATTTAACTTTAATGCGATGCAAAAACATTACAGCAATGCCCTAAAGCTGGAACAACAAGGATTTATTAGTAAAGGGCAACGCATGCAGTTTGAAGTCGCGCGTAATAATGCAGAACGTACTTTACAAAATACTCAAGCCAACTTAAACGCCAGCCGCTTTAGCCTTAATAATCTTTTACATCAACAAAATAATGTCGATTTAAGTACACCGTTATTTGTAAATAACACTCCAAGCCAGCCTCTAGAATCACTTTTAACCAGTTATTCGCAAAAATCTAGCCTTGTACAAAAAATGCAGATGGATACTCAACTGGCTAATGTCAATATTCAAGCTCAACAAGCCGCAAAAAAACCAAGTCTATTTGCATTTGGTGAATATGCGCTTGATGAAAATGAAAACTGGATTGTCGGTGTAATGGCAAAATACAACCTATTTTCTGGG
Organism: Acinetobacter sp. 1542444; assembly: GCF_000581835.1. Lineage (NCBI taxonomy): Bacteria > Pseudomonadati > Pseudomonadota > Gammaproteobacteria > Moraxellales > Moraxellaceae > Acinetobacter > Acinetobacter sp. 1542444. The sequence continues at coordinate 106,731 of NZ_JEYA01000003.1, read as the reverse complement.
GTAGATAAAAATAAGAATATTCATGCTGCCGAATTAAAGCGCTACGCTTCTGAACTCATGACTGAACGAACTAAACAAGAGATTGAAGCACTTTTGAATAAATCATATAACGAGCTTAACTCTGCTCAACAAAGTCATCAGCTTTTACAAAGAAACGTAAATGCTGCTCAAGAAAACCTACGTATTCAAGAACTTTCTTTTCGTGAAGGAATGGGTACAGCAACCCAAGTGATTGATGCGCAAAATGCATTAAGTGCCTTAAAAACTGAAATGGCTTTAAATGCTTATAAATATGTCATGTCACTCGCGACTTTACTACAAAGTCACGGCTCAATTGACCAATTTAAAGCTTATGTCAATCAACCACATACCGACTATATTCGTTAATAGGAGTATAAAATGAATCAAGACTCAGCTCATTCAGAACAAGATTCTCCTGTTGCGGATACGGCAGAAACCAACCAAATTAAAAAAGATGATCAAGTTAGTGACCATCAAGAATCAAACACAAATAAAGATGGTCAAACCCCCCCTAAAAATTCCAAAATTAAACTGATTATTAGTGTAGTCATTATTGCCCTATTAGGTTTAATTATTTTTGGTTTGTGGAAAAGCTATCAACCGAAACCTATTGAACTACAAGGCCGTGTTGAAGCCGAGACTATTCACGTAAGTACAAAGGTTCCAAGTCGTATTGAAGAAATTTATGTACAAGAAGGCCAGAAAATTTCCAAAGGCCAGCCACTTGTTCGTTTGGTTAGCCCTGAAATAGAAGCTAAAAAGCAACAAGCCTTGGCTACCTTACAATCGGCTTTAGCATTTCAATCTACGGTAGACCGCGGTTCGCAACAAGAAAATATCGATACTCTCTATGCCAACTGGCAAAGCACCAAAGCACAAGCAAACTTGGCAAAAACCACTTACCAACGCGGTGAAAATTTATATAGACAAGGTGTCATTTCACGTCAAAGACGAGATGAAATGCTCGCAGCACAGACCTCTGCTCAAGAATTAAGTGAAGCCTCTTATCAACAATATGCTCGTGCTAAACGTGGAAGTACTAGCCAGCAAAAATCTACAGCAGATGCACAAGTTGAAATTGCAAAAGCAGCGGTAAGCGAAGCAAAAGCACTGGAAGCAGAGACACGCTTACTCTCACCTATTTCAGGTACGGTTTCAAAAACTTATGGTAAACCTTCCGAATTAGTCGCTATGGGCGTGCCTGTTGTTAGCATTTTAGAAGATGATGATTTATGGGTAAGTTTAAACGTGGGTGAAAACCAATACGCTTCTGTTTATAAAAGTAAAACCCTTGAAGGATTCATAACTGCTCTTAATCAGAATGTGAATTTTAAAATTAAGAATATTGACGCTGAAGGTGAATTTGCCACCATTAAAACGACTCGCCAAACTGGAGGCTATGATATTCGTAGCTTCAAATTACATCTGGTGCCTGAAAGTCATGTCAAAGATTTAAAGGTTGGTATGAGTGTTCTATTTAAAATTAAAGAAGAAAAATAAAGCATGTTTGCCAGTATATTACGGGAACTAAACTATCTAAAAAGCAATAAATGGGATTTGTGTATGGTGACACTTATCCCTGCTTTTATCATTTTTTTGTTTAGCAGCATGTTTTATGCAGGTAAAGCTGAACATTTACCAATTGCGATTATTGATCAGGACCAAAGTGAACTCAGCCGTAATATTGAAAAATATCTTTCGTTAAATCATACGGTAGATATTAAAACGATTACGGCAAGCTCAACTGAAGCTGAACAATTACTTAACGAAACTAAAATATGGGGTTACGTTTTTATTCCAGACGGTGCTGAAAAACGCTTCGTTAAAGCACAAGATGCTCAAATCAGCATTGCATTTAACCAGTCTTTTTTTAGTGTCGGAAATACCATTTCTTCAGCAATGCTAGTCAGTACCCTCAATGCTTTAGCAGACTATGCTGGTCAAAGTTATCTTGTAAATAGTATTCCCTATTTAGATGTTCCTACAGCTCATGTAAAAATCTCAACGCTTTATAATCCAAGCATGAGCTATGAGTTTTATTTAGAACCTTTCATGGTTCCTGCTGTATTGCACTTATTGCTGTGTTGCTGTGTTGCCTTTGCTATTGGACAAGAACTTAAACGTGGCACATTAACAGCATGGGTAAACCGAGAAAGTTTTATTCAAGGCTTACTGGCTAAAAATCTGCTTTATAGCCTTATATTTTGTGCATGGACATGGTTATGGATGTTTTGGCTAGTCGAAATCCGTGGCTGGTTCGTAGCAGGTTCTCTTAGTTTATTGTTATGTGCACAGTTTTTACTCTATTTTGCCTACGCTTTGATTAGTAGCACCGTCATTCTTGCAACCAAAAATTTAAGTAAAACTTTTGGCTTTATCGCGGTATATGGTGGGTCTTCTTTAAGTTTCGCAGGCGTTACGCTACCTTTAAATAATGCGCCTATTTTCACCAAGTTTTGGTCACTCATTATTCCGTATACACCTTATGCTAAGCTTCAAACCGAACAATGGGTGATCGGCAGTCCAATTTTCATTTCAATAATTCCTTTTTTAATACTTATCGGTTATTGCCTGATTTACTTCCTTTTAAGTTGTCTGCTTCTTAAAAAATTAGTTCGAGGGGCAACGCAATGAAAGAGTTTCTAAATGCATATTTGCAAACTTTTAAAGATATTGTAGGAAACAGTTCAGTTTTCACAACTCTGATTTTATCGGTCATTCTTTATAGTTTTTTTTACCCTACCGCCTATAAAGCTGAGCGGGCAGAATCTATTCCTATTGTCATTGTTGATGAAGAACAAAGTCTCTTAACTTCTCAATTAATCGGTCAAAGTGCAAATAGTCCCCATGTTCATATTGTTACTGTTACAAGCAATTTCTTACAAGCAGAACAAATGGTTCGTGAACAAAAAGCCGATGGTATTTTACTTTTACCAAGTAACCTAACGCAAAGCTTACGCCGTGGAGAAACAGGCGGAATTGGCTTATATTTAAGTACAACCAACTTTTTAAAAACTAAAGAAATTGGTTTAGGCTTAGCTACATCCATCGAAGCGACCTTAAAAGAATATGTCGAAAAATTTGGAGAGCGCACTCATTTCCAACCCGCACTTTCTATTCATCAGGTTCCTTTATTTAACCCCCTTGCAGGCTATGGAAGTTATATTTTTCCGGCTGTTGCCTCTTTAATTATCCATCAAACCATTGTATTAGGTTTAGCGATGCTGATTGCAAGCTACCGTGAGCAACACCAAAAAATTACAGCTGTTCGCTTCGCTGGAATTTTCACAAGTATATTTACCATTGGTTGTTTAAGTAGTTTTTATCTTTTTGGTTTTACGCTATGGTTCAATGACTATCCACACGGTGGAAATTTTATAGGTCTCCTCATTGCCGTTCCAATTTTTATTAGTTGTATTATTGGACTAGGCATGTTGATCGGTTCACTTTTAGATATGCCGGAACGTGCCGGACATATTATTGTGTTTAGCTCTGTACCTTTATTCTTACTAACTGGAGCTGCTTGGCCTCATCAAGCAATGCCTGAATGGTTACAATGGTTTGCGTGGTGTTTACCCTCAACACATGCGGTACAAATGTTTGTGCAACTTAACCAGATGGGTGTTCCATTAGCCACGGTTGTACCAAAGCTGATATTTCTTGGGACCCTTGGATTAATATTGGTGGGTTTATCTTATTATCGGCTTGTAAAAAAATCTTCTTCATAAAATAAAAAAAGAAGCTTATGCTTCCTTTTTTATTTAAGTTTTACTTACTCTTCAGAAGCATCTTCATTATTTGATACAACTTCTTCGCTATCAGTTTCAGTAGTATCTACTTCGCCTTCGAGAAACTCTTCTTCATCTTCGACAGCTTCAATAGAAACAACGCCTACTAGAGTTTCTTCTTCGCTTAAGCGAATTAGGCGTACACCTTGTGCATTACGACCAGTCATCGCAACTTCTGCTGCACGGGTACGAACTAATGTACCGCCATCAGAAATAAGTAACAATTCTTTGGTTTCATCAATAGACACTGCACCAACAAGCTCACCGTTACGTTCGCTTGTCTTAATCGCAATTACACCCTTACCGCCACGTTTCTTAGTCGGGAAGTCATTTACAGGAGTACGCTTACCGTAACCGTTGGCACTTGCACATAGTACTTCACCTGTTTCAGGTACAACCACAAGTGATACGATACGACTTACTAAATTTGAATCTGCTGAATCGTCATTGTCATCTGATTCATCATTTTCAACTTCTGCATCTTCTTCACTTAAAGTACTGCTTGCAAAGCTCACGCGCATACCACGAACACCTTTCGCAGTACGACCCATTGCACGTACGTCAGTCTCAGCAAAACGAATTGCCTTACCTTCGTTCGAGAACAACATGATTTGCTGATTACCATCAGTAATCGCAACACCAATTAAGGTATCTTCTTCATTGAGCTCAATTGCACGTAAACCATTTGAACGGATGTTAGCAAATTGCTCTAAATCAACACGTTTAACCGTACCTGACGCTGTTGCCATAAATACGTAATGGTTTTCTGGGAACTCAGTCAACGGCAAGATAGCTGTTACTGTTTCATTCGCATCTAAAGGTAACAGGTTCACGATCGGACGGCCTTTGGCACCACGTGATGCTTGAGGCACTTCAAACACACGAAGGCGATATACTTTACCTACGTTGGTAAAGCACAGCACAGTCGCATGGTTTGAAGCTACAATCAGATGTTGAATAAAGTCATCATCTTTCATTGAAGTTGCAGACTTACCACGTCCACCACGGCGCTGAGCCTGATAATCTGAAAGTGGTTGAGTTTTTGCGTAACCTGTTTGTGAAACTGTTAATACAACTTGCTCTTCAGGAATTAAATCTTCACGGCTAAAATCAATACGTGATTCAATAATTTCAGTGCGACGTCCATCACCATACTGTTGTAGTACCAGTGCTAACTCTTCGCGAATTACAGCCATCAATAAGTTGAAATCATTCAAAATTGCAGTAAGTTCAGCGATTTGACCTAAGATTTCAGTATATTCTGCATGTAATTTGTCTTGTTCAAGACCTGTTAAACGGTGTAAACGTAATTCTAAAATTGCGCCTACTTGTGTTGGTGATAAACGGTAAATTGAATCGGTTAGACCAAATGGACGATTTGGATCTTCACCTTCGATTTCATCTGGACGAACAGAAATTGCACCAGCTTTTTCAAGCAATGAAACGACCCCACCACCTGCCCACTCACCTGCAAGTAAACGCTCACGCGCTTCAGCAGGGTTAGCAGAAGTTTTAATCGTCTCGATAATTTCATCGATATTGGCTAAAGCAACAGTTAAGCCTTCTAAGATATGACCACGTTCACGTGCTTTACGCAGTTCGAACATGGTACGGCGTGTCACAACTTCTTGGCGGTGACGGATAAATGCCGCAATAATATCTTTCAGATTCATCAATTTTGGTTGTCCATTGTCTAGACAAACCATGTTGATGCTGAATGAGTTTTCAAGTTGGGTATTTAAGAATAAGTTATTTACAACGACTTCAGCGTTTTCACCGCGTTTTAAGTCAATTGCAATACGCATACCTTCTTTGTCAGACTCATCACGAAGTTCTGAAATACCTTCAAGTTTTTTCTCTTTAACCAACTCGGCAATACGTTCAATAACTCTTGCTTTATTTACTTGATATGGAATTTCAGTAAAGACGATGGTTGTACGGCCTGTCTTTTCATCTTCTTCGAAATGGTACTTACCACGAATGTGTAAGCGGCCTTTACCTGTACGGTAGGCATCAACAATACCTGATTTACCGTAAATAATACCGCCTGTAGGGAAGTCAGGACCCGTAATGTATTCCATCAATCCTTCAATCGAGATATTCGGATTGTCAGCATAGGCTAAGCACGCATTCACAACTTCTGTCATGTTATGCGGTGCCATGTTAGTTGCCATACCTACGGCAATACCAGCAGCACCATTAATTAACAAGTTAGGAACACGTGTCGGAAGTACTTCAGGAATACGCTCAGAACCGTCGTAGTTATCTTCCCAATCAACCGTGTCTTTTTCTAGATCTGCAAGAAGCTCGTGTGCAAGCTTGGTCATACGGACTTCGGTATAACGCATCGCAGCTGCGCTATCACCATCAATCGAACCGAAGTTACCCTGACCATCTACCAATAAATAACGTAAGCTAAAGTCCTGAGCCATACGCACAATGGTTTCATAAACAGCTGAGTCACCATGAGGGTGATATTTACCGATTACGTCCCCAACAACACGCGCAGATTTCTTGTAGGCTTTGTTATAGTCATTGCCCAATTCGTGCATGGCATAAAGCACACGACGGTGAACAGGTTTAAGACCGTCTCTCACATCCGGCAATGCACGAGATACGATTACACTCATCGCGTAATCTAAATATGAATGCTTGAGTTCGTCCTCAATGGCAATCGGTCGGATTTCCGATACGCTCATGCATACTCCTTCTTACAGATAGAGATTTCCATCTGCTTATATGTCTTGATCTTGCAAAAAATTTAGTTCCGGAAACTGAACTAAAATCGAAAAAAATATAGCTGTATACTATAGCATAAAAGCACTGTGTAATGTGCGGAATCTACACCGCTAATCTGGTGATATTTGTATAATTTAATTGCATATTATTCTTATCATATCGCTATAACGAGCATGTTCTATTCTTAATAAAACTATGTGATTTTTATTCTATAAAAATCAAACCTCAAATGAGATAAAAGTCTCAGTTATACATTTCAGGACACTATCCATAATAAAAAAACCCCTAGTAAAAACTAAGGGTTTTTTAGCTTTAATCAGTAAAGATTAAAGTTTAGATACCAATTCTGGTACTACAGTGTTCAAATCACCAACTAACCAGTAGTCAGCAACACTGTTGATTGGCGCTTCTTCGTCTTTGTTGATTGCAACAATAACTTTAGAATCTTTCATACCAGCTAAATGCTGGATCGCACCAGAAATACCTACAGCAACATAAAGCTCAGGCGCAACGATTTTACCAGTTTGACCAACTTGGAAATCGTTAGGTACAAAGCCCGCATCAACTGCTGCACGTGAAGCACCTTGTGCTGCACCGAGCTTGTCAGCTAATGGATCAAGTACTTTATGGTAGTTCTCACCAGAACCTACACCACGACCACCAGAAACTACGATGCGAGCCGCAGTTAATTCTGGACGATCAAGCTTAACGATTTCTTCAGATACGAAGTGAGAAATACCCGCATCTTTTACTTCGCCAACTGTTTCAACAGCAGCTGAACCGCCTTCCGCAGCAACTGGATCAAATGCTGTACCACGAACGGTACCAACAATGATTGCTTCGTCAGATTGAACAGTTGCAATCGCGTTACCTGCATAGATAGGACGCTTGAATGTGTTCGCAGATTCAACAGAAATGATATCTGTGATCATGCTTACATCAAGAAGAGCAGCAACACGTGGAAGAATGTTCTTACCAGTCGTTGTAGAAGCAGCTAAAACGTATTTGTAACCTTTAGCCAAGTCAGCAACTAAGCCAGCTACGTTTTCAGCTAATTGGTTTGCATAAGCAGCGTTGTCAGCAAGTAAAACTTTGCTTACACCAGCAACTTTAGCAGCAGCATCAGCAACTGCTTGAGCACCAGAACCAGCAACTAATACAGTAATATCACCACCGATTTTTTGTGCTGCAGCAACAACGTTTAAAGTAGCACCGTTAAGTACTTGGTTGTTGTGGTCAGCGATAACTAAAATACTCATGATTTTATCCTTCCGTATTAGATCACTTTCGCTTCATTTTTCAATTTTTCAACAAGCTCATCTACAGATTTCACTTGTACGCCAGCTTTACGTTCTGCTGGAGCTTCAACTTTAACAGTTTTAAGCTTAGTACCAGCTGTAACGCCATAATCCGCAGGAGATTTTGTATCAAGTGGCTTCTTACGAGCTTTCATGATGTTAGGCAATGCTGCATAACGTGGCTCGTTCAAACGCAAGTCAGTCGTGATGATTGCAGGAAGTGTAAGTTCAACAGTTTGTAAACCACCGTCAACTTCACGAGTCACTTGTACTTTACCGCCATCAACTTTCACTTCAGAAGCGAATGTACCTTGACCAGCACCTAATAATGCACCAAGCATTTGACCTACTTGGTTAGAGTCATCATCAATTGCTTGTTTACCAAGAAGGATAAGTTCTGGTTTTTCAGCTTCAACAACACCTTTTAAAATTTTAGCAACTTCTAAAGCGCCAATTTCATCAGTAGTTTCAACCAAAATACCACGGTCTGCGCCTAGAGCCATTGCAGAACGGATTTGTTCTTGAGCTTCTTTAGGACCAACAGAAACAACAACGATTTCTGATACTGTTCCTTTTTCTTTTAAGCGAACCGCTTCTTCCACTGCGATTTCACAAAATGGGTTAATTGACATTTTTACGTTGGTAAGGTCAACCCCACTATTGTCCGGCTTAACACGAACTTTAACGTTGGCATCAACCACGCGTTTTACAGCAACAAGAGCCTTCATGTAATCCTCGGCTGTTCTAGCAAAAGTAAATGTTGAGAAAAGTATATTAACTCTTCAATTAAAATTTTTTAGGTACCCTATCTTGCAATGTGTTTGGCATTTCGGTCAAGTCACAATTTTCTGGAACAGCACAAAAAAAATGAAATCATCAGTTCATAAAAAAATTTTATACTGCTATGAGGGCCTATTTTATTCTTTTTAAACTGTATTTTATACATTGATTTTTATTATCTTTTTATCTTATTTAGCATATGAGCTAGAAACATAACATTACTTTTAAAAACCTTAAATTTGAGGTTTTTTAGACCCAGTCGTCCACAAAATACCCAAAGATCAAAATGGTCAATTTGGCTGTTTTGACTATTTCTCTTAAACAAATTTGTAAAAAAATACAAATGATCTCTACATTCACCTAAAACTTCTCAATTTAATTATCTATTTATTGAGTCTATTTTTAAATTTTAGTTTTTATGAGCCCTTGGATGAGCTTGATCATATACTTGTGCTAAATGATCAAAATCAATATGCGTATAAATTTGTGTCGTAGACAAATTACTGTGACCTAACATTTCTTGTACTGATCGCAAATCACCACTACTTGATAACATATGGCTAGCAAAACAATGACGTAATAAATGCGGATGTAAATCTACATTTACACCTGCTCTTTGAGCTTGAAGCTTCACTCGCTTTTCAATTTGCCGTGGAGTGAGCGCCCCTCCTCGTAAGGAAATAAAGACAGAGTCATTTTGATCAAAATGTCCTTTCCAAATTTTGTAAACTTTCAACCAGTTTAATAGGCTTTCTTTTGCTTTTTTCCCAAACGGTACAATACGGGTTTTATTTCCTTTACCAGTAATACGAACAAGTTGGCGATTAAAATCTACATCCTTAACTGTTAAACCCTGCAATTCAGCCAAACGCAAACCACTTGAGTAAAGTAACTCAAGCATGGCTTTATCACGTAACCACAATTGCTGATCAACTGGTTTATCCGGCATAGGTTGATCTAAAATTTGATTAACCGTTTCTATGTCGATCATGCCGGGCAAAGGTCTAGGTTGTCGTTTTAACTTAAAATCGTCAGTAGGATTAATTTCTAGATATTTACCTTGTTCAGCCCATTTCATAAATTGACGAATTGAAGTGAGATGACGTTGCATGCTACTTGAACTTAACTGGTCTTGTTCGACACGCTGCGCTAAGTACTCTCTTAAATCTGAAGCTTCAATATTTCTCAAATCTAGTTGTTTGTGCTCGCAGAACTCAAGAAAGCTTTTAACATCTCGTTCATAAGCAGTAATCGTGTGCTCAGATTGATTCTGTATTTTTCTTTCTTTTAACCACATTGAGAGCAGTTGTAATGCAAAATCCAAATTGCTCTCCATTTATTTGTTCATTTTTTTGAGTGTACCAAAAACTATGTGATCATGAAAATTTGATATCGCACAACCTAATGCTGATCTAATTTATATATTACAATTTAAACCAAGTATTCATTGGACCTTGCTGCCATGACCACCATACTCATTCCTTATTTAATTGCGATTACCTTACTTACACTGACCCCTGGTTTAGATACGACTTTAATTATTCGTACAGCAACACTTGAAGGTAAATCGAAAGCGTTTCAAGCAGCAGTAGGTATTTGTCTTGGCTGTATTGTATGGGGAATTGTGGTTGCCTGTGGTCTAGGTGCCTTGCTCATGGCATCTGATCTCGCTTTTAATATTCTAAAATGGATGGGAGTAGCTTATCTAGCATGGTTAGGTTTAAATATGATTTTAAAACCACGTACCCAGCTTGCAGATATGCAAGAGAATAGTTCAAATACCTCTCCTTCACAAAATTGGTTTATTAAGGGCTTTTTGGGTAATTTACTTAATCCCAAAGTTGGTATTTTTTATATTTCATTTCTTCCACAGTTTATTCCACCACAAGCATCGGCCGTTACTTGGGTGATGGGACTGGTAATGATTCATGTGGTGATTGGAATATTATGGTCAACTTTATTAATTTTAGCTATGCAGCCACTGTCACGTTATCTTAAGCAACCCAAATTTGTGAAATATATGGACCGAATTACAGGCAGTATTTTTGTGTTATTTGCTTTGAAATTAGCTTTGAGTAAAAGATAAATTTAAAAAAAAGCGTGCTAACACATAGCACGCTTTTTAAAAGACTTACCTCATCTTTTTTAAATAATCTTTAATTTGTGTGGCCACTTCATCAGCATGTTTTTCTGCCAACTGATGATCTCCACCTTTAACAATATGCAGCCTTGAATTTTTAAATATCTGATTTAAGTATGTTCCCACTTCAACTGGACTCACTGGATCGTTATCACCCCAGATTAATAAGATTTCGACATTTATGTCTGACAGAAACTCTTCATAGTTGGCATTCGTCGTAATAAACCAATCTGGATATTTTAAAAATGCTTGGCGATATGCTTCACGCCAGTCTTGCACATTAAATCGCTTAAGGTTAATTCCACCAGAAGTTGCAATCAAAACCAGCCCTTTCACCAGTTGAGGTTTTTGTAACGCTGCGGCAACGGCAAAAATCCCACCCATTGATTGAGCAATAATTACAGACTCATCATGAATTTGATCGACCACATAATTTGTTAGGTCTTCAAAACTCTTCACTTCAAGGGATTCTGGTGTATCGCCAAAACCGGGGTAACCAATAATTTTTGTACGATAATGCTGAGGTAATTTTTCAATTAAGGGATGCCAAAATGTCGTACTGCCTGATGCACCGGGTAAGAAAATTAAATTATTCATATTTTTATAAAGTTATAAAATTATTCTACATATAAAAGAAAGTCTCTTTTATCATTTTAGATAATAAAAGAGACTTCTATTTTGGTAATGCGATTAGCCTTGGAAATAACGTAAATCCAAACGCCCATCATATACATGAGTTGTTGGACCAGTCATCCAAACCACATCGCCTTCTTGCCATTCAATTTGTAACTTACCGCCAGCAAGTTCAACTTCAACTGAGTTCGCAAGTAAGCCACGGCGCATACCACTTACCGCAGCCGCACAAGCTCCTGTACCACAAGCTAATGTTTCACCAACACCACGTTCAAATACACGTAAACGCACATGTTTTTCATCAATTACTTGCATAAAGCCAGCATTAACACGTTCAGGGAAACGTTTATGTGACTCGACTTGTGGACCAATGCCAGCAACATCTGCAGTTAATACATCTGGAACAATCGTTACGGCGTGAGGATTGCCCATATTGACCACATCAATATTAATGTTCTGGTCGTTAGCTAACTCAAGTGTATATAAAGCTTCTGGTTGTTCTGCAATGAATGGAATTTCATTCGGCAAGAACTTCGGGTACCCCATATTGACGCGAACCCAACCATTTTGTCCCAATTCAGGTTTTACAATACCTGCTTTGGTTTGGACAGTAATACTTGTTTTGGTCGTTAAATGGCGCTCATGTACAAAACGAGCAAAACAGCGTACACCATTACCACATTGTTCAACTTCAGAACCATCAGCATTAAAAATACGATATTTAAAATCTGCTTCCGGTAAATCTGGTGGTTCAACAATTAAAAGCTGATCAAAACCAATACCGAAATGACGATCGGCTAAGCGTTGAATTGTTTCTGTATCCAAATAGGCACGTTGGCTGATTAGATCAACCACCATAAAGTCGTTACCTAGGCCATGCATTTTAGTAAATTCTAACAACATTTCATTTACTCCTCAGGCAACAAGCGTTCATTTTCCCACAGAGATTCAACCGTTTCACGCTCACGAATCAAATGGGCTTTATCGCCTGACACCATCACTTCTGCGGCACGTCCGCGCGTATTGTAATTTGAACTCATTACAAAACCATAAGCGCCAGCGCCAAGAACAGCTAACAAGTCATTTTCTTTTAAAGCCAATGAACGATCTTTACCAATGAAATCACCCGTCTCACAGATTGCACCCACAAGATCCCAAGTTTTTTCTTCAGTATCTGAACTTGGCACTACAGGTTGGATATCCATCCACGCTTCATATAAAGCAGGGCGAATTAAATCATTCATTGCTGCATCAATAATGGCAAAGTTACGGTGGCTCGTTGGCTTGAGCAAATCAACTTTGGTTAAAAGCACACCTGCATTTGCACTAATGCTACGACCCGGTTCCATATAAACCTTGAGACCTAACTTTTCTAAAGCAGGTTTCATTGAGTTGGCATATTCTTCAACACTTGGCGGCGTTTCATCTTTATAACAAACACCCAAACCACCACCGATATCGATGTGTTTAAGAGTAATACCAAGTTTTTTTAGTTCTTCGATCATCAACATGACACGATCTAAAGCATCAACAAACGGTTTAGTCTCGGTCAATTGCGAACCGATGTGGCAGTCAATTCCAATAATTTCAAGGTTTGGTAAAGATGCAGCATATTGATAAGTTTCATAAACGGTATCACTTGGAATACCAAATTTATTTTCTTTTAAACCTGTTGAAATATAAGGATGAGTTTTTGCATCTACGTCTGGATTTACACGTAAAGAAATTGGCGCTTTTTTGCCTAGACGAGCTGCAACCTTTTGAAGACGGTCTAGTTCTGCATAAGACTCAACGTTAAAGCAAGCAATGCCTACATTTAACGATGTTTCAATATCAGCTTCGGTTTTACCTAAACCAGAAAAAACAACTTTAGATGCATCTCCACCCGCTTTTAAAACGCGTGCAAGTTCACCACCTGATACGATATCAAAACCAGCACCAAGTTTTGCCAACACATTAAGAACAGCTATATTTGAGTTAGATTTCACCGCAAAACAGATTTGATGATCAATAAAATCAAAAGCACGGTCCATATCTAAGTAATGTTTTTCAAAAGCTGCTTTTGAATAAACATACAAAGGGGTGCCAAATTGCTGCGCAAGCTGCTCCATAGAACATTGCTCTGCATGCAATACTCCATTAATGCGAGTGAAACTCATGAATGTGTCCTTATTTCAAAGCTTAAGGTGAAGTTGTTTGGGTTGGGGCTGATGATTCAACTGGCTGTTCAGCCTGCTCATCCTGTTGAACAACTTGTTTCTGTTCTTTATTACGATAGAGCAAGTATTTCGCACGTTTGTCATAATTCGGATCAGAAGGTAGCTGTAATGCTCCTGACTGACCACAAGCGCTAAGCAAAATACTGCTGCTCAATAAACTGATGAGGCAAATGACACGACGCATCTGAGCACCTGATTTAAACAATTCGATGCAGTATACCGTGATCATGCAGGCGGCTAAAGAGTAAACTTAAAGAGAAAAACAATATGCATAAAAAACGCCAGCTTTTCAGCCAGCGTTTGATCATAACCAAATAAATTTAATTACTTTTTATGACGTGGTTTATAGAAGAAGAAATAACCAATGATCAAGATAACAAACCAAATTGGGCTGACTTTAAGCGCTTTGAACGTATCTGGTTCTAAAGACAGCACATAAATCATGCCAATAAAGAAAATAATCGTGATCCAACATGTAAATAGACCACCCGGTAATTTAAATGTTGATTTTGCATGTAGCTCAGGACGCGTAGTGTAGTAACGGATATAACTCCAGATAATGAGTAACCACACGCAAATGAACAGAATCGTTGAAAGCGTCGTTGCAAGCGTAAATGCCTCAACTGTATTTGGTACAAAATACTGTAATGCCGCACCTAACAATAAACACGCAGCAGAGAAATACAATGCATTTGCCGGTACCGCACGTCTGTTCAATTTACCAAAAGCTTTTGGTCCCTGATCTTCACGAGATAGACCAAACAACATACGGCTTGTTGAAAACACACCACTGTTCATTGATGACATCACTGATGACAATACAACCAAGTTCATCAAGATCGCTGCTGCTGCAACACCAGCTTGGCTAAACAAGTTTACAAATGGACTGATCGCAGGATCAATTTTATTCCAAGGTGTTACAGACATCACAATCAATAATGCCAATACGTAGAAAATAATGATACGGATTGGAATTGAGTTAATTGCTTTTGGTAAGTTACGTGCTGGGTCTTTCGTTTCCGCAGCCGTTGTTCCCACAAGTTCTACACCAACGAAAGCAAAAATTGCGATTTGGAAGCCTGCCAAGAAACCATGTACACCTGTTGGGAAAAAGCCACCGTTAGCCCAAAGATGAGTAAATGATGCAACTTCACCTGTACTTGAGGTAAAGCCTGTAAAGATCATCCATAGACCCACAGCGATTAAAATAATAATCGCAAGAATCTTAATGAGCGCAAACCAGAACTCTAACTCACCAAACAAGCGAACTGTTAACAGGTTTAAACCCATAATAAATACAATCGCGGCAACACTGATCATTGCCCCTTCGACAGGCGAGAAAGGTAGACCATTATTGAAGAATTGTAAGTAGTAGATAATTGCAGAAAGGTCAGCGATACCAATCGTGATCCAACATAACCAGTATGTCCACCCTACAAAGTAACCCGCCCATGGACCGATTAAATCTGTTGTGAAGTCAATAAATGATTTATAGGCAAGGTTTGAAAGAAGTAATTCGCCAAGCGCACGCATGACAAAAAACACCATCACACCAATAATCAAATAAATGAATAAGATCGACGGACCAGCAAGGCTAATTGTTTTGCCTGATCCCATAAATAATCCGGTACCAATTGCACCACCAATCGCGATTAGTTGTAAATGCCGATTGGAGAGGCTTCGATGGAGCTCACCTTGTTCATGAGGCTCGCTCAGATTTTGATTCGACATTTTATAAATACACTCCAGTAATTTTTTTAGTCCGTTAGCTAAATTCAAATCAAAAAGACGATATCGCACCATTTGCAGGTATCTTTTAAATTTATATTTTTTGACAACTTTTCAGCTAACCAATTTTGTCTGTATTGCTGATGATTCCAAGCTACATACAATTATGGCCGATAATACGCACAAGCCTATTGCAATACAACGGACTCTCAAGTCAACTTTTGTCGTACTTGCTTAACTTTCGCATATATAAAAAGGCTACCAGTGAAGTAGCCTTTTCGATTAAGGATCAGGAAATAAATTTATCTTTTGAAAAATTTACTTTTGTTTATTCTTCAATCTTTCTTCCCAGAATGTCGCATTTTTAATTCCTAATTTAACAGGGTCAAATGTGTACTCTGTTACTCCAGCTTTTTGCTGCGCTTCATAATCTTTAAGAGCTTTAATTGTTGGCTTCCATACAAAATAAGTCACAATAATTCCGACAATATTAATCCATGCCATTAGACCGACACCAATATCACCAATACCCCATATATAACCGGTTGCACTTAAAACCCCATAAGATACAGAGAGAATAATAAAGCACTTGGTCACAAATAATAACGATGGAGATTTAGTAATATAGCTGAGATAAGTAATGTTAGTTTCAGCAATATAGTAATACGCAACGATTGTTGTAAAAGCGAAGAAGAACACAGCCAACGCTACGAAGATTTGGCCAAAATTACCAAACATTGTACTCACTGCCATTTGGGTAAAAGCAGGAGAACCTATTTCTACAGTAGCTCCAACATTTTGTACAATAAATTGACCAGCTTCTAATGTACCTTGTACGTTATACATACCTGTAATTAAAATCATAAATGCTGTTGCAGAGCAGACGAATAATGTATCGACATAAATCGAGAATGCCTGTACAAAACCTTGTTGAGCTGGGTGTTGAACTTCTGCTGCGGCGGCTGCATGTGGCCCTGTTCCTTGCCCTGCCTCATTTGAATAAACACCACGTTTTACCCCCCAACCGATTGCAGCACCAAGACCAGCCATAGGAGAAAAAGCATCTTCAAAAATTAATTTGATTACACCAGGTAGCTCGTGAATATTCGCAATCACAATAACAACAGCCATTAGAATATAACCAGCTGCCATAAAAGGAACAACGAATTCAGCAAAACGTGCAATCCGTTTAATCCCACCAAAAATAATGATAGCGAGTAAACCAACAATCACCACAAGTGCTACAATTTTAAACAGGCCAATATCACCAAAAATAATTGCCCCTTCACCTGTAATTTGTGTAAATGCCTTACCTACTGCATTTGCTTGAATTCCCGGTAAGAACAAACCACAAGAAATAATTGCTGCTATAGCAAATACGATGCCTAACCAACGCTGTCCTAGTCCTCTGTCAAAATAAAAAGCAGGACCACCACGATATTGCCCTTGATATTCGACTTTATAGATTTGACCTAAAGTTGATTCTACATATGCCGTGCTTGCTCCTAAAAATGCAACCAACCACATCCAAAAGACAGCACCGGGCCCACCAAAGCCAATTGCTGCCGCTACACCCGCAATATTACCTACACCTACTCGTCCCGATAATGAAACAGCTAAGGCTTGAAATGATGAAATCCCCTGTTCTGAAGAAGTACCCTTTATTAATAGTCTGGCCATTTCCTTCATTTGACGCACTTGAACAAATCTTGTCAAAATAGAAAAAAATAAACCCGCGCCTAAGCACAGGTAAATAAGTGCCTTACTCCAAATAATGCCATTAATCCAATCAACAATTTCTGCTGCACTCATAGATATCAACCTTTTGTATTTTTAAAATACAATACTCATATTATTTTGTTCGTTTTCACTTCAGCAATATCCATGCCATATCTATAATAAACAGCTAGATACATACTCCAGTAAAAACACCGTCCTTGGGGAATAGATTAGATTTTTTATATCCACTGAAAACAAACTTTATCTGACTTGTAAAAATCCAATATCGTGTTATTTTTGGTGTCTTTCCCTTATTAGTTCCTTAGAAGATCCCTTCAAATTTCCTCATTATCTTTTATGATAATTTCTGGAAACAAGAACGAAGAATTTCCTAAGAACTATATTTATATAATATCGAGCAAAATTTCAATTTTTTATGAGCAAAGTCAAAACTGTTTACCGTTGCGAGCAATGTGGTGCCGATCATCTTAAATGGGCTGGTCAATGCTCAGAGTGTGGTGAATGGAATTCTCTGACTGAAGTTAAACTTGAGCCAACCACTGCTCACCGTGCACGTCCTAAAATTGGGGGCTATGCGGGTCAAGTTGCTAACATTACAACGCTAAATAAAGTTTCCGTTTCTCATGAAACCCGCTTACCTACAGGCATTAGCGAATTTGACCGAGTGCTTGGCGGCGGTTTGGTGACAGGTTCTGTGGTGCTGATTGGTGGTGACCCCGGTATTGGTAAATCAACCATTCTTTTGCAAACTGCGACCCATATGGCAAGCGCAAAAAGCTCTGCGCTTTATATTACGGGTGAGGAATCTTTATCTCAGGTAGCTCTTCGTGCGCAACGTCTTGACCTGCCAACCGACCAATTAAAAGTCATGGCTGAAACCTGTGTAGAACGCATTTGTGAAGTTTTAGAACAAGAAAAACCTGTAGTCGCTATTCTAGATTCGATTCAAACACTTTATACAGAAACCCTCCAATCTGCTCCGGGCGGTGTTTCACAAATTCGTGAATCTGCTGCTTTATTAACCCGTTATGCAAAAAATAGTGGCACAGCGCTATTCATTGTTGGTCACGTGACCAAAGAAGGTGCACTGGCAGGTCCGCGTGTTTTAGAGCATATGGTGGACTGCGTACTTTACTTTGAAGGTCAATCAGACTCTCGCTATCGCATGATTCGTGCTGTTAAAAACCGTTTTGGTGCAGTGAATGAGCTTGGCGTATTTGGCATGACTGATAAAGGCCTACGTGAAGTGGCCAATCCTTCTGCTATTTTCCTAAGTCGTTATGATGAAGCGATTCCCGGTTCAATTGTGATGATTAGCCGTGAAGGAACTCGCCCTCTTTTGGTCGAAGTGCAAGCTTTAGTTGATGATGCTCAAGGACAACCAAGACGTGTTGCACTTGGTCTTGAACAAAACCGTTTGAACATGTTGCTTGCTGTAATGCATCGTCATGGCGGTGTTCAAACTACTGGACAAGACGTTTATGTTAATATTGTAGGCGGCTTAAAAATTACCGAAACAGGTTCTGATTTGGCTGTTTTACTTGCATGTGCTTCAAGTTTACGTACTAAAGCCTTGCCCCAACAGCTTGCAGTTTTTGGTGAAGTTGGTCTTTCTGGTGAAATTCGCCCTGTTCCTAACGGTCAGGAACGCTTAAAAGAAGCAGCAAAACATGGCTTTAAATATGTCATTTTACCAAGAGGAAACGCCCCTCAAAAGGCAATTCCGGGCGTACAAGTTATTGCTGTTGCGCGCTTGCATGAAGCATTGACAGAAGCTATGCAACTCAGTGATGAATTGACATAAAAAAACATACTTTTATAGTTGAAATTTAGAGTAAAAGCCTGCATAAATACTATTACAAATTAACTTTAAACAGGAATTTCCTATGGAAGTACACCAGCGTGGCTTGATTACCGGTATTTTAATGGCTGCTTTAGCAATTTCTCCTCTTGCTGAAGCTAAACGTGCAGGTGGTGGTAAAAGCCACGGTATGGCACGTTCGACTACTTCAAGCCAGTCTTATCAACAACCTCGTCAAGTGACTCCAGTTCAACAAACCACTACCGCGCCTCAGAAATCTGGTCCAGGCGTTGGTTCAATGGTTGCAGCTGGTGTGGCTGGTGCTGCCGTAGGTGCTGTTGCAGCAAATGCTTTAGCTGATGACAAACCGACATCAACTGAACAGCAAGCCACTCAGGCTCAAGCTCAAGAAGAGAAAAAAGGTGGAATCCCAGGTTGGATTTGGGTATTGCTTGCCGCAGCTCTTGCTTTCTTTGTATTCCGTAAATTGGGATCAAAAAAAAAATTAGCAGGTAACAACCCTTACGCACCAAATAGTAACGGTCAAAACCCATTTGGCCGTTCTGCTGCACCACAAGCAGCTCCACGTAATGCCGGCGATAATACAAATATCTTTGGTCAATCTGTGGGTGGCGGTGCAGCAACGCAAGCGCCTTTTGGCGGTGTAACAACGAGCAATGGCAATCAACTTCCAGATGGTAGTGAACCAGCTGCGTTCTTACGTATTGCACGTCAACGTTTTAATCATATCCAATCGATGAATACTGCAAGTAACATTGAAGAAATTCGCCGTTACTTAACACCAGAACTTTATAGTTCTATGTATAACGACATCATGGAAAACCAAGATCAAGACGTTGCTGAATTTAGTAACTTGAATGCGATGGTTGTAGACAGTGCAACTGAAAATGGTCAATACGTAGTAAGCGTACGTTTCACTGGTACAGTAAGTGAAGATCTAAACAGCTTGCCACAACCGTTTACCGAAATCTGGCACTTTGTTAAGCCTGCTGGCTCTCAGCAAGACTGGGTTGTTGCAGGTATTCAACAAGCTTAAGCTAAATAAATCCTAAATAAAAAAGCCACAATATTGTGGCTTTTTTATTTGTCAGCTTTTAAGCAATTTCCGCTGGAAAGGTCACTACTTTTTCAATTTTGACCTGATCCATTGCAACCATAAGTAAACGGTCTATACCTAAAGCGATACCTGAACATTCCGGCATATGAGGCAATGCTGCTAACAGATGCTCATCTAAAGGCATAACATGAAGCCCTTGCTTAGCCCGCTCTGCATTATCTGCTTCAAAGCGTGAACGTAACACATCTGCATCGAGTAATTCATCGTAGGCATTGGCTAGCTCTAAGCCTTCAATATAAACCTCGAAACGCGCCGCGACCTCTTCCCCATCTTCATCTACTTTCACTTTTGCCAAAGAGGCCATTTCTGGTGGAAAGTCAGTTAAAAAAACTGGAGCATCAAAACCCAAACTTGGTTCAACAAAATGAGAAAATAACAAATCCATATAAGCTAGGCGATCATCGCCCAAATCAAGGTTTAACCCCACACGATTTGCCGTATCTTTGAGTTGTTTCAAAGTTGCCTGCAAAGGGTTGATATCAAGACGATCTTGAAAAGCATGTTTATAACTTAAAATAAACGGACGAACTTCACCAAAACGATGCTGCAAACAGGTTTGCAATAAATCGGCTGTTTCATGCATTAACGCTTTTAAGTCTAGACCGGGGCGATACCATTCAAGCATGGTAAATTCACTGTTGTGTTTACGCCCGTGTTCATCATCTCGAAACACCTTACAAATCTGATAAATCGGCCCACTACCGCTCGCCAATAAACGTTTCATGGCAAACTCTGGTGAAGTCTGTAAATATTGAGTTTGCAATTTACCATTAATATGACGCAAAGCCTGAACCGAAGCTAAATGTACATCGGTGACACCTGCCTGTGAAACGATTGGTGTTTCAACTTCCATGACATCACGTTCAGCAAAAAACTGACGAATTTGGGTATAGAGCTTGGCACGTGCTTTTAAGGCATCAATTGAACAAGTAGGTTGATAGCTTAAACTCATGCCTGTGGCCCCCCATGTGCTGCCCATTCACGGCGCAGCGGATAATTTTTACGTAATAAATCAAATGCTTTTTGCTCTACTTTTCCGTCTTTAATACAGGCACGAATGTTGGCATCATCTTGAGCAATATCATAAATTTGAGATAGTTTTTGCTTTAATACTGCTTTTAAATCATGTCCTGAAAAATAGTCTTCGCATGCAGGTAGCTGAGTTTCAAAACGCTTATTAATGTCGTATCCAAATTCTTGGCAAAACGTTTCATAAATCATTTGTGTACCGCGGGCTTTTCCTTCAAGGCTATAACCAGCAATATGCGGTGTTGCTAAAGCCAACATGTCTATGAGTTCTTCTGATATGACTGGTTCATGCTCAAATACATCAAGCACCACTTTACGCTGGGTACGCTGAATATCCTCCACTAAAGCGGCTTCTTTCACGACTGGACCACGTGCACTATTAATTAAAATCGTGTCAGGTTGAAGTGCTGCAAAAGCTTTTTCATCAAACAAATGATATGTCGGATATTCACCGTTTTTGGTAAGCGGCACATGAATTGAAATTGCGTTGGCTTGTTGCAACAGAGTTTCTAAGCTTACATTTTCAATTGAATCTAACTGTACATATGGGTCAAAGCCAATTACGTTCCAGCCAAACAACTGAGCCATATAAGCCAAGCGCTTACCGACATTGCCAAGGCCAACAATGCCTAGGGTAAATTTTTCTTGTTGTTCTAAAAGGTTGGCATCTAAATGAAGTAAAGCAGTAATGACATATTCAGCAACCGCTTGGGCATTACAACCAGCCGCATTTGCCCACGTAATTCCTTGTTTTTCTAACGCATCAATATCTAAATGATCGGTCCCAATTGTGGCACTGCCCACATATTTTAATGCTGTGTTTTCAATTAAACTTGCGTTAACCGCAGTAACCGAACGAACCAATAAAGCTTCAGCATCTTTTACATCTGCATGGGTTAAAGTGCGCCCTGCTTTGTTTTGAATATCGCCAAACTCAGAAAAAAAGTAATCGGTAAATGCCAAGTTTTCATCTGCGACGATTTTCATTGTCTGCAACTCATAGCTTATAAAAACGTTATTATCCTTTGAGTTTTGGCAAAGTACAATGTTAAGGGTATTAAATTAGTACGGGGTTTCAATACTCAGTTTAATTACAACCCACCACCAAAATAAAAGTAAGCCATGACAGCGAGTGTGAGCCAAATTAAAATAATGAGTACGGCAACCAAATAGTTTTTTGGTCGTTTTTCATGTTCATCCAGCCATTCTTCAGCTTGTTGTTCAGCATCGAAAATGACTTGTTGAGGCGTAAAACGAACTGCTAGCCAAATGAGCATTGGTAAAATGATGGCATCATCAATAAAGCCCAAAATAGGAATAAAATCGGGAATTAAGTCGATGGGGCTAAACGCGTAAGCCACAGCCACCACAGCAATAATTTTGGGTAACCACGGCATTTGAGGATGCCTTGACGCAAACCAAAGCATAATAATTTGTTTCTTTAGACGTTTTGCCCATTCTTTTATTGATTGTAACCAAGACATTTGGACAGACTCTGAACCTTTAGAGTTTTATAATAATCCATAAAATCTATCCTTAGCTTAAAAGCCAAAGAAATGTCAGATGAGCTTTATTTCAGGCTCATCATCTTGAACAATATATTTTAAATTTCTGTATATAAAACAAATCTATCTCCCCTACAAAAACTCGCCAAAGTCAGACCAGATTGTTTAGCTAATTGAATAGCCATGCTGGTAGGTGCTGAAATTGATGCCAGTAGACTTATATTCAGCTGAGCACATTTTCGTATTAGTTCATAACTTGCCCGACTGGTCATCACTACAAAACCTAAACTGGTGTCGTAGTTTTCTTGTGCTAAATAACCGAGTAATTTGTCTAGGGCATTATGGCGGCCAACATCTTCAAATAAAGCGACGATGTGCCCATCAACCACCCATGCTGCAGCATGTGCGCCACCCGTTAAAGCGGTAATTTCTTGTTGGGCTTTTAAATGGGAAATAGCACTCGGAATTTGCTCAAGCCATATTTTTGATGCATGCGTTGTAATTTTAGGAACGTCTAACTGAAACTGCTCTAAACTCTCAATTCCACACAAACCACACCCTGTACGACCGACCATCATACGGCGATGTTCTTTTAATGCAGCAAACGCTCTAGATGAAATGGTCATTTCAACCGTAATACCCAATTCATTTTGATGTACATCAAGTGCATATAGCTCTTTTAAGCTGGTTAAAATTCCTTCTGAGAGACTAAAACCTTTGGCAAATAATTCTACATCGGTCGGTGTCGCCATCATCACCGCATGCGAGATGCCGTTATACACCAAGGCAATTGGGTACTCTTGCACAATATGATCTAAAACATTTTCAGAGTCGGTTTTGTTAAACCGCTGTACTGGTAATGTTTCAACCCCATAGGAATGTGGTGTCAAAATTATTTCCTTTATTTCAAAATGGCGCTTGTTTAGAGCGCCATTTGTTTGGATGACATTTTTTAATATTGCCTTTGATTAAAGGCTGCTTACTTTCTTATCGGCATCTTCAGGGGCTACTGCCGTTGCCAAGTTAAAATGCTCTGGCGCATTTCCGGGATGCAAAATCACAGGAACACTTTTTGAAGCAGGAATCTTGGCATATTTATCATGACTGCTTAACGCCACCAAAGGATTGGTTTCCGGATAGTAAGCGGCTAAGCTGCCTCGCGGAATGTTGTACGGCACAATACGGAAACTATGCACGATACGTTTTACACCATCTGAAAAAACACTTTCAATATCAACCCATTGGTTTGCTTCAAAACCAGCTTCATCAATATCAGCTTGGTTCATAAACAACACACGGCGCTGACCGAACACCCCACGGTAACGGTCATCTAGACCATATAGAGTAGTATTGTATTGGTCATGAGAACGCGTAGTCATTAAGGTATAAACCTTACTTTCGGTATATGCGGCAGCGTACTGATTTTCTTTATCGGCATAGACCTCACTCAGCGGTGTAATCATAAACTGCGCTTTACCACTTTTTGTATTCCAGATGTGCTGATTGGCTGGATGCTCTAGATGGAATCCACCCGGTTTATAGACACGTAAATTAAAGTCATGGAACTCATCAAACACATCGGCAATTGAATCACGAATACGGTCGTAGCTTTCGATATACCATTTCCATTTAATTTGGCTGTCTGGAAGCACTGCTTCAGCCATTCGGGCGACAATATCTGGTTCAGACAAAATATTGTCAGAAATTGGAGCGTTACGTCCTGCTGACAAATGAATATTACTCATTGAATCTTCAACTGAAATTGCTTGTGGGCCATGAAGCTGCTCATCAATTTCGGTACGACCTAAACATGGCAAAATTAGTGCATCTTTACCACACACTAAATGGCTACGGTTTAACTTAGTTGCGACATGAACAGTTAAATTACACTTTCTAAGTGCTTCTTGGGTATACGGCGTATCTGGCGTTGCAACTGCAAAGTTCCCACCTAAACCAATAAAGACTTTGACCTCGCCTTCAGCCATGGCTTTAATGGTTTCAACGACACCATGCCCATTTTTTCTCGGTGATTTAATTCCAAATACGCGGTCAATGTTGTCGAGTAGTTTAGGGCTAGGCAGTTCATTAATGCCCATGGTGCGGTCGCCTTGCACGTTACTGTGCCCACGAACCGGACAAAGCCCTGCACCCGGTCTGCCAATTTGTCCACGCGCCAACAATAAATTTGCCAGCATATGTACGTTAGCTGTGCCGTGGCGGTGTTGCGTGATACCCATTCCCCAACAGAAAATTGAACGCTCGGATTCTAAAAATAGTTTGGCGAGTTTTTCTAAATGTTCAGGCGATAACCCTGAGTGTTTATAAATATCGGCCCATTCAGTTCTTTCAATCTCAGCAATCATTTCATCGAAACCAACGGTATTCACCGCAATAAAGTTTCGGTCAAAAACGCTTGGTTTACCTGAGGCAAGTGCTTTTTTATCCCACTCATTTAAGTGCTTTAACATCCCTAACATGAGTGCATAGTCACCGCCAATTTTAGGTTGGAAATAATAACGACTAATTGGCGTACTACCGTTAGTCATCATTTCAAGAGGTGCTTGCGGGTCTTGGAAACGCTCAAGACCTCGCTCTTTAATTGGGTTAATCGCAATAATATTGCCGCCACGTTTAGACACTTCACGTAAAGTACCTAACATACGCGGGTGATTGGTGCCGGGGTTGTGCCCAAAACTAAAAATAGCATCGGCTACGTCAAAGTCTTCTAGGGTGACTGTACCCTTTCCTAAACCAATCGAGTCAAGTAAGCCAACACTTGTGGTTTCATGACACATGTTCGAGCAGTCTGGAAAGTTATTTGTACCAAAGCTTCTCACAAACAATTGATATAAAAATGCTGCTTCGTTACTGGCACGACCCGAAGTATAAAATGCCGCTTGGTCTGGGTTGTCTAGCGCATGTAAATGTTGGGCAATGAGTTTAAATGCATCGTCCCATGAAATAGGCACATATTTATCGGTTGCAGCATCGTAGCGAACTGGGTCGGTTAAGCGGCCTAAGTCTTCGAGGAAAAAGTCACTTTGCTCTGACAGCCAACTGACGGTATGCCCTGCGAAATATTCAGGAGTCACTGTTTTACTGGTTGCTTCAAAGGCAACTGCTTTTGCACCATTTTCACAGAAGTTAAATGCGTGAGCATCTTTCTTTTCTGGCCATGCACAGCCGGGACAGTCAAACCCTGTAGGCTGGTTAATGTTGAGTAAGGTAATTGAACCTTTACCTAAAATATCTTGTCGCTTTAAGTTTCGAGCAACACTTAGCAGTGCGCCCCACCCGCCAGCAGGATGAGTATATGGCTCAATTCGCGCAAAACCGTTATTTTCCTGTATGTGCTTTTGTTCTTCTGAATTATCCACTTTGTCATCCTCTTAATTCTTCTTAGGCATTCAACAGATCTAATAGAACCACAATTTAATTATGCTTATATCAAGAATCGCTGCTGTCTAGCTTGGGGGTAGAGTCCGCTTGGTATGTTATTCACCATATTTTAAAAAGCTGGCCCAACTGTTCTTATAATATGTGCCATATTTTTTACAATTACAATAATTCAAGCCAACCACGCTATTTATAGAAAAATATATAAAACAATGAGTTAAAAAGATAGAAACTCCGCCTTTTACAGATCAAAACATTATTAGTTTTCATTCTTAACAGAAGAGAAACTCTTTAAAATTGATGCTTACATGTCTTTATGTATGGTTTTTTGGGACTAAGCAGTATAAAACAATTAAAAATCTATCCACATTAGAGCACTTATGAAGGTTGTGATCGCCCCTGATTCATTTAAAGACAGCTTATCTGCTTTAAACGTAGCTCAGGCCATTGCCAAAGGATGGCAAGAAGTTTTTCCTCATGCAGAAACAATTTTATGCCCTATGGCCGATGGCGGCGAAGGAACCATTGAAGCTGTTTTAGAAGTCTGCGAGGGGCAATGGCGTGAAAAAACTGTGGTTGGGCCATTAAGTCAGCCTGTTCAGGCAAAATGGGGCTGGTTAGAAAAACAAAAAATCGCCATCATTGAAATGGCTCAAGCGAGCGGCATACAGTTAATCCCACCGTCAGAACGTGATGCCTGCCACAGCACAACGTTTGGAACAGGCCAACTCATTCTTGATGCTTTAGACGCAGGTGCAAAAGACATTATTTTAACTGTGGGCGGTAGTGCGACCAACGATGGCGGCACAGGA
This sequence comes from Acinetobacter sp. 1542444, assembly GCF_000581835.1. Taxonomy (NCBI): domain Bacteria; kingdom Pseudomonadati; phylum Pseudomonadota; class Gammaproteobacteria; order Moraxellales; family Moraxellaceae; genus Acinetobacter; species Acinetobacter sp. 1542444. The sequence goes on along the minus strand of NZ_JEYA01000003.1, from coordinate 79,964 downwards.
TTACTGAGTGCTTTGGGTGCTGTTTTGCTCGATGCCAACCAAAAGGCTTTACCCGCAGGTGGTCTCGCTTTAAGCAACCTATCAAAATTTGATTTAACACACTTTGACACACGTATTCAGCACACGCGGTTTTTACTAGCTGCCGATGTGACCAATCCACTTTGCGGTCCAAACGGCGCATCACATATTTTTGGCCCACAAAAAGGGGCTTCTCCTGCTCAAGTACAACTGCTTGATGCAGCGCTTGCTCATTTTGCCGATGTCTCTGCGCAAATTTTAGGTTTCGACAAACGAAATGAAGCAGGTTCTGGTGCTGCTGGTGGTTTGGGCTTTGCAGCCAAAAGTTATTTAAATGCCGACTTTAAAGCTGGAGTTAAAGTCGTGGCTGAACTGAATCAGCTTGAGCATAAAATTTCTAACGCAGATTGGGTCATTACAGGCGAAGGTAAATTTGACCAGCAAACCTTAAGCGGCAAAACAGTTTTTGGGGTAAGCCAAATTGCAAAAGCTCATGGCATCCCTGTCATTGTGATTGCGGGGACTTTAGGCGAAGGCTACCAAGAGCTTTATGAGCACGGCGTTACGGCTGCTTTTTCACTAACAAATGGTCCAATCACATTAGAACAAGCCTGCGAACATGCAGCCAAACTTATTTATGAGAGAACAGTGGATATTGTGAGATTAATTCAGTTTAGCCAACCAAATTTGAAAGATAACAAAGCTTAATCGGCTAATTTTAAAAGGCTCTCTTTACAGCTTTCCAATATTTCATCGCTAAGCACAGATTGGTCTGGGCATGCGCGAGACAAGGCAATTGCCCCCACAGATTGAGCAAGAATATTGATGGCTTGCTTTCTCAATTCTTCTGTTTCTAAAGAAACTTGTTTTGCTCGTTCGTTCATAATGAACTGAATAAGTTGCTCAATGCCCTCTTCAAATTCGACTTTTACTTCGTCTGGTTGTCTTGCAGCATCACAAGATAATGCTGTTAAGGTACATCCCAAATCTCGGTTATCTCGATGGGTACGGGACACATAAAGTTGAATAAATTGAGCTAAATTTAAACCTTCTATTCTTTTTAAAACCTGCTCAAGTCCATGTTTAACGGTAATTGAGACAAGGTCTGTTTTCGAACTGAAATGTTTATAAAACCCACCATGAGTAAAGCCTGCGCTAGACATTAATTCAGCAATGCCGACACCGTCGTAGCCTTTGTTACGAAACAGTTGAGTCGCCTTTTCGACAATTTTTTCTCGGTTTTCTTTTACCTGAGTTTTACTGACTTTCATTTTGGCCTACCCACTTTTACTCACCCTACTCGTCACAATTATACATTGATTATGATTGACATCAAAAATTATATATTTTAGATTATGATCATCATCTAAAAAATTAAAGCGTGGAGACATCACATGTCAGCTCAATCAAAAGTACTTATTACAGGAGCTTCGTCAGGAATTGGTTCTGTCTATGCAGACCGATTTGCTCAACGTGGCCATAACTTAATCTTGGTTGCACGAGACACAAACCGCCTAGATAAAATCTCAAAAGATCTTCCAGAAAAATACGGCGTACAAGTCGAGTTCATTCAAGCCGATCTATCAAACGATCAAGACATCAGTAAAATTGAAGATGTACTCAAAAATGATGCTGATATTGAAATTTTGGTAAATAACGCTGGCATTGCACTAAACAGAACCTTTTTAACCCAAGATATTAAAGATATTGAAAAACTCATTACTTTAAATATGACTGCGGTTGTTCGTTTGTCTCATACAATTTCGCAATCACTTATACATAAAGGTAAAGGTGCCATTATTAATTTAGGCTCTGTGCTTGGATTAGCTCCTGAATTAGGTTCTACCATTTATGGCGCAAGTAAATCTTTCATCCAATTTTTTAGCCAAGGCTTATATTTAGAATTAAAAGATCATGGCGTGCATGTTCAAGCCGTATTGCCTTCTGCTACTAAAACCGAAATTTGGGAACGTTCTGGCATCGACTTAAGCCAAGTTCCACCATTAATGGATGTCAATGATTTGGTCGATGCAGCCCTGATTGGCTTTGACCGTAAAGAAACAATCACAATTCCTGTGCTGAAAGACGAAAATCAATGGAATAATTTTGAAAAATCACGTATCACATTACTACCAAACTTTTCTTCGGCTGATGTAGCCCAACGTTATAAAAACTAACGAGTACCGCTACCCAACTCTTAAGTAGGAAAATCTTATGAATGTTATTGATGCCATCCGTAACCGCCGCGCAGTTAAACGCTTCGACCCTGTTTTTCAACTTTCTGAAGATAACAAAAAGCAGTTATTACAAGAAGTTTTAGCCAATGCGCCAAGCGCTTTTAACTTACAACATTGGCGTCCAGTCATCATTGAAGATACTGAGTTAAGACAAAAAATTCGCACCATTGCTTGGGATCAACCACAAGTTACAGAATCATCATTACTGATTGTGTTGTGTGCAAAAGTAAATACATGGGAAGTTGATGCTAAGCGTGTATGGGATGGCGCGACTCCGGAAGTTCAAAATATTATGGTTGGCGCAATTGACCAATATTACCGTGACCGTCCACAAACCCAACGTGACGAAGTGATGCGTAGTGCGGGTATTTTTGCTCAAACTTTAATGTTACTTGCTCAAGAGCATGGTTTAGACAGTTGCCCAATGGATGGTTTTGACTTTGACGCAATGGCAAAGCTGATTAACTTACCCGAAGATCATGTGGTGTGTTTAATGATTGCCGTTGGTAAGTCAGCATCTCAGCCTTACCCACGTGTGGGCAAACTTCCTTACGATGATGTCATTATTCAAAATACATTCTAAGTTTTTAGTCAGATTTTAGGCCCTCATGCTATTTATGGCATGAGGGCCTAATTGTTAATGACATTCTGTTTTGTAAAATCATTTGGCTTTTTTGGTATTTAACTTATTAGTTAAACGACGAACTAAAAGAAAAAATAAAGGCACAAAGAAAATAGAAAGTAGAGTTCCCGAAATCATCCCACCAGTTACGGCGATACCAATTTCTTTTCGACTAACAGCCCCTGCTCCTGTAGATACAGCCAATGGAAGAACACCTGCAACAAAAGCCAGAGATGTCATAATAATTGGCCGTAATCGCTGACCAGCGCCTTCAATAATGGCATCCATTAATGCCTGACCAGCCTCTAACTTGGCTGCCGCAAATTCAACAATCAAAATAGCATTTTTGGCAGAAAGCCCAATGGTGGTGAGCATAGCGACCTGAAAGTAAATATCATTCACAAAACCTGCCAGACTTGCAGCAACTACAGCGCCAATAAGACCTAAAGGAATAACTAGCATGACAGAGACAGGAATAGACCAACTTTCATAAAGTGCTGCCAAACATAAAAAGATAAAGATGATTGAGGCTAAATATAACCAGATCGTTTGGCCACCCGCTAGTTTCTCTTGATATGACAATCCGCTCCACTGAAGATTAAAACCTTGTTGCTGGTCAACTAACTGCTGCATCTTATCCATAGCCCCACCAGAACTCTCACCAGCTGCCGTAGAACCTTGTATTTGAAGGGCTGAAAGACCGTTAAAGCGTTGCAGCATTTGAGGGCCCATCTGCCATTTCACAGAAGAGAAACTAGAAAATGGCGTCATCTCACCAGTAGCACCACGAACATACCATTGCCCAATATCTTGGGGTAAGGAACGATAGATTGCCTCTCCTTGCAAATAAACTCGCTTAACACGTCCCTGATCTATGAAATCGTTAATATAAGATCCGCCCCATGCAGAGGATAAAGTACTACTAATATCAGCTTGAGATAATCCAAACGCACTCGCTTTTCTTTGATCGATATCGACTTGTAATTGAGCCTTATCATCTAAGCCATTTAAGCGTACCCCTGCTAATCCAGAATCAGCATTTGCTTCTTTTAGGAGATTATCTTTTGCTGCGAGTAAAGCATCTCGTCCTTTATTTTCAGCATCTTGCAACCAAAATTCAAAGCCACTAGATTGCCCAAGGCCTCTTACAGCAGCGGGTGAAAGTACCTGAACGCGTGCGTTACGCAGTGACTTAAAATGTGCATTTGCACGAGCAATCACAGCTTCGGCTGTATTTTCACTACCTTCTCGGTCATCCCAATGTTTGAGTCCGGCAAATGCCATTCCCACATTTTGCCCACTGCCTGCGTTATTTCTACCCATCACCATGAAAATCACATTGAGATTATTCTTTTCTTTCGTCAAAAAGTAATCTGCAATCTGATTACCAACCCGCTCTGTTTCAGCTAGTGTCGTGCCTACAGGCGTACTAAATTGAACCATAACCGAGCCTTGGTCTTCTTGAGGTAAAAACCCCGTATTCATACGCGTATATTGCCAACCTAACAAAGCTGTAATACCTACGAATATGACCATAAAGACTTTGGGTTTACCTAAAACAGCAACTAGCTTTGTGCGGTAGCCTGTTTGACCTTGCTCTACTTTATAGTTGAACCAAGTAAAAAATTTTCTCTGCTTATGTTTTTCATTTGCAGGTTTGAGTAAGGTTGCACATAGCGCAGGTGAAAGTGTTAAAGCAACAATTGCAGAAAGTACCATAGCCGATACGAGCGTTACCGAGAACTGGCGATAGATAATCCCGACAGAACCACCAAAAAATGCCATAGGTAAAAATACTGCTGCGAGTACCATGGCAATACCCACGAGCGCGCCAGATATTTCTTGCATTGAAATTAGGGTGGCTTGCCGAGCATCAAGATTTTGCTCATGCATAACCCGCTCAACATTTTCTACGACGACAATCGCGTCATCTACAAGCAAACCAATTGCTAGTACCATTGCAAACAAAGTCAGTGTATTAATGCTATAGCCAAGTACGCTCAACACACCAAATGTACCTAACAATACGACCGGAACTGCAATTGCCGGAATTAAAGTCGCACGCCAGCTCTGCAAAAATAAGAACATGACAATAATGACGAGAACAATTGCTTCAGCTAAAGTTTTAATCACCCCATTTACCGAAGCTTCTACAAATGGCGTACTGTCGCGTGGGTATGCAACTTTTAAACCCGCTGGCATAGAGGCAGTTAACCGTGTGACTTCAGCTTTAACTCGTTCAGCCGTTTCTAATGCATTGGCACCAGAAGCAAGTTGAATAGACATACCCGAAGCTGGCTTTCCATTCAAACGTGTAGAAGTCTGATAACTCTCTGCACCACGCTCGACTCGGGCAACATCTTTAAGTAATACAACCGCACCATTTGTTTGTGTCCGCAAAATAATATTTTCAAATTGGCTCACGGTTTGTAACCGAGATAATGCTGTTACTGTTGCATTTAGAGCCTGCCCATCACGCGTGGGTAATGCGCCCAATTCTCCTGCTGTAATTTGAGTGTTTTGTGCTTCAATTGCGGTTCTAACATCTGATGGCATTAATCCATAACTGTTTAATTTATGAGGATCAAGCCAGATGCGCATTGCATATTGAGCACCAAATACGGTGATTTCACCCACTCCATCGACCCGACTTAATGGGTCTTGCAGTGTACTCACCATATAGTCAGATATGTCGACAGAAGATCTAGTCCCACTTTCATCGTAAAGCGCAAAGACCAGTAAACTATCGCCTTGTGACTTTGTCACAGTGATCCCTTGCTGCTGAACCTCTTGAGGCAATCGACTCAGTGCCTGATTCACAGCATTTTGCACCTGCACCTGAGCAGTGTCAGGATTGGTATTTTGATCAAAACTAAGACTTATGCGTGCTTGCCCCGCCGAACTACTACTCGATGAAAAATAAAGTAGACCATCAATCCCTTTAATTTGTTGCTCCAAAATCTGGGTAACACTGTCTTCAACAGTTTTGGCAGATGCTCCCGGATAGTTTGCAGTAACATTTACACCCGGTGGTGCAATGTCAGGATATTGCTCAATGGGTAACGTTAAAATCGAAATCGTCCCCAATGCCATAATACAAATAGAGAGGACCCAAGCAAAAATAGGTCGTGCAATAAAAAAACTCGACAACATATGGAATCCTCAACTCATTGGGGTAGGTTCAATCGTCATGCCGGCACTTAAGCCTTGCAGACCCTCAACAATGACTTGATCTCCTGCTTTCAAGCCAGAGGTCACTAACCAACGATTATCAATTGCATCGCCTAGAGTAATTTTTCGTTGCTCGGCTTTATTATCTTTTCCAACAATCCAAACAAGTGGATTTCCTTCTGCGTCTCGGAACAGCGCACCTTGAGGAATTAAGACGCTGTTAGGACGTGTTCCCGTTCCAAGTTCTGCCCGCACATACAGGCCGGGCAATAACGCATTATTGGGATTGGGAAATGCTGCACGTAAGGTGACACTTCCTGTCGCCTCATCTACAGCAACATCACTAAACTTAAAAGTCCCCTGTTCTGCATAGGCAGTGCCATTCTCAAGCTTCAAACGTACTGAAAGTTCAGTCGGTTTTATTCCATTTTCAGTAAGCTGTTTACGCAGTGCCATGTATTCATCACTCGACTGAGTCAAGTCGACATACATGGGGTCCAGTTTTTGAATCGTTGCTAAAGGATCTGTTTGAGCAGAGGTGACTAAAGCCCCACGTGTAATAGATGAACGCCCTATCCGTCCTGAAATTGGCGCACTAACTTGTGTGTAACGTAAATTGGTTCGTGCTGTTTTCAGTACAGCTTCATTTACGGCAACAGTCGCTTTCGCTTGCTCATATGCACTTTGAGCATTATCAAGCTCTTGTTGACTCACCCCATTTACTTTAATTAATTCTTTATAGCGCTCGGCTTGAAGGCGAGTCGAATTTACAGTGGCTTTTGCTAATGCAAGATTACCAGCGGCTTCATCCACGCTATCCCGATAGAGTGATGAATCAATTTTATAAAGTGGCGCCCCTTTGTTTACTTGCGTGCCTTCCTTAAATAATTGCTCTATTACTACTCCATTGACTTGTGGACGGACCTGAGAAATTTCAGAGGCCACCGTTCTACCAGCCAATTGATAGGTAGATTCAATCGTCTCTGGTTTTATAGTGATCGTACCCACCTGCTGAATATTTTTAGGGGCAGGCTGATCAGAATCACATCCATTCAAAAAAATAAATAAAGGCAATAAATATATAAACTTACGGTAATTAAAACTTAGATCAAGCATATCTGGGACCCCAGACTTATAGACAATTTATTTACTTTACTGTAAAGTAAATAAATAAGATGTGCAAGAAAACCGATATGTTAAAAAAATCTCCAGGTCGTCCCTCTCGAATTCGCCCTACTATCATTGCTGCAGCACGCGAACTATTTCTAGAACATGGATTAGAAGTCCGTTTAGAGGCTGTTGCCACGAAAGCCGGTACAAATCGACAAACTTTATATAACCACTTCCCGACCAAGACAGCGTTACTCATTGAAGTCTTTGATCATTTAAAAGCAGAAATGGAAGCACCTTTCATTGAGCAGCATGAATTGAAAAATAAGCGTCTAGATCAATTATTGTTAGAAATTGGACAGTCTGTACAAAATCATTTTTATCATATTGACGTCATTCGCCTGCAAAGATTGCTGATTATTGCCTTAGTTGAAATGAAAGAAATTCTTCCTAAAATTCAGCAACGTACTCAAGGTAATATTAAAAGATCTTTAACCGATATTCTTGCAACTGCACACAATGCTGGTATTGTTAAAATTGATCAGCCAGAGGAAGCAACAAAGGCTTTCCTCGGTGCGGTAATGGGATATGCATATCCCGCTACGTTGATTAGTGGAAACATTCCAACTCCCCAAGAACTACAACAGTTAAATGAAGAAGTGTGTCGTACCTTTTTAAAAGCATGGCAATATAAAGAATAGCCCCACAACAAAAGCCCTTATAATAAAAAGGGCTTTTAAAATTAGGCATTTAAACGTCGTATCAATTATTAATGGCTTGAAGAAACATCCAGTAAACTCATTTAAGCAGATTTAGCATGAATATTTTCATGCTTCATTCATCCTATTTAAACTGCTTCAAAAAACAGTCTAATATCATCTCTCTATCCCCTACTTGACCCGAGCTTAAAAGCTGAATAATAGTCCCCTCAATCATATATAAAAATAATTTGGCGTCCTGAAAAGAAGCATCTTTTTTTAGTTTTATTAACTGACTATAGATTTCATTAAGCAACCATGTTCTATATCTCATTGCGGTGATATAGGCTTTTGGATAGGTCAGTTTGATTTCAAAAATTGCTTTAAATAATAGATAGTAAAGCCCCTCCAAATCGGTGTGTAAGACATAAAGTTTCTTAAGTTTATCCATCACACTTGTTTGACTGGTGTATTCAACCATTGAAACTACTTTTTCTTTTAAACGTTCTTTTTGCACGATCATGCAGATTTCAATGAATCGTTCTTTAGAGTGAAAGTAATGATAAAAAGTCGCTTTTGGAATTTGAGACTCTTTCACAATTCTGTCGACTCCAACCGTATGAAATCCGTGATGGTGAAACAGATCAATTGATTTATTTACGACTAGTATGGCACGTGGGGAGATCACTAAATTTGGCATAGTTTTACCGTTATAAAAATTATTGTTGTAGATAAATGAGATACTTTTTTGGGAGAAAAAAAGGCATAGCAAAGCCATAAAGACTGTGCGTGGCACATCTCAAGTTTTATTGTTGATTAAGTTTTTTGGTCGTGACGATTTAAAGCCTGAAAAGCCCAATGGCCATCAAACTGCTTTAAAAGTTTAAGTTGTATCGATATAGACTTTGGCAGTCGCTGCCAAGAAATTAAGAATGTGCAAAGCCAACTCCTTTTTATTGGGAGTTCTGCCAGACATTTATAGAATTATGGTGGCAGAACGAGAAAGGGTTCGCAGACTAGTAATAACTCAAACTAGCACACCCGTAGGTGTCCCTCTCCCGTCCTACCGCTACGGGAAAGGGACGAGTAGCTACCACACAAGACTATTCCTCAGAAGGAATGACTCTGATGCGGGAGTTATTATGCGGTCTGCGACGACCGACTGGCAATGTAGGCCAGCAGGCAAAGGATAGTGCTCCGCCCTTTTGCAGTCAAGCACACAAAATGACATTTGTTTTAAATTAGATCATTAAAAAATAAGGATAAATAATGAGATGGTTATTGTTAAATGGGGGTTTATAAAGGAGAGAAAAACAGAAAAATTAGTAAACAACTATTTGTTATGTTTACGCGAATATTCAGTGTAAGGAAAATGATAGATCTTCATTTGAATTAAATTTAAAAGTTATTACACAAACACTGATAATTATAAAAACACTATCCTCTAGACGAGATAGAATTTAAAAAAATGATTTTTACATAAGGCATGGGATGAACAGACAGAAAATTGGTGTAGATCTTGGAGGTACTAAATTATTAATATTATGTGATGAAATTGAGGAGATATTTAGTACAGGAATTTCATTCACCCCAGAAGAATTAATATCACACCTACAATCTTTTATTTTAAAACATGGAATTAAACCCGAAAGTATAAGCCTAGCAGTGCCGGGTCTAGTTAACGAATATGGGCACATTGTTAATTGTGATGTCCTCCCTGCATTTATAGGTTGGCAAGGAAATGAAGCATTAAAATTATTATGTAGTAAAACAATTATCTTAAATGATGTAAAAGCTGCCATGCATGCGGAACTAAATGATTCCTCGTCTCATCTCGCAAGCGGCATTATTATGATTGGTACAGGTATTGGGGCTGCATTCATAATAAATGGAAAACCCTTACTGGGAGCTAGTGGTTGGGCTGGTGAGCTAGGTTACTTACCAGTAAAAAGTAATGAAGGAATTAAGCGTTTAGATGAAGTTGCAAGTGGCTCAGCAATTACCAAGCAATGTGCACTCAGCCCATCTAATCTAGCATTAATGGCTAACAATGGAGATCAAGCAACTTTAACTGTTATAAAAGAGGCAGGTACTGCTTTAGGTCTTGGAATAGCAACTGTTATTAATCTTTTAAATCCATCGCAATTAGTAATAGGAGGAGGAACAATAGAATTACCCGGTTATTTAGACGCGGCTTTAAAGTCTGCTAAAGAAAACTGCCTTCCTGAGCTCTGGCAAGATTGCGACATATCAAAAGTAAAAGCGGGAAGAAAAGTAGCTGCGTTAGGTGCTATACGTGCAATTGAACAATAAAATAATATGAGTATTTTTCTGATCCGACATGCTGAGAGTGAAGCCAATATTAATGTAAAAACCCTTTCGCATGCTTTGATTACTTTAAGTGAACATGGGCATAAACAAGCTCAAGCACTCTGTTCACAACTACCTAAAATTGATCATGTAATTGTGTCTCGATATTTGCGTACACATCAAACAGCTGCCCCACTTTTGGAAAAATATAATCTCACTCTTGAAATAGATGAACATGTGCATGAGTTTAGCTATTTGTCTGAGCGTAAGTGTGCCAATACAAATATGGATGACCGTAAAGCTTGGGTAAATACGTACTGGGAGAAAATGGATTATCAGCATAGAGATGCCGATGATGCAGAGTCTTTTGAAGATCTATATATTCGGGTTCAAGCTTTTCATGAAAAACTAAAAGCACTAACTGAAAATTATGCTCAAAAGAATTTGGCTGTGTTTAGCCACGGACAGTTTTTACAACTTTTGATGATGCAAATACAGCAACCGCAGCCGTTATCCAAAGAGTTGATGCGGCAATTTAGATTCAACTTAATAAATCAGCCTATTGGGAACACTCAGATTTTTACTTATTGAACTGGGAAATTTCGTATAAGCTGTATTGTAGATTTTAGGAAATAATTTAAAGAACAAAATTTATGGATGCAAAAGAAATTATCCTGCGTAATTTTCCACATAATAACTCGTATAATGAGTTATCATTCTTAGGAAAATTAAACGAAGAACAATCATGGGATATCGAAGAATATTGGCTTTTAGAATGGGGTATTTATAATCTTGAAAAAAACTCATCAGAAAAATTAGATTGGGAAATTTTTAGGATTTTTAGCGTGATTATGCTGTGTATTAGCTCTCATTTAGATCAAAATGACTATTTTAAAATAAAGAATTTGAAATGCTCTGAACTTTATGAGATGAGAGAAAGAGTGCTATTAGTATTTGAAGGCTATTTCTCTAGCTCAATGCCTGAACAAAACATTTTTGAAAAAGTAAATCCCTTATTAGCACTGTCCTCTATTTAATATAAACTGCCTAACTAAAGTAGTGAGGCAGCATATTTGACATGTAATTTATTTTAAAGAGGTGTTCCACAAATATCTGTGGCGCCTGTTGGATAAGTAAATTGTAGTTTTGAATGATCAGATACTATTTCAAATGATATTTCTTTACCAAGGGCACTTGAGTTAGAAGTATAAAACCCTTCTTCAATGGCAATACCAAATTTAATTTTGCTTAATGGAGTTGTATAACTCCATGTGTATCCCCTATCTACGCCATTTACAATATAACCAATTTCCTTGCTGATTTGATTGTAATAAATCCCAACTCTCACTGTTTCATTTGCTAAAATTTCATTTTGTGTCTGATTTGGGGTTATGTTTCCAGAAATAGAACTCATGAACAAATTTTGCTGTGAACCATATGCACTTCCAAAACTTGGAGCTGCAAAAACAATACCGTCATAATTACTTGTTCCCGTGATAAATCCTGAAGCTAGTTCATTTGAGTTTAGATTTATTGGTTTCTTGAAAATATATTCAAAAGCAACAACATTAGACTGAGCAATATTGGTATCAGATTTAGTTTTTATCAGTGTTCCTATGTTTATATTAGCCAAAGCCTTAGTTAACACTTTCTGTCCAGTTATTGTTATATAGTTGCTTGGATTTGGTGTCCCTTCTGGTGTTTGTGAAGCACTTGGATCAATCTCTAAATCACCAATTTTACATTCGGCCCAACTCTGTACACTGATAATTAATAAGCTAAGAATCAATATATTTTTTTTCATTATTTCACCTTAATTTTATTCTGATTTTTGATTTTATGGTAAAAATTTAAGGTTTAGAAATTTTTCAGATAAAGAGATAATAGGTTAAGTATGCTAAGAATTATTTGATAGCTAGTCTTCTAAAATTAATATAAATCTAGTTCCGATAACTTTGGGTTTCCTTTAAAAATAAATAAAACAAAAGCCAAGCCCATCACCGAGACTTAGCTTTTAAAAATAATTTTAAATTAAAAAATTACTTATTTGATGTCTGCAAATTCAGAAACAGGCTTGTTCACTTCAACCTTTGTACCACCGAATTTTTCGCTCACAAACTTTTGAACTTTAGGTAAGTGGTAAAGTTCACCAAGTTTTGTATAGATCGGGTCGTTTTTGTTCGCTTCAGCAACACCCAACAAATTCACATAAAGCTTTGTAGACTGGTCAATAGGCTCACGGAAGATAGAATCTTTCATTACATTGAGACCACCCTCAAGTGCCAATGTATTACCTAACACAATCGCGTCTACATCGTTTTTAACACGAACTGCTGTAGTCATTTGAATTGGTTTTAATTGTAAGTTTTTAGGGTTTTCAACGACGTCATTGGTCGTCCCTTTTACAGGGTCAAAGTCTGGTTTGAGTTTAATCAGTTTAGCAGACTGTAATAATGTTAAAGCACGCGCTTCGTTAGCAGTGTCGTTTGGAATCGCGATAGTCGCGCCTTGTGGGAACTCTTCAACAGATTTAACTTTATTTGCATAAATACCCATTGGCTCTAGATAAGTTGTCGCAACAGCAGCAACTTTAGCTGTATTTGAAGAGTTATAAGCTGCCAAATAGTTAAATGACTGGAACGCATTTACGTCTTGTTCGCCACTTGCTACAGATGTATTCAATACAACATAGTCAGTCAGGTTAGTCACTTCGAGTTTAATGCCCGCTTGAGCAGTTTCAGGAAGCGTTGCAACGTATTTCCATACGTCAGTGTCTGAACCTGTTGAAACCAATTTAATAGTTCGAACTGACTCAGTTTTGTCTTTAGCTGATGCTGTATTTTCAGTTTTTGCAGGTTCTTTATTACATGCAGTCAGTGTTAGAACAGATGCGCTGAACAGAACACTAAATAATTTTTTCATAGATACATCCTAAAATAGGAAACGCCTATCTTTCAAAAGAGTCAGGCATTGCCAACCAATGGGTCAAAATACAATTTTGGGGCGGAAATAATTTCCAGATATCGGGTTTAGAAAACTGAATTCAGCATCATTCCTTCCTTGAACTTGCTCGCTGAACAATAGAATTATGTTTTGAAACAGTTTCTAAATATTGGCTCATCATATATCAATAAATGAATATTCTACAAATAACTTGTTCGATTCTGATATATAGAAGCTTAATTGGTAAGATATTGAAAATAAAAAATATATTATATAAATATAGTAATTTTGATTAAAATATATACTTGTTTGATTTATATGAAATTTTCAGGATTTATTAGCAGTATTTAAGCTAAATCTTACTGTAATGTAGACACTAGGTATAAAAAAAAGCCCTTGTCATTAACAAGGGCTTTTTAAGAATCTGGCGGAAGCGGTGAGATTCGAACTCACGGAGGACTCACACCCTCGTCGGTTTTCAAGACCGGTGCATTAAACCGCTCTGCCACGCTTCCAACGAGCGCTATAATATAAATAAAAATTGAAGTTGGCAAATCTTTTTACTTAAGTTTTCATCTAAATGCTCAAAATAAAAACAAAAAACCTTAATTTTTTAGTTTTTATCTACTTATTGCTACTTTTCATCTTAAACAAAACTCTCTTTTGAGATTCTTAGCTATCTTTGACAGCAGAACACTCTTGGCATAACTAAATGATATTCGTCTATCTTTTTGATAACATATTCACACAGATAAGAAGCTTTACGCTTTACTCAGGGTATTCTGCCCTTTGCACTTACTGATAAGTTTTAATTCCTGATGTAGTTTCTAACGAAACTATCTATATGAAAGAAGTTTTGGCCATATGATGAATCGCAAACTATTAACGGCTGAAGGTTATCAACGATTACAAGATGAGTTAAATGATCTTGTAAGAAAAGAACGTCCAGAGATTACTAAAATTGTGTCATGGGCAGCCAGTCTTGGTGATCGCTCAGAAAATGCAGACTATCACTACAACAAAAGAAAACTACGTGAAATTGATCGTAGAATTAGATACCTAACCAAACTATTTGAAGTCGCACATAAAGTTGAATATAGCCCTGAACAAGACGGAAAAGCATACTTTGGAGCATGGGTTGAGTTAGAAAATGACGAAGGCGAAGCTATTAAATTTCGCATAGTCGGCGATGAAGAAATTTACGGTCGTAAGGATTATATTTCTTTGCAATCGCCTATGGCAAAAGCTTGTTTAGGTAAAAGTATAGATGATGAAATACAAGTTCAAACTCCTAAGGGTAAAATGATTTGGTATATAACAAACATCTCTTATCAATAATTTAATTTTTATTACAATATAATTAAGTGAAATATAATATTGAATTATATTGTCATTGAAAATCAATATAGCTCATTGATTTTTAATATACACCTATATAAGCTCATGTATAAAAATAAAAAACATAAAAATTAAAATTAAAAAAATAAATAAAATGCCATCGATAATAGATTAAAAACCAAACAAAATTTTATTTTTATAATAAAGAGATTATTTAACTATGAAAGGTATAAAAATTTCTGCTATATCAACCTATCATCCAGAAACAATTAGAAATAATGATTACTATTTAAATAAATTTGAAGATAAAGACAGTTTAAATAGAATTTTTGAAAAAGTAGGTAGAAATAAAAGGCATGTAATTATTGATGAGGAAGAAAATGCTCTCTCAATGGCAATTCATGCTTCAAAAAAATTATTAAAAAATTATAATATTTCACATGATAGTATTGATATTATTATCTTTTCCTCTACAACATTACAATATCTATCTCCAACTAATGCTTTACTTATTCATTCAGAACTAAATATTAAAACTGACTGTATATGCTTTGATATAAATGCTAATTGTTTAGGAATGTTTGTTGCCCTTGAACAGGCATCAGTTTTACTAGCGTCTAAAGAGAGCTACAAACGTGCACTAGTGATTGGATCTGACCATCTAACAATGCTCGGAGATGAAAAGCAACCAATTCCTTCAACAATTGTAGGAGATGCAGCAGCAGCCATAATACTTGAAAAAAATACTGGTGATTCAGGCATTATTGACAGGATGTATCAGACAGATAGTAGTTTTTGTAAAACTATTGTTTTTCCTCCTCATGGTTTAACGAATTACCATAGTAAGGAACAAAAAATTCATTGGGCACCATTTACTGGTTTAGAAAGCGTGGAATTTGCTGCGGACGCGTTAGAAAAGTTATTAAAGAAAAATAATTTAAAAATTGAAGACATATCTTGTTTTTTATTATCTCAATTTACAAAATCTAATATTGACATTCTTCAGGATAAAATCAATATACCTACTGAAAAAATTGAATATATTGGAGATCAATATGGGTATACAGGAGTAAGTAGTTTTTTTATTGCCTATAAAAAACGTTTAGAAAAATCACTTATAAATAAAGGCGATATTATTGTTTTTTGGTCTTTAGGAGCAGGTTATCAGACCGGTGTAATGTTATGGAAGATTTAATGAAAAATAACTTATAAAAATATTACCATAGTTAAAAGATACTTTTTTAACAAGTATCTTTTAACTTCAATTTAATTATAAACAAATTAAATTTATTAGAACAAAACTAAATTATTTTATATTTTCAATTATTTAACTTATATCAATTTACCTAGTATCTAAATCAAATTTCACGTTGTACTAACACGATGGCTACAAAATGTAGCATTTTATACCCTATTTTCTCACATCAGAAGTGTATAAATTTTCTTCCTTAAGAAATTCATGTGTTTATGATGATATATCGAAGTTTTAATTGTACAAAATTTGACATTACTTTTTTTCAATATTATGATGCGCGCAGTTTAAATGTTGAGCATTTTTTAACCCACTCGAAAACTATGTAGATTTTCTACACAGTTTGTTTTTTTCATTTCATGTCATTTTGAATGACGTCATGACTGCCCACCCCTTATTGAATTTATCAACTTTTAGAAGTTATGGCAGCTTTTTGTCTGACTTTTAGGGCATAAATTATCTGTAGCGGAGACAACATGCACAGTAATTCAAGTTCTGGGTCGAGGCTTTGCCTTAACTCTTTATTTTCTTCTCTCCCGTTAAAAGCTCTTGCACTCAGTACTATATTTCTCCCATTTCATAGTCTTAATGCAGGAAAAACCCTACAGTACAATACTGTAGTTAACACAAACACTTTAACTGTTGTTGCGGTAGAAAGCCCGACAACCGTTTTCAAAGAAGATCAGTTTTTACACGGTTTTGGTTACGACTTAGCACGTAACTATGCACAGAACCTAAATGTAAAGCTGGACTTTAAAATCGTGCCAGACAATGCCACTGCACTTAGATGGGTTCAGCAAGGTAAAGCAAACTTTGCGATGACTACAGCAGGTTTAAGCACAATCGAAAACAAAGGTTTAATGTCGTTTTCTGCAAGTTGTGGTGACACAGCAAATTTGCAGAAAAATGGCTTAAATCCTGAGTTGAGTTGGGTATTTAAACAGGCTGATGACCCACTCACACAGACCGCCAGCGGCTTTGTATGCCAAAGTAAGCAAAATGGTGTGACCGAGCAGCTTGCCTCTTTTTATAACCGCAATGTGGTGAAACCAGAAGCATGGTCAACCATTCAACGTGACTTAAGCACGCGTTTACCGATTTACAAAGCGAGCTTTAAGCAAAGCGCAGCGAAGTATGATCTAGATTGGCATTTACTTGCTGCAATTGGTTATCAAGAATCATATTTAAAGCCAGAATCTGTTTCTCCCACAGGTGTGCGTGGCTTAATGATGCTAACCAATAGCACTGCTCGAGCAATGGGTGTAAGCAATCGTAGCGATCCTGCTCAGAGTATTCAGGGCGGCGCGAAGTATTACGATCTGATGCTAACTGAATTTGATAATATTCCGTTCCCTGATCGGAACTGGTATGCGCTTGTGGCCTATAATATGGGACCGGGTGCGGTAAGTCAGATTCAAAAGCGCTTGCAATCTCAAGGGAAAGATCCGAATAAATGGGTCAATCTCTATGACTATTTGCAAAGCAATAAAACGCGAAATGGTCGATATAAGCAAGCAGTTCAATATGTCACTCGTATCCGTGCTTATCTTGAACATATCAAAACGGCGCAAACAAGAATCAATATCTAATTTTTATTTTTAAAAGTTGATAAATTCATTGTTTGTACATATAAAAAGCTTACCTCTTTGGGTAAGCTTTTTATATGAATTCTTTTAAGTTTAAGCAGTATGCTCTAATACTTTCTTAAACAAATCTTTTTGTTCTTGGCTTGGCTTAGCTGTTTGTAAAGCCATTAATTGAGACATGTCGCCTTGAACTTTAATTTTACCAGTCATGAATGCCTGCATAGCAGCAGCCATATCAAACTCTAAAAATACTTTACGTAAAGTCTCAGCATCCATATTTAAAGTTGTTTTGGCATTTGAAGACAAACCTTTTTGGATTTTACCCCCATCTAAAGCTAATTCGGTATTTCCAGAAGCATCTGTAACTACTAAATTAATTGCCAAGTTCGCAAGAGCGGGCGGCAAATTAAGATCACCTGCTTCAGCAGTTAATTTTTCGACAGTCGCAAACCAATCTTCAGTTAAAAATGCAGGCATGATTCTTCCTCAAATTTATTTGTTCAATTTCTCTGGTTGTCTATCCAGACAACATCATGTGAAGCAATTCTGCTTGTGGCTTGTTATAGCATGTAATTTAAATTTTGGGCTATGACTTTTTGTACGGAACATTCATTTTTTAGTATTTTGATACATTAAAGGCACTTGTTTATAAAGTGCCTTTAACATTCTTTATGCTAGCGTTTATTCAGCAGCAAAGCTTAAGTTCACTACATCTAAACGGTTCTTAAGTTCTTCTGGATCTTTAATATCCAACTCGCGCTGAGAATCTAGGGCTTCGAAATCAAACAATTCGCGGTCAGCTAACTGAGACGGAGATACGTTTTGTAATGCTCCGAAAATGCTGTGTAAGCGCTTCGGATATTGTTTATCCCATTCACGTAGCATTTCATTAAGCATGGCACGCTGTAGGTTTTCCTGCGAACCACAAAGGTTACATGGAATGATTGGGAACTGACGAATCTCGGCATATTTAATAATGTCTTTTTCTTCAACATATGCCAAAGGACGAATCAAAATGTTCTTTTTATCTGACGATAAAAGCTTTGGAGGCATCGCCTTTAAGCTACCGCCATGGAACAAATTCAAGAAGAATGTTGCAATGATATCATCACGGTGATGACCTAAAGCAACTTTAGTAGCACCAATCTCTTGTGCAAAGCCATATAAAGAACCACGGCGTAAACGTGAACACACTGCACAGTAGGTTTTACCTTCAGGTGTTAAGCGTTTAGTAATGGTATAGGTGTCTTTTTCTAAAATGTAATATGGAATGTTGTTCTCTTCCATATAACGAGGCAAAACATCTTCAGGAAAGCCTGGTTGCTTTTGGTCAAGGTTAACCGCAACCACCTCAAAATTGATTGGTGCAATACGCTTAAACTGCAACAAAATATCGAGCAAGGTATAACTGTCTTTACCACCAGACACACACACCATGACCTTATCGCCATCTTCAATCATATTGAAGTCACGAATAGCATGCCCAACTTGACGGCGAAGCTTCTTGAGCAAACGGTAATAGGCCGAGCTTGTTGGAAGTTCAGGCTTAAAATTAAATCCCTGATTGGACTCAACTGGCGCGTACATAGACGAGATATACCCATAAATAAAAATACCGCGCAATTTTATATGATTCAGAAGAGAATCGCATCAAAAGAATAGTTTCAATTCTTGAAGTCGTCACATTGCTCGTGCATGATGCAAAACACATGCTCTATTTTGACTGAAGCGTTCAAAATTTGTGCAAAATGCTTACTTTTTGGACTTTTCCACAGTTTTCCACAAAACCTGTGGATAAAATTGTGGATTTCTTCCTACTTGACAAACTGTTTTGGCCTTCTGTTAAGGGTTTTATTTAAATTGATCATTTTTTAACCAATGTTTTTTATTATTAATAATCAACATGTTAACCATGTCAATAGAATCATTTTAAAAAAATTTTTTAATTTTTTTTGATGAGCATTCGAACAAATCAGCTTGATTTTTTGAAAGAGTCGAAATAAAAAAAATTACACAAATCTTCTTTAAGTAATATTTTTTGATAAACTCTTTTCCAAGTTTTGAGTACCTAAAAATTGTGAATAACATAAAATGAAAAATTCGGTTCAATTTCTTGTTTCTTGTTTGCTGGGGATGACCACTTTTACGGTCGGCACAACTTCGAGTTTAGCGGGTCAAATGTATATTTACCAAGATAAAAACGGTAGTACATTACTCACCAACCGAAAAAGCTATGACCACTCTCTTAAAAAAGTAAAAGTGACCTATTATCCTGATAGTAATATTCACAGTTATACAAACTGGGGAGCATCAGAAGCTTCTGTTTTGTCAAGCTACAATAAGAATAAAAATGCTTTCGACCACATTATTAGACAAGCTGCACAACAACATGGTGTTTCAGAAGGTCTAATTAAAGCCGTTATGCACACCGAGTCAGGATTTAACGTAAGAGCTCGTTCGCCAGTAGGTGCTCAAGGCTTAATGCAGCTCATGCCTGCGACTGCCCGTCGTTTTAATGTCTCTAACGCCTATGACCCGCAACAAAATATTTTTGCAGGTGCTAAATATTTAAGCTGGTTACTCAAGCGTTTTAATGGAAATACGCAAATGGCGCTTGCGGCTTACAATGCCGGTGAAGGTAATGTCGACAAATATGGCGGTATTCCCCCTTTCCGTGAAACACAAGATTATGTGCGCCGTGTAACAAGTCGATACCAAAACCTATATGCATCAGGTTCAGGTTTTTCATCTTTTACCAATGCTTCAGTACAAACCGTTTCACATCCGTCTAATTTGGCAGAAAACACAACAGCTCAAATCACGACTCAATCACCTAAATATTCATCTTCTCGTCAAATCGTGACTTTACCTGACGGTACCTATACCGACGCACCAACAGGCACTTATGTCACCAATAATGCCACCGCAATTGCCCATATACGAATTGAATAAACAGTAAAGAAGAACGGTGGCTCGCAGTTCTATTTAGGTAAGTTCAGATGTTTTAAATTGTAATGATCTATTACCTGATCTTTACCATTTTGACGAACTTAGCCAATTATTCTTTAAATTTAGGCACATTCTGCTAAATGAAAGAATGTATCAATTCCTTATTTTTTTCTTGAATTTTTCCCCCAAGCCCCGCATATTAGCTTCATGATTTCGAATTTGTAAATCAGATAACATTTTATTTATAAGAGGATTTTCTCAATGATGCGGATTGGTTTGTTTTTGCTTACCAACCTCGCGGTACTGGTTGTAGCTGGCATTATTTTGTCACTCTTCGGTGTCGGTAGTTACCATGGCGCGGGTGGCTTGAATCTAGGCAACCTTTTAGTGATCTGTTTTGTGTTTGGTATGGTGGGATCTTTAATCTCGTTATTCATGTCAAAATGGATGGCTAAGAAAACGACCGGTACAGAACTGATCGACCCGAATGCTCCTCGTAACCAAGCTGAAAGCTGGTTATTGCAAACAGTCGCTGAACTTTCTCAACGTGCTGGTATCAACATGCCAGAGGTTGGTATTTTTCCATCATATCAATCCAATGCCTTTGCAACAGGCTGGAACAAAAATGATGCCTTAGTTGCCGTTTCATCTGGTCTACTTGAACGTATGAACAAAGATGAACTACGTGCAGTGCTTGCGCACGAGATTGGTCACGTTGCGAATGGTGACATGGTTACCCTAGCGCTCATCCAAGGTGTTGTGAACGCCTTTGTTATGTTCTTTGCTCGTGTCGTTGGTGACTTTATTGACCGTAATGTCTTTGGTCGTCAAGACGATGAAGCCCCTGGTATGGGTTACTTCATTATTACCATGGTATTGGATATCGTCTTTGGTATTCTCGCTTCTGCCATTGTGATGTGGTTCTCTCGTTATCGTGAATACCGTGCTGATGAAGCAGGTGCACGTTTAGCAGGTAAACAAGCAATGATTTCTGCATTATTACGTCTCCAAGCTGAGACGGAAATGCCAGATCAAATGCCAAAAGAAATGAAAGCCTTCGCAATTGCGGAAGGTAAAGAACAAGGTTTCAGCTTAGCTGCTTTGTTCCAAACCCACCCAACAATTGAACAACGTGTGGCAGCTTTACATCAATTAGATTGCCCATAAAACGTTTAATGTAAAAATAAAGCCTCCAAATGGAGGCTTTATTTTTTATTACATGGTTTGATAGAGACTCCAAAGATAGCTTGCGCCCCACCAAACAGCTAAGCCAATTAAAAGCAGTACTAATGCACCTACTAAATCGGGAATATGCAACCATAACCAACTGACAACAGGATTTCGCCAGAAAGCTGAATGCTGCTGCTTCTTTTCGAGTTTTTCATGTAAGTATGGATGAACGACATGAATATCACTCTGAATCGCATATTCTTCGCGTATATGCGTATGAACTACATCTAGTGCTTTTCGACTGGGTCTTATAAAAATATCAAAAATAGTCCCAGCCACAGGAACAAACCCGACTACAGCATCTACAACTGCTAGTTTGATGACTGGAGTCAACTTATGCTGAGGCACACCAATTTGTTTGGCTTTATAGATGGCATAACAGGTCAATGCGAAACCAGCGACATCACCTGCAATTGGAATCGTACTCAGCGCAGCATCGGCACCAATGCCCTGCTTTGTAAAAGGAATGCGAACCGCACTGTCCATCATGGTTGCAAACTTGGCCAGATCTCGTTCTAGTGCGATGACCTGTTGCTCTGTTAATTTTTTTTCTTGAGGCATTTAAATCAAATATATGAAGAGTAGTTAATCTTAATATACTTGATTTAATACCTGTTTTTAAATTATTTACTTAACGAGTAGCTTTCGATCTAAACAAGGAACGCAGCAACACGTACATGACTGGAATAAAGAAAAGAACCAGTACTGTACCAAACATTACGCCACCTAAAATACTAATACCGATTTCTTGACGGCTTACAGCCCCTGCCCCTTGCGCAAAGACAAGAGGAATCACACCTGCACCAAAAGCCAAAGAAGTCATTAAAATCGGTCTTAAACGTAAGCTCGCGCCTTCTAAAGCTGCTTCAATTGCATTCTTCCCTTTTTCTTGAGCCAAGGCGGCGAACTCAACAATTAAAATTGCATTTTTACAAGACAATCCAATTGTGGTTAACAGTGCAATTTGGAAATACACATCATTTGGGAGGCCAAAAATATAAGAGAAAATGACACTTCCTCCGACCCCTAGCGGAATAGAGGTCATCACGGCTGCAGGAATGCTTAAGCTTTCATAGAGTGCGGCTAAACATAGGAAAATAAAGCCTGCCGAAATTAAATATAACCAGACGGCCTGATTTGTCGACTTCTGTTCTTCAAAAGATAAACCTGTCCATGCCAAGCCAACATCCTTTTGCTGATTTACGAGTTGTTCAACATCTTTCATTGCCTGACCTGAACTGCTGCCACTTGCAACATCTGCTTGAAGCTGTAAGGCACTATACCCCATATAACGTTTTACAATTTCAGGAGCACCGCCCCAACTGAAGTTAGCAAATGAGCTAAAAGGTACCATTTCATTTTGGTTATTACGTACAGACCAATTATATAAATCTTCCGGTTTTGATCTGAACTGGGCATCACCTTGGATCATGACACGCTTGATACGACCACGGTCAATAAAGTCATTCACATACGTTCCACCCCACGCACTCGACAAAGTGTTGTTAATCGCAGGAAGCTCTAATCCATTTGCTAATGCTTGTTTCTGGTCAATTTTGATATTGAGGTTTGCTTTACTGTTAGTAGATTGCTTATCAAAGTTTTCAAAACTTGAATAGTTTTTGCTCTGTGTTTGCAACTGGCGGAAGGTGTTATCTAGAAAATCTTGCCCTTGACCATTTAAATCTTGAATCCATAAATCCAGACCATCTGTTTGACCCAAACCATTGACCGAAGCAGGTAATGTCACATTAATTTGTGCATTCCTAAATTGACTAAAATATTTCATCGCACGCTTTTGTATAGCGTCAGCTGAATTTTCTTTTCCAGTACGCACATCCCAAGGTTTTAAGGCAATAAAGCCTTGAGCCAAGTTCTGGCCTGTACCAGAATAATTTCGGCCATAGCGGATCAAAACCAAATCCACATTCTTATCTTCTTGAGTTAAGAAATATTGGCGGACTTGTTCTCCAATTTTCTGACTTTGCGAGATTGGAGCGCTATCAACAAGTTTAATTTGAACACTTAAAATGCCTTGGTCTTCTTTAGGAATAAATCCACTTTTTAAACCACTATAGAACAGTGCAAAAACTGCAATCAAAGCCACAAAAATCACGATAACTGATTTACTGTAACGGATGCTTGTTTGAACGATTTTGATATATTGATTTTTAAGTTGATCAATTTTTTTATTAAACCAAACTGCCCAGCGCATAGGCTCTGGATTCGGTTTTAAAATTAAGGCACATAAAGCGGGTGTTAAGACTAATGCCACAACGAGTGATAACGCCATAGCTGCAACTAATGTAATGGAAAACTGACGGTAAATCACGCCAATTGAACCACCTAAAAACGACATTGGAATAAAAACAGCAGTTAAAACCAATGTAATTCCGACTAAGGCTCCACTAATTTCTCCCATCGACTCAATGGCTGCTTCTTTCGGCGTTAAATGCTGTTCATGCATGAGCCGTTCAACATTCTCAACCACCACAATCGCATCATCGACTAGCAAACCAATGGCGAGCACCAATGCAAACAGCGTTAAGGTGTTAATACTAAAACCGAGTACATATAAAACAGCAAAAGTTCCTAAAATAACAACCGGAACGGTAATACTCGGAATGAGTGTAGCGCGCCAGCTTTGCAAAAATAGGAACATTACCAAAATAACTAAAATAATCGCTTCAATAAGGGTCTTTACGACTTCCTTAATCGACTCTTGAACAAAAGGCGTGTTATCACGTGGATAAACAATTTTATAACCCGCAGGTAATTTAGTTGTAAGTTGATCTAGAGTTTGATGAATGAGTTTAGAGGTCTGAATGGCATTTGCACCCGAAGACAGTGAAATACCTAAACCTGCGGCAGGATAACCATTAATGGTATTAAAAGACTGATAGTTTTCTGCACCCAACTCAACTCTAGCAATATCTTTTAAATAGACATAACTCGCTGTTTGATTTGATTTCACTACAATATTTTTAAAATCTTCGACTGTTTTTAGTCGAGAACCAGCTGTAACTTTAGTATTTAAATATTGTCCATCAATAACAGGTAAATCACCGATTGCACCTGCGGCAACTTGTGTATTTTGAGCAGTAATTGCATTCGCTACATCACTTGGCATTAAATTATATTGTTTTAATTTCTCTGGATTTAGCCAAATTCGCATCGCATATTGCGAACCGAAAACATCAGACTCACCCACCCCTTCAATACGGTTCAGGTCATCTACCACATGCGTAGTTAAATAGTCCGATAGCTCAATATTGCCCGATTTACCAGTTGAGTCATATAAGCCTACCACCATAAAAGTATCGCCGAGTGACTTACTCACGGTCACCCCTTGGCGTTGTACTTCATCGGGTAAACGTCTTATGACACCACTAATACTATTTTGTACTTGGACCTGTGCTGTATCTGGATTTGTTCCATTATCAAAACTAATGGTAATTCGGCTACGTCCTGATGAATCACTGGTAGAGCTGAAATAAAGTAAATTATCAATACCTTGTATTTGTTGTTCTAAAATCTGAGTAACACTTTGCTCAACCGTTTGTGCATCCGCACCGCTATAACTTGCCGAGACTGTAATTTTAGGAGGGGCAATATCAGGATAGCGCTCTACGGGTAAATTCAGCACCGAGAAAATACCAAATGCCATAACAATAATTGCGAGTACACTGGCAAAAATGGGACGCTGAATAAAAAATTTAGATAGCATGGCTGCTCAGAATTAGGTCGTCAATTAACAGATGGCAATACCAAATTTGCCCTCTTGATCATCAACGAGCGATATAAAAAAGACAAGTAGAATTAACACAATAAATGCAATTAGAACAAAAACAAAGCAAGAACTGGCATTTCCTACAAACCCATAAACAAGGTTTTAATAAGTGTCACTGAAAATTCATGAATTCTTCATGATCACGTCAAGTTCAATCATCAGACTAAATACGTTTCGACTAAAACAATATGAGTAGAATTATGTCTAAAAGAGCACTTTTATGCTTAAGTTTAATTAGCTTGGTTGGTTGTAATGATGACGATAAAACTGAAAACTCGCCAACCACACCAGAATATCAACTTCCTAAAATTTTAGTGGTAGGACACCGCGGCGCGAGCGCTTTACGTCCTGAACATACGTTAGCTTCATATCAAAAAGCGATTGATGATGGCGCAGATTTCATTGAACCTGATCTAGTCTCTACAAAAGATGGCGTATTGGTTACTCGCCATGAAAATGAGATTCGTGGAACAACCAATGTAAGCACTTTAAGCCAGTTTGCAGATCGTAAAACAACAAAAAATATTGATGGTAAAGACTTAACAGGCTGGTTTACAGAAGATTTCACTTTAAGTGAATTACAGCAGCTTAAAGCGCGTGAACGCATTCCAGAGTTCCGACCAGCAAACACAGCCTATAATGACCTTTACCCTGTCCCGACTCTAGAGCAAGTGATTGAACTGGCTGAAGCAAATTATAAGAAAACGGGAAAAATTATTGGTTTATATATTGAAACCAAACATCCGACTTACTTTAAAAACCAGAAACTGGCAATGGAAGATACCCTTCTTAAAACCTTAGCCAAATACGAATATACACGTGATATTGCACCTGTCTATTTACAGTCTTTTGAAGTGAGTAATCTAAAATATTTAAAAGATCAGCTCGACCTTCATAAAACGATTAAACATGCACAAATTATTCAATTATATGACGCTAAAACCTCTCAACCAGCCGACTTCGTTGAATCTGGTGAAACTAAAACTTATGCTGATTTAGCCACAGCAGAAGGCTTAAAAGACGTAGCTAAATATGCAAACGGTGTAGGACCAAGTAAAGGCTATATTCTTAACTTTAATGACAGTGGCTCAGTTCAAACAACTTCGTTTATCACTGATGCACATACAGCTGGGTTAAAAGTACATCCTTATACTTTCCGCCCAGAAAATTATTATTTACCAACACATTTAAAGTGCAGTCAAGATAAACCAGCGGAGCGCTGTCCATCTGGTGCTTTAAAAGAGTTTGAAGCCTATTTTAAAGCTGGTGTTGATGGTGTCTTTACAGATGACCCAGCACTTGGCCGTGAAGCCGTTATTAATTTTGAAAAAGCTGCAAAATGAATAAAGTTTCTAACAAAAAACAGGGCAATAAATGCCCTGTTTTTTTTATTTCTCTACAACATTATCAAAATAAAGTGGGATCCACTGATATTGCTCAGCATTTACTTTATAAACATGGCCAATGCCCGGAAATGGTAAATGTGGTGCGGCAACCCATTGTTGCTTATTTGAAATTTCAGCAAACATTTTTAAACGTGTATTAATCGCCTGCTCAGAATTCACATCAAAATCTACCCCAGTTTTTGGAGCATCAAATTGCAATGAATGTGAGTGGACAATGTCTCCAACAAAAATGATTTGCTGATCATTACTTTTTAAGCGGAAGCTATGATGACCTGGTGTATGACCACGAGTATCGATTACCTCAAAACCTTGAATGACATCGCCGTCTTTAAATGTCTTGAATGCTTTTTTTGCTTGGTATGGAGCAAGAGCAGTTTTTACGTTTTTAACAGTACCTAAATAATTTTCTTTTTTGTCTGCTGGCACTGTTTTTTCAGAAGCTGGATTTAACCAGTAATCAGCTTCACGCTCATGTGCATATACAGTTGCATTTGGAAATACAGCTTTTCCATTTTGAGCAATACCGCACACATGGTCTGGGTGTAGATGAGTAAGTAAAACAGTTTTTACATCAGCAAGCTTATAACCAGCCAATTCAATATTTTTTGCAATCGAGCCAAGTTGCGGGCCAAAACAACTTGCTGCACCACTGTCTACAAGCGTTAAGCTTTTTCCATCATCAACTAAAAATGCATTTACCGAGGTTTGAATCCCTTTCTCATTAACAGCAGCATATTTCGTTAAGATTTTAGTTTTCTGAGCCTGATTTAAGTTTTTGAATAAATCAGGATTTAAATAAATCGTACCATCAAGCAAAGAAGTTACGCGGTAGTTTCCAAATTGATGGTGATAATATCCTGGTACTTGCGGGGTTGCTGTTGGCTCAGCATAACTTGCATGGATGCTTCCAATTGCAAGGCCCAACGCTACACATAATTTTTTCATCTTTTCTTCTCTATTGAGTTATAAAGTCGAAATCTTTAAAAAAGATTTAATAATTTTTTAAGACCCAAATTATATAATGCATGAAAAGTGTCAGAAATATAAGTATATGAATAGCTATTCTCCCTATAAGGGTAAAAGCGGTCTTAAGCGCATATTAAATGCAACGGGCTACTCTATTTCAGGATTTAAAGCAGCTTATAAAAATGAGGCAGCTTTTCGCCAAATTGTTTTGATTAACATTATTTTGATTCCGGTTAGTTTTTTTCTTGATGTGAGCCGTAGTGAGCATGTGTTACTAATTATTGTATGTCTTTTTGCAATGATCGTTGAGCTATTCAACTCTGCTATTGAGGCAGTGGTTGACCGAGTCTCTCTTGAAAAACATCAGCTTTCTAAAAATGCAAAAGATATGGGAAGTGCTGCCCAATTTGTTGCACTCTCTATCATTGCTATTACATGGTTAATTATTTTATTAGGCTAAAAAAAACCATGCCTACAAGTAAATAAGCATGGTTGTAACAAAAGAGGAACTTCTAGCTGCTGTTCCTGTTTTTAATATAAATAATGGAACTTAATTATTTCTTAAAATTACGTGAAAAATAAAAAAAATCCCTGCATAAGCAGGGATTTTTTTGGTTAAAGCGTTGATGCGTTATTACATCATGCCGCCCATACCACCCATACCGCCCATATCTGGAACAGCTGGTTTATCTTCAGGAATGTCAGTAATCATACATTCTGTAGTTAACATTAAGCCAGCAACAGAAGCTGCATGCTCAAGAGCAGAACGAGTTACTTTAGCTGGGTCAAGAATACCCATTTCTAACATATCGCCATATTCACCAGTTGCAGCGTTGTAACCAAAGTTACCTTCACCACCTTTAACTGCATTGATCACTACAGATGGCTCATCACCAGCGTTTGCAACGATTTGACGAAGTGGAGCTTCGATCGCACGACGTAAAATGTTGATACCTGCTGTTTGGTCTTCATTAGCGCCTTTTAAGCCATCTAATGCATTAACCGCACGTACTAGAGCAACACCACCACCAGCAACAACACCTTCTTCAACTGCTGCACGAGTTGCATGAAGCGCATCGTCTACACGGTCTTTCTTCTCTTTCATTTCAACTTCAGTTGCTGCACCGATTTTAATTACAGCAACACCGCCTGCTAATTTAGCAACGCGTTCTTGTAATTTTTCACGGTCATATTCTGAAGTAGATTCTTCAATTTGAGCACGGATTTGTTGAACACGCTCAGCAATACCAGCAGCATCACCAGCACCATCAACAATAACAGTGTTTTCTTTAGAAACAGTGATTTTGTGCGCAGTACCTAAATCTTGAAGAGTTGCTTGCTCTAAAGACATACCAACTTCTTCAGAAATAACAGTTGCACCAGTCAAGATTGCGATGTCTTGAAGCATTGCTTTACGACGGTCACCGAAACCAGGAGCTTTAACAGCACATACTTTGATAATACCGCGCATGTTGTTTACAACAAGTGTAGCAAGCGCTTCACCTTCAACATCTTCAGCGATGATAAGAAGTGGTTTACCAGTTTTTGCAACTGCTTCTAAAACAGAAATCAATTCACGGATGTTGCTGATTTTCTTGTCTACAAGAAGAATGAACGGGTTTTCAAGTTCAGCAGTTAAAGTATCTTGTTTGTTTGCGAAGTATGGAGAGATATAACCACGGTCAAACTGCATACCTTCTACAACGTCTAACGCGTCTTCGAAGCCAGAACCTTCTTCTACAGTAATTACGCCTTCTTTACCTACTTTTTCCATCGCTTGAGCGATAAGTTTACCAACAGTAGTATCAGAGTTAGCAGAGATAGAACCTACTTGCTCGATCGCTTTAAAATCATCAGCTGGTTTTGCATTTGAACGGATATTTTCAACTACAGTTTTTACTGCGATATCGATACCACGTTTTAAATCCATTGGGTTCATGCCTGCAGTTACAGATTTGATCCCTTCATTTAAAATTGCTTGAGCAAGTACAGTTGCAGTTGTAGTACCGTCACCAGCGATATCGTTAGTTTTGCTAGAAACTTCACGAACAAGTTGAGCACCCATGTTTTCAAACTTGTCTTTTAATGAAATTTCTTTAGCAACAGTTACGCCGTCTTTAGTGATGTGCGGAGCACCGAAAGAACGGTCAATAACTACGTTACGACCTTTAGGGCCTAAAGTCACTTTAACCGCATCTGCAAGTACGTTTACGCCTGCAATCATTTTTGAGCGAGCTGAATCACCAAATTTTACATCTTTAGCTGACATATTAAACTCCGAATCTTTTTAAATACTGAATCTGATAATGAATTGAGTTATGGATTGATTAGCCTTCCAACACAGCTAAAATGTCTGACTCTTTCATGATTAAGAGTTCTTCACCACTTACTTTCACTGTTGTACCTGCATAAGTACCAAACAATACTTTGTCACCAACTTTAACATCCAAAGCACGTACGCCATTCTCAGTGATTTGACCATTACCTACTGCAATTACTTCACCTTGAGATGGTTTTTCAGCAGCAGAACCTGGAAGTAAAATACCACCAGCAGTTTTGGTTTCTTCTTCTACGCGACGAATTACAACGCGATCATGTAATGGACGAATGTTGCTCATAATTAACTCCATCAGACTAAGTCTTTTTGATTAATCGTTATTGCTTTAATCCAGAGCAATAACAAAATATTTAGATGTCACTTTTGTGGGGATGAAAAAAAAGGCTTCAAGGGGAAAATGAAAAAAAACTTATCTTTTTTGGTCATTTTTTAACAGGTTGTGAAGAGTTTTTATTAAATTTAAAGCACAAAATAAAAGAGGCTATTTTCACAGCCTCTTTTATAAAAATAAATTTTAATGTTAAACAAAGAGTTGCTGATTATTCAACAATTCATCTAATGTTGTATTCACCTGATTTAAAGTTATCAATGACACACTACTAAACGTTGTACCTTCGCCATCTCGGTCAAGACTAATAGTCGTGTTTCCAGCACCTTGCTCTACAGTAATAAATTTCGCTAATGTGCTCACGTCTTTAGAATAGTCAATTAATAATTCACTTAAATCAATTTTGTCAGCTTGTAGATCAGTTCTTAGATCACCTAAAGTAAAATCTAACACCGTGTCATGTCCATTCCCGCCAGCCGCATCTTGGCTATTTAGCAATTGGAACAGAATAGTATCTGTACCTTCATTGGTGATATAAGTATCGTTACCTTCACGCCCATTCAAAACATTATTACCAGAGTTACCTGTTAAAAGATTATCTAAAGCATTGCCTGTTGCATTTAAATGAGCAGAACCAACCAGCTCCAAATCTTCAACATAACGCCCGCTTTCTAGACCTGTCGACCAATCAGAATATCCAACCAGACTATAACTCACAGAGCTAACTATTTTATCGTGTCCACCAAAATCCGTATCTTTAAGTTCAGACCCAACTATTTGTGTTTCTGAATAACCACTTTGAATCCACACGTTTTCGTAATGGCTCGTATCTACCCAAGTCTCTTCATTATGACCATCAAACACATATTGTTGCTCATAATAACCCTGTTCAATCCATTGAGATTCATAGTGCCCATCTTGAACGAGTTGTTGTTCAAGATGCCCAACCTCTACAGTATTAGGACCCGATAGTTCATATCCTGCCTGCCACTGATTTAAATTATAATCATAGTAGGTATTCACATATTGATTATACGAACCATCATCTGAATAGTAATTTATGCCATTTGAGTCCATGTAAACATCTATTACGCCATCAACGACCCATGTATCTTGGTAATAGCTTGTATCAATCCAAATATCTTGGGAATAGCTTGTGTCAATCCAAACATTCTCAAAATGGCTTGTATCTACCCATATGTTATCAGTATAACCAGAAGCTACCCATTGCTCCTCATAATGACTTGTATCTATCCAGACATCTTGAAATACATTAACAGTAGCAACGCCATACTCTTGAACAAAATCACTTATATGATCAACTACATACGTATTATCCGTAGCATCACCTTTAAACTGATCAACAGTGATTGTAGTTAAATCATTAATTGCTTTACTGATAGTTTCACTACGATTTCCAGCACGATCAATAACGGTAAGGTCAAATGACGTTGCAGTCCCATACACATAAGTAGAGAAAGTTCCATCTGCCATGACCGTAGTACTCGTTACAGAAGGTTCTTGATCAGCAAAATAATAAGTGACTTCAACAGTAGCATTACTTTCGGCATGCCCTACCAGCCAATTACCCCATTCATTTATGGCAAGCTGGGTGACCACTTTCGGTGCTGTTGTATCATTTATAGCAACAACCGTTGTACCTATACTCACATTTTGATTGGCATCAACTATTTTTACCGTCAATGTTTCGCCATGCCAATATTGTGACCATAATTGAGTTAAGAAACTACCTTCACTTCCGACAGTAGTCTGACCAACTAAATTATTATTAGCATCAAAAATATTAACTGTTGAATATGCTTCCGCTTGTCCTGAAAGTACATTTCCATCTGCTAAAACAAGCTGAGTTGCTGCATTTGGCGCGACGATGTCTATGGGTGCGGTAATTTCGGTGTAAGCGCTTTGATAGCCATTTTGCTCCACAACAATGCGTAAAGTTTGCCCATTCGCCTGAGGTGAGTATAACTGGATATTAAAATGCCCTGTTTCATCTACAGAACCACCACCAATATAATTACTATACACATCATAAATACGCACCTCACTATTGAGCGAAGCAGTTCCCTCAATAAAAAAACCATTTTCAGATACCACAATATGCTCTGCTGATGGCGGTGCATTAGTATCTGCATTAAAAGTAATATTAAATGGCTTACTTATATTTTTGGCTAAATCTATCGCAGTGATGAATAACTGCTCTCCACGTAATATAGGTGGATAAATACTAGCGTTAAAATATCCAGTCTCATCCGTTTGAAATTCTGCTCGTAAATCTCCATCCGCATCCATTACCTGAATGATTGCTTTTGAATCAGTTTGTCCGGTAATACCATAACCGTCATTACTAATCACCACATCATTAATTACTGGAGCAATATTGTCTAAAGGCGCAATAATTTCAGAGATTAGGCTGTATTGATTCGTATTCTGGTCATAAACTCGAACTTGTAATGTCTGTCCCTGTAGATAGTAATCAATTAACTGAATAGCAAAACTACCATCTTCATTCACAACATTATTCCACCCTCCATTAATGATCTGACTATCAGTAGATGTAACAACAATCGACATTCCTGCTGTTGCCTTTCCTGTTAGAATATGACCATCTACATCCAGTTTTAGCTCTGTTGCAGTAATTGGTGAGTTGGTAAATACTGGTACTAATTCATGAGCAACTTCGCTTCGGTTGCCAGCAATATCTTTGACAACAATACTCAAGTTTTGTGTCTGGTATTGACTCAGATTAATCCATTGATTAAATGTGCCATCGTACCAAACATAAGTTGTTGCGATAACTGCACCATATTGATCAATAATTTCAATCGTTGCATTTGGCTCAGCCTCACCAAAAAGCAATCCGTCTGAGGTTAATGTAATATTTGAAGCAGCTGATGGTGCAACATCATCAATTAAAGCATTATGTTTAACCTCAATACTTCGGTTACTTGCTTGATCAATTACAACAAATATAAGCTCTTCTCCATGTAAATAGACTTGATTAAAATAACCTGACACGTTACCAGTACTATCTACATAACCATAGCCTACAACCTCACCCGTAGCATTTTTGACTTCAATCCGAGTATTTACTTCTGCTTGCGCAGTAAAGTTTTGACCGTTTGAGTCGAGCACAATATTTTCAATCGGATTTGGCGAGATATCATCAATCAAAGCATTCTGCTTGACCTCTGTACTGCGGTTACCTGCTCGGTCAACTACAACAAAAGTAAGCTCTTCTCCATGTAAATAGACTTGATTAAAAGAACCTGACACATTACCAATACTATCTACATAACCAGAACCTACGACCTCACCCGCAGTATTTTTAACTTCGATTCGGCTATCGGCTTCTGCTTGCGCTGTAAAGTTTTGACCATTTTCATTTAAGACGATGTTTTCAATCGGATTTGGTGCAATATCATCAGTTAAAGCATTTTGCTTAAATTCAATACTTTGATTACCTGCTTTATCTATAACAATAAAAGTGAGTTCCTCACCTTTTAAATAAACCTGATTGAAGTGACCTGACACATTACCAGTACTATCGACATAACCATAGCCAACAAACTCACCCGCAGCATTTTTGACACTAATAAAACTATTTGCTTCTGCTTGTGCTGTAAAATTTTGCCCATTTTCATTAAAGATGATGTTTTCAATCGGCTTTGGTGCAATGGTATCCATCAAAGCATTTAACTTCATTTCATCACTACGGTTACCTACTCGGTCTATAACAACGAACGTTAATTCTTCTCCATGTAAATACACTTGATAGAAGTAACCCGTCACATTACCAGTGCTATCGGTAGAACCCCAACCTATCTGACTACCAAATGAGTCAAAAATTTCAATCTGACTATTTGCTTCTGCTTGTGCCGTAAAACTTTGGCCATTCGCATCAAGTACAATATTTTTAATCGGATTTGGCACAATATCATCAAATGGAGCCTTAACTGAAACAGCTTCACTCACATTTCCAGCAAGGTCTTTAACAATGACTGTAAACTCTTCACCATGTAAATTGTAAGTACCGAAAGAAAAAGTGAATGTACCATCAGCATTTACGCTATGACTCCACGTATTCATCTGCTGACCATTTTGATCAAAAATCTGGATGAAGGTATTTGGTTCAGCTACACCAGAAAGGGATGAACCATCTTCACTAAAGACCAGATTACTTGCAGCTACAGGAGCAATATCATCAAGCGGTGCTTTTACAGTAGCCCCGTCACTCAAATTACCAGCCTGATCAACTACAACTACTTTAAATACTTCTCCATGCATGTAGTTACTATTTAAATAGAGGTTAAATGTTCCATCCCAATTAACATTATTATTCCAAAGATTTAATAATTGACCATTCTGATCAAATATTTGAATCGTAGAATTGGGCTCAGCCATACCAGTTAGATATGAACCATCTTCGCTAAATACTAAATTAGTCGCATTTTCTGGTGCCGTATTATCAAGAAAGGCTGTTTGTTTTACTTCAACGCTACGATTACCAGCTTGATCAATCACAACAAAAGCGAGCTCCTCACCTTTTAAATAAACTTGATTCAAGTAACCCGAGACATTACCAGCACCATCCACATAACCAAAACCTACAACCTCACCCACAGTATTTTTAACTTCAACTTTGCTATTTGCTTCTGCTTGCGCTGTAAAGTTTTGACCATTTTCATTAAAGATAATGTTTTCAATCACATTCGGAGCAATATCATCAATCAAGGCATTCTGCTTGACCTCTGTACCGCGGTTCCCCGCTTTGTCAACTACAACAAAAGTGAGTTCCTCTCCATGTAAATAGACTTGATATAAGTAACCTGAAACATTCCCCATGCTATCGGTTGAACCAGATCCTATGACCTCACCAGCAGCATTTTTGACTTCAATTTGAGTGTTTGCTTCTGCCTGAGCTGTAAAGTTCTGTCCGTTCGCATCAAGTACAATATTTTCAATTGAATTTGGTGCAATATCATCAGTTAAAGCGTTTTGCTTGATCTCTGCACTACGGTTACCCGCTCGGTCAACTACAACAAAAGTAAGTTCTTCTCCATGTAAATAGACTTGATATAAATAACCTGACACATTACCAGCGCCATCTACATAACCTGAACCTATGACCTCACCCGCTGCATTTTTGACTTCAATTTGAGTGTTTGCTTCTGCTTGCGCCGTAAAGTTCTGTCCGTTTGAGTCGAATACAATATTTTCAATTGGATTTGGTGCAATCTCATCAATCAAAGCATTCTGCTTAACTTCTGTACTACGGTTACCCGCTCGGTCAACGACAACAAAAGTAAGCTCTTCGCCATGTAAATAGACCTGATACAAGTAACCAGAAACATTGCCTGTGCTATCTGCTGATCCATAACCAATAATGTCACCATTGGTATTTTTAATTTCAATCTGACTATTTGCTTCAGCCTGAGCTGTAAAGCTCTGTCCATTGATATCTAATGCAATATTTTCAATCGGATTTGGTGCGATATCATCAGTTAAAGCACTCTGCTTGACCTCTGCACTACGGTTACCCGCTCGGTCAACTACAACAAAAGTAAGTTCCTCACCATGTAAGTAAACTTGCGGGAAATAACCAAATACATTACCTAAACTATCGGTATAACTAGTAGTAATCTTATTTCCAGCCTGATCTAATATTTCAATAGAGCTTCCAGCTTCTGCCTGAGCTGTAAAGCTTTGGCCATCTTCGTTGAAGATGATATTTGCAATCGGATTTGGTGCAATGGTATCAATTAAAGCATTTTGCTTAAATTCGATACCACGGTTACCAACTCGATCTATGACAACAAAAGTAAGCTCTTCACCATGTAAATAGATTTGATTGAAAAAGCCTGAGACATTACCAGCACTATCTGTAGAGCCCCAACCGGTCTGATTACCTAATGAATCAAAAACTTCAATCTGACTATTTGCTTCTGCTTGTGCTGTAAAGTTTTGACCGTTTGCATCAAGTAAAATATTTTTAATTGGATCCGGTGCAATATCATCAAGTGGAGCATTTATTGAAACAGCTTCACTCACATTTCCAGCTTGGTCTTTAACTGTGACCGTGAATGCCTCTCCATGTAAATTATTGCTACCTAAGAAAATAGTAAATGTACCATCTGAGTTTATGGTGTTATTCCATATATTCACGAGCTGACCATTATGATCAAAAACCTGAATCGTAGTATTCAGTTCTGCTACGCCTGTAAGATATGAACCATCTTCTGAGAAAACTAAATTGCTGGCTGGTGTAGGAGCAACCGTATCAGCGGTAATTACAGTATCGGTGCTTACTTGCCCACGAGCATCCTTAATTGATAAGAAAAACTGCTCACCATTAACAAGAGGGCGGTCAAGCTGGAGTTTAAAATAACTTGATCCATTCCAACCGTTATCTTCACCGACTTTAATTTCAGCTACGACTTCACCTTTGGCATCTTTAACAATAAGAGTACTATTATTTTCAGCTTGTCCACTTATCACTCCGTCCGAAGTAAAGCTATCTACATGGGGGGCAAAAGCATAATTAGGCGCCTGTATCTGCGCTGCTAAACTTACATTTCCATTCACATCGGTAGCCGTGACATAAACCGTCTCAGCATTAGTTAAAAATATACCTAGTTCTATCGAAAAACTTCCACTCTCATCAGTCCAGTTATTCCAGAACCATTTATTAAGAATGTTTCCTTGCCCATCTTTAACTAAAATTTCAGAGAAAGGTTCTGCATGGCCATAAACTAAATCACCAGCATCATTGAAATTTAAATCTGTTGGAACAGGTGGAGGAGTCAGATCTACAATGATATTCTGCTCAGGACTCATCAACCCTTTATTATCAATAATTTGAACGGAAATTTGCTCTCCATCAATTAAAGGTCGGTTTACACTCAAGCTAAAATGACTAAATTCATTCCAACTATTGTCATCACCTAATGTAACCTTTCCTAATTCATTACCGTCAGCATCACGCACGATTACTGTACTATTATCTTCAGCAAACCCAGAAATTAAGCCTTCTTGTGTAATACGTTCAACATATGGAATATAAGCAAAGTTTGGAACTTCGATTAGGGCTTCACTCGTATTTTGATTTTTATCTACTACTTGTACGGTAACCGATTCACCTTCTTTTAAAAATTGGAACACCTGTAAACTTGCAAAGCCTTGTTCATCGGTAAAACCTGTAGCAATTAAATTGCCCTCTCCAGAAAATGCACGAATAAAGCTGTTCGGCTCATTAACATGTACTGATAAAGTTTCACCACTGATATCAAACTGTGGAGTTTCTAAAAATACTGCGGGCGTATAGTCTGCAGTAATATATTGTGGATGGCCTGAAATATTATCTTTATCTGTAGAAATAATAATTTGAGTACCTTCCTCCAAAGGTTGGTCGAGAGACAAAGTAAATGGTCTGACTTCACCTAATGCCATTGCATTAAAAGGCGTAATACCTGAACCCTCAAATGCAATGGAGTTAAACTCTTGCAGAATATTTCCATTCTGATCTTTTACAATAAAATGACTGCCTTCGGTCGCATAACCAGTGATCACACCTTCTGGACTAATTCTTGTAATACTAATTGCAGGAACTTCAGTAACTTGGCCAATTGACGAATTTTCACTGCTGTATCCATTATAAGTAGCGACAGCATAAACTTCTTGATTTGAGTTAATTGAAAGGTCTTGTAAAGTAAATTTACCTTCGTCATTAGTTATGGTACTTGCAAGCCAATCACCACTTTTATTGTAAATATCAACTTTACTTCCTTTATATGCGCTACCTGAAATGATAGCTCCATCTATATTATTGAAAGTTAGTGAATCTAGAGTTGGCGAATTTGGAGTATGATCTACATTATAATTTTGGGTCTGTTTAATAATGGCTGTATTGCCAGCTTGATCAGTAAGACTAATATCAATTGATATATTGGTTTGCGATTCTTCTGACCACAAAAACTCTGCTGGAATTTCAGTAACCCACTCTTGGGTAACTTCATCAAAATGAAAGTTATACACAACATCGTTTAGAGTCGTATTTACTGATGTCAGTGAGCTATTTAAATCTGTTGGTAGATTATCTACTTCCAGTCTTATAGAAATAACTTGATCTTTTTCAGCTAGGCTTATTGTATTGTCTTCAGTAATCGACTTTACAGTTACTGTAGTTGATTCAATATTTAAGGAATTATCTATAATTACCTTTTCCACACCAGTTTCTGATGTGTTGCCTGCAAGATCCGTTACTACGGCTTTATAGAGATAACTACCATCAGCTAAATCTTTTTGTTCAGCTGTTGTCTCCTGCCAAGTTTTTCCTTCATCGGTAGAGACTTCATAGTGGTCTAATAAAGCAGCTTGCTCTCCGATTACAATCGGTTGAGCTAGCTTCAAAGTAAAATTATTATCTTGCGTAATTTGATCGGTTGCTGAAACACCTGTATCACTCAAATCAGATAAAGTTAGTTCACCTGCTTGTGGTGCGGTAGTATCTACAACGACTTTTTGTATAGCGGTTTCTGATGTATTACCTGCAATATCTGTAACTATAGCTTTATATTGGTAAACACCATCGGTTAAATCTTTTTGAGCTACTGTTGTTTCCTGCCACGTCTTTCCATCATCTTTCGATATCCAATAAGTGATTTGGCTATTTACTTCTTGTCCGCTAATCTTTAAATCAAAAATTTTATCTTGCGTAATCTGATCGGTTGCTGAAACACCTGTATCACTCAAATCAGATAAAGTTAGTTCACCTGCTTGTGGTGCGGTAGTATCTACAACGACTTTTTGTATAGCGGTTTCTGATGTATTACCTGCAATATCTGTAACTATAGCTTTATATTGGTAAACACCATCGGTTAAATCTTTTTGAGCTACTGTTGTTTCCTGCCACGTCTTTCCATCATCTTTCGATATCCAATAAGTGATTTGGCTATTTACTTCTTGTCCGCTAATCTTTAAATCAAAAATTTTATCTTGCGTAATCTGATCAGTTGCCGAAATACCCGTATCAGCCAAAGCAGATAAAGTCAGTTCACCTGCTTGCGGCGCTGTGGTATCCACAACCACTTTTTGTATAGCGGTTTCTGATGTATTACCTGCAACGTCGATTACTACTGCTTTATATTGGTAAACACCATCCGCCAAATCTTTTTGAGTAACAGTTGTTTCCTGCCAAGTTTTACCATCATCGATAGAAACTAAATACGTTACTTGGCTGCCACTTTCCTGTCCTTCAAGCTTTAAATTGAAGTTTTTATCTT
Source organism: Acinetobacter sp. 1542444 (assembly GCF_000581835.1). Classification (NCBI taxonomy): domain Bacteria; kingdom Pseudomonadati; phylum Pseudomonadota; class Gammaproteobacteria; order Moraxellales; family Moraxellaceae; genus Acinetobacter; species Acinetobacter sp. 1542444. Next base: position 40,373 of record NZ_JEYA01000003.1, on the reverse strand, counting down.
GCGTAATCTGATCAGTTGCCGAAATACCCGTATCAGCCAAAGCAGATAAAGTCAGTTCACCTGCTTGCGGCGCTGTGGTATCCACAACCACTTTTTGTATAGCAGTTTCCGATGCATTTCCAGCTCGATCTGTCACTACAGCTTTGTAAAGATAACTTCCATCCACTAAATCTTTTTGAGTTACTGTTGTTTCTTGCCAAGTCTTACCATCATCGGTAGAGACCAAATATGTTACTCGGCTTCCACTTTCCTGTCCTTCAAGCTTTAAATTAAAGTTTTTATCCTGAGTAATCTGGTCTGCAGTTGATCCCCCAGAATCTAAAAAATTATTAAGATTCAAAGTACCTGGCTCAGGAGGTGTCGTATCTTTAGAATCGTTCCGAGACAATAAAGCAATTGTTCCTGCTCCTGCTAAAGCGCTGACTACCCAAGACCAGAGGGGTACAGAAGATGGACTATCAATAAGCTTTGGCGTATCTTTTAATTCTAAATAATTAACAGTGGTCTGTCCGCTAGCATCTTCTCCCAGATTAGCAGCCCAATAACTCTGCCCTTCATTTAAAAGAATTTGCGGGTTTTCACTAATAAAATAGTTTTCTAAAACAATTTCAGTTCCATCTTTTAGATGAACAATTGCACTGTTTCCTTCTCTTGTTATTGAAGAAATTTTTTCTGGGTTTATATCGATTTTTGCGACTTCTTTAGGATTTACTACAATATTTTTTGTCTGGCCTACATTAATATCAACTGTATTATTTTTTGAAGCATTATTTGCCATTAATGATACTTGTACCATTTTTCCACCATGAAATTTTAAATATTATTAAGTTATTCTAAAATATTAAGATAAATAGATACTCATTTTAATTAAATATTATTAACTATCATAAAACACTAAACCCTTATTGTAGCTACTTTAAATCGCGGCTTTTTATATAGTTAAAAATTTTTTATGTATCCATTAATATTATTTTTAAAATGATAAAACATTTAGAATGTTTTCCTATTCCCCATATATAGAATTTAAAGCTTAGGCATTGTAATGGATAAAATTTTATCAATCTACTCTTAAGTTAAATGTCTTATATAATTTTTATAAATTAAATTAATTGAAAAATCTTTAAATCGTAATTAAACCAATAATGATTAATTTTTCCTTCATTTGAAATGACATTAAAACTATTTGGAACATGATAATGCAAACGGCTAGAAGTTGCTGTTCCTGCATGAATATCATAAATAGGATGATCTATCTTTAATTGATAAATTTGCGTTAAATCATATACAGCAGTTTTATGTAAATGCCCGTGTAACATTCCAAATAGTCCCGTTGTACTCCATTTTTCGAGTGCCATTTTTCCTAATACAGGACAATCTTTAATACCATGCTCATCATCAGGTGGAGTATAAAAAGGTTGATGGAAAACAACTAATTTGATTTTATCCGCTGGCGCTTGCTGTAATCGCTCATATGTAGTTTGAATTTGCTCAATCGAAATATGTCCACGAGTATGATAACGACGGCGAATACTATTCACCCCAACAATATAAAAATGTTCAGTTTCTATAGTTGGTTCAAGCTGGCCAAAAAAATATTGGTAGCGAGTAAATGGTGAGAAAAAACGGTTCCAGATATGGTACAACGGAATATCGTGATTACCAGGCACAACAAGATAAGGAATATTAAGGCTATCTAAAAACTGACGGCATTTATAAAACTGTTGATATCGGGCACGTTGAGTAATATCACCACTCACCACAATGACTTCAGGTTTATGTTGAGTGCAAAAAAGTCGGATTGCATCTAAACATGCCTCAACTTCTGTTCCAAAATGCAGATCAGATAGGTGTAACAACATTTGGCACCATAATATTTAAAGCATTCTTTTCTACAGAGAAATTTAAAGGTGCTTTCATCTCTAATATTTCACCATCTAAAGCTACTGTAAGTTTTGACCTTTTTGCACAATCTACGACCACATGATCTGCACAAAAACTATAAACATCTTGTGTCTCTTCTACTTTACCTTGAATCCACTGCCACAACATGTTTAATAAACTAAGCCTATCACTTTTCGTAATGACCACTCCAGCGACCCGACCTTGTGCAGCACATTCGGCAATTCTTAGTTTCATATCACACAACTGCAACTGGTTATTACCAAAGAAAATTAGAGGGGTTTTGACTGGATATTTCTTCCCATCAACTGTGACGGAAAGTTTCATGGATTTATTTTCTCTTAATAAAACATCCAGAGCTGAGGTATAGGCATGTAAAGGTAAGCGTCCTAAATATTTATTATAAAGCTCACGTTTCTTTATAAATAATGGATAAAGTCCTAGACTCGCATTATTTAAATAAACATGGTCATTAATTGTCGCAATATGTACAGAGCGTGGTGTACCTGTAGCGATGACTTCAGCAGCTTCTAACAAATCTAAGGGAATATCTAAAACTTTAGCGACATAATTAAAAGTTCCCAAAGGTAAAATTCCCATAGGGATATGAGTATGTCTAAGTTTTGATGCTACCGCATTTAATGTTCCATCCCCACCCGCTGCAACAACAACACCTAAGTTTGCATTTTGGCTATGCCGATGAATCACTTGACTCATCAAATCATCAAAAGAAACATCTTCCGCTAATTCAAAAACTTGTATTTCAAAACCAAATTCGGTGAACACGGTCATTAACTGTTCATACATATCTTCATGTTTTGACGCATGAAAACCCGACTTTTGGTTATAAATGATAGAGAGAGGTTTTAAAGTCCGCATTTTTATTATCTTAGAGGGATTCACCCTGAATATTGTATATAAAAACGCCTAACAAAAGTCTCTTTATGTAAATTTTGAATGAAGATCATTTGTTTAATCAATAATAATTCTCAAGAAAAAAATAAGAATCAAGATATTGATTTTTAATGAAATAAATAATATAAATAACATACATACAACATAAAAATATTGAGAATAAGATATTGTAAAAAACTATAAGTTAATGATTTAAATAAGAAAAGTATAAAAAAGTAAAATATCTATTTCTTAGTCTTTAGTCTTATTTTTTTTATGATTTTGTGCTTTAATACAGCCACTTTTTTATTTGATCTTTCATTGTACCTCTCAATGAATGACTTGTACGTTGTACATATTTTGAATAGGCCTCACCATGACCACAGTGAACGCACCAGAATTCGTTCGTCATCCTAAGCTTATTGCATGGGTTGAAGAAATTGCAAACTTAACCAAACCAGCAAAAATCGAATGGTGTGACGGAAGCGAAGAAGAGTATCAACGTCTAATCGACTTGATGATCGCTAACGGCACCATGCAGAAATTAAACCAAGAAAAACATCCTGGTTCTTATCTTGCAAATTCTGACCCATCTGACGTTGCACGTGTTGAAGACCGTACTTACATCTGCTCTCAAAATAAAGAAGATGCTGGTGCGACAAACAACTGGGAAAACCCAGCTGTTATGCGTGAAAAATTAAATGGTTTATTTGAAGGCTCAATGGAAGGCCGTACCATGTACGTTGTTCCTTTCTCAATGGGTCCTTTAGGTAGCCATATTGCTCATATCGGCATTGAGTTAACTGACTCTCCTTACGTTGCTGTTAGCATGCGTAAAATGGCACGTATGGGTAAAGCAGTTTATGACGTATTAGGTACAGACGGCGAGTTTGTTCCTTGTGTACATACAGTAGGTGCTCCACTTGCTGAAGGCCAAAAAGACGTTGCTTGGCCATGTAACCCTGAAAAATATATCGTTCATTACCCAGAAACTCGTGAAATCTGGTCTTTCGGTTCTGGTTACGGCGGTAACGCATTACTTGGCAAAAAATGTTTAGCTCTTCGTATCGCTTCTGTCATGGGACGCGAACAAGGTTGGTTAGCTGAACACATGCTTATTCTTGGTGTGACTAACCCTCAAGGTGAAAAACACTACATCGCTGCAGCATTCCCGTCTGCATGTGGTAAAACAAACTTTGCAATGTTAATTCCACCAGCAGGTTATGAAGGTTGGAAAATCGAAACTGTAGGTGACGATATTGCGTGGATCAAACCAGGTGAAGATGGTCGTTTATATGCGATTAACCCTGAAGCTGGTTTCTTCGGTGTAGCTCCTGGTACAAACACCAAGACTAACCCGAACTGTATGGCAACTCTTCATAAAGATGTTATCTATACAAACGTAGCGGTAACTGAAGATGGTCAAGTATGGTGGGAAGGTCTTTCTAAAGAAGTTCCAACAAACTTAACTAACTGGAAAGGTCAACCTCACGTAAATGGTGAAAAAGCAGCGCATCCAAATGCTCGCTTCACTGTTGCAGCTGGTCAATGCCCTTCTATCGATGCTGACTGGGAAAATCCAGCAGGCGTTCCAATTTCTGCATTTATCTTCGGCGGTCGCCGTGCAGATACGGTTCCTTTAGTTTCTGAAGCTTTCGACTGGGTTGACGGTGTATATAAAGCGGCAACTATGGGTTCTGAAACTACTGCTGCTGCTGTTGGTCAACAAGGTATCGTTCGTCGTGACCCATTCGCGATGCTTCCATTTGCTGGCTATAACATGGCTGACTACTTTGATCACTGGTTAAGCCTTGGTCAACAAGTAAGCACAAAAGCTGAAGCAGCTGGTAATAAATTACCAAAAATCTTCAATGTAAACTGGTTCCGTCGTGATGCTGAAGGCAACTTCGTATGGCCTGGTTTCGGTCAAAACATGCGTGTTCTTGAGTGGATCATTGATCGTTGTGAAGGTCGTGCAAACGCTGTTGAAACACCAATTGGTCTTGTTCCAACATATGACGACTTGAACTGGGAAGGTACTGAATTCTCTAAAGAAGAATTTGACCTAATCACAGCTCAAGATAAAGATCAGTGGATTACTGAAATTGAAAGCCACACTGATTTATTTAATAAACTCGGTGATCGCTTACCGAAAGCATTAAAAGAACGTCAAGCAGCTTTACTTGAAGCTGTAAAAACTGGCTTCTAATTGCTATATATAAAAAAGGTCGCTATATGCGACCTTTTTTATTATGCGGCATCATCTTTTTGTCGACGCTCAGATAAATAAGCTTCTAATACTTTTACTTGTTTTTCATCAAATGCCAGACCTAGTTTTGTTCTACGCCACAATATATCCTCAGCAGTAGTTGCCCATTCATATTCACATAAATATTTGACTTCGCATTCAAATAAGTCATGTCCAAAATTCCGACCTAATTGCTCTACTGCATTTCTCTCTTGGAGCATATTCCAGACTCTTGTACCATATGCATGCGCCCAACGGTTGGCAAGTGACTCAGACACTCCACTTATACGTGACTGAATCTGATGCGTTAAATCCTCTAAGGTTGTCCAGTTTTCAGCGCCAGGTAATGGCTCATCTGCAGTCCACTCTTCTGCCATATCATTAAAAAATGCAGACAGATGATCTAAAGCAGCTTCGGCTAATTTTCGGTAAGTTGTGATCTTGCCACCAAACACAGATAATAATGGCACCTTTCTCTCTTCTGCTTGTAGCGCCAAAGTGTAGTCACGTGTAATCGCTGAAGGATTATCAGACTCATCATCACATAAAGCACGCACACCGGAGTACTGGCTTACAATATCAGTTCGAGTTAACTGCTTTTTAAAATGTGAATTGGCCACTGTTAAGAGGTAATCAATTTCTACCTCTGTGATCTCTACCTTTTGTGGATCACCTATATATTCTTGATCTGTCGTACCAATCAGTGTATATTTTTCTAAATATGGAATTGCAAACACGATGCGTCGATCTTCGTTTTGCATAATGAAGGCTTTATGACAGTCATATAATTTTGGCACAACAATATGACTTCCTTGGATCAGCCGAATTCGATAGGGCGATTTTAGCTTCAGATTTTCACTAATAATTTCTTCAACCCAAGGACCAGCTGCATTCACTAAAGCTCTTGCACGTACCTGATAAAACTCTGCTCCGCTTTGTAACTCCAGATGCCACAACTCTTGTTCCCTATAAGCTTTAATACAACGCGTACGGGTTACGACTTTGGCACCTTTCTCTTTGGCCTGTAATGCATTTAACACCACAAGACGTGCATCATCTACAGTACAGTCAGAATATTCAAAGCCACGTGTGATAGCTGGTTTTAAAGGACTATCTTCTTTGAAGTAAATCAGATTTGATCCTAATAGTTTTTCTCGTTTTCCCAAATGATCATAAAAAAACAGTCCAGCACGAATTAACCATGCAGGGCGTAAATGTGGTCGATGAGGCATAATAAAGCGCATGGGTTTAATAATATGTGGAGCTTTAGCCAACAGCACTTCACGCTCTGCTAGAGCTTCTCTAACCAATCTAAATTCTTTATGTTCTAAATAGCGCAGACCACCATGAATTAATTTGCTGCTCGCAGATGAGGTGTGACTAGCTAAATCATCTTTTTCACATAAAAATACCGATAATCTACGACCTGCAGCATCATTAGCAATACCAACACCATTAATACCGCCACCGATCACGGCAATGTCATATATTTTTGAATAATCATTAGGCTGTACTGTCATTTTTCATTTTCTTTTTATTGTTGATCTTATAAAAATTAAAACATCAAATTGATGAAACAACAATCAAAAAAGTAGAATAATCAATTTTAAATAACTAAGTGTTTAACCGTTAATTAATTATCCTACTATTGAATTCAACCAGTTAAAGAACGAATTAATCCTCAGCCCAACTTTGACTACGCTTAACTGCCTTGAGCCAACCCTTATAAATCATCTCAGATTGCTCAGAAGACATTTTTGGCTCAAATACCTTTTCTATGGCAGATTTATTTCTTAACTCATGTAGATCTTGCCAGAAACCCGTAGCCAGTCCAGCAAGAAAAGCTGCCCCCAAAGCTGTGGTTTCTTTCATTATTGGACGTTCTACTGGTGTCGCTAAAATATCAGCCTGAAATTGCATTAAGAAATTATTTCCCGTTACTCCCCCATCAACACGGAGTGTACGGAGCTCTTCTTCTGCATCTTGCTGCATTGCATCCAAAACATCTCGGGTTTGAAAAGCAATAGACTCTAAAGTTGCACGAATAATATGTTCAATACTAGCCCCACGAGTAAGTCCAAAAATAGCTCCACGCGCTGTTGGGTCCCAATATGGTGCGCCTAACCCTGTAAAAGCAGGTACAACATATACACCGTTACTGTCTTTCACACGTGTTGCATAAAGCTCAGAGTCTTTAGCATTCTTAATGACTTTTAATTCATCGCGTAACCACTGCACGCAAGAACCACCATTAAAAACGGCGCCCTCTAAGGCATAGTTCACCTCTCCACTCGCACCACATGCAATAGTAGTTAGTAATCCATGTTCTGACCGGACAATCTTCTTACCTGTGTTCATTAATAGAAAACAGCCTGTGCCGTAGGTATTTTTTGCCTGACCAGACTCAACACACATTTGACCAAACAGTGCGGCTTGTTGATCACCTGCGATTCCTGCAATGGGGATACCAACTTCTTGCCCACTTATGGTATGTGTATATCCATAAACCTCAGATGAGCTACGCACTTCGGGTAGCATTACTCGAGGAATATCTAAAACTTGTAAAAGTTTTTCATCCCATTCAAGTTTTTCGATATCAAAAAGCATAGTTCTTGAAGCATTGGTAAAATCAGTGACATGAACAGCGCCATTGGTTAGTTTCCAGATTAACCAAGTGTCCACCGTACCGAACAATAATTCACCTCGCTCAGCACGTTCACGACTTCCTTCAACATGGTCTAATATCCATTTAATTTTTGTAGCCGAAAAATACGGATCAATCACTAAACCCGTTGTTTTACTTATGTATTCTTGCCATCCTGCTTTGTGTAATTGATTGCATATCTCAGTCGTTTGTCGACTTTGCCAAACAATCGCATTGTAAATCGGCTTGCCCGTTTTTTTATCCCAAACAACTGTGGTTTCCCGCTGATTGGTAATCCCAATTGCTGCAACTTGTTCACTCTTAATGCCTGCTTGAGCTAATGCTTCTACCCAAACAGCACTTTGCGTAGCCCAAATTTCCATAGGGTCATGCTCAACCCAGCCAGGCTGAGGATAAATCTGAGTAAATTCTTTTTGAGCAATACTGACAACATTAGCATCATGGTCTAAAACAATTGCTCTTGAGCTTGTTGTTCCCTGATCAAAAGCAACAATATATTTTTTCGGGCAATTTGACATCTGAATGTCCCTTTCATTATTCACACACATCTAGTCCACAATGCCAAGACATCATGCCTAACTATATTTACTTAAAATTTTCTTTGGAATATATCATTATTTTTAAGGGGTATAGGTTTTCTTCGCCCAAACTCTACTCATTCTTTATCAATTTTTACTACTTGGAAAAAAATAATATGCCAAAGATCTCCTCAATATTATAAAAGTGAGCTGATCGGCTAATTTGAAATCACATAAATATTCAACTTATTCCTTTGCTTAAATAATAAACATTGTTTTACAGACATAAAAAAAATAAAGTGAAATACTCCTCTAGAAAATATGTAAAAACGGAATAAATCTTCTCTTTTTTAGCATTCAACCCAAGCGAAACATGGAGCGACTCATGGTTGATCAACCTTCTACCGCAACAACTCCACATTCTAATTTAGATACAAAAACTCGTCTAAAATCAATTTTGGGCGGTTCAGCCGGTAACCTTGTTGAATGGTACGACTGGTATGTATATGCAGCTTTCACGCTCTATTTTGCTCATGCTTTTTTTCCAAAAGGTAGCCAGACGGCTCAACTCCTTCAAGCGGCCGCAATTTTTGCTGTAGGCTTTTTAATGCGCCCGATCGGTGCATGGATTATGGGTATCTATTCAGACCGTAAAGGACGTAAGGCGGGTCTTACCCTTTCCGTCACTTTAATGTGTATAGGTTCTCTTCTTATTGCCGTGACACCAAGTTATGAAAGTATTGGTGTATTTGCCCCTCTTCTTTTAGTTGTCGCTCGTTTAATTCAAGGCTTAAGTGTAGGAGGAGAATATGGAGCTAGTGCTACCTATTTAAGTGAAATGGCTGAAAGAAATCGACGTGGTTTTTTCTCTAGCTTCCAATATGTAACATTGATTGCTGGCCAGCTCACAGCCCTATGTGTTCTATTAATATTACAAATGGTATTAACCGAAGAACAACTACATGATTGGGGATGGCGTATCCCATTCTTTATCGGAGCTTTACTTGCTATTGTAGTTTTCCGTATTCGACGTGGCCTATTAGAAACTCAATCTTTTAAAAATGCTCAGGCAGAAACAGACCAGCCAAAATCAGGCATGTTTGCTTTATTTAAACATTACCCTAAAGAAGCTTTCACAGTATTGTTTTTAACCGCTGGCGGGACTTTAGCTTTTTATACTTACACGACTTATCTGCAAAAATATTTGGTCAACACATCTGGATTCACCAAACCTGAAGCCACTCAAATTACAACTTTAGCGCTATTTATTTTTATGTGTCTACAGCCTGTAGCAGGTGCTTTATCCGATCGCATTGGCCGAAAACCTCTTATGATTTTCTTCGGAATAACAGGTGTTTTATTCACATACGTTCTATTTGATGCACTTGCAAATACACATAACTACTGGACAGCTTTCTGGTTATGTTTTGGAGGTCTCGTAATGGTGACTGGTTATACTTCAATTAATGCTGTAGTTAAAGCTGAGCTCTTCCCTGCACACATTCGCGCTTTAGGTGTTGCATTACCTTACGCGATTGCCAATACGTTATTTGGCGGAACAGCAGAGTTCTTTGCTTTAAGTTTTAAAGAAGCTGGGCATGAATCTTGGTACTTTATTTATGTAAGTATCATGATCTTCATTTCTCTGATTATTTATATTTTTATGAAAGATACCAAGCATCACTCAAAAATTAAAGAACACTAATATTTTATCAATAAGGGCTAATATCGTTCGCCGATGTTAGCTCAAATCATGCGATTAAGCCCCAACAACCTTTGTATTTTATGAGATACTAGCTATAAGAAAATAAGGACGATACTGATGAATAGAAGTATTTTATGCTTGGCATTAAGTAGTATGTTTGTTTTAACTGCTTGTCAGACTACCCCTCGACAATATAATGGTTCAACTGGATACCAGATTGAAAACCAAACAAAAACTTCGGCGACTTTAGCTTACACTTTAGCGGGTCGTAATAACCAGCAACTCGATGAACGTAAATTACAACGCGCTTGTCAGAATGTGCTAGGTGCTCAGAAAGTTTATAAATTATCAATTTTGAGTATCAATGAAATTCCTAATCCAGCGAAAGATGAGCATTATGGAATTCAACTCGGCGAAACTCGTGCTTCTTTTGGCTTATCAAATACACCTAGCTTAAATAATGGTGAAGACTATGCGACTCGCCAAGCGCTTGAAGCACGTCCAAGCACACTAAAAGTTGTTCGTTATACTTGTTCATAAAATAAAAAAAGACGCTGTTCTTTTACAGCGTCTTATAAAAACTTACATTTCTAAACTCTTTAGCTTCATCCAGATCAGGCCATGTAGAAGCACTTCTTTCGTCAATCTTTTGATATTTGGGATGACTAAAGTTTTTAACACGACTATCAGCCACCCAGACTTCTGGTGCAAACTTTAAAAATTCATCTAAGAAAAAGCGGTTACATTGATCATATAAAACATCAGCTGCTAGCAAAACATCAACTTGCTCAGCCTTATATAAATCATCTAAATATTCTAGCTCAACATTATTAAGTAAAGCGTTTTCGCGGCAAGCGTTCAAACTAACTTGATCAATATCACAGCAGATGACTCGTTTCGCTCCTGCCATTTTTGCAGCAATTGCAACTACACCCGAACCAGCTCCAAAATCCAAAACAACTTTATCCTTAACATGGTACGGCTCTGCAAGTAACCACTGCGCCATCGCCAAACCAGATGCCCAACAAAAAATCCAATACGGCGTATCATTCCAAATACGACGAATAACTTCATCATCTAAGCGATCAGTTGGAAAAACTGGTGGAATCAACCATAAAGAAATAGGCGTTTCAGGCAACTGTTGTGCCATCAATTCACAATTGGGAATAACTTCATTTAGTGCTTGAAGTAAATGTTCAGGGGCTTTGTTCAATTGAAAGGTGCAGCTCATCAGATTTCTTTTAATTCATTTTTATAACAAGCATAACAGAGTCATTCCATTATGATTTGAATTTTTAGAATAACCTTCGGTTGGACCTACTTTTCTTTCGGGAAAAGTAGGCAAAACCATTGTCATCCGCAAAACTCGGCAGATACTCTCTAGAATCGAAAGCATCGCAGAAACATTAAATTTTTAACGTATTTCTGCCTCAAACAATTGCGGATGACGGTTACGCGTATCAAATAACAGCCTAGCGTTAATCAAATTAACCTAAAGCTTTTTCAGCAGCTTCTACAGTTTGACGAATCAAAGTTGTAATGGTCATTGGACCAACACCACCTGGTACTGGTGTATAAGCAGAAGCAATTTCTTCAATACCTTGAAGTTGAATATCACCTACACCACCGCCATCACGAGGATGGAAACCAGCATCTACAACCACTGCACCTTGTTTAATCCAGTCTTTTTGGATAAGTTCAGCTTTACCAACTGCACCCACAATAATGTCAGCTTGCTTCACAAGCTCAGGTAAGTTTTGTGTGCGTGAATGGCAAATCGTTACTGTTGCATTGGCTTGCAAAAGCATCATTGCCATTGGTTTGCCTAAAATTGCAGAACGACCAACCACAACCGCATGTTTACCAGCAATTTCGATATTGTTTTCTTTTAAAATGGTCATAATGCCTGCAGGAGTTGCTGAACCATATGCAGCTTCGCCCATAGCCATACGGCCAAAACCAAGACAGGTTACACCATCAACATCTTTAGCTAATGAGATAGCATCGAAACATGCGCGCTCATCAATTTGCTCTGGAACTGGATGTTGTAAAAGAATGCCGTGTACATCTGGATTAGCATTAAGTTTTTCAATTTCAGCTAATAATTGTTCTGTTGTCGTTTCTTGTGGCAATTCAATTTTTAAAGAGTCCATGCCTACTCGACGGCAAGCATTTCCTTTCATGCGTACATAAGTTGCAGATGCGCCATCATCCCCAACTAAAATAGTCGCCAAAATTGGGGTACGACCAGTTTTAGCTTTTAAAGCTTCAACACGTACTGACAAATTTTCTTCAATTTGCTTTGCTAATGCGCGACCGTCTAAAACCAATGCCACAGCACATCTCCAAGGTAGACATGAATTTAATGTGCCAATAATACATGATTATTTGGACAAATTTATTCTAGATGTTGCTTTTATGTTCATCTTATCTCAAAACAGTATTGTTTTTTTTGTAAAGGTTGCTAATATGTGCATCACCAAATGTAGGCGGGGTGGCAGAGTGGTCATGCAGCGGACTGCAACTCCGTGGACGCCGGTTCGATTCCGACCTCCGCCTCCAAATTTGGTAAAGCCCGGGTGGTGAAATAGGTAGACACAGGGGATTTAAAATCCCCCGCCCACAAAGCGTGCCGGTTCGAGTCCGGCCCCGGGCACCATTTTCTAGTATAGAAATTGGTGTCATAAAGAATCCAGCGAAAGCTGGTTTTTTTATGTCTAAAAAAAGGATACTTATTAGCATCCCTTTCTCGCCCCATATATTTAAGCAGTTTTTTGCTTATCTTTTTCAGGTGTTAAATTCGCATACAACACCAATTGAGAACCTCGACTAGAATCTACTTTATATTCTGCATTTTTAATTGAATCTACAAAAATCCAATCCGACAGCACCTGCTTATCATCTAGTGTAACCATCAAATAACCCCGCTGATTTAAATTACAATATGCCAATTCATCGATAAGCGTAGTAAAGGCAAATTCAAATTGCTGCAACTGAGCTAGCGGAATACTTAAATATTTTTCAAGACCCGGTGAAGAAACCGAACTTGTCGCCAGTTCAACCCCGACATATTCACCCTTTTGGCTATATAAGTAAGATGTCCACGCATTATGGGTATCGCCCGCCAAAACAATAATTTTCTTATTAAACTCTGCCAATTTAGCGTACAAAAACTCTCGCTCAGCATAGTAACCATCCCAAGCATCAAGGTTATATGGAACTAAAGTTGTGACTCGCGCTTTTTCCTGAACGGTCAAAGTTGGATCGCCCTGCTCTAATCGTAATTTTAATGTGACTAATTCTGTAATTTGCGCATTCATTTTAGCTAAAGCATTAGGTGAAGTTCCGCCTGAAGTAATTTGCCCCAGCGATGCCAATAACTCAGCTGGAATCTACATTTTACTCATTAAGACTTGCTGACCAATCACATTCCATGTTGCTGTAGATTGCTTTAATTTATCGACCAGCCAATCCCTTTGCGTATACCCCATCAAAGTACGCTTTGGATCTGTTAAATCAGCCTGAAACTTTTGAGCATCTAAACCTGAAGATGTAATGTAATCTTTATATTCGAGCTGTTTATCTCGCGCAATAATACGTGTATCCAACATGGTTAATTGAACCAACGAACCAAAGTTAAACTGACGATAAATATTTAGATGATCTGTGTTAGAAACAGGGCGAATTGGCATCCATTCAAAATAAGCCTGTAGAGCAGCCAACTTACGATCAGAAAAAGATCCTTCATTATCTTGATGGTTTTCCGCACCATCACGCCAAGTATCATTTGCTAACTCATGGTCATCCCAAATTACAATAAAAGGATGACGCTGATGAACCGCCTGCAAGTCCTTATCCTGACGATAGAGCGCATAACGTTTGCGATAATCATCTAATTTAATAATTTCTTCATTATTATCGGACGGTAAAGTACGGCCCAGCTTTGCAGCATCTTCTGTCGCATAGCCATCCGCCCCATATTCATAAATATAATCACCCAAATGAATGACTACATCCACATTCTGTTTTACCATTTCACGATAAACGTAAAAATAACCCGCAGGATAATTAGAACAAGAACATACTGTGAAGCTGACCTTATTAGTAGTTACAGGTAATGTTTTTGTTTGCCCTACTGGCGAGACTTTGCTACCAAATCGAAAGCGATAATAATAAGTCGTATCCGCTTGTAGACCTGTTGCATCCACCTTCACGGTAAAATCGTCAGTTTTAGTCGTTTGAACCGTACCAGTCTTTAAATTTTGCTTGAACTGATCATCGGTAGCAATTTCCCAAGTGACCTTAAGAGGTGCACTAAAGTCTACTGGTGTTAACAGCGTCCATAAAATTACTTTATCTTGCAAAGGGTCGCCGCTCGCAACTCCATGTAAAAAATCTGCTTGTGTTTCTGAACCCTCCTCATCGGAACCATCATTACACCCCGTAAAAGCTACAGGCAAAGATAGCGCCCCAAAACCGAACAGACTTTTTTGAATTAATTCTCGGCGTGAAATTTTCTCTGACATAAAATTACCTAAGTTTTAAGCAATGAGTGTCTTAAATTTAGGTAGATAAGATGAACAACTGATCTCAGTTTAATGAACAAATCATGACACAAATTGGTTAATTTATATAAATACCAACAAGAACTGATTGAAAATAAAGCAAACTCTCTGATTTTCTCTTGCCAATCGCGCACTTGTCCTCTATTATTGCGCACATGCCCGGGTGGTGAAATAGGTAGACACAGGGGATTTAAAATCCCCCGCCCACAAAGCGTGCCGGTTCGAGTCCGGCCCCGGGCACCATTTTCAAATATTGAATTTGGTGCTACAAAGAATCCAGCGTATGCTGGTTTTTTTATGCCTAAACAAAATGAATTTTATGATAAGAATATTATTACTCGTTTACACTACCCTTTTTATAACAAAGGTTTACGCCACAGATCTTTTCTCTGGTACCCTTTCTTTCAAAGACAACCATTGGTATTTTTCACGTTGCTCTATTACTAAAGATGATTATTTAGTTAAAGCACCCGAACAGATAATAGATAAATTTAAAACGCTGGAACAAAAACGAGAAACTTATTGGGTCAGTTTGTTAGCGGACGCAGATTATCAAGAGAATGGTGTTTTAGTTTTAAAAGTTAAAGAAATAGACGAAATACATTTAAAGGCATCTTGCCACTTGTTAGATGTATTTGAAGATATTGAAAATCGAGAGTAATCACCACTCTCGATTCATCACCAGCTCTTCCATTTCTAGATCTAAATATCCAGCTTCCTGTGCTACCATCATCATTGCTTCAGCAATATAGTCAGCAGCACTATCATCTAACGAAGAATCTAGATCTTCGAACTGAGGTTTCATTTCATTAATTTCAATCACAGTCTGATGAGCATATCGATAGATATCCTGCTCAGCTAAGGCAGGCTTCTGAACTTTTTTAGCAAATTGTTCAATGAGCTGCTTGAGTTCAGCGACCAAAATATCTGGATAATATTCATCATCAAACATCGGGAGAAGTAAGTCTTCGAACATACAAAAGTTTACACAACAGCAAAAACTTGCCGCTTATAACATATTTTCAAAAGAATAACGATATTTTTCCCTGACTCAATCATCTAGCTCATTAAATTAATGAGTTACTATCTGATTTTATAGAGCCTACTTTACTAGGCTTGTATCATCGCCTTCCAAACTAGAATTGCATCAGTCATTGCTTTGACATCATGCGCTCTAACAATGGATGCTCCTTGCTGAATACTAAGCAAATGCCCCGTAACGCTTCCTACCGCACGCTGATCTGCAGTTGCACCCTTTAATGCTTCACCAATAAAACGTTTACGAGAAAGGCCAGATAAAATCGGATAACCCATTTCACCAAGCTTCCAAAATTCTTTGAGTAGTCTTAAATTTTGCTGCGCATTTTTTGCAAAACCAAACCCAGGATCAATAATAATATTATTTTTTTTCACGCCCGCATTTAAAGCTTCATTCACGCGCTGCTGGAGCTCCGCTATAACATCTAAGGTTACGTCCGTATATTGGTCTAACTGATTCATTGTAGTCGGCTCACCACGCATATGCATGATCACTACAGGTATATCTAGATCTGCTGCCGTTTTTAAAGCATTGGGACGAGTCAGCGCACGTACATCATTCCAAATATGTGCTCCAGCTTCTTTCGCTGCACGAATAACATCAGGCTGACTTGTATCAATTGATAGAACAATATTATGTTTAGCTAAAGCTTCAACTACGGGCACAACTCTTCGTATTTCTTCTTCTACGCTTACTTCAGATGCTCCTGGACGGGTAGACTCCCCACCAATATCAATAATGGTAGCGCCTTGCTCTACCATGGCTAGCGCATAAGCAATCGCTTGATCTACTTGATTATGCTTTCCACCATCACTAAAAGAATCTGGTGTGACATTTAATATGCCCATAACGTGAGGCTGTGATAGATCTAACTGAAGCTGTCCACACTGTAAAATTTGTTGAGGCAAAGGCATTAGTTGCATAAAAAGCTCCAGTTTAAAATCAGGCTGTATTTTAGCAATTATCATCTATATATGGTGTTGATTTGTTTTTAGCTTTTAACAAACTCAAGCCCATAAAAAAAGCCACATGACTGTGGCTTTTTTAATTAACTAATTATTAGTTCATTGCTGGCAATGGTGGTGGTGTAGATGGACCATCTTTTGGTGGTTCAAATGCAGCCACTGGATTTTCAGCAACATATACTTTAGGCGGTTGTGGCTCACGACCTTCCATAATGTCACGGATTTGATCACGATCAATAGTTTCCCATTCCATCAAAGCTTTTACCATCGCATGTGCAATATCTTTATTACCTTCTAAGATATTACGTGCAACTTTGTATTGCTCATCAAGAATACGACGTACTTCTTCATCAACTAACTGTTGAGTTGCTTCAGAAATCGTACGGCTTCCTACATTACCAAAGAAACCATTTTGGTTTTCATCTTCGTAAACCATTACACCCATTTTGTCAGACATACCGTACTTCGTAACCATTGCACGCGCCATTTTAGTAGCTCGCTCAAAGTCATTTGAAGCACCAGTAGATTGCTGTTGGATAAATACTTCTTCAGCAATACGACCACCAAACAAAATTGCAATTTCGTTTAGCATCTTGTCTTTATAGTGGCTAATTTGGTCTTGTTCAGGTAACTGCCAAGTTACACCTAAAGCCCAACCACGCGGCATAATCGTTACTTTATGAACAGGATCTGTGCCCGGTAAGATCTCGGCAACAATCGCATGACCAGCTTCATGATAAGCAGTTGCACGACGTTCTTCTTCACGTAGAACCATCGATTTACGCTCTGGTCCCATGTAGATTTTGTCTTTTGCATCTTCAAAGTCATGCATGTCGACAGTGTTCTTATTACGGCGTGCAGCAAATAATGCAGCTTCGTTAACAAGGTTTGCTAACTGTGCACCAGAGAAACCTGGAGTACCACGAGATAGAACTTTAACATCCACACCCGTAACTGAAGGTAATTTTTTCAAATGTACATTCAGAATCTGCTCACGACCACGAATGTCAGGCAAACCTACCATTACTTGACGGTCAAAACGACCTGGACGTAATAATGCTTTATCCAAGACATCAACACGGTTCGTCGCAGCAATTACGATTACACCTTCGTTACCTTCAAAACCATCCATCTCTACGAGCATTTGGTTCAAGGTTTGTTCACGTTCATCATGACCACCACCTGTACCTGAACCACGGTGACGACCTACTGCATCAATCTCGTCAATAAAGATAATACAAGGCGCATGACGCTTCGCTTGCTCAAACATATCACGGACACGGGACGCACCCACACCCACGAACATTTCGACAAAGTCAGAACCTGAAATGCTGAAGAAAGGAACTTTAGCTTCACCAGCAATTGCTTTGGCTAATAACGTTTTACCAGTACCCGGAGGACCAACCATAAGTACGCCACGAGGAATGGTAGCGCCCAAACGTTTGAATTTTGCAGGGTCTTTTAAGAAATCTACAATTTCAACAACTTCTTGTTTTGCTTCATCACAGCCGGCAACGTCAGAAAAATTAACTTTGATTTGGTCTTCAGAAAGCATTTTTGCTTTCGACTTACCAAAACTCATCGGTCCATTTTTTCCGCCTGCACCACCACCCATGTTACGCATAAAGAACATAAATAACAGAATGATTAACAGTACAGGGAAACTAGCAATGAGAAGTTGCATCAAAATGCCTTGACGTTGAGGAGCTGTTCCCTCTACAACAACATTTTGCTTATTTAAGCTCGGCATAAGCTCAGTGTCTTCAACTTGCGGACGAACAGTTTCAAACTGTGATCCGTTAGTTTTTTCACCATTAATATTTAAACCGTCAATTGTGACTTGCTTAATTTGGCCAGCATTCACCGCTGCAACGAAATCTGAGTATTTCATCGCAGTAGGCTTATTGCGGTCACTGATATTACTGAAAATTAAAATCAGAACACCAAGTATTATTAGCCACAATACGGCATTCTTGAAGTAATCGCTCAAAGCTTTATTCCCATATCGATCTAATTTGATCATGCCCAATCTTGGCTGATCGTCATAAAAACAGCAACTGTATTGCTTGCGGATAACCTAAAAGTACAAAATGCACAATTTTTAGGAGCTTGGCAAGTAAACTTTATTGCAATGCTTTCTTACGCCCTTGTCCAACCAAAAAAACTTCTTTAGAGCGCGCCCGAGAAGCTGCTGGTTTTGCTGTCTTTAACACATCAAAACTATCAACCACTTGTTTACGAAACTCATCGAATCCTGCGCCTTGGAACACTTTAACCACAAACTGTCCATTAGGTCCAAGAACCTTTTGAGCAAAATCTAAAGCCAGTTCACATAAGTAAATCTGTCTAGGTTGATCAACAGCCCTATTACCTGATGTATTGGGGGCCATATCAGAAATTACAATGTCTACTTGTCGCCCATTTAAAATATTTAACAATTTTTCAAATACAGCTTCTTCTCTAAAGTCGCCTTGTAAGAAAGTGACATCAGGCAAAGCATCCATGGGCAAAATATCGGAAGCAATCACTAAACCTTTGCTACCCACAAGTTTTCCAGCAATTTGAGACCAGCTACCAGGAGCTGCACCCAAATCGACTACCGTCATGCCTGGCTTGATCAACTTATATTTTTCTTGGATTTCAAGAAGTTTATATGCTGCTCGCGCACGATACCCTTCCTTTTGTGCTTTTTTTACAAAAGGATCGTCTAGATGTTCCCTCATCCACGCACGACTACTTTTCGACAATTTCTGGTTTGTAATGCGTGTTGCCATAACTCACTAAATATCAAAAAAACTTCTGATCGTTCATTGTACGTGAAAATTACTCTCATTACAGTACGGATGTAGCGTAATCTCACCAAGTTTTACAGTTTTTTTCCAATAATGTTGATCGATTATTTATACAGTTTTTCGTACATCTGAATTTAAGTTTTTTGCTATACTAAGTCGTTTTTAAAATCAGGTATTTTTAATGGCCGCTTTATCTATCCATGAACGTAAACGTTTACGTCAAATTGGTCATGTGCTTAATCCGGTTGTCATGATTGGTGGACAAGGCTTAACAGATGCTGTTATCGAAGAAACTCTTCGTGCTTTAAACGACCACGAACTTATTAAAGTTAAAGTTGCTGGTGAAGACCGTGAAGCACGTACTGCTGTGATTGATGCAATTGTAGAAGCGACTGGCGCAGAAGCTGTGCAAAAGATTGGTAAAATTGTTTTACTTTACAAAAAAGCAGCTAAGCAAAACCAGCATTTGTCTAATCTTGTTCGCCACGCTCATTTAGCAAACTAATTTGATTTGACAAACTATGGCAAGTTACGAACTTTCAGCTTTTGATCGTTTTCATGCTGTTTCTGTTGTTGGCGCAATTGAACAGCAAGCACCGCACACATTAAATGTCGGTTTTTGGATTCGTGATCCAAATCAACTCATTGTCTGGCCCCAAGAAGTCGCGGCTCATCCTCGTCAGGATTTTTTGTGGGAAGAAACTTGTTTCGAAATTTTTGTTGGCGTGCATGATGAAGATTATTATCGGGAAATTAACCTTTCCCCTTCTCAAGCATGGCAGTCTTATCAGTTTGAAGAATATCGCTATCCAGAAAGTATGCCTCCCCTTGCTGCTTACGATATTGAACTGAACCATCTCAAGCGTACTCATTATGGCTTAAATGTTAGTCTTGATTTGGGACAATTTATGCAACAGCATCGCTTGAAATGGGCAAACCTTTATTTAGGTTTAACTGCAGTTTTAAAAACCAAAGAAGGTATGCAGTACTATGCAATGCAGCATAGTGGAAAAAGTGCAGATTTCCATAATAAGCGTGACTGGTTACATCAGTTTTAAAAGTAAAAAAGCGAGAAATTAATTCTCGCTTTTTTTATAGCTAGCTAAAAGCTAAGATGATTAGTTATCTCGTGCTTTATTCCAGGCTTCAACTGCATTATTTTTAGTACGCTTAATACTTTCACTTAAAGAATCTTT
The DNA here is from genome assembly GCF_000581835.1 of Acinetobacter sp. 1542444. NCBI lineage: Bacteria > Pseudomonadati > Pseudomonadota > Gammaproteobacteria > Moraxellales > Moraxellaceae > Acinetobacter > Acinetobacter sp. 1542444. Next base: position 19,887 of record NZ_JEYA01000003.1, on the reverse strand, counting down.
GTGCTTCAAAGAAATCTGGCTAATATCACCTTTAAGTTCTTTACTGACTTTAGTCAAATCTTCGATAAGTGCATTAATTTCTGCTTTCAAAGCATTTTTAAGTTCAGATAGTCCTTCTTGTGAAGTGCTAAACTGAGCTTTAATCACATCAAGACGTTGTAGAATATCTTGTTTAATTTGAACAAATTGATTCTGAATATTCTTGTTTAACTCATGAGTTTCAGCTTCAATTTTTTCTTGAGTTTCACTTAAAACTTCTTTGACCTGCTCTTGAGTTTCAGTGATAGCTTCTTTCACCTGAGTTTTCGCTTCTGTAGCAACTTCTTTAATCTGCTCAGTTTTCTCGGCAACACTTTCTTTTACTTGCGCAGTTTTAGCAGTTACTGTTCTTTTCGCTTTAGTTGTAGTAGCAGCTACGGTTTCTTTCACTTCATTCACCTCAGCTTTTACCGAATCAACTACTGCTTGAGCTTTCTCGCTCACATCTTTTGAAACTTGATCATTACTCATGCTATTTCCTCATATTGTTTATTTTTTAACTAGTAATACAATAAATCCAGTTCTAAAAATTCAGCCAGCAAATTGTTAGACAATTTATCAAAAGTAACTGATTCGGATGAGCGGATAATTTTTTTGTAAAAATCAAGCAATGAATTATGTTTTTTAGCAGAAAATAAATAGACTTTTTGAGGTTCCATGCGTATAATGCGCTGTTAAGTTACAAGCGAGCAGACCGATAGGGAGGGGCATGTTTTATCACAACATCGCCTATCTTTTTTGGGTCTACTCGCTTTTTTACAGCCGAAATTCAGGAGCTTTGGTTTGAGCACCCCCGCCATTTTAGCCCTCGCAGATGGAACGATCTTTAAAGGAACGTCAATCGGCGCAACGGGAAGTACGACTGGAGAAGTCGTTTTTAACACAGCCATGACAGGCTATCAAGAAATTTTGACTGACCCAAGTTATGCACAACAAATTGTGACATTAACTTACCCTCATATCGGAAACACTGGCTGCAACGCAGAAGACGTTGAATCTGGTCGTATCCATAAAGTATGGGCGAATGGTTTAATTATTCGTGACCTTCCTCTACTACACAGTAACTTCCGTGCTGAGCAGTCTTTGAGTGAATATTTGCAAGAACACAATGTTGTTGCAATCGCGGATATTGATACACGTAAATTAACACGTATTTTGCGTGACAAAGGTGCACAAAATGGTTGCATCCTTGCTGGCGAAAATATTACTGAAGAAGAAGCAATTGCCAAAGCTCGTGCTTTTGGTGGCTTAAACGGTTTAGACCTTGCAAAAGAATGTTGTGATCCAACTGGTTTTGAATGGTCTGAAGGTTCATGGACTCTAGGCCAAGGCTTCTCTCAACCTGAATTAAAATATCATGTAGTTGCATACGATTACGGTGTCAAAACCAACATCTTGCGTATGCTTGCAGACCGCGGTTGCAAATTAACCGTTGTACCTGCAGAAACTCCGGCTGAAAAAGTATTGGCACTTAATCCGGATGGCGTATTCCTTTCAAATGGCCCTGGCGATCCAGCTGCTTGTGATTATGCAATCGAAGCTGTAAAAACTATTGTTGAAACCACAACATTACCTGTATTTGGTATTTGCTTAGGCCACCAAATCTTGGCACTCGCTTCTGGTGCAAAAACTGTAAAAATGAATCATGGTCACCACGGTGCTAACCACCCTGTACAAAATCTTGAAGATGGTACAGTGATGATTACTTCACAAAACCATGGTTTCGCTGTAGATGCTGAAACTTTACCGGCTAACTTAAAAGCAACGCATAAATCATTGTTCGATGGCACCTTACAAGGGATTCACCGTACAGACAAACCAGCTTTCAGCTTCCAAGGTCACCCTGAAGCAAGCCCAGGTCCACATGATTGTGCCCCATTGTTCGATCATTTCATCGAACTTATCGAAGCATCTAAACAGTAATTAAGGAGCGAATAATGCCTAAACGTACGGATATTAAAAGCATCTTAATTATTGGTGCTGGCCCGATTGTGATTGGTCAGGCATGTGAGTTTGACTACTCAGGTGCTCAAGCGTGTAAAGCACTTCGTGAAGAAGGCTACCGTGTTATTTTGGTTAACTCTAACCCAGCAACCATTATGACAGACCCTTCAATGGCTGATGCAACTTATATTGAGCCAATTACTTGGCAAACAGTTGCACAGATTATTGAAAAAGAACGTCCAGATGCAGTATTGCCAACTATGGGTGGCCAAACTGCGTTGAACTGTGCTCTTGCACTTGATGAGCACGGCGTTCTTGAGAAATATAATGTTGAATTAATTGGTGCAACTAAAGACGCAATTGAGAAAGCCGAAGATCGTAAACTCTTCGATATCGCTATGCGTAAAATTGGCTTGGAATGTCCAAAAGCTGCCATTGCTGAAACAATGGAAGAAGCTTTAGAAATCCAGTCACGCTTTGGTTTCCCAGTAATTATCCGTCCATCATTCACAATGGGTGGTTCGGGTGGCGGTATTGCATATAACCGTGAAGAATTCCTTGAGATTTGTGAACGTGGTTTTGATCTCTCTCCTACTCACCAGTTATTGATCGATGAATCTTTAATTGGTTGGAAAGAGTACGAAATGGAAGTTGTTCGTGACAAAAATGACAACTGTATTATCGTATGTGCGATCGAAAACTTCGACCCAATGGGCGTACACACTGGTGACTCAATCACTGTAGCACCAGCTCAGACATTAACTGACAAAGAATACCAATTGATGCGTAACGCTTCGGTTGCAGTTCTTCGTGAAATTGGTGTTGAGACAGGCGGTTCTAACGTTCAATTCGGTATTAACCCGAAAGACGGCCGTATGGTTGTTATCGAAATGAACCCTCGTGTATCTCGTTCATCTGCACTTGCATCTAAAGCAACAGGGTTCCCGATTGCTAAAATCGCAGCAAAACTTGCTGTTGGTTATACCCTTGATGAATTAAAAAATGACATCACTGGTGGCGTGACTCCTGCAAGCTTTGAACCATCAATTGACTATGTTGTAACGAAGATTCCTCGTTTTAACTTCGAGAAATTCCCACAAGCTGAACCAGTTCTTACCACTCAGATGAAATCTGTTGGTGAAGTGATGGCAATTGGCCGTAACTTCCAAGAATCTGTACAAAAAGCATTACGTGGCCTTGAAGTTGGTGTAAGCGGTTTTGATGAAAAAATCGAAGCTGGAGCAACAAATGCAAAAGAAATTATTCTAAAAGAACTTAAAGTTCCGGGTCCTGAGCGTATCTGGTACGTAGCGGACGCTTTCCGTCATGGTTTCTCTTTAGATGAAGTTTTTGAAGCGACTAAGATTGACCGCTGGTTCCTTATCCAAATTCAAGACATCGTTAAAACTGAAGCTCAAGTGAAAACTTTAGGTTTTGGTGACTTAAACGCTGACAACATCCGTTCATTCAAGCGTAAAGGTTTATCTGACCTTCGTATTGCTCACCTCATGGGCATTTCACAAAAGCAATTCCGTAAACAACGTTGGAACTTGGGTGTTTATCCAGTTTACAAACGCGTTGATACATGTGCAGCAGAGTTTGAATCTGGTACTGCATACATGTATTCAACTTACGATGAAGAATGTGAAGCAAATCCATCAAACCGTGACAAGATCATGGTCATTGGTGGTGGTCCAAACCGTATTGGTCAAGGTATCGAATTTGACTACTGCTGTGTACACGCTGCATTAGCTATGCGTGAAGACGGTTACGAAACAATCATGGTGAACTGTAACCCTGAAACTGTTTCTACCGACTATGACACATCTGACCGTCTATACTTCGAGCCTGTAACACTTGAAGATGTACTTGAAATCGTACGTACAGAGAAGCCTAAAGGCGTAATCGTACAGTACGGTGGTCAAACTCCGCTTAAATTGGCACGTGCTTTAGAAGAAGCAGGCACTCCAATTATCGGTACATCACCAGATGCGATTGACCGTGCTGAAGACCGTGAACGTTTCCAACAAATGATTCAACGTTTACAGCTTCGTCAACCAAACAACAGCATTGTAAAATCTGCTGAAGAAGGTATCTCTGAAGCTGCAAAAGTAGGTTATCCGCTTGTTGTTCGCCCATCTTATGTATTAGGTGGTCGTGCAATGGAAATCGTATATAACGAAGAAGAACTTAAACGTTACCTTCGTGAAGCAGTTCAAGCATCTAATGAAGCCCCTGTTCTTCTTGACCGTTTCCTAGATGACGCAACTGAAGTTGATGTTGACTGTGTATCTGACGGTAAAGACGTTGTGATCGGCGGTATCATGCAGCATATTGAACAAGCAGGTATTCACTCAGGTGACTCTGCATGTTCGATTCCTCCTTATTCTTTATCTAAAGAAATTCAGGATGAAATGCGTCGTCAAACGATTGCGATGGCAAAAGAACTTGGCGTTGTTGGCTTGATGAACGTTCAGTTCGCTGTAAAAGGTGACGATATTTACGTTCTAGAAGTTAACCCACGTGCTTCACGTACAGTTCCATTCGTATCGAAGTGTATTGGTGATTCTTTAGCGAAAGTTGCTGCGCGTTGTATGGCAGGTCAATCTCTTGAGTCTCAAGGGTTTACTAAAGAAATCATTCCAACTCACTTTGCTGTGAAGGAAGCCGTTTTCCCATTCGCTAAATTCCAAGGCGTAGACCCTATGCTTGGACCTGAGATGAAATCTACAGGTGAAGTGATGGGCGTAGGTAAAACATTTGGTGAAGCATTCTATAAAGCTGTTTTAGGCTCAAATGAACGTTTACCTGGTTTACCAACTGAAGGCGAAGTAAAACATGCTTTCTTATCAGTACGTGAATCTGACAAGAAATACATCGCTGATATCGCTAAGAAATTAGTTGAATATGGCTTCAAGCTTGTTGCAACAGGTGGTACTTACCAAGTGCTTAAAGAAGCAGGTTTAGAATGCGAATCTGTAAATAAAGTTACTGAAGGTCGTCCACATATTGTTGACCGCTTGAAAAATGGTGAAATACACCTTATTGTCAATACCACTGAAGGTAAACAGGCTCAATATGACTCTGCAATGATTCGTCGTGCTGCCCTACAAGGCAAAGTGTATTACACAACGACCATCAATGGCGCAGAAGCTGTTTGCCAAGCCTTTGCTGTGAAATTGCCAATGGATGTATACCGCTTGCAAGATTTAACTGTAGGTTAATTTTTTTACCGATAAGTCCCGTCACCTTATCGGTGGCGGGATTTTTTCATTTTTTTAACTGTGTTTTCTCAACTTAAGAGGGACCGAAATGCAACGTTATCCAATGACCCCTGAAGGTAAAATCGCCTTAGAGAAAGAATTACAACATCTGAAATCTGTTGAACGTCCACGTATTACTCAAGCAATTGCTGAAGCACGTGAACATGGGGACTTAAAAGAAAATGCAGAATACCATGCTGCTCGTGAACAGCAAGGTTTCTGTGAAGGACGCATCCAAGATATCGAAGGAAAATTGGGTGCTTCACAAGTCATCGATGTTAAGGACTTAGAACAAAACGGTCGTGTTGTATTCGGTGTTACGGTAACGATTGAAAACCTTGATACTGAAGAACGCAAGACTTATAAAATTGTTGGTGATGATGAAGCTGATTTTAAAATCAATAAAATCTCAGTGAACTCACCAATCGCACGTGGCCTTTTGAGCAAGAGTGAAGGTGATGAAGTAAAAATCGTTACTCCTCAAGGCGAAGTGGAATATGAAATCGTAAGTGTAGAATATCTTTAATTTATAAATAGATATACTTAAACTATAAAACCCCTCAATTGAGGGGTTTTTTATATTTCAGACAAATATTAAAAAAATTCACTAGGCATCTTTTAAAAAGCCTGATGCAAAGATTTTAAAAGCATTTAATGCTTCAGGAAGTACCTGTTCAGGATATTCACTAGAAGCCACCCATAATGCAGCGTTCATGGCAGCCCCATTTAAAAGCACTGCTGCCGCTTCTGGGTCTACAATTTTAATTTGTTCTGCTGTCAATAGCTGTTCAACACACTCACGGGTAGACTGCAGACATCTATTTTGACTTGGCCAATGCGCTGGATCGCCCAGCACTGCAGGTCCATCACGTAACACAATACGCTGAAACTCAGGATTTAAAGCATTTTGAATATAGGTCTGCCCTTCAAGTAGCAATCCTTCCCAAAGATCATCAGGCTGCTCTAAATGCTGCTGGGCATATTCTGCCATTTGTGAATCAATTTGATCGACCACTGCAGCAAATAAACCACGCTTGTCACCAAAATGATGGTACAGCGCCCCACGGGTCAACCCTGCTGCTGCCGTGAGTTTATCCATTGAAGTATCTGTATAGCCATATTCAGCAAATGCACGACGTGCTACTTCAATCAGTTTCTTGCGGGTTTCCGCCATCTTTTGTTCACGAACAGACATGTATTTCACCAGCTAATCATCACAAAAAATTTTAATTGACATACGCCTCGTATGTCAATTATGTTTACATACGAGGCGTATGTGAAACCTGAGCGACATTTACTGATTGGTATTTAAATACTGAAGGAGAACAAACCTGATGAGAACTGCAATATTTCCTAAAGACCGCCATGCCTTATATGAACAGCATGGTTATTCAGCCGCAATTCAATCGAAAGATTTACTCTTTGTTTCAGGACAGGTTGGTAGCCTTGAAGATGGCTCACCTGTACCTGATTTTGAAAAACAGGTGATCCAAGCTTTTAAGAACTTAGCAGAGACACTGAAAGCAGCTGGTTGTACTTTCGATGATATTATTGATGTCACCACCTTTCATACCAATCCAGAACGGCAGTTTGAAAGCATTATGAAAGTTAAAAATCAGATCTTTACACAAAAGCCTTATCCTAATTGGACCGCTGTGGGCGTAACTTGGTTAGCAGGCTTTGATTTTGAGATTAAAGTTATTGCACGTATTCCTCATAATAATTAGTTCAAATTAGCACGCGCTTTAACATTCGATTCACTGGCTGGGCTGAGATTATGGGTTCAGCTTGAATCGCAATTCGGTATAATGGCGTATTCTCTTTTTATATTTCCCTTATGGCTGAAAAGTTAATTGGCTCCCCTGTTCGTCATTGGTGCGAATTTGAGTTTATTTCCAAAACTGTGAAAAATCCCAATATCCATATTAAAGGAAATTATTCTTACTATTCGGCCTATTGGGATCAAGGCTTTGAGCGTTGTGTAGTACGTTATTTACATGACAAGCTCTCTACTCCAGACAAGCCAATTGATCAACTTTATATTGGTAATTTTGTTTGTTTTGGTGCTGAGTGCGTGATCATGATGGGTGGCAATCAGCTTCATAGACCCGACTGGATTTCAACTTTTCCTTTTGATACTCGTAGTTTTTTGGCGGCTGGTGATACTATTATTGCTGATGGCTGCTGGATTGGTAGCCGTGCAATGATTATGCAAGGTGTCAAACTAGGTGAAGGCGCAGTGGTCGCCACTGGAGCCGTAGTAACTAAAGATGTTCCTCCCTATGCAATTGTAGGTGGAGTGCCTGCGAAAATTATTAAATATCGCTTTCCTCAAGAACAAATCGACAAACTACTTGCTTTAAAACTTTATGATTTAGATGAGAAGCAAATTTTGAAAATACGTGAATATCTTCAAACTGATGATATTGATGCTTTATCTACACATATAGAAAATTTGCGCAATTTATAAGAATTTACCTACAAAATTTGTTGTTATAAAAACACAAATGATTACGTGCTTGAATTTAAATCGTCAAAAAATAAGTATAAAGTATTAATAAATAAGCATCATTACAATAAGGAAAATACTCATGTTATATCAACATATTCTGGTACCAATTGACGGTTCTGAAACTTCTATGGTCGCCATGAAAGAGGCCATTAAGCTGGGAAAAGCGTTAAATAGTAAAATTACAGTTGTACAAGTGATGGCACTTGACCCATTTATTGCTGATGTCTACGTAAAAACTGGCCAAACTAATGAGTTGATTGAACGTACAAGAACTTATTTGCTCGACATTTTAGAAAAAGCAAAACAAGAATTTGCCAATGAAGGCATTACTGTTGAAACCAAACTGTTGGAAGGCTTTGTTGTACACGAGGAAATCATTCAAGCTGCTCAAGACTTAAATGCAGATCTGATTGTCATGGGTTCCCATGGCCGCACAGGGGTCCGAAAACTCGTGTTGGGAAGTGTTGCACAAAAAGTTTTAGGGGAAAGCCATATTCCTGTGTTAATTGTTCGCTAAAGTGAGACGCCTGTCTGGCTAAAGTGAGCAAGATAGGCTTCTATTTCTTAAAAGGCATAACCTCTTCACGCGATTGCTCAACCGTTATCGTTTTTTTACTTTTGAAAGCTTCCCAAGAATAATTTTTATAATTTAATTGCCATAAATAATATGGTTGTCCCACATCTTTAAATTGAATGTTTAGTATCATCCATGCCTCATCATGACAATGGGGCGATTTTTTATAATCTTGTTCTGAAAAACATGCTCGAATCATTTCTCGTGAAGAAAAAGCAATATCTTTTAGTGCAACTTGATACTTCCCATGAGGTTTAAGCTTAATAAAGTCGGCATTTTCTTCAAAACGCCCTCCTCCTGAGTAACCCGTAAACCATCTATTAACTACTGCGATTGCAAACTCATTTTTATTTAATGGATATAAAGCTGGAAAGATCTGTAATCCATCTGGTGCCAAATCATCGGTATGAGGCTCTTTATTATTATGTTGATAATCTTTAAAGTCCCATTGATCAACTACTTTATATTGATTATTTTGCTTCTTAACCTGAACAATTTGTGGACTTTCATCTATTAGGTAATAAATCGAATCTTGCGTATTTTTTCCCTTCCACAGGATAGCTTCACCACTGCATTTCTGTCTCAGTTGCTTGCATATCAAATCTATGTCTTGCTGAGAGCCTTTATATTTGCAAAAGGTTGAGTTGAAATATCCTTTTCAGCATAACTCACCTGTGCCATCAAACTTAAAAGTAATATTGCTCCACTACACCATTTATTATTCTTTTGCATGTGTATTTACTCTCTAACATAAATATTAAGGCTGCCAAGCAAACTGCTTTAAGTCAACTTTACCATTTAACAAATAGACACCTTCAGCTTCCAATTTTAATTGCTGAATATTTTCACCTTTTTCATTAAACTTACTTAGGCTAATTTTGCCTTGAGAATTAATCACACGATACCAAGGAACTTGATGATCAGCTTCAAGATTTTTCAAAACATAGCCCACTAATCTCGCATGTTTTGGTAATCCTGCCATACGAGCCACTTGTCCATAGGTTGCAACTTTTCCGTAAGGAATCAAAGCAATGACTTCTAAAATTTGCCGATGTAGTTCATACTGAGTTGTCAAAGTGGACTCCATAAAAATTGACATCATTCATATCATATAAAAAATTTTGAATAAAACTAAATGCAATCCAAGGTGGGCTTGAGGGAAATCTGCATGAAAAAAACATTACTGGTGATTACTGGCACTTTACTATGCGTTTCTTGTACTACACGCCCTCCTCTTCCTTTAGGAGAAACACCTAAAGTCTCTACAGATGGCCGTCCTATTATTCCAGTCACTTTTGTTTTTACAACCAACTCTCCAGAATCTACAAAGTTTGATAATTATCAACAGATGCGTAAGGAAATTAAAATATTAAATAAATACTATGTAGATGATAAAAATAATAAAATTTTTAAATTTAAATTACATCGTTATATTCCTTATGAAGATTTTTCAAAATTACATTGTGATTTAAAACAACAGATTAATCAGCCCTACCCAATTACTATTGAAACCATTCCTGCCAGTGTAAATACGTGTTTTCCGAAACGAACTGCAAGTAAAGAAGTGATTGTTTTTATTTATGATGCCTACTCAACGAAATGGAAATTTGAAGATGTAACAAGTAGAGCTTTTCGTAATAATGGCAAACCCTTTATTTTATTAGACTGGAACCGCCTCAATTATAATATTCAGGCTGGTAGCGTGCATGAAATGGGACATGTGTTTGGTCTAAAACATGTTTGTGCGCCAAAAGCTACAAAACGTACTCCAACCAACATCATGGCAAGCGCCGAATGTAAATTAGGCAGTGGTGGCTTAAGAAATTTAGGATTTACGCCAGTACAACTTCAAACTATTTTATCGACATACAAACAATATCCCTAAAATTTAATTTCAATATATGCTCCTAAGTTATCTTGGGTAGCGATGTAATTTTCAGGGGCCAATGAAGATGTCATGTAAGTACTAGCTTTTAAGAAATCTTCAGCATTGACTGGATACGGCTGCCAAAATGTTTTCAAATTATTGGTGTAAATTGGATAAAGACGAAGTAAGTCTTTTGACAAATCTAACCTTGCTATACAACCAAATGGTAAAGCATTGTGTTTTTCATATTCACCATTGCTATTAAACACAGCATTGCCAATACCAAACACGACTGGCTTTTGGTTGACGATCTGGACAGGTTGAATAGTATGAGCACCATGACCAATGATCAAGTCAGCGCCAGCTTGGGTTAGAATCGTAGCAAGCTTATTCTGCTCTTTTGTAATAGGCTTGAAGTCGACACCCCAATGGCAAATAACAATAATTTTATGTTCAGGATGAGTCAGCCTATAGCGACCTATTTGTTCAAGCAAAACACCATTTAAACACGCGACCCCACTCTTATGACCTAAAGCATAAAAATCATAATCGAGATAGGCAGTGTCTCTGTGCCAGTATCCGTTAAAAATAGCATAACGCTTATTTTCAAAAGAGAGTTGAAAGTAGTTATGAGCATCTTTTTGGTTTACACCTGCCCCGATATAAGAAATGTTAGCCTGATCCAACTGTTGTAATGTATAGACCACTCCATGATCCCCATAGTCTTTTAGATGGTTATTTGCTAACACCACATGATTAAGGTGAATATTTTTGAATGCTGCTAATGTTTGTTCAGCATCAGCTTTAAGAATAAAAGGCTTTTTATGACCTAAAGGAGATTGGTTTTCTAAGGAAAATACCGCTTCAAAGTTAGCAATATTTAAGTCATGTTCACCTAAAAAAGCTTTTATTTTTTTAAAAGAATAGTCATATCCATACTGTTGCAGAGCATCTATTTGCCCTCTAGCCTTACGTTTTTCAGTGTAGATTTCCCCAAAGTAGGTATCGCCTAGAATGTTAATAATGCCACTTGGAGCTGAGCAAACTTTAGGTCTTACAGTCTGTGCTTGAAAACAGTGATAATAAGGAATCAAGTGCTCAGCACGACGAATATCATCTAAAAAAGAAAAGAAACCTATCGTTTGGTTTTCTTCAAAGAACGTCAGATAAATTTTTCTAAAAGAATTTATAAGATATAAGACCTCTACTACATGCTGTCCCATTAATGGTGTCTGAGGGAGATAAGACTTTCCTTGAAAATTCAGCTCCTTTATAAAGAATAGTTCTTTTATATCACTGGGATAGCTATAAATTTTTCTGATCAATAAAAACAAATGCTTTAGTTGATTTTGGGTAGCTTCATTTTTTAAAGTTAAGTTATAGGTAGCGGCTCTTTTAGAGAAAATTAAAGATGCTTGCTCATTTGTACCACAGAGCATCTTACTTAAAGCATCTTTTACATCTGCTGCTTGAGTAAAAATTAAGAACTGCAATAACTCGGTAAATGTATAACTTTCTGATGTTTTTAAACCTAAGTTTTGTTGTCCAATGTGCTTACTCATATTTTGTGGCACAACATAGACATCTTGAGCTTGTACATTTTTTTGCTGAAATTGTTCTAATGCGTAGTCGATTAGAAGTAGTGTTGAAATATCATCGTCAAATTCGAATTGCCATAAAGCTTCATCGAAACTTGTAGTGTCGATATGTGCTAATAGCTTGATCTCAACGGGTTGATACTTCATGGTTCATATCCCTTGTAATCTTTAACGTAAGCGATATAACCCGATAAGTTATGCTCTTGGTCATCGATACGTACTCGAAAACGATCATGACGAATATAAAATGCATGTAAAATTTTATCTGGTCGCGCCATATACATAGCCATTTCCGGATAAAAAAATCCTGTCGTTTGAAAATCAGCTCTAAATTCAATTAATTTTTGAAGCTCAGGCATATACGCCTGCTCAAAAAGTGCTGTACGTCCCTGCTCTTTTAAGCGGCTTACCATTTTATAAGCAGCCATTAACATTTCTAGTAAAGTCGCATAAGTCGTTTTTCGATTACGAATAAAAATAAAATGTTTTAAATAATTATTTAAACCAAAAATAAAATATTTATCTTCAGGGCATATTTTAGTGAGCTCATTGGTACAATAACTTAACCAATGGTCATGATATTTTTCATATCTCTTTTCAATAAAATATTCAAATATTAATTTAACAGTTTCTAATAACCTAGAATCTTGGTTGATTTGATATAACCTTAATAAAGCTAAAGCAGCTTCACCATCATAATAAATAATTCTGAATTTTTCTTTTAAATCATAATCTGGATAATTTAATACATGAGTCGTTGAGCCATTTGAATCTATTAATTTTAAAATACCATTTGCTAGTTTTTCTGCATATTTTTGATAATCATTTTTTTGGGTAATTTCTTGATATTTAGTTAACATTAAAATAGCAGCCGCATTGGCACCTAATTTAATTTCAAACTCCCCTTCTTTACCATCAATCATAAAGCTGATTTCAGAGTCTTTTTCTTTATAAAAGTTGGTCAGCGCATATTGGATAGCAGCATGTATCTTGGGCCAATATTCTGGTTTACTCTGCACTTCAAATGTTTCCAGCAACGCATACACCGAGGTACAGTGGCGTACCGTATTGTAGTTACGAATATCTCGATCATAGGCAGAAAAATAGCCATAGATAAATTTGCCATTTTCTTGAATTTGATCATGCAAAAATGCCGAATTTTTTTCAATTAACGACTGAAAATGCTGTTTCTTATTGCTCGAAATCGCCCTAATACCATTCGCATCATAACCGCTCGCTAAATTAATGAATTGCCCATTTTCATAAAATGCTGCGTAGGTATTAAAAGTCCAAATGTCTTGTAGCTCTTGTAGTTTAATCTGTGGTTTAGTGGCGTTATATTTTTGCTTAATTGCATAATTTAGGTTTGTTTCATCAAAAAAGTTGGGTTTGTCATAGCTCAAACCTCGAATAATTGCCTTTCCATAAATCTCTTGCTCCAGAAAAGCCACTGAACATTGTTCATCAAACCCAATACCTTTACGGTAGTGGTTATTGTGAAATTGATGATGGACTTGCTGCTCTACTACTTTCCAAGCTTGTTTCGTTAAATTATATGCAACATCAATTTTTATATAATCAACAAGTGACTCATGTGCAAACTGGTCATTAATGAAAGCTAATAATTGTATTTTTGCTTGTGAAAAGCTTGTTTTTTCACTATGCCATACGTTACATCTTTGGTCTTTAGGCCCATAAGATATAAATAAAATCGTTTCTTTCTGATGATCTGAAACATGTGGAGCGATATGTTCTAACCAAAGGTTCAGTTGTCTTTGGAAGTTTAAAAATGCTTTCACTCGAAATCAGTCCCTATCCGTTGTTTGTTGTTCTATAAATTTTTCAATCCATCATAGCATGAACATGTAAAAAGCTAAGTTAACGTATTGTTTAAACATAAAAAAAGAGCCCGAAGGCTCTTTTTTTCTATAACTCGATTGTCAGATTAGAAAATGATTTGACCATTGTTGATCAAGTCATTCAATGTGACTGGACCAGTAAGGTTAGTCAATTGAAGCAATGGTGTTTCAGTGTAAGTACCTTCTACAAGTAATCCACCATCACGGTCTACGCTGATTGTCGCAGTTTGAGTACCAGCATCGTAGCTTACTGACACATATTGACCGATTGTTAAGTTAGTTTGAGAACCAATTAACAAGTTACTTAAGTCAATCTTATCAGCCTGATCATCCGTTGCAGTATTACCTACGTGGAAGTCAGTCCATACATCTACACCACCTGCTGTTGTATTACCACCAGTTGCGTTAGTTACGCTTGCAGCCGTTAATGTGTTGTAGATCAAGGTATCAGAGCCGTTACCAAGAGCAAATGTATCATTTGCCGCAGTACTCACTGCAAGGCTATTCAACTCTTGACTCAAGTTAATCGTCAATGAAGAAGTGTATTCACTACCATCAATCACCGAAACTAACTTGTAATCAATCACATCAACTGTCGCATTTGCAGCGCTGTCTAATGGTTTGTAGAAGTAAGAACCATCATTGTATAGATACAACGTACCTTCACCTGTATTCACTCCTTGACCAGCAGCTAGTTCATAAGTACCAGTTGTTGAGTTCATTACATAGAGCTGAGTACCTTCTACGACATCATTAGTAAGGACGTTACCAGTAATCCAGTCTGTTTGACCATCTGGTGTGTATTGGTCTAGATGAGTCGCTGTGGTTGTAATTACTGTATCTAAAGTAACTTGGCCAATAGCAACTAGAGCACTAATGTTGAATACGATTTGGTACGTACCTGCAGACAGATGTGGCACATCTGTCGAGTAGGCTGGAGCACCCAACACGCCAGCTAAAGCCGTCGCTGAACCTGAATAAACCGTATCTACCCATACACCGCCTACAAACTGCTGAATCTTATAAGCTACAGTTGGTAATGCCGATAAGCTTAATGATGCAGTGTAGTTCAACTGTATATGAACATCACTAACAGTGTTCGCACCAATTACAAATTGGCTAGAAGTGACTGTACCCGTAGTACCGTAGATCGGAGTACCAACAATTGGAACAGTACCAATCTGAGCAAATTGTAAGTCACCACTCGCCACTGAAGCGGCAGGATCTACCACTGGTTCCATACTGATTGTCGCATCATCTGTATCAGCTGTTACAGATGGTGTTGGAAGCGTAGCATCTGCCGAAGGATCTGCTGTATTCCAAGTGACATCAACATCTGGCGAACCAACTTGAACATGTAATGTAGCGGTATCAGTTCTACCAGTTACAGGATCTGTCACTGTGTAAGTAAAGCTATCAACTTTACCTACATTCGCCATATCCGCAGTTGCCTGATAACTATAAGTACCATCTGCATTAATAGTCAGAGTTCCATATACGCCTACAACCGTTGCTGGAGTACCCGCTACAACTGTAGTTGTATTACCATTTTCAGCTGTAACAGCAGTTACTACTGAAGTTGTTGTAATGTAGTCCGGCACATAGTTTGTACCGTAAACCGCAGAGTTATCATCAGCGAGTACATTACCAGTTACAGGGTCAACAACCAGTACAGGTGGTTGAGTGATATCACCATGATTCAACGTGATATCCGCAGTAACACTACCTAGAGCTGTAAGTAATGTGTTGCTTTCCATGAACAACTCGTAAGTACCGGCACTTAAGTTATCAATCTTGAATTGAACTTCAGAACCAAAGATACCTAACAAGTCAATTACACCAGTATCAGAACTATCTGCAACTACAGTACGAGTGCCATCTGGATTTACTCGTGTTAATACCACATGTAAACCGTCGACAACCGTAGCAACCGAACCAAAGTTCACTGCAATAATCGCGTCAGTCAGATTACCTGGATCAACTGTAAATGTCGCTGTACCTTCTTTAGAACCGATAACGATACCACCGACACCGAGTAACCAGTTGTAGCTAATCGCGTTATCAAGTACCTCAGTCGTTACTGGATAAACCATGTCTATTTCAGCTGAAGCAACGTTATCCATCGCATCTACTGGAAGCGGACTAGTAATTACAGCTGGTTGAGATGGATCTGCATCGTTCCAAGTCATATCTACACTGTCACTATCGAGACGAACGTAAAGTGTTGCCTCAGAAGTATTACCCGTTACAGGATCAAGCAAGGTGTAGGTAAATTGATCTACCTGACCTAGGTTTGCTCCGTCTACAGTTGGGGTATAAGTGTAGTTACCATCTTGGTCGATCACCAATGTACCGTATGTACCAGTGATTGTTGCACCAGCAACTGGATCAACCGCAATACCATTCACTTGAGAGATCACAGCACTGCTGCTTGCTGCATCAACTTCACCAGTGAGGCTCGCATCTTTGATGACATTGCCAGAGATCGGCTCAACAGAGTAACTAGCCACGATGTATGGATTGTAGACATCCATCGTACCAGTTAATGTTCCGCCCAAACCTACACCTAGCAAGCCTTCATATCCGATGAATGCGCGGTACTGACCAGCATCCAATCCTTCAAGAACTGCTGTTGGTGTTCCACCGACAAGCGTTAGATCGATGAGTGATGCTTCTGGGTTAGTACCACCAATTGATACCCATTGTCCTGTTGCTTCATCAAATTTCTGAACAACAATCGCATAATCGCTAAGTAAATCTGCTGTGATGATCGCATCGAATGTGAACGTTGCTGTACCTTCGCGGTTTGGATCAACAGTAAACTCAATTGCGTCGTTACCAAGCAATTGTAAGTCCAGACCAGCCAACGATACTGCTGCAAGGTAAGTTGAACTACCTAGAGCAACATCATCTGCAACTAGCAACGGTTCTGGGTTGATCTCTGCAGTTACAACATTATCCACTGCTTTCACAGAGCTCAATTGAATATTGAGGTTTGCTTGAGCCGTATCACCAGTTACAGGATCAGTTAATGTGTAGACAAATACATCTGTTTGACCTACACCTGCTGCACTTGCAGTAGGCGTATAAGTGTATGTACCGTCTGGATCGATTACCAACGTACCATACAACCCATTAATCACAGTATCTACCGCTGTAACAGGCTGACCATTTACCGCTGTAACTACAGTCGTAGCGGTTACAACGTCTGTTTCACCACTGGTATTGATATCAGTAATCACATTCCCATCAGCAACTTCAGTGTAATATCCACCTACTTGTGTTGTGTCATAAACATCCATTGTGCCAGTTAAGGTACCCAGTAAACCGATACCTAGAAGACCGTTGTAAGTCATGAATGCACGGTATTGTCCTTCTTCTAGACCATCAAGAACCACACCAGGAGTTGAACCTAGTAAAGTAAGATCAAGAATATCAGCCTCACCACCACCATAGACCGAAGTCCATTGGCCTGTTATTGGATCAAGTTTCTGAACTACTAGAGAGTAATCAGATAATGCATCTACTCCAATTAAAGCGCTGTAAGTAAAGGTCGCATTGCCTTCTTGACCAGCAGCTACTGTAAAGCCGATTGACTCTGATCCTAACTGCAAATCAAGTCCAGCAAGTGATACAAGTGCTAGATAAGTATTGCTTCCTAGTGCTGCATCATCTTGTACAAGCAATGGTTGAGGAGCAAGTACAGCTGTATCAGTGTTATCGAAAGCAATGATAGAGCTTGCAAGAGTATAAGTTTGCGTATCTTGAAGTGTACTAGCGTTTCCTGCGAGGTCTGTGAATGTCGCAGTAGCATCAACAGTTAAGTCTGAATCTGCTGCAAGACCACTACCAGCTACATCAACTGTCCAAGTACCTGCTACGGCATCAACTGTGGCTGTATAGTCAACACCATTTACAGTAACCACAACACCTGTTGTTACTGCATCTGTAGGGATGTTGGTCAATGTACCTGTTAAGGTCACTGATCCACCAGCTTCTGTCGCATCCAAGATGTTATCAGCAGTAACTGGGTCAATTACTAACACAGTTGTAGTGATATCAGGTGGAGTAACATCTAGAGTTACCGTTACGTCTGCATCAGCAACATCTACGTTACCTTGTGCATCTACAGCCTCAGCATGAATCACAATCTGACCAGTCACAGGATCTGCTGCTGTTGCATCCAGAGTTGCAGTGATGAAGCCGTTTGCAAGGTCAGCTGCTGTCACGGTGTAGTTAGTACCGTTGATATTCACTACTGTGCCGTCGATTGCATCAGGTCCCAACGCCACTTGTGCATTGAAGGTACCGTCTGTGCCTAGCTCGTCTGCATTCAAGATACCGTCGCCATTTAAGTCTTCAGGAATCGTGATCGCACCGATCAGGTCTGCAGGCAAGGTATCTACAGTCACGGTGATATCTGCATCTGCAACATCAAGGTTACCTTGTGCATCCACTGCTTCTGCATGGATGGTCACAGGGCCTTCGCCTGTTACAGGAATCGCTGCGGTGATGAAGCCGTTTGCAAGGTCAGCTGCTGTCACGGTGTAGTTAGTACCGTTAACATTTACCACTGTGCCGTCGATTGCATCTGGTCCCAACGCCACTTGTGCATTGAAGGTACCGTCTGTGCCTAGCTCGTCTGCATTCAAGATACCGTCGCCATTTAAGTCTTCAGGAATCGTGATCGCACCGATCAGGTCTGCAGGCAAGGTATCTACAGTCACAGTGACGTCTGCATCTGCAACATCAAGGTTACCTTGTGCATCCACTGCTTCTGCATGGATGGTCACAGGGCCTTCGCCTGTTACAGGAATCGCTGCAGTGATGAAGCCGTTTGCAAGGTCAGCTGCTGTCACGGTGTAGTTAGTACCGTTCACATTCACTACTGTGCCGTCGATTGCATCAGGTCCCAACGCCACTTGTGCATTGAAGGTACCGTCTGTGCCTAGCTCGTCTGCATTCAAGATACCGTCGCCATTTAAGTCTTCAGGAATCGTGATCGCACCGATCAGGTCTGCAGGTACTGTATCAATAGTAAGCGTAGCTGTATCTGTAGCAGTATTTCCAGCTGGATCAGTTGCAGTTACAGTTACAGTATGAGGACCATCTATTAATGCAGGCAAAGTATTGTCTGCAAGAGTCCAAGTACCATCACCGTTATTCACTGCTGGATAGTCAACGCCATCCACATTCACAACTACTGTTGCTGTTGGGTCATTAATCACCCCTGTTAAAGCAGGAGTCGTGTCATTAGTAGTTAAGTCATCTAAAGATACAACTGGAACGCTAGTATCAATCGTCACCACTGCTGTATCTGTACCCGTATTGCCTGCTGCATCTGTTGCAGTCACGGTAATGGTGTGTGGACCATCAGTTAACGCAGGAAGTGTATTGTCTGCAAGCGTCCAGGTGCCGTCACCATTGTTCACTGCCGGATAGTCAACACCATCCACATTCACAACCACTGTTGCTGTCGGATCGTTCACTGTACCAGTGAGTGCTGGTGTGCTGTCGTTAGTCAACACATCATCAAGTACAACCACCGGCGGTGTGATGTCTGCAGAGACTGTGCCTGTACCTGGCAATGAAATATTGCCTGCAGGGTCAGTTGCTGTTGCAGTCACTGTATCGCCATCCACCAGGTTGCCCGGGTTTGGTACTGACCAGCTGCCATCTGTGCCTGCTACCACTGTTGCAGTGGTACCGTCAGGGAAGCTGACTGTCACTGTAGAACCCGCTTCTGCTGTACCGCTCACCGGGTCAGTCGCATTGATTGGATCAAGTACAGGTGCATTTGGTGCGGTGGTATCAATCGTCACCACTGCTGTATCTGTACCTGCATTGCCTGCTGCATCTGTTGCAGTCACGGTAATGGTGTGTGGACCATCAGTTAATGCAGGAAGTGTATTGTCTGCAAGCGTCCAGGTGCCGTCACCATTGTTCACTGCCGGATAGTCAACACCATCCACGTTCACAACCACTGTTGCTGTCGGATCGTTCACTGTACCAGTGAGTGCTGGTGTGCTGTCGTTAGTCAACACATCATCAAGTGCAACCACCGGCGGTGTGATGTCGGCAGAGACTGTGCCTGTACCTGGCAATGAAGTATTGCCTGCAGGGTCAGTCGCTGTTGCTGTAACCGTATCGCCATCCACCAGATTGCCCGGGTTTGGTACTGACCATGTTCCGTCTGTGCCTGCCACGACTGTTGCAGTGGTGCCATCAGGA
>NZ_JEYA01000002.1:0-707510 GCF_000581835.1 Acinetobacter sp. 1542444 | reverse complement strand
GACTATACAACACCCAAGCAGTTGTATATGAAGCATCAATCGATTCATAAACATGCAAAGCAACTTGATTTAGTTAAACACTTAGCTAAAATGAACAACGAAAAATCAGACCAATCAGCCCATCTGTAAAGATTTGGAAAACGCAACGTATCACACAGTGAATAAAACGAAGCAAGTATCCATACCAGTTGTGCTGGCGACCATAGCAAGAGTGAACCACCTGATCCCTTCCCGAACTCAGAAGTGAAACCTCTTAGCGCTGATGGTAGTGTGGGGTTACCCATGTGAGAGTAAGTCATCGCCAGCTCATTATTCTAAACACCCCCATTCTAATGAATAGGGGTGTTTTTTTATTGTGATAAAAAATATATGTGCGGGGAATAAATATAAAATAGTAAGCTATGAGTTGAAATCTTTAAATTTAATAGAAAAAACTATACAACCGAAGAGTAATCAATTAAACAAAATTAAAAGAGGGCTAGCTTCTCCTAATTAACTTTTTATAACAAGATTTCGCGTCTGACATCATATGGGAACTATGTTTGATAGAATTAATTTAATAAGATTATTTTTATAATTGGAAAAATCTCTTTTTTCTTCTACAAATTTCAGTTGGATATGTATGACAAATAGAGACTATATGTTATAAATATTGAATAGGCATGATTTTTGCTTGTTTTATGGAAAATGAAATATATGAAATTATCTGTTGGATTGAAAGTAGCGAATTCTCTATCGTTAACACCTCAATTGCAGCAGGCGATTCGTTTGTTACAACTCTCTAGTTTAGAGCTTGAACAGGAAATTCAGATTCAACTAGATAGTAATCCTTTACTTGAAAAAATAGAAGAAGAATCACTAACGGAGAGTCTGGCTGCATTAGAAAATAAAGAATCGGATGACTTAACGACTGAGCTAAATGCAGATCATTTGCCTGATGATTTACCCGTTGATACTGAGTGGGATGATGTTTATACCCATCAATCAACAGCTTTGGCTACTCCAGAATTTGAAGAGCGAGAGGATAATCGCCAAGTTCAATTAT
This sequence comes from Acinetobacter sp. 1542444, assembly GCF_000581835.1. NCBI lineage: Bacteria > Pseudomonadati > Pseudomonadota > Gammaproteobacteria > Moraxellales > Moraxellaceae > Acinetobacter > Acinetobacter sp. 1542444. The sequence goes on along the minus strand of NZ_JEYA01000002.1, from coordinate 706,465 downwards.
CGCTAAAGGAGCATATTCTAGAACAAGTTAACCTTTTGCATTTTTCTAAAATAGATCAATTAATTGCTTATTGTATTGTTGATGCATTAGATGATAAAGGGTTTTTAGATGCTGAAATTGAAGAAATAATTTTAGCGGCACAACAATTATTGAATGAAATGGATATTGAGGAAGAGATCGAAGAAGATGAGGTTTTAGTTGTCTTAAAACACATTCAACGACTTGATCCTTTAGGGATTGGTTCGCGTAATTTAGCGGAGTGTTTAAAAATACAGCTAGAGTTTCTGCCCAAAGATGTTGAATATCTAAACGAGGCAAAAAATCTATTACAGTATTATGAGCTTTTGATAGCCAATGATCTTAATAAATTACTCAAACAAACTGGTTTAACGAAAGACCAATTAAAGTTTGCAATCAATCTTTTAAAAACGTTAAAACCTTATCCTGGTATGGATTTTGATAAGCAAGAATCTGATTATCAAATTCCCGATGTAGTGGTTTCAAAAAAAGATTTACATTGGCAGGTTCAGCTAAACCCAGATGTACTTCCTAAATTAAGAATTAATTCTTTTTACTCTAGTATGATTCGTAGAGCAGATCAGAGTGAGGATAATTTATATTTACGTAACCAAATGCTTGAGGCGAAAAACTTTATCAAAAGTATTGATGAAAGGCATAAAACGTTATTAAAAGTAGCTTCTTGTATCGTAGAGCATCAAAAAGCTTTTTTGGAAATAGGCCCGGAAGCGATGAAGCCGCTAGTTCTTCGAGACGTGGCAGAAGAAGTCGAATTGCATGAATCTACAGTTTCTCGTGTAACTACAAATAAATATATGCTTACGCCTCGTGGTCTATTTGAGTTGAAATATTTTTTCTCTAGCCATGTAGGAACAACAGCAGGGGGAGAGGCATCTTCCACCGCAATTCGGGCAATGATTAAGAAGCTAGTCGCCAACGAAAATCCACGTAAGCCTTTGTCAGATAATGTAATTGCTACATTGTTAAAGGATGAGGGAATTGAAGTGGCTCGAAGAACGGTCGCAAAATATCGAGAATCGTTACATATTCCTTCGTCGTCTGAAAGAAAAGTCTTGATCTGAATTTTGAAGTATGGCTATTCTAGAGATTCATTATGACGAAATAATGAAATTTCATTTTCACCAAGAGAGTAACTAAAATGGTTTAATTGTTCTAAGTTTTCTTTTTGATAGCATTAAATCGTTTTAGTTCTTCTTTAGATAACCTAAAAAAGGTGAGGGATAGAATTATGCAAATAACGATTCGTGGACATCATTTAGCAATTACACCAGCTATAGAAGAAAATATTAAATCAAAATTTAATCAGTTAACAAAACACTTAGATCAGGTGAATAGTATGCAGATTAAATTAACAAAAGATCATCAAATTGATAAGCGCTCTCATAAAGGTAGTTCGAACCATGTTGCAGAGGCTATTGTAAGATTGCCGGGAATTGAGTTGTTTGCTCAGGCAACTGCTGATGATATGTATACTTCAATTAAAAAACTAACTGAAAAATTAAAAAAACAATTATTAAAATATCGGAAAATGCAGTGCACTTATTCGCAAGTTGCTGTTTCTATTTAATAAGTTTTATATAATTGAAAGAGGCTTGAAACATAGCCTCTTTTTTATTGATAAAATATAAACACGTACTGAATTCTTTGAAAAAGTTATAGTAAAATACTTCGTTTTACACCTTAGGTTGTGTCAGAGGTCTTTGCAATGAATAGTGAACAGCTCACTCAAATTTTAAAAGAAGCTTTCCCTGAAGCGGAAGTAGCGGTGAGCGGACAGGCCGGAAAATTTGACCTCCGTATTGTGGATGATCAATTTGACGGTAAGCGTACTGTTGCTCGCCAACAATTAGTTTATGCACCATTAAATACTTATATTGCAAGTGGCGAAGTTCATGCGGTAACAATTCGTGCAATGACCAAAGATGAATGGCGTAAAGCAAGCCTTTTCGGAGCTTAAATATTAATGGATAAATTTTTAATTACGGGTGGTGTTAAGCTCGACGGGGAAGTGCGCATTTCTGGTGCTAAAAATGCAGCTTTACCATTACTTGCTGCAACTATTCTTGCAGACTCTCCAATTACGATCACTAATGTTCCAAATCTTAAAGACGTAAATACTTTGGTCAAGTTGATTGGTGGTTTAGGGGTTACAATCGGCTATGAAAATGACACAGTAAAAGCTGATACCTCTACTTTAGATAATCAGTTTGCTCCATATGAACTAGTAAAAACAATGCGCGCCTCAATTTTGGTTTTAGGACCATTATTAGCGCGTTACGGTAATGCGAAAGTTTCTTTACCAGGTGGTTGTGCAATTGGATCACGTCCAGTTGATCAGCATTTAAAAGCCTTAGAAGCTTTAGGTGCACATATTGAAGTTGAAAATGGTTATGTCCATGCTTCAGTTGAAGGTCGTTTAAAAGGCGGCGAAGTTGTTTTTGATATGGTTACCGTTGGTGGTACTGAAAACATCTTGATGGCTGCTGCACTGGCTGATGGTGTTACGACTATTCGTAATGCAGCTCGTGAGCCTGAGATCACTGACCTTGCTCAAATGCTCATTAAAATGGGCGCTAAGATTGAAGGACTTGATACTGATACTCTTGTTGTAACTGGAGTAGAAAGTTTGCATGGCTGTGAATATGCTGTGGTAGCTGATCGTATCGAAACGGGATCTTATTTGGCAGCTGCGGCAATTACGGGCGGTCGTGTCAAAACTACACATACCGACCCTGCATTACTTGAATCTGTTTTGGATAAGTTTGAAGAAATGGGTGCCGAAGTCACTCGTGGTGATGACTGGATCGAACTTGATATGTTAGGCAAACGCCCTAAAGCTGTAAGTTTTAGAACTTTGCCACATCCAGAGTTTCCAACAGATATGCAAGCTCAGCTTATGGCTGTAAATGCTATTGGTCGTGGATTTGCAACTATCTCTGAAACGATTTTTGAAAATCGTTTTATGCATGTTCCTGAATTGTCACGCATGGGTGCTAATATTCAGGTTGAAGGTCACGATGCTGTCGTAACGGGAGTAGAAACTTTACAGGCTGCACCTGTAATGGCAACAGATTTGCGTGCTTCGTTCTCTCTAGTTTTGGCAGCTTTAGTGGCAGAAGGAGATACCTTAATTGATCGTATCTACCATATTGACCGTGGTTATGAGCATGTCGAAGAGAAACTTCAAGGTTTAGGTGCCAAAATTAAGCGAGTAAGTTAATGAATGATGTAAGAAACGATGATCCTAATTTTGATGTGATGGGCAATTTTGATCATGGTTTGACCTTGGCACTCAGTAAAGGGCGTATCTTAAAAGAGACGTTACCTTTACTAGCTACAGCGGGTATTAATTTGCTTGAAGATCCGGAAAAGTCCCGCAAACTGATTTTTCCTACTACGCATAAGCAAGTACGTATTTTGATTTTACGTGCATCTGATGTGCCTACCTATGTAGAAAATGGCGCAGCAGATCTAGGTGTAGCAGGTAAAGATGTGTTGATGGAACACGGTGCTCAGCATGTATATGAATTACTTGACCTGAAAATTGCTAAGTGTAAATTAATGACTGCTGGTAAAGTGGGAATGGAACGACCAAAAGGCCGTTTAAAAATTGCCACGAAATACGTCAATCTTACTCGTCAGTATTATGCAAGCTTAGGTGAGCAAGTCGATGTGATCAAACTCTATGGTTCTATGGAGTTAGCGCCTTTAGTAGGTTTGGGTGATTACATTGTCGATGTGGTTGATACTGGTAATACGCTAAGAGCGAATGGTCTTGAGCCATTAGAGGAGATTTGCAAAGTCTCTTCACGTTTAATTGTAAATAAAGCTAGTTTTAAACGTAAGCAAACGCTATTAAACCCAATCATTTCACAGCTCGAGCAAGCTGTTCAATCACGTTAAAAGCAATTTCCCATCATGCTTTTGTGATAGTTGCTTCAGATGATGCCCACAAGCGCTTAGAAAAAGAGTAAACTTAGTTTTTCTTTTTCGCCTTGTGGGTAAATTGATGCGACGTTTATCGACTCAAGATCAGAACTTCAAACAGGTTTTTGCTAAGCTTTTAGCATTTGAAACTGTGAATGATCTTAATTTAGTGCAAACAGTAGATCAAATTATTGCTGATGTTCGTCAGCATGGTGATGATCATGTTTTAAAGCTTACTCAACAGTTCGATCGACATCCTGCGCATCAATTTTCAGATTTAGAATTATCTCAACAACAACTTAAAACTGCTTTTGATAATTTAAGCCCAGAAATTCGTGATGCTCTAGAGTTAGCAGCAAAGCGTATTCGTTCATTTCATGAAGCTCAGAAACAAGAGAGCTGGACTTATATAGATGATTTGGGTAATACATTAGGGCAAAAAGTTACGCCTTTAGATCGTGTGGGTATTTACGTACCAGGTGGTTTAGCATCTTATCCGTCTTCAGTTTTAATGAATGCAGTGCCAGCCCATGTTGCTGGTGTACCTGAAATTATTATGGTTGTTCCTGCACCAAACGGTGAACTAAATCCATTGGTTCTAGCGGCAGCTTACCTTGCAGGAGTGAGTCGAGTATTCACCATTGGGGGAGCTCAAGCTGTAGCAGCGCTTGCTTATGGTACTCAAACCATTCCTCCTGTAGATAAAATTACTGGCCCTGGAAATCGTTTTGTGGCAGCTGCCAAACGGGCTGTATTCGGTCAGGTCGGTATTGATATGATTGCTGGGCCTTCTGAAATTTTAGTATATGCAGAAGGTGAAAATAATGCAGATTGGTTAGCTATGGATGTTTTATCTCAGGCTGAACATGACACAGTTGCTCAAGCTATTTTCATTACTCCTGATGAAGCTTTGCTTAATGCGGTAGAGTTGGCAATTGAAAAGCATTTAAATGAATTGCCAAAGGCAGACATTGCGAGAACTTCGATTGAAAACCGTGGTGCTTTGGTATTAGTCAAAGACCGTGCAGAAGCAATTGATTTAATTAACCAAGTTGCACCAGAACATTTGGAACTTTGCTTAGATGATGCCGAGGCTATGAGTGAAGATATTCGTCATGCTGGAGCAATTTTCATGGGGCGCTATACACCTGAAGCAATTGGTGACTATTGTGCAGGTCCAAACCATGTATTACCGACCTCTGGAACTGCTCGTTTTTCTTCTCCATTAGGTGTTTATGATTTCCAAAAACGTTCGAGCTTAATTATGTGTTCGAAAGATGGAGTCAAATCGTTAGCCAAAACAGCCGACATATTAGCTGTCCAAGAGAACTTAGATGCCCATGCACGCTCAGCTCGCTATCGTTATCAATAAGCTTATAAACCTTGTAGTTTTTTAATTATTACTCAGGGCTGATTTTCAGCCCTTTTTTGAGATAAGACCATGACTTTATCTACAGCACAAATGCGCTTTTGGAGTCCAGAAGTTCGTGAGTTAGAGCCGTACGTTCCTGGCGAACAGCCTAAAATTCAGAATTTATTGAAACTCAACACAAATGAAAATCCATATCCGCCATCACCAAAAGTAGTTGAAGCAGTTCAAGCTATTTTAACTCATCAGGCTGATGCATTGCGTTTATATCCAGACCCAGATGCTACGGCATTAAAACATGCGATTGCTAAGCAACAGAATATTGAAGTTTCACAAGTTTTTGTTGGTAATGGCTCAGATGAAGTACTTGCTCATATTTTTAAAGCATTTTTTCTTCAAGATGAACCAATTCTTTATCCAGATATCACTTATAGCTTTTATCCAGTTTATAGTCAGTTTTTTGGTACAAAGACTAAAGAAATCCCACTCAATGATAATTTTGAGATAGAAGTTAAAGATTATGTACAACCAAATGGTGGGGTTATTATTACAAACCCTAATGCTCCAACAAGTATTGCACTAGGCTTAGCAGAAATCGAACAAATTTTAAAAGCTAATCCAGATCGAGTGGTTGTCATTGATGAGGCTTATGTTGATTTCGGTGCAGAATCAGCAGTGAGTTTAGTAAATCGCTATGAGAATCTGGTTGTGTGCCAAACAACTTCAAAATCTCGCTCTCTTGCTGGTTTACGCGTTGGCTTCGCGATTGCTCAGTCTCATTTAATTGCCGCACTTGAAGCTGTCAAAAATAGTTTTAACTCATATCCTATTGACCGTTTTGCAATTGCAGCAGCGGTAGCCTCTTTTGAAGATCAAACTTATTTTGAAGAACAATGTCAAAAAGTTATTTCTAGTCGTGAAAAGCTAGTAGATGAATTAACTACTTTGGGCTTTAAAGTTTTACCTTCTAAAGCAAACTTTATTTTTGCTTTACATCCATCGCATGATGCAGGTCAGCTTGCACAGCAATTACGTGAGCAGGGCATTATTGTGCGCTATTTCAATAAGCCTCGTATTAATCAATTCTTGCGAATAACTGTAGGAACTGATGAGCAAAATGAGCGTTTAGTACAGACATTAAAAGAAGATATTCTCTAAATTTTACTCTGCTGTGCTGTTCATCAAGTTCAGCATAGCAGAGACTTTATCAAGACTTTCTTGATATTCTGCTTCTGCATTTGATGCAATCGTAATACCACCACCTGCCCATAAAGAAAGCTGATTCTGATATTGTTGAAAACTACGGATGAGAATATTCCAGCGGCCAGTTCCATCAAAATTGAAATAACCCAATGTCCCGCAATATGCACCTCTTGCTGATTCCTCTAACTCTTCAATGATCTGCATTGCCCGAATTTTGGGAGCTCCTGTGATTGAACCTCCTGGTAAGGCAGAGAGCAGCATTTGCATAGGATTAATATCATCTTTAAGAGTCGCAACGATCTCGCTTACCATGTGATGTACTTGATTAAAACTTTCAATCTCGAATAATTTTGTTGTTTTTACAGATCCTGTATTGGCATAAATGCTCAAATCATTACGTAATAAATCGACAATCATCACGTTTTCTGCTTGGTCTTTTTGAGAGTTTTTTAAGGTTTGTTTAGAAATAAAATCTTTTTCTGCATTCTCATAGCGAGGCATTGTGCCTTTAATAGGTCTAGTTTTAATTTGTTTATTTTGATTGAATTCGATGAAAAGCTCGGGAGAGCAACTTAATAATTCAAAATCATCTAATTTTAAATAACCTGCATATGGAGCATTTGTAAGTTGCCATAGATCTTCAGCTTTATTTAATAAGGATCCTGAAAATTTAGCTTTAAACTCTTGGGTTAAATTAATTTGATAGCAATCTCCAGCCTTAATATATTCTTGTATTTTATAGAAAGCATCGAAATATTGTTTTTTAGACCATCTTGGTTGAATAGTAGTTTTTAATTTAAATATATTTTTAGAGTTGTTGGAGCCATAATTCTCTATTTTATTTTCAATATATGAGAATAGATCAATTGCATTTTCTTCATCACTAAAAAAGTACCAGTCATTATCTATATATTTTAAAAAAGATCGATATTGGCCTAGGAATAGAGACGGTTGTATATGATTTTGCCCATTAATAAATTGATGTGCACTGAAATCATAGCTGATAAAGCCAATATAACCACCTATAAAACTTGTTGTTGATTTAATATCTTTACTTAAATTATTTTCTTTAAATTGAATGAAATTTAAAAGTTGATTTGATTTTGATCTATTTTTATATTCGTTAAAATTTTGGCGCTCAAATTCTAAATAATTTTCATTTTGGATAATAATATAATCTTGCGGAAGAAATCCAATAATTGGGTTTTTATTATCATTTAAATAAATAAGCCCAGTTAAACCATCTAATTTTTTTAAAATATCGGCAGCATTTTTACTATATAAAGAGATTTTTTTCTTTAACTGAGACATTTTTAAATAAAAGAGTGTTTAATGAGAGAGTAGTTAGTTTACTATAAGTTGTACTTCATCAGGAGAAAGTCTTTTAAGTACTAAACTTTTTGCTGATAAAATGAACGAAATTTTCAACTTAAAATTTATTGTTTTTAGCAAGGTTTGTGTAGAAAAACTTGAGTGTACCGTTTGTCGGGTAGTTGGCAAAAAATGCACAACACTAGTTGAACAAAAATTAACGTAGATGTAATTTAGTAATTGCTAAGCAAAACTACTCAAGGATTGGAAGTTTCGGTTGCCATATAAAGAAAAATGCAATTTGAGACAATGAGAGTGGTTAAGTCAAAAAATAAATGCTCTTGGGAGAGTGCTCAATGAAAATGTTTACTAAACTTGCTTTAGTTTCTTCTTTAGCTATCAGCGCAAATGCAATGGCAATGCAGTCAATGGACGATGCTGCGCTTAGTGCTGCTACAGGTCAAGATGGTATTAATATCGGTATCGCTTTAGGTGCTGGCGGTATTTCTATCGATAAAGTATTTATTCATGATAATGATGGTTTAAACCCTACTACAGGTATTACTGGTGCTGCAGCAACTGCGGGTGCGATTGTAGTAAGTGGAGTAGAGGTTACACAGGTTGATCAAACTGCTAATTTGTTAGACCTTAAAATTGACAGCGTTGGTGCTTCGGGTACAAACGGCGCGTTTTTAAACGTTGCTGCAAACGTGGGTGCTGTTAATGTAAGTGTTGGTTCTATTGGTGTGGGTACTTCTGGTACTTTAAATACAACTACTGCTGTACGTGGTATTACTGAAACTGCTCCAACTGAAATTATCTCTGGTTTAGATTTGTCTCTAGGTGCAATTTCAGCGAATGTACAATTAGGTTCTACTCCACAAGGTGCAATGATTAAAGTAAATTCAAGCTTACAAGGTGGTTTAACCTTATCTAACTTTGGTATTAATGACGCTGCGGGTGGCGGTCAAATTGTTCTTGATAAAGTTATGGTTCGTGGCGCAGGTAATACAACGGGTGATTTAGACGTAAATGCAAATATTTCAGTTGTACCAAGTGGCTTGAAAATTCAAAATAACAGTACTCAAGGTATGAATGTTTATGTACAAGGCGTACATTTAGGTTCTACAGCGACTACTGCGGCTCCATCGATTGGTGACCTTGAGATTCAAGGTTTAAATGTAGGAACTTCTACAATTACAATCTCAGGTCACTAATCTGAGTTTTTAATAAAAAAGCGCGTTTATTACGCGCTTTTTTTATTTATTAATTGTCTAATTAAACTATATAAAAATATATTTTTTATTGATAAAAATAAGCTGTTAAATTAAAAATCGATTTAAATTAATCACACAAGTCTCTCTATTTTTATAAAACTAAACGTTCATCAAAAAAAAGTAAAAAAAGGCTGTTTTTTTCAAAAAAAAAAGGTATCTTCAACACACAGGGATGTAGAGCTATTGCTCTAAGAATAAAATGAATAAGGCCAGTAGGTCACCATTTAGAACAAGTGCTTATGTTAGAGATTGCTTTAGGCTCAGCATTGATATATTACTTTGCGACAGAAGCCTTCGAAATAGAAAAAAAGCCACCGGGAACTGTTTATTATACAGAGACTGCCGATTCACGTAATTTATCTTTTCGCCGTAATCATATTGAACCAGTTCAGATTAAACCAGCTGTAGAAGATCAGTTCCGAGGTATTGTTCGACAAGCTTATGACTATAGCTGTGGTTCAGCTGCTCTTACTACACTTTTAAATGGTTATGTGGGAACCAGTTTGACTGAACAACAAACAATGAGTGGTTTACTTCAGTATGGTGAATATCAACGTATTATTGAACGCCGAAGCTTCTCACTACTTGATATGAAGCGCTTTGTAACTGCTATTGGTTTAGAAAGTGGGGGGTATCGAGGGGAGTTTTCTGATTTAGTCAATCTTGGACAACCTGCAATCGTTCCAATTTCTTATGCTGGTTTTAAACATTTTGTCGTATATAAAGCTTATAAAGATGGAAGAGTCTATGTTGCTGATCCTGCATTAGGGAATATCAGCTTTGATGAAAATCGTTTTAAAGAGGTTTGGGATAATAATACATTATTCGTTGTTTCTGTTCCTGAATCTCAACGTAAAGACCTACTGGCCTTAAAAGACTCAGATATGCGTCATGTGGAAGATGCAACTGTTAACCGTTATGCCTTTGTGGATGTGCAATATCCAACATTCAATTATGACCGTTTAGCAAATAAAGCATCAACTATGCGTAGGGTACTGGATAAAGACCCAAATTCTGCAACCTATAATCAGCCAATTGAAACATATATGCGTCTTTACTATAAGCGTAAATAATCAAATATGAATTGAGTAAAATAAATACATTAGGTGGGAAGAAATATGAATAATCGATGGATGAAGATGAGTGTGTTGGCATTAAGTATGAGTGCTATTACGGGCACACTTTATGCAAATGACCAAGTCGCACAAACTGAAGCTCAAAACACCACAGTTGTTTCTGACGCGAGTACAGCATCAGTAGTAACATCAGCAACAGATTCAGTTCAAGAAGCGGGTACAACTCCAGTTACAGACGTCGTAACTACTGAACCTGCTTCTACACCTGCAAATACTGGAGCTGATAAAGCCGCAACTGCCTTACAGAAGAAAGAAGGGGATGCGACTCAAGAAACAAATTTGCAAGAAGTATTTACTTCGAATGAGCGACAATATTCATTGATTAAAAGAGGCGTATTCTCAGCTTATTACGATCTCGATTATACCTATTATCGTGATACTCGAATTGATTTAGCTTTAGCTGATAATTCTTCTCAACTCAACCGATTACGTATTGAAGAAGATGCGAACCATACTTTAACGAATAGTTTTACCGTTCAATATGGTGTATTAGATAACTTAACATTATCAGCAACTGTTCCTTTCGTTGCAAAGTCTGAAATTGTTCGAGATACAACTGCAGCGGGTTTAGGTGATATTTCTTTAGGGGCGCGCTGGGAACCTTTCCCATTAAAGCAAGGCCGACTACCATTAGTACTATTCGGAAACCTATCAACAAAAACTGGGGATAGTCCTTACGAAATTGGTTTAGATGAACTTTCAACAGGTAAGGGATATTACTCTGTTGGGGTGGGAGCAAGTACCCGTAAATATATCGATCCGGTTGTGTTATTTGCCTCGGCATCTGCCAATTATGGTTTTAAAGAAACGGGTTTAAATCAGGCACGTGGTTCAAGGACGTTAACATCTTTTGACCCCGGCATTAGTGGTGGTTTCTCATTCGGTTTTGCTTACTCGTTTAACTATGATGTGTCTTTAACCATGTCATATCAACAAAGCTTTAACATGGATGCAGAATTTCAGTTTGAGAAAGGTGAGGCATATAAGTCGCCGGACCAAAGTAGCGCGATGTTGTCATTTGCTTTAGGTGTACGTGTTTCACCTGAAACGATTGTTAATGGCACAGTGGGTATTGGTTTAACAGAAGATGCACCAGATGTTTCACTTGGTCTGTCTTTCCCGCTAGATTTTATAGGCTTTGGCAAAAAAACCAAATAAGGAGATATGCAGGTGAAATATCCTAAATTATGTCCTTTAACGGCGGCAATTGTGATCTCCGGTTTTTCTAGCTTTGCCAACGCTCAATTAGGACAAAACCTAGCTGTTGATATTCGTTCACTATCGATGGGGAATGCTGTAACTGCAGATCCGCCTGGTATTAGTGCAATTCACTTTAACCCTGCGGCTTTAGCGAAAATTGATGGGTTACAGACAGATGTGCAAGGAATTTTAGCGAATTTTGATATTCAACGTGAGTTTTCGGCACCCCCTGGTTATAACGTTTTTGGCTATTCAGATGACCCTCTTGTTTGTAATGATGGTCCAGAAGTTACAGCTAATATTTGTACTGATTTTAAAGGCCCTGTACGTGGTGATGTTGAATACGCTAGCTTATATATTCCAATTCTAAAAAAAATGGTTGATTTAGGGGAGGGTTATCCACTCGCTGCTCCTACCGCAGGGATTGCCTATAAACCACCAGGTTCAAAGCTGACCTATGCTACTGCAATTTATGCACCTTTAATTGCAGGTTTTGGCGCTGAAAATGGTAATGCTGGAAACTTTATGGGGCAGCAAGTTGCTGTTGAGCGGATTACTTATTTGTCTCCATCTTTTGGTTATCAAGTAAATGACCATTTGTCGATTGGTGCCTCTGTGGGGATGTCTTATAACGCTCTTGCTATGAAAACCGATTTGCGTTTTCCCAATGATATGATTGGGGTGTTGCGTATGGTTGATGATGTAGTATGTGGTCCTTTCAAAGACAATAACGATATGATTACTAATCTATTGTTATTTGGCTTATGTAATACTCAAGAAGGTATGAATCCATTCAAGAAAATGGGATCACTTCAAGTTTCTATGGAGCAGTCTTTAAGCCCAAGCTATAACTTAGGTTTAATGTGGGAACCGACGGACGACTTTGGCTTTGGTATGGTTTACCAAAGTGCAGCTAAAATGCGTATGAAAGGGAAATACCTAATTAATAATGCTAAGGCTCCTCAAGAATTAATTAAAGGCTTAAACTCATCAGCTACAGGTCAGGTTTTAGCTGCCATTCTCGGTTTACCAGGAAATGTACCAAGCTCTGAATCTGGTTTGGCCGCGATGGACTTGGAATATCCTGCACATTTCCAAGCAGGGATTAAATATAAAATATTTCCTGATTTGCAAGTTAATTTTGATGTGGGGTGGACTGATTATTCTGCATGGGATAAGTTCAAGTTTGAATTTGATAGGCAGATTACCTTACTCAAAGTTGCCAAACTTTTATCAAATGATGTGACAGATGCATCATTAGCTTTGCCTCTAAAGTTCACCTCACCTTGGAGCTGGGGTATTGGTTTAGAGTATTCCGCAACAGATCGTTTGAAGTTACGTGCTGGTTATGAGCCTCGTGCTAGCGCTATTCCAAATGACAAACGTAATACCATGATTCCAATTAATAATGCGCAGTTATTTGGTTTGGGTATTGGGTACCGATTTGATGCAGATACAGATTTGGATCTTTCAGTTGGTTTCTTACGCAGCCGCGATAATATCCCAGCAGGGACTAGTACCTTATCTAATAAAACGGGAGTTGATAATATCCTGTTAAACCCTTATGCCGGTTTGGATGTTAAAACCAATACCAAAGTTACAGTACTCGGGTTAAATTATAGAACAAAATGGTAAAATTAAATTGCGAACGGATGTCTCGACCTAGATTTGCTATTGCGATTTTTTTTGTTGCAATAGCAAGTAACTCTGCTATTTATGCGGATGGTTTCTATACGATTATTGGTCCTGATGGTCGGCCAATGATTGTTCCGAGTAAAAGGGTGGAACGAACCGTTACACCGTCTAAGGTATTAACAAATCCAGAGATAAAGCCGTCTCGTCCAGAACAGCAAGTATTGCCAGAAACATCTTTAAAATCAAAAGAATTGCCTAAAGCAATTACGAAATCGTCTAATACTGCACCAACTGCACCAACTGCACCAACTGCACCAACTGCACCAACTGCACCAACTGCACCAACTGCACCAACTGCACCAACTGCACCAACTGTATTGATAAAGAAACAATCTACAGTTTCAAAACAGACAAAAATAAGCAAAGAAGAATCAAAAATTATTAATCAAAAGTCTACTTTTGCGACTACTAAAGAAAAAACAGTGATAAAGGATTCTGCTTCCCAACAAAAGATTGTAGAAAAAATAGAACCGAATTCACTTCCACCCTTGTCTAAGGATATCGTTACTTCATCAGCACCAGTATCACCAAAAAACGATGAGACGAAGTACACTACCATTGATGGTGTGGAATACGTTAATAATGAATATTTAGAGAATCAAGAATTTAATTTAGAAGGGAAAAAACGTTTTTATATTATGCCTGATGGTTTAGGTCGTACTGAATCTATTGAGCGTAAAAAAGGTGTTGGTCAGTCTATCCTTGATAACGTATTGCATCGATCTCAAGAAGATCAAGTTTCTTCTGTGGTATTAGCTCCTACTTATGTGAGACTTTCGCACAAAGAGTTAGCAAGCACTTTTGAAAATGATTTGTGTTTTATTAATGGCTATAACAAATCAATTAAAAAGCTAAGCCAGAATAAAGAAGTTGGGTTATGGCCGAGAAAACCTCTTAAAGAAAAATTTGAATACGAAGTCGTAAAAGTAGATTCTTCTATTAAGAATATACAAGTAGCTTCCTATGCTACAACCAATGATAAGCCTGTATATTATTGGCCCCTCGCTGTTTTCTTGGATGAAAAGGGGTGTGTTATAGAAGGTGCTAGTGGTTTTAAAAGTAAGTCGTATCCTGCGACGATTTTACAACATGCATCGATTTTAGGCGTTTTACAGGTGCCAGAACGTACACACTATATTATGTTAACGCCTTTATCTTCGGCTGTGGATATGCCGGATCAGGAACTATCTAATCAGGGACAAATTAAAATTTCGGTATTACGTTAAAAATAAATAGGAATGATGATGAGTAAAAATTTTTTATTACCTTTTGCATTATCTACATTGGCAATTGTATTAAATGGTTGCGGTGGTGGTGGCTCAACAATTAATGAAGATCCTACTCAAGGTGGTGGTACGATTCCGACCACTAATTTGGATTGTAAAGCCACAGATGAAACCTGTCTGAATTTTGAATTAAATTATCCAATAGCAGGTTTGAATTTCGACTGTAGTTTATCTCCGAATCAGCGTTATATTACTAAATTGGTTGGTAACTCGGTTGGCGGTGCTTGTAGTATCAGTGGCAGTAAATCAGATGAAACAATTACGCTTTATCTACAAGGTAGCAATACTCACAAGATTGCGTTAGGTACGATAAAACTTGATACATTAGGAAAATACGGAACAACACATTTAACAGTTTTGGATATGGCTACAGCATTAACTGGTCAGCCTCCTGCTTCAATGAGTAACGCTGATCCAACTATTAAAGTAGCTATGGCTTTAGTTAAGTTATTCCAAAGTATTGGTGTTGAACGTGGCGATAATGTGGTAGGTGATTTACAACCAACCCAATTTACTCAAGATAAGAAAAATCTGTTGACTAGTTTGACACAAGATATAACTGCAACAGAATGGAAGAATGGGCAATATGTAACCCTTCTAAAACCTTGGTTAGATGTAAGTAAAGTGTCTGATGCACAAGCTTATGCACTCGTGGTTCAAGTCACAAACTTAGCAAATGCTGCATTATTTCAAGCAAATGAAGCGACTTATGCGGGTATTGTAGATCCTGTTAGTTCACCGTTACCGCTGGGTTTTTATGGCTGTAATCAGGCATTAGCAGATTGCTTTAATAAATCTACCACTAATTTACGTCATATGATGGCTAACATGTTCATGTTGACTGACCGTGAAGGTTATGCAATGGGTTACGGTCTGCAATGGCGTGGTGATGCTACTTTATATAAAGATAAGGACGGAAACGTGACTGGCGTTGCTCCACCAGTTTTATTGTGGACCAAAGCAAAACCAATGCAAATGCTTGTTGCTCCCCAACAAAATGGTTGGCTTAATCCAATTTCAAAAGATATTCAATCGACTCAACCCTTACGTTTAAGCGTTGATGGCAATGCAAATAATGATTTGCAAATCTATCAAGGTAAGTTTATGAACGATTATGCTGTTGCGGGAAGTGAAGGTTTTTATAAACAACTAACACGCTCGACCACAGGAAATATTCAGCATTATGGTTTATGGCGTCAAACAGTAGGCACAGAAAACTATAAGGGTTCACTTGATATTATTAAAGCCAACCCAATTAGTTATCTTGGAAAAGAAATTTTTAAAACAGCAGCTAACGTGAGTTCTGGTCAACGCTATGTCTTCCCATTATATGCGACTTTGACATTCCGATTTGATACTACTGGGATAGCTCCTATCGATTTAGGCATTGTTGTTGATGAAAAAGGAAATATTCGTACGGATATTAAACCAAATGCAACTGCAACCGATATGTCTGGTCAATGTGCAACAGTAACAGACAACAGCTTAATTGATAGTAATGGTGTGCAACAATACCGACTTGGTACTACTGGTGGAACAGAGTCATCGGATAATGATAGCTCTATTACTGTTCGTATGATTTTATCGAATCCTCAGCTAGGTAACCTTAATGGGATTTTGATGGGACTTAACTCTGTGGTGAGACTGGATACTAATCCAGATGATAATGTAAATGATTCAATTTCGGTAAATGGAGCCAAGATTAACCTCTATAACTTATTAGCAGGTCAAAACAGCAGTAATAGTATTAATTTAAGTGATTATGAAAACAAGACCGCACGTTGGATTAACCTTTATGCTTTCTATCAAGCTGTTTATAATAATATTAAGGACATTAGCCCAGCACCAACAGATGCTGAAAAAGCTTTAGCTCAACGCTTGTCTGGCACGGTGTCTATTAAACTAGCCAATCAGTCTATTCCAGCTTGTAATGCAATTAAAACTAAGTCTTAAAAATAAGAGACAAATAAAAAGACCGCTAATCGGTCTTTTTATTTGTCTAATTAATTAACCCGTATGGTCTAAACGAGTACCCAAAGTTTCAAGATGTGTTGGGAATACTTGTTTCTTACGATCTTCAAAATAATGTCTTAGTGTATGTTCAACACTAGGGAACGCAAGTTCACCCCATGGAATTTCATGTTCTTCAAACAGGCGACTCTCGATGCTTTCTTCACCTGCACCAAAAATGCCATCTTTCAGCTGTGCTTTGAACAGTACATAAATTTGACCAATACGCGGAATATTGTACATGCAATAAAGTTGTTCTATTTCTATCTCGGCTTCTGCTTCTTCACGGGTTTCACGTGCTGCACCTTGTTCCATGGTTTCGAACAATTCCATATAACCAGCAGGTAATGTCCACAAACCATAACGAGGTTCAATCGCACGACGACAGAGTAATACTTTATCTTCCCATAACGCTAAGGCACCGCAGATTACTTTGGGGTTTTCATAGTGAATATTTCCACAATAAGTACAAACACGGCGTACTTTATGATCACCTAAAGGAATTTTTTGTTCGGTTTTATGCCCACACGCTACACAGAAACTCATAATTATCATCGAGTATAGAGATGCCTCAGCATAACTGAATTTTTAGACTTACGCATCAACTCTATTCCCTAACTTTGATTTTCAGATATGATGCAAAGAGAGACAAAATAATAGGTGAATGGTATGGAAGAGCACTTGCTAACACAAAAGTTACAGCAAAGATTGCGCTTTTCCACCCGCATACAAGAAGCACAAGCTGCAGTACTCATTGCCATTACGAATGAGAATGATCCTAAGGTACTGCTTACACGCCGTTCAATACATATGAACAACCATGCGGGGGAAGTCTCTTTTCCTGGGGGAAAGCGTGATCCTAGTGATACCAGTAATATTGTTGTTGCATTAAGAGAAGCTCAAGAAGAGACAGCTTTAAATCCGTTTGATGTACAGTTGTTAGGTGATTTGCCGATGCAGCGAGCAAGAAGCGGTTTGTCTGTAAAACCGATCGTTGGGCTTATTCCTCCTGAGGTCACTTTAATACCTCAGCCTACCGAAATTGATCGAATTTTCTTTGTCCCGTTACAGCAACTGATCGAAACGCGTCCGACACCCTATGAAGTTCGATATGCTCATCAGTCTTTATATTTCCCAAGCTTACAGATTGATAATGAAATTATCTGGGGGTTAACTGCTCGTATGTTAGTTGCTCTGTTTAAATATGGACTAGGTTATCAAAAAGATTGGCCATTTTTACTCAACTCACCAACCTTTGGAATGCCAAAGTTTTCTCATAAAAAATAAAGATCAGGATTGATAAATTATGATGTATAGCTATCAAGGACAGCACCCAAAAGCATTACATGAACCATGGGATGGTTGGGTTGCTCCAACTGCAACACTTATTGGGCAAGTGGAATTAGGTCGTCAGGTCAGTATTTGGTTTGGTGCAGTAGTTCGTGCTGATAACTGTGTCGTTCGGATTGGTGATTTCTCTAATATTCAAGAAAATTCTGTCTTACATACCGATGCTGGACTTGAGCTAAACATTGGTGAATATGTCACAGTCGGTCATAAAGTCATGCTGCATGGTTGTACGATTGGCGATAATAGTTTGATTGGTATGAACGCCGTAATTTTAAATCGGGCGGTGATTGGTAAAAATTGTATTATCGGTGCTAATGCTTTAATACCTGAAGGAAAAGTAATTCCAGATAATTCAGTGGTGATGGGTTCACCAGGCAAAATTGTCAAAACTTTAGATGACGATGGTGCCGCAAAAATACGATTGAGTGCATTGCATTATGCTGAACACTTTAAGAACTATGCAGATTTAAAAGAGTTTCACTTTTAAAAGTTTTTAATAAGTTATTTTCTATGCCAAGCATAAGCTTGGCATTTTTATTTAGAAAGAGAACAACTCGCCTATCAGAGCCGAGTGGGGTATCATAACCCTCGTTTTTAATCTGATTTAATACTAAGGTTGTGCATGAAATTGCTGGCGTTGGAAACTGCAAATGAGCAGTGTTCTATTTCATTAGTCGATGAAACCCAAGAACTATTTTTTCAACTCGATACGCGGGCGAAAGCACAAACCCAGACCATTTTGCCTATGATTGAGCAAGGGCTACAACAAACAGGTCTTGAAGTTGCTGGTTTGGATGCGATTGCCTTTAGCCGTGGGCCTGGTTCTTTTAGTGGTGTTCGAATTAATGCTGCTGTTGCCCAAGCTTTAGCTTGGTCACAAGATTTACCTGTGGTTCCAGTTTCTACATTGCAAGCTTTAGCACAAGCGGCATACCGACTTGAAGGTTTGGAACAAGTGACTGCCGTGCTCGATGCGCGTATGAATGAAGTTTACATTGCAAGTTATGTTTTAGATGAACAAGGAATTATGCAGTGTATTGATGAAGAAAAATTAATGGGCTATGAGCCAGCAGCAGCTTATGCAAAACATTGCTTAATTGGTTCGGGCGCCAAGCTACTTCAAGTTGATGCAGAGCATCAAACAATCACTGCAACTGCACAGGATATTGCTTCTATTGCACGTGTCTATGCTGCACAAAAGCAATGGGTGGATGCCGAGCATGCTTTGCCAGTTTATTTACGTGATGATGCGTGGAAAAAGATAGCGGATCAGGGTAAAGCAAAGTAAAGGCAGTACTCATGCATATATATTTTGAACAAGATTTTCAAGAACAAGCACAGCACTACCAAGCTGTGCTTTGTTCTAGAGGTGTGACTGTCGATTTAAAGCCAATTGAAAAGCTGAATGCACGGTTTTTACGCTTCAATCCTGAAATTGCCCTTTGTGTAGATGAAAACGGACTTTGGTTATCTGCTAATGGCATGAAAATGCAACCCGACTGGAAAGCTGAAATTCCACGTTTAAAACGTGCAAGTCTTAAATCGGAAATGATTGCCCGTGCTTGTCAGTTAGGTGAAAAGCCAGTACTGGTTGATGCAACAGCGGGTTTAGGCCATGACAGCTTACTTATGGCTTATTTAGGTGCCCAAATCCAGCTTGTTGAGCGCCATCCGATTTTATTTACTTTACTTGAAGATTCAAAAGCTCAGGCGGAATGTGATCCATTCTTAAGTCAATTTATGGATTGTATTCAACTGATCTTTGCTGACTCTGCAAGCTATTTACAGCAATTACATCAAGAAGCAAAAACGGTTGATGTAGTCTATCTTGACCCGATGTTCCCACAGCGCGACCAAAATCAACAAGCAATTAAAAAACAAGCTCAAGTCAAAAAACAAATGCAGCTTTTACATCTTCTTTTACCTGAAGATGGTGAGATGGATTTGGGGGATAATTTGCTAGTTTTGGCACAGAGAGTTGCTAAACGTGTAGTCGTTAAGCGGCCACGCCATGCTATTTTCTTGGCAAATCAAGAGCCAGCTCATCAATGGCAAGGGGATGCTTGTCGTTTTGATGCGTATTTTCAGTAGGCTTATGTAAGGTTAGGTTTTATTGCTTGAATAATGCACAAATATATGTGATATAGTTCAAAAGCATGATTGCTAAAATTCTTAGCAGGCATACACTTAAGATGCCTGTCAAAAACGAAATTTTTGAAAACCTTTTATGATTGATCTTAAACCCTCCATTAACTTTTGGCATGATTTTAAAAGCAACCAAATTGCCGGAATGTGGCTGTTTTTGGGGTCAAGACGTTCTTTACAGATTGTGCATCCATCTATTCTTCAGCTTATTGTCTGGGGAATTTTAGGGGGGTGTACTAACTCTCTTTACAGCTGGCTTGTAGCTGGTCAAATCGGTGATTTTAATTCACAAGGTTTAATTGGTTATGCGCTTTGGCCATTCATTGCTTTAATTGTTGGTATTTTCTTATCACAGCGAACCAACCAACCTCGCTTAATGCTAGTTCCTGCTTTACTTTGGCTGGTTCTAGATACAAATATCTTATTAATTCAATGTTTAATCCAGTATTTGGGGTCTAACGGTTATCTCAACTTTATTCCCGATGCTATTTATAACGGAATTTTACCGAGTTTATTTGTAGCTTTATTCGTGTGGCAAAGTTTAGCCGTAATTTGGGTTTTCTCACGTGAGCTTAAGTGGCCATGGTGGGAACGTGCACTGGTTATGGTTGCGACCATTGCAACGATGGTGGTTTGGCAACTTTCTGTAAAAGATCAACCGATTTGGAAGGTAGAAGATACGGCTCCAACGTTTGCTGAAGATGCTTTTTATGCACAAAGTAAACTATTAAATGATTCTTTAGAGCAAGTTCAATATGGTGAGCTCGCCAAAAGCCATTGGTATTTTCTAGGTGTTGCTGGTGATAGTTATCAAGATGTTTTTAAATCGGAAGTGGTCCGTATTAAAGAACAGTTTGATACACGTTTCGGAACGATTGGACGTTCGATGATGCTGGTTAATAATCCAGATACCCGCACAGAAATTCCGATTGCCTCTAAAACCAGTATCGAGTTAGCCCTACGCCGCATGGGCCAGCAAATGAACCGTGATAGTGATGTACTATTTTTATATATGACTTCACACGGTGAACAAAATCACTTCGAAATTGAAAATGCGCCATTAGATTTAGGGCAAGTGGACCCGAAATGGTTGCGAGAAACACTGGACAAATCCGGTATTCGCTGGCGTGTAATTGTGATCTCAGCCTGTTATTCAGGAAGCTTTATTCCTGCTTTACAGTCTCCTGATACCTTAATTATTACTGCATCGGCTGCTGATAAAACTTCTTTTGGGTGTAATAACGAAGCTGACTATACCTATTTTGGTCGAGCTTTCTTTGATTTGGCTATGCGAGAGCAATCGTCGATGAAAGATTCGTTTAACACAGCTAAGCAAACGGTAACCAAATGGGAAGTGGCTCAAGGTGTTGAACCTTCGGAACCTCAGTGGATGATCGGTAAAAATATGGAACTTATGCTACCTCAATTGGAAAAGTATCTATTTCCTCAGCAAAATACGGGTAGTGTAGATATTGCTCAAACAAAAACAGAGGCTAAAAACGATGCAACTCCTGCAAAAAAACCGCTGCTTTGAGGGCGAGCAGCGTATATACCAATTTGAATCTTCTTATTTAAAAGGACCAGCGAAGTTTGGTGTTTATTTACCACCAGCAGCTCTAGAAGGTAAAGCTTGCTCAACTCTATTTTACTTAGCTGGGTTAACGTGTACTGAAGAAACCTTTGCCATTAAAGCACATGCACAGCATATGGCAGCTCAACTTAGTCTTATACTGATTACCCCAGATACTTCTCCTCGTGGCGAACAAGTTGCGGCAGGGGATCATTGGGATATAGGCCAAGGCGCAGGCTTTTATATTAATGCCACAGAAGCACCTTGGTCTGAGCATTATCAAATGGAAAGTTATTTAATTGATGAGCTATATCCACTCATTTTAAAAAGCTTTCCTGTAAACGATCAACAAGTTGGTATCTTTGGGCACTCAATGGGTGGCCACGGCGCATTGACTTTGGCTTTTAAATATCCTGAGAAATTTAAGTCGGTATCTGCTTTTGCTCCGATCTGTGCACCAACAGAGTGTGCATGGGGAAACAAAGCGTTTAGCCATTATTTAGGTGCAGATCGCAATAGCTGGTTAGCTCATGATGCTACAGCTTTAGTCTCAAAGAATGGTGCAATATTTAGCGAAATTTTGGTGGATCAGGGATTGGATGACCAATTTTATGAACAACTTCACCCTGAAAAATTTAAGCAAGCATGTTTAAAAGCAGGACAGCCTTTAACTTTAAGACAACATGCTGGCTATGACCATGGTTATTATTTCATTCAAACCTTTATGGATGAGCACTTACAGTTTCATGCAATCCAGTTAGAAAAAGTATTTGGCTAATTAGTTTAGTGTTGCCATTCAACTTGAAATTCTTGTTGAGCCATACGGTTTAGATGATCAAGCACCACTTTTTCTAAGTGGTTGTGGTCATCCAACTGACTATCAATAGCAACGTTTAACTGCTCTGTTTCTGGTGCAAGCGTAATTGTTGCGGTAGGCATTAAGATTTTAAAATCTTGTTCAGTTTCTTGTACTTCAAATTTGTGCTTCCAATGATTAACTAGACGTTTTGCAATGCGTTTTCCATCGTTTGTTAATAGATGAGTTGTGCTTTTCATTATCAATCCTCACATTGGTTTAATGTACCTTAACAAATTCGTTTCGCCGTTAGCATTCTATTGTTGCAACGTTACGTTTCAAGTTTGAAATGTTGTCATTTAAGCAAGGAAGGGCGGGCCAATTAGGTTCTTTTTTGTTATAATTTTTAGCCTCTCCTTAAACTTCTAGCCAGGTCATTCACCTATGTCCAAGCCTTATTTGATTGCTCCTTCTATTTTATCTGCCGATTTTGCTCGTTTAGGCGAAGATGTAGACAAAGTGTTAGCCGCAGGTGCAGATGTAGTGCATTTTGACGTTATGGATAATCACTATGTTCCAAATTTAACTTTTGGTGCAGGTGTATGTAAGGCTTTAAAAAACTATGGGATTACAGCTCCTGTTGATGTACATCTAATGGTATCTCCAGTTGATCGTATTATTGGAGACTTTTTGGAAGCAGGCGCAGATATTATTACGTTCCACCCAGAAGCATCTCACCACATTGACCGTTCATTACAGCTTATTAAATCTGGTGGTGCTAAAGCAGGTTTAGTTTTTAACCCAGCAACGCCATTGCATTATCTAGATTATGTACTTGATAAAGTTGACCAAATTTTAATAATGAGTGTAAACCCTGGTTTTGGTGGACAAAAGTTCATTCCAATGACATTAGAAAAATTACGTGAAGCCCGCAAAATTATCGATGCAAGTGGTCGTGATATTCGTTTAGAAGTTGATGGTGGTGTTGGCCCTGCAAATATCCGTGAAATTGCAGAAGCTGGTGCAGATATGTTTGTTGCCGGTTCCGCAATTTTTGGTCAACCCGATTATAAAGTTGTGATTGACCAAATGCGTGCAGAGCTTGCGAAAGTAGGCAGTGTTAATGCTTAAAAAGATAGAGTTAATCTAAAATAGACTTGTGGATAACTTTGTTTATAACTGTATGGATAACTGTGTTGATAACCGTATGGATAAGATGTTGGTAAAATAAACAAAATTAGATCAACCGTTTATTCTATAGACAAAAACGATGGAAAAAGAACGTTTTGGCGTTCTTTTTTTATGCGTGTTGAATAATTTATTAGCTGGTTTTTTATTAAGCTTTGCTAAAAAATAACCTGTGCAAAAAACGATGTAGCTCTGTGTAAAACTTTTTGTGCATAGATACGTATAAAACTGTAAAAGTGTCATGAAAAATAAAGCTAAATTTGGTTTAATAAGTTTTTAGTAAGAGACCTCGATAATTAATGACAGTAAAAATTTTAGCGGTAGATATGGATGGGACTTTTCTTAATTCCAAAAAGCAGTACAACAAAGCACGTTTTTTAAAACAATACGAACAACTAAAACAAAATAATATTCATTTTGTGGTAGCCAGTGGTAATCAACTTGCAAAGCTTATTACCTATTTTCCAGAAATTAGTCATGAAATTGCTTTTATTGCAGAAAATGGCGCGCATGTTGTAGATGCAGGGCAAGAATTAGCTTTTGCTCATTTAAGTCAGCAACAATATATTGAGATTCTAAAAGCGATTGATCCTTCATATACCTCAACCATGGTGATCTGCGGGAAACAGAGTGCTTATGTGCATAGCAGCATGAACGCAGAGGACTATGCCAAGGTTGCCCGATATTTTGAAAAACTGACAGTTGTAGATGACTTTTATGCACTAGATGACTTAGTGTGCAAAATTACTTTTACCGCTCAGGAAAACGAAAGCTTTGCGATTTTTGAGCATTTTCAGAAGCAAAGTTTTGTAGCAGATAAAGTTTTGGTACCTGTTTCAAGTGGTTTTAATTTTATCGATTTGATTCTTCCCGACCAGCATAAAGCACACGGTTTGAACTTATTACTACAAAAATGGCAGGTTGAACCTAATCAAGTGGTTGCGATTGGTGATAACAACAATGATATGCAGATGATTAAAGCTGTGGGTTATGGGTTTGCAGTTGAAAATGCAGTAGAAGCATTAAAAGCGGTGGCGCCTTATACCACTGTAAGTAATGAACAAGAAGGTGCATTAGAGGTGATTGATTTAGTCCTTCAGCATCAACCTCCATTTGCTTAATTGCCCTATAACAAGCATTTAAGATAGAAAATTGTATCTCTTTTAAAACTTCGTTATGCTAATGGCATTAAAATCACTCATCGGCTCTAGGCGATAAATCACAATGGCTCTACAACACTTACGCAAGTATGCTTGGTTTGTGTTCCTAATGGCTTTCGTCATTGGGTGGAGTGGTGTGTCTATTGCACAGACGCCTATGCAACATGATCTTCATACTATGCCGTGTCATAGTGAAAAATCTTCGCATAACAATATGCATACTCAAGCAAATGATCAGACCGTATGTCATCAAAAGATGACTCAGTCTCTTCATTCGCATGGTGAGCATTGTCAGGACTGTAATCCAGTCCATTGCCAAATGGTGAATTTAGCTCTGCAGCAAGCTGTACCTGACGTTGAATCCCCACTTATTCCTATTTCATATCAATTTAGCAGTATTTATCAGGCTCAACATTTAGCCGGATACTGGCAAGAGATTTTACGTCCTCCTAAAGCTTGATCCTTATTTACTTATTTTTTTAATTAAAAAGGATCACAGCAATGTCTCATAAAACAATTAGCAGCTTAGTCGCTGTATTTGGACTATTGGTTTCACCATGGTCACTCGCAGCAATTAAGGAATATCACCTTAATATTAATGAACAACAGGTCAATGTTACGGGCAAACCCCTTAAACGAATTACCGTAAATGGAAAATTTACAGCACCACTCCTTGAGTTTGAGGAGGGGGATGAGGCTGTTATTCATGTTCATAACCAATTAAAGAATCAAGATACGTCTTTGCATTGGCATGGATTGTTACTACCAGGGTTAATGGATGGCGTACCTGGTTTTAATAATTTCAAAGGAATTGCGCCAAACGGAGATTTTGTTTACCGCTTTAAGGTGAAACAAAACGGTACATATTGGTATCACGCCCATAGCAAAGGGCAAGAGCAAGATGGTTTATATGGGCCACTTGTGATTTACCCGAAAGGGAAAATACCTGTTGCTGCTCATGAAAAAACGGATCGTGATTATGTGGTGATGCTTTCAGATTTTCATAATTCTTCTAGCGATAGCATTATGAAGAATTTGAAGAAATCTGCTGAGTATTATCAAAACCGCCGTGAAACCGTATCTGATGTTTTGAAGCAAGTTAAAACACAAGGCTTAAAAGCAACTTGGCAAGATCGTTCGATGTGGAATCAGATGCGGATGTTAAAAACCGATATGTCTGATGTGACGGGCTATACCTTCTTAGTCAACGGCAAAACACCGCAGCAAAACTGGACAGCTAACTTTAAAGCTAGTGATAAGGTTCGATTACGATTTATTAATGCATCAGCGATGTCATTTTTTGATGTCAGAATTCCAAATTTGAAAATGACTGTTGTGAGTGCAGACGGGCAGCCAGTTAAGCCAGTTGCAATTGACGAGTTTCGTATCGGTACAGCCGAAACCTACGATGTCATTGTAGAACCTACGCAATCAAATTATCAGATTGAAGCAGAGTCTATTGACCGCAGTGGTTTTGCCATTGGAACTTTGCACAATGAAAATGCGCAGGCTGTAGGGCCAATTCAAATGCCACAGCCACGTCCACGCGCTTTGTTAACTATGGATGATATGGGCATGAGTCATGGCAATGGGGCAAGTGATGAACATGCTGGCCATCAAATGAACATGCAACATGACATGTCGGCTATGCCTGAAATGAAAAAAGAAGCGAACCATGCTAATCATGATTCTACAATGATGAATATGGATCATGACATGAAAAATAAATCATCTAGCGAACATGATCATTCCATGATGCAAATGAAGCATGACATGTCAGCGATGCCTGAAATGAAGCATGATATGCAGGCAATGTCAGCTAGCGAGCATGACCACGCTATGATGAATATGAATCATGAGATGCCTGCGCAATCTGAGAATAAGCCTAAAAAGGATGAACCCGTTTATGGCTGGGCAAATGCTTCAACACCAGCGGGGATGAAAGCACTGCAATATAGTGATTTGCAATCTTTAACACCTCAGCCGGACACGCGTGTACCAGAACGAGAGCTTGTTATTCGTTTAGGTGGCAACATGGAGCGTTATATCTGGACCATTAATGGCAAAAAATTTAGCGAAGCTGAGCCATTACAAGTTAAGTATGGCGAACGTATTCGCTTGAAGTTTGTGAATGACAGCATGATGGCCCACCCAATGCATTTACATGGGATGTTTATGCAATTAGAAAATGGCCAACAAGCTGAAAACTTACCAAATAAACATACTCTTATTGTTCCACCAGGAAAAACCGTTACTGCGTTATTGACAGCTGATGCCTTAGGCGAATGGGCGATTCATTGCCATCTGCTTTATCACATGAGTGCTGGAATGATGAATAAGTTGATTGTGGCTCAAGTGAATGATGGACAACAACCTGCTCAAGCTCAATCACCTGTTCAATCTGAAAATGAGAAAGGAGCTAGTCATGCGCATCACTAAGTTATTTTCTCAAATGTTATATTGCGGTGCTTTCTCGAGCATATCAGTATTTACTTTTGCTCAAGAGCCTTTAACTCATGATCATTTACGTGAACATGGTGGACAGGTTTATCAAGCAACAAAAATTGATACTAGCTGGACTCAAAATGAAGAAGGAGAAGGTAGTTTTTCTTCTGAATTAGAAACTTGGGTGGGAACGGATGAAAATAAATTGTTCATTAAAGCCCATGTGGATAAAGCAGAGTCAGAAGATGCTAATTACGGCAGTTCAGTACTTTATAGTCGAAATGTAGCTGACTATTGGGATGTACAGGTTGGGGTAAACTACGAGCGTTTGCAACGGGAAGATGAAAAGCAAGATCGTTGGGCTGGTGTTGTGGGTTTACATGGCATGGCACCATACTTTTTTGAAACCGATGCATATCTTTATGCAGGTGAAGACCAGCTATGGAAGTTAAGTTTAGAAACGGAAAGGGACTTGCTCTTTACCCAAAAGTTAATTGGTAAACCTTATTTAAAAGCAGATGTTGTTTTGCAAGATGAATCTCGCTATGCCAATAAAACAGGGCTATCTAGTTTACAAGTTGGCTTTCAAACCCGTTATGAAATCAACAAAAAGGTCATGCCATTTGTTGACGTCGGTTATGGTTATGAAAAAGGTTTAAAACAAACTGCTTGGCAAACAGGAACCGACTCCGAACATGGTTGGTATTATGGAGCTGGGTTAACACTAAAATTCTAATTGCCGAACAAAAAGTAAGCTTAAACATATGCCATTGGTTTATACTAATGGCATTGTTTTTTGTGTCAGTTATGGTGCAAAGATGGCTTTAGAAAAACAAGAGAATCAAATACATTTAAGTAAAAATAGCTCTAACTGCGAATGCTCAAGCATGTCGTCTCAGGAGTGTTTCACGCCTAGTGAACCTGTGGTTAAAAAGAGCCAGTGGGTAAGTTATTACCATATTCCTCGCATGGACTGTGCAGCCGAAGAGCAAATGGTGCGGATGGCTTTAGCCTCTTACACTGACGATATCCAAGAACTTCATTTTGATTTGCCTGCACGCCATTTAGCGATTTATCACAGTCTTCAAGCTGAAAGGATTACTCAAAGTTTACAGCGTTTAGGACTAGGAGCCGAGCTACAACAAACACAGCCACATTATGAACCTGTTGAAAAACCTAAAAAGGTTCGAGCTGGTTCCTCAACCAATGCAACACAAAAACAAGTTTTACAATGGTTGTTACTGATTAATGGGATCATGTTTGTTATTGAGTTGATGGCAGGCATTATTGCTTCATCGACAGGGTTAATCGCTGATTCGCTCGATATGTTTGCCGATGCTGCAATTTATGGCATTGCTTTATTTGTGGTGGGTAAAAATCTAAATGCACAATTAAAGGCTGCGCATCTTTCGGGGTGGTTGCAGTTTGGCTTAGCCATGATTGTGTTAGTTGATGTACTTCGCCGTTTTATTTACGGTAGTGAACCCGTTTCAATTCTCATGATTTTAATTGGCGGATTAGCTCTTGCGGCCAACATTAGTTGTCTTTATTTAATGAGAGACCATAAGGAGAGCGGGGCACACATGAAGGCGAGTTATATCTTTTCTGCAAATGATGTCATCGTCAACTTGGGTGTCATTGTCGCGGGAATATTGGTTGCCATTACAGGTTCGCGTTATCCTGATTTAATGATTGGATTGATTATTGTTTTGTTTGTTTTAAATAGTGCACGAAAAATTTTACAGTTAAAAAATGAATAATATTTTCTGATAGAGGCAAGCCTGTGTCAGGGTTTGCCTTCATTTTTTATTTTAAAGTAAACTGAGTCCTCACATAAAGGAGGAACGACCTCCCCCATAATGGGACATCATGTCGGGACGACCTGACGCTATAAAAATTAGTGAATGTTATGGCTTGGGCTATTTTAATTTTAGCAGGTGTATTTGAAATCATTTGGGCATATTCTATGAAAATGTCCGAAGGTTTTACACGTTTAACCCCTAGTGTTATTACCGTAGTTTTTATGATTTTGAGTGTAGTTCTGCTTTCAATATCAATGAAAACTTTACCGCTTGGCACTGCCTATACGGTTTGGACAGGCATTGGCGCAATTGGGTCATTTCTTGTAGGTATATTTTTTCTTCATGAACCTATTGGAGCTATGCGAATGATTGCCGCTGTATTAATTGTGTCAGGTTTGGTTTTAATGAAAATTTCATCGCCGTCTTAAGAGAATAAAACTATGTTGCTGTCTTATAAGTATATCAATTCGCCTGTTGGGCAATTAAAGCTAGTTGCGAATGAAAATGCTTTGGTGGCAGTACTCTGGGACAATGAAAATCCAAAACGTGTTCGACTGGCTGAGCTGGTCGAACAAACTGAACATCCAGTATTATTAAAGACCGAACAACAATTAGTAGAATATTTTGAAGGTAAACGCCGTGAGTTCACCTTGCCATTAGATTTTGAAGGGACCGCATTTCAAAAGCAGGTCTGGGCTGCTTTACTGACCATCCCTTATGGGGAAACAAGAAGTTATAAAGATATTGCACTTCAAATTGGCAATGAAAAAGCGGTGAGAGCAGTGGGCGCGGCAAATGGCAAAAACCCGATTTCCATTATTGCACCTTGTCACCGAGTCATTGGTGCGGGTGGAGCTTTAGTTGGTTTTGCTGGTGGGCTTGATAAGAAAGATATTTTATTAAAACTAGAGCAACAATGAGCCGTTTTTGCGCTCGATTTTTTTAGACTTTTCTACTAAGCTGTTCACAATGATATTTCATAAGGTCGGTGCTTTATTGCATCGCTTTTTTTGAAATATTGATCTTATTCAACAAACTTTGGATGTTCTAAAAATGGCTGTCGGTGACGTAACAATGCCACAAATGCATGTGGTAAAAGGTGTAAAAATTGGCTCAACAGAAGCATATGTACGTTACCAAAACCGACGAGATTTAGTCATTTTTGAGTTTGTAGAAGGCTCAAATGTTGCTGGTGTATTTACTCAAAATGCATTCTGTGCAGCACCTGTTCATGTCTCTAAAGCTCATCTTGCCGAAGGTAATCCTCGCTATTTAGTAATTAACACGGGTAATGCCAATGCAGGTACCGGGCCTACAGGTTTGAAAAACGCTCAGGATACTTGTGCAAAGTTAGCGGAGCTTGCTGGCGTTAATAGTTTTGAAGTGCTTCCATTTTCTACAGGTGTGATTGGTGAGCAGCTTCCGATGGAGCGCTTACTTGCTGGTCTTCAGCCTGCATTAAATAGTGTACAAGATGCTGCTTGGAATGATGCTGCAACTGGCATTATGACAACAGATACTGTGCCTAAAGGCGCATCTGAACAATTTGAACTTGATGGCATTGCTTATACCATGACAGGTATTAGTAAAGGCGCCGGAATGATTCGCCCGAACATGGCAACCATGTTGAGCTTTGTGGCAACAGATGCACCTATTAGCCGTGATTTAGTACAAAAGCTATTAAAGACAACAGTTGAGCATTCATTTAACCGTATTACGATTGATGGCGATACCTCAACAAATGACTCTTGTATTTTCGTAGCAACAGGTCAGGCGGGTGGTGCTGAAATCACATCAGACAACGATGCACGCTACACTAAAGTTTTAGAAGTACTTGCTCGTGTAATGAATCGTTTAGCCCAGTTAATTGTCCGTGATGGTGAAGGTGCGACGAAATTTATTACTGTTGCTGTAGAAGGCGGCGCAAATACTCAAGAATGTTGTGACATTGCATATAGCATTGCGCATTCACCACTTGTCAAAACTGCACTTTTTGCATCGGACCCCAACTGGGGACGTATTTTAGCTGCGATTGGCTATGCAGGCGTTAAAGACTTAGACGTGTCTAAAATTCAAGTGTGGTTAGACGATGTACAAATCTGTAAAGATGGTGGCGCAGCTGAGGACTATACCGAAGAAGCGGGTGCGCGCGTTATGGCACAAACCGAAATTACCATTCGTGTTGATTTAGGACGTGGTCAGGCCAAAGACACGGTATATACGTGTGACTTATCTTACGACTATGTCAAAATTAATGCTGATTACCGTTCTTAAATATCAGTTATAATCAAGCCTCGACAAAGAGGCTTTTTTATTAGCCCCATCTTTTGATATTAAATGATTCAATCCGTAAATCATTTAAGCAGTAACGTTATATGCGAGCAGGTATGCCAGCATGAAGGATAGAGAAGACGTTTTATGAGTGATGCGACTTTAATTGCCAACGATGCAAAAAACATTGTACAAGCGCATTTAGACCGTTTAGGTGAGCCAAAAGACAATCGCTTAAGTGAAGAAGCAAAACAACAAAAGTTTGCGCAGATCGAAGCAGAGCTCAAAAAACGTGATGCTGTCCTTGTTGCTCATTACTATTGCGACCCTGAAGTACAAGAACTTGCCGAAAAAACAGGTGGATGCGTTTCTGACTCTTTAGAAATGGCCCGTTTTGGACGAGATCATGCAGCCTCTACACTGGTTGTGGCTGGTGTTAAGTTTATGGGAGAAACAGCAAAAATCCTGTCTCCTGAAAAAACAATTTTAATGCCGACACTTGAAGCAACCTGTTCACTCGACTTGGGTTGCCCAGTTGATGAGTTCACGGCATTTTGTGATCAGCACCCTGACCATACCGTAGTTGTTTATGCTAATACATCGGCTGCTGTTAAAGCACGTGCAGATTGGGTCGTGACATCAAGCTGTGCGGTTGAAATTGTTGAGCATCTAGACAGCTTAGGTGAAAAAATTATTTGGGCACCAGATCAGCACTTAGGTCGCTATATTCAGAAGAAAACTGGTGCAGATATGTTGCTTTGGGATGGCGCATGTATTGTGCATGAAGAATTCCGTGCGCGTGGTATTGCCAACATGAAAGCACTGTATCCAGACGCTGCTGTATTGGTACATCCTGAGTCACCAGAGTCAGTTGTAGAAATTGCAGACGCGGTAGGTAGTACGTCGCAACTCATTAAAGCTGCGCAGACTTTGCCAAACGAAAGACTCATTGTGGCAACAGACCGCGGTATTTTCTACAAAATGCAGCAAGCTGTACCGAATAAGATTTTAGTTGAAGCGCCAACAGCGGGTGAGGGGGCAACTTGTCGTTCATGTGCCCACTGTCCTTGGATGGCAATGAATGAACTTGACGGAATTTTAGAAGTTTTACAAAAAGGTGATCAGGAAATATACGTTGATCCAGCGCTTGCTGAACGTGCCAAAATGCCTTTAGATCGAATGTTAGCCTTTAGTGCATCGTTAAAACGTTAAAAAACCTCAAAATGCTTGTTAAATATACATTTGATAAGGATTTTTAACTTTTTTTGAGAATAGGTGTTGACGTCTGAGGGCGTCGCGCCTAGAATGCACACCGTACCGCACGATGTGCGATACAGCAAAAGCTGAGATAGATCGGAGCATAGCACAGCCTGGTAGTGCACCTGGTTTGGGACCAGGGGGTCGTAGGTTCGAATCCTACTGCTCCGACCACTTAAAATAATATTTTAAGATCGGCGAAGTATCGCATGATAAGCATCATCGGTTAAGCGCCTGTAGCTCAGTTGGATAGAGCATCCGCCTTCTAAGCGGATGGTCACAGGTTCGAATCCTGTCAGGCGCGCCATTTGGTAGCTTGGTACATAGAACTTATTTGATGGTGGATGTAGCTCAGTTGGTAGAGCCCTGGATTGTGATTCCAGTTGTCGCGGGTTCGAATCCCGTCATTCACCCCAATTTCGGAGCATAGCACAGCCTGGTAGTGCACCTGGTTTGGGACCAGGGGGTCGTAGGTTCGAATCCTACTGCTCCGACCATATTTAAAATCGTTCAAGCTTTGAAAATATCCCAAATATTGAAAAGAATTTCTTCTAGTCTTACAGGTAGAAGGAATTTTTTGTTTTTATATATTTAAATTTTAATTCATACACACTCCAATATTTGAACTTATTTATATAAGCTCTGTTCTCTGTTCTCTGTTCTCTGTTCTCTGTTCTCTGTTCTCTGTTCTCTGTTCTCTGTTCTCTGTTCTCTGTTCTCTGTTCTCTGTTCTCTGTTCTCTGTTATTGATATTTCTGCCTTAACTCATCTTTTTCTTGATCTGATAGAAATGCGATTTTTAGGCCGTTTTCTTGAGCTGTATAAATTTGCTCAGGGCTTAAACCTGCTAATGGGGCGGCAGTTAAATATTCATGTTGTATCTCAATGCCTTCTACCGCTGGGTCATCTGTATTAATGGTGGCAAGCACACCATGTTCTAAAAAAGTCTTTAATGGGTGTTCTGCTAAAGACGGTACTGTGTTGGTTTGAATATTTGAGGTGAGGCAAGATTCAATACCAATCTGGTGTTTTGCCAAATAATCTAAAAGTTTTAAATCTTGAACTGCTTTAACGCCATGTCCAATTCGTTCGGCACCTAATTCTTCAATAGCTTGCCAAATACTTTCTGGGCCAGCAGCTTCACCTGCATGTACCGTAATGTGCCAACCTGCATCACGTGCTTTTTTAAAGTGATCAATAAATAAATTGCCCGGAAAACCAAGCTCATCTCCAGCAAGATCTAGTGCTTTAATATCATTTTTATGGGCAAGCAGGGCATTTAATTCTTTTTCACAGGCTTCTTGGCCAAAAGTACGACTCATAATGCCAATTAAATTCGCTTTTACTCCGTACGCTTGGCTGCCTTCTTTTACTCCAGCAATCACAGCTTCAACTACGCCTTCAAGTGGAAGTTGATGGGTCATACCCATGTAACCAGGTGAAAAACGTAGTTCTACATAGTCTAGACCTTGCTGTGCTGCATCCTGCATGTTTTCAAAAGCAATACGTTTGCAGGCATCTAGGCTCGCTAATACTTTTACACCCCAATCGAGCTTAGATAAAAAACTTAATAAGTCTGGTTGGTTATCCATCACTTGTACGTGGGGTCGTAAAGATTCAATGTCGTAAGCAGGTAAATCTAAATTGTATTGTTGGCCCAATTCTAAAATGGTTTGAATGCGGATGTTGCCATCAAGATGACGGTGTATATCTGTAAGCGGGAGCGTTTTTGTAATCATAGACTTCTTCTTATCTGTTGCTATTAATTCATCATGCCTGTTTAGTTGCGCTGATAAAAGTTTGGATTTGCTATGTTTTTGTGAAAAGCGTTGAGTTGAGTTTTTTGAACTTACTATATTTGTATAAGTTTTAATTTTGATGACATTGTTCTGGCCTAAGAAGATAACTCAGTCTGTGTAAGATACGAGCACCAAGATTTTTATTGTTTTTAATTTCGCTGAGCCTGTTTAGTTGACTCTTCAAGAGTGGATTGGCTGAAGAATGGTCATTGGTA
Organism: Acinetobacter sp. 1542444; assembly: GCF_000581835.1. NCBI lineage: Bacteria > Pseudomonadati > Pseudomonadota > Gammaproteobacteria > Moraxellales > Moraxellaceae > Acinetobacter > Acinetobacter sp. 1542444. Next base: position 672,014 of record NZ_JEYA01000002.1, on the reverse strand, counting down.
TTTTGCCTTTTACTTGTAAAGATGAATAAAGGCTTGCTAAAGACCAAACTGATAAAGCGATTAATTTATCTGTAGAAATCTATTTCTAGCAAGTAAATGAAAAAGAAGAAATAGGAAGCGCTCAAATGAAGTCGGTACTTTGTCATCAAGCAAAACTACAAGTGGTGGACCAACCGAAATTAACGCCTGCAAAAGGGCAAGTTTTATTGGAAGTGGTGCGATGCGGGATCTGTGGTTCAGATTTACATATGCAGCATCACTGCGACCACATGCATGATTTGGCTGCACGTGTCGGGTTTAATGGTTTAGCGAAGTCTACAGACCCATTTGTATTGGGACATGAGTTTTGCGGCAAGGTTTTAGACTATGGCCCAAAAACACGTCACAAATTTAAAGCCGATACACTTGTTTGTGCAATGCCGCTTTTAAATGTAGATCAGCATGGTTATTTGTCTACAGGGCTTTCTCCAAATGCATCTGGTGGCTATGCAGAGCAAGTGCTGGCTCAGTCGAGCTTGATGTTTGAAGTACCTAACGGTCTAGATGCAGATAGTGCTGCCATGACTGAACCTATGGCGGTTGCATTGCATGCTGTTCGCCGTAGTCGTGTAAAAACTGGTGAACCTGCGATTGTGATTGGCTGTGGCCCTGTTGGGCTAGGTGTCATATTAATGCTTAAAGCAGCTGGGGTTAAAACTGTAGTTGCTAGCGACTTTTCACCAAACCGCCGTAAGCTTGCCGAGCAATGCGGTGCAGATATTGTGGTAGACCCTAAAGAGACGTCACCATTTGCTAACTGGAAAGAGTTTGGTTTGCTTGGCAATGTTTCTGATGCCATTAACATGGGCATGGGGCTGTTTGATAAGTTGCAAGCGACACGCTTACCGTGGTGGCATGGATGGCGCATGATTGATAAGTTAGGTGCTCTGCCAAAACGTCCTGTTATTTTTGAGTGCGTGGGCGTACCGGGTGTTTTACAGCAGATTATTGAAGGTGCACCTTTATTTTCCCGAATCGTCGGGGTGGGGGTATGCATGCAAAGTGACAAAATCGAACCCGCACTTGCAATTAATAAAGAGTTAGAAATTCAGTTCGTATTGGGCTATACACCGCTTGAGTTTCGAGATGCGCTACACATGATTGCAGAAGGTAAAGTGAATTGCTCACCGCTCATTACCGGTGTTGTTGGCCTAGAAGGGGTTACGAGTGCATTTGAAGCATTACGTGATCCTGAACAGCATGCCAAAATCTTGATTGACCCGAAACGTAGCGGTTCAGATATTCAATTAATGAGTCATTAATTTCAAAGTTATTTATGCTTAACTAAAAGGTTGTGATCTTATCAATCACAATCTTTTTTTATGCGTATAGATCGCACAAAGTGGCTCAGCTAATTTGTATTACTTTTTAGTTGTTCTAGTTCTTGGTAAATCCACTCAACAAATTTTTGAATAGTCGGTGAGATGTCTTGGCTTGAGTGAATGAGATAGTATTTTCGGCTACCTTTTAGTTTTTTATTAGAAACAATCACCAGTTCCTTTTTTTGTAGTTCAGACTCAATCAACATTTGTGGAATTAGAGCCATTCCCATGTCATGGCTAGCAGCAACAGCAAGCATTGAAAATAACTCATGGCGCTGTCCATCAAAAGGTTTCGGGTGCTGCATCTGATGGGTCAGAAACCATTCTTGCCAAATACTAGGTCGAGTGGTTTGTTGCAGTAGAGGAATTTTCAGTAAATCTTCAGAGCTTAAATCATAGGTATTTTCATTGATCATGACTGCATCTGGAAAATACTTTTCGATGAGTCTCGGCGAGCACACGGGTACAATTTCTTCATCCATTAAATAATGTGCTTGTATGCCGGGCCAGTGATCAATTTGCTGCTGCGTACCTGCAAAAATAGCAGCGTCAAAAATATTGTCATTAAATAAAAAGGGCTTGGTACTGGTTTCTAAGTGAACCGTAATTTCAGGGTGTTTTTGATTTAAAAGATGGAGCTTGGGTAACAACCAGCGCGTTGCAAAGGTAGGTACTACACCTAACTTTAGTGTGCCACCTAAACCTTTATGAGAAATCACATCGGCTGTACATTTCTCTAGTCCTAACAAGTAAGGTTTAATGCTTTTAAAATACTGCTGACCTGCAATGGTGAGTTCAACACCATGCCGAGTACGTATAAAGAGTTCAACGCCCAAGAAATCTTCTAACTGCTGAATTTGGCGCGAGACTGCACTTTGGGTAATACATAACTCTTGGGCAGCATAGGTATAACTTAGATGTTTTGCTGCACTTTCAAAGCAAATCAGGCCCTGAATGGATGGGATATTTCTTCGCATAAATAAATCCTTTTATTTGTCGTCATATTTCAAAATGGCATATGACCTAAATGCAGAGAGCAGAGTTTAGTATAAAAATAAGCCATTTTTAATGAAATACAACGAATAAAATATCTAAATTTAATGCATCTTATTTTAAATATGCGTAAGTCGCATATCTGCATGAACATTTATCGTTTGATTACTGCATTTTTCACGCATAACATCGAGTTAAATAAAGAAGATCAAATCAAGCAGAGGATGCGATGAATCACATGGTGACAACAAAAAAAGCAAAAGTTCAATTTAACTGGCAAGACCCATTTTTAATTGAGCAACAGCTTACCGAAGATGAGCGCATGATTCGTGATGCTGCTCACGCCTATTGCCAAGAACGTTTGCAACCACGTGTACTTGAACAATTTCGTCATGAAACAACAGATCCATCTATTTTCCGTGAAATGGGAGAGCTAGGCTTACTGGGTCCAACCATTCCTGAGCAATATGGCGGCGCGGGTTTGAACTATGTGAGTTACGGTTTGGTTGCACGTGAAATTGAATATGTCGATTCGGGTTACCGCTCTATGGCGAGCGTGCAAAGCTCATTGGTCATGGTTCCGATTCATGAATTTGGTACCGAAGAGCAAAAGCAAAAGTATTTACCTAAACTAGCTACGGGTGAATATATTGGTTGTTTTGGTTTGACAGAACCTGATCATGGCTCAGACCCGGGCAGTATGATTACCCGTGCTAAAAAAGTTGATGGTGGTTACCGTTTGACTGGCGCAAAAATGTGGATTACCAATAGTCCAATTGCCGATGTATTTGTAGTCTGGGCAAAAGAAGTTTCTGCTGAAGGCAATGTCGGTGATATTCGCGGCTTTATTTTAGAAAAGGGCTGGGAAGGTCTATCTGCACCTGCCATTCATGGCAAGGTTGGTTTACGTGCATCGATTACAGGTGAAATCGTGATGGATAACGTATTTGTACCTGAAGAGAATGCGTTCCCTGAAATTCGAGGTTTAAAAGGCCCATTTACCTGTCTAAATAGCGCCCGTTATGGTATTGCATGGGGCGCAATGGGTGCTGCCGAGTTCTGCTGGCATACTGCACATCAATACACCATGGACCGCAAACAATTTGGTCGTCCGTTGGCTGCAAATCAGTTGATTCAAAAGAAACTGGCAGATATGCAAACTGAAATTGCTTTGGGTTTACAGGCAGCTTTACGTTTTGGCCGTATGAAAGATGAAGGTATTGCATCAGTTGAAGGGACATCTTTAATTAAGCGTAATAACTGTGGAAAGGCGCTTGATATCGCTCGTATGGCGCGCGACATGATGGGTGGAAATGGTATTAGTGACGAGTTTGGCGTAGCACGTCATTTGGTTAACCTTGAAGTCGTGAATACCTATGAAGGCACACATGATGTTCATGCTTTGATTTTAGGTCGTGCACAAACAGGCATAGCCGCATTTAGTAACTAACTCATTCATTTTTAAAAGATAAAGGTGTTCTTTCGAGAGCACCTTTAGGGATTTTTACTCAAAAATTTATGGATAATGACAAGATTCATCGTAAGGATACTCATGTAAAGATATGCCTCTGTGTACTTAAAACCAAATGTAAGATGATGAAAATATAAAAGATTAAGTCATGCAGAAAACATAAGTAAGCTATCGATGACTCATTTGGGAAAATGAGGAACTAAAGATGAACAATGACGTTCAAGTAATATCGAAAGAATTAAGAAATACATTTCCAAGCAACCTTGGAACATATGAAAGAATTGGCCCTCATACATGGAAATGGGCGTTGTTATTTGCCTATTTTGCGATGGTGGTCGATGGCATTGATATTATGCTGTTGTCTTATAGCTTGACCAGTTTAAAGGCAGAGTTTGGTTTAAGTACCTTTCAGGCAGGTGCCTTAGGTAGTGCTTCTTTGGCAGGGATGGGGATTGGCGGTATTTTGGGTGGTTGGGCATGTGACAAGTTTGGTCGTGTACGAACCATTTCCAACTCGGTGACTTTCTTTTCGGTAGCGACCTGTTTATTGGGCTTTACGCAAAGCTTCGAACAATTTATGGCCTTACGTTTTATTGGTGCTTTGGGTATTGGAGCACTCTATATGGCTTGTAATACCTTAATGGCTGAATATGTACCGACTACTTACCGTACAACGGTCTTGGGTACATTACAGACAGGTCAAACCGTAGGTTATATTGCTGCGACGTTATTAGCTGGCGCAATTATTCCAGATCATGGCTGGCGCGTTTTATTCTTCCTGACCGTAGTACCTGCTTTCGTCAATATTTTCCTGCAACGCTTTGTGCCAGAGCCAAAATCTTGGCAGCTCACCAAAATTGAAAGCTTACAAGGCAACAGACAACCTAAAGAAAGAGTGGTGGCTGAAAAGCCGAAAAGTGGCAGTATCTACAAACAAATCTTTAATAATTTTAAGCACCGTAAAATGTTTTTGTTGTGGATGACCACAGCATTCTTCTTACAGTTTGGTTATTACGGCATTAACAACTGGATGCCAAGTTATTTAGAAACAGAAGTGCATATGAACTTTAAAAACTTAACCAGTTATATGGTGGGTTCATATACAGCAATGATCCTAGGAAAAATTTTAGCGGGTTATCTTGCTGACAAATTTAACCGTCGTGCTGTTTTTGTGTTTGGAACAATAGCCAGCGCCGTGTTCTTGCCAATCATTATTTTCTTTAACACCCCTGACAATATTTTGTATTTATTGATCACCTTTGGCTTCTTATATGGCATTCCATATGGTGTGAACGCGACTTATATGGCTGAAAGTTTTTCAACCGATGTGCGCGGAACAGCCATTGGCGGTGCCTATAACATTGGTCGTGTCGGGGCTGCGATTGCACCAGCCACCATTGGTTTCTTGGCATCGGGCGGTACGTTTGCTATGGCTTTTATTGTGATGGGTGCTGCGTATTTTGTTGCGGGTGTATTGCCGGGCTTATTTATTAAAGATCGTCAGTACGATCCACAAAGACAATCATAAACAATGACAGGGAGGTATGTTGAGTACCTTCTAAAAAGATAAGGGTATCGTTATGGGTGCATTACAAGGAATTCGGGTTTTAGATTTAAGTCGTGTGCTTGCTGGGCCTTGGTGTGGGCAAATCTTGGCAGACCTTGGCGCGGAAGTGATTAAAATTGAACGTCCTCGAGTCGGTGATGACACCCGTATGTGGGGTCCACCATGGATGCCCGATCACGACGGAAACATGACCCGTGAATCTGGTTATTTCCAGTGTACCAACCGCAATAAATATTCGGTTGTGGTAGACATAACCACACCCGAAGGTCAGGCCTTAATTTATGAAATTGCCAAGACTGCTGACGTGGTAATTGAAAATTATAAGACAGGGTCTTTGGCTAAATATGGTTTGGACTACGCGTCATTAAGTGAGTTGAACCCAAATATTGTTTATTGCTCGATTACCGGTTTTGGGCAAGATGGCCCACGTGCAGAAGAACCTGGTTATGATTTTATTATTCAGGGTATGTCTGGCTTAATGAGCATTACTGGCGAGCCTGATGATGTGGCAGGCGGTGGTGCACAAAAAGTTGGCGTGGCTGTGGTAGATATTCAAACTGGTTTATATTCCACCATTGCCATTCAAGCTGCCTTGATTGCACGTTCGCACACGGGACGCGGTCAGTATATTGACATGTCACTCCTTGATGTACAGGTCGCGGCACTGGCAAATCAGGGAATGAACTATTTAGCTTCGGGTAAAGTACCACAGCGCATGGGCAATCAACACCCAAGTATTGTGCCGTATCAAACTTTTAAGGCTAAAGATAAAGAATTTATTATTGCTTGCGGTAACGATAAACAGTTTAAGGATTTATGTATTGCGATTGGTTATTCAGAGCTACTCGAAAATGAAAAGTTTGTACGCAATCAAGACCGTGTCAAATATCGAAATGAACTGATTCCTTTATTGTCGGAGCACTTTTTACAGAAAACTGCTAAAGAATGGGTCGACATGATTCATGCGCTTAAAGTACCCGTAGGTGTTATCAACTCTATTGAAGATGCTTTGGCTGAACCACAAATCGTCCATCGCAATTTGGTGGTCAATATTCCTCATCGTTTAAATGAAAACTTTCAAACCATTGGCTCACCAATCAAAATGTCTGATACTCCAGTTGAATATCATCATGCACCGCCAGAGTTGGGTGAACATACCGCTCAAATCTTATCGAGATTTAAAACAGCAGAAGAACTGGCTACTTTAAAAGAGAAGGGCATTATTGATGGGAAGATTGCTTAAGCTATTGCTGTTTTTAATGTGATTCAATTTAAATGAAAACTGTGATTTGCAATAAATCACAGTTTTTTATTAGAAAATAAGCGTTTTAATATTTAAAAATAAGCGGCAGCTCTGGTCTGAAATCATGAATCATTCCTTGAGGTTTATGATCAAAACTAATTTCCATTAAATGCTCCGGTCCATCGGTGACTTCAAAATTATCAAGTGTATTGAACAGTAATGAAGTAGGATGCTGCTTAAGGTTTGGAATAGAAACCTTAATCGCGGTGATTTCTGATAAATCTTTGCTATGCACAAGTGGTTGTTGTTTGTCTTTTACAGCAAGGTCTGGTCGTGAAGCAAATGAAAGGAAGAACCACATCGGTTCAGATACAACAGCATCTTTGGCAACATTTACTTCTAAGCTGGCTGGTAAATAGCTTGGTTTGTAAACCCAATTAGGAAATTTTACGCCGTTATCATCTTTATTTTTAGGTCTAAAGCAAATTCCAAAAGGGGATGCGATATTATCTTGAGCACTGAGTCGTTCAAAGAGCAGGGTGGGTTTGGTGAGATCGCTTGAGGCTTCTTCTGGATTATTTAAAAAGATTAATTCGATAAAGCTATTTTTAAAGAAAAATCGTCTGTTTTCGGTACCTTGACCCGGATGCTTATTGGATGAACCTTCTGTGAGACCGAATTTTTTTAAAGTTTCAGCTTCGGGAGCGCCTGATTGTACACAAATAAAAATATGGTCCACTTCCATTTTAAGTTCTCATGCTAATGTTTATGAATATTAAATAATTGATTAATAGAGTTTTTCATGTTTGTCGCAAGTGTTTCATCGAAACCATCGACTAAAAAGCGGCTAATCAGCCCTTCAATTACCGTATAGATTAGCTCAGATAAAGCTTTACCATTGGGTATATTGCAGTTTTGTGCAATCAATACTTTAATCCATTGTTTATGGGCTTTAGAAATAGAAATAATGTCTTGATCATCTTGGTTAGATTCAGCGACAGCTCTTACAAATAAACAGCCCTTAAAAAAATCTTGTCTAAACCAGTTAGTGTGCCAATCCAGAATTTTATTGATGGCCTCTAACCCTGTTGCATCTCCCACATAGCCCAAAAGGCTTTGCTTGAATCGCTCATCACGTGCAACGAGCACAGACTTAACCAATTGATTTTTATTTTTATAGTACGTGTACATGGTGGTTTTAGAGCAGCCAGATTCATCGCGAATCAGGTCAACGCCAACCCCGACAAAACTATTTTCATTAAATAACTTCTCGGCTGTATCTAATATTTTTAAGGCAGATTTTGACATGTGTCTTTTCCAAAAAATAAAATAGTACAGATCTGTACTATTTGAAATTTTATCTATATGCTTTTTAAAAAGCAATGTCTGTTTAAGGAATAAAACCATGTTCTCGATCTTTTATGGCAAAGAAAAACTGGCTCCGTCGCCCACTAAAGTTGATGTCTTAAGAAGCCTTGTTGGGGGGACGCTCAGTATTTTTATACTTCTGTGGTTGAGTAAGCTCACACATAATATCTTTATCATGGCGCCGTTTGGTGCAACCTGTGTATTGCTCTATACCGTGTCGCAATCACCTTTGGCACAGCCGAGAAATATTATATTTGGACATCTTATTTCGGCTTTTGTAGGTTTGTTTTTTCTAAAATTTGTCGGCGTTTCCATTTTTACAATTGCTTTTTCCGTGGGCTGTGCCATTGCGCTCATGCAGGTTTTTAAATGCATTCATCCACCTGCTGGAGCTAATCCTTTGGTTATTTTACTCACTGCAAGCAGCATACATTACGAGTGGAGTTTCTTAATTTTCCCTGTTTTGGTTGGCGCAGTGTCTTTGGTTTTGGTGGCGATGCTCATTAATAATATTAAAGCGAGTACCAAGTGGCCGATGTATGGCTTAGGAATTTTAAATAGTAAAAAGTAGGTGAGGTATGAAATATTTTGAGCTTAAAAATAATAAAAGTATTCACTATGCCAAGATAGTGAATACTTTTGAATGAAATTATGACTTCTTCGAAATACGCTCTTCGATAGCAAATTTGAGTAAAGAAGCACTGCGGTAAAAACCATGTGCGAACTTTCCAAATGGCATGGTAATAAAGAAAGTCATGACAGTGGCTAAATGGAAAATCAGTAAAAGTGCCATGTAAGGGGTATTGCGAAATGCCATAAGTGCTAGCCCTGAAGCACTAACGATAAGTAGAAGGAAAATAAAGCCTCGATCTACAGGTTTTTGCTCACGGTCACCATGCAACGGATGACGTTTAAGATTTAAATAGAGTAAGCCAGTAGGCCCGACAACTAAGCCAATTCCACCTAAAGTGCCTAAAATCACAGGCAAGCTTAGGTAAGGATAAGGTGCATGTAGGTCAAGAAAATAATGATATAAAGTCGCTACACCCGTAGCTGCGAAGCAGAGCATAAAGCCATAAAAAGTTAGGTGATGGAACACACGGCGGATTTGTGTGTAACGGTCATCTTGCTCATTACAGCCTTTACCATGACCGCCATCTAAATATTTAAGTGTTAATACGTTTTGGGTGGCTTGAACTAGGTCTGGTTTCTCAACTTTGCCATGAATGACTTTTGAGGTTTGTCGCCAGAATTTGCTAATTCCAATGCCGAGTAAAACAATTGCAACTGTAAAGGTCGCTCCAAACAATAGAGCTAAAAAGTTATGCGGGAAAATCGCATAGAAATTACCTTGATAGCCTGCAAACAGGTCGGTGCCTTTGTACCACACCACAGCTAACATGCAAAAAAAGAAAATAAGTGTTAAAGCCGAAACAAAAGGAATACCTACAGACTTATACAGTCGACCTAAAGGCTGAGGGGTCGCAAACTCTTGGTAAGTTTCTAAACGTACTTGCGCCATCGCTTTTGGAATGTTTACGCCAAACTCATGCGGTGGGGCATATTGGCAAGCGTGTAAACAAGCACCACAGTTATGGCAGAGGTTTGCGAGGTAATGAATATCGGCTTGGTTAAACTCAAGGCGTTTGGTCATGGCCGCAAATACAGCGCAAAATGACTCACAGTAGCGACAAGCATTACAAATCTGTAGGGCTCTTTGGACTTCTTGCTCATGGTCAGAGAGCTGAACAACTGGTATTAGGGCTTTGCTATTAGCATTCATGTTCAACTCCTTGTGAAAGTGCATAGTGGGCAGCATTTTTTCCGGCAATTCGCCCAAATGTCGTTCCGATCGACATACCAACGCCTGCGGTATAACCCTGACCAAGTACGTTACCTGCCATCATTTCACCTGCGACAAACAGGTTGCGGCTTGACTTATTGTTAAAACGCACAGCAGCATCGTCTTTGACTTTTAAACCTAAATAGGTAAAGGTAATGCCGGGTTTAAGGGCATAGGCATAGAAAGGTGGCTGATCGAGAGGAACGGCCCAATGGGTTTTGTTGGGAACAATATTTTCGGTGGTGCAGTTATCTAAAACGGTATGGTTAAAGGTGCCTTGCACACAGGCTTGATTAAATTCTTCTACGGTATGGCATAAGGTTTTGGCATCTAGCCCGATTTTTTCGGCCAGTTCTTGAATGCTATTTGCTTTTACGCCAGCAAATACAGGTGGCATAAAACGACCAATGGCTTTTGAATCAATAATCGAATAAGCAATTTGCTGGGGTTGTTTAGCAACAAGGCGGCCCCAAATCGCATAACGTTTTGGCCAGAAGTCTTCGCCTTCATCGTAAAAACGTTCGGCTTTGTTATTGACCACAATTCCCAATGAAACACAGTCAATACGAGTACAAATACCGCCGTCATATAATGGTGCGCGTGCATCTACGGCGACACAGTGCGATTGTGATGGGTCACCAATAATATCGGCGCCTTGATCTATCATAAATTTAAGCAAGTTGCCTTGATTAAAGCGGGTTCCACGAATAATGAAATTATCGGCAGGCCATTCGCCGTTTTCATTTTGTCCCCATGCTTCTCTTAACCATTCAAGATTTGACTCAAAACCACCTGCGGCCAATACACAGCTTTTTGCTTTAAACACACGTCCATCTTCAGCAATTGCAGCTTCAAAATGTCCTTGATTCAACTTTAGATCTTTAATTTTTGTGTTGTATAAAATCTCAATACCAAGTTCTTGGGCACTACGGTAGTACGCATTAATGAGGGCTTTACCGCCACCCATAAAGAAGGCATTGGTACGTGCAACATGCAAAGCACCCGATAGTGGCGGCTGAAAATTCACACCATGTTTACGCATCCAGTCGCGGCAAGTCGCCGTGCTACGAATGACCAGACGGGCTAAATGTTCATTGGTTTTGCCCGCAGTCACTTTAAGTAGATCTTGCCAATATTCTTCTTCAGGATAGGCATCGACCAATACGTCTTGAGGAGCATCATGCATGCAGCGAAGGTTACGAGTGTGTTGTGAGTTACCACCACGCCATTCTTTAGGCGCTGCTTCTATGACAAGCACAGAAGCGCCGCTTTCTTTTGCCGTGAGCGCGGCACACAGTGCGGCATTCCCACCACCAATTACAATCACATCATACATGGATTTCTCCCTTTCTCAGCTAAGGCTAATGTAGCTTTAAAAGGGATGATGAAGTGAGAGGCTAAGCTTGAATGGGTGTTTAGTAAAAATAAACACTAATGGCTTAAGTGTTTATGAGTTCCGCACCGGGCCAGCGCTTTTCATTAATCAAGTTTGCTACACAGGCACGAATCACCACCTTCGTGGCTAAGGTGGCAGGCGAGAGTTCTTCTTCAGAGAGGCTAATTAAATAGTTAATGCGTTCAATTGCAGGTTCTACAATGCGCAGTAAACATAAGTCTTGCCGCGAGTTTAACGATGCACCCGCAGGTTGGATGGTTGCCATTTCAAGTTGGTTAATGCTTTCCATTAACAAATGCAGCCCATCAATTTCATAGGCCACTTTAAGCTGATGAATTTTCTGTTCGAGTAATAAACGCAGTCCATGTCGTTGACTTGGTAAAATCAGAGGGAGTTCTTTAAGCTGTGAATGATTAATGGTCTGAGTGTCTATACAGTTTTCAAGATGGTAATGACTCAGTACTTCTTTAGGCGAGATTAAAAACATCTGTTCTTTGACTAAAGGCTGTATAGCCCACTGTGGGTCAACATCATCACTAAAGATGATGGCAACATCGAGTTGCCTTGCATTAACTAAAGCTTTTAAGTCACCCGATAAGCCCTCGATTAAACGGACTTTAATGTCGGGGTAACGGTTTCTCATGAGTTTTAAAAAGTGTGTGCCAATAACTGCTGCAACACTCGGTGAAAAACCGACGGTGACGTGGCCACTTAAACGTGAAGAATGCGCAGAGTCTACGGCATGGTCTAGGTGTCTAAGTGCCAGTTGTACTTGTTGAAAAAAAGCTAAGCCCGCAGGGGTGGGAACCGTACCCAAAGCGGTACGTTGTAAAAGGCGAATAGAAAGCTCGCTTTCTAATTTAGAGATTTGCTGGCTTAATGCAGAAGTTCCAATATCGAGATTTTTTGCAGCTTTACCCAAGCTTCCTGACTCGATCACTGCAATAAAATACTTTAATTGTTTAAGTTCCACGGCAAATACTACATTAACCTTTATGGATTAATTCTACACTGGTTTATCGCTATAGATTTTGTTCTATTGCTTTGAGTAAACCACTAAAAGAGAAAAGGCAACATCACCTCAAGACGTTGCCTTTTAGAGCTTTTATTCTTTAACCTGCTCAAGACCCTGTTCTTCAATAATTTGTGTTGCTTGTGGCGATTTCACAAATTTAATTAACTCTTTTGCGACTTTTGCATGTTCCGAGTTTTTACCAATGCCTGCCGCAAATACCGTCACTTTTTGATAAGGTGCAGGAATTGGGCCGACTAATTCAACTTGACCATATTTGCCAGTAAAAGGTTTGATTTCACTAATTTGCTGGAAACCAACATCAAACTGGCCTTCAGCGATACGTTTTGCAACGCGGTCGCCTACCACTTTTTCTGCCTTACTCGAAATTACTTTGTACTCGACAGGCGGGAAGCTTGGGAAAACATCTTTTTCAAGATGCGTACCGCTCGCACTTGCTGAATAGCCGATATGCTTGGCATTTAATAAAACTTTTTCAAATTTTTCTGCAGAACTGATATCTGGTTTTGGTGCACCTTTAGGCACAGCCATGCCAATGCTTGAATTCACTAATGCACTTTGTGAATTTGGGTCTACATAACCCTTTTCTGCGAGCTTGTTGAGTTCAGGAGCAGCCAAGACCACCACATCAAAACGTTCACCACGGTCAAGACGGTTTGGAATTGCAGTCGGTGATGCACCCATTGATGATCCAGACGAGAGATGCACGGTATGGCCTGTTTGTTTTTCAAATAATGGAATGAGTTTTTCCATAGATGAATAAAAACCACCTGAGCTAATTACTTCGATTGTATCTGCGTTAGCAAGAGTTGAGCCTAAGCTAGCACCAGCTAGGCAAATGGTCATGAAGATAGGGGACTTTTTCATAGTATCTCGCTTTAATGACAGGAGAACACAGTACGGAGATTTAAGATCTGCCGTACTGTTCATTAAAATTTCAGGTTAAGTAGTTGTTGTTTTAAGCGCTAATTTTTGCAGGTTCAGCAATCGTGTCAGTATTTTTCTGTTTAGAACCGCGGCATAGATACAAGCTTGAAATGAGGCTACAGACCGCAGCGAGCATAAGCCAGAAAGCAGGGGTACTTGGGTTACCTGTGTTTTCGACAAGGAAGGTACAAGCCATTGGGGTCATACCACCAAAAATAGCGGCTGCAAGGCTGAACGCTAAAGAGAAACCAACTGTACGCACACGTTTCGGCATCACTTCTGCAAGCGTTGCGACCATGGTTCCGTTGTACATACCAAAGAAGAATGAGAAGTAAGCAAGCGTAATTAGAAGGTTAGAGAAACTAATGTTGCTCACTAACCAACTTAAAACCGGATAACTTGTAAAGAGAGCAAGTGTGGTAATACCGACTAGTACTGGACGGCGACCAATTTTGTCTGAAAGCAAACCACCCATTGGTAACCAGAAGAAATTAGACAAACCAACAAACACTGTTGCTAAAAGGCTGTCTGTTACTGACATTTCTAAAGTGCGTTTTGCATATACTGTGGTGTAAACCGTAATGAAATAGAACGTGGTTGTGGTCATGGCACTCATCATCATACCTGCAAGTACGATGCGCCAGTTGCTTGCCAGTGTGCTGAAAATTTCTTTTGTTGAAGGATGAGTCTTTTGCGATTTAAAGTCTTCAGTTTCCTCTAAAGTACGACGGAACAAGAAGATTAACGGAATAATCAAACAACCGATTAAGAACGGAATACGCCAGCCCCATTCACCCACTTGAGCCGTAGTTAAGATGGTGTTGAGCCAATAGCCAAGTAATGCGGCAAATACAACAGCAACTTGTTGGCTGCCAGACTGCCAGCTTGTGATAAATCCGCGATTTTTATCCGTTGCAATCTCTGCGAGATAAATAGAAACACCGCCAGATTCAACACCTGCCGAGAAGCCTTGTAATAGACGTCCAATCACCACCAAAATCGGCGCAATAATACCTATGGTTTCATAACCCGGTACAAAGGTAATTAAGATGGTTCCGATGGCCATAAGACTTAAAGTAACAATAAGACCTTTGCGTCGACCAACTCTGTCGACATAAGCGCCCAAGAAAATAGCGCCGAGAGGACGCATAAGAAAACCCGCAGCAAATACGGTAAATGTCATCATTAAAGAGACATATTCATTTTCAGAGTGGAAAAATTTTGCCGCGATATAAGTGGCATAGAAACCAAAAAGAAAAAAGTCGTACTGCTCTAAAAAGTTGCCACTCGTTACATTTAATATTTTTTTAAAAGTAGCCCTACGGTTATTCACGACATCCATTGGAGACCTCCTTGGCCTGACAAAATGGAAACATTCACGATTTTCGAGGCTGGACCTAAATTGATTCAATCAATAAATCTAAAGAGCAAATGGGTTAGAGATGAGATTTAGCGAGGTCCTTTGCAGAAAATGTGATGCCTTGTTTCCAGTTCAAACTACACATCTATATTTCGATAAGCGGAAAACCACTTATCATTCGGACGAAAATGTAATCTCAAAAAGCAGGAGGGAGTGAGAGGGCAAAATTAATTAGGTATTTAATAAAATTAATGACTCTTTATAAAATAATTTCAGAACATGGCCAAATCTGGTTTTGAATCAAATCTTTCACACATGCCTTAATGGCTGACTTTGCGGCAAGTGCGGCAGGTGATAATTCTTCTTCGGCAAGGCTTACCAAGTAATTGATTCGTTCAACTTCAGGGTCTACTAACTTGAGTAATTGAAGCTTATGTTTGTACTCTTGCAGACAAGCGCTACCTGGGCGGACACTGGCAAGGTCGAGGTGAATTAGACTGTCCATAAGTAAGTGTAGGCCATCAATTTCATAGACGACATTAAGCTGACCAATCTTGTGCTCAAGCAACTTTCTTAAACTATGGCGCTGGCGTGGTAATACTAAAGGAAGGTCTCCAATTTGTTGAGACTGAATCACACCACTTTTGATGCAATCGGCAAGACCATATTCTTCTAGAACTTCCTTTCGTGCCATTAAATACATTTGCTCGCGTACCAAGGGTTGAATCGACCACTGTTTATCAATTTCATTGGTAAAAATAATCGCGATATCGAGCTGACGCGAGTTAATAGATTGAATTAGATTCCCCGATAGCGTTTCCACAATCTCTAAACGAATGTCTGGGTAACGTTCAGACATTAGCTTCATTAAAGGGATGCCAATCAAAGCAGTAATCGTCGGTGGAAAGCCAAGGCTGACATGTCCAGACAGTCGTGCAGAATGAGCAGCATCTACCGCGAAGTTCACTTGACGTAAAATAAGTTGAGAATGTTTTAAAAAGGCGAGACCTGCTGGAGTAGGGGTTACACCAAAGGCATTACGCTGTAATAGGCGAATGCTTAGCTCTTGTTCTAATTTACTAATTTGCTGGCTAATAGCAGAAGCACCCACATCGAGTTTTTGGGCGGCTTTACCAATACTACCTGCTTCAACCACAGTCAAAAAATACTTTATTTGTTTGATTTCCATAATAAATGTGTTCGCTCATCATCCTTGATTTAATTTGTACAGATATGAAGGATTGGGAAATCTATCATGTGCTTTAATATTAACAGCAATCCATAAAAAAGATCTTTAATTTGATATTCTAAAAACAATAAAAACGATCTTTTTCAACTTTAATATTAAAATTTCTCCTCTAACTTTTATTTATTATTACGATAAATTTACCCTTAAATTTTCAGTCTTTCACATTCCCTATTCTTAGAGTTTTAACCTATTTAATTTTACTAATGCCCCCTTTAATTTATTGGTATCACGATGTTTTCTTGATCTGTGCTTTAATCTTTTCAAATGAAAAAAAGGAGCACATTAAATGCATGATGCATTAGAAAATATGATGGATTTTCAAATTATGAAGAAGAGTAACTGATTAAATAACTATTGGAAAAATATATGAGTATTTAGCTCATTTGATCAGAAGGGAAAATTGGGTAAATAGGTTTATTTATTTAAATATTAACGTTACCCATAGCATGGATATGCAAAAGACAACTCAATAGATTACGTTTTTACTATCTTGTTGTTATTCATCAGTATTATTTAACCGTAGCATTTTTAGATATTTCTGCAAAGGTTTTAATTCTCATTATAGATCTGGTGATTGTCCTAACTTTCCCTCTCCTTAGCTATTTCTTTCAGTCGATTGATTCGTAATTTTTATAGTAACGCTGCATTACAGAAGTTTGCTGTGAAAAGCGCATTTCAAACATAAGACCAAAACTAAAAACCGATAAGCATGATCGTGCCAAGGAGGTCGATTATGGAGATTAGTAAAAATCAAAATATGAATAGAGCAAAACGTTATAAGGATGTATGTAACATGAAAAATTTAACTTTACTCGCATTAACATGCGTCAGTGTGACAATGGCTGGGTGTGGTTCAGGAAATGCTTCTAAAGAGGCGGGGCAGCCAAAACGTCCGGAATGTATAGCCCCAGCTAAGCCGGGTGGCGGGTTTGATATGACCTGTAAATTGATTCAATCTGGCTTTAAACAAACAGACCAGCTCAAAGATCCAATACGCGTAACCTATATGCCGGGTGGGGTAGGTGCCGTAGCCTATAACAAAATCGTAAACAGTGATCCTGCGAATAATAATGCCGTGGTTGCATTTTCCACTGGTTCACTCTTGAACTTAGCACAAGGAAAATTCGGACACTTCACTGAAAAAGATGTGAAATGGTTGTCTGGGGTCGCCGTCGATTATGGTTTGGTTTCGGTACATAAAGACTCACCATTGAAAAACCTCGATGACTTGATGAAAGCACTCAGAGAAAACCCAAAAGCACTCAGCTTTGGTGGTGCTGGAAGTGTGGGCGGTCAAGACTGGATGCAAACAGCAATGTTGGCAAAAAAAGCAGGTATTAGTCCTGCCGATTTAAGATTTGTTGCACTTGAAGGCGGTGGGGAAGTGCTGACTTCATTATTGGGACAGCATATTCAAGTTGGGGTCGGTAATATTAGTGAAGTCAGTTCATACCTAGAGTCTGGTGATATTCGGGTATTGGCAGTTTTTGCTAACAAGCGTTTAGATGGGAAGTTCTCAAAATTACCTACTGCAAAAGAGCAAGGTTATGACATTGAGTGGCCAGTCATACGTGGTTTCTATATGGGGCCAAAGGTCAGTGATGAAGCTTATGGTTGGTGGAAAAATGCCTTCGATAAAATGATGGCTAACCAGAAATTTGACGCAGTCCGTGAAAATCAGGATCTACTCCCATTTCAGCTGACAGGTGAAGAACTCAAAGCTTATGTTTATAAACAGACCGCGGAAATGCGGCAGTTATCGCAAGAATATAAATTATCACAATAACAAATCGGCTGGGTTGAGAAGCTATTTTTCAGCTCAGTTTTTTTCTGAGGATAGATGATGAAATCTGAACGGATTCTTACCGCCATTATTACGGTTTGTGGGTTATTTTTGTTGATTTATGCGAGCAATTTTGAAGCCCCAATTTCCTACGATCCAGTGGGCCCTAAAGCTTTTCCTATTTTATTAATGGGCTTAATTACAGCGAGTGCAGCGTATCTCACTATTCGACCAGCCATTATGTTTGAACCTGTGGAATTGGAATGGACAAAAAAATTAGTCGTTAAGTTAACGTTATGTGCGGTGGCTTTAACGTTGTATGCATTAGTTTTTGAATGGCTCGGCTTTATTGTTGCAACCCTGTTGATGACCATTGCAGTGGGCAAACTTTTCCATGGCAAAACCATACCGGTTTTGGTGACAGGTTTGGTACTGAGCATGAGTACCTACTATATGTTTGACCGTTTCTTGGATGTGCCATTACCACTTGGATTTTTTGGTTAAGGATGACCCGATATGGATGTATTAAGTTTTTTAATGATGGGGTTTGAGGTTGCCTTGCAGCCGCAGAATCTTTTAATTGCTTTGATTGGCGCATTTATTGGAACGATTGTTGGCTTATTACCGGGTTTAGGTCCAATTAATGGTGTGGCAATTTTATTGCCGTTTGCTTACGCTTTGGGTTTACCCGTAGATAGTGCCTTGATTTTATTGGCAGCAGTTTATTTGGGCTGTGAATATGGCGGACGGATTTCAGCGATTCTGTTAAACGTACCCGGAGATGCTGGAGCTATTATGACCACGTTAGATGGTTATCCATTGGCACAGCAAGGTAAGGCAGGAATTGCATTGTCTTTGTCATCGGTCAGTTCCTTTGTTGGGAGTACGGTCGCCTTTATTGGGATTGTGTTGTTTGCTCCTATATTGGCGAAATGGGCAATTGCGTTTGGTCCCGCTGAATATTTTGCTCTGATGGTTTTTGCCATTGTTTGTTTAACTGGTCTGGTCAGTACGCAGCCTTTTAAAACTTTAATTATGGCACTCATGGGCCTAGCACTTTCAACTGTGGGAATGGATGCAATTACAGGTGTATATCGCTTTACCTTTAACAGTGTGGGTTTAAGTGACGGAATTGCATTCACAACTTTGGTTATTGGCCTATTTAGTGTAAGCGAAATCCTATTAATGCTCGAACGTACGACAATTGGTCAAGTTGCTTTAAAACAAGGAAAGCGTTCTCTTTTTAATCTTAAAGAGTTCTTTTTCTCGTTGGTTGCTATTATCCGCAGTTCAGTGATTGGTTTCTTCTTGGGTATTCTTCCAGGAGCTGGCGCAACCGTTGCAAGTGCGATGGC
This sequence comes from Acinetobacter sp. 1542444, assembly GCF_000581835.1. Taxonomy (NCBI): domain Bacteria; kingdom Pseudomonadati; phylum Pseudomonadota; class Gammaproteobacteria; order Moraxellales; family Moraxellaceae; genus Acinetobacter; species Acinetobacter sp. 1542444. The sequence continues at coordinate 653,065 of NZ_JEYA01000002.1, read as the reverse complement.
CTATACCACTGAACGAAAAATGGCAAAAGATAGTAGCAAGTTTGGTAAAGGTGATTTACGTGGACTTGCTGCACCAGAAAGTGCGAATAACGCAGCCGCTTGTGGTTCATTTGTGCCCATGTTGACACTAGGTGTGCCGGGCTCGGGGACGACTGCGGTCATGATGGGCGCATTGCTTATGTACAACATTGCACCAGGTCCGCAGTTATTTGTTCAGCAACCTGTATTGGTGTGGTCGCTGATTGCATCGCTTATGGTGGGTAATATCATTCTGTTGGTATTAAACTTGCCATTGGTAGGCTTCTTTGCCCGCATGCTGAGTATTCCTAATTACATTCTGATTCCGATCATCGCAAGTGTGAGTTTTGTTGGTGTGTATGCTATTCATAGCAATATCTTTGACTTGCTGTTATGTATGGGCTTAGGTGTATGTGGATATATTCTCAGAAAATTTGATTTTCCCTTAGCTCCACTGATTCTTGGTTTTGTACTTGGCGAATTAATGGAATCGAATCTGCGCCGTGCACTCTCAATTTCTCAAGGGGAACTTGATGTCTTATGGAGCAGTAACATTAGTATAGGACTTTGGATCATGTCAGGATTATTATTGATCTTGCCAATCGTTCGTAAATACTTGTTTATCAAAAAGCAACAAGCTTAAAAGGACAGCAATAATAGTCAGCATTAGTTGGCTATTATTGCTCTGAATTATGGAAAAAATAAGCTCAAATCTCACAGGATTAGCAATTGCTCTGGTCGGAGCTTTAATTGCCAAATATTTGCATATTCCCTTACCTTGGTTGCTTGGACCTCTATTGACGGCTTTATTGTTCGGTAGTGTTGGTCATCCACTTGCCTGTGATCCCCAGTGGCGACGCATAGGGCAGGTCATTATTGGTATGGCTTTAGGCCTATACTTTTCACCAGCTTTGGTACAGGCAGTGGCAGCATATTGGGGCTTTATCCTCATAGGTTTGGCATGGTCACTTGTGTTGGGTACGTTGCTAGCTGGATTGCAATATCGAGTTAATGCCTTGGATTGGGCAACTGCATGGTTTTCTTCTGCAATTGGTAGCGCCAGTGAAATGGTGAATATTGCAGAGCGACACCAAGCTCAAGTCGATAAAGTCGTTGCTGCCCATAGTTTGAGAATTGTGATTTTGGTTGTGCTGGTTCCAATTTTTATGGAGCTTTATTTTCATGTCGAATGGACTGGTTTAAAGATACCAGTGTCGGATCAATTTAGCTTTTTTCAGGTTGTATTGCTGTTTTGTCTAGCTCTGTTTGTGGGTAAGGTTTTTCAATTTTTTAATCTTTTGAATGCTTGGATTTTGGGGCCACTCGCCATTATTGGGTTCTTGTCATTTTGTGGAATACTTCAGATGAAATTACCTGAATGGTTTACTGCCTTTGGTCAAGTCTGTATTGGTTGGTCACTAGGTAGCAAATTTCCATTTAGCTTTTTAAGAAAAAATAAAAAATTTATTGGAATCACACTGATATTCAATTTACTGGCTTTAGTGTTATCGATCAGCGTTGCTTTATTACTGGTTAATTTAAGTCATACAGAAAAACAAATCTTGATTTTAGGCCTTTCACCCGGAGGCATCGCAGAAATGTCACTGATGGCTAAAGCTCTCGGACTCGCAGTACCCATCGTTGTTTCCTTTCAACTCTCAAGATTAATTTTTGTAATTCTCACTACACGCTTTTTTTATCAATACAGTCTGCAATTGTTTTTTAAATCTAAAAAGTAAGCCCTTTTTTAACATAAAAACTTTGTTGTGCTTACCGCTACACAAACCATAACTTTTCAATATGGCATCTACGGTCAACTCATTGGCGTTTGGAGCTAAGCAGAAGCATTCAAATCTACATAAAGTGAGGAATCAAAATAAAAAATATCCAGGATGGATCCATGAGTTTTGTTGTGAATAAAAAAATATTGATCTTAGGAATAACTTCAATTTGCACAAGCACCTTACATGCGGCTGCATTTGATAAAACAGGGCAGTCTGTAGCGGCATTTTTACAACCGGGTAACTATTTTGAAGCAAGTTTAGGAATCACAGATGCCGATTTAAGTGGTGTAGAGTCGGGCACAAACCCGTCACATCATTCAATTTCAGATATAGCCAACACCGATTATCGACCTACCGCAGCGTTAAAATTACAGTTAGCACCGCAGTATTCATTTGGCTTGCTTTACGATCAACCATTTGGTGCCGACACACAATATTCAGGCCTAAATGGCTTTGTTGCCACGCCAAAAGACACGGTTATGTTACCCGGCATTACAACAGCAGGACTTGCCAATGCTACTTCTGGTCAGGCTCCTACAGGAAATGCAAAATCAGAATTTGATATACAAAATTTAAGCTTTATTTTGGGGTATCAACCCACAAAAAACTGGAATCTTTATGCGGGGCCAGTCTATCAAACCTTTAAAAGTCAGGTTGAATTAAGAGGTAATGTATTTAGTCTTTACAACGGCTATGACTTTCACACCAAAACTGTAGGTGACTTGGGATGGTTAGCAGGGCTTGCCTACCAGATTCCGGAAAAAGCTGTGAAAGTCTCATTAACCTACCGTTCAGCCATTACTCACAAGCTAAACGCGACTGAAAATGCCCCACTCATTGATATGTTAAGCACTCAACAAGGTCGTGATCTAGTTAATCAGCATTTAGACTACATGATTTCTATTGGCCAGATGACTTTACAAAAGAAAGCTTACTTAAATCAGATTATTGCTAATTTGCCAGAACAAGAAGATACAGGTACAACAAAATTTAAATCTCCAGACTCAGTGAATTTGGAGTTCCAGACTGGACTTCGTCAGGGAACGTTACTGTTTGGTAGTTTACGCTGGGTAAATTGGAGTGATCTTGCTTTGCAACCTTATCGCTTCGGTGAGATCTCAAAAGTTGTTGGCGGACTATCAACGCCAAGCCGTCCGGAAGGTTTTAATTTGGTTCGTTATTATGATGACCAATGGTCTTTAAATTTGGGGGTTGGACAACGCTTTTCACCTAAATGGTTAGGTTCTGTGTCGGTTGGATGGGACTCGGGAGCAGGTGATAAAGTGTCAACGGGTGGCCCAACCAAGGGATATTACAACTTGGGCGTGGGTGCTCAATATAGCCCGACATCGCAATACTTTATTTCTGGTGGTATTAAATATTTTTGGTTAGGCGATGCAAAAGCTCAGCTTGGCGCACAGGCGGGTAGTGACTATTATGTAGGTGAGTTTAAGGATAACCACTCAGTCAGCTATGGCTTAAAAATTGGATATAAATTTTAAAATTAAATCAGACATTTATAAGGTTTTAATTACATGAATAAAATGATCAAAAACGGTATATTTTTAGGTTTGTCGACTTTCATGGCAGGTTATGGAACTCTCCTTCATGCGGAAGCAAGTCCAACAACTTTACCGGCGGTTTCGCAAAAAGCGTTAACCATTATTGATAGGCAAACAGAGTGGTTAAATAAGGTCTATAAAGACATTCATGAACACCCTGAACTTGGGTTTATGGAAACGCGTACTTCAGCAATTGTTGCCAAAGAACTTAAGTCACTGGGTTTTGACGTTAAAACGGGAATAGCCAAAACAGGCGTAGTCGGCATTTTAAAAAATGGTGAAGGGCCAACAGTCATGTACCGTGCCGATATGGATGCCAACACTGTTGAAGAAGCGACTGGTTTACCATACGCGAGTAAAGTGCGTGTAAAACTTGATGATGGAACTGAAACACCTGTAGCACATATGTGCGGTCATGATGCACATGTGACATGGATGCTCAGCATGGCAAAAACATTAGTCGCTTTAAAAAAGGAATGGAGCGGAACTATTATTTTAGTCGCGCAACCTGCCGAAGAGCCGATCACAGGTGCAAAAGCTATGGTGACCGATGGCTTATGGACAAAATATAACTTGCCAAAACCTGATTATTTCTTTGCAGTGCATACCACACCTGCACCTGTAGGCGTAGTCATCAATGCACCGGGGCCACGTATGGCGGGAACCGATCAGCTTGATGTTTTATTTAAAGGTGTGGGTGGGCATGGTTCACTACCAATGCTCACCAAAAACCCGATTAGTATGGCGGCCAATGCAGTAAATCAATATCAAACCATTATGGGTAATGCAGTTGATCCGCAACAAGCGGCAGTATTATCGATAGGTTCAATTCAGGCTGGAAACTCGAATAACGTGATTCCTTCTACTGCGTTGGTCAAAATGAACTTGCGCTGGTTTGATCCTAAAGTGCGTGAAACCATGTTAAATAATATTAAGTCTATGAGTGAAGGCGCGTCTCAAATGCAGGGGATGGGTAAAGACCAAATGCCGACCTTCACTTTTAAAGGTTCAAGCACACCAGTAATTAACAATAAAGAATTTTCGGCACGTTTAAATGGGCCTTTAAAAGCACTATTGGGCGATAAACATGTTCTGACTGAGTATCCTGCGGTTATGGGGTCAGAAGATGTTCACCATTTATTAGGCGACCAAAAAGACATTCCTTTTAACTTTATGTTTATTGGTGTGGCAGACCCAGTTGTGTTTGCAAATGCAGTCAAGCAAGGCAAACCTGTGCCTTATATTCCACATAGTCCAAACTACATTGTTGATTTAAAAGCTTTACCAGTGGGAGCCAAAGTCACTACAGTTTCGATGCTAGAACTACTTACTAAAAAGTAAGTTACTCATAAAAAAAGATGCACTCACATGCATCTTTTTTGCCTAGGTTTTTTAAAAGTTAAGAGCAAGCCAGATATTTTTCTCGATAATGGATAGGTGACAAATCGGTCCAGCGGCGAAACGCACGGGTAAAACTACTTACATCGGTGAAGCCCAGAATATAAGCAATCTCAGTAATATTATGGTTTGAGTTTTTAATATACGATAAGGCGAGTTCATGCCGAGTCTGATCGAGTAATTCACTATAAGAGGTGTTTTCGGCAGAAAGTTTGCGTTGCAGACTCCGTATGCTTAAGCCCAGACTTTTCGCAACGTCTTGTTGTTGGAAATCACCTGTAGATAATTTTTCGATTAATTTTACTTTCACACGTGCCAATATATTTTCTTTATCGAACCGTGCCAGATAGCGATTAATAATTTCATCATATTCTTGGGTGAGAGTCGGATTTGCACCTTCGAGTGGTTGTTCTATGGTTGCCGTATCAAACACAATCATGTCTTTGGCTGCATTAAAAACAATCGGAGCTTTTAAAATACTCTGGAATGTTTCTAAATCTTCAGGTTCTGAACGTCTAAGTTCAATGCGTAAGGGTGAAAAAACAGAGCCTTGTAAGGCACGACTCGAGCGAATAAAAACGGAAATAAATGCATCTATTGACTCGGGCTGAACTTCGTCGGGAACATGAATAACGAAATAATGGTTACTTCCTTGCCCATAAAACTCTAGCTCTGGAATATCCGTAACCACACGAAAATAACGAATAATTTTTAGAAACATCTCTTTTAGGGTGGTGCTAGTAATCAGTGAATGCCCTAACACATGAAAAGTATTTTGATTGACTTGGCTGGCAACTTTAAGGCCAAAACATGAATCTTGAGTTTTCTGAACTGCTAATTTCCATAAATTTGCTGTTTGTTTTAATGAATATCGTGCATCAGGATTACTCAGAGCCTGAATATCTAAACCTGCTTGTTCTAATAAAGGTTGACTATCAACACCGGCTTTTTCAAGCGCTTTTTGAATCGCTTTCACCCAGCTAGCCAGTGCCGTTGCTGTCTGTGGCATGTTATGTCCTATAACTTGTGATTCATATTCCTGTAAACAGTATAAAAGATTCAAAACTAAAAAATCTTTTGTTTATTTTGAATCTTTTTATTTTGGCATCCATAGCCAATAAATTGGCGTTTCGAGCTAAGCACACTTAGGGTGATCTAAATAAAGTAGGGGCATGAAAAACTGAGGAATAACGGATGACCTATATTTATAAAAATCCTGCCGGAATGACCGATAGCGAAAAAACCGAACATATTAAAAAAGTAGTAACAGCAGAAGGCGTGGCTTTACGCAAACGCCACCCTATTTTGCACCATCAAAATGCCATTGGGGCGATGATTCTATTTATATCTTTGGTCGGCATGATAGCGACTGCCGTGCTCTATATAAATCATCAACTTTCAGCTTGGTTTGCAATTCCAATTATTGCTTTTTTTGCATCGCTCACCCATGAGTTAGAGCATGACCTGATTCACTGGATGTATTTTAGAAAGAAACCATGGGCACATCATTTAATGATGGGCTTAGTCTGGTTAGCTCGACCAAGTACCATTAACCCGTGGAAACGTCGTGAGCTGCATTTTAACCATCATAAAAATTCAGGCACCGAAGTCGATTTAGAAGAAAGAGCTTTAACCAACGGAGAGCAGTGGAGCATACGTCGACTCATCGCGATTGGTGATAATGGCTTGGCGGTCTTATTCCGTATTATTTCTGCAAGCAATTGGGCGGTTAGAAAAGTAATTTTTAAACGTGCATTTATGGCTTATTTTCCGTTAGGAATTATTCATTGGTCGCTGTGGTATATCTTTTTAGGTTTTCATGCAGTAGATGCCGTTTCAAGTTGGGCAAATGCACCGATTGCTTGGTCGGCTACCACTTTAAATATTATGCATGTGGTTAATATTTTGACTGTTGTTTGGGTTGCACCGAATGTGCTGCGTACTTTCTGCTTGCACTTTGTGACTAGTAATATGCATTACTACGGTGACGTTGAATTGGGTAATGTCATTCAACAAACTCAAGTATTAACGCCGTGGTGGATGACTCCGTTCCAATTGTTTTGCTTTAACTTTGGTTCAACACATGCCATCCATCATTTTGTGGTGAAAGAACCATTCTACATTCGCCAAATGACCGCGCCAGTTGCCCATAAAGTCATGCGTGATATGGGAGTACGGTTTAACGATGTCGGAACTTTTAAAAGAGCAAATCGTTGGAACGTAAATGATTTATCTGAATCGAAGAGTTAAAGAATAGCTATCTATCTTACTCAAATGGACTGAGTTCTGTACAAAGCGCTTAGTCCATTAACCATAACTTCACTATAGAGTTTCTTAAAAATTAAATAGCTCTACTGAAACTTAGTAAAAAGCAGAATTACACCTAATACACATAAAATTGAGCCAATGACCCTATTAATCTGTACTTGCTTGGCTAACATTTTCTGTCTCAGTAGCATGGATGAAAACAGCACAGCGACCAGTGAAAACCATACAAAATGGGCAAATGACATAAAAAAGCCATAAGCCAAAAGAATGGTTTTAGGCGTGGTTAAACTCACAATTTGCGTATAGGTGCTAATCACAAATAGCGTGGTTTTTGGGTTGAGGGCGTTGGTAAAAAAGCCGTACTTTATGGCTTTCAAAGTACCTATAGAATTTAAAGCAGCAGCGTCTAAAACTGGTTTTTGAGTAAAAGTTTTATAGCCAATATAGATCAGATAAAGTGCGCCAATATACTTAACAATATTCAAAATTTGTGGCGTATAAGTCATCACGAAGGCAACGGCAACTAACGTATAGGTTACATGTACCAATACGCCAAGCGATATTCCAAGTGAAGTGAACACACCTATTTTTCTGCCGTACAGATAACTATTTTTCGTAACGATCGCGAAGTCAGCGCCGGGGCTAACCACCGCCAAAATCGTAATGAGAATAACTGCAATAAACTCTGCCATTATCTTGCACCCTCACTGAAAATGAGGCGATTAATCTGTACTTTTTGGAATGTATTTGAGAGGAGAACTGTTTTACTTAAAGCTGTTATTCTTTCCGTGAGAAAGATTGGGGCTTTACATTTATGAAGATAGGTATAGATATTCAATATGCTTTTCATCATCTAAAATGGGGTTTAATAAAGATGATTTTTATTTTGAACAGAAATCTAAAAATAAAAATCGATAAAAACGACTACACATTTATGAGTTTTTGGAATGATTGAAAGAATATCGCTGAATTCACTAAAATTTTTCTACTTTGTGGCGAAATATGGCAGCGTCACTTTAGCTGCAAAGAAATTATTTGTGACGCAAAGTGCGGTCAGTAAACAAATTTATAATTTAGAAGAAGCTTTAAATACGACTTTATTCGAACGAAAAAACAAAACACTTGTGATGACGGAGCAGGGCGAAATTTTATTGAGTTGTTGCCATCAAGTTTTTGGTCAACTCGATGAATGTTTAATAGAACTCAGCCAGCCTAAAACTCACAACAAGCAATTGGTTTTGTCGTGCGAACCGACTCTTTCCATGAAATGGCTCATACCGCGGTTATCAAAATTTAAAAAACTTGGTCATGATTTTGAAGTGGTATTACTCACAGCAGGCGGCGTGGTCGATTTTGAAAAAGATAATATTGATATCGCGATTCGCCGAAATGACTTTGATTGGGGAGAGCATCTTTATAGCGAAAAGATTGCCGATGAATATATCGCTCTAGTCCAAGCAACCAAGCCATCGGAAACAAACGACTTACTCATTTCGACCTCTAGACCGAATTTTTTCAAAAGCATGAGTCGCATTGCTGAATTAAAGCAAAGTTTAAAAGACTACGCTAAAGTTGAACTCGAACATTTTTATCTATGTTTAGAAGGTTGTTTGGCTGGACTCGGCGCAACGGTCATCTCAATTTATATGATTGAAAAAGAGCTTGAGTGGAACTTACTGAAAAAAATTTCACCTGTTGTGCAAGATAATTCAGCCTATTTTTTACTTTCTCATAGTGCTTTTGAGGAAGATTCACGCAAAACCATATTTTTAGAATGGCTAAAAGCAGAGATGAATGAAAGTCAGCACACATTACTTTAGGTTGATTCTTTTTAACTTAAATTTTTTCTATTAAGTATTTGAAAATAATAATTAATATTTAAAATTATTAAAGTGCCGTGTGAGCGGCGTATCTTGAATTTCTGTTGTCTAAAATTCCCGAAGATGAAAAAAATTTAACTTCATACTTATTTATTAAACCCTAAACATGAATTTCACTCAGTTTTGAATGAGACTAAATCATTTTTATTCATGTTCTGATTGCGGTATAAATCTATTCATGCTCTGAAGCGCTCCAGTAATTCACTTTGATAAGACCATAAGGCACAAATCTGACAAGTCTGGAAAGTTTAAAAAGAGCAAAAAGTTTTTATTTAGGTTTTATCTCAGAAATTAGGGTACTGATCACAATGAGTAAAGAATTTACATTTACGATTAAGAGTATTTGTTTCGATGAGAACTATCGTCCAGCAGACAATACACGTATTACAACCAACTTTGCTAACTTGGCAAGAGGGATGAGTCGCGAAGAGAATTTGCGCAATACATTGCAGATGATCGACAATCGTTTCAATGCCTTAGCTCATTGGGACAACCCTAAAGGTGACCGCTATGGTGTTGAACTTGAAATCATTTCAGTTGAAATGAACATTGATGCCGAAAACCGTACCAGCGGGCTTCCTCTCATCGAAATATTGAAAACCAATATTGTTGATAAGAAAACTAATGAGCGCATCGAAGGTATTGTGGGCAACAACTTCTCGTCTTATGTACGTGACTATGACTTTAGTGTGCTGTTGTTAGATCACAACAAAAACAAGTCGACTTTTAGCACGCCAGAAAAGTTTGGTGAATTGCACGGTAACTTGTTTAAGAGCTTTATTAACTCTGAAACTTACAAAGCCAACTTTAAAAAGGCGCCTGTGATTTGCCTAAGCGTTTCGACGACTAAAGAGTACCACCGTACTGAAAACGAACATCCAGTTTTAGGTGTTGAATACAAGCAAGAAGACTATTCACTCACTGATGAATATTTCCAAAAAATGGGCTTAAAAGTTCGCTACTTCATGCCGCCAAATAGCGTTGCGCCGTTAGCGTTCTATTTTACAGGCGATTTGTTGAGTGATTACACCAATCTTGAGTTGATTAGTACCATTAGTACGATGGAAACATTCCAAAAGATTTACCGTCCTGAAATTTACAACGCAAATTCAGTGGCTGGAAAATCTTATCAACCAAGCTTGAAACACGAAGATTATTCACTTACTCGAATTGTGTATGACCGTGAAGAACGTAGCCGTCTGGCTATTGAGCAGGGGAAGTTTGTTGAAGAGCAATTTATCAAACCATACCAAGCGATTCTTGAGCAGTGGTCTGCTAATTACGCTCCTAATTAATCAACATACGGGTCATTGATCATGAAAAAATTATTACCGACTTCAACTGCTGGCAGCTTACCAAAACCGTCTTGGCTTGCAGAACCTGAAAAGCTTTGGTCTCCTTGGAAACTTGAAAACGAAGGCTTAGCCGAAGGTAAAAAAGACGCGTTACGTTTGGCGTTGCACGAACAACAACTTGCTGGCATCGATATTGTGAGCGATGGCGAACAAACCCGCCAACACTTTGTGACCACGTTTATTGAACACTTAAATGGCGTAGATTTTGAGAAGCGCGAAACCGTTCGTATTCGTGATCGTTACGATGCAAGCGTACCGTCTGTAGTAGGTGCGGTGTCTCGTCAAAAGCCTGTGTTTGTTGAAGATGCGAAGTTTTTACGTCAGCAAACCAATCAGCCAATTAAATGGGCGCTACCTGGCCCAATGACTATGATTGATACACTTTACGATGGTCACTACAAGAGCCGTGAAAAACTTGCTTGGGAATTTGCCAAAATCTTGAACCAAGAAGCGCGTGAGCTAGAAGCTGCTGGTGTAGACATCATTCAGTTTGACGAACCTGCATTTAACGTATTCTTTGACGAAGTAAATGACTGGGGTATCGCGACTTTAGAGCGCGCAATTGAAGGTCTAAAATGTGAAACTGCGGTCCACATTTGCTACGGTTACGGCATTAAAGCCAACACTGACTGGAAAAAGACTTTAGGTTCAGAATGGCGCCAGTACGAAGAAGCTTTTCCGAAACTTCAAACTTCTAACATTGATATCATCTCGTTAGAATGTCACAACTCACATGTGCCTATCGATTTACTAGAACTCATTCGTGGTAAAAAAGTGATGGTCGGCGCAATTGATGTTGCATCTAACCAGATCGAAACACCAGAAGAAGTAGCCAATACACTACGTAAGGCACTTCAGTTTGTAGACTCTGACAAGCTTTACCCTTGCACAAACTGCGGCATGGCGCCTCTTTCTCGTGAAGTGGCACGTGGCAAGTTAAATGCTTTAAGTGCAGGTGCAGAAATCGTTCGCCGAGAACTGACTGGTTATGATCTTACTGCTTAATATTTACTAATAAGTGGTATAAAGGGTTACTTTTTGATGGCAGTTGATAATCAAACAAGTAACCCTCATTTTACTTACTACATGTCGCTCTAATCTGATCGCATGTCGATAGTACCTTCCTGATGGAGTTGGGCGGTATAGCAAACACACAGGACAAGGTACGGTTCAATTTAGGAATAATGTCATGGTTCAAGCAACAGACTTTAGAAATGCAATGTCTTTACTCACAAGTGCAGTTAGTGTTGTGACTACGGCAGGCATGTCTGGCCGTTTTGGATTTACTGCCTCTGCTGTTTGTAGTGTGACCGACACACCTCCGACATTATTGGTGTGTATGAACCAATCTGCGAGTTCGCATGCACATTTCCTAGATAACAAAATCTTAACTGTGAATGTGTTAGGCGCGCATCACGAACATATTTCAAAAGCATTTTCATCTAAACTCACACCAGAAGAGCGCTTTAAACATGGCGCATGGATTGAGTTAGAAACGGGTTCACCTGTGTTAGACGATGCTTTGGTAAGTTTCGATTGTGAGATTGAGCAAATTCAACAAGTCGGCACACACACGATTTTTATATGTCCGATTGTAGCGATTAAACAAAGCCAACATGACCAAAGTTTGGTTTATTTTAACCGTGCTTATCACCAAGTGGGGCAGACCGAGATTGTCTAAACCCACGCGTTTAGTTGTTTCTTCAATAGCCAAATAACGGCCTAAGAACAAGCCTATTTACAAGTTGTTTCACCGGGTTCAGGCTCTCGGATTTCTAGCTTATTGTTATGTTCTACTACACAAATACGTGTATCGAAAGTTTTGTATATGTCTAAAGTAATGTCATAAGCCACATTCTTTTCAAACTCCTTTAGAGGAATTTTTACACAATCTTTCTCTTCTATTGGCAAAGGAACATTTGAATATTCTTTCTCATAAGAACTTTTAAATCCGTTTTGGTAGTCCACTTTCGCCAAGAAAATAATAAATTTTTGATCGAAGGGATAATTCGTTTTTTTAGGGTTATTGGTAAAGGCACATACATAATCTTGATGTAGTGTAACCTCTAATGGAAGAGGGCCTTGGCTACAACCATTCAATAAACACCCAGTGGTTAATATTAAAATGGACTTTGAAAATAGTCTTCTCATTTATGTTCTCGTAAAGTTCTAAAAAATATTCCAAATCAAAAAGTAAAATTCAAGTGGTTTAGCTTACCGTATCTGACTCTTTTTAAAAAATAAATAAATACAATTAAATATAATATCTTAAAAAATAATTAAGTTAATCTAATGAAAAATAATAAGAAATTTAAATACTTGGCATAAAAGCTACATTGACACCTCTAAACTCTCAGATTATGCTTTGCGTGCTGGCCTACATTGCCAGCCGGTTTTAGCAGACCGCATAGTAAGAGCATCAGATTATTCCTTCTGAGGAGTAGTCTCATGTGTAACAATCGTCCCTCGCTCGTTGCGGTAGGACGAGTGAGGGACACCTTCGGGTGTGCTGATTTCTTACTATCAGTCTGCTAACCCTTGCTCGTTCTGCCACCATAATTCCAAATGAATGCTTTGGCAGAACTCCCAAAATCAGGAGTTGGCTATGCACATCCATCATTTCTTGGTACTCCGTGCCAAAAGCTATAACGACACAGCTTAAAAATTTACAGTAGCTTGAACGCCATAAGGTTTTCAGGCTTTAAGTCATTTTTACTTAAAACTTAGCAAAACAAAACTTGAGATGTGCCAAGCACCGTCTTACTGCTTTGCTGTGCCTTTTTTTTCTCCCAGAAAGGGCACAGGCTTTTTATCTCATTTAGAAACAACAAGAATTTATAACGGTAAAACGATGCCAACTTTAGAAATATCTTCCAAAAAATTACAGGTGGTGCAAACCGCCATCCAACTCTTTACCACGCATGGATTTCATAATGCAGGCGTAGACCTGATTATCAAAAAATCCAAAATTCAAAAAGCCACGTTTTATAACTACTTTCACTCAAAAGAACGCCTTGTTGAAATGTGTCTAATCTTTCAAAAAAGCCGACTTAAAGAAGAAGTGCTGGCAATTGTCTACTCACATCGCTACCCAAGCGCAGCCGATAAACTTAAAGAAATTGTCCGCTTACATGTCGATGTAAATAGCCTTTACCATCTTTTGTTTAAAGCCATTTTTGAATTAAAACTGCTTTATCCACGGGCTTACCGCATGGCAGTTGAATATCGTAAATGGCTACTAAAAGAGCTTTTTGATCTGGTCTTTAGTCTGGAAACCAACAAACCCAAACTCGATGCCAACATGGTTTTAAACTTAATTGATGGCTTGATGCTACAGGTTTTAAGTTCAAATCGTGTGGATGAACGGGATGTGGTGTTAGAGAGGTTTTGGGGGAGGGGGTGATACTGTTAAGATTAAATGATTTATTAGATAAACCTATTTTAAAATAATGAGAGCTATATTTGTGAGTATTTTTAGGCGATTGCCCCATTAAAATATTAATAAAATTGTTTAGATTGTTTTAATATTTAAAACAACTAATTAAAAAATATTATTTTTAACTATTTTTGTTATTAAATTTGAACAACTTTTAATTTAAATTTAATAATAATTTTATTGTTTTTTTATTTGTAATTAATGTGGAGTGGGATATTTACTTATAAATTTTCTATGTTAATCTATTTTATATTGTGGTGAGGATTATTTTATACTAATCATAATGAGAAAGTTTAAAAATTTTCTAATCATAATAAATATCTTGTTAATTATTAAAAAAGTATTATAGGAATAATATATGACAAACTTCGTTGATATTCTAAACAAAATGGAAGAACACTACATAAATAATATTAATACAGGTATGGCAATACCATATTATCCTAATTTGGTTGAAGATTCTTTGGGCTTGGTAGAAGCAACAAATGAATACTGTGTTACTGATGTTAATAATGACGGTGAAGCGACAGATAATTCATTTCAAAGTAAATTGAAGGCTTTAAAAAATAAAGCACAGGATACGTCTACTCATCTTGCTTCCCTTATTGAAGAGGAACTAAAAAAATCGAGTAAGAAGTTGAAAGATAATAATTCTCCTACTGCAAAATCTGAATTTGATAATGAACTTGATAAGATTGGTGACACTGCTATTGAGGATGCTACAAAAAATATTAAAAAAATTATAGCTAATGCAAAAGAGATTGGTAAAGCTTTTCCGAAGGCTCAGAATCTTATTCTCGTTGCGGTACAACAAATTCATCAACTTATTAATGAATTGATTCTTAAAATAGTTGCTTATATTTCTGAGCTTATTAAAAATATTATTAAATGGATAGAAAAAGCTTGGGAAACTATTGCTATGGTTTTTAATGATATTAAAGTGTGGATTTTACACTGGTTTAAATAAAATAATTTATTTGTAATAACACCATGACCCTTAAGTGGTAATGGTGTTGTTTTTTAATATTGTTTTTATTTTGGTAGATTTAATTTTATATGTTCTTACAAATTTTAAAAATTTATTGTAATTGTTTGAAATTGATATGTAATATCTATTTTTAATTAATTAGACTAATAGAGTTTATAAAGAACTTTCATATTCCACATACCCATCTTCAATTGCAGGAATAATCTCTACAAACTCAAAGTAGGGTACTGTACAAAACTCAGAGTCTCGAATCGCATCAATCACAAAATAATAATCTTGCAAAGATTTCGTCTCAAACACAGCAATATCACTCGCTTTAGTACTAAACGCTTCAACGTCATACCACCGAACTTTTACAGTTGGGTACTTCGCAAAAATAGGTTCAAGCTTTTGTGTACTAAACTCAGCCCGCTTTTCACGAGCTAAAGCCAACCAAGCAGGCAAAGCTCTTAAATGAATAAAAAAAGTATAAGTTCTAGACATAACTACTCCATGACTGGGCGCGTTGTAGTTCAACTGAAAAAGACAGCATTTGCTTGTCATATCAACATGACTCAGTCAGTATATGAGTGATTACTCACATTAAATACTCGCATTTCGACCCATGTCAGAAACCCTCCCAGACCCACGTAAACGCCCACGTCAAGCACGATCAGTGGCTACCTTTGAAGCTATTTTAGAGGCGGCTGCTCGCATTTTGGAGTCTTTAGGCTTTGCTGGATTTAACACAAATGCCGTGGCTGAACTTGCTGGCGTAAGCATTGGTAGCCTATATCAATACTTTCCATCTAAAGAGGCGTTAATCGTCGAGTTAATTCGACGTGAACGCGCCAAGCTTTCAACCCATATTGTTGAAGCCATACAGCAGCATGAAGCCGCAGACTTAAAAGAAAAATTAAAACTCATCATTCAGGCTGCTGTGCAACATCAATTGAGCCGTCCGCAGTTGGCACGAACTTTAGAGTTTGCTTCAGAACTGATTGGAAAAGATGTTGAGGAAAGCGTACTTCAACACGAACTTGAAACCATAATTTCTGACTTGTTTATATGTTCTGGTATTTCACATGAGCAGACAGCCGCACAAGATGTAATTGCGTTAAGTAAAGGAATGATTAACGCAGCAGGCATAGCAGGGGAAAACGATTTAAATGGTTTACAGCAGCGAGTTGAAAAAGCTGTATTTGGTTATTTAGGTTTGTATTAAAGATTATTAATTTTGCTATAAAATAGCTTTTTTTATTTTATTAAATAATTATATTTTTTATTGGGGAATTTATGAAAGATGAAATTATGAGTAAAGCAGAGGTAAGCGCATTTACTTCAATTTTCTTAGGTTTGGCGGGTTACTCTATTTTTATGTTTTATCTACTTGCTAAACGAAGCAAAGGAATAAACTATTTTGATGATTTATCTTCTTTAAATGATAACGTTTCATATTTAATTTGTTTTCTTATTTTTATAGTAGGTAAGTTTTTTAAGGAAAATAAGAATATAGCTAAGTTTATACCATTTTTAACAGGGATTCTTTTATCTGTAATGTTCTTTATTGTTGTTTTATAGGGGGGAGTTGTGATTTATAAACTTAAAATGTGGATCTCTAGGGAAGTGGTTGATCCATTTTTTTTATTATATTCGTATATTTATAAAAATTTTGTTCTTGGCTTTACCTTAAGTTTTTGTCTAATCGTACTGCTTTGTGCTCTTAATCCCAGTATAGTTTTCACTCCTAAAAAAGAGGGTTTTATTGTTTATGAGCCTGAATTTCAAATCAAACATGGGCGTATGACATCACTAATAATAAAAAGAGGCAATAAAAAATTTTTTATTAATTGTGCATATTTTAAAAATGAGAATGGTTCATTTTGTGAATTATATAAGCCTAGAAAACTACTTAAAGTTGAGGGAGGTTTTTTTCCTAATTCATCATTGTTTTTTAAAAGTAAGTATATTGTAGTTAATAAAATTCGTTTTGAAGATGAAAAAGGGAGTGTAATTAATTTTTCAACAAGTGAAGAAGAAATTGCTTCTTGGTGGAATTGGGTTATGTTCCCCACCTTATTGATGAGGTATTTAATTTTAATTTGGTTAATGGTGGTTGTTTTAATATTACTTTTAAAATTAGTTAAGCATAAGAAAGAAACCTAATTTTATTTAAAAATAATTTTATCTTTATTTTGAGTTGAGAGATAGATATGAAAAAGGGCTGCTATTAGCAACCCTTTTTTACAGCATCTATATTGTGCTGTTATATGTTTAAACTTACCAGCTTAACGCACCACCAGTTTGGTAGTCAGTTACGCGAGTTTCGAAGAAGTTCTTCTCTTTACGTAAGTCCATCATCTCAGACATCCACGCAAATGGGTTAGTTACACCAGCAAATTGCTCTGGTAAACCTAACTGAGATAAACGGCGGTTACAGATGAATTTCAAATATTCTTCCATCATGCTTGCGTTCATACCCAATACACCGCGTGGCATCGTGTCACGTGCATATTCGATTTCAAGCATCGTACCTTCAACAATCATTTGAACCACTTCTTGTTGGAACTCAGCAGTCCAAAGGTGAGGGTTCTCAATCTTGATTTGGTTAATCATGTCGATACCAAAGTTCAAGTGCATAGATTCATCACGCAAGATGTATTGGAATTGCTCAGCAACACCGTTCATCTTGTTACGACGACCCATACTCAAAATTTGAGTAAAGCCACAGTAGAAGAAGATCCCTTCAAGTACACAGTAGAATGCGATCAGGTTACGAAGTAAACGCTGGTCGTTTTCAGGCGTGCCTGTGTGGAAATTAGGATCAGTTAAAGATTGAGTATATTTCAAGCCCCAAGCTGCTTTACGTGCAACAGATGGAACTTCACGGTACATGTTGAAGACTTCGCCTTCGTCCATACCTAAAGATTCGATACAGTATTGGTAAGCGTGAGTGTGAATTGCTTCTTCAAACGCTTGACGCAAGATGTACTGACGGCATTCAGGGTTAGTAATATGACGGTAAATCGCCAATACTAAGTTGTTTGCAACCAAAGAGTCTGCGGTCGAGAAGAAACCTAAAGAACGCATAACAATAGTACGCTCATCTTCGGTCAAGCCATTTTCAGACTTCCAAAGCGCGATGTCATGGTTCATGTTAACTTCTTGAGGCATCCAGTGGTTTGCACACCCGTCAAGATATTTCTGCCAAGCCCATTCATATTTAAATGGAACAAGTTGGTTCAAGTCCGCACGACAGTTAATCATGGCTTTGTCGTCAACTTGAACACGTTGAGCACCCATTTCTAGCTCTTCAAGGCCAGGGGCAACGTCTAAGTGTTCTAAGGCTTGAGCGGCTCTAGCCACTGTATCGGAGGCAACTGTTGGTCGCACGGAATGGGTTCCAGCGGATTGTGGAGCTGCCACGCTCGGCGATGATGGCTGCGCAGTAGATACATTCTGCGAATCTGACGCTTTTTCCGATTGGACGGGCGCAGACTTGTGTTCAGGTGTAGTCGGTTTTTGCGAATCATCTTCAAAATCGTCCCAACTAAGGATAGACATTTTTGTTCTCTCTTCGTTGTATATATCTATATTTGACATCTCTTAAACGAAGATGTCCCTACTATACGCTTTTAATGTGTAAACAAAATTAAGTTTTATTGATGCATGACCAAATTTTGGGCCTTTGGTCTCTACTCCCTACAACTTATTTTGTTTACGCTGTTGCTTACGTATTGTGATAAATGCGTAAACCATCGGTATATAAAAGAAAATAAAGGCAAAGATTAAAACTCCAACACCAAGCATATAGTTATGGCTGAGATGAGAAAGCATAATCTTTACCTCTTTTAAGATTACTCTTTAGTGAAAAAGAGCAACCTTATTAAATGTTATTGGCAAGCTTCACAATCAGGGTTGTCGATTGAACAAGCCATTGGTACTGGAGCTGCTTGAGTGAAGCCTTCTTCCTCAACTGCTGCTTCTGGTTTCTTCGCTTCTACAACAGGGGCAGCAACAGCTGCTGCTTCAACAGTCGCAGGTTTAACTGCGTTTAAAGCACCTGTGTTGATTGTAGATTTTTCAGCAGAAGTTGCACCTAAAGCTCGGAGGTAATAAGTCGTCTTAAGACCACGTAACCATGCCATTTTGTAAGTGATGTCAAGTTTCTTACCGTTTGCACCAGAGATGTAAAGGTTAAGCGACTGAGCCTGATCAATCCATTTTTGACGGCGTGATGCAGCATCAACGATCCAACGTGTATCTACTTCAAACGCAGTAGCAAAGATTGCTTTTAATTCTTCAGGAATACGAGCAATTTTTTGTACTGAACCTTCAAAGTGTTTAAGGTCGTTAACCATTACTGTGTCCCAAAGACCACGTTCTTTTAATGCACGAACAAGGTATGGGTTAATAACAGTGAACTCACCAGACAAGTTAGATTTCACATATAAGTTTTGGAATGTTGGCTCAATAGATTGAGAAACACCACAAATGTTAGAGATGGTTGCAGTTGGAGCAATGGCCATCACGTTTGAGTTACGCATACCGTCTTTTTGAACTTTGGCACGTAAAGTGTCCCAGTCTAAACGTTGAGTACGGTCAACTTCGAACATGCGCTCTGGACGAGACTTCGCAACAATTTCTAAAGAGTCGATTGGAAGGATACCTTGATCCCACAATGAACCTTTAAATGTTGAGTAAGCACCACGTTCAACAGCCAAGTTGCTTGAAGTTTCAATCGCGTAGTAGCTAATTACTTCCATTGATTCATCTGCAAAATCAACAGCAGCGTCTGAACCGTAAGCAATACCCATTTCATATAGAGCATCTTGGAAGCCCATGATACCCATACCCACAGGGCGGTGCTTCAAGTTAGAGTTTTTCGCTTGTGGTACAGCGTAGTAGTTAATGTCGATCACGTTATCGAGCATACGTACAGCTGTTTTAATTGTACGAGCTAATTTCTCACGGTCTAACACACCACCTTGAACGTGTTGTACAAGGTTGATCGAACCTAAGTTACATACTGCAATTTCGTCTTGATTTGTGTTCAAGGTAATTTCAGTACATAAGTTAGATGAGTGAACTACACCAACGTGTTGTTGTGGTGAACGTAAGTTACAAACATCTTTGAATGTGATCCACGGGTGACCAGTTTCAAACAACATAGAAAGCATTTTGCGCCATAAGTCTTTAGCACGTACTTTCTTGTGTAACATATTGGTTTCTTTCGCTACAGACTCATAGTAAGCATAACGCTCAGCAAATTCAGCACCAGTCAAATCGTGCAAGTCTGGAGTTTCAGAAGGGGTAAATAATGTCCATTCACCATCTTCAAATACACGTTGCATAAACAAGTCTGGAACCCAGTTCGCAGTGTTCATGTCGTGAGTACGGCGACGGTCATCACCCGTGTTTTTACGAAGCTCTAAGAACTCTTCGATGTCTAAGTGCCAAGTTTCTAGGTATGCACACACAGCACCTTTACGCTTACCACCTTGGTTTACTGCAACAGCTGTATCGTTCGCAACTTTCAAGAATGGAACAACACCCTGAGACTTACCGTTAGTACCTTTAATATAAGAGTTCAAGGCACGTACAGGTGTCCAGTCATTACCTAAACCACCAGCCCATTTAGAAAGCATCGCGTTGTCACGCATCGCGCCATAAATGTCATAAAGGTCATCGCCAATTGTTGTTAAGTAACAACTTGAAAGCTGTGGACGTAATGTACCTGAGTTAAACAAGGTAGGCGTAGAAGCCATGTAGTCGAAGCTAGACAATAAGTTATAGAACTCAATTGCACGCTCTTCTTTATCTTGCTCATTGAGTGCAAGACCCATCGACACACGCATGAAGAATAATTGTGGTAATTCGAAGCGAACGCCGTTTGAGTGAATGAAGTAACGGTCAAATAAAGTCTGTAAACCTAAGTAGGTGAACTGATTAGAACGTTCTGGCTGAATTGCTGCTGATAATTTTTCTAAGTCGAAGTCAAGCAAGTCAGGTGAAAGCAAATCAAGCTCAACACCTTTTTTCAAGAATGCTTCAAGTGCATTGTTTTCTGGTGTATCTGTTGATAAGCCTAAGAACGTTAAACCAGTGCTCACTAATTCGTTACAAAGCAAACGTGCAGTCACGTAAGTGTAGTTAGGTTCTTGTTCAATACGGGTACGTGTTGCCATCATCATTGTTGTGGCAATATCACTTTCTTTTACGCCGTTATATAAGTTTTTAACGGTTTCATCGACAATGGCTTGAACGTCAATACCTTCCAAACCTTCAGCTGCCTTAGAAACAGTTGCTTGCAATGCACTTAAATCAAGTGGCTGAAGCTGACCGTTTTTGTCGGTAACTTGTAAAGTAGGGTGATGGTTTGAGTTCGTTTGCTGACGAGCGCTAGCACGTTGTTCACGGTAAATCACATAAGCGCGGGCAACCTTTTGTTCCCCAGTACGCATTAAAGCAAGTTCTACTTGATCTTGAATTTCTTCAATATGGATCGTACCGCCCGATGGTAAACGGCGAGTAAAAGTATTTAAGACCATTTCCGTCAACTGGGTAATACGGTCGTGAATACGGCTAGAATCCGAACTCTGTTGACCTTCCACAGCAAGAAAAGCTTTACCAATCGCAACTGAAATTTTCTCTGCATCAAATGCAGCAACATCTCCAGTGCGCTTAATCACCTGAATTTGACCGGGAGTCGAAGTAATTACGCTCATGCCAGCATAGCTCCATTGTCACTTTTGTTATGTTCATAGACCGTTTGAACCGAGCAAAAAACATGCCACGATATTTGAGGGATAAACACAAGACTTAGTAGTTAAAGTTTATTTTCAACACAAGATACGGGATTTTTCATAGCAGATCAATCTTGACTTTTTAGTAATTTTTTATCTGTATGATTTGATGGGAGATAGCATAGCAAAGCTGTTAAAAAACACTTATAGATAACTTTGTGGATAACTCAAAAAACAAACACTTAAATAAATTTAAACTAAACAGAGAAATAATTTGTTTAATATTCATACATTGGAAATATGAATAGAATATGAAATTTAATAACAATAAATAAATCTTAAAAACACGTGAAAATTCAAAGGCTAATAAAATGCAACAAAATACGATGGTCATGTATCAGTTTGGTGAACGCCTACTTGTTTACAATGTAAACGTGTGTATATTGCAAATGATAAACGAATGTATCTGCAAGATTTTTAAGATGCATGAAACGAGATTTATAGGGGCAATGATATGAGCCAAGAAGAAAAGTTACCAAAGATTCTGATCGTTGAAGATGACGAGCGCTTAGCGCGATTAACTCAAGAATATTTAATTCGCAACGGCTTGGAAGTTGGTGTAGAAACTGATGGTAACCGTGCAATTCGTCGTATTATTAGTGAACAACCAGATCTAGTAGTTTTGGATGTCATGTTGCCGGGTGCCGATGGCTTAACAGTTTGCCGTGAAGTTCGTCCACATTACCATCAACCGATTCTGATGTTGACTGCACGTACAGAAGACATGGATCAGGTACTTGGTTTGGAAATGGGCGCAGATGACTATGTTGCTAAACCGGTTCAACCACGTGTTCTTTTAGCGCGTATCCGTGCACTATTACGTCGCACAGATAAAACTGTAGAAGATGAAGTTGCTCAACGTATCGAGTTCGATGACCTTGTAATTGATAATGGCGGTCGTTCTGTAACGCTAAATGGTGAACTTGTTGACTTCACTAGCGCAGAATATGACCTATTATGGTTGCTTGCATCAAATGCTGGTCGTATCTTATCGCGTGAAGATATCTTCGAACGTTTACGTGGTATCGAATACGATGGTCAGGACCGTTCAATCGACGTCCGTATTTCACGTATTCGTCCAAAAATTGGTGATGATCCTGAAAATCCAAAACGTATTAAAACTGTACGTAGTAAAGGTTACTTGTTCGTTAAAGAAACCAATGGGTTATAAGATCTGAATAAACTTCCTATAAGGTTGGTCGAGTGTTTAAACACAGTATATTCCTGCGAATATATGCGGGACTGGTAATTCTTGTTGTTTTGGTTGCTGTCTTTGGTTATTTGCTTGTACAAATTATCAATTATCAACGGGCACAAGAATACCGAGAATCTTTAACTGATGGTATCTCTTATGTCATTAGTGAGGGAGTCGCTCGACAACCGGGGAAACAACAGAAAATAGACTGGGTTTCAGATGCGTCAGATTTATTGGAACTTCCAATTTACTATACTGATGCAAGCAAGGTTGAGTTATCTCGTACCGAGAAAAAACGAATCGAAGCTCAAAAGTCTGTTGTCCGTTACGATGCCAGTAATAGTATTGCGTATATCATTATTGGCTTGCGTGACGACCCTCAGCATTTTTTATCTATAAAAGTCGACAAAATTACTGAGCGCCAAATGAAGGCTCTCCCTATTTTTGTACTGGATTATCTAATGTTTTATCCGGGGCAAGAACAAGAATATCTTGCCAAGATTCAAAAGCATTTCTCTTACCCAATTAATATCTACAATATTCAAGATATCAATCTGGACTCCGAACAAATTGGTCGTTTACGCCAAGACCAAAGCGTTATGTTGTACAAAGACAGTGCGACAGTCCGCGGTACAACCATTTCAATCGTCTCTCCAATTCCGAATCAGCCTACACGGGTTCTCGTGCTTGGACCGGTTCCGATGTTTAACTGGATGCCTTTGCAGCTTTCAGCAGGGATTACTTTATTTAGCTTATTTTTGCTGAGTCTAGGTGTTTATGGGTTGATCTTGCCGCTAGAGCGTAAAATTCGCCAAGTACGTTATGCATTAAACCGCATGAAGTCTGGTGATTTGTCATTGCGTGTTCCTATTGAAGGAAGTGACGAAATGGCAAACTTGGCATCAAGTTATAACAACATGTCTGATCATATTCAGCGCTTAATCGAGGCTCAGCGTGAGTTAATGAGAGCCGTATCTCATGAGCTTAGAACGCCTGTTGCCCGTATTCGCTTTGGTACAGAAATGTTGGCAGAAGAAGATGATTACAATCATCGTATGCATCAGGTCGATATGATTGATAAAGATATTGAAGCACTCAATACCTTAATTGATGAAATCATGACTTATGCAAAACTAGAGCAGGGTACACCTTCGCTAGATTTTGATGAAATTACTTTATTTGATGTGTTAGATCAGGTTGCGGTCGAAACCGAAGCTTTAAAAACGCAAAAAGAAATTGAACTGGTTGCTCCTCCACTTTATGTAAAAGTAGATGCTGAGCGCCGTTATTTACATCGTGTTGTTCAAAACTTGGTGGGTAATGCGGTTCGTTATTGTGATAATAAAGTTCGGATTACCGGTGGTATCCACAGTGATGGCATGGCCTTTGTTTGTGTTGAAGATGATGGTGCAGGTATTCCTGAACAAGACCGTAAAAGAGTATTTGAAGCTTTTGCCCGTCTAGATGATAGCCGTACGCGTGCGTCGGGCGGTTATGGTTTAGGGTTGTCTATCGTAAGCCGTATTGCCTATTGGTTTGGCGGTGAAATTAAAGTGGATGAAAGCCCAACCTTGGGTGGTGCTCGTTTTATTATGACATGGCCAGCAAAACGCTTTAAACAGCCTCCTTTAAAAGCCAATAAAAAAGCACCTTCATAAGGTGCTTTTTTATTGATCTATTTATAGTTGAGTCGCATCTGGTTCCAAAATAGGTTTTCCGCTTCTTAAGCTGGTTAAGGCATCGGAATTAAAATCGATCAGTAACGAATTGTTTTTTGCATCAATCTGGTATTTTTGTATAAGAGGTTGATCTCCATTAAGCGTTTCTATTTTATATTCATCTGCAATATGCAAAATACCTTCTAGGTTTGTTGTCGTTGACGCAAAATCCTGTCTAAATATTTCATAGACATCCCGCAAGTCAAAAATTGCATTGTTGGCATCTGGATGTTTGTGAATATAGCTTTCTATATGTCGCACCAGTAATTGTGCAAACAAGTAGTAGTTTGGTTTATGCGTATATTCTAGAGTCATGCATTTTTCTCCTTATTATCTGTTATTAGCATACATGGCAAAACACGGGTTATTGTATAAAATTCATTACACTAGATGATGAAATGAAAATATTATAAAGAGATAAACACTCGATTACGTCCTTGGCGTTTTGCTTGATATAGAGCGTCATCTGCTTCTTTAAATAAACTTTCAATCGCTCGATGGGAAGATGGGGAATATAAGCTTATTCCAATACTCACCTGTATAAAAATTGGTAATTTCCCATAAATATAAATCGGTTGCTGACTAATTTTAATTCGAATTTGTTCAGCCAGTTCAAATGCACTTTCCTTGGTGGTATCTGCAATAAAAATGGCAAACTCTTCACCTCCAAAGCGACCTAATAAATCATGAGGATGTAAAATATTTTGAATCGTGGTGACACAAGTTTGTAGCGCCCGATCACCGATTTGATGACCATAGTTGTCGTTAACTTGCTTAAAGTGGTCGACATCAAGCATGAAAAAAGCTGAGGTCTTATTTTCTTTTTGTACTTTTTCTTGAAGTAATCTGACCGACTGTAAAAACTGGCGTCGAGTCAGACTTGAAGTTAGTTCATCATGTGCAATGGCATGTTGAAGTTTTTGAATTAACTCTGAATGCAAAACACTAATACTAGAAACCGTAAGTGGGGCAATCGTCATCATAATTAACCCAATACGGATTGAAATTGTATTGCTGAAATATTCGTTTGGATAGAGCAAAAGGTAATGTCCAGAGACATGATAAATAATATAAGCACTGGTAAAGCTAGTAATGAGTGCAACAACAATAGGTTTGTAGCGAATGGCACACCAGATCAGTGCAGCAATCGGGTAGAGGAGCGAACCCGGGCCAGAGTCATAATAGCTAGCAGCAATCGAAATAAGCACAGCGCCAAAAGGTAAAAGGTCGGTTGGTTGTAGGCCACGATTTCTTGAAAAGTAATGCTTAACCTGACTATATTGAGGAATGTTCAATATGATAGGTAAAAGAAGCAAGGCATTTTGCAGTTCTGAAGTGAACCAGTAACCAAACTCATCCAACAAGCCACCAATCATAAATTTGGTATTAAACATAGGCACGAAAGTTGCTGCAAACAATGCACCTACTACGCTACCTATTCCGCATAATCCAAATAAAAAGAGGTAGGAATAACCGCGATAGGCCGCCTTAATATGTTGATTAAAAAACATATAGAGCGCAAACGTAGTAACAACATAAAGAAAGTTTGATGTTGTTAAAACAAGTGTGAGAGCAAATGGAGTGCCCTGAAATAAGTCAGCAATCACATATCCTATATAGGCACCTAAAAATGCGCTTGGTCGGCGTGTGATTGGGAAACGAATAAGCAACCCGAGCAAAACCGAATTGGCAGGCCAAAAGAATGCAAGAAAACTTAAAGGGCGAGATGCAATGCCAATGAAACAACATACTGCAATAATAATGCTAAACAGGAGAAAAAATTTTAAAAAGGAGAGAAATGAAAATTCACGAAGTGAGTATGGCATCAGCTGCCCTTAATGATAAATACTCTTATCCAAGAGTAATAAAATATTATGCATGATTAAACATTCATCATAATTCAGAGGAGAAGCTGAATACAATAAAAAACAAACTAATATTATAAAAAAGTAAGTTATAAAAAGTTAATAAGCGCTTCAACTGTGTAAATATTCTAAAATTAAAAAATGAAAAAAATCATCATAAATAAAGAAACAATTAAATAAACCGATTATGTGCGGTGAAACCCCCCTTACAACACATAGATGAATAGTTTTGTCTAGAAAATCATCCGAAAGACTAAGACGCTTCAACTAGCATGGGAAATTAGAAATCAGGTACAATTGGCGGGATTAATTTTGTGTTTGGTGTATTTGAAGGCCAATACATACATTCTTTGTTAAATAATAGGCCTGCCAGGAGTTATCCCCGCATGAGTGCCATTACTCCATACGACTGGGCGATTATCGCCTTCGTGATCGGCGTTACATTTCTTTGCGTCTTTATGCTCACAGTTCCCTTACTCCTCGGGGGAAAATCGTGGGGACGTGCTAAGCAAGAGCAGTTTGAATCAGGTGTCGTGAGTGCTGGTGGCGCTCGCATTCGCCTGTCTGCAAAGTTCTATTTAGTTGCAATTTTCTTTGTTGTCTTCGACTTAGAGGCACTTTACCTCTATGCATGGTCTACTTCTGTGCGTGAAGTAGGGTGGTTGGGATATACCACTGTAGTGATCTTTGTCGTTGATTTATTGATTGCGCTTGTTTATGCCTTCTCTGTAGGTGCTTTAAGTTGGTCACCAGCAGATCGCCGTAAATCAGCAGGTGAGGCGGTTAAAATCGGTTCACCAACAATGAACATTGCTGAAATTACACGCTTTAATTCTATTGAAGAGCTCGTAACTGACCCTACAGGCCAGATTCCAGCTCAATCATCAGGTCGTGTTAAGTCAAAAACTACACCTGCATTGTCATCTGAAAAGGAGTAAGTCGGGATGAAATATACTCTGACCCGCGCGAATCCGGATGCTGATCAATACCCATTGCAAGAACGTCAAATTGTGACGGATCCGCTTGAAGAGGAAGTGAATAAAAACGTATTCATGACTCGTTTAGAGGATGTCTTGCATACAGCAGTAAACTGGGGACGTAAAAACTCTTTGTGGCCATTTAACTTTGGTACCTCATGTTGTTACGTCGAATATGCAACGACCTTAACAGGTGTGCATGACTTGTCACGTTTCGGTGCAGAGGTTATCCGTGCTTCACCTCGTCAGGCTGACTTGATGATTGTTGCAGGTACCTGTTTCGTAAAAATGGCACCAGTTATTCAGCGTCTGTATGAACAGATGTTAGAGCCTAAATGGGTTATTTCGATGGGTGCTTGTGCAAACTCTGGAGGTATGTACGACATCTATTCAGTAGTACAAGGTGTAGACAAAATTATTCCTGTTGACGTGTACGTCCCAGGTTGTCCGCCTCGTCCTGAAGCATTAATTCAAGCTTTAATGCTTTTACAAGACCAGATTCAATTAGAGCGACGCCCGCTTTCTGCCGTGATCGGTGATGATCTTCAGCCAGTATATAAGCCAAAGATGATGCCAGAACGTGACCGTAAGAATGCAGAGCGTATTGCCGTTAAAAACTTACGCTCTATGGATGAGATTAAATAATTTTTTGACGGTGTTTTGACATATCTAACTGATATGTTCATCGAGAAAATTGACAGAATTTGTATTAAATAGGAAGCCAAGCCAATGGCTGAAACTGACATTGCTATGCCAGAGTCAACAGCAGTTGATTCACGCCCAGCATTTGCAATCGTAGAAGAGCTCAAAACCAAATTTGGTGAGAACTTTTACGTGCAGGCGACTTTTGAAGAGTTTCCAACAGTCTGGGTCGAGCGCGCACGCGTGCAAGAAGTCCTTATGTTCCTGCGTAAAGTGGAACGTCCGTATGTAATGCTGTTTGACTTATCTGCGATGGATGAACGTTTACGTGTTCATCGTGATGGTTTACCAGCATCTGACTTCACTGTGTTCTATCATTTATTATCGCTTGAGCGTAATAGTGACATTCGTATCAAGGTTGCCTTGAACGAAAATGATCTAAACATTCCGACAGCGACAAATATCTGGCCAAATGCCAACTGGTATGAACGTGAAGCTTACGATATGTTCGGTATCAATTTCGAAGGGCATCCAATGCTCCGTCGTATTTTGTTGCCAACCTATTGGGAAGGTCATCCGCTTCGTAAAGAATATTCAGCACGTGCGACAGAATATACGCCGTACATGCAAGACAAAGCGAAACAAGACTTTGAACAAGAGCACTTACGTTTTGTACCAGAAGACTGGGGCCTTAAGCGTGGTAACGCTGATGAAGACTTCATGTTCTTGAACTTGGGTCCTAACCATCCATCTGCACATGGTGCGTTCCGTGTTGTATTGCAGTTAGATGGCGAAGAAGTGAAGGACTGTGTACCTGATATCGGTTATCACCACCGTGGTGTGGAAAAGATGGCTGAACGTCAAACATGGCATTCTTTCATTCCTTATACTGATCGTGTTGACTACTTAGGTGGTTGTGCTCAAAACATGCCGTATGTAATGGCTGTAGAGCAAATGGCAGGGATTAAAGTTCCTGAACGTGCGCAAGTGATTCGTGTCATGTTGAACGAATTGTTCCGTATTAATAACCACTTGTTATTCTGTGGTACGGCAATTCAGGATGCCGGTGGTATGACACCAGTATTCTATATGTTCGCAGACCGTCAAAAAGTTTACGACATTGTTGAAGCAATCACGGGTTACCGTATGCATCCAGCATGGTTCCGTATTGGTGGTACAGCACACGATCTTCCAAACAACTGGCAAAAGCTTGTTAAAGAATTGCTAGAGTGGATGCCTAAACGCTTAAATGAATACTACACAGCGGCATTGAAAAACTCTGTGTTTATTGGACGTACGCGTAATGTTGCACAATACGATGCCAAATCTGCACTCGCATGGGGTGTAACTGGTACTGGTTTACGCGCAACAGGTATCGATTTTGACGTACGTAAATATCGCCCATACAGCGGCTATGAAAACTTCGATTTTGATGTGCCGGTTGAGTATGAAGGCGATGCATACGCACGTGTGCTTGTTCACTTCCGTGAAATTACCGAGTCGCTAAAAATTATTCAACAGTGCTTGGATAACATGCCTTCTGGTCCATACAAAGCGGATCATCCATTGGCTGTTCCACCACCGAAAGATAAGACATTACAAGATATTGAAACCTTGATTACGCACTTCTTGAGCGTTTCATGGGGTCCTGTCATGCCAGCGGGCGAGTCATCATTTATGACTGAAGTGGTTAAAGGTGCAAGTACTTACTACTTGACTTCAGATAAAGCGACCATGAGTTATCGTACTCGTATTCGTACACCGACGTTTACTCACTTACAGCAAATGCCTTCAGTGATTAACGGAAGTTTAGTATCTGACTTAATCATTTATCTGGCGACCATTGACGTGGTTATGGCTGACGTGGATCGCTAAGAGGTAACACATAATGATGATTTTGACTGATAAAAAACCACGTGTGAATGTCGAAGGGATTTTGACTGCGGAAGAAATTCACGAAATCGAACATCACATTGGTCACTATCCATACCCTCGTGCAGCCTCTTTGGATGCATTGAAGTGTGTACAGCGCCGTAATGGTTGGGTAGATGACGCTCAAATGAATGCCATCGCACAGTTGTTGTCGATGAGTGTTGCTGATTTGGAAGGCGTTGCAACATTTTACAACCGTATCTATCGTCATCCGGTAGGTCGTCACGTAATTTTGCTTTGCGACTCAATTGCTTGCTTCTTAATGGGTGCAGAAACACTTGCTGAAGCATTCCAGCGTGAATTAGGAATTCAGTATGGTCAAACGACACCAGATGGTCGTTTTACATTGCTTCCAATTTGCTGCCTAGGCAACTGCGACAAAGGCCCAACTTTAATGATTGATGAAGATACTCACGGTTTAGTCGAAGTGACATCAATTAAACAGTTATTGGAGAAGTATGTATGAATACTGAACCAAAACCAATTTATGGCGACGGTAATCCGGAAACTCATCCGCTCACTTGGCGTTTAAGCAAACAAGAAGCGGTACGTAGTGCTGATGATTACGAAGCACTTGAAGGCTATGCTGGCTTTAAAAAAGCTTTAGGCATGAAACCTGCTGAAGTGTTAGACGTCATTAAAGCTGCAACTGTAAAAGGTCGTGGTGGTGCGGGTTTCCCAGCGGGGATTAAATGGTCATTGATGGCACCAAATGATGGTGGTCCACGTTACTTGATCTGTAATGCTGACGAAATGGAACCGGGTACCTTTAAAGACCGTTTGTTGATGGAAAAACTTCCACATCAATTGATCGAAGGGATGTTAATTGCGGGTTATACCTTAGAAGCAACTCAAGGTTATATCTTTATCCGTGGTGAATACATTGAGGCTGCTCAATATCTAAATGAAGCGTTAGAACAGATTCGTGCTAAAGGTTATTTAGGCGAAAATATCTTAGGTTCTGGCTGGAATTTTGATCTGCATGTACATACGGGTGCAGGGCGTTATATCTGTGGTGAAGAAACTGCATTGATTAACTCGCTTGAAGGCCGTCGTGCTAACCCACGTACTAAGCCACCGTTCCCGCAAGTTGCTGGAGCATGGGGCCGTCCGACGATTGTGAACAACGTTGAAACTTATAACAACTTGCCAGCAATCATGCTTCGTGGGCCAGAGTGGTATATCGGCTTTTCAGCGGGGAAATCAAAAGATCCAGGCACTAAAATTTATGGTGCATCGGGTAAAGTTAAATTCCCTGGTCTTTGGGAATTGCCATTTGGTACAACTGCGCGTGAAGTGATTGAAGATCATGCAGGTGGTATGCGTGAGGGCTTAAAGCTCAAAGCATGGTTACCGGGCGGTGCTTCAACTGACTTTTTACCAGCAGATACCATTGATTTACCAATGGATGCAGACACGATTATGAAAGCAGGTTCTCGTTTGGGAACATGTTTGTTAATGGTGGTAGATGAAACCCAATGTATGGTATCGCTCACTCGTAACTTAGAAGAATTCTTTGCGCGTGAATCATGTGGTTTCTGTACACCATGTCGTGATGGTTTGCCATGGGCTGTTAAAGCGCTTAAAGCACTTGAAGCAGGCGAAGGTAAGAAAGAAGATATCGACCATTTACAAGAACTAACTCGTAAATTATGGATTGGTAAAACTTTCTGTGCCCACGCACCAGGTGCGATGGAGCCGCTTATGGGCGCACTCAAACATTTCCGTGGTGAGTTTGAAGCGAAAGTGACGAATCGTCCTGTCGTGCAAACCAGCAACGTAGAACAAGCTTAAGGAATTCGACTATGGCTACAATTCATGTCGATGGAAAATCGTATGAAGTCAACGGCTCGGAAAACTTGCTACAAGCATGTTTGAGTCTGGGCATCGACATCCCATATTTTTGTTGGCATCCATCCTTAGGTTCGGTTGGTTCTTGCCGTCAATGTGCTGTTACGCAATATGCGAATCCAGAAGATACGCGTGGTCGTTTAGTCATGTCTTGCATGACTCCAGCATCTGACAATACCTATATCTCAATTGAAGACAAAGAAGCAACGGATTTCCGTGCATCTATTGTTGAATTTTTGATGACCAACCACCCACACGACTGTCCAGTTTGTGAAGAGGGGGGTCACTGTCATTTACAAGATATGACTGTAATGACAGGTCATGACCGTCGTCGCTACCGTTTTACAAAACGTACGCATTACAACCAAGAACTCGGCTCATTCATTGCGCATGAAATGAACCGCTGTATTGCTTGTTACCGTTGTGTTCGTTACTACAAAGACTATGCGGGCGGTACAGACTTTGGCGTATATGCCAATGCATCTCGTGTTTACTTTGGTCGTCCGGAATCAGGTACTTTAGAGTCTGAATTCTCTGGTAACTTGACTGAAGTATGCCCAACAGGTGTATTCACTGATAAGACTCATTCAGAGCGTTATAACCGTAAGTGGGACATGCAGTATGCACCAAGCGTGTGTCAAGGCTGTTCTTCTGGCTGTAACATTTCTCCGGGTGAACGTTATGGTGAAATCCGTCGCGTAGAAAACCGTTTTAATGGTTCGGTTAACCAGTACTTCCTTTGTGACAAAGGTCGTTTTGGCACAGGTTATGTGAACCGTGCAGACCGTCCACGTCAGCCTCAGTTCCGTAATGGTGAAACTGTTGCAACTGTTTCTGTCGATCAAGCTCTCGATCAAGCGATTGCTAAGCTTCAAGGCAAAAAAGTTTTGGGTATTGGTTCTCCTCGCGCAAGCTTGGAATCGAACTACGCATTACGTGAGCTTGTAGGTCAGGCAAATTACTCAACTGGTATTGCACAAAAAGAGCAAAAGCTTGTTGAACTTGCTGCATCTATCATGCAAACCGAGGGTATCTACAACCCGAATATGCGTGAAATTGAAAGCTATGATGCTGTTCTGATCTTAGGTGAAGACCTAACTCAAACTGCACCTCGCATGGCATTGTCTGTTCGCCAAGCTGCGAAAAACAAAGCGCGTGAAATGGCTGCAAAAACACGTACACCAGATTGGTTAGCTGAGCCTGTACAACGTATTGGCCAAGAAGCAAAATCTCCGGTTTACATTTTAGCTGCAACTCAAACTCGTCTTGCTGACGTTGCAACTGGTGAAGTGGTTGCTTCTCCAAATGACATCGCACGTTTAGGCTTTGCAGTTGCTGCGGCAGTGAATGGTGAAGTTGTAAGTGGTTTAGATGAAGATGCAAAAGCATTTGCTCAAACCATTGCTGACACTCTAAAAGCAGCAAACAAACCATTAATTATTGCGGGTACAAGCTTGCAAGATGCTTCTATTATGGAAGCTGCTGCACAGTTAACTCAGAACTTAGGTTCTAAAGCTGGTTTAAGTCTTGTAGTTCCTGAAGTGAACTCTATGGGCTTGGCATTGTTCGGTGGTTTAAGCCTTGAACAAGCATTTGCTCAAGACTACGACACGCTTGTTATTGTTGAAAATGACTTGTTCCGTCGCTTACCAGCTGCTCAAGTAAAAGCTGCATTAGATAAAGCTGAAACAGTAATCGTGCTTGATCACAGCGAAACTGAAACTGTGAAACAGGCTGATATCGTTCTTTCGGCAGCAAGCTTTGCAGAGGGTGATGGTACTGTTGTAAGCCAAGAAGGTCGTGCACAGCGTTTCTATCAAGTTTACGATCCAAGCTACTACAAACCTGAATATGCAATTAAAGAATCATGGCGTTGGTTACATGCCATTGAAACTGGCATTAAAGGTAAGGTTGTAGATTGGACATTGCTTGACGATGTAATTGAAAGCATCGTGAAAAATGTACCAGTACTTGAAGCTATCCAAGATGTAGCACCAGATGCGGGTTATCGTGTACATGGCTTGAAAATCGCGCGTGAACCACGTCGTTATTCAGGTCGTACAGCAATGCGTGCACCGTTATCGGTTCATGAACCTAAACAGCCTACTGATCCAGATTCAGCATTAACATTCTCAATGGAAGGTTATGTTGGTCCGCAAAAAGCATCATCATTAGTACCGTTTGCATGGGCTCCGGGTTGGAACTCCCCGCAATCTTGGAACAAATACCAAGATGAAGTCGGTGGTCACTTAAAAGGTGGTGATTCTGGTGTTCGTTTATTCGATCGCTTGGCAAAACGTCCTGCACGTAGCTACGTTGCTCCAGTGCCAGTCGTTGCAAACCCTGAAAGTTTCCGCTTAGTACCAATGCATCATATTTTTGGTTCTGGCGAATTCACGATTAAAACACCTGCAATGGAAACTCGTATTCCTGAAGCTGTGTTTGCAGTGGGCGAACAAGATGCAACTCGTTTGAACCTTCAAGAAGGTCAACGCATTACGGTAAAAGCAGGCGAAACAACTGTGAGCTTGCCGGTACAAGTAATTGAATATTTACCTACAGGTTATATTGGTTACCCAGTTGGTTTAGCACCAATGGTGTCACTAGCTGAGCCTGTTTCAGTGGCTTTAGGAGTGTAATTCATGAATCAAGAAATTATACGTCAAACGCCACTTTGGGCTGAGAACTGGCCGATTGCTTACGCTGTCGTTCAAGCAGTTGTAATTTTGCTTGTTGTAGTTTTAGTTGCAGCGTTGATGTCTTTTATTGAGCGTCGTTTACTTGCTTGGTGGCAAGACCGTTATGGTCCAAACCGTGTTGGTCCTGGTGGTATGTTCCAGATCGTTGCCGACATGCTCAAAATCATGTTCAAAGAAGACTGGACACCAAAGTTTGCTGACAAACTTACATTCCGTTTAGCACCAGCTGTTGCAATGGCAACAGCGGTTCTTTCGTTCATGGTAATCCCGGTGAGTCCTTCACTGGGTGTTGCTGACATGAGTATCGGCTTGTTGTTCTTCATGGCAATGGCTGGTATTGCAGTCTATGCAGTATTGTTTGGTGGCTGGGCTTCAAATAACAAATATTCATTGCTTGGTGGTTTACGTTCAGCTGCTCAAACTATTTCTTATGAAGTGTTCTTGGGTATTTCATTGATGGGTGTGGTTGCAATTGCAGGCTCATTTAACCTTCGTGAAATTGTTGAAGCACAACGCGATGTTTGGTTCGTTATTCCACAATTCTTAGGTTTCTTGATTTTTGTGGTTGCTGGTGTTGCGGTAACTCATCGTCATCCATTTGACCAACCAGAAGCAGAACAAGAATTGGCAGAAGGTTACCATGTTGAATATGGCGGTATGAAATGGGGTATGTTCTTCGTTGCTGAATATGTCAACGTAGTACTGATCTCTGCATTGATCGTGACTTTATTCTTTGGTGGCTGGTTAGCGCCATTCAATTTAGAAATT
Source organism: Acinetobacter sp. 1542444 (assembly GCF_000581835.1). Classification (NCBI taxonomy): domain Bacteria; kingdom Pseudomonadati; phylum Pseudomonadota; class Gammaproteobacteria; order Moraxellales; family Moraxellaceae; genus Acinetobacter; species Acinetobacter sp. 1542444. Next base: position 617,944 of record NZ_JEYA01000002.1, on the reverse strand, counting down.
CCATTTGTTCCACCAGTATTCTGGTTTGTGATTAAAACAGCATTCTTTGTAATGATGTTCGTATTGGCACGTGGTTCTTTAATGCGTCCACGTTATGACCAAGTCATGAACTTTGGTTGGAAAATTTGTTTGCCATTGGCGTTGGTCAACTTGTTAGTGACTGGTGCTGTGATTCTGATGAATCAGGCCTAGGACAGCAGGGAGTACAAAATGTATAAATTTCTAGCTGGATTCGGATCAATTGTACGTACGTTGCTCATGGTGTTTAGCCATGCAACGCGTAAACGTGACACGATTTTATATCCAGAAGTTCCGGCTGAACAGATTGTGCCGCCACGCTTTCGTGGTCGTATCGTATTAACACGTGACCCTGATGGGGAAGAGCGTTGCGTAGCATGTAACCTATGTGCGGTTGCATGTCCGGTTGGCTGTATCTCACTACAAAAAGCAGAAACAGAAGATGGTCGTTGGTACCCGGAGTTTTTTCGTATCAACTTCTCACGTTGTATTTTCTGCGGTATGTGTGAAGAAGCTTGTCCAACAACTGCGATTCAGCTCACACCAGACTTCGAGTTAGGCGAATATGTACGTCAAGACCTTGTTTATGAGAAAGAAAACTTACTCATTTCAGGTCCAGGCAAATACCCAGATTACAACTTCTACCGTGTAACGGGTATGGCAATTAACGGTAAAGAGAAAGGTCAAGCACAAAAAGAAAGTGCACCAATCGATGTACGGAGTCTATTACCATGATGTGGCCGTTTTATTTGATGGCACTCGTGGCCATCGTTTCTACGGTTCGTGTAGTGACTAACACGAACCCTGTACACGCTCTACTTAGTCTAATTGTTTCATTGCTTGCTGTTGCTGGTATTTTCATGATCGTGGGGGCGCCTTTTGCAGGTGCTCTTGAAATCATTGTTTATGCCGGAGCAATTATGGTTCTGTTTGTCTTCGTGGTGATGATGCTTAACTTAGGTCAACACACCGTTGAACAAGAACGTAAATGGCTTTCTTCAGATGCTTGGGCATATCCAGCACTCATGAGTTTCTTACTCGGCTTGCTTTTAGTTTGGATGCTTGGTGGTGAATACACCACTATTTCAGCACCGCTTGGGGCACAAGTGATTGGACCAAAAGTAGTTGGTCAAGCACTCTTTACTCACTATTTATTATTGGTTGAAGTTGCCGCGATGTTATTGCTAGCAGCCCTTGTTGCAGCATACCACTTAGGTAAACGTGAACCAGGTGCAGAAGAGGAAAAAGAATAATGGGCCAGATTCCTTTAGAACATGGTTTGATTGTTGCAACCATCCTTTTTGCACTCGGTTTTTACGGTGTAATGGTGCGACGCAACCTATTATTTATGTTAATGAGCCTTGAAATCATGATGAATGCTGCAGCATTGGCATTTGTTCTTGCGGGTAGCGTATGGGCACAACCAGATGGGCAAGTGATGTTCATCTTGATTTTGACCCTTGCAGCAGCAGAGGCATGTATCGGTCTTGCGATTGTCCTTCAGTTCTATCATCGCTTCCATCATTTGGATGTGGATGCTGCTAGTGAGATGCGCGGATGAGTTATTTATATTTAACAGTATTATTTCCGCTAATCGGTTTTATTTTATTGGCGGCAGGACGAGACAAACTCTCTGAAAACGTTGCAGCAGTTATTGGTGTAGGTTCTGTAGGTTTATCTGCATTATTTGCACTCATTGCTGGAATGGCATTTACCACGAGTGGTCAGCAAGTTTTTGTTCAAAACTTGTGGACATGGTTCAATGTTGGTGGTTTTGCGCCGGGCATTAGCTTACATTTAGATGGCTTATCTTTACTCATGATGGGCATGATTACGGGTGTTGGTTTCTTAATCCACATCTTTGCTTCATGGTACATGCGTGGTGAAGAGGGTTATGCGCGTTTCTTCTCTTATTTCAACCTGTTTGTTGCAAGCATGCTTGTGCTTGTATTGGGTGACAACTTGGCGTTGTTATTCTTGGGTTGGGAAGGCGTAGGTCTTTGCTCTTACTTGCTGATCGGTTTCTATTATGCAAACCCTGCAAATGGTTGGGCTGCGATCAAAGCGTTTACAGTGACCCGCGTTGGTGACGTATTCTTGCTTATTGCTTTATTCTTGCTTTACCAACAATTTGGTACGCTGAATACTCAGTACATCGTTGAACACGCAGCAGAAGTAATGACGAAGAGTTCGTCACTTACAATCTGGACTGCATTAATGTTGTTCTTGGGTGCTGCTGGTAAGTCTGCTCAAATTCCATTGCAAACATGGTTGGCAGATGCGATGGCAGGTCCAACACCTGTTTCTGCATTAATCCACGCTGCAACAATGGTAACGGCTGGTGTGTACTTATGCTGCCGTCTATTCAGCGTATTTGAACTTGCTCCTGAAGTGATGCAATTCATTTCGGTAACTGGCGCGGTAACTTTGTTAGTTGCAGGTTTTGCTGCACTTGTACAAACAGACATCAAACGTATCTTGGCTTACTCAACAATGAGTCAGCTTGGCTATATGTTTATGGCTGTAGGTGCGGAAGCGTATCAAGCTGGCTTGTTCCATATGTTGGCTCACGCATTCTTTAAGGCATTATTATTCTTGTCTTCTGGTGCGGTGATTCTGGCTTATCACCACGAGCAAAACATTTTCAAAATGGGTGGTTTGTTCAAACGTAACAAATTCCTGTTTGCTTGTTTCGCGATTGGTGGCGGTGCATTAGCAGCGATTCCATTCTTGACTATTGGCTTCTTCTCTAAAGATGCGATTCTTGGTGAAGTTTGGGTACAAGGTCAATCAGTTGCTTTATATCACACCTTATATTGGGTGGGTGTAGCAGGTGCATTCCTGACTTCAATCTATACATTCCGTTTAATCTGGGTTGTATTCTTTGGTCAAGAAAACACGCCTTACCATGAAATTAAAGGTGCAACTTACTGGGCTCCACTGGGTATTCTAGCTGTATTGTCTACTTTTGTTGGTGCGGTATTAAAAGCACCGGTAGCAGGTATTCTGAATACTGCAAAAATTCCTGAATTCCATGTCGCTGAACAATTTGTAGAAGGCATGCATGGGGCAGAGCACTTAGCAGTAGGTATTGCACTAGTTGGTCTAGTTGTTGGTATAGCATTATTTACATTTGCTTATGGTGCAGTGAAATCATTCGCTCAAACAAGTTTGGGTTCAGGTTTGGCACATATTTGCCGTACCGCTTTTGGTTTTGATGCATTGTATGACATCGTTTTTGTTAAACCTTATTTATTCTTCGCCAAAATCTTTGGCCGTGATCCGATTGACGGTTTGTGGTTAGTTCTTCCTGCACTCGTGAAAGGCGGAAACAGTTTTACAAGCTCACGTCAAACAGGTTCATTGCGTGAATACGCATCAAGCATGTCACTCGGTGTAGTGGTGTTATTGATGATCTTGATCGTTATTCAGGTAGTGGGGAAATAAAATGGAAAACAATTTAATTTTACCCGCGCTGATCCTTGTTCCGTTCATTGCCGGTTTTATTTGTTGGTTAGTCGATAAGCTCGACAAAACTTTGCCACGCTGGATTGCCTTAATTGGTATGCTCATTACTTTGGGCTTAGGTCTTGCACTTTGGCAAAGTGGAACTTATAGCTACGAGTTGGGTTCTAAAATCCCAACTTGGTCTGCTGAGTTCTATTTACCGTGGATTCAATCACTCGGTATTGGCATTCACTTAGCTGTGGATGGCTTATCTTTACTCATGGTGCTATTAACAGCGTTACTTGGTGTACTTGCTGTTGGTTGTTCATGGGGCGAGATTCAAAAGAACGTTGGTTTCTTCCACTTAAACCTATTATGGAGTTTAGGTGGCGTTATCGGTGTATTCTTAGCGATTGACTTGTTCTTGTTCTTCTTCTTCTGGGAGATGATGCTTGTACCAATCTACTTCTTGATTGCGTTATGGGGTCATAAAGGTTCAAATGGTCGTTCACGTGTTTACGCTGCTACTAAGTTCTTCCTTTACACACAGATTGCCGGTCTAGTGATGTTAATCGGTATCCTAGGTCTTGTAGTTTATGGCTACATGATGACAGGCATGATCGGTTTTGATTACAACTATTTATTAGCTGTAGCTAACCATTTACCTGCAGGCTTAGCTTACGGTTTTATGATCTGTTTCTTCATCGGTTTTGCGGTGAAATTACCAGTATTCCCATTACATGGTTGGTTACCAGATGCGCATGCTCAAGCTCCTACAGCAGGTTCTGTAGACTTAGCGGGTATCTTGATTAAAACAGCTGCGTATGGCTTGCTTCGTTTTGTTATTCCATTCTTCCCGACAGCTTCTGCACAGTTTGCAGACATTGCGATTATTTTCGGTTTGATTGGTATTTTCTACGGCGCATGGTGTGCTTACCAGCAAACTGACATGAAACGTTTACTTGCGTATACGTCGATTTCACACATGGGCTTTATCTTACTTGCAATCTATGCAGGTAATATTTTGACTTTCCAAGGTCTAATGATCATGATGTTGGCACATGGTTTGTCATCAGCTGCATTGTTCATTATGTCTGGTCAAATCTACGAACGTTTACATACACGTGATTTACGTTTAATGGGTGGTCTTCGTGGCCAGCTTCAGTACTTGCCATTTTTCTTGATGTTCTTCGTTGCTGCTCTTGTAGGTGTACCAGGTTTAGGTAACTTTATTGGTGAATTCCTGATTTTGATGGGTTCATTTAATAAATATCCTGTCTTCACGATTCTTGCTTCTATCAGCCTTGTATTTGCAGGTTTATATGGCTTGATCTTGATTCACCGTGCTTTATTTGGTGAACCAAATCCTGAACAAAAGCAACATTACACTAGTCCATTGAAAGACTTATCTGCTCGTGAAGTTGGTATTTTGATGATTTGTGCGATTGGTCTCGTTTGGCTTGGTATCTACCCACAAACATTCTTGGATGTATCTCATTCAAGCATGCAGTGGTTGGTCAATAGTTATGTGCCAGTACAAGAAGTCGTTGAAACTGTTCAGCAAACAGCTACTCAACTTGACCATGTGGAGATCCAATAATCATGAACTTCACAGTATCATTCTCTACGCTTATGCCTTTAGCTCCGGTGATGATTGTTGCTTTGACAACAATCGTCGTCATGCTGTTAATTTCAATTAAGCGTAATCATAATTTAATCGCAACAGCTTCTGTTGTCGGTTTAAACCTTGCTGCACTTTATATTTTATTTGCAATATTTGGCGGTAAGTTTGTACCGGCAAATGTGATGGGCATGTTTATGGTTGATCCATTTACCATGTTCTATCAATTTATGATTTTGATTGCGGCATTGGCATGTTGTACTTTGTCTCATGCTTACATTGAAACTTATAAAGACAACCGCGAAGAGTTATATCTTTTGTTACTTGCTTCAGTAGCAGGTGCAATGTTGATGGTTGCAAGCTCTCACTATGCATCGTTCTTCATTAGCCTTGAGTTAATGTCGATTCCTGTATATGGCTTACTTGCTTATACTTATCAACGTAGTAACTCACTTGAAGCGGGTATTAAATACCTTGTACTTTCAGCGACAGCTTCGGCAATGTTGTTGATGGGTATGGCATATATCTATGCATATACAGGTTCGCTTTCATTCTATGATTCTGTACAAGCATTATTTGAAGCAATCAAACAGCCAATGGTGTTATTAGGTTTAGCACTTATTATCTTTGCTGTTGCATTTAAATTGTCGCTTGCGCCGTTTCATAAATGGACACCGGATGTATATGCAGGTGCACCAGCGCCAATGGCAACTTTCTTAGCGACTGCTGCTAAAGTTGCAACAATTGGTTTGTTCGTGCGCTATATGCTTGCTTCAGGCGCAATGATGGTGAACTCGTTAGTAACTATTTTGACGATCATTGCTGTATTGTCGATTTTAGTTGGTAACTTACTCGCTGTTCGTCAAGTTAATTTAAAACGTATTCTTGGTTATTCATCTATTGCTCACTTTGGTTATTTGTTAATTGCTTTAATTAGTATGACTTATGCGAGCTTGGGTAGCGTAACTGTATATGTAGTGTCTTATGTATTAACAACTATTGGTGCCTTTGGTGCAGTAGCGTTAATGTCTAGCCCATATAACAACGTAGATGAAGCACAAAGCCTTGCAGACTACCGTGGTTTGTTCTGGCGTCGTCCAGTACTTACAGCAACTTTAACAGTCATGATGTTATCTTTGGCTGGTATTCCATTAACAGCAGGCTTCATTGGTAAGTTCTTGGTGGTAATGGCTGCTGTAACAACTCAACACTGGTTCTTAGCTGCAATGATTATTGTGGGTAGTGGTATCGGTTTGTACTATTACTTACGTGTGATGGTTGTAATGTACATGACACCACCGGAAACTCCTCGTATTGATGCAGATGCTCATTGGGGACAAAAAGTGGGTGGTTTAATGGTATTGGCTGCTGCTGCCTTAGTTATTATTTTGGGTGTTTATCCAGATCCAATGATTAATTTGGCATTAAAAGCAGAAATTTTATCTCCATTACATTTCATGCTTTCACAACAGTAATTCTGGTGTACAAAAAAGCCTCCAAATCTGGAGGCTTTTTTTTATTGAGCGTTAAAAAAAGATTATAATAAATACGTTTTTATATTTTTAGGTAACATCTGTGGCCATTCAAGAAATTCGTCACCCACTTATTCGTCATAAATTAGGCTTGTTACGCCGTGCTGACATCAGTACTAAGAATTTCCGTGAGCTTGCTCAGGAAGTGACTATGTTGTTGACTTATGAAGCAACAAAAGATTTACCAGTTGTGGATTGTGAAATTGATGGATGGGCTGGAACTGTTACTACTCAGCGTATTGCTGGTAAAAAAATAACGATTGTACCGATTTTACGTGCTGGAATTGGTATGTTAGATGGTGTACTTAATCTAATTCCAAGCGCAAAAGTGAGTGTTTTAGGTCTTGAGCGTAATGAAGAAACTTTAGAAGTTCGCACGTATTATAAAAAACTAGTTCCAGATGTCGCTAACCGTCTTGCGATGATTATTGACCCAATGTTAGCAACGGGTAATTCGTTAGTTGCTGCTATTGATGTGTTAAAGGCGAGTGGTTGTAAAGATATTCGTGTTATGGTGTTAGTTGCCGCTCCAGAAGGTGTTGCTAAAGTTGAAGCAGCTCATCCAGATGTGCAAATTTATACAGCATCTATTGATAATGGCTTAAATGAACAAGGTTATATTGTTCCTGGCTTGGGCGATGCTGGCGATAAAATTTTTGGTAGTGTACAAAAAGATTAATTTTTTGAAATCGCATTAAAAAGAGACTTCATTAAACCGTATAATTTTAAAACGGAATCGTGAGTCTCTTTTTTATTTACCGCAACAACTGGATTGGAAAAGTAGGGGAAAGATCATGAAGCAAGAGTTTTATACTGGATGGGTAAAACAATATAACGCTGATAAAGGGTTTGGTTTTATTGAAACTAGTGAAGGAGATATTTTCTTTCATATTTCTGATTTCCCTGCATCAGAGGGCGAACCGAAAAGAAATGAAAAAGTGAAGTTTCTTGCCGCAGATAATCAGGGCAAATTTAAAGCGATCAAAATTGAGCGTGTTGACCCGAATCCTGCGAAAACCAAGAAAAATAAAATTGCGGATCACAATAAAGCGATCACAAGCGAATTGCTATCAAATTTTCGACGCTAATCAATGAAAAGATCAGGTTTTAAACCTGATCTTCACAGAATTGTAAGAAAGCTTTGAGACCTGGACCCTGATATTTTTGACGGTGTACCAGCATATAAAGCGGACGGGTAAGCTGCCAGAATGGTGTATCTAAAATTACTAATTGTCCCTTTTCAATTAAAGGTTCAATGGCTAGTTTAGAAATACATGACATACCTAAACCACCAGCAACGATTTTTAAAATTGCTTCATTGTGACCTAGGGTTAAGCGAATATTCGCGTCTGGCAGATCTTGCAATATCGCATTATCAAACACTTCACGAGTCCCTGAGCCTTCTTCACGTAAAATCCATTCGACTTGAAGAAAATCATGCGCTGTTAGAGGTCTATTTAAACGTGCTAACGGGTGATTTGGGGCACAGCAAACTGCAAGTTCATCATCACGCCAATGAATACATTGGAGTTGAGGTAAATGACATGATCCTTCAATTAAAGCTAAATCAAGTTGGAATTGATTGACTGCTTCAATCATTTGGCGTGTATTGCCCACTTGTAATTGCAAATGTGCTTTAGGATGATGCTGTAAAAAGTTTGCCATTAAATCTGGCATGAGGTAATCACTAATCGTTAAAGTGGCCCCAATACGTAAATCAATGCTTTGCAATTCACCTTTTGCAGCTTGCTCAAAAGCTTCACAGCGACCTAATATTTCTAATGCTTGAGGCAATAGAAAACGACCTAAATCATTAAGCTGTAATCGTTTACCTAAACGATCAAATAGAGGAGCACCAAGGCCATCCTCTAAATCGGCTAAAGCCATACTTGCTGCACTTTGCGTCAGTCTGACCGCATCACTGGCTTTAGTGACAGTTCCTTCTTGAGCGACTGCTACAAAAACAGCCAACTGGCGTAATGTCATGCGCATGTTTAAAAAGCCTTAACGTTTAAAAGTATTCATTATTTCGGCTGTCATGCTAACATGAGCGCACTATTTCATGCCACGTTGAAATCATGTCAATTGAAAAATTTAGCGTAGAAAAAGTTTTATCTGTACACCGCTGGACTCCAACTCTTTTCAGTTTCACCATGACTCGCCCTGCACATTTTAAATTTACTGCTGGGCAATTCGCACGTATTGGGCTAAAAGTTGGAGAGGAACTCGTTGTTCGTGCTTATTCGGTAGTCTCATCACCATTTGATGAAACGCTTGAGTTTTTTTCGATTGTAGTACCAGACGGTGCATTTACGTCAAATCTTCAACATTTAAAGGTAGGAGATGAGCTTTATTTAGAAAAAATACCTTATGGTTATTTGACTTTAGCTCGCTATCAACAACCTTTACCGCATGATTTATGGTTATTGGCAACAGGTACGGGTTTAGCTCCATTTTTATCGATGCTACAAGACTTCGATACATGGTCTAAATATCAAAAAATTAATTTGGTCTACAGTGTCCGTACCGCAGCTGAGTTAGCTTATGTTGATCGTATTCAAGAGATTGCTGAAACTTTTGGGGAAGGACATAACGGATTTAAATTTATTCCGATTATTACTAGAGATCCATCTGCGCCATTGCATGATCGTTTGCCGATTCTGATTGAAAATAGTGAATTAGAAAAATCTGTTGGTATAGAGCTGAATCCTGCCACAAGCCACGTCATGCTTTGCGGAAATCCGCAAATGGTAGATGACACGAAAGAGGCTTTAAAACGCCGTGGTTTGACGATGAACCGTCGAGGTGAGGGAAATATTGCGGTAGAAAATTACTGGTAATAAATTGCGGTGAAAACAACTTTATAATTAATTTTATGGATATGTTTATTAGTGGACAAACATATCCATAAATTCGCGAATTTCTGAAATTGCGCTATCTACATCGGTTGAAAGCCAAGTTGGCTCAAAAAGACCTGCATAATGTTCCAAACGATCTTGTGGAACGACTAAGCGAACAGGACAGTCTTCTTCTAGTAAGCGCCAAGGCAAGATTGGAACATCATTGTCTAGAAAAATATTGATATTACGAATATCAACAATCATGGCATTAATGCAGTCAGGAAATGGCATGACCGAAAATTCTTCAGTACGGCGACGAAAATACTCTAAATCACCCCATTTGAGTTCATAACTTGGTTTATTAAATTCAATAATACCAATGAGATGTTCGTCTCTCGTCTGATGTATATAACATTGATGTGTGACGTCAGTGTCGAGATCAAGTGTTACGTTTTGCTGACGATACATCATAAAATAGAGCAGCTTTAAAACAAGGGGGCTTATTATAGCCTATTTTATAAAAAGTAAGCGCTAAAACATATTGTATTACAAATAGAACCTCAAAGAAGCTCGAGCATAACTTGTCATTATTTTTTAATGGCTAAATATTTTTGCCTAAATTTTATACTGTTTTTATTATTTTAATAGTAGAGTTTTGCAAACACAGACACCTTAGCATAATGCTTTTTCACACAATGCAACAAACCAAATTGCTATGATGATTATAAAGTTAATGATAAAAGAAGAGGGGAAAGAAGATGCATGATTTTTCAAAACCACCTCATGTGACGAGTCCTGAAGAAACTGCGAAAAAAAGAAGATTGCCAGTTTACATTTTAATTATTGTTGGGCTTTTTCTTATTGCACTCATCGTCTACATGGTTGCTGATCACAGCAAAACACCTAAAGAAGAAGCCGCTTTTCAACATGAGGTCACACCACATGTCATTAAGAGCACTTCAGATTTGAATATTTATAAAGGGTAATAAGCTAACCAGTATATCTTTATAGAAAGCCTTTGGGATGTGACCTGAAGGCTTTTTTTGCAACCTTTTGCATCAATTTGTTGTATTTATGCAGAAGTGTGTTGATTAGAAAATATTCAAAACATAAGGTGAGATAGACCGCATTTATCGTCATTTTTAACAACGAAAAGTGTTTTTCATAATTGATGGCACTGAAAAGAACATAACAATTGAGGACATAACAATATGAATGAATTTTTTGATGGGCCTCGCGGCGCTCAGTTTGATGCGATGTATTACTGGGATCAGTTTCATCCTATTTTAGCTGCAATCGTCATCTTACTGGTCGGCTGGATAATCGCCTTATTAGTTGCGGCAGGTGTAAAAAAACTTCTGCAAAAAGTAAATACCAATGCAAAATTATCTTCAGCAACTGGGCGTGCTCCAAACATAGAAGGTCTTATTTCAAAAGTCGTATTCTGGTTTATTTTAATCTTAGCTGTTGTCGCAGCTCTCAATGTACTTAACATTAGTGGAGTAAGTGGCCCGTTCAGCAATATGGTTAATCAGGTACTCGTCTATATTCCAAATATTATTGCTGCTGTTGTGGTGGGTTTTATTGGTTGGATCGTTGCTCGACTGGTGCGAGCGGGGGGGACCAATGTTTTATCCCGAACTCAACTTGACGATAAGTTAAGCAGTGAAGTGGGTGTAGGTGGAATTAGCCAGAATATTGGTGAAATTCTTTACTGGCTTGTATTGTTACTTTTCCTTCCGATTGTTCTTTCAATATTAGGATTAACAGGCTTACTGATTCCAGTTCAAAATATGGTAAATGATGCTGTAGCATTCTTACCAAATATCTTTATTGCTGGTGTTATCGTTTTTGTTGGTTATATCTTGGCAAAAATTGTACGCGGTATTGTTGAAGGTTTAGTGAATAGCTTAGGTGTTCAGGCTCAAGCTGAAAAAATTGGTCTTTTCAAAAGCTCTAACGTAGGCAAATTCTTAGGGTCATTTGTTTTCGCAATCATCATTATTACAACATTGATTGTAGCGTTTGAAGCTTTAGGGATTGAGACAATTTCTCAGCCAGCAACAGCAATGCTTAATGAAATCTTGCAGGCGATTCCAAACATTATTGCTGCTGGTTTAATTCTACTGGTTGCTTATATTGTTTCTCGTTTTGTTGGTCGCTTAGTCGCTGAATTAATTGCAGGTACAGGTGTTGATGAGATTCCTGCAAAGTTAGATGTACAACGCTTTTTAGGTCAAACTAAAGTTTCTAATGCAGTTGGCTGGTTAATTGTATTCTTTACTATGCTATTTGCGGTTTCTGAAGCTGCGGATCGTCTTGGTTTCGATCAAATTAGTGGTCTAATTGCAATGTTTATCCATTTCGGTGCAAACATTCTATTGGGCGCTGTAATCTTGGTTATTGGTTTCTGGCTTGCCAATGTTGTGGCGAACGTGGTTCAACGCGGCGAATATAATAGCTCGCGTTGGTTAGGTAGTTTAGTTCGTGTATTAATTATTGGTCTTGTACTTGCGCTTGGTTTAAGAGCGATGGGTATTGCAGATTCAATCGTTAATCTTGCATTTGGTTTGACTCTAGGCGCAGTTGCAGTTGCTTTCGCTCTTGCATTTGGTTTAGGCGGTCGCCAACCAGCAGAAAGACTGTTGAGCGATTTGCTAGATAAAGCTAAAAAAGAAGCTAATGAACCAAATCCGCTTTATCAACCGCCTTCTACTACGACAACAAGCAGTCCATCTGCTGGTAGCTCATCTGCAACTACGAGTTCGTCAACATCTACAGTTGCACCAACGACTACAACTTCACCATCAACTGTTTCATCTGATGCAAAACCAGCTGATTCTGCGCAAGTAAATCCAGCAGAACCACCTGTAAATAAACCGTTTGGATCTACTGGAGAAAATGACGAAATTTAGTATGTAAGACTAATTTTCAGATAAACCGTACAAAAAATCTTTGATTTTTGTGATAAGTTCGACCACTCTATATTGAGTGGTCGTTCTTTTTAGACGTTATAAAAACAAATAAGTGAGGAAAATACGATGAAGAAACCAGGTCGTTTTTTAGCACCGATTGTCATTGCGGGAATTACGGTAGGTTTTTTAGCAAGTGCTTATAAATTTGTGTTTAATAAATCTAATTCATCAAAACAGGCAACAACTCATACACGTAATTCTGAAAAATCATCTAATGATTCGAAAGCCTCAAATTAGCTTATTCATCAGTTAAACGTATTGTGCTGCTGCATAAGCGGAAGACCAAGCCCATTGGAAGTTATAACCTCCTAAATGGCCAGTCACATCAAGTACTTCCCCAATAAAAAACAGTCCTTTCTGCTTTTTACTTTCCATGGTTTTGGAAGATACTTCACTTGTATCAACCCCACCTAAAGTAACTTCGGCAGTACGATACCCTTCTGTGCCTGATGGTTTCACAGCAAAACCATGTAGTTGCTCAGCAATATGATCTAGCTGTGCATCACTGATATTACCAATTGCAGTCTCGCTCTGCTCTGGCCATATAAGTTGTTGTAACTCTTGTACAATACTTTTTGCAGTAAATTCATTCAGAAGAGTACGCAATAAAACTTTAGGTTGGGCTTTCTTTTTATCTTTTAAATAAGTTGCTAAATCTTGGCTCGGGAAAAAGTCGATTTTAAAACTTTCACCTGTATTCCAATAGTTTGAAAGCTGTAAAGAACTTGGACCACTCAAACCACGATGCGTAAACAATAAGGCTTCAGTAAAGCTATTCTTCGAGTTACTTAGAGTCACATCTAAAGCATTACCACTTAGGCGTGTAGTGACTTCTTTAATATGATCTGAAAAAGTAAATGGGACTAATCCTGCGCGAGTTGGGAAAACCTGATGTCCAAATTTTTGTGCCAGTTCATAACCAAATCCAGAACCACCTAAAGTTGGGATGGATAAACCACCTGTAGCAACCACTAATGACTCACAGCTAAATCGGCCTTGGTTTGTGTGTACAGTAAAACCGCCTTTTTCTAAAGGATCAATCTGTACAGCTTCACATTGAGTTTGGATATCAACATTATTGGTTTTATTACATTCACTCACCAGCATCTCTAAAATTTCTTTAGCGCCGTTTAGCGTGAATAATTGCCCGTGTTTCCGTTCTTCATAAGCAATTTTATAATCACATACCAGCCCAATAAAGTCCCAGTTGCTATAACGTGACAGGGCAGAAATAACGAAGTGCGAATTATGAGAAATATAGTTGTCAGGCTCTACATACAGGTTGGTAAAGTTACACTTGCCACCGCCCGACATTAAAATCTTTTTACCAATTTTATTGGCTTTTTCTAAAACTAAAACCGAGCGCCCTCGTTTAGCAGCATGTGCAGCCAACATGAGTCCAGAAGCACCTGCACCTAAGACAATGACATCGACATGACTGTTAGACATAAGAGATTCTCGATTAATCGTGAAAATTTAAAAGGGGCATATACTATCATGCCGAGCCTTAGTCATGCTAAAGACATTTACTGCTATGCGGAGTAATGTGCACTAAAAGCTAATAAGTTATTGATGTGATTTATTTCTTATATCTGCCTGTAAACCACCAGAATGAATTGCCAGAATGCGAGTTCCTTCAGCAAAGTAATTATTCTTTATAAGATCAAACAGACCAAACATCATCTTTCCCGTATAGATCGGTTCAAGTGGTACCGCATGCTGCTCTTCAAAACTTTCTATAAACGCCAATAACTCGGGTGAAGTTTTTGCATACCCACCACAGCAGTATGCATCTGTCACAGACCAGTTCTGTTTTTTGGTCCACTGCCGAATTTCTTGTTGTAAAAAGTCACCTTTTAAAGCCGAAAATCCTAAGACTTTTTGATCGGCTGAACTCCTTTCAATAAGACCCGAAATCGTTCCGCCAGTTCCTACTGCACAGCAAATCACATCATAGTTTTGCAAATCGCTTTGACTGATAATTTCCTGACAACCTTGAACTGCCAGTTCATTGGTACCGCCTTCAGGAATAATGAAAGTTTCAGGAAATTGGTGCTGTAATTGTTGAAGATAGTTTGCATCTTCTCGTAAGCGATATTCATTGCGTGAGACAAAATGTAGATGCATTCCTAAACTTTGAGCTTTTGCTAAGGTTGGATTCAGAGGTTTGTCAGCTAACTCTTCACCACGAATAATTCCAATACTTCTTAAGCCAAAAAGATGAGCTGCATACGCAGTTGCGGCAATATGGTTTGAATAAGCGCCACCAAAAGTCAAAATGCTCGATAAACCTTGTTGTTTTGCGGCAAGCAAATTGTATTTTAATTTGAAAAATTTATTACCTGAGATTTGGGGATGAATTAAATCTAGCCGCTTAATGTCGAGATGCAGGGGATGGGGTAGTTGAATATGTTGATAAGGAACTGATTGAGCAATGTGATCAAACATTAGAAATTGAGAAAATAATGATTGATCACATTGTAACTTTTTAAATAGAACTTTAAAAAGCTGTTTACGAATTTGTATCGACAGAAGTAACCACTGACATACCAGGACGTAAATGTTCCATTCCTTCCTGATTTGGATCAATAGTAATGCGGACGGCAATTCGTTGAACAACTTTGGTAAAGTTACCTGTCGCATTGTCAGGTTTTAATACACTGAACTCGGAACCCGCAGCAGGTGAAATCTGCTCAACATGCCCTGTAAATTTTTTGTGTTTCATCGCATCGACTGTAAACCATGCTTTTTGACCAATCCGCATATTGGCAATTTGGGTTTCTTTAAAGTTGGCAATCACCCAAGTTTGCTGTGGGATGAGGTAGAGTAATTGTGACCCTGCTGCTACATATTGCCCAACACGAGGGTTCACCTCACCAAGTTGACCATCCATTGGAGCAACAATAACGCTATAGTCTTTAGTAGTTTGTGCTTGGTCTAGTTGTGCTTTAGCACTGGAAACTTGTGCTTCTAATCCAGCTTCTGCCACTTGCGCTGTTTTAAGCGCTTCTTTGGCAACTAAAACATTGGCCTCTGCCTGCTTCAGTGCTGCAAGGTTATTTTCAGCATCTGCTGCGGCTTTATCCTGCTCAGATTTAGAGGCTGCGCCACTATTTCCTAACTGTTGATAGCGTCTAAGCTGTGCTAAAGAAAGTTCATATTGAGCTTTAACTTGTTCAACTTTAGCCTGTGCAGCCACAATATCAGCTTGTTTTTGAGCAATAGACTGTGTCTGATTGGCTAAAGTATTTTTAGCTTGTTCAACTCCAGAAGCCGCTTGCGTTACTTTTTGGTCGTAGGTGGTTGCATCAATATGCATTAATACTTGACCCTTTTTAACGTGGTCAAAGTCCTTAACTAATACATCTTTAACATAGCCATTAATTTGCGACGATAAAATCGTTGTTTTACCTTTAACATAACTATTGTCAGTTTGCTGAACGCTCGTTGCGAAGGGTCCGATTCTCCATGCCCACAAAATCACTAAAATACCAACAATGAGCACAACTAGCATCCATAATAAAGTTGAGCGTTTTGTTGGAATTAGTTTGCTCGCAGGTGCTGGTTCATTAGACGAAGCAGGAGCTGCTTGAGGTGGAGCTTGTTCCGGTTTGTTTTGATCATCTGACATATATCAATCTCAATTTCTATTTCATCAATAAAGAAGCCATTAAGGACGGCTAATTCCTCTGCGTTGTAGATATTTACTACGTGCAATATTAAATCCGCCCCACAAGAGTAGGGCGATAGCAAAAATACCGTTTAATGCAATAACGTCATTGTAGGCACGCACTTGCGCTTCACGAGTGACCACTTGATTAAGTGAGCGCATGGATTGGGCTGTTTGTAATGCTGGGTCAGTAGTCGTAACTGATGCACTGCGTTGATATGTAGAGAGCCTTTGAGCAACTAGAGGATCTGCTTGTTCCAAATCTTTAATAATCTCGACTTGATAATTTTGTGTGCGGTGTTGTTGATAGGTCGAGAAGAAAGAAGATCCAACAAGACCACCAAATGTTTGAGTTGCAGAGAACAGCACAATAAAAGTCACCACATACGAAGGACCTTTAGCCAAAGTTTGCGCAAAGCCAATCAGGAGCAATGGCCCAATAAATAAACCACCTGCAAAGCCTACTAAGAACTGACTTGCAAAGAAGTTCACAGGTCGGACATCACTGGTTAAGTGATAATCTAATCCACACGCAACTAAAATTAAAAATTCTGCAAAAAGTAAGTGGAAGATAATCCGTTCGCGTGAAAAAGTTAGTGCACTAAAAAGTGTTCCGCTTAAAATCCCCACCAAGATGACAACATAGAGTGGAACAAATTGGTCAGGACCCATTCCCATAGTTTTTAAGAAATTAACCGCTGCGTAGCTTTGTTCTGACATTAAAAGTCGAATAGCAAAAGCACCAAAAATGAAGCGTAGGGTCGAAGCGGCACCTAACCAACGTGTCATAATTAATGGATTGGCGCGATAGTGCTCATAGAGCAACCCCAAAACAACTAAGCTAAAACCTGCAATTAATACATAAGCAAGCCACTGGCTATTAAACCACCATAAAATTGGGCCTTGCGTGAGCACAATACATAAACAAGCAAAGCCGGGAGCGAGTAAAGCAAAGGTGAAAAAATCTTGCTTCTCAAAAACGTAAATTCTTAAGCTACGTGGTAACTTCAATGAAACGACCATGGCTAAACAACAAAGTGCTAAGCCGAGCTCAAACGTATATAGAACAGACCAACTGTCTGTATTTACAAGAAATGGAGAAATAATCCAAGCGAGGGGAACACCTAACTGTTGAAAACCAAAGGCAATATATATTCCTTTTGCCATGTCTGCTTTTTTAAAAGCTTGCATGGTGTAATACATACCTAGTGAGCTTAATGGCGCACCAGCTAAACCAGCTACAACCCGCGCAAATAGGGCCATTTCATAAGTATGCACAAAAATATGTAATACCAGAACTGCAATAAAAATCACGAGTCCTATTTCCGAAAATACTCTCAGGCCATACTGTTGCCGGGCTTTAAATAAAATCAGGTTTGAACTGACATTTGCCATGACATAAGCAGCAGGTAACCAAGCCGCTTCGGAAGGAGTTAGTCCATACTCACCTTGGATTAAAGGTAAATTTGCCGTAATAAAACCATTACTTAAGCTTGCCGAAAGGGCGATAAATAAACCAATAAAAAAGTAAATAAACCGCTTAGGTACAGAGTGTGCAATAGCTGCTGGTGAACCAGGTAAAGTCGGTTGCTCTTCTGGGGTCCAGTCGGGTGGTGTTTCTAAGTAACGAGGCGTTTTACTCATTCTATCCCTCGAATTTTTTGTATTTGAATACCATGAAATAGTAATTCAATTGCTCGTTTTGCTAAGCGAGTCTGTTCTTCTGGCTCATGTCCTTGAAATGAAGAACCCAACATTGCTGTGACCATTGCATAGTCATCGGCGGTCAGATCAGCTCGGCACAATTTTTGTTCTATCGCATTTTCAATCAGTGGGTTAAGTGCATTATTTCGCCGTTCATAAATTTTTAACATAATTGGATCTTGCCGATCAATCACTCTCCAAAAATCTTGCAAAATTGCGAGCTTGGGAAGTTGCCCAATATGTCCTTCAATTAAACGAAATAAACCATCTTCGAATTGTTGAAAATGAGCTGCTTTTTGCTCTAGCTGTGTAATTGCACGTTCTAAAAGTGCACTAATTAAAGCTTTTCGATCACAAAAATTACGGTAGAACGTCGCTCTGCCTACACCAGCGTGGTCAATCACAACTTGTAAGGGAACATTAATACCATGAATACGAAAACATTCTTCGGCTGCATTGAGTAATTCATCCCGATTATGGGCAGCAATTTTTTGACGTTTACTCATGTCATCGGTTTGGGGAGTTCGAAAGGTTATATATTTAACGGACATTTTTGTCCGTTGTGAAGATCTAAATTGTAAAAACATGAAAATTCAATTTTCATCATTTATATCTTCGCCATTTTTATATGTGTCATAAAAAGCTGTTAGAATACCGCGCAATTGCGTGATGCTAGGTCAATACAATGTTTGAGTCCCTTATTCCTCTTTTTTCAATTGCGATGGCATTGATGCTTGGAGCAATAAGTCCTGGGCCAAGCTTTATTTATGTTGCACAAAATTCAATTTCTAAATCACGTAAACATGGGTTGTTTACCGCTTTAGGGACGGGGACAGGTGCAGCGCTTTTTGGTCTATTAGCAGTTATGGGATTGCAAGCAGTTTTATTGGCGGTGCCTTCTGCTTATCTGATTTTAAAAATTGGTGGTGGTCTATATTTACTTTGGCTGGCTTTTAAAATTATTAAACATGCTAAAGAACCAATTGCGATGGAAAACGATGGCAAATCGAAAATGACCTATAAGCAGGCATATCGATATGGCTTAATTACCCAGTTAAGTAATCCAAAAATCGCAGTCGTGCTAGCGAGTGTATTTACTGCTTTGTTGCCAAAAGAAATTCCAAATTATTACTACGTCGCATTACCAGTGATTTGTTTTATGATTGATGCTGGTTGGTACTCATGTGTGGCAATGCTGCTCTCTTCAGAGAAGCCTCGAAAAATGTATCTGAAAGCAAAAACAGGGGTGGATCGAGTTGCTGGAAGTATTGTGACTTTATTGGGTTTAAAATTAATTTTCTTCAAATGATTACTCTTTAATTAAAATATCTACAAAATCCAAAGCCAGCTATTTATAGTCTGGCTTTATTTTTGAGTAAAATATATACAAATTGAAATATCTTTTTTAGCACTTAAATACTTTAAAAGTGGTAACTTAATAAATAAAACAAAAAGAAATGAGGATCACGTTATGAAAAAACTAATAGTGAGCATTTCTGTAGTTTTTCTCATCTTAACTACAGGATGTGAGATGAGAACGACGAGTAAACAACAATCGGCAAATGAGCGGACTATGAGTATTGTGGGTACTCCAGTTCATGAAAAGGATTATAAAATTTCCGATATACAAGTGAATAATCATGAGCAATCTAACTATTAGGTTACTTGCTGGATGTGCAACTTACTGTGTTTTGAATATGGTAAGTGCATGTGAGCCTGCTTCTTTAGATTGGGAGCTTTTTCAGGAAAAATATGATTTAAATCATGATGGCATGTATAGCCAAAAAGAATTTCAACGGGTTGAAGACTTTTATCCTTATAACTGGCCGAGTGATAAGCGTTTTCAAGGTGAAAACAAGCAGACAGAGCTATTTCATTATTTAGATGAAAATAAGAATGGCTATTTAACAAATGAAGAGTTGGGAAATATACACGTTTTATTTAATAACCCTTGCGAAGGGTGGCCGTGGTCCTAATTTAGTAAGCCCCGTTTAAACCTATTCAAAGCCCTTAAAAATAAAAAAGCTCCCAATTTAGGGAGCTTTTTTTGAAAGCAGATTAAGAAACTTTATCGCCAGGTTTCGCACCGCTGTCTGGAGAAATAATGAAAATACCTTCACCATTTCCAGCAGCAAGTACCATGCCGTTTGAAATACCAAAACGCATTTTGCGTGGTGCAAGGTTAGCAACCATAACAACCAATTTACCTTTTAGGTCTTCTGGTGCGTATTGGCTACGAATGCCACTAAATACATTGCGTGGTTCAGCTTCACCAACATCTAATGTCAATTGAAGTAATTTATCTGAACCTTCAACTGTACCAGCTTCAAGTACTTGAGCAACACGCAAGTCAACTTTTAAGAAATCTTCAATACCAATAATTTCAGCTTCACCCACTGCTGGAGCAGGGGCAGCTTTTTTCTCGGCAGCTTTGTCCTTTTTCGCCGTTGCTTTAGTTGCTTCTGGAGCAGGAGCACCTAAAGACTCTTTAGAAGCATCAACCATAGCTGCAACAGCTTTTGGATCAACACGCTGCATAAGCGGTTGGAACTGCGCAATCTCATGACTTACAAGAACTTGTTTACGTGACTCGAAATCGAAACTTTCAAGTTTTAAGAAATCTTGAACTTGCTTGGCCAAAGTTGGAAGAACTGGAGCCAAGTACACTGCAAGTTGACGGAATAAGTTGATACCCACAGAACATACATCAAGAACTTGTTGCTCTTGACCTTCTTGTTTAGCAAGTGCCCAAGGCTTTTTCTCATCAATATATTGGTTTGCACGGTCAGCTAGCGCCATAATTTCACGGATCGCCGTAGAGAATTCACGTGCTTCATATGCAGCAGCGATTGAATCGCCAGCATCAATAAAACTTTGTACTAAATCAGTTTCTGCACATTGAGCAGATAACGTATTGTTAAAGTTGCTGTTGATGAATTTCGCACAACGGCTAGCAATATTAACGACTTTACCGACTAAGTCTGAATTTACTTTTTGAACAAAGTCATCAAGATTTAAGTCAGAGTCTTCAACTTTATCTGAAAGCTTAGATGCAAAGTAATAACGTAAATATTCAGGGTTTAAATGCTGTAAATACGTCTCGGCCTTAATGAAAGTACCACGTGACTTAGACATTTTTTGTCCATTTACAGTCAAGAAACCATTTACAAAAAGACCAGTTGGAGTGCGATAGTTCGCACCTTCAAGCATTGCAGGCCAGAATAAAGCATGGAAATAAACAATGTCTTTCCCAATAAAATGATAAACATCGTTTTGGCTGTCTTTTTTCCAGAAATCATCAAAGTTTAAATCTGGGCGTTTAGTTTTGATGTAGTTTTCAAAACTAGACATATAACCAATTGGGGCATCTACCCATACGTAGAAATATTTATTTGGTGCGTCTGGAATTTCAAAGCCAAAATATGGTGCATCACGAGAAATATCCCAGTCTGCTAAACCAGCTTCAAACCATTCATCTAACTTGTTCGCAATTGAAAGAGGTAAACGTCCTTCATCACGCGTCCATTTTTGTAAATATTCAGAGAAGTTTGGAAGCTTGAAGAAATAGTGATCTGATGATTTTTCAACTGGTGTTGCACCACTTAAAGTCGAACGTGGATTAAGTAACTCAGTCGCATTGTAAGTTGTACCGCACACCTCACATGAGTCGCCGTATTGATCTTCTGATTTACATTTTGGGCATGTACCCTTAATGAAACGGTCAGACAAGAACATCCCTTTTTCTGGGTCAAATAATTGAGTTACAGGACGAACTGCAATATTTCCAGCTTCACGGTTTTTAATATAGATATCTGTTGAACGTGCTTTGTTTGCATCGCTATGCGTTGAATCGTAATGATCGAAATGTACACCAAAACCGTCAAAATCACGGATGTGTTCTTTTTGAATATTCGCAATTTGCTCTTCTGGGCTAATACCATTTGCTTCGGCACGTAGCATAATTGCTGTACCGTGAGCATCATCCGCACATACATAAGTCACATCATGACCCATTGCTCGCATGGCACGAACCCAGATATCTGCCTGGATGTAACCGAGTAAATGACCCATATGAATTGGACCATTAGCATAAGGGAGGGCATTAGTGACTAAAATTTTACGCACGGATTTCATTCTCTCATTCGTATTTATAAGGTGGAAGATTTTAACTGATGCAGGGAGATAAGCAAAGATTAATAATCTCCAGCTTGGCATAAGCGATTTCTATTAAAATGGATTTTGGTCAGGCATGGTTTCTCTTTAGAACAGATAAACAAATCAAAAAATATTTGAATCTTCCTGTATTGTCTTTGTTTCAAATTGCAGTTACGGTCAGAAAATAAGCCATAACGATGTATAACTAATAACTTATTCAGGTAATTTTTTAATTAACTATGAGGATAACAACGATGACTACAGAAAATAAATTAGATGAATTAAAGGCAAAAGCGGCTGATGCAAAAGTACAAGGTGAAAAAGCTTTGGACGATTTAAAGGAAAATGTAAAAGAGAAGCAAGCTGCTGGTAAAGAAGCAGTTGAAGATAAGGTAGATCAATTAAAGGCAAAAGCAGCTGATGCGAAAGTACAAGGCGAAAAAGCTTTGGACGATTTAAAGGAAAATGTAAAAGAGAAACAAGCTTCTGGTAAAGAGGCTCTTGAAGAAAAAGCAACTGATTTAAAAGGTAAACTTGAGGATGCTCAGCATAGTCTACAAGATAAGTTTGATCATTTGCGTACAGAAGCAGCTCATAAACTTGACGATGCTAAAGCCAAAGCTGCGGAATTAAAGGAAGAGGCTGCTACAAAATTGGATGAGTTGAAAACACAAGCAACTGCAAAACTTGATGAGTTGAAGAAAACTGCAACCGATAAACTCAATAAATTAAAGAATCATGATTCTGCTGAATAAGCTGATTTAAACTAAAATCTGCACTCCTTACCTAAAAGATGAGATCTGAAGTGAGTAATTATTCATCCCAAGGTGAGCGAGTGTGGAGCAATACTGTTACACTATCTCCATTAAGCTGTAATGATCTGTTTTTGGAGTAAACAATATGTCTTGGCTTTCTTCATTAAAGTCCGTTTTTTCACCCGCACAAGAGGTGAAAGAAGATGAAATCCAAACCGTACTCCAAAATTATTTATTACCGCATTCAAAAGATGCTTTAAAGGAGCGCATTAGTCAGCTTCAAGTTCAGGGTCGTGTATTACAACTTACGATTAATACATTTCCTGATGAAAAAGAGCATTTGCAGCAAATCCATGATGATTTAGCTGGTGCATTAGAAAAGTGCGGTATTGAAGAACTTAATTTACACGTGGTTCAACAAAAGCGCCCTACACAAGAAAGTTCAAATTTACCTCCTGTGCTTGATGCCTCACCTAAATCAGAACCAGATCCAAATAATCCACCGATTCAAAAAGCCGCTCCGCAACAAAGAGATGTTCCACTTCACCCTCGCATTAAGAATGTTATTTTAGTTTCATCTGGAAAGGGTGGCGTTGGTAAATCGACAACTACCGTCAATTTGGCGCTTGCCTTGCAAAAAATGGGTCTTAAGGTTGGGGTATTAGATGCTGACATCTATGGTCCAAGTATTCCCACAATGCTAGGAAACGCTGGCAAAACTCCACTTATTGAAAGTGAAAATTTTGTACCTTTAGATGCTTATGGTATGGCTGTGCTTTCTATTGGACATTTAACTGGTGATAACAACACACCTGTTGCATGGCGTGGACCAAAGGCAACAGGCGCTCTAATGCAATTGTTTAATCAAACACTTTGGCCTGATTTAGATGTACTCATGATTGATATGCCACCAGGTACTGGTGATATTCAGCTTACGCTTGCACAGCGTATTCCGGTTACAGGCTCCATCATTGTGACTACTCCACAAAATGTTGCCTTGCTTGATGCCACCAAAGGAATTGAGTTATTTAATAAAGTAGGTATTCCCGTATTAGGTGTTGTCGAAAACATGTCGACTCATATTTGCTCAAACTGTGGTCATGAAGAGCAAATTTTTGGTATCGGTGGTGGTGATAAGCTTTCCGAGCAATACCATATTCCATTGTTAGGCCGTTTGCCTCTAAATGCTCAAATACGTGAACATGCTGATCAGGGTAAACCGAGCGTTGTGGCAATGGATGATGCGGCTGATAGTTATATTGAGATTGCTAAAGCGGTCTGGCAGCAGATTGAAAAAATCCCTCAACGCACACGTGATGATAAGCGTATTTTCTAATTTATTAAAACCCGGCTTTAAGTCGGGTTTTTTTATCATCTGATTAAAATAAAAAATTAAATTACTGAATCCTAATAACAAAGCTGAACTTGAAATTGGCATGCAGATTGCTACTTTACACTTTTTAAAAAGAAAGGTTAAAAAATGCAATTTAAGTATAGTTTGGGCGTAATCAGTTTATGTAGCGCTTTATTTTTAGTTGGATGTAACGATGACAACTCATCTGCCTCACAGACACCAACAGTTCAGGAACAAAAACAGAAGTTACAGCCGATCATTATTCAGGGTGCTTTACCCGTAGAGTCGGAAAGAATGGCTTCAAAGTTAGAGAATAAAACTGTTGAAACAGTAGGGGGATGGACGTTCTGGAAAGGTACCTATAATGGTTATCCAATGATTATTTCTAAAACTCGCATGGGTATGAGTAACTCTGCTGCAGCAACTGCTCTAGCGATTGAGCGTTATAAACCGATTGCGATCATTAATCAGGGAACTTCAGGTGGACATGATCCTGATTTGCATGTTTACGATATTGTTTTAGGAAAATATACAACCAATATTGGTGCATTTAGAACACCTAAACAGCCAGTGGGCGGTGGTTCAGACTCACTCACATGGGTTGAGGCTTTTGATGTTTTGCCAACAGATGAATCTGACCCAGAACCGATTGCAATTCGTAAATTTGAAGGTGACCAAGAGTTGTTAATGGCGGCACATAAAGTCCGTTATGATAAAGGTGATGTGGTTGAAGGAACGATTGGTTCAGCAGATGTCTGGAATAATGAGCTAGATCGTATTCAATTTTTCCACCAGCGTTATGGTACTTCTGTTGAAGAAATGGAAGCGGCTTCTGTTGCACAAATTGCAAGCCAGTTTAATGTTCCTTTCCTAGGCATTCGAATCTTATCTAATAATATTACCAATAACGGAGCTTATGACCCTGGTACAGGAGAGGCTTGCCAAGAATATGTGCTTAATGTGGCCGAAGAATATATGAAATCAAAACTACCGAAATAATGATTTAAACTTATGCAAGAAGAGTGAAGCTTTTATAAAACCTCTTCTTGCTTCTTTTGATGATGTCTACTTTTCCAGTTTTTAACAACCATCCAGCGCCAGAAAATTTCTGTGCATATATATAAAATAACAGCAAATACAAAAGCTTCTACAACAAGTCCAGTCATCAAGATTTTCGCAAGACTAAAATCAATGTGGCCATGGCCGAAATGAGTAATCCAACGAGAAATCTGATGCAATACACCTAGCAGCATTTCTTTGTTAATCATATGCACATGAAAAATGTGTGCACCGAACCAAAAACCAATATATAGAATAGGAACTAATGTAAGCGGGTTACTTAACCAAGCGAGCATCAAGCTAATTGGTAAATTTACTTCAAATAGTAATACCGCCATCACAATAAATACGCTGTGAAAAGGAATAGGCAGTAAACCAAAAAAAGTTCCGACAAAAACAGCTCGGGTAATTGATTTTCGATTGACATACCAAAGCACAGGATTAAGGGTTTTTTTACCAAAAATCCTTAGAAATTTCATATTTGAAACTTTCTCGGGGGAGGGAAGCCAAGATTGAAAAAAATGCTTTGCCATAATCATTAAGGGTAGTAAAGCGCGATGCTCTATATAAAAAAATCAGAAACAATATATGAATTGAAACTTATTAAAAGCTTAAAATTTAAACTTACCAGTGCTATATATTTTTATTATAAAGACTTTTGATGGAAAAATAGACTTAAAATAAAAATAGTTATGTTACTTAACTCAGAATCTATTTGAAAAGTATAACAACTGACCGTAAAGTTTTCTTCTCGACTTTATGTGATAATTTTATAAATATTTGTTTTTATATACTTTATTTTTATTTTGAAAATAATTTGAAATACTTTGTCTTACAATTACCTTTTGCCTTGTGACAGGATATCTATTAATCTGAGATGACTATATTGTGAGGTCATTCAATGATTTCATGGCTTTTTATTGGCTTAGTAGCCACAATTTTACTTACTCCTGGTCCAACCAATACCTTACTAGCTTCTTCTGGGGTACAAGTGGGTTTAAGGAAGTCAGTAAAACTTATTCCAGCAGAAGTTTTAGGTTATGTCATCTCTATTTCTGCATGGGGAATGCTGATTGGAAAAGTGTCTAGCACACTACCAATGCTGCCGCCTATTCTAAAGCTATTGAGCGCTTGCTATATTATTTTCTTAGCCATCAAGTTATGGCATACGGCAAATCAAGAAGTTGAATTAAATCAGCCAACAATTCGTGCTCGTGAGTTATTCTGCGCCACTTTATTAAACCCAAAAGCATTACTGTTTGCCTCAGCAATTTTCCCAGTAGGTGCATGGAGTAATTTTCATATTTATTTAATTCATATGATGGCTTATTTAGCGCTTATTACCCCAATTGCATTGTTCTGGATTTTCTTGGGATCGGTTTTAGCATCTAAAAAAGTAGGTTGGTTAAATCAAACTAACTTGCAAAAAACTGCTTCACTTGTATTGGTCAGCTTTTCAATTCCAATTAGTTATTCTGCTTTACTGAACCTCTAAATGTGCAGCTGAGCTATTCTTATTTATTTGAGTAGCTCTGTGTTGTTTTCATAATTGGTTTTTTAAGTTAAAGTACGTCGAAATCAATGAATTTACCTTTTGGATAGAAAATACATGGCCATTAAGTCTGATCGTTGGATTCGCGAAATGAGCGAAAAACACGGCATGATTGAACCTTATGCAGAGAATCAAGTCCGTTTTGATAAAAATGGTGAAAAGTTGATTTCCTACGGGGTCTCTAGCTATGGTTATGATGTACGCTGTGCCCGTGAATTTAAGGTTTTTACAAACGTACATTCTGCAATTGTCGATCCAAAAAATTTCGATGACAAAAGTTTTATCGATATTGAGTCTGATGTTTGTATTATTCCGCCAAACTCATTCGCTCTAGCGCGTACAATTGAATATTTCCGTATTCCTCGCAATGTGTTGACTGTATGTCTAGGCAAGTCAACCTATGCTCGCTGCGGTATTATTGTAAATGTGACTCCATTAGAACCTGAATGGGAAGGTCACGTTACTTTAGAATTTTCAAATACAACAAATTTACCTGCACGTATTTATGCTGGGGAAGGCGTAGCACAAATGCTATTCTTTGAAAGTGATGAAGTATGTGAAACCTCTTATAAAGACCGTGGTGGTAAATACCAAGGTCAAACAGGTGTTACGCTTCCTAAAACTTAATCTTTCCTCGATGAAAAGATTTTAAAAATAATGGGTCACTTAGGTGGCCCAATTTTATAAATAAAATTTTTTTGAGAAGCGTTTATCGGAATTATGATAAACGACAGTTTCCTTTTGTAAAAAATGATATAAAATGATCAATAATTGATTTGTTTTTTTGTTCTGCATCACAGAATTTAAAAGTAAATGTGGTTGATATAGGCTTTCTTTGATAATGTTTAGTTAAATATTTATCAAATGTAGATAGGCCAAATAAAAAGAAATTAAACAGGATTATGCCCCCACGGATATGGAGGTCGGCCATGCGACAGTTTACGTCTCTTCATTTAGCAATATTAGCGCTTGGAAGCTTGTGCTTTTCTTCGGCGCATGCTGCTTCTACATTAGTTCCTATGACAGATGCTGAACTATCAGCGACGCGTGGTCAAGCCTTGATGAGCATGTCATATGTTGCGCCTACCGATTCTGCGAACTTGGAAAAACTGCGTGACAGTAATAGTAATGTAGGTTTTTATAAATTAGGTCTAGATGCTGATTTAGAGCTGAACGCGAATATTAAAAAATTGCAGCTTGGATGTGGTGGAGCCAATGGAGCAGGTGCCTGTGATATTGATATCGATAACTTAAGCCTAAGTGGTATTTCTGATACTAATGATGGTCGTGCTAGTTCTTCAGCAAAATTAACCAATCCATTTATTGAATTTGCAATTAAAAATCCTAACAGTGCATCGACTCGTGAAGTTGCTGGGGTGAGATTAAGTGCAGAATCCATTCAAGGTCTACTTACTTTTGGTTCAGAAAATACAACTACAAAAAATGGTATTAACTCTTTTAGTGGTTATATGGTGACTCAAGCGACTGGAGGTACGGTTAGTACTTTACAAGCAGTGTCAGGACAAGCTGGATTAACTCAAACAAATTTAGGAACAGCAATTACCGGTAAGGTAAAAAGTACAACAGGGTTTATTACAGCAGACTTCCAGACAACAAGTTATGATTTAGGCTTAAGTAGTGCTTCTGGTAGTTTATCTTTACCTTCCCAAGTTATTTCTGGAAAACGTATTACGACGGCTAATTTAACAGGTACTGCTGTAGTTAGTGGAATTAATTTATCGGGGCCTATCCAGGCAAATGCTCAAGCATGGGGAGCTATTCCGCTTACTATTAGTGGGAATCTGTCTGGTACAATTAATAATTTAGGAGTCAATGTTGCAGTCAATGAGGATTTAGGATATTTCCATAAAGTTAATTTGAATGGTACGGCGGCTTCTTTATCATTACAAGGACAAAATTTACAGTGGACAGGAGCAAAGTCTGTTTCTCAAGCGGGCTGGTGGTTAGAATTATCAAATCCAATTGATATTGGTGATGTAACCCCTCAATCACAAGTTAAAATTACGGATGACGTGGTAAAAGCCACTTTAGGTAAAGTTAGCCAGTATTTAACTGCTAACCCAATTGAGTGTGGAGCTTTGGCTCTAAATTGTATATTGGGAGATATTAATGTTCAATCAGTTGATTTAACAGGTCAATATGTTCCTATGAATTTGACGAATTTGGTCTTAAAAAACCAAAGTTTTGCTCCGAACTGTTATGGCAGCTTGAAGTTCTGCTAACTTAAAAAGAAAGTAGCTATTGCTATTTTACATTCATCGGAAAAGTAAATTTTTACATGCTTTTTTTTGCATTTGTGCAAATATTCCGCATAATAGAAATGTGGAAAGGTTGGCAATATCTTTTAGATTTGCCTCATTGTCTAAGGTGAAAAGGATGGATTCACCTGGCATCAAGGAATGTTAAAGAAAAATAAATATGGTGCGCGGCATCGTATAAAACAGGAAGGTCAAGATGACTACACTTAATTATACGGTAAGGTTTCAAAAAACCGTTTTGGCAAGTTTAATCGGGCTTTGTATAAGCCAACCTAGTTTCGCACTCGAAGAACTTTCTGATGCGGGCTTGAGTGAAACGACAGGTGAAGGTATTGCTATCTTGCCACAGAATACTTATATGGTATTTCGTGGTGCAGGTGCAAATGAAACCTCAACTCAGATTTTAACTGATCGTACTAAAGATACAGGTTATATCAATTATGTACCTGTTGGCCCTTTAAGTATGACAGCCGCTGATACCAATAAAAATGGCTCGATTGATTCTGGTGACCGTGCGGTAGGGAAAGCTGATATTTTTCTTTATGGCTTAGCACTTTCTAAATCTGATAATAATACCAATACTCGCCTTGCTTCTACCGATGCAGCTGCTGCAATCTCAAGTTGGGGTACTGCTGTTAACCCGTGGATTTTCAAAGTTGCGACTGAAAACTCAGTGCCGAATTTTAGTGCAAATAATTGTACAGGTGCGACTGATCCAACATGTCAGGTAACTTACTTAGCTTTAGAAGCCCCTTTATATGAAGTCGGAACGAGGGATTCTGCAGGTATTGACGCTTATAAGTTGAAACTAGGTCTATGGTCCGATATTTTTGTCCGAAATCCAAATAAAATAAATGGCGCCGCAGATCAATTTAATTATGGTGATTCAAATGGTCTAATTGGAACAAGTACTGATGCAACTCGTGCAAACCGTCTTCGTTTACAAGGAGTGTGGAATAACTTTAGCTTAAATGGCAGCCGCTTACAGCTTTTCCAAACATTAGGGGGAGCAACATCTGCTGGTGGAATGAGCCCTTTTTATAATGATACTTTGGGTTTAGCTGGAGTTATTCGTTTAAACAGTGGCGATGCCTCCAATTTAAGAGCAACGATTACTTCAAATACTCCAACGTCTACAGTGGGATCATGGGTAAATCGTTATAGTACCCAATATACTGGTGCGCCAAGCAATAACTCACCGAGCTCAGACTGGTTATATCGTATCCGTAGCCAAACTACGACTGTTACTTCAACAGGTTCATGGACTGCTCCAACTGATAGTGCTATGAATAATGTTTTACGTTTAAGTACGCGCGAATCAGGGACTACACAAGGTAATTTAGTAACTCCAGCAATTAATGGAGGAGTTGCACCAACCTTTGATGCGAATGAAGGTCTATATCTCTATAACCCGAATATTAATCTTGTGTTAGGTTCTTTATATCAACCATTGGTTTTAAGCTCGGATGGTAAGAACTTTAGCTTAGAACTTGCACGTATTCCGAATAAACCTGAAATTTATAAGAAAATCTATACAGACTATAGTGGGGCAGACACTAGTTATTTAGGGTCAACTTGTAATATTTATCAGTGTGGCACGAACGTAACTTTAGGTGGTAAAACATATCAAGGTTCTAGTGCGACGCATAGTAGTATTTCAATTGGTTCAACGGTCTATAATGCAGCCAATAATACTTTAGAAGCCTTTAAAGGTAATAGCACACAAGATGCGGTTGGTATTTCATTTGGTAAATTACCTACAGGAACTGTAGCGGCTATAACACAAACTAAAAACTTCTACCAATTACAAAATCAGGAACGCCGTGCAGGTAGTTATAGTTGCGGATTTTTGAATTTAAGTACTTGTTATGATACATGGCAATATCGGACAGCCACAGGCTGGACTGGCAATGCAGGCTCTGGTTTAAGATTTGATTCCCAAGGGGCGAACTGGGCTAATATTGATAGTACTTCCTATTATAACCCGACAGTAAATAATACAGGGTATACCTTGGCTGATGCTGGAAATGGTGCTCAATACACTGTGCCGAACAGCACACCTTTGCCAGATGCTCGTTATGAGGGTGGTCGTTGGTATAGCACTACACCAAATGCAGATTTAAATACCTATAAGTTATCGGGGGCACAGATTAGCTCAGCGATTACCAATAACATGGGATCTGCTGTCATTGACGGTGTTTTAATCCAGCACTTAAAACTGACAACTAAAGGTCTATAAGAGGAGGGTAACGCGATGAAAAAAATAACTGCTTTACTCCTTGCTCTTTGTGCAACAGTGACTCATGCAGAGCTACAAACTTTAGATAATGAAGCATTACAGGCGATTAATGGTCAGGCTGGTGCTGATTTATCTTTAATGCTTAATTTAAACCAAACAGCTAACGGTGTATTTGACAATGGTAGTGGTGGTGTCTGTGAGAACGTAGAGTTTTGCCATATTGGCTTGGCAATTAATAAGCGTTTTGTACAAGCAGATTCGACCAAACCAAGTGGTTGGGCCGAAAATAGTGATAGTGGTAATAAACTTTGGCTCGTATTTAAAGGCGTACAAGGTACCTTAAATATTCAAAAAATGGGTTTGGATGGCGCTGATTTAAAGTATTTGGATAAAAATAATACTGAAATGATTAAACCGGCTATTCAGCTTAGTTTTAGTGCAGCACAGCCAATTTTAATTCGTAACTTTGGTTTTAATGCGTTATCAATTGAGCAAGATAATTTTACCAGCTCAACAACAGCGCAAGGTTCGAGTGCAAATATGTATGATTATGCATATTTCAAAAAGCCAACTTATGCGGCGACTGCTAATAGTGCAAACCAGCAAGTTGCTACTGCAACGCCATCGGTGTATGACTATGGGCGTGAAACTGGTTTTATGGGTTTGATGATGAACGGAAACTTGGCTATTCAAGGAAAAGTCATGGTCTTTAGCTGTGATGGCAGCCATCCCCGTTGTTAAGGGTTAATGTAGATTTCAAAGGAACTGAAGTGATGAAAAAAAATAAAGAAAATCACAGCTCAAAGTTTATTTTAAACGCATTAACAACCAGCATGTTGTTAGTGAGCGGACATGTTTTTGCGTTAGAAGCTTTAACAGATGCTGACATGAGTGCTGTTAATGGGCAAGATGGGATTTCGATTCAAACGACGTTTAATGAAATCAATATTGATAATGCTTACTGGGATGACCATGCAGGTACACCTAGTAGTGCAGATCAGGTCTTAAGAGCTCAAGCGAGCGGGATAAAAGTTCAAAAAAGTAATGTATCTAGTCAGCCTTTAAGTACAAATTACCGTTTAGATGTAGGGAGTAACCCAACTACGGGTAAAACTGGACTCGACTTTTCTATGCAAAGCAGTCCATCACTCATTACTGTAAATAGTTTTAAAGTATGTAATAACTCTGCTACTTGTTCACCGACAATGGGGCAGTTGGCTATTCAAACGACTTCACCTCTAAATTTGGCACTTACAACCCAAGATGGTCTATTTAATGCAAATAGTCAGTCAAGCATGACGCTTGGTATTAATAATGCCAATATTTATTTAGGGCAATTAGATGCTCGTAGTCAGCTAAATCAGTTAATTTTAAGAAATTTTAACTTTAATTTTGTTGGTAAAGGAGTCATGCTGATTGACCCAACTCGTGGCCTAGTTTTACAGACGAATACTGGAACTAACGTTGCTAGTGTAGGGCAAACTCCAAATAGTACCTATGGCTATGTTGATTTTAACCGTGTAGCAGATTCAGCTTCTGGTCTAACAGCAGGCACATATGTAGACAGTAGTGGAAAAGTAACTAATTCAGGCCTGAATATTGAGGTCATGTTAAGTTCTAATGTCGATAAAACTAACCCTTATGCTTTAGATGCAACCAATAGTCCCCAAAATGCGAAAGGTTTGATTCGTTTAGGTGCTAGTGGACGTATGGTAAATAGTTATTTACAAGTCCGTGGCATGGATGGTACGGCAGATACAACAATATTAGGTACAGCAAATACCGCTACAGGTACGGGCTCAAGTAATAGTATTTTAGGTAATTCCGGGATTGCCTTTCGTATGAAAGGTGAATTCACTAAAGACAATGACTCAATGCTAGGCTCAGATGGCAAAGCAACCACTTTAGAAATTGGTGGAGCAGGTCTGAATGCTTATGGTTTCGAATTTGGTAATTTAACAGGCCTTAACTCCGCTACGCGTGGTTATTTTGACAGCGGAAATATTTATTTAAATCTTGCTGATACAAAAACATTGTTAATGCCAAACAACGCGACTTTAAATGCAATTCGTTTAGGGTCGGGTACTTTAACAACAGCTGCTGATTACCAACATAACATTCACCGTGATACGGTCACTAATCCGTTTAGCTTAATTCTTGCGATGCGTGGAGCAGAGTTTCAAGCATTTTCAAGACGCGGTCGTTTTACGACAAGTGCGAATGTTGCTGCTGCCAATCAGTTTGCAGACAATGGTGCAAATAACCAGTGGGGCTTAGCATTACCTTTTTATAATTTAAATGCTAATGCTGCTGTATATGGTTTAGATGCACCGGCAAATAGTGCTTATTACTATACCAAAGATGCAAGTGGTAAGCCTGTTCGAAATGTAGTGGCGACCTCTGGAACGACTTCGCGTTTAGGTTTTGGTATTGCTGCTGGAACTACTGGACGTGATGCGACTGGAACCAAAACGACCTCAATTTTATTAATTGATGGTTCTCCAAATGCTAATAATGGTGGTAGTCCTACTGATTATTACATGGGCTTACGTAATATCGATATGTTCCTCAAAGGCAATGGAAGTATTGGTTTAGAAAATGGCAGTCTTAATATTAGTTTAAAAGAGATGCTACTTGCTTTATCAACAGAAATTGCAGCTGGTTATTTACCAGGGGCTAAATATAAAACTTGTCCAGCGACGGGTTCATGTACTTCACCTATTGATAATTTTGCCAAAAATAATGATGTGTTATTTGGTCTAAAACTCCGTTTAGGTGGCGATCTTAACTTATCAATTGTGCCAAATAGTTCAATTGCAGATGGTAGTGCCTTAACTGTACTCGGCGATTTCACAGTGCCTGCGACAGCAACTGGAAATACGGTTCAAATTAGTGATCCGATTGATGGTTCTGCAATTGGTTTTGATAATATTACAGGAAAGCTAGCGTTTAATAGTGCTTTGGTTGTGGGTAAAGATACAACAAGTGGTTTAGGTAAAGTTGGCGTAAATACGGCGGTTTATTTTAACCCTGATAAGAGTATTGACGGTGCATTACGTGTTAAAGATATTAATTTCTATCCGCCTTCAACAGGAGCGGGAGCACGTTTAGGTGAGCTTGCAATTACGGGTGGACGTTTAAATAGTAGCTTCAGTATTGTGCCTAGAAATGGGGCCTTTAACTAATAAATAAAAGTGACAATTATCGTCACTTTTTTATATAAATTTTATTTTAGTGTGATTGGATTTGCATTCGTCGGGTTATAGAGATAATTGCTTTGTACTTGAATATTATTCTGATAGTCTGAACAAATAATAAGCGTTTGTCTCTTAAGGATTAGAGCGACATGAAGAATAAAAATATAGGGTTTTGGCTGCTACTTGCCAGTAGTTCAAGTGTTTTTGCAATGCAACCTTTGGATGATCAAAGCCTTGCAGCAGCGACGGGTCAAAATGGCTTAACTTTAGGAATTCAGGCCGATAAAGTTAAATTTAATCAAGTCGCACTTATTGATACTAATGGTATTGCTTCAACTTCTTATAACAGTAAAGCTGGTTTTGTCATTGCTGGAAACTCTACTAACCCAGTTCCTGGTATAGAGTTTATTAAAGCTGCTGTATCGGGTAATCCTTCTTTTAATATTGCAATGGATACCGATGCTGGGGGGGGAAATCCTTTTTTAAATTTAGCTATATCTATGGGAAATGATGTAAACGGAATTCGACTTCTACCTTTTTCAGTTTATTTAGCCCCAAGTACATCTTTATCTAGTCCATCCGATTATGCATTAACAAGTTATGCACCAAAATCAATTTTTAGTTCGGGAACGACAGTAAATACGGGTGTAAAAGAAATTATTCGTTCTACTGGAAATCTAGATATTAACTTTGTACAAACCAATAAACCCCGTTTAAACATTCAACTGGGTCATGCTGCCCAGTCCGTTATGGTTAAATTTGGTGGGGCAATTCAATCTATTTGTTCTGCTGCTACGGGTTGTCCAATTACTTTAGTGTCCGATAATACGGGAGCTACATTTGGGTTTAAGTTTGCAGGAACAAATACCTCAACTGGTTTTGTGTTAGATGGTTTTTATGCAGGTGTTGAACCAACTGGATTAACTTTTGGGAATACAGGCGCATCTAGTAAATTTGATGCTTCACTTAATAATGTCACTTTAGGGAATATGGGTACTCAAAATACAACAACGTTTAATAATTTACCTAATGGTTCTATGGGGAGTTTTGGTGTCACTGGCGTTTCTGTAACTGACTTTAAAATGAAAGTAAGCGGCTTTTAAAAAAGAATAATAGCTTAACCTGAAATACGAAAGAGGGCAGTTGTGAAAACAATTGCCCTCTTTTTTAAAAGGCTATGCCGAGTTAAATAGTATCTGATCTGGTGTGTTCTAATTGTTGAACAATTTCATCTAAAGCTTTAATACGTTTCACTTGGTCCCATAATTCTTTCGCTTGAGGATAGGCTTTGGTCATCATGCCTAACCACTGCTTATAACGACCAACCATCCCAATTTCTGTTTTTGCTTGACCGTTTAGAAAGCGAATTTGTAAATCAACAAGTTGTTCCCAACTAAATAACGCTTCATCCATATTTTGGCGAATGCATTGGGTTAAATCTGGAGTCGTTACCGCACCACGGCCAATCATTAAGTCTTCACAGCCAGATTGTTGCTGACAGACTCTAGCATCAGCATTGGTCCAGATTTCACCGTTAGCAATGACATTAATTTTTAAAGCTTCTTTAATAGGTAGAATTTTTTCCCAATAAGCTGGTGGTGTATAGCCATCTGCTTTAGTTCGAGCGTGTACAGTTAACCAGCTTGCACCTGCATCTTCGACAGCGTGGGCATTTTCCATTGTATGGTTTTCATCGAGGTAACCTAAACGCATTTTTGCTGAAACAGGAATATGAGCAGGTACAGCATCTCTCACTGCTTTAATCAGCAGATGTACCACGTCTGGTTCATCAAGAAGGACTGAACCACCACGATGTCGATTAACGGTTTTTGCAGGGCAACCAAAATTAAGGTCGATTGCAGGTGCACCCAATTCAACAACTTTTGCTGCATTTGCTGCCAGCATATCTGGGTTATTACCTAGGAATTGAACATGAACAGGTGTACCGGCTGCCGTTTTACCGTCATTTTTTAGTTCAGGACAAAAACTATAATAGATGTGGTCTGGCAAAATACTGTCTGTAACGCGAATAAACTCGGTCACACACCAGTCGAAATCACCAACAGATGTGAGTGTATCCCGCATGATCGGGTCAGTTAAACCTTCCATTGGAGCGAGTATGAGTTTCACAGTCTGTGTCACCTGAGTAAAACGAAAACAGCGTTATACGGGATATGCATAACGCTGTCTAGTATCGATTAAATTTTAATTTCTCTAGCGCCCTAAGATCATCTCAAGCACAAATTTACTGCCGATAAATCCGATCGCTAAAAGTACAAAACCCATTAAGGTAAAACGAATTGCTTTTTGGCCTCTCCAGCCAAGTTTGTAATGGCCGATCAGTAATGAGCCATAGATAAACCAAGAAATAATACTAAATACGGTTTTATGAGCGAGATGCTGAGCAAAAAAGCTATCAATTGTTAAAAAACCAAATGTAAGCGCAATCGTTAATAAAATGAAACCTGTAATGATTAGGTCAAATAATAAAGATTCCATCGCCTGAATTGGCGGGAGTAAGTTGACCCAGAAACGTTTTTTTTGTTTCTTTTTGAGTTCACGATTTTGGAACCACATTAAGATCGCATGTATGGTTGCCATCAGTAAAACTGCATAAGCAGAAAGCGAAAGAATGATATGAGTATCAAGTCCTAACGAATGCTGTTCAATAAATTGATCTGGTCGACTAAAGGCAAACCCTAAAATAAGACCAATAGCTGCGACAGGAATGCCTAACAAATTTAACGGCAGAATAGGGCGAAAAGTACTAAAAATTAAGCTTAACAATAACATAAGCCCCGATGTAAAAGACATCAGGTTAAATACATCGTAGTTAATTCCTGCTGGTGTAAGCATGGCATCGCATAAAACTGTGCCGTGCAGTACTAATGCCAAGATAGTAACAAAAGCAAATAACCATGAGTTTGGTTCACGTTTTGACATTAAACGAATAAACAGATACCAGAAAGAAGTGGTATATGCGATGAGTGCCAAAATTGTATAAACCAAGGGGAGGCTAATCATGTCAAACCTTTTTCAGGATTAATTCATCTATATAAGATATAAATTCGCTGCGAACTAAAGTATCCTATAGCATTCTATGCATAAATTTTCTATTTCGAGAAAGATTTTTTTGCAACTAGCCATTTTAAGCGGATTTTGCAATGTTTGATACCTTAACAGAACGACTCACACAGAGTTTAAGAAATGTTACTGGCTCAGGGCAGCTGACCGAAGACAATATTAAAGATACCTTACGTGAAGTACGTATGGCACTTCTTGAAGCCGATGTCGCGTTACCTGTAACTCGTGAATTTATCGCGAAAGTTAAGGAAGAGGCATTGGGCCAAGAAGTGATGACTCAGTTATCACCAGGCCAGGCATTTGTAAAAATTGTCTATGACGAACTCACCAAGATGATGGGTGAGGCGAATGAAACACTTGATTTAAGTGCGAAACCTCCTGTTGTAGTATTACTTGCTGGTTTACAAGGTGCAGGTAAAACCACAACTGCTGCCAAGTTGGCACGTTTCTTAAAAGAACGTCAAAAGAAAAAAGTAATGACTGTTTCTGCCGACGTTTACCGTCCAGCAGCAATTAAACAGCTAGAAACTGTTTCAAATGAAGTTGGTGCAGGCTTTATTCCTTCAGATCCTTCTGAAAAGCCAATTGATATTGTTAATCGTGCAATTGAACAGGCAAAAATCCAGTTTGCTGATGTGTTGATTGTCGATACGGCAGGCCGTCTACATGTCGATGCAGACATGATGGACGAAATTAAAGAATTACATGCAGCAGTTAAGCCAACTGAAACCTTGTTTGTGGTTGATGCCATGACAGGTCAGGATGCTGCAAATACAGCAAAAGCATTCAATGATGCTTTGGCACTTACAGGTGTAATTCTTACTAAAACTGATGGTGATGCACGTGGTGGTGCTGCACTTTCTGTGCGTGCCATTACTGGTAAGCCAATCAAGTTCTTAGGTATGGGTGAGAAGCTTGATGCTTTAGAACCATTCCATCCAGATCGTGTTGCTCAACGTATTTTAGGCATGGGTGACGTACTTTCTTTAGTCGAAGAAGTTGAACGTAAAATCGACAAAGAAAAAGCCGAAAAAATGGCGAAAAAATTGCAGAAAGGCGGTAGCTTCAACTTTGAAGATATGCTGATGCAATTTGAGCAAATGAAAAAAATGGGCGGCATGATGGGCTTCTTAGACAAGTTGCCTGGCATGAGCGGTGCAGGAATTCAGCAAGCGATTGAGCAAGCGAACCCTGAAAAACAAGTCAAGAAGATGGAAGCGATTATCCAGTCAATGACTGTTAAAGAGCGCCGTAATCCAGACCTGATGAACCCAAGTCGTAAAAAACGTATTGCGGCAGGTTGTGGTATGGATGTTGCTGAAGTGAACAAACTTATCAAGCAACAAGCACAAATGGCTAAAATGATGAAGAAATTTGCGAATCCATCTGGTATGAGCAAAATGATGCGTTCATTAGGCAATATGCAAAAGCAATTTGGCGGCGGCGGTGGCGGAATGGGACCACTGTTTGGTAATAATGACCAAAAGAAATAAATCCATAAAATAAAAGGCGCATATAGCGCCTTTTATTTTGTTCTGTATTTTAGTCTTTAGGATAATGGGCAATATATTGCTGTAATCCTTTGAGTAAAAGATCGGTTTCTACCACAGGCTCATATTTTTGTAAGAACCTGGCAAATAGTGTTGCATCACCACCAGTCAGCAGTAGCTTTTTAGGAGATTGCTGCATAATATTTTCAATGGTACTAATGAGGCCTAATAAAATACCGTGATGTACTGCATCTACAGTGTTATTGCCCGGATTTAGGTTATCAAAAGCTGAGTCTGGAATTTTAATACCCTTGGTATTTTGAATAAGAGCATCTCGCTGCAAATACAAATTAGGCAGGATGTAACCTCCTAAATGCTGTTTACCTTGAGTTAAGTCAATTGTGAGCGCTGTTCCGCAACCAATAATGCAATAGTTTTCATCTGTCTGAGCTACAGCGAGTACTTGTAACCAGCGGTCAATCCCGAGCTGACTCGGAACTTCATAACCACACTGTAAGCCTGCATATTCAGAATGAACTTTGGCAAAAACTACTGGAATTTCAAGCCATTTTAAAATCTGCTGAATACGTTGGTTATTTTCGGTATCGAGTACCGAAGAAATCCCGATTCGATGCAGACTTTGATGCTTAAAGTGTTGAATTAACCCAAGTAATAAATCGGCAGGGGACTGTAAATGTAGCTCAGCTGCATGTTCGATAATTTGCTGATTTTTAGTAATCCAGTATTTTAAACGAGTGTTTCCTATATCAAGCCATAAACTTTTCATGGAGAAAACACCTATTTACTGAGTGGTCTGTGGTCTTAAACGACCTTGATAAAACTGCTGTGGTTCCGGAGTTTCAAGAATTACCGCACCTTCATTGGAAATCCCAACGAAACGACCATGTACCAGTCCTTGGCTATGCTCAAACTGAACTAACTGGTTGATCCATGCAGCATGATGGTTAAAACGTCCTGCCAAATTGTAGCAGCCATGATCAAACCAGCGAGCAGCATTTTGAATTGCAACATAAAGTTCTGAAATGAGTTCAAGGCGACTCGTTTGCTCTAGGCCTAAATCTTCTAGAGAGGTAATCGATTGATCGCTACCTGTCACTGGTGGTGTTTTTAAATTGATACCTACACCCACAATAGCCTGATGCTGAGAAAGAGGTTCAACTAAAATTCCACCCCATTTCCCTTGAGTACTATATAAATCGTTTGGCCATTTCACTTGCAGATTCAAAGGTTGTAACTGCGGTATTTGTAGAATATTTAGAGCAACTTCAAGTGCTAAGCGACCATCTAAGGGTGTTCGAGTTTGCACCAATGTGCTTAAATAAATGTTTCCTTCAGGTGAAATCCATTGCCGTTGATGTTGGCCTCGCCCTTGAGTTTGTTGAGCACTGCAAACCAAGCCTGTTGTAATGCCTTTGTGGGCAATTTCACGAATATCATCATTGGTCGAAGTTGTGGTTGCTTTTAATAAAACCACTTCTGGAAGCTGGTTTTTTGCGCTTAAAAGTTGTTGTAGTTGGCGAGTCTCTAAATCCATGTTGAATATGAGCAGAGTGGTAAAACATTTATGGAGTTAATCATATATTTACTCATTGGCGCAATTGCTGGTTTTACTGCCGGATTGTTTGGGGTGGGCGGTGGACTAATTATTGTACCAATCCTCTATGTGGTTTTTACCCAGTTACACTATGATCCAGCGGTAATCATGCATATTGCAGTAGGAACATCGCTTGCAACCATTATTGTGACGTCTTTTAGTTCTGTTTCAGCTCATCATAAAAAGGGTGCAGTACTTTGGCCTGTTTTTCGTAATTTAGCTCCTGGACTGGTGTTGGGTTCATTTTTAGGGGCGGGTATTGCTGACCTGATGTCTGGCCAGCATTTGCAACTTCTTATTGGTATTTTTGCGGTTGTGATGGCCTATAGGATGTTTAAAGGAGCACATGTAGTTGTTGATCCAACGCGCCAGCTCCCTTCAACCCCTATGCAATTCATGGCGGGGGGAGGCATTGGTATTGCCTCTGCAATTTTTGGAATTGGGGGAGGAAGTTTAACCGTTCCATACTTAAACCGTCATGGCGTGGTCATGCAAAAAGCAGTCGCGACTTCTGCCGCTTGCGGTTTACCAATAGCAGTTGCTGGAGCGATTGGCTTTATGTGGTTTGGTGCAAAAGAACAAATCTCAGTGCCTAACACGATTGGTTATGTACATATCTATGCGTTTATTGGCATTAGTGTCATGAGTTTTGTCACAGCGAAGTTTGGAGCAAAGGTTGCTCATGCGTTGTCGCCGCAGATGTTAAAAAAATGCTTTGCTTGCCTCTTAGTGGTGGTAGGTAGTTATTTTATTTATAAAGGCATTATGCATTAGAGACTAAAATCTTAAATTTATAAGACAGTGGTGTAAAAGCTTGAATTTTTAGGAATTCGAGCTTTTTTTATTCATAGAATATAAGAGCGCTCCAAGCTTTTATTCATCTGATTTTGGTGTTGTTTTTAAATGAGTTGGCTTAAAATGCAATAAAATTGTCAGACAATGACATAGTTTTTAATCGATGGGATCAGTTAAAAACAAGGATGCGAAAGAAAAGCATGGATTAATGCATATAAAAAGTAGCGGGTGATTTATGAATCTCGAAGACACAGAAAGTCTTTCTGAGCAAATTGTCAAATATATTAGCGAACAGATCATTAGTGGCGAGCTAGTAGAAGGCGAACGTATTCAAGAACTACGTATTGCCAAAGAACTTGACGTTAGCCGAGGATCAGTTCGTGAAGCATTGTTATTATTAGAGCGTACTCATTTAATTGAGATTTTTCCACGCCGTGGGGCAATTGTTTCAGAAATGTCTGCACAACAAGTTAAAGCGTTGTTTGATACAAATATGATGTTATTGGGGCATATTGTACAACGCATGAGTGAAACATGGCGTGCGCATGAAGCAGATCAATTACAGTTGCTATTAGAGCAACTTCTTGAGCATGTCAAAGCAGGTGATATCGAAAAATTTTATGATGGAGTCTTCCAATATTTAGCTGAACAGCAAGATATGGTGGGGAATCCTTATCTAATGAAATTTTATAAAGAGTTATTACCTTCATTACGTCGTAGTTATTTTTTGACCTTAAATACCTCTAAGCGGGAACTACAAGAAGCATTTGCATTATTTAAACTCGTGACTGATGCAATTTTAATCCGAAAATCACAACAAGCCGCTTTATTTATGGAAGATTTTTGTCGACACTTACGTAACCTTGTGTTGGAATCGCTGACACGAATGAAACAGATTGAATTGGCTTGGGCAAGACGCTCACGCCGCTAGTTAGGGCATTATGCGTTTAAGCAGTTTAAAACTTTCCGGCTTTAAATCTTTTGCAGATAGTACAACCTTAAATTTTAAGGCTAACCGCACAGCAGTGGTTGGTCCAAATGGTTGTGGCAAATCCAATGTAATTGATGCGATCCGCTGGGTGATGGGTGAGTCAAACGCTCGTCAGCTCCGTGGTGGTAGCATGCAAGATGTTATTTTTACGGGGACTTCCAAACGTAAGCCCGTTGGTGTGGCCAGTGTTGAGCTACGCTTTGATAATACTTATGGAAAGTTGGGTGGATCGTATAATGCTTATAATGAGTTAGCTGTTCGCCGTCAGGTGACCCGTGAAGGTAAGTCAGAATATTTCTTGAATGGTACACGTTGCC
This sequence comes from Acinetobacter sp. 1542444, assembly GCF_000581835.1. Classification (NCBI taxonomy): domain Bacteria; kingdom Pseudomonadati; phylum Pseudomonadota; class Gammaproteobacteria; order Moraxellales; family Moraxellaceae; genus Acinetobacter; species Acinetobacter sp. 1542444. The sequence goes on along the minus strand of NZ_JEYA01000002.1, from coordinate 575,255 downwards.
GCCGCCGTGATATTACCGATATTTTCTTGGGAACAGGTTTAGGACCACGCTCATATGCGGTCATTGAGCAAGGCATGATTAACCGCTTGGTTGATGCCAAGCCTGAAGAAATGCGTGTGTTCATTGAGGAAGCCGCGGGTGTTTCTCGTTATCAGGCTCGTCGCCGTGAAACTTTGCAGCATCTTGAACATACAGAGCAAAACCTTTCACGCTTAGACGATATTGCACTAGAGTTAAAATCGCAGCTTAAAACGCTTAAGCGTCAGTCGGAAGCAGCGGTTCAATATAAAACTTTAGAAAGCCAGATTCGTACGCTCAAAATTGAAATTTTGTCTTTTCAGGCAGAGAAAAGTGTACGCCTACAAGAAGAATATACCGTTCAAATGAATGAATTGGGTGAAACCTTTAAATTGGTTCGCTCAGAATTAAGCACGATTGAACATGATTTAGAAGCAACCAGTGCTTTGTTTCAGCGACTTATTCAGCAATCTTCACCGCTACAACAAGAATGGCAACAAGCTGAAAAGAAACTATCAGAGCTGAAAATGACTCTTGAACAAAAACAGAGTTTATACCAGCAAAATAGTACGACTCTCGTTCAGTTAGAGCAGCAAAGATTCCAAACTAAAGAACGTTTACAGCTTTCTGAATTGCAACTTGAAACACTGAATAATCAGCTAGAAGAACAAACAGAAGCTTTAACTGGAGTTGAGCATACAGCGACGGAGGCTGAACAAAACTTTGCTGATTTACAATCTCAGCAAAAACAAGCACAACAACAGTTTGAACAAGTAAAAGCTCAAGTTGAAAAACAACAGCAGCAAAAAATGCAGATGTCAGCTCAAATTGAACAGTTGGGTAAAAATGTTCAGCGCATTGAGCAGCAAAAAGAAACTTTGCAGCATCAAGCAAACCAAATTCAATCGCATGTTCATGAAGATGAGCAGAGTGAGCTTGAGCAACTGCAACAACAGTTGCATAGTGAAATTTCGATGCTTGAAACTGAAATTGAGCAGCAATTACTGCATTTAGAGCAATCTCAACAGCAACATCAATCAAGTAAAAATCAGCAGCAAACGCTGAAAACAGAAATCCAAGTTTTATTATCAGAGCAGAAAAACCTAAGCCAGCTTGTTGCAAAGCAAAGTCCAAAACAACATCAAGATACGCTACGTTTAATGCAGACTCTAGAGTTAACAGAGCAAGGTAAACCACATGCGCAGATTGTTGAGAAGTTTTTAGCAAAATGGTTACAAGCTCATATTCTTGAGACTGAACAAGTCTTTCAAGAAGGAGTTGCTCGCCAGCTAAAACCTTCAGAGCAAACAAGTAAATTTAAAGGTAACTTGGCTTGTTTAAATGAGTGGATTGCATCGCCACAGCTATCAATCTTTTCAAATGTAACGATTGCACAAGATTTGACTCAAGCTTTAAATGAGCAAAAGCAGTTGCAACATGGCCAGTCTGTTTTGACTTTAGATGGCTATCATGTCGGGCAGGATTGGGTGATTGCCCTTATGTATGATGACGAAAGTCAAAGTGCACAAGGTATGCTGAGCCACCGTATTCGTCTAGATGAAATTGAACAAGCTCTTGAAAAGCAACAACCTCAATTACAAACACTAGATCAAATTGTAGTTCAGCAAAAAGATGAGTTAGCGCAATTACAGTCAGGTGTGCAGCACAAACAGCAGATTGTGAAACAAAAACAAAAAGACTTACAACAGCTTGATGTACAAATTGCCAAGCAACAAACCGCAGCACAAGCATTTTTATTGCAAAAACAGCAATTAAAAGATCAACTTGGTCAGTTAGATATGCAGCTTGAAGAAGATGCAATGCAAAAAGATGATCTTGAAATTGATTTGCATGCATTAGCAATTAAGCTCGAAACCATTTTACCTGACTATAAAACTTTGCAATTTCGGGTAGAAGAATTAACAGAGCAGTTAGACGAGCAGCAACAAGCCTTGCAACATCAGCAACAAGAACGTGAAATTTTACGCCGTAATAGCACGCAGACAACTCAACAGATTGAGTTGCTTGAAAAAGATATCTCATTCTTGCAAAGCCAATATCAGCAAATTGCAGCTCAAATGGAGCAAGCGAAAAAGTTTGTTGACCCTATTCAATTAGAGTTACCAAATCTTGAGTCAGAGTTTCAGCAACAATTTGCTCAAACTGAAAAGTTGCAAAAGAACTGGAATGAATGGCAGCTTGAACTCAATAGTGTGCAGGAAAAACAGCAGACTTTGACCGATCAGCGTCATCAATATCAACAAAAAGATGAGCAGCTCAGAGAACAACTTGAAGCGAAACGGTTGGCATGGCAAGCAGCCAAGTCAGATCGTGAGCATTATCAAGAGCAGCTTAAAGAGCTAAATGCCGAGTTTCAAAAAGGCTTACAAATAGATTTAGTCGAGCACCAGCAAAAACTGGAAAAAGTACAGAAACAGTTTGAAAAAATCGGTGCAGTTAACCTTGCCGCTTCGCAAGAGTTTGAAGAAGTTTCTCAGCGTTTTGATGAGCTGAGTCACCAGATTCAAGATTTGGAAAATACGGTAACTCAATTAAAAGATGCGATGAAAAGCATTGACCAGGAAACCCGTAAGCTGTTTATGACAACTTTTGATCAGATCAATCAGGAGTTGCAAAACCTGTTTCCAAAGGTTTTTAATGGTGGTGAGGCGAGTTTAAGTCTTGAAGATGACTGGCAATCTGGTGTTAAACTGATGGCAAGGCCACCGGGTAAGAAAAATAGTTCTCTAGCATTACTTTCCGGTGGAGAAAAGGCTTTAACAGCGTTAGCATTAGTATTTGCGATTTTTAGATTAAATCCGGCACCGTTTTGTGTACTAGATGAAGTGGACGCACCACTTGATGATGCGAATGTTCAGAGATATTGTAATTTGGTAAAAGAACTTTCTGAACATGTACAATTCATTTACATTACACATAATAAGCTGGCGATGACCATGGCAACTGATTTGTTGGGTGTGACCATGCCTGAACCGGGTACATCAAAATTAGTCACTGTCGATTTAGAACAGGCAAAAGAATACGGGTTAGTTTCGGAGTCATAGAATGGAAATCAATACGATTATTGGCATCGTTGTTGCCATTATAATTATGCTAATTGGCTTAAAAATGATTTTAAAAAAGCCAAACCATGCTGAACCCTCATTAGACAGTGATTTGCATATTAATCCTGATAGTAATCAACCGGTTATACCTAGGCACGTGAGAGATCAGCTTGAGAAAACTGAAGCTGAATCTGTAGCGGTGACTAGTGCAGAGCGAGTAGAACCGACTTTAAGCGAAGCTGCGCCGTCACAAGTATTTGAAACAAAACAGTTAGAAATTGAGACCGTAGAACCCGCTAAAGCAATTCAAACTGAAAAAACTCAAGCAGTTGTTGAAAACGCTTCTGTAGAAGAAATTAAATCTGAAGAAACAGTACCAAGCTCTACCATTCATAAAGATGGTTCAGTTGAGTTGGTTGATACAGTTTCTGTTAAACCGGAAGCTGAAGCTTTAGCAAAAGAAAATCTGGAAGCTGAAAGCGAAAAAACTGAGCCTGAGCTGAGTTTAAACCCGAATATTGAAACTGCCGAAATTGCTGAGTTTGAAGGCGAGAGTAATATTCTGGATGTGCATTTACATGAACAGCAACGTTATGATGATGAAAGTGCATTAGCGATGGCTGAACAGATTATTGCGCTAAATGTGTATCCAAACCCTCGTCGTGCATTGTCTGGCGATAAAGCGCTTAAAGTGCTGTTGAAATATGGTTTACGCTACGGCGAAATGTCGTGCTTCCATCGTTATGAAAATACCGATGAGCCGAGTGTACTCATGTTCTCTGTATTGCGTATGACAGACAATGGACCAGCTGGTTTTGATCTTGAAACGCTATCTACTGAACAAGTTCAAGGGTTAGCATTTTTCCTTGCGCTTCCAAACAGTAAAGCCGTGACTGGTTTTGACATGATGGCGAGTATTGCAGGTTTAATTGCTCGCGAAATTGATGGCAAAGTTTACGATGAGAATAATCTTGAATTTACGCCACAGTTAAAAGAGCACTGGCGTCATCATGTGATTGATTATCGTCCGGCACAGGCGACCGCCTAGTTTTAATTTTTTACGTTCGTTGCGATAATTGCAACATATCTAGTCGCAGCTCAGGGTGGAGAAATTTCCACCCTTTTTTATGGTGAATAACATAATGGCAACAACTTCCGTGATCGAACAGATGCGTCAGCTTATTCAACTGATTGCAAAGCATAACCATGCCTACTATGTCATGGATCAGCCGACAATCTCGGACAGTGAATATGATCATTTATTTCACCAGTTAAAAGCTTTAGAAGAGCAATATCCTGATCTTGTTCAATCAGATTCACCAACTACAAAAGTAGGTGGACAAGCACTCTCTAAATTTCAAAGTGTGACTCATGTAGTTCCGATGCTTTCTTTGGGGAACGTTTTTAATCAGGAAGACTTGTTTGCATTTGCACGTCGTGTTGAAGAGCGTTTGCCTAATCAAAAAGTACAATACGAAGTCGAACTAAAACTTGATGGTCTTGCGATTTCTCTTTGGTATGAAAATGGTGTCTTAATACGTGGCGTTACACGTGGTGATGGAGAAACTGGGGAAGACATTACCCAGAACGTTAAAACGATTCGTAATTTGCCTAAAGTGTTACATTCAGATCACTTTGAAATTCCACGTTTGCTGGAAGTTCGTGGTGAAGTACTTATGCCAAAGTCTGGTTTTGAAAAACTCAATGCTGAACAGGAAGCCAAAGGCGATAAAACATTTGCGAACCCGCGTAATGCAGCAGCTGGTAGTTTAAGACAACTCGATCCTAATATTGCTGCGGCTCGACCTTTAGCATTTTATGCTTACGGTATTGCTCAATGTGAACCTAATCATGGCTTAGCTACCATGCATGACAGCCTGCAATGGCTTACAAAACTTGGATTTGAAATTGCTGAACGTCAATATCTGTGTAATTCAATTCAAGAAGTACAGCAACGTTATGAGCAAATTCAGCAAGAACGTTCAGATTTACAAGTCGAAATTGATGGGATGGTTGTAAAGGTTGATGACTTAAGACAGCAGCAACAACTTGGTTTTTTAAGTCGTGAACCGCGTTGGGCAACTGCTTATAAATTCCCTGCACAAGCTGCATTAACTACAGTTGATCAGATTGATTGGCAAGTAGGGCGTACAGGTACTTTGACTCCAGTAGCGCGTTTAAACCCTGTATTTGTAGGGGGAGTTACGGTTTCCAATGTAACTTTACACAACATTGGTGAAATCCATCGTCTTGATGTACGTGTTGGTGACACGGTGAGTGTTTATCGTACAGGCGATGTTATTCCTAAAGTAGAAAAAGTTTGGCCAGAGTTCCGTCCTGTTGATGCCGAAGTTGTACATTTACCTGAAAACTGTCCTGTTTGTGCCTCACCAGTAGTAATGCCTGAAGGGGAAGCTTTAGCGCGTTGTTCTGGTGGACTGTACTGTGCTGCACAGCGTATTGAAGCGATTCGTCACTTCGTATCACGTAAAGCTCTAGATATTGAAGGTCTAGGCGATCGTTGGGTAGAGTCTTTATTACACCTCGATTTGCTCAAAGATGTTGCCGATATTTACCATTTGCACGAACACCGAGAAACTTTACTCGGGATTGAAAAAATGGGCGAAAAATCGGTACAAAATCTGATTGATGCGATTGAAGCTAGTAAAAAGACAACGCTTGCGCGTTTTATTTATGCTTTAGGAATTCGTGGGGTAGGTGAAACAACAGCTAGAATGTTAGCCAATACTTTCCAAACTTTGGAAGCGCTTAAAGCTGCTGATGTTGAAGCTTTAAAGAAAACACCAGATGTTGGCGATATTACTGCAGAATGGATTGCTGACTTTTTCTTGGCGCCGCACAACATTGAAGTGCTTGATCGCTTAATTGCAGCAGGAATTCATTGGGATGCACCGACTGCACCAACACGCCAGCCATTAAATGGCGAAAGCTGGGTGTTAACAGGCACTTTAGAGCAAATGACCCGTGATCAGGCAACTCAAATGCTACAAGCATTAGGTGCGCGTGTAAGCGGTAGTGTATCGAGTAAAACCAAATGTGTTGTTGCGGGCGAGAAGGCTGGTTCGAAATTAGAAAAAGCAGCAAAACTAGGTATTGCTGTTATGAATGAGACTGATTTCTTATCACTTATGGCAAGCTACGGGCAGACTTTAAGCGAATAGATCTACCGAAATAAGAACTATTGATTTTAGTTACAAATTTATAAATTGATGGTTTGAGCCATATTTTAACGCTTGTCTGGACTTATAAATTGGACAAGCGTTTCTTTTTGCAGAGGAAATTTAAATAACTTAAACTGCAAATGCGTATGTTTCTCATTTTAATTTGATAAAAATCATAAACTTAACCATTTTTTGTTTTGCAATCACTTTTAAGATTGCCCATAATAGTTCTCATACGATAGGAGATTTATTATGCGTGGCAATCCAGAAGTCATAGACTATTTAAATATGCTCATTGGCGGAGAATTGGCTGCCCGTGATCAATATCTAATCCATTCTCGTATGTATGAAGATTGGGGTTTAAATAAAATTTATGAACGTATTGATCATGAGATGCAAGAAGAAGCTTCTCATGCTGATGCGATCATTCGCCGTGTATTGTTTTTAGGTGCTAAACCAAACATGCACCGTGAAGATATCAATGTTGGTACAGACGTTGTATCTTGTTTAAAAGCTGATTTGGCGCTTGAATATCATGTTCGTGAAAAGTTAGCGACAGGTATCAAACTTTGCGAAGAGAAGGGCGATTACATTAGCCGTGATATGTTGCGTCAACAATTATCAGATACTGAAGAAGACCATACATACTGGTTAGAAAAGCAATTACGTTTAATTGAGTTGATTGGCTTGCAAAACTATATTCAATCTCAAATTTAATAAAAAACCCAGCTAAGGCTGGGTTTTTTATTGGCTCATTTTAATAAAATGAAGTCTTAACTTAGATGTTGTTTTTGTCAAATTGAACATATTCAAAGCCTTACTATATAAGGCTTTGGCAGTTACAAAAAAGTCAGAAAAATTGTATCGCACCCCCTGTTTTTTTTATGAAATTGTTTATAATTTCGCCAATAAAACCCTTGCCTAGAAATTTAATGAGGCAAGGGTTTTTCTATGGAAAATCGGTTGGTATGGATCGCCAATGATTTTATGGTGAGTTCGCGAAATATGTTATTTACCAAACCTGCTGTTCTAGATACAGCTACTCTCCTAAGCACACAGCGTCTTGCAACACGACTAAGCTTTTTTAGCTTAGGTTTTGCGACTGCAGCTTGGGCACCTCTTATTCCTTTTGCACAGCAACGTTTAAACCTAAATCATGCCGATTTTGGTTTACTTTTGCTGTGTATGGGTATCGGGTCAATGATTGCTATGCCTGCGACTGGTGCTTTAGTAAAGCGCTGGGGATGTCGTCCGTTAATTGCTTTGGCATTGATGTTGTTAATGGTTTTATTGCCTAGCCTTACGATGTGGAGCAGCATTGTGACGATGGCCGTAGCATTGTTTATTTTTGGATCGGCAGCAGGATGTCTTGGAGTAGCTATCAATTTACAAGCAGTAGTTGTTGAAAAACATAGTGTGAGAGCTCTTATGTCTAGCTTCCATGGAATGTGCAGTCTTGGTGGCTTAACAGGCGCTATGCTTGTGACAGCATTATTGGCAGTAGGTCTTTCACCCTTAATGAGTACTTTATCAGTCGTTATGATTTTGCTTGTTATTGGTGGTGTTGCGATTCCATCTTGTTTAACGTCTTTTGAACAGGATGAAAAGCAACATGAAGATACCACTCAAGCGCCCAAAAAACTTTATCGTCCTGATGGCATTATTCTGCTTATTGGTGTGATGTGTTTTATCGCCTTTTTATCAGAAGGTGCAGCAATGGACTGGGGTGGTATTTATTTAACAAGTAAATATCAGCTTAATCCTGCTTTTGCTGGTTTAGCTTACACTTTTTTTGCGCTTAGCATGACGACTGGTCGTTTTGCAGGTCATATCTTGCTTAAGCAATGGGGTGAAAAAAATATTGTGACTTATAGTGCAATTGGAGCCGCTATTGGTATGGCTATTATTGTAACGGCACCAGTGTGGCAAGTGGTTGTATTGGGTTATGCACTGTTAGGATTAGGCTGTTCTAATATTGTACCAGTGATGTTTTCTCGTGTTGGTCGACAAAACAATATGCCTAAAGCAGCAGCACTTTCTTTAGTATCAACAATTGCCTATACAGGTTCATTAAGTGGACCAGCTTTAATCGGTTTAATTGGGGAATGGACTGGTTTAAGTACGGTTTTAACAGGCGTCGCTGTATTACTATTTATTATTGCTTTACTTAACCGCTTTACATTAGTAAAGACAAATTAATTTATAAATAATAATCACCAAATAGCGAACATCGAGAAATTAAATTTCTCGATGTTCTTTTATTTAGATTTATAAAACCTGATAAATAGATTGATAATTATCTTGTAATAATCGCTGAGGCTTCATTAGTAAAGTTGGTGTCTTTTCTAAATCATCTAAGAAATTATTTCGCCAATGGGTAAGATCAGATGATGTTAATCCCTCTATCAATTGTTGATAACGATTAATACGCTCAGCTTTAGACATTTCTAAAGCCATTTTTAAAGCATCCATCATTGCCGCTCTATCTTGTGGGTCAACAATCAAGGCTTGAGACATCTGCTCAGCAGCACCAGCATATTTAGATAAAATGAGCACACCTGGATTTTCAGGGTCTTGTGCCGCAATATATTCTTTAGCCACTAGATTCATCCCATCACGTAGTGAACTGATCCAGCAAATATCTGAATGACGATAAATGTGCATGAGATTATGGTGCTGTACCGTGTCATAGCAGCAATCTACAGGTCTCCAGTCTTCATGCGCAAACTCTTCGTTAATTAACTCCAGCTTGGTTTTAAAACGTTGATATAAGCGTTGATAAGCTGGAATATCGGTACGAGAAGGGATCGCCACTTGAAGATGTCGAACTAAGCCATGATATTCAGGGCTGGTTTCCAAAAAGGTTGCAAATGCATTAAATCTTTCAAGTAAACCTTTTGAATAATCAATACGATCAACTCCAATAATAGTTTTTTGACGTGGTATTTCTTCAAAATTAAACACCGAAGAGGTCGCCAAATCTTGTTGGGCTTGCTTTTGTATAAGTTCTGGTTGAACGCCAATTGGGTACGATTTAATTAATATTTGACGTTTTTTATAGCTAATACTGTTGCTTTGAATTTTTTGAGCTTCGAGTAAATTCAGGCAAGTCTGCATGCAGGCATTTTGGTCAATCTGAGTTTGTAAGCCAATAACATCATATTGGCTCAAGTCTTGAATTAACTCACGGGCTACCGGAATTTTGTGCCAGATATTCAGACTGGCAAAAGGAATATGTAAGAAGAAACCAATTTTGTTTTGCATGCCTAATTCACGGCAATAACGAGCAACACTAAAAAAGTGGTAATCGTGCACCCAAATAAGATCTTCAGGCTGAGCAAGCTCTTTTAGCTTTTGAGCAAATAAGCGATTAACCTTTTGATAGGTATTGTACTCTTCTGCATCATATTCAATCAGATCATCTCTGCCATGCATTGCTGGCCACAAAACTTTGTTAGCAAAACCACAATAATATTGGGCATATTGCTGATGAGTGAGGGGGCAGGTAATGTAGTCAATTCCTTGAGAATAAGCCTGCTCAAACTCTGGCGCTTCGCTATCGGTAATTTGCTGCCCATTCCAGCCTAACCAGATGCCGTTACTATCATTTAGTGCATCTTGTACAGCTACAGCAAGACCACCTGCTGAAGCTTTACCCGATGGCATACTTATTCTGTTCGATAATACGATTAATTTAGACATAATTTTTCTCCATTCTGATTTTGGCTATTTTTGACATATAAGCTTTTTATTTTGTTTTGAAATAAAAGAAGAAAAGCCGAGACACTATCAATATCTTTTAATCTATATTTAGCTTGTGTTTCACCCGGGCCTACTTTAATACTCAGGCCAGATTGCTGATTAATGTAAGTGAAACCAACTTCATCTGTTAAATCATCACCTATAAAAATAGGTAATACAGTAGGTAAATCAAGATGATTTAATATAGTTTTAATTGCTCTACCTTTATCAGCTTGTTTTGGAATTAATTCAACAACAAATTTTCCTCTATTTATTTTTAATTGAGGATAATTGAGATTAATTTTCTGCATAATATTAATGGCATTATTTTCTAAATTAGGATTTTTACGATAATGTAAGGCAATAGAATATCCTTTGTCCTCAACTAATAATTCAGGATATTTATCACAATTTTTGGTAATATCTTGTTTTAAATTTTTGAAATTAATACTGCTTAAATCTGGTCGAATATAATTTCCTGAATCAAAATAAATATCTAAACCATGTAAACCAGCAATTGGAACTTCAATAGGATGCAGTAGTTTGCTTGCTGTATCTACATCACGACCTGTTACAGCAATAACAGGTATATTTAATTTAGTAATTTTTTTTATAACGTCTAATGTAGTTTGTGGAATAAAGCTATGCTCAGGGTTAATTTGAAAGGGTGCGAGTGTGCCATCAATATCCAAAAATAAGCAGTAATTTTTATCTAAAGATAAGTTGTTTATAATATCATTGGGTGTAACAAAAGATGTATTTTTTTCTCTCCCATCAGATATTGTGCTTTGACTGTTCATATTAGCCTTCCTAATACTTTTTGATCAATAATTAATCTTCTAGCATTAAAATGAATTGGTGAGTCATTTTTTTTAATAAAAAAACATAAGTATTAACATTAATTACATTGCATAATGGATTTATAGGCGAAGTGTGGAGTATGTTGTTTTTTGATTGGCTTCAATGTTTAGATAATTAAATTTTTGTATATTTACTATGAATAATGCGGGTCTTACTTATCAATATATTTCAGAATATTAACTCATTATAAATGCTTAATTTTATGCTCTAAAATTTACCATTTATATTGATTTTAAAAGATATTTTAAATCGATATTATTATATAATCTTTATAAAATCGGCTTTGGACAGGCATATGAAGTTACAAAATAAAATTTTATTAATTACAGGTTGGGGAGTAGGAGTGGAGCCTTTGCAGTCCCTTAAATTGCAATTGGAAAAAGCTGGCTATCAAACACAACTTATTAATATTTTTAATATTTTAGATGGTAAGTATCGTGCCCAGCTTGATTTAGTTGCTGAGGTTGATGTAGTAATAGGTTGGTCTTTAGGTGGACAGTTAGCAACTCAATTGGTTAATACTTTTTATGAACAAACAGGGCAAACTAAAACTTTAATTACGCTCGCTTCAAATCCTTGTTTTGTTACCAACGATAATTGGCAGACTGCTATGCCTGCTGATGTGTTTAGTCAATTTAAGACTTCTTTTTTACAAACCCCGAAAGCCACTTTAAAGCGTTTTTATTATTTAATTACACTCGGTTCCTCTCAGGCTAAACAAGATTGGATAAGCATGCAAAACATAGTAAATCCGCCTTCAAGTGAATTGCTATCAGAAGGTTTGCAAATGCTTGAGCAACTAAATTTGGTAAATAACTTAAAAAACTATCTAGGTCCGCAGCTTCATGTGTTTGCCGAGCAAGATAATGTCATTCCTTGCAAAATTAGTGAAAATTTCAAGGATATCGCGACAGAAAACATGAGTTATAAAGTATTAGAAGGCGCTACCCATGCTTTTCCATACCTAGAAGTAGATCGAACAATTGAAGAAATCTGCCAATTTTTAACAATTCATCAGCAAAGTTAATAAGCTTTGGTTGATCTCGCAATTTTCTTTCATTCTTAACAGGTTTAACATGTGCTAAATGAAAGATTTAATTGCTGTAAAAGGGTATAGAGGATGACCGATAATTTTGATTTGGAACATATTTGGCATCCATATACCTCAATGACCCAACCTTTACCAACGTTTAAAGTTAAACGTGCCTATGGGGCAAAGATTGAACTAGATGATGGTAAGACTTTAATTGATGGTATGTCGTCATGGTGGTGTGCAATTCACGGCTATAACCACCCTGAACTCAATCAGGCAGTGACAGATCAATTACAGAACATGTCGCATATCATGTTTGGTGGTTTAACTCATGATCCTGCCATTGAACTTGGAAAAATTCTTTTAAAAATTACTCCACCGAGTCTCGATAAAATTTTCTATGCAGATTCAGGTTCGGTTGCTGTTGAAGTTGCTTTAAAAATGGCTGTGCAATTCTGGACAGCACAAGGCCAACCACAAAAAACAAATTTTATTACTACACGTTCTGGTTATCACGGTGATACATGGAATGCGATGTCGGTCTGTGATCCAGTGACAGGCATGCATCAAATTTTTGGTACAAGTTTACCGAACCGTCTTTTTGTAGCAGCACCGCAAACCAAATTTCATGAAGAGTGGAACCAAGAAGATATTGCCGAGCTAGAGCAAGCTATTCAGCAAAATCATGAAAACCTTGCTGCACTCATTATCGAACCAATTGTTCAAGGTGCCGGGGGGATGCGTTTTTATCATCCTGAATATTTACGTCAGGCGAAAGCACTTTGTGAACAATATAATCTGTTATTAATTTTTGATGAAATTGCGACTGGTTTTGGTCGCACGGGTAAGCTTTTTGCTTGGGAGCATGCACAAGTTGAGCCAGATATTATGTGCATAGGTAAAGGGCTAACAGGCGGCTACATGACGTTATCTGCTACCTTAACGACAAAGCATGTTGCAGAAACCATTAGTCGCGGTGAGGCTGGGGTGTTTATGCACGGCCCAACCTTTATGGCCAATCCACTTGCTTGCGCGGTCGCTTTAAAAAGTGCTCAATTATTAATTGAGCAAGATTGGCAGGCTAATATTGAGCGAATTGAACAACAGCTTGGCCAATATTTAAAGCCTTTAAGTCAGCTTGATTATGTTGTCGATGTGCGAGTGCTGGGTGCAATTGGTGTAGTAGAACTCACCTTTAATGTTGATATGAAAACTTTACAGCAACAATTTGTAGACCGCGGAATCTGGATCCGTCCTTTTGGAAAATTGGTTTATGTGATGCCACCGTATGTCATCACGCATCAAGAGTTAAGCGATTTGCTCGAACAATTAGTTGAAGTTGTTCAAACGATGCAGGGAGCGAATTAAGATGTCTTTACTCGATCATTTTTCTACCGAATTAGATGAGTTAAAGCAACAAGGTAACTTTAGACAATTTACCCAAAATGTGCAGCACGGACGTTTTATTATGATCCAAAATAAAACGATGCTCAACTTAGCTTCAAATGATTATCTTGGGTTGGCTGCTGATATCAATCTTCGTCAAGAGTTTTTAGATAGCTTTCCAATCGAGCGTAGCTATTTTAGTTCATCATCTTCACGTCTATTAACGGGCAATTTTGATGAATATGAACAATTAGAAAATAGCCTAAGCCAAGCATTTGGTGGTCGTGCGGCACTATTATTTAATAGTGGCTACCATATGAATATTGGTATTTTGCCAGCTGTTGCTAATAGTAAAACTTTAATATTGGCGGATAAGTTAGTTCATGCCAGTATGATTGACGGTATACGTTTGTCTGGTGCTCAGTATGTGCGTTATCGACATAACGATTTACAACACTTGGAACAACTCCTCCAAAAATATCATGAGGATGACAAGATTGAACGAATCATTGTGGTCACAGAAAGTATTTTTAGTATGGACGGTGATGAGACGGATTTAGCCGCTTTAGTTCAGCTAAAAAAACGGTTTGCTAAAACTATGTTATATGTTGATGAAGCGCATTCAATTGGCGTTCGTGGTCAGCAAGGCTTAGGATGTGCTGAACAATATAATGTGATTCAGGAAATTGATTTTCTGGTCGGTACATTAGGCAAAGCATTAGCAGCAGTCGGTGGTTACATTATTTGTGATCCAATTATTAAAGATTATCTCATTAATAAAATGCGCCCACTTATTTTTAGTACTGCACAGCCTCCGATTGTTATGGCATGGGCAAACTTTGTTTTTCAAAAAGTATTAATCGCTCAATCTCAGCGTGAACATTTAAAAAGTATTAGCCAATATCTTCAACAAGCTGTTGTGCAAAAGGGCTACGATAGCCCATCGACCAGTCATATTATTCCAGTCATTGTTGGAGAAAGTCAGGCTGCGATCGATAAAGCGAAATACGTTCAGGAAAGTGGTTTCTATGCTATGCCTGTACGTCCACCAACAGTACCTAAAAACAGTTCACGTTTGCGTATTTCTTTAACGTCAATGGTGCAGCAACATGAACTTGAAGAATTGGTGAGTTTTCTGTGAGTTTGAATAAAAACTTGGTTGCCCAGCGTTTTGCCAAAGCAGGGCAAAGCTATTCAGAACATGCAATTGTTCAAAAACAGATTTGCCAAAATTTAAAAGGTTTAGTTCAGCAGTTCTGCCCACGTAAGATGTCGCGTGTCTTTGAAATTGGTTGTGGTTCTGGCAATTTAACTCATCTTCTTACTGCATCTTTTCAGTTTGAAGAGTTAATTTTGAATGATCTATATGCAGATATGCAGCAACACTTTAGTCATCAAGAAAATTTAAAATGGTTGATTGGGGATGTTGAAACTTTAGATTTTCCCCAGCAGCTCGATATGATTGTTTCAGGTTCAGCTTTACAGTGGATGCAAGATTTACCGCGCTTGCTCGAACGTTGTAATGATGCTTTAGTCGATCAAGGTTGGTTATGCTTTTCAACATTTGGCTATAAAAACTTATTAGAGATTAAAGAATTAACAGGACAGGGTTTAAGTTATTGGTCAGTTGAAAATTGGAATAGGGCCTTAACTCAGGCTGGTTTTGAGGTTTTGCATTTGTCAGAGTCAGAAACTCAACTCTATTTCGATTCGCCTAAAGCTGTTTTGCAGCATTTAAAGGCAACAGGGGTCACAGCAACGGCGCAGCATCGTTGGACTAAGCAAACTTTACAACAGTTTTATCAAGATTATGATCGGTTTAAGTATGCCGAAGGATATTCCCTAACATATCATCCGATTTATTGTATTGCCCGGAGAATGAAGTAAATGAGTGGCCAGATCTATTTTGTGAGTGGGATTGATACCGAAATTGGTAAAACTTACGCAACAGGCTTCTTAGCAAAATTATGGACTGAGCAGGGTAAAAAAGTGATTACCCAAAAACTCATTCAAACAGGTAACGCTGATATTTCTGAGGATATTGAAAAGCATCGTGAAATTATGGGTCAGGGCTGGTTTCAAGAAGATCATGACAAGCTAACCATGCCTGAAATCTTCAGTTATCCTGCTTCACCTCATCTTGCAACACGTCTTGATAACCGAGAAATTGATTTTCAAAAAATTGAAGATGCGACCCAAACATTGGCGGAGCGTTTTGAAATCGTATTGTTGGAAGGTGCTGGTGGCTTAATGGTGCCATTAACCACCAGTCTGCTTACCATTGATTATGTCGCTCAGCATCAGTTTCCTGTTATTTTAGTAACATCGGGCCGTTTAGGAAGTATTAACCATACTTTGCTTAGTCTTGAAGCACTTAAGTCTCGTGGGTTGAAGTTGCATGCCTTGGTTTATAATCTAAAAGATGAATCAAAAGATCCATTAATTTCTCAAGATACTTCAAATTTTTTGAAAGATTATTTAGCTATTCATTTCCCCGAAGCTGAATGGATTGAACTGGCAAAAATGAATTAAGTCAAAAGGCTATAAAAAAACCGCTCTAATTTGAGCGGTTTTTTACATCTTTTTAATATCTTAGAATTTCTTCGAACCGCGGTTAAAACCAGTCGATTTACGTTGATTCCCTGTGTTAACAGGAGCTTCTTTTTCAT
The DNA here is from genome assembly GCF_000581835.1 of Acinetobacter sp. 1542444. NCBI lineage: Bacteria > Pseudomonadati > Pseudomonadota > Gammaproteobacteria > Moraxellales > Moraxellaceae > Acinetobacter > Acinetobacter sp. 1542444. Next base: position 559,300 of record NZ_JEYA01000002.1, on the reverse strand, counting down.
CATCACGACGTTGTTGACGTAAGTATCCGCCACGACGTGCTGCCATTGGTTTTTCAGTCATACGATCAGTACGACGTTTTGCCATACCAAATAAACCTGTACCTTGACGTGGTTTTAACTCAACCGATTTGGCTAAGTTGTCGATGTCAGTTTTGTCGAGTTCCATCCAGCGACCAGTACGTAGTTCGCGCGGTAAAATAACTGTACCGTAGCGTGTACGTAATAAACGGCTTACTTTAAGATCTTGCGATTCAAAAATACGACGTACTTCGCGGTTACGACCTTCTTTTACTACAACTTGGTACCAGCGGTTAATACCTTCACCACCAATTTCAGAGAATGATTCGAATTTGGCAGGGCCATCTTCGAGCTCTACTCCGTTGACCATGTTTTGGCGTAGTTTTGGCGTTACTTCACCCATTACTCGAACAGCGTATTCACGTTCGATTTCATTAGATGGGTGCATTAAGCGGTTAGCAAGTTCACCATCATTTGTGAATAGTAATAAACCCGTACTGTTAATATCCAGACGACCTACCATTACCCAGCGGTCATTGGCAATTTGTGGTAAATGATCAAATACAGTTGGGCGTTTTTCAGGATCATTACGTGAACAGATTTCACCCTCAGGTTTATAATAAATCAGTACGCGACGACGAATTTCGTCTTCAATCTGAAACTGAACTTTACGGCCATCAATGCGTAATTCATCGCCTGGTTCAATGCGCTCACCCACTTGGGCAACACGACCGTTTACACTCACGCGTCCTGCGGCAATAACCTCTTCCATATATCGGCGGGAACCTAATCCGATTCGCGCTAATACTTTTTGCAATTTTTCACTCATGACAGCACAACCTTAGACATAATGATCAACAGTCCACCTCTTTATGATTTCGGTGCATTTGCATCGAGAGCCATAAAGGCTTCCTTGGCGTTCTGTAGGGGAGGCAATTGGCCTAGAGAGGCTAGACCAAAAGCATTCAGAAACTGAGGCGTTGTAATTAGCAACGCAGGTCTTCCGGGTAAATCTCTAAAACCGGCTTCTTTAATCCAGTTCCAGTCAAATAGTGTTCTAAGAATCTGACTATTATTAGATACACCACGAATTTGTTCAATATCAGCTCGGGTAACCGGTTGATGATAAGCAATGACAGCCAGGGTTTCTAGTAATGAAGGCGACAGTTTTGTTGGTCGCTCTGGCCAAATTTGCGCAATAATACTACGATATTTAGATCTTACCTGAAAGCGAAACCCTTGTGCTGTTTCAATCAGCTCAATAGACCGACCATGTTGTAATAGCGCGAGCTGTTGCAAAAGCTGACGAAGCTGTTGTTTATTATATTGATTGTTAAATGCTTCTTTTAAGCGGGCAATTGAAACAGGCGCTTCACTGGCAAAGATAATTGCTTCAAGTTGTAATAAGACTTCATGATGTATGTCAGCTAATGACAAATCACTATTATTTTGTTCAAAACTACTCATATTGAAGATCCTTGAATTGCTAACGGGGCTTCAATACCAGTGGCAATAATTTTAATTTTCTGTTGGCGAGTCAATTCTAAAACTGCCATAAATGTAACAACCATTCCCATACGACCTTGCTGGGGATTGAGTAATTCTTTAAAACTTAACACGTCACCAGACTCTAATTTCTCTTCAATATATGCAATACGTTCTTCGAGTAAAACAGGTTCTTGAGCGACAACATGGGTAATAGGTTCGGGGCGATTAAATACACAGAACAACGCATCATGTAGCGCTGAGATATCGTAACCTTCATAAACAGGAGAGATATGTCCCAAGCTTACATTGGCACTAAATGTATCGCGTTCAAGAATTGGCATTTGACCTAAACGCTCAGCTGCTTGCTTAATGCGTAGATAGGTTTCAAGACGATCAATAAGCTCCTGCTTAGGGTCTTTTTCAATGCTTATAATTGTAGGTTTTGGTAGAAGTAGGCGAGATTTTAGGTCAGCTAATAGAGCAGCCATCACCATATAATCTGCTGTCAACTCGATATTTAAAGACTTCATACTATCCATATAGGCTAAATATTGAGTCGCTATAGGAGCAATATCGAGTTGAATTAAATCGAAGCCATTTTTCTGAATCAGATAAATTAAAAAATCTAATGGACCTTCAAACCGCTCGAGCAAAATCTCAAATGCAGCTGGAGGTATATAGAGATCTTCTGGAATTTTGTCATGCCACTCATCTAAAACACGGATGTGTGGAGCGTCTTCCATGGATTGATGAAGTGATTGATTCATTACGATTATAAGCCACGCGAATTTTCAAAAGCATGAGACTTGTTATTCAAGTCCTAGACAGCTGTAAGTAGAAGAACAGCAGATAGTGAAAATCATTCTAAATGAATTGTGTCTTTTAATAAATTACTTAACGACTAAAGTGTAAAAAAAATCCAAAATAAATAAAGAGTATTTTTTTGAGTGATAATACTTTTTTTTAAACTATTGGTAAAAAAGTAAGTGCTTATTCAAAAGCACTTACATCGCCAACACCACGGCGGATAATTTCAGGATGTTCGCCCGATAAATCAACAATACTTGTACTTGTTAAGGTACCAAAACCTCCGTCAATAAATACATCAATTCGTTTATCTAACTGATTTTCAATATCGTAAGGATCATCTAGGGGGTCTTCTTGGCCTGGTAAAATTAATGTACTGGTGAGTAGGGGCTCGCCAAGTTCTTGTAATAAAGCCTGACAAATCGGGTTACTCGGAATACGTAAGCCAATTGTTTTCTTCTTAGGGTGCATCAATCTACGAGGAACTTCACTTGTTGCAGGTAAAATGAACGTAGTAATAGCTGGTGTATTCGCTTTCAATAAACGATATGTCGCATTATCAACTTTTGCATAAGTTGCAATATCAGATAAGTCACAGCACATAATGGCATATTGATGTTTAGGCCCTAAGCCACGAATCTGTGCAATACGTTCCATGGCATTTTTATTACCGATTTGACAGCCAATCGCATAGGCAGCATCGGTAGGGTAGACCACAACATCTCCTGCTCGGATACGTTCAACCGCTTGGGCAATGAGGCGTTGCTGTGGATTTTCAGGATGTACATGTAAATGCATCATATTTTAGAGACTCCATCACGCCAGTGTTAAAAATAATTATTAGGCTTTTTAAATGGCCTAGGCAAGCAATTAACGTAGCTTTTTTGTCAATTAATCAAGGAGTTCACGTTTAAATTCATTTAATTGTAAAGGTGTACCCGAACGTGTACATTGGCAAATAAAACCAATAAATGCTGCTGCATCACGTGGCAACTTAGCTTCACCCGAAAAGTAACGTTGCACTTGAGCATAAACGTTATCTTTAAATAGTTTGCCATCACCGCTATCACCTGTAAGGTTATCGAGTGAAACTCTAAATTTTCGGCCAAAAGATTGCGCAAATAACCATTCAATTGCTTGTGGCTTAATTTCTACTTGTTCAAATAAACTTTGCTGTTCTTGGGTGCGACCATCAGGTGCATACCAATAACCTAAATCTGGTAATAGACGTCTTTTTTCACCTGCAATAGACCAGTGACTAATTTCATGCAAAGCACTATTAAAGAAACCGTGAGCAAATTGGATCTTGGCTGGTTCTTTATTTGTCGCTGGAAAATATTCAGGTTCAAAATCACCACGAACTAATGTCACATTATGGTGGGAAAACCAGTGATTAAAGTGTAAAATAAGCCAATCAACTTGCTCAGACTCCGATTTTGAGCTTGACCATGGTGAGAGTTGCACTAGGTCAGGTACAAGAGTGTTCTGATGAGTTGAATGGGTGCAAACGAGTAATGAAGTGTTAACTTCAGGTTGCGGCTGCAACAGGTGCATTGCTTAATTTACCCCGAGTTCTGTCTAAAGAAGTGCAAAATTGTATCTTAATCTTTGACAGAGTACCGATGAATTTGTAGAATTGCCGCCTTAATTATGTCAGCAAATACCTTTCCGGCACAGATTGAGCCGTTTAAATGGGCTGAACAAGGCTTTACATGGTCAGGTCAACTGCCCTTGTCTCGCTTTGCTCGTATCGCTCGTGAAGCTGTTGGATCAATTGATAACCAATTGATCAACATAGACTGTAAGCTATCAATGGATGCATATCATCGCATTGTGTGGATGGACGGTCACATGGACACGAAAGTTCCAATGGAGTGCCAACGTTGTTTGGAACCTGTTGAAATGCCTCTTGTCTTAGACTTCCATATTGCATTAGTGGATGATGAGTCACTGATAGAGCGCTTGGATGAGGATGCTGATTTCATCGTTTTAGGTGAAAGTGAGTCTTCGACGAAAGGCGATTATGATACGCCTGCCTCGATTAACTTACTCGCATTACTAGAAGATGAACTGTTATTGTTGATGCCTTTATCTCCCAAGCATGATGCTTGTGAACATAAACATCAACCTACCATTCAGAATGTTGTCGAAGAAAAACGGGATAATCCGTTTGATGTTTTGGCAGGTTTGAAGGGTAAACTTAACTCATAATTTGTGTTATAATTATGAGATAAGACAACTGAATTTGTTCTGATCCATTTTTTCGATCTTTGTAAGGAGCCATCATGGCCGTTCAGCAAAACCGTAAAAGTCGCTCTCGCCGTGACATGCGCCGTTCACATGACGCTTTAACCGAGAATGCATTAACAGTAGACCAAGCAACTGGTGAAACTCATCGTCGTCACCACGTGACTAAAGACGGTTTCTACCGTGGTCGTCAATTATTCGCTAAAGCAGCTGATGCTGAATAATTGCATGATATGCATTAAGCGTGATGCTTAAGTATAGAAAAAATGGGAGCGAAAGCTCCCTTTTTTTGTTGTTTTTCGCAATTATAAATATATAAATAACATGTTAAATTTCCGCTCCAGAAATGAGTGAAAACCCAAAAAAGGATTTCTTATGTCTGCTAAACGTCTTGAACAAGTAGCTTTAGCCACAAAAACTGCATTTGTGTTTCCTGGTCAAGGTTCACAAAAAGTCGGTATGCTTGCTGAACTAGCAGAACAGTTTAGTGGGGTCGGGCAAACTTTTGCAGAAGCTTCAGATGCTCTTGGATTTGATCTTTGGCATATTGCACAAAGTGGCGAAGGTCTCGACCAAACAGAAAATACCCAACCTGTGTTATTAACTGCCAGTATCGCTTTATGGCGTGTATGGCTTGATTTAGGTGGTCTGGCACCTAAATACCTTGCAGGACATTCACTAGGTGAATACAGTGCATTGGTAGCTGCAGGCTCTATGAGCTTGGCGGATGCAGTTAAATTAGTTAACTTGCGTGGCAAGCTCATGCAAAGTGCTGTACCTCAGGGTCAGGGGGCTATGGCTGCAATCCTTGGTTTGGCTGATGAAAAAGTGGTTGAACTTTGTCAAACCGTGAGTGCATCAGGTGAAGGTTCTGTAGAAGCTGCAAACTATAATTCACAAGGTCAAGTTGTGATTGCAGGAAGTACAGCTTCTGTACAAGAAGTCATGGCTTTGGCAAAAGAGCAGTCAGCTAAAGCAATTGCTTTACCAGTGTCAGTTCCTTCTCATTGTTCGTTGATGAAACCTGCCGCTGAGAAATTTGCAGAAGCTTTGGAACAAACTGCCATTGAGCTACCTACCATTCCTGTAATACAAAATGTCAACGCGGGAATAGCTACCGATGTTGCTCAATTGCGTCAGGCATTAACTGCACAATTGTACCAATCAGTACAATGGACACGTACCATGCAGTCTCTACAAGACCAAGGTATTCAATACATTGTTGAGTGTGGTCCAGGTACAGTATTGAGTAACCTCGCAAAGCGTTTACCAAATATTGAAAAAGCTTTTTCTATTGATAGTAAGAGCAAAATGGAAGATGCCCTAAATGCTGTTTTAGTGGCAGAAGGAAAAATTGCATGACACAAGAACGCAAAGTTGCATTAGTAACGGGCGCGAGTCGGGGTATTGGCGCTGCCATTGCCCAGCAACTTATTCAAGACGGTTATTTTGTTGTAGGTACTGCGACTTCTGAATCTGGTGCACAAAAGTTAAGTGATAGCTTTGGTGAACAAGGTGCAGGTTTGGTGCTCGACGTGCGTAATCTCGATGAGATTGAAGCAGTCGTTTCTCATATTGAACAGAACTATGGTCCTGTACTTGTTCTAGTTAACAATGCAGGTATTACGAAAGACAATTTGTTGCTTCGTATGTCTGAAGATGATTGGGATGACATTCTCAACATTCACCTTAAAGCAGTTTATCGTTTATCTAAACGTGTGCTTAAGGGTATGACGAAGGCACGTTTTGGTCGAATTATTAATATCAGTTCTGTTGTAGCTCACTTTGCAAACCCAGGCCAAGCGAACTATTCTGCTGCTAAAGCAGGTATTGAAGCATTCAGCCGTAGCCTTGCAAAAGAGATGGGTAGCCGCCAAATTACTGTAAACAGTGTGGCGCCAGGTTTTATTGCAACAGAAATGACAGATGCACTTAGTGAAGACATTCGCAAAAAAATGAGTGATCAAGTGGCTTTAAATCGCTTAGGTGAGCCACAAGATATCGCAAATGCGGTGAGTTTCCTTGCAAGTGATAAAGCAGGTTACATTACCGGTACGGTATTACATGTAAATGGTGGTTTATACATGGCCTAACGCCGATGTATAAACTTTTAAAAATTTTTATATTCAATTAAACTAGTGGCAAATTAAACGCCACAAGCAATGAGGAGAATTCCTGTGAGCGATATCGAACAACGCGTTAAACAAGCGGTTGCAGAACAACTTGGTCTTAAAGCTGAAGAGATTAAAAACGAAGCATCTTTTATGGATGACTTAGGTGCTGACTCTTTAGATTTAGTTGAACTTGTTATGTCTTTCGAAAACGACTTCGACATCACTATCCCTGATGAAGATTCTAACGAAATCACTACAGTTCAATCTGCAATTGACTATGTAACTAAAAAACTTGGTTAATTCGCATATTGCTGAATAAAAAGAAGGCCACCGTAAGGTGGCTTTTTTTATTTTAGAAAAAATTTAAGAGATACATATTTTTACAAGATCAACCTCAATTGATAGCAGAGGTATAACTTTTTTGAAGTATAACAATAAAGGTCAGTTTAATGACTTTACTATAAACAATAATATGAGGACTAAAAGATGGGTCTTTTTGATTTTGTAAAAGGTATTGGCAAGAAAAATACCGCACCAGCAGAACCACAACCAGCTCCAGCAACACCAGCAGAACCTTCTGCACAAGAAGTTGCAAATAAATTATTAGGTTTAATTAAAAGTTTGGGCTTAGGGGTAGAAGGCTTATCTGTAACCTATAACGGTACTACTGATACCGCAATTATTAAAGGGCAGGTAAAAAGCCAAGCAGATAAAGAGAAAATTATTCTTATTGTTGGAAACATTGATCATGTGGCTCAAGTAGATGACCAGATGACAGTGGCAACTCCTGAACCAGAAAGTAAATTTTATACAGTGAAATCTGGTGACAACCTTTCAAAAATTGCGAAAGAAGTTTACGGTGATGCAAATCAATATCCAAAAATCTTTGAAGCAAATAAACCAATGTTAAAAGATCCTGATGAGATTTTCCGGGGGCAAGTTTTACGTATTCCTCAATAATTAAGATTAATAAAAAAGGCGCTTTAAGCGCCTTTTTTGTGCTTTTAAAAACGCTTTGGAATCTTTTGTCCGTTTGGTACAGGGGTGTCTGCATTTTTTAAAACACCAAATAACCATGTTTCAGCATGCTGTACTGCAATTTTTAAAGAATCACCTAAAGCTAAACGGCCAGCGATAAAGCTAGCTAAAGAACAACCTGAACCGTGATATTCACCTTCAAGGCGAGGACAGCTACTACTCGCTGCTAGTTCACCATCGATATATAAACTATTTTTAATATGATCTGGTGTATCTTCATGTCCACCTTTCACTAGAACAGCTTTAGCACCCATTTCAAAAAGCTTTTGAGTGGCTTGATCTAAATCAGTAATACCTGTTAGAGCACGTAATTCAACGGTATTTGGAGTAATAATTGTGGCTAGAGGAATAAGTTCAACGAACGCTTTAACGAGAGTTGCCTGATCACCTAAAGAGCCGCCACTGTTTGCGACTAAAACAGGATCAAGTACATATTGATAGTCAGGATGAGCACGTAAAAATTCAGCTAGTGCCGCAATATTATCTGTCGTTCCAAGCATGCCTGACTTAACACATTTAATGGGTAAGTCACCTACAACTGCATTTGCTTGTGCTAATAAAAGTTCTTTTGAGGTTGCTTCGAAGCCAAATACTTGTTGTGAGTTTTGAATGGTGAGGGCAGTACATGCAATTGCTGCGTGGGCACCACTTTGTCCAATTGCTTCGATATCGGCTTGTAAACCTGCACCACCTGAAGGGGCTAAACCCGAGAAACAAAGTACGGTTGGACGCACGGTTATTTCCTTTTCAATTTAAATTTACGTTAGTATAAGAGAGTTTGATTAAACTCTCGACCAATTGAATTAAATACTTTACTGGGTTAATGATTGAATGGCTATAAAACATATTCTGATTGATTTAGATGGAACCTTAACAGACCCAAAAGTTGGAATCCATACTTCAATTCGCTATGCAATGGAGAAATTAGGCTATCCATTGGCTGCTGATTTAGATATTGACTGGACAATTGGCCCACCATTAAAGCCATCACTCGCAAAATTATTAGCTACTCAAGATGATGCTTTAGCTGAACAAGCTTTACTTGCTTATCGCGAGCGTTTTTCGGTGGTTGGCCTGTTCGAAAATGAAGTATATCCATCTGTTGCAAAAACGCTTAGCGCTTTAAAAAAAGAAGGATATCGTTTATTTGTTGCAACTGCTAAACCAACGATTTATGCAAAACGTATCTTGGACCATTTTGAATTAAGCCAATACTTTGTACATATCTATGGGAGTGAGTTAACGGGTGAGCGCACAAATAAAGCTGATCTTATCCATTATATTCTTGAGCATGAGCAATTAAACCCAGAAGAGTGTTTAATGGTCGGTGATCGTCAATATGACATTTTGGGTGCTCGTCATAATGGTATTGAGGCGGTAGCGGTGACGTATGGTTACGGAACAGCAGAGGAACTTGCTCAAGCACAGCCAAAGGCAATGATTAAGCAATTTTCTGAGCTTTTGGACTATGTTGAAGAACTGGCAACACAAAAGAAAGTTTCTTAAATATACGTAAGTTTTAATTTGAAGGTTTGGCTTTGATCTAAAGCCAAACCTTTTTTATTTAAATACCGTGTTGCTGGCGGTATTGAACAAGTTCTTCAATCGTAATCACCGTTAAGTGATGAGTTTGAGTATATGCTAAAACTTGAATGCCCGATGCCATCGTGCCATCTGGATTGGTTAATTCACATAACACACCAGCAGGTTTTAAACCGGCTAATCTTGCTAGATCAATTGTTCCCTCGGTATGACCTCGACGAGTAAGGACTCCACCATTACGTGCACGTAATGGGAAAACGTGACCCGGACGATTTAAGTCACTTGCAACAGCGCCATCTTTAATAGCAGTTTGAATAGTTGTTACACGGTCTTTAGCAGAAACACCAGTGGTAACGCCTTGAGCTGCCTCAATGGTCACTGTAAAAGCGGTATGAAACTGACTCGAGTTTTGAGAAACCATTGGAGGGAGTTCTAGATGATCTGCTAGCTCTTCTGTAAGGCATAAACATACGATACCTGAGCCATCACGAATCATACGTGCCATTGTTTCTACCGTTAAAGTTTCGGCTGCAACAATTAAATCTGCTTCATTTTCGCGATCAAAGTCGTCCATAACCAAGACAGGCTTGCCTTGACGGATATCTTCTAATGCTTGTTGAATGCGTTGCTCAGCAGGAGAGAGGGCTGAGAAAAAAAGTTCTGGTTGAATTAAGCTAGACATAATGAAACGCTCTCGTAAAAATACGGTTGAACATTTCAGGACTGATGTAAAAACAGGCTGGCACTGAAATAAAACGGATTTATCCCAGTTCGTCGTCTTCTTTCATCCGGACTATACCGTCGGCTTTGGAGTTTCACCAAATCTGCTCAAATTACACAATTTAAGCTCGTGGGCTTGTTAATCTATTTATAAAAATTAACTCTACCACCGGTGGGGAATTACACCCCGCCCTGAAGCGATGGGTTTTATTATAGCGCGCTTGATAAAATTGGCTAGATGCTTTTATAGAATGCTAAGTTTCTTTATGAATAAGCATTTTCATAAATCGAAATAGGCTTTTTAACAAGAGCTTACTTGTTGATATGAAAATGGAATGCTATGTTTTTTATAGAAAATTATAAATAAAATAGGTGTTTCATGCAGATAAGAGACTATTATCCTCTGACCAATAGCTCGTTTATTCAGCATCTCCATATTTTCAGTTATGTATTTATGGCGGTAAGTATTCTGTATTTAATTGCTGCCAACTGGTTGATGCTTCCAGACAGTATTCAACTCGCTATCCCGCCCGTTATATTACTTGTAACAGCATGGTTCAGCACAAAAGATACTTTAAGCGATGGGGTTAGGCAGACCTTACATAGCGTTTGTGGTTTGATGATAGGTTTAAGCTTGGCTGTTATTGGACAGGTTTATCAAACTGGTGCAGACAGTTATTTGCTTTTTTTAATTTGGACATTGCTTTTACTGCCGTGGTTATATCGACCGAATATTGGAATCTTTGCTTTAATTTGTATTACCAGTCAACTTACACTTTTTTTATTTTTTAAACAGACTTTCTGGTCTGAAAAGTTTCCTTATTTATATTTAATCGCTCTAAATTTATTAAGCCTTATTGAGTTTTGGGTATGTATAAAGAAATATCGTGCTTTAAGGTTTGTCTTTATCGCTTGGTTCGCCGTTATTTCGATTATTGGAATGATTCAATATTTATCGAATGAGAATATTCCTTATCTAATTTCTGCCTTCTTTTCAGGAATAATCGCTTTTTATTATTTCTTCAAAAAAGACGATCAGCTATGTGCTAGTTTGATGGCAGCTGTTCTTGGTGTGACTGCAACGATATGGCTTGTAGATGGGATTAATAACCTATTTAAAGACTCTAATGAGTTCATATTTTTATTGATTGCAGGCATTATTTTTATTTGGTTTGCGCTGATTAGCTATCTTTTAATAAAAATTTTTCGTCAAAGCCGCTTTTATATCATTCCATTGGCAATTGGTGCTTGGCTTGCTGGCTTGGCACTTGCAGCTTTTACGCTGGTGTTTTGGGAAGCTATTTCTTTAGTTATTGGAGTTGTTTTTGTTGGATTGGCGTTTATTCTTTTAAAGAAATCACAAAGCTATTTCTTTCGGCAATTTGCCTATTGTTTGTTTATCAGTGGGCAGACCGCTTTCTTATTTCATCTTGGTTCAGAAACAGATCAAATTCTATGGGTTTTAATTGCACAGATTTTTATTCTATGTATCAGTTGTTTTCTTAAACCACATTGGTTCTTCATTTTAATTCAAATGCTTGCTACGTATGGCATAGCTTTTATCTATTTGTTACAACTGGACCATTCATTGTGGTCGATACATTCTACTCAGACTTATTTAAATTTAACTTTGCTCAGTTACTTGGTTTTTAGTTTGGTACTCTTACCTAAGAAGAAATCAATAGCTCTATATGAGCGTAGTATTTTTTTATGCGTGCTGGTCGTAATTCTTGTAGCTTCTTTTTTCGATACTTTTATGGGGGTGGTACCAGAAAATTCGATAGATCAACAGGTATGGGTTTTATATTTGCTACCTGCTATCTGGTTACTTTGCTTTAGTATTTTTCATTCATATCGACAACTTAAGGCACTCACTTTTTTCGCCTTTTTAATATTTGGTGTGTTCCTTATTGTGTTGGGATATTTTGAAATTTTCATCCTACTTATTATTTTAACGTGGGCATTAAAAAAGAAAGATTATCTTGCGTATGGAGTGAACTTAACAGTATTCGTTTTTGTGTTCTGGCAGCTCTATTACAACCTACAAATAACTTTTCTAGCTAAGAGTGCATCTATTTTTATTTCGGGCATTGTTTTGTTGGCTCTGTCTCGGTTACTTCAACGTGAAAATAAAAATGATTTTGTTAAAGGAGAGAAAGAATGAAAAAGTATTTTTCTCTTATTCTTGCCGTTATCACGCTATTATTTTTTGCAGGTTTAGTAGCGAAAAACGAATGGCATTTGCACCATAGTAAAAGTATTTTCATTGAGCTTAAGCCAGTTGATCCTCGTTCAATTTTACAAGGTGACTATATGGCACTGGCTTATGAATTACATTTACAATCTCTTAAAGCTCTTGCAGGAAGTGAAGGTGAGGCTCTGGAACAGGTGATTTTTAATCGCTCTTCCGTTCCCGCAAAAGTTATTTTGGATTCACAAAATCGCGTAGTTCGTACCATTTTAGATATCAATAATTCATTTGCTGGGCAGAGGTTAATTTTAAAAAATCCTGAAAATCGTTTGCAGGCTTTATATCCTGCCTCTCGCAGTTTCTTGTTTGCAGAAGGCTTGGCTCAATGTTATGAAAAAGCCAAATATGCTGAATTTAAGGTAAATCCTGAAGGAGAGGCGATATTGTTCGAATTACGAGGAGAGCAGCTTCAACCATTAAATTGTGAAAAACAAAAGAACTGGTGGGAAGGAACTATTAAGGATTTATAAAATAATAAAAGCCCGTCAATGCGGGCTTTTTATTCTTAAAATAAATTAGGCAACTTGAACAGGAATGCAATTCGCTGTGTGGTTGACTGTATTATTTGGATTAGCATATACCAAACGTGGTTTATGAATATTTGCTTCAGCTTCAGTAAAATCACCAAATGTAGCAATAATTACTAAATCGCCAACGTCTGCTTGATGTGCAGCACCGCCGTTTACTGAAATAATTCCAGAGTTATCTTCACCACGAATCGCATAAGTTGTGAAGCGTTTGCCATTGGTTACATTCCAAACATGAATTTCTTCATATTCACGAATACCAGCTAAGTCCATCAATACGCCATCAATTGCACAAGAACCTTCATAGTGAAGTTCAGCATGGGTTACAACTGCACGGTGAATTTTGCATTTTAATAAACGAGATAGCATGGCTAGCGTCTCCTGAGTAGACCTAAGATGTAGATCTTATGGTGAAATCTTTAGCTTTTGCGGTTGGCAAAGTGGCTGATGCGCATTTTGCTCCTAAAAAAGCAAGATAGCAAGCATGATTGTTCAACAATTTAAGTGGGTTTATATGCATTAATTTGATTCATGGCCTGTGGAACTTGTCCTTGAACAAGTAGCTTCACTTTAGAAAGGGCATGATCAATTGCTGCATCCATCAGACTTTGTTCACTACTTGGTGCTTTTCCAAGTACGTGACCTGAAACTTTCTCTTTCGAGCCAGGATGTCCGATACCAATACGTAAACGGTGAAAATTTGGACCAATATGAGGGACAATGTCACGTAAACCGTTATGACCACCGTGTCCACCGCCTGTTTTAAGACGAATTACACCAGGGTTCATATCAAGTTCATCATGAGCAATCAAAATTGCTTCGGGAGCAATTTGATAAAATTTTGCAAATGGAACTACACTTTGTCCAGAACGGTTCATAAATGTAGTGGGTAGAAGTAGACGGACATCGTGTCCTTCTATATTACCACGTCCACTGATTCCGTGAAATTTCGGATCATTTTTTAATGTAATGCCATATTTGTCAGCAAGCTGTTCAATGAACCAAAAACCTGCATTATGGCGGGTTTGGGCATATTCTGAACCAGGATTGCCCAAACCAACAATTAGCGAAATATTTGACACTAATCTACGCCTTTAAACACTTATGCGCGTTTGAAGTCAGCGTGCATAGGAGTGTTTTTAGATGGGTGGCGTTGTAACGCTTGGATTTTAACGTTTTCAACTTTGTCGCCCACTTTGATTTCTACAACTTCTTCAAAGAAAGCATTGCTTTCTAAAGCTTTTACAAGCTCACGAAGTTCTAAAGTAACAGTTACAGGCTCAGCGTTGCCACCATAAATGATAGCTGGAATTAAAGCTTCGCGACGAAGGCGGCGGCTCGCACCTTTCCCTTGTTTGTCTTCAGCACGCGCTTGAGCGTTTAATACGAAGTTTGCCATGAGTAAATCCTCATTAAAGTTTAAAAGACTAAACTTGCGACCAGTTTAGTGATAGAAAACCCCAGCCAAGGCTAGGGTTTATAAAAAGCTGCAATATTATAAACTATCGAACATTGCACTGATAGACTCTTCGTTATTAATACGACGAATCGTTTCAGCAACCATGCTAGCAACAGAAACCTGACGGATCTTGCCTAAGGTCAATGCTTCTTCAGAAAGAGGAATGGTATCAGTCACAACCAGTTCATCAATAACTGAATTACGTAAGTTTTCAATAGCCTTACCTGATAGTACAGGGTGAGTTGCGTATGCAACTACACGACGTGCACCAAATTGCTTAAGCGCATCAGCTGCTTTACACAATGTACCAGCAGTATCGACCATATCGTCTACGATAACGCAATCACGATCTTTTACGTCACCAATTAAGTGCATAACTTGCGACTCATTGGCTTTTTGACGACGTTTATCAATAATTGCTAAATCGATGTCACCCATCTGTTTGGCAACAGCACGAGCACGTACTACACCACCAACGTCAGGAGAAACCACCATAAGGTTGTCATGTTGTTGTTGACGTAAGTCAGCAAGCAAAGCAGGAGTACCGTAGATGTTGTCGACTGGAATATCGAAGAAACCTTGAATTTGGTCAGCATGTAAGTCGATCATCACGACACGATCAATACCAACAGTGGTAAGCATGTCTGCGACAACTTTAGCTGTAATCGGCACACGTGCAGAACGTGGACGACGGTCTTGGCGAGCATAACCAAAATAAGGGATAACAGCGGTAATACGACCAGCACTTGCACGACGCAAAGCATCTGCCATAACCAAGATTTCCATAAGGTTATCATTGGTAGGGGCACAAGTAGGCTGAACGATAAATACGTCTTTACCACGAACATTTTCAGTAATTTCTACTGAAATTTCTCCATCAGAAAAGTGACCGACTGATGCAGCACCTAGAGGGATATGTAAGTGACTTACGACTTTTTGAGCGAACTGTGGATGAGCATTTCCACTAAAAACGACAAGATTGGGCATGAAGCACCCTTGGCGGTTGGTATGTAATGAAATAGATGGCAGGGGCGGCTGGATTCGAACCAACGGATGCCGAGATCAAAACCCGGTGCCTTACCACTTGGCGACGCCCCTAATGCGGCAGAACTTTAATATTTTTGCAATGCAATGTCAAGATTAATCAACAAAAAGCATAGCAATTAAGTCTGTCTTTAAAATAAGAGAATGGCAGGGGCGGCTGGATTCGAACCAACGGATGCCGAGATCAAAACCCGGTGCCTTACCACTTGGCGACGCCCCTAAATTCGATGATATATATGATGGCAGGGGCGGCTGGATTCGAACCAACGGATGCCGAGATCAAAACCCGGTGCCTTACCACTTGGCGACGCCCCTAATATAATCATCATTACAGGTGAGGTTGGCAGGGGCGGCTGGATTCGAACCAACGGATGCCGAGATCAAAACCCGGTGCCTTACCACTTGGCGACGCCCCTAACGTGTAACCTTAAAATGATTAAGAGGAGATTCATTTAAACTATTTACCAAGTAAGATTTACATGGTGAATGCTTAAGAATTTCATCAATATTCATTTCATTCGTTACTTCAATAAAAACACAAGCACCTGTACCTGTAAGCTTTGCTTGACCAAATTGATCTAAATATTGCATTGCTTCTTCTACTTCAGGGTATAACTGCCGAGCCAGTGGCTCAAAGTTATTTCCAAAATTAGAAGGTTCTAACTGATAGGCGCAAAATTTAGTGGTCTTAGAGTCTCTTGTCAATGTTTTTTGTGAAAAAAGCAATTGAGTGCTGATAAAACAATCAGGTTTTAAAATAATGAACTGTTTTTGATCTAAGTCTATGAATGATAAATGTTCACCGATGCCTTCAGCCCATGCATTTTTACCATAAATAAAAATTGGAACATCAGCACCGAGCTTTACACCGTAGTCCGCAAGTTGTTCTTGCTTTAGGCCACATTCCCATAATTGATTTAACACAATAAGCGTTGTGGCGGCATTAGATGAACCGCCGCCTAGCCCCGCGCCCATTGGAATTTTTTTTTCAATTTTGATGTGAAAGCCACAAAATTTTTTCGCATGTGGTTTTAGTATTTGAGCTGCCCGATAAATCAAGTTTTCTTCAGCTCGAACTTCACTTAACCCATCGATTTTGATTTCTTCGCCCAAAGTCGGTGTAAATGTCATCCAATCATATAAATCAATCAGTTGGAAAATGGTTTGTAGCTCATGGTAACCATTCTCACGTCGGCCTGTAATATGTAAAAACAGGTTGAGCTTAGCAGGGGAAGGAACTCGAATCATAGATTTATATAATTAGACTTAGCGGTTTTGGATGACCATTGTAATACGGTTTTCTTTATCTTCAGCAAGAGCTTGCTTTAAAACCAGTTTGTTTGGCAAAGTTTGTTCACCATCGTAACTGAAATTAACTGTCCAGCCATCTTCAATCAGTTGACTCACTCGATTTGCAGCGTCTTTCGTAATTTGAGCATTTAGCGTTGCTGGTTTTGCTAAAATCCAGCTCGTTAAGTGCGTAATTGGTGCTTGCCAACCCGTTGCTCGCTCTAAAAGTTCTTCTGGAGAGGCTGCGCTAATAAGTCCTGTTTTAGAACTATTTAAAGTTACTTCGCCCGGTTTACCCTGAATTTGGGTTTTTCCAACGCCTAAAATACCGCTTAATTCGATATCAAAATTATCTTGCTGTTGAAGCCAAGTAAAAAAAGCACTACCAGTTTGCTGTGGTGTACGAACCCCAATCTTACCTTGCAAATTAAAGTGTTTTTCGTCTTGAACTTGTTGGGTAACCGCAGGTTTTGGTTGAGTAAAATGCTGACAACCGGTGAGAAATAATACACTTGATCCACAGATCGCTGTGCACAGTTGGGCAAATTTGCTCATATATTTAACTCTTTTTTGCAGATGTAGGTAAAATTAACGCATCAAGCTGTTGTAATTGTGGATCATTGGCATGTTTTTGTTTCAGTTGTTGTAACACTGCGCTAAATTGAGTGAGTGACCCTTGCATATACAAAGCTTTAGCATAACGAATGCCAATATTTATATTATGGCTAAGTTCATACGCTTTGCCTAAGGCTTCCGCCGCAGCTTCATAATCATTCTGTAAAAATGCAATATAACCTAGAGTATCAAGAATTGAGGCCTGTTCAGGCGCATATTCTAATGCTTGCTCTGCATACTGACGTGCTTCTTTTAAACGACGGTTTTGCAGTGCCAGTGTATAAGCATATGCATTTAGATACGTTGGGCTGTTGGGCTCAAGTTGTAATAATTGTTTTAAGGTTTTGTCCAGCTTGTCACGGTCCGTATATGGATCAAGTAATAAAACTTCCGCATAAATCAGTTCTGGGTCGTCGGGTAGGTTTTTAATTGCTTCATCTAATAGATTTAGTGCAGCTTTTTTATTGCCCATTTTCTTTAAGATCTCAGCTTGGGCTTGATATAAGAAACTTGCATGTTGAGGATAATTTACTCGTTCTTGAGTAAGGAACCGTAAAGCATCGTGTAAATTTTCTTGTTTATCATATATTGCGATCAAGTTTCGTCTAGATACCACATATAAACTGCCATCAACTAAACGATAGTAAGCTTTTGCAGTTTCATAATGCTGTTTACGCTCTGCATTAATGGCTAAGTAGTAATACGCTTCATTTTGATATTTTGCCGAGTTTCGTAGGTCAATAAGATATTGTTCCGCTTTGTCATATTGCTTTAAATCAATACTTGTTAAGCCTGCAATAAATAAGGCTTCTTCAGCTTTAGGGTTGGTTTCTATAATCTTTTCAAGTTTTTCTAACGCAAGCTGAGATTGGTTAATTTGTATGAGATAGCGGATTTCAGCTAATCGAATATCTAAATTTTTCTTATTTTTACGACTCGACTTTGCATACCATTTAAGCGCACCTTCTTGATCGCTGAGAGCAATAAGTAAGTTTGCTTTCATTAAAATAAAGCTCGTTACTTTAGGACGTCGACGTAATGCTTTGTTAATGTTGGTTAGCGCAGTTTGTAATTGGCCATTTTGAGCCTCTAAATTGGCGATGAGTGCCAAAATAGAAGGATTGTCTTTTTCTGCGCTAGAACGTAAAGCTGTTAATAGTACTTCTCGATCTTGCGCATTTTCTGGAGCAATGCTGGCTAAAATTTGTTCTAAATCAGCAGTGGGATCTATCTTTAAGATTTTATCTAATGTCTCAGCAGCAAGCTGATATTCGTGCGTTTTTAAAGCAATGTGTGACAAATAAAATAAAGCTGGTACATCTTTAGGCTCTTGAGCTACCCAATGAGTAGCAATATTTAACGCAGCTTGTAAATCATTATATTCAAGTGCAACGTCTAAAGCTCTCTGCTTAATTGATGTAGAGTTGCTTTTAATTGCGAGCACTGTGTAATTATGCAAAGCGTTTGGAATATCGTCATAAGCTAGAGCAAATTCAGCGACCATCGTTTGCTCTAGTGCCTGATCAAATGAATGCACGGCATAGGTCTCTTGCACAGGACGTGCATAGACATACGAGGACATGCTACCTAACAACAAGAATGTGGTAGAATACTGTCTTATCGAAGCACCGTTAAAATTAATACGGCTATTCATTTGACGCAATTTTTATTGATCCAAAGTAATGCTTTTTATGACACCGATGTTGCACAATAGCATAAATTTAGCGAAATGATGATCTGATATGTCTTTCTTTGCATTGGGTGTCAACCATCAAACAGCTTCTGTAGAACTCCGCGAACAAATTGCTTTCAATGCAGAGCGATTAAGTCGTTTGCTTGCCGAACAACGCCATCACCAAAGCCTAAAGGATTTGGTGGTCGTCTCGACCTGTAACCGTACAGAAGTTTATGCCATGGCTGAAAACGCCGAAAGCCTTCTAAAATGGTTAGCCGATGCCAATAATATTGATGTAAAGCAGTTAATTCATCATGTTTATCGTTACGAGAACACGCAGGCAATTACACATTTAATGCGAGTAGCGAGTGGTCTAGACTCTCTTATGCTAGGTGAGCCACAAATTTTAGGGCAGGTCAAAAGCGCTTTGGCATTGTCTAAAGAAGCGCAAACGGTCTCTCCTGAATTAAATAGTGTTTTTGAATACGCTTTCTATGCAGCTAAACGGGTACGTTCCGAAACAGCGGTAGGTAGTCATGCTGTTTCAATGGGTTATGCAGTTGCACAACTGGCCTTACAGGTTTTTAGTAAGCCTGAAAAGCTTACTGTTATGGTGGTTGCTGCGGGTGAAATGAATAGCTTGGTGGCTAAACATTTGGCTGAAATGGGTGTCGCGAAGATTATTATTTGTAATCGTAGCCGTGAGCGTGCTGACCAGCTGGCTCAGGAGATTGCACATCAGGTTGAAGTTGAAATCATTGAGTTTTCAGCATTAGCAGAGAATTTATATCGTGCTGATGTCGTGTCGAGCTGTACTGGAAGTTTATATCAAGTTATTGCTTATTCTGATGTTAAGGCTGCATTAAAAAAACGCCGCTACCAACAAATGTTAATGGTTGATTTAGCGGTACCACGTGATATAGATCCTAAAGTTGAAGCACTTGATGGGGTCTATTTATATGGTGTCGATGATTTACAAAGTGTGATTGATGAAAACCTTGCTCAACGTCGTCAGGCGGCTGTTGAAGCAGAGGTCATGGTTAATCAATTAGCTACTCAGCTTATTACGCATCAAAAGGTTAAAGAGGCGGGTAGTACAATTCATGCTTACCGCCAGCACAGTGAAGAGATTAGTCAACAAGAGCTTACACATGCGTTAGAAGCTTTGCATCATGGTGAGAATGCCGAACAGGTGTTACAGCAATTTGCTCATCGTTTGACGCAAAAACTTATGCATCCCACATCTATCTTGTTACGTGAAGCTGCTAAAGCAGAAAATCCTGATTATTTTGAATGGTTACAACAGCATTTACAGGATGTATTTGATCATGAGCGTAAGCCAAAACATTAAGACAACAACTTTAAGCTAATTTGTTTTGTTAACTCATTGAGCTGTTGTCTTAGATTTCTTGATTCAATTAAAGAAATCGGTGATTTCAGCTTCTGACGTAAATATCTTTCTTGCAAACTTAATGAATATTCTTTAGCTAACTTATCAGCTACTTCAGGTGCCTGTGTTAGTGCTTGAATATTTGTTCTTTGCATAATATCGGCGATTTCATGGCAGTAACTACTACATGCACCAAGCACATAATAAGTTGCCAGCTCTTGATCATCCGGTAAATCATCAAAAATACGGTTTAAGATTGCCAGTACTTTAGCCAATAATTCATCTTGCTGAATATAAGCCCGTAATCCTTCGAAATGAATATAAAGAAAAGGATGATGCATTAAAATTGCAATCGCAAAATCTTCGTCTTTGGTTTGAATGTTAAAAGATAAAGATGCATCGTGGCTGATTTGTGGGGTAAAACGTTTACCTAGTCCGAGTTTTTCACGGAAAGATTGAGTAAGCAAATAGCGGAAAGAACCTTGTTTAGGTAAGAGTTCAGTTAGTTCTCTGAGTTCTCCCATGACTAAACTTTTCCCTTCAGGCGTACTGATATCGTGTTGACCTGTTAAGTGCGCAAACACGAAATCGGACAGAAGAGGGGCTTGTTGTAATAGTTTTTGAAAATTTTCGAGTCCTTCTCGACGGATGAGAGAGTCTGGGTCGTGATCATTGGGTAGAACAAAAAATTTGAGTTCGCGACCATCATTAAGAAGTGGTAAAGCAATTTCTAAAGTTCTGCGTGCTGCTTTTTGACCTGCTGCATCACCGTCAAAAGCAATCGTAATACGACTATTTTGTTTAAATAAAATATTAAGATGTTCTGTATTACTTGCGGTACCTAACGTTGCTACAGCTCCAGTAATGCCATACTGCTGAAGCGCAATGACATCCATATAGCCTTCAACCATTAACCAATCGCTAGATTTAAGCTTTCTACCTTCATAAAGTCCGTAAAGTAGCTGATTTTTATGAAAGACTTCTGAGTCCGGCGAGTTAATATATTTGGGTTTTATTTCATCATTTAAAGCACGCCCACCAAAACCAACCACTCGGCCTTTAGGGTCGCGAATTGGGAAAATGACGCGGTCACGTAACAAATCAAAATCACGCCCATTATCACTTGAGCGGATAAGTCCGAGTTGTTTTAAACCGTCAATATCATAAGGAAAAGCTTTTTCTAGGTGTTGCCAGTCTTCTGGAGCATAGCCTAAGCGCCAAAATTGAATCGTCTGATTGGTTAGTCCACGCTGTTTAAAGTAATTTTTTGCCTTTTGACTATGAGGTAATTGTTGTTCATAGAACTGAGCAACATTTTCCAGTAAGTCATATAAATTACCTTCTTGAACGGGTTCATCAAAGCTAAACGGCTGTTCGAACTGAGCAAAAGGATCATCAAAAAATACGGGTTCAAGCGTGTTGTAGCTTTCATCTGATGGCTGCTGTGAAGTTACAGGCTCAGCCGTATTTGTTTTAGTAACAGGTGGCTTTGTAACCTGACGGGTATAAGATAGTTTTTTATTCTCAGTATTATCTTTGGGTAATTCAATTCCAGTACTGCTCGATAATTCTTTCATTACCTCAATAAAGTTTCGGTTATCAATATCCATAAGAAAACGGATTGCATTTCCGTTAGCCTGACAACCAAAGCAGTGATAATACTGTTTGTCACGGTAGACATGGAATGATGGCGTTTTTTCTTGATGAAAAGGGCAACAGCCGGAATATGTACGTCCGGTTTTTTTCAATTTCACACGCTGACCAATCAGATCGACAATATCTGTGCGATCTAAAATTTGATCAATCGTATGCTGTGGAATTGCCATAATTCAGATAACCGTATTAAAACTTGATGAGACAGTGAGTCAGAATATTCTGACATGATGAATCGAGATATGCCCAATAAATATTTTAATATTTTATAAAAACAAACAGGCAAGTGATATCACTTGCCTGTTTGTTGATGTTTTTTAAAGCTTAAACTTATTGAGCAGCGTCATCCGCACCTTGTGTTGCCTCGTCTGATTGAACATCAGTTGAAGCTTCAGTAGAGGTTACAGCTGGTGCAACAGTTGTATTTTCTGCTGCTTGTGACTCAGGTTTGTCTAATAAACCGAAGCTTAAACGGTTTGTCCAACTACGTTCAGACTTAGGAGCTTCAACAGGTGTTTGTTCTGGTGCTTCAGTTTCTTCTTTATCTGAATTACCAATTAAACCAAAACTAACACGGTTGAGGAAACCACGTTTTGGAGCTTCTGCTTCAGTTGTGCTCTCTGGCGTTGCAGCAGTCGATTCACGACCGAAGATACCTAAAGTTGCACGGTTGATCCAGTTACCTTCTTTACGAGCAGCACGCATGTTAACTGTGCCGTCTTTTTTCACAAGGCTTGGATAATTAAGCTTTAAAACTTCAATATATTGTTGCGAAGTAGCTTTATCACCTAACTTGTCATAGCTATATGCCAAAGTAGCTAAAGCTTCTGGAATTTGAGGTGTTTGTGGATAGTGTTCAATCACCCATTGCGAACGTTCTGCAGCGGCGATCCAAGCTTTACGTTTAACGTTGAAGCGGGCAGCAGTCATTTCATTTTCGGCAAGTTCTTGCCCAATGAATTTCATACGCTGAGCAGCATCGACAGAATATTGGCTACTTGGGAAACGACGAATTAAATCAACAAAGTTTTGATACGCAACTTTTAAATAACTCACGTCACGATGTGACTGTTGCAAAGAGGTATAACGCATCAAACTGTCGTAGTTTTGCTCCATATTGGCAACAGCACGAACATAATAAGCATAATCCACATTTGGATGTTGAGGATTTAAACGAATAAAACGTTCTGCTAAGGCAATCGCGCCTTCATAATCTTTTTGTTTAAATTTCGAATATAGAAGTTCAAGTTGTGCTTGTTGAGCGTATTGTCCAGTCGGATAATAAGTATCGATTGCCTCTAAAGACTTGGTCGCATCAAGATATTGACCACGGTCAAGCGACTTTTGGGCCTTTTCGAAGTAAGCTTGTTCACTAGATTGAGGGCCAGTATCGACCACTTCTTTTTTACTTGGATTGCTGCTACAGCCCACAAATGCAGACGCTACGCCTAAAGATAAGGCAAGCATCGTAATTTTATAACGTGGTAGCGACATAAAAACTCCTCTGTTATGTTGGGCAATGAGCTACAATTGCGCTATTAAACCACTTTTATCTCAATGATCAAATGACTTCAGCACAATCTTCAAACACAAACTTCTCTGAAACCGACTTCAATTTACTTGAAGATTCTGAGGATGCAGATAACCATACTTCTGATACAACTGCAACACGTTTATCGTTGCAAGTTCAGCTAGATGAAACCTATCTGGGACAACGTATCGATCAGGTAGCAGCTTTGGTGTGGAGCGAGTTTTCGCGTGAAAAGCTCAAGCAATGGTTGAAAGATGGCCATCTGTTGGTGAATGGTAACATTGTCAAGCCTAAGCACCGTTGTGAAGGAACTGAGCTGCTTACGCTTGAAGTAGAGCTCGAAGCCCAGACGACGAGTCAACCTGAAAATATTCCACTTAATATTGTCTATGAAGACGATGATATTTTAGTCATTAATAAGCCAGTAGGCATGGTGGTACATCCAGGAGCAGGCAATAGTTCTGGAACTTTAGTGAATGCTTTGCTTTACCATTTCCCAAAATTGGCAGAACTTTCGCGCGCTGGTTTAGTACACCGTATTGATAAAGATACCAGTGGTTTACTGGTTGTCGCTAAAAGCCTAGAAGCTCAATTTTCTTTAAGTAAACAGTTGGCAAATAAAACGGTTTACCGTGTATATGATTTGGTTGTTTATGGAAATATTATTGCTGGCGGTACGATTGATGAACCAATCAAACGCCACCCAGTTGACCGTGTGAAAATGGCAATTTTACCGGGTGGGCGAGATGCGGTAACTCACTACAATGTAAAAGAACGCTTTAAGGATTTTACTCGTGTACAAGCTCGTCTTGAAACAGGACGAACACATCAGATCCGTGTGCATTTTAGTTACATTGGTTATGGCTTGATTGGCGATCAGGGTTATATGAACCGTGTACGAGTGCCAGCTGGTGCATCTGAGTTGCTCATTGAAACTTTACGTGGTTTTAAACGTCAGGCATTGCACGCAGCGAAATTGGGCTTGAAACACCCTCGTACTGGTGAAGAAATGCTGTTTGAAGCGCCGTGGCCTGAAGATTTTACACATTTAGTGAATGTGTTGCGTTCAGAAAACGCTGCATATTAAGGACGTGCATATGGAATTTGTTCAAGGTTTACCTCAAGGCGTATTTGTAGGGCAGACACGTGTTCAACATCCTTTGGCATTACCAACGGATCAACTTGAATTATCTGGCTTTAATCTGGCTTTACATGTCAAAGATGAGCCACAGCGTGTTCAACAGCATCGAATGATATTGTTAGATGAGTTTGCGAAATTTGGTGTTAAAAAAATGACATGGATGACTCAAACGCATAGTACGATTTGCCATACTGTAAATGAACAAATTCCTTTTAAAGCTTTAATTGGCGATGGTTTGGTCACCCAAACAAAAGGCCATGCTTTAATGATGATGACGGCTGATTGCTTACCTGTCGTGTTGGGAAATGCTGAAGGCAGTGAAGTTGCTAATTTGCATGCCGGTTGGCGTGGTTTGGCTGGTGGCATTATTGAAAATACAGTGGCCGCTATGCAGAATCCTCCAACTTGGGCATGGTTAGGGGCTGCAATCAGCCAACCTTGTTTTGAAATTGGGGCTGAAGTAAAAACTGCTTTTTGTGATAAATATCCAGAGTTGGAAACAGCCTTTGTTGAGGGCGTGGCTCCAAATAAATTTCATGCAGACTTATATGCCATTGCTCGCTTTATTTTGCAAAGTCTAGGTGTGCAACAAGTCTTAGGTGGAGATCAATGTTCTTATCAACAGGGTGATGAATATTTTTCTTATCGTCGTGATGCGAAGACAGGACGTATGGCCACGTTTGTTTTTATATAAGTTTTGATCACCGCCTTAAATGACTCTCTTATTTTATAACCGCTAAAAATAAGAGAGTTTTTTATTTAATTTAAAAATACTTCTATAGTATGCGGTAGTAAAAACCTTATATTTCATATTTATAGATGAAGGTTTAGCAAGTGTTAATAAAATGATAAAATAGAAAAAATCGCTCAAAATTTTAATCTTATGTCTTTGCCTGAAAAACATCTCTCTATTGTATACCACAGCCCATATGGTCATACCGCGAAGGTAGCTTCCGCTATTGCTGCTGGTGCAGAGGTGATGGGTGTAAAAGTACATTTAATGAATATTGAACATATTGATTGGGATGCACTTGATGCATCGCACGGTATTATTTTTGGTTCGCCTACCTATATGGGGAGCATGACCGCTGACTTTAAAAAGTTTATGGACAGTACTTCTAAACGTTGGAAAGAGCGTTTGTGGCAAGGCAAGCTTGCAGCTGGCTTTGCAAACTCAGGTGGTCTAAGCGGCGATAAATTGGCGGTATTACAACAATTAAATATTTTTGCGATGCAACATGGCATGCTTTGGTCAGGTTTACCTTTAATGACGACTGGGCATAGTGAAAAAGATTTAAACCGATTATCGAGTTGTTTAGGTTTAATGACGCAGTCAGATAATGCACCTGTTGAAATTACTCCTCCAAAAGGTGATTTAGATACAGCTAAATGGTTTGGCGAATATATTGCTGGACTCTTATATAGATTAAATTAATAAATTCCGCGATATAAAAAAGCCTCTAAAAAGAGGCTTTTTATTTAATTACTTATGAAATATACGAGCTTTATCACGCTGCCAATCGCGATCTTTTTCAGTCGCACGTTTGTCGTGAAGCTGTTTACCTTTCACAAGCGCGATTTCAAGCTTAACCAAGTGACCTTTCCAGTAACATGCTAAAGGAACACATGAGTAACCTTTTTGGTTAACTGAACCTGTTAGCTTTTCTAGTTCTCGGCGTGATAATAATAATTTACGTGTACGTGTAGCTTCAGGTACTACATGAGTAGATGCCGAAAGGAGCGGTTGAATTTGTGCACCAAATAAAAACGCTTCACCATTCTTAAAAATGACATAACTTTCTGTCAAACTCATGCGACCAGCACGTAAAGACTTTACTTCCCAGCCGAGTAAAGACATACCAGCTTCAAATTTTTCTTCGATAAAATAATCATGACGGGCACGTTTATTTTGTGCGATGGTTCCGCCATTATGTTTCTTTACTACTGTTGCTTTCGCCATAATTCAAACTTCCACAATTATGCCTATTGTGCCGTAAACTGATGCTAAGGTGAAGTTTTTCCTGCACGTCAATATTTCGCCCCATGTATAACTTTTGCTAAAATAGGTTCACAATACAATTAGAGTACTAGCGGATGTCTAAAACGCGTGTAATTTATCCTGGAACATTTGACCCCATCACGAATGGACACGTTGATTTAGTTACTAGAGCATCAAGAATGTTTGATGAGGTTGTAGTAGCAATTGCAATTGGACATCATAAAAACCCTTTGTTCAGTCTAGAAGAGAGAGTTGAACTGGCCCAAACATCACTCAGCCATTTATCAAATGTTGAATTTGTAGGCTTTGATGGTTTACTAGTTAATTTTTTCAAAGAACAAAAGGCAACAGCAGTACTTCGTGGTTTAAGAGCAGTTTCTGATTTTGAATATGAATTTCAACTTGCCAATATGAACCGTCAACTTGACCCACATTTTGAAGCAGTATTTTTAACACCATCTGAGCAGTATTCATTTATTTCTTCGACATTGATTCGAGAAATTGCTCGTTTAAAAGGGGATGTAACCAAGTTTGTTCCGCAAGCTGTGGTTGAGGCCTTTGAACGTAAACATCAACAAGGTTGGTAAAGTGTCGTTATATATCACCGATGAATGCATAAACTGTGATGTTTGTGAACCAGTTTGCCCAAATGAAGCTATTTTCATGGGTGAAGTAATTTATGAAATTCATCCAGATTTATGCACTGAATGCGTTGGTCATCATGACCAGCCGCAATGTCAGTTATTTTGTCCAGTGGACTGTATTCCTAAAGATCCGCAGCATGTGGAGACGGAAGATGAGCTATTCGACAAATATAAAAAATTAATTGCTCAAAAAAGCACAAGCAATTAGTAAATAAATTTGTTAATATGCGCCCCTGAAGTGAGCTGGATGGTCGCTGCTGTGGAGGTCTTCGTGACTGAAGCAGGGGAGGAAAGTCCGGGCTTCATAGGGCAGGGTGCCAGGTAACGCCTGGGCGGTGAAAGCCGACGGAAAGTGCAGCAGAGAGTAGACCGCCTCATTCGTGAGGTAAGGGTGAAAGGGTGCGGTAAGAGCGCACCGCGTGTCTGGTAACAGTTCACGGCATGGTAAACCCCACCAGAAGCAAGACCAAATAGGAATCCTGAGGTACGGCCCGTACTGGATTCGGGTAGGTCGCTTGAGCGTATGAGTGATTGTACGCCTAGAGGAATGACCATCCTCGACAGAACCCGGCTTATAGGCTCACTTCACCTCATTTTATTTAAAATTTTTCTTGACGTGCGTTAAAGAAGTTAAGATAATGCGCGCACAGTTTTCGGCTATGTAGCTCAGTTGGTTAGAGCACCGCACTCATAATGCGGGGGTCACAAGTTCAAGTCTCGTCATAGCCACCATTTTATAGACCACGCTCCTGCGTGGTCTTTTTTTATGCTCATTTTTTTGATTAAACACAGTTTGTAAAGACCGACTTTATAGTTATGGCATTGTTTGTCTAGATTAATTTCTTCATGTTCTTATAACACTTAACAAGGATGTTGAAGACATGAAAAGGTCATTATTATTTTTAGGAATTTTAAGTTTAACGGCGGGAGTAGAGGCTTCTGCGGCTGATTTGAGTTGGGGAGATCCAACTTTGGATTCGGGACAGTTTAAAGTTTCTGGTGCCGTGCGTTCCCGTTATTTGCATAAAGATTATGTGGTTGATGCAAATGAAGGTTCTCAAAATGATGACTGGCGATTAACTGATATTAAATTAGTGCTAGGTTATGAAAATCCAGATTGGATTGCAGGTGCGGATGCCCGTTGTTATCAATATGATCGCTTATGTGATGCGATTTTCCTAAAAAAAGCTTGGGTAGGTTATAAATTATCTGATCAGCAGAGAATCACGGCAGGTTTGCAACCCGTTGATTTTGGCTTTGGTGAATTTTGGGGAAGTAGTTATTACGAAACGCTTTTAAATACCGTTGGTTTAGAAGATATTGATAATCTGGGGATTAAATATAAATTTGCAGATGATCAATACAATTTGACCTTAGGATTCTATCCAACTGATGGAGGAAACTATAAGGGAACGTCAAAAGACTCAAGTAGATACAGCGGTAATTTCGTTGAAGCTGATGACTTGACGGTAGGAACCAACATTGAAGAAAAAAATATGTGGATCGCGCGGGCCTCTAGAAAATTTGAGCTTGATAAAGCTCAAAAATTTTCGACCGAGTTAGGTGGTTCAGTTTGGTATTCTGATTTAGAAAATAAAAGAACAGACGAAGATGGACACCGCAAGTCATGGAATGTATTTGCTCAAACGCAATATCAAGCATGGCAATGGATGTTCTTAGTAGGTAAGCAAGATGTCACGAATGGCGACGATTTATTCCCTAATAGTTCAACGATTGGTGCGTTCGACTATCCATATCAAGTTGCTAATAAAGGCAAATATCTGGTCAATGAAATCAACTATACCTTTGCTCAGCCATTTCACAAACTTGAAAATATTAAACCTTATATCTCTCATAGCCGCTTCTTTAAAGATGAGAATGGTTATAAAGACTCTGAACGCTTAATTGCAGGGGTTTATTTTAATTACAAAGCCATTGGTATTCAGGGTGAATACATTATGAGTAAAAATGATCCAATGGTTGGTGGTGGGGCTGATGGCCTTGCACAAGGTAGCAGTAATGATTGGGATAAATTATTTTATCTTTCAATCGGATATTATTTTTAAAATTTAAAAGCGATTTATTGCCCTAAGTGAATAGACCTCACTTAGGGCTTTTTTTCATAGAAAGACTTTTTCAGGCGGTGGTTCTCTTTTAACTGCCGGAGAAATGAGTTGTCCTCGGTTTAGGTTTTGAACATGCTGTAAACGATTGAGCAATTCGTTTTGAATAAACAAAATACAGGTTTGTAATTTAGATGAGCTTTTGAGTCGTGATGGATAAACTGCCCAAACATCAGCATCTTGCCAATATTCGGGCAAAATGTGTTGGAGTTGACCTGTAATTAATTCATCTGCAACATCCCAAATTGATCGGAAAATAATCCCGTGGCCTTCTATGGCAAGTTGATGAATAATTTCGCCGTTATTCGAAACAAAACGTGGTTTGATATGCACTGAGACATCTTCAGAAGCATGCCTAAATTTCCATAATACAGATGATTGATCGCGTTCACTAATCGTCAAACAATCATGTGTTTGCAAATCTTCAATGCTGTCTGGTACACCGTGTTTAAGTAAATAACTTGGTGCCGCACATAAAATTCGGAAGTTAGAAGCCAACTTCTTTGCAATCATATTTGGTGCAATTTCATTACCAATTCTAATGTCTAAATCAATACTGTGTTGAATCAGGTCTTTGGTATTGTCGATGGTGTCAAAATGAATCTGAAGTTTTGGATACAGCATCATTAGTTTAGACAGAATTGGTGCAATATGCTTTCTGCCAAAACCAAAGCTACTAATAATATCCATACGACCGGTAGGCGTACTGAGTGGGTTATTCACCAGTTCACAGACTTCATCAAATTCTTCAAGAATATTTGAAACTCTCTCAAGGATGAGTTTGCCATCTTCTGTCAGACTAACGTGACGCGTGCTGCGATGAAAAAGTTTGCAGCTTAACGTGTTTTCTAAAATATTAATTCGCTTGCTAATAAAAGCTGGCGAAGTCCCTAGTTCCTCAGCAGATTCGACAAAACTTTTTAGTTTGGCGACTGTGCAAAAAACCTTTAAATCCGATAGGTTAGGTAGATTGTTCACGATCCGTGTCCATTGGAGTGATAGTTCTGTTGTTGATCATTTTTGCTTAAAACATCATGTTTAAGCCATACAAGGATATTAGTCGAAGGTGTGAAGGAAGCTTATGGCAAAAAGATATAAAGTTGCCACGATTGCAGGCGATGGCATTGGTTTAGAAGTTCTACCAGAAGGCATTAAGGTTGTAAAGGCAGCAGCAGAGAAGCATGGTATTGAGCTTCAGTTAGATGTTTTCGATTGGGCAAGCTGCGATTACTACCTTGAGCACGGCAAAATGATGCCAGATGACTGGTTTGAAACTTTGCAGGGCTACGATGCAATTTATTTTGGCGCTGTAGGCTGGCCAGATAAAGTGCCGGACCATATTTCGCTTTGGGGTTCGCTGCTCCAGTTCCGTCGTGGTTTTGACCAATATGTGAATTTACGTCCAGTGCGCTTAATGCCGGGTGTGAAATGTCCCTTAGTAGGTAAAAAACCGGGCGATATCGACTTCTACGTGGTCCGTGAAAACAGTGAAGGTGAATATTCAGCCATTGGTGGTAAGGCTTTTGAAGGAACAGATCGAGAGTTTGTTTTACAAGAAGCTGTATTTACGCGTCATGGTGTAGATCGCATTTTGCGTTATGCATTTGAGTTTGCAAATCAGCGTGACGCGAAAAAAATTACAGCAGCGACCAAGTCTAATGGTATTGCGGTCAGCATGCCCTATTGGGATGAACGTGTGGATGCGATGGCAAAACAATATCCACAAATTCAGGCCGATAAACAGCACGTTGATATTTTAGCAGCTCGTTTTGTTTTACAACCTGAACGCTTTGATGTGGTTGTTGCATCGAATTTATTTGGCGACATTCTTTCCGATTTAGGCCCTGCATGTACAGGAACTATTGGTTTGGCTGCTTCGGCAAATTTAAACCCAGAAAGAAAATTCCCATCATTGTTTGAACCTGTACATGGTTCAGCACCAGATATTTACGGTAAACAAATTGCCAATCCAATCGCTGCGATTTGGTCGGGTGCCATGATGTTCGAATTCTTT
Organism: Acinetobacter sp. 1542444; assembly: GCF_000581835.1. Lineage (NCBI taxonomy): Bacteria > Pseudomonadati > Pseudomonadota > Gammaproteobacteria > Moraxellales > Moraxellaceae > Acinetobacter > Acinetobacter sp. 1542444. The sequence goes on along the minus strand of NZ_JEYA01000002.1, from coordinate 527,970 downwards.
GGTGAAGAAGACGAACGTTGCATTCAAGCAGGTCAGGACATTATGCAGGCGATTGAGCATGTATTAATTAATGGGCCAAAGACAGCCGATGTCGGCGGTCAGGCAAAAACTTATGAGGTAGGAGATGCAATTGCATCGTGTGTAGCCCAAATTAAAATGGACGTGTTCGCTATGGAATAACGCCATCCAAAAATGGATGTATGGATATGGATAATCAAAACACAAAAATTTATACGGATAAAGTTCTTGCCGTAACCAGTTTACTGTTTGTATTTATTTCAGTTGCTGGTTTGGCGATTTATTCGCAAGAGTCGATCAAGATCGCTGCAACATGGATGCAGTGGACGACATCGGTATTTACCACCCCAGTATTACTGTTTGCTTTTTTAGCCATTATTTTTACTTTTGGTCTAGCTTTTAGTAAATACGGCAAAATTAAACTCGGTGAAGGAAAGCCTCAATACACCACGATGTCATGGATATTTATGTTCATTTTGTCAGGTATTGGGTCTTCTACACTGTACTGGGGCTTTTTGGACTGGGCTTACTATTATCAAACACCTGGTTTGAGCTTACCGCCTGAGTCAGCAGAAGCATTGAAATATAGCGTGGCTTACTCGTTTTTTCACTCGGGTTTAAGTGCATGGGCAATTTATGCTTTGGCATCAATTTCTTTGTGCTACAGCTACCATGTGAGAAAAAACAAAGGTTTAAGTTTAGCTTCAGTGATTGAAGCTGTGACAGGCTTTAAATCAACTGGTGTGGTTGGTCGTTTAGTCGACTTAATGTTTTTGCTTTGTATGTTTGGCGCATTGACGATTTCATTGGTACTCACTGCTGTGACATTTACCAATATTTTGTCTCAGCTCACAGGTATCCCAAATACTTTTATGACTAAGGTCATCATTATTTTGGGTGTTTCGGTTCTGTTTGCACTTAGTTCGTATGTAGGTATGGATAAAGGCATGCAACGTTTAAGTCACATGGTGTGTTTAGGCGTGGTGTTATTTGCGATTTATGTACTGTGCTTTGGTCCAACTCAATTCATTTTGAATAATTCATTAATGAGTTTCGGGTTAATGGCAACCAACTTTGTTGATATGAGTCTGTTTACCGACCCAATGGGTGATGGCAAGTTTACTCGTGAATGGACTGTTTTCTACTGGTTATGGTGGATTTCATATGCACCGGGTGTGGCACTGTTTGTAACACGTGTTTCTAAAGGCCGTACCATTAAAGAAGTGATCTTTGCCATGGTGATTGGTGGCAGTGTTGGTCTTTGGTTCATCTTTGGTGTGTTTGAAAACTACAGTGTTTATAGCTTTATTCATGGGGCTGTAAATGTACCGCAAATCTTAAGCCAACAGGGTGGTGAGGTTGCAATTGGTCAATTGCTCAGCCTATTACCTGCTGGAAAGCTGATGATGTGGATTTTCCTCGGCATTATGGTGGTGTTCTTGGCAGCACATATGGATGCGGTTGGGTATGCGGTTTCAGCAACATGTACACGCGGTTTAAGTGAAGGGCAAGATCCATCGCCAAACGCACGTCTGTTCTGGTGTGTCATGCTGACTTTGGTTCCAATTGCCATGATCTTTAGTAAGGCACCTTTAGACACAATGAAAACAGCAACTATTGTGACGGCTTTACCATTCATTGTGATTATTCTGATTCAAACCTATGGTTTAGTGAAATGGTTGATTCAGGATTATGCCAAAGTCCCATCACATTTAATTGAGCAACAAGGTTATGATGATGTGGAAATTGGTTTAAACCAGACTCAAGATGAACATGCAAAACGGATGCAGCTTGAGCTTGCAAGCTCAATCAAACTGGACAGAAAAACCAGCTAGAGGGAACGGTAATGACTACATGTGAACAGACCACGTATGTTTTAAGTGAAGAAATGCAAAGCCTTGTGTATTGGAGCAGCATTTATTCACCAGCAGATGCAGATATTGACTCAGTCCGCGCGGCCTATGACGCGATGTGTCGACACTACACTTTGCCTCGTGATGGCAAGATCGAAGTAGAAGACCGAGTTGTTGCAAATGCAGAGCATCCTGTACCTGTTCGCATCTATTCACCAAAAACTAAACGACCTGAAGCTGGTTGGCCATGTGTGTTGTATTTACATGGTGGCGGTTGGATGGTCGGTGGACTCGATTCACATGAGTTTATTACCAGTTATTTATGTCAGGACCTAAATGCAGTTGTCATTGGTGTGGATTACCGCATGGCACCAGAACATCGCTTTCCAGCAGCTTTTGAAGATTGTTTAGAAGTTTATCAATGGCTTAAACAACATGGTTCTGACTGGCAGATTGATAGTGAAAATATCGTTCTAGCAGGCGATAGCGCAGGCGGTAACTTAGCAGCAGCCCTTGCAGTGCATCTACAGCATAGTGGTTTACAAGCTCAAGGTCTGGCTTTGGTTTATCCGTGTTTAACTACAGCACTTGATACACCAGCCGCACAAAAGCATGCCCATGCGCCGTTACTCACAACGGAAGATATGCATTTTTATTTAAAGGAGTATGCACCGAATTCACAAGATTGGCAGGATTTACGTCTAGCACCTTTATTGGCAACTGATTTTTCAGATATGCCTACAAGTTTTGTGGCGGTTGCAGAATATGACCCTTTAAGTGATGACGGTTATTTCCTTACCCAAAAATTGGAACAAGTAGGTATCCCTAACGAGTTCCATTTAGGCAAAGGTTTATTACATGGCAGTTTACGTCTGATGCGTGACTGTCCTGAAGTTCAACAGTTATATCAAAACATGCTGAGTGCGATACGTCGCATGTTTGGCAGTGTCGAAAAGATATGAATTTAATATCGAGTCATTTGGACGAAAAGAATTTAATGGAGTAATAACATGAGTGCAGTTGAAAAATTACCTGAAGATTTTTGCGCAAACCCAGATGTTGCATGGACTTTCCCTAAAGTTTTCTATACTTCATCGCAAGTATTTGAGCATGAGAAAGAAGCAATCTTTGCTAAAAGCTGGATTTGTGTTGCACATGGCAGTGAATTGGCACAACCGAATGACTATATTACCCGTAAAGTAATTGGTGAAAATATTGTCATCATTCGTGGTAAAGATAGCGTTTTACGTGCGTTTTATAATGTGTGTCCACATCGTGGTCACGAGCTTTTAAGTGGCAGTGGTAAAGCAAAAAATGTAATTACTTGCCCATATCATGCTTGGACTTTTAAGCTAGATGGTAGCTTAGCTTTGGCACGTAACTGTGACCACGTTGAATCTTTCGATAAAGAAAACTCAAGCATGGTGCCTTTAAAAGTTGAGGAATATGCAGGATTTGTTTTCATTAATATGGATGAAAATGCAACTTGCGTAGAAGATCAACTTCCGGAATTTGCTGAGCGTTTAAATCAAGCATGTAGCGTAATTAAAGATTTGAAACTGGCAGCACGTTTTGTGACAGAAACTCCAGCAAATTGGAAAGTGATTGTTGATAACTATCTAGAGTGCTATCACTGTGGACCAGCGCATCCTGGTTTTGCTGACTCCGTACAAGTTGATAAATATTGGCATACCACACATCAGAACTGGACATTGCAATATGGCTTTGCTCGCTCATCTGAGAAGTCATTTAAGCTTGATCCATCAGTAACAGATCCTGAATTTCACGGTTTCTGGACTTGGCCTTGCACGATGTTCAACGTACCACCGGGCAGCAATTTCATGACTGTGATCTATGAGTTCCCAGTAGATGCAGAAACGACTTTGCAGCATTACGATATTTACTTCACGAACGAAGAACTCACTCAAGATCAGAAAGATTTGATTGAGTGGTATCGCAATGTATTCCGTCCTGAAGATTTGAACTTGGTCGAAAGCGTACAACGTGGTTTGAAATCACGTGGTTATCGAGGTCAAGGCCGTATTATGACTGATAAGCAACGTTCAGGAATTAGTGAACATGGTATTGCTTACTTCCAACATTTAGTGGCGCAGCATCACAAATAAAACAAATGGATTTATTCAGGTGTAAAGATGACTTACACCTGATTCTTCAGTTAGGAAGATGATATGTCGAGTTTACAAAGTACTGAATTATTTCAGCAACAAGCCTACATTAATGGGCAATGGTTAGCTGCACAGTCAAATGCAACGGTTCCAGTGACTAACCCTGCAACAGGTGAAGAAATTGGCACAATTCCTAATATGGGAGTGGCCGAAGCGACACAGGCTGTTGAGGCTGCTTATATAGCTTTGCAAAGTTGGAAGGCTTTAACTGCTCAAAACCGTGCAGATATTTTATTGGCTTGGTACAAACTGGTTCTCGAACATACCGATGAACTTGCTTTAATCATGACCATTGAACAAGGTAAACCTTTGGCAGAAGCGAAAGGTGAGGTGCGTTATGCTGCATCATTTATTCAATGGTTTGCCGAAGAAGGTAAGCGTATTTATGGTGATGTGATTCCAACCGTCAATAATCAGCAGCGTTTTATTATCAGTAAAGAACCTGTGGGTGTGGTGGCTGCGATTACGCCGTGGAATTTCCCAATCGCCATGATTACCCGTAAAGCAGCACCAGCTTTAGCAGCTGGATGTACGGTCGTGATTAAGCCAGCGAATGAAACGCCTTATTGTGCTTTAGCGATTGCGAAGCTTGCAGAAAAAGCAGGTATTCCGGCTGGTGTGATTAACGTTGTTACAGGTAAATCACAAGAAATTGGTTCTGTATTTACTTCGCATGAAAAAGTGAAGAAATTGACTTTTACTGGCTCAACTCCAGTGGGCCGTTTATTGATGCAGCAGTGTTCAAGCACCATTAAAAAATTGGCGCTTGAGTTAGGCGGTAATGCGCCTCTGATTGTGTTTGACGATGCCGATTTAGATAAAGCTGTACAAGGCGCGATTTTTGCCAAGTTCCGTAATGCAGGCCAGACCTGTGTTTGTGCTAACCGCATTTATGTACACGACAATATTTATCAAGCTTTTGCCGAGAAGTTTGTACAAGAAGTACAAAAGTTTAAAGTCGGTAATGGACTTGAAGATGATGTGCAAATTGGTCCATTAATTAATGAAAAAGCAGTTTTGAAAGCACAGCAGTTGATTGATGATGCAGTGAGCAAAGGCGCTAAAATTGCTTGCGGCGGTAAACAGCATGTTTTAGGGCAAACCTTTTATGAGCCGTCAGTTCTAACGAACGTTGACCGTACAATGGAAATTGTCCAAGAAGAAATTTTTGGTCCAGTTGCGCCGCTTATTCGCTTTACAGATGAAGCAGACGTCGTTTCTCAAGCAAATGACACGATCTTCGGTTTGGCTGCGTATGTTTATAGCGAAAATATTTCACGTTTATGGCGAGTATCAGAACAGCTTGAATATGGAATGGTCGGCATGAATGCCACAGCAATTTCAAATGAAGTTGTACCATTCGGTGGTGTGAAACAATCAGGTGTTGGGCGTGAAGGCTCAAAGTATGGTCTTGAAGAATTCATGACCATTAAATACATGTGTTTAGGGCTTTAAGGATAAGCCCTAACAACAAGAATATGCGGTAAAAGAAGGATTCTAATATGGCTAGTCATTATGAAATGTTCCCAGCGGTTGTTACTCATGTGGAGCAACTAACCCCTTTAATCAAACGGTTTACGTTCAAACGTCAAGATGGGCAGAACTTTCCTCGATTTAGTGGGGGAAGCCATATTATTGTCAAAATGAATGAACAGCTTTCAAATGCATATTCATTGATGAGTTGTACACAAGACCTATCGACTTACCAAGTCTGCGTTCGTAAAGATGTGGAAGGTAATGGTGGTTCAGTGTTTATGCATGATCAATGCAATGAAGGCTGTGAAATTCAGATTTCAGAACCAAAAAATTTATTTCCATTAGCCGAAACAGGGAATAAACATATTTTAATTGCAGGTGGAATTGGCATTACACCATTCTTGCCTCAAATGGATGAGCTTGCAGCACGCGGTGCAGATTTTGAGCTACATTATGCTTATCGCTCGCCTGAACATGCGGCTTTGTTAGATGAGTTAAAGGAGAAACATGCAGAACATGTATTTAGCTATGTTGACTCAGAAGGTTGCTCATTGAAGCTGGATGAACTGATTTCATCACAACCTAAAGGCACACATGTGTATGTCTGTGGGCCGAAACCCATGATTGATGCTGTGATTGATTGCTGTAATAAGCACCGTTACCGCGATGAATACATTCACTGGGAACAATTTGCCTCAACAGTTCCTGAAGATGGTGAAGCATTTACAGTGGTACTTGCCAAATCTAATCAAGAAATTGAAGTACAAAGTAATCAGACGATTTTACAAGCTATTGAAACATTAAATATTGATGTGGAATGCTTATGTCGCGAAGGCGTATGCGGTACATGTGAAACTGCTATTTTAGAAGGCGAAGCAGAGCATTTCGATCAATACTTAAGTGATGCAGAAAAGGCTTCACAGAAGAGCATGATGATTTGTGTGTCGAGAGCTAAAGGTAAAAAACTAGTATTAGATCTTTAATATATTTCTGTGGCCGATCAATTGTTTAAAGCAAAAAATGCTAAAAAAAGAACAAATAATGATGATCTGAATCTTATTTGTTCAATTGATAGGCATTAAGGGTTTTTACCTATTGACCTGCTATACAGAACTATAGATAATGCGCACACAGTTTACGGCTATGTAGCTCAGTTGGTTAGAGCACCGCACTCATAATGCGGGGGTCACAAGTTCAAGTCTCGTCATAGCCACCATTTTAAAAACCACGCTCCTGCGTGGTTTCTTTTTATCTATTTTTTACTCATTAAAATGTTTTTCAATCATATCGAGTGTTTTTGAACTTTGATAAAAAGGAGCTAAAAGCGCTTGAAGTAAAGGTTCTAAAATACCGTGTTCATTAAAGGCATCCATAACTTTTGGATAAAAACGTAAAGCTTCAGTTTGTAAGTCAGTTTCGGATAAACCAATTGCACTTAATACTTCAAATAAACTTTGGTCTTTATAAAAATCATAAAAAACTTCGACACCATACAAAATAAGACCTTGCATAAATTGTGACTGTCTTAATTCTTTCCAGTATTCATAAATTAAAACAAAGAACTCCTCAACATCGAGAGGAGTGAGCTGTTTCATAAACTCATAGATTTTTTTATGTCTAATATCTTCCCAGATATGACGTACTAAGCTTTCTAAATCTTCAGCCGATAAAAGGCTTAATTCTGTCAGTTGTTCATGAATAAAGCTGGCAATCCACGTTTCAAGCTTATGCTCAAGACGTTGTTGCTGTAAAAAAGAGAATTTTTTGAGCTTATGTTGCCATTCAAAATGGTAGTCATCTACTCTAGATGCAGTTAGAAGTTTTGGTAATTTTTGTTCTAGAGTCGAGGTTGCAATATATTGGCAAAGCTGTTGTACAGAAGGGCTAGTTCTTAAAAACTGATTGAGATAATGAGGAATATGTTCCATTTCTAAAAATTTAGAAAGCCACATTTCAAATTGGTGGTCAGAGACCAAGTCTTGTAACTGAATTGGAGACTTCATAGCAGATAAATAAATACGCTGCGCGATTTCCCCAATAAACTCAAGTAAACCAGCACCTAGCTGCATTTCAAAAGCATAGCGTTTCACAACGGCTTGTAGTTGCTCTAAATCAACAACCTCATGTAGCTTGATTTCGTCAGCATGTTGCATAAACAACTGAATGAACTGCTGAAAATAAATAGGTGAGTTTTCTATAGATAATTGTTTTTTGAAAAATTCCACCTGCTCAAGCAAAAGTGCTTGAGCAAGTGCTGTAGTTTTTGATGAGTTTTTCTGCTCAGTCATTCGCTGTCCAACCGTTGACAATCGGATAACGTCGTTCGCGACTAAATGCACGAGAGGTAATTCTCGGGCCAATCGCACCTTGACGACGTTTGTACTCATTACGATCAACTAAACGGATGACTTTTTCAACAACTTCTTTATCAAAACCTTTGGCAATAATGTCGGCCTGACCTAAATCTTCTTCAATGTATGCGTAAAGGATGGCATCCAATACATCATATGCTGGTAAAGAGTCTTGGTCTTTTTGATCTGGGCGAAGTTCTGCTGAAGGTGGGCGGGTAATCACACGCTCAGGAATCACAGGGGTTTCGCTTAAGCTGTTACGGTATTTTGCTAATTCAAATACAATAGTTTTATAAACATCTTTTAGAACCGCAAAGCCACCAACCATATCACCATAAAGCGTACAGTAGCCAACTGAAAGTTCAGATTTATTCCCTGTAGCAAGGACTAAATTACCAAACTTGTTTGATAACCCCATAAGCAATGTACCACGAGCACGCGCTTGTAAATTTTCTTCAGTTGCATCAGCTGGTGAATTACCAAAGAAAGGATACAGCGTTTGCATGAAGCTATTTACGATTGAGTGAATTTCAGCAATACCGAAAGTCACACCCATACGGCGAGCTTGTTCAGCCGCATCTTCTACACTAATTTGAGAAGTGTAAGTATAAGGCATCATTACAGCTTGCACTTTTTCTGCACCGATTGCATCCACAGCAATCGCAAGTGTAAGGGCAGAGTCGATACCACCAGAAAGACCCAGAATCACACCTGGGAAGCCTGAGCGCTCTACATAGTCACGAGTTGCCATGACTAAACCTTGATAGATTTCTGCAAATGTTTCTAATGCAGGAGCAGATTCAGTGACTTTATATAACTTTGTATCACGGTCAAATTCAGCAATATAAATGTCTTCTTTAAAGCTCGGTGCTTGTAAAGCAATCTCACCATTTTGATTACTGACAAAACTTGTACCATCAAAAATTAAATCGTCTTGTCCGCCCACTTGGTTAACGTAAACAATATTTAGATGAAGTTGTTTTGCAAGTTCACTTAAGGTCTGTATACGGTGTTGTGGTTTGCCGACTTCATATGGTGATGAGTTGAGTACAAGAGCAGTATCAACATTTAATTGGCTCAACTGTTTAACCGTATTAATTGACCAGATATCTTCACAAATTAATACACCAAACTTATGCCCAAGATATTCAAAAACTAAGTGCTGATGGCCTTTTTGGAAATAGCGTTTTTCATCAAAGACGCCATAGTTTGGTAAATTGTGTTTGTTAAAAACACCTAAAACTTGACCGTCTTTCATGACAGCAGCAGAATTATAACGTTGACCATCTTCTGTCTGGTTTACGAACCCGAAAACCATAACAATATCTTTAACTTCGGCAAGTTGTGCAAAAGCCTTTTGCATACGTTTATTTAAATTTGGACGTAACAATAGATCTTCAGCTGGATAACCAATAACAGAAAGCTCGGGAAAAATAATCAGGTCAGCGTCTTGTTTTTTCGCCTGATTTACTTGCTCAATCATCTTTTGGGTGTTTGAGTCAATATTGCCAATATGCGGAGAAAACTGAGCAAGGGCAACTTTAAAACTTTTCATTCAAACCTAATCCTAGATCATAACGAATATAGATACACACAGTGTTGATTTTTATGGATATAATTTTTCAACGATGTGTATGATACGATAGTAAACAATTAAAATAGTAAACAAAAATGTCAAGATCAATAATATATACCAATCCCATATTTTCTGCGTAAAAATAACGAGATTTTCTGTATAGAATAGAAACAGGCTTCATTATTTTTATTGTTTGTATACTGCCTTATCACAAGCTAATTTGGAATAAGTCTGTTCTATTTTTTTCAATAATTTGAATTGAATAAGCGCACTTTTATAGTTTAGATAAGTATTTCTGATTTATAAGAATTCTCATTTACATTACGCAAAAAATGTTACGTTCAAAGCGAGATTGATTATTTAGTTACAAATGAAGTTGAGGTGAACAGATAATATTTGGGATTTTTCCAGAGCAAATATCGCGCGCAATTTCGCCTTGCTGTTCAATATTATACGTACTAAATGCCTTGTCAGGGTGGTAGGTATATTTGTAGGGATTGTAACTTTTAAAGCTGAGGTAATAGGCTGATTGTAATAAAGCACCTTTAACTAGTACATGAATGCCTTTTTGATATTGCATGACGTGGGTGAGTTCGTGAATAAAAATACCCTGCATAAACTTAGACTCTAGAGCGTAATTTTCACTGTAATCAGCAGGATTGACATAAATATTCCCATTGGGAGCCATAAAAATACCGCAACTCTGCCAAGGGAGGTAGCGCGTAGCAATAATTTTAGGCCGTTCACAATCAAGCATGTCACCGAAAACCATTTGCGCTAATATTTTTTCTTGAGCAGTCAAATGTCTAATCGGATATTTTTTTAAGTGACGGAAAATAAAAAGGGTAATAAGAATAAATGGTGTATGGATTAAGCGTTTAAAGGCATTAAAAGTTAGCATAGCTTTGCCATTAAATGAGTTCATCTATTTCTTTAGCATACTATAGATCATGTGTTGCTAAATAAAGAGGTAGGGTATTGATTAATTTTATAGTTCTGTTTTGAAAAATATAATTGTTTGAATAGATTGTGCATTTTATTAGGATGAATAAAAGAATTCTTGGATAAGAAAAGCAAAAGCCCCAGTTAAAACTGAGGCTTTACAACAACTAAAATCACAACAGCAAATAAAATTAAGGTTGGCATTTCATTAAAAAAGCGCCAGAACTTATGTGATTTATAGTGAGCATTTCCGATGAGCTTTTTACGATAATAGCCACATACTAAATGATAAATCACTAATAAAGCCACTAATCCAACTTTGAGGTAAAACCATGTGGCTTGATGGTAATGTCGAGTTGCATCACCCCACTCTACAAGGAAATGGGCGGTAATTAATGTAGCAATCATCGAAGGCCACATAATTCCACGATACAACTTGCGTTCCATTACCTCAAAGCGTTGATGACTTGCAGCGTCTTCACTCATAGCATGATAAACATATAGACGTGGTAAGTAGAACAAAGCAGCGAACCAGCAAACCACGGCAATAATATGTAATGCTTTTACCCACAAAAAAGCATCAGAAGGTGCATCCATCGATAATCCTAGGTGGGATTATGCATCCCACTTCTTGAAAATAAGGCAAGCGTTAACACCGCCAAAGCCAAAACTGTTACTCATTACAGTATTCAATTTTGCATCACGTTTTTCAAGTACGATATCAAAAGGTTTTGCGCCTTCATCAAGTTCAGTCACGTTGATGTTTGGTGCAATAAAGTCATTTTGCATCATTAGCACAGAGTAAATAGCTTCTTGTACACCAGCCGCACCCAAGCTATGACCTGTCATAGATTTGGTTGAGCTAAGAGGAGGTACGTTACCTTCACCAAATGCACGTTCCATTGCTTTAAGTTCTGTAATGTCACCCGCTGGAGTAGAAGTACCATGTGTATTTACATAGTCAATTTTCTCTACGCCATGTTGCTTAGCTTCTTCAAGTGCCATTAATACACAACGTGTAGCACCTTCACCACTTGGAGCAACCATGTCCGCGCCATCACTGTTCGCAGCATAACCTACTACTTCAGCTAAAATGTTCGCACCACGTGCTTGCGCGTGCTCAAGTGATTCAAGTACTACGAAACCACCACCGCCAGCAATAACGAAGCCGTCACGGTCTGCTGAATATGGGCGAGATGCTGTTTCTGGAGTGTCGTTATATTTCGAGCAAAGTGCGCCCATTGCATCAAACAATAAACTTTGAGACCAGTGATCTTCTTCACCGCCACCAGCAAGCATAAGGTCTTGTTTGCCAAGTTGGATTAAGTTGTACGCATAACCAATTGCATCTGCAGAAGTTGCGCAAGCACTTGTAATAGTATGTGAAATACCTTGTAGTTTAAATGCAACACCTACGTTTGCAGTAATGGTGTTTGACATGTTACGTGGTACGAAGAATGGACCCACTTTACGTGCGCCTTTAGTCTCTAATAATTCTGTCATTTCAACAACAGAAGCAGTTGAGCCACCACCTGAACCACCTGCAATACCATAACGTGGATTACCAGCAAGTTGTTCAGGAGTAAGGCCTGCATGTTCAACTGCAGCTACAGCAGCGTTGTATGCATACATCGCACATACGCCCATGAAGCGTTTTAATTTACGGTCGATATTATCAAAGTCTTGTTCTGCAGCAGCGCTGACATGACTTTTAAAATTGAGTTCAGCATAAGTTGGGTTAAAACGTGTCCCGGAGATTCCATTTTGAAGTGAATGAGTAACTGCTTCTAAAGAGTTACCGATACATGAGTTAATACCCATACCAGTGATTACAACACGTTTCATCTACAGGTCCCTTTATGGTGATATTTAAGAGTCTATCGTGTTCAACAGCTATGAAAATGAATAGGAGAATATAGCTGTAAGAAAACGGGACTCATGTTTTTCGTTGTTAACATGATAGCAGAAAGGATTTTTATTTCTTATGGCAAATCTTTATGACAATTTTACATTTAAAAAAAATAACCAAATACATAGTATGTTGCATTTAGGGTTAACTAAAATACACACATTCAAGTTGAGATAAATCCACATTCCACCTAGTATTTATCTCTAATTAGATAAATTAAAAAATCGAGGTACTTGATGACAAAATTTAATAATAATCAATCTGACAATTTGTTTTCTCAGGTCTTCGGAGTGGCTAAAAAGCTCAGTTCTACAGGATTGAGTATCTTGCAACAGAACCAATCAGGTGACGTCAGTAAGGTAATTGAACCAATCCCAACTGGAAAAACTGTTGAAGGTAGATCGAGAACAAAAAGCCCATTTGAAGTTGAGCAATATGAAAGTCCTCAACAAATGCTAAGAGAACATTTACCAAAAGTCACACGTCAGGTATTTGGTCGACATTTTAAAAAAGTAAATGGTGTTGCTACATTTCTTTCGCCAGATTGGGATGAAAAAATCTCAGGCCATTTATTTAATTGGTTAAATGACTTTAGTTCAAAAAGTACCTTAACTGAAAAAATCCTAGAAGAAGCGGGTGCTAAAGATTTATTTGAATTAACTAAAGATACAGGTCGTTCTCAACGTCTAAGTCAGGCGCTTATAGAACAAAACAAGCTCATTGCGACTGTACAAGGTGCAATTACAGGTGTATCAGGCGTTGTTGGTGCAGCTGTAGATATTCCAGTATCATTGGTTTTGGTCTTAAGAACTATTTACCAGACAGGAAGGTCACATGGCTTTGATCTGCTGGAGGTAGCAGACCAAGATGTTGTTGAGTTTATTTTTAAAGAAGTTGACATTAGCCTGATTGCAGAGAAACAAACTCTCTTGTTGGCTTTAAAAACATTGCGAAATATGTTGGAAACTCAAGATATTCATCAATTTCAGCAAGTATTAGGTTCAACCACAGATATAGATACTTTGAAAAAATGGCTAACAGATGAAGATGGTGAGTTTAAATGGGAGTGGTTAAACCGTATTCCTAAACTGTCTACTTTTGGTAAGTTTACGCCAGTTGCGGGAGCTGTTTTAAGCGCGGTATACAGCTGGAAATTACAAGAAGATGTAGGCCATAAAGCTCAAGCAATTTTTGGAGCTGCAAGACATTATTTAAACGAACATCCAAGTGAGCATTTATCTCCACTACAGGCTTATTATGCTGCGGTTACACTCATTCAAAAAGCAAGCCCAAGACTTTTAAATGTAGGTGAAGATGGCAACATTCATGCTGCTCATCATCATAAAGTAGAAAACCACGAGGTAATCTCTAAAGTATCTATTGTGTTAAAATCTACAGAAAGCGAAAAAAGTGAAGAGAAAGTTCAGGAAAATGTTCATCAGGGCTTAGAAAAACTCGCTGACAAACATGTGACAGAACATGAGCATACTGAACAAAAGCCTGCTCTAACTCCAGAGAAAGATGATGATATACTGCAAGATAAAAAATACTCTTAACAATACGCTTACAAAGTGAAGGTTTAAAAAGTAAAAATAGCCTCTATTTAAATTTGTAAATCGTGCTGTCAAACATTGATATGGTCAACATTTGGTAAGTATTGCCGTGTTGACCATTTTTGCATCTTGGCTTACAATTATGTGCCCTTAAAAAGAGGTATTTTCTTTTTAAGGTTTTTTAATAACGGGAGAATTGCCATATGGCAACAACGAATCAGTTGATCCGTAAGGGTCGTACGACTTTGGTTGAAAAATCCAAAGTTCCTGCGTTGAAGGCTTGTCCACAACGTCGTGGTGTTTGTACACGTGTTTATACAACTACACCTAAAAAACCTAACTCAGCTATGCGTAAGGTTTGCCGTGTTCGCTTAACTTCAGGTTTTGAAGTGTCTAGCTACATCGGTGGTGAAGGCCATAACTTACAAGAGCACAGTGTTGTTCTTATCCGTGGTGGTCGTGTTAAAGACTTACCGGGTGTACGTTACCATACCGTTCGTGGTTCATTAGACTGTGCTGGTGTTAAAGATCGTAATCAATCACGTTCTAAATACGGTACTAAGCGTCCTAAGAAGTAATTCTAGGAAACTAGTCGAATAAGCCCTTTAGCGTTTCGCTTGTTTGAATTCTTCATAGATTTGTAATTCAAGCGACGTATAGTAAGGCCAGCGTCGTGTACATGACACTTGTACAAACTGCTGGATCATCCTGAAGTGTCATATTATTAGGTGTATTAAAATGCCAAGACGTCGCGTAGTCGCTGCTCGTGAGATCCTTCCAGATCCAAAATTTAGCAGCCAAACAATCGCTAAATTCATGAACCACGTAATGCAAGATGGTAAAAAATCTATTGCAGAAAGTATCGTTTACGGTGCTTTAGAACGCGTTCAAGAAAAAAACAAAGTAGACCCAGTTGAATTTTTCGAGACTACTCTTGAAAAAGTTCGTCCTATGGTTGAAGTAAAAGCACGCCGTGTTGGTGGTGCTACTTATCAAGTACCTATGGAAGTGCGCCCATCCCGTCGTACTGCCTTAGCTATGCGTTGGTTAGTAGATGCTGCTGCTAAGCGTTCTGAAAAAACGATGGCTTTACGTCTTGCTGGTGAGTTGCTTGATGCAGCTGAAGGTAAAGGTGCAGCAATCAAAAAACGTGAAGATGTGCACCGTATGGCTGAAGCTAACAAAGCCTTCTCTCACTACCGTTTCTAAGCGGATAAAACAGGCCTTATTCAGGAGAATATTCATGCGTACAGCAGCTCGATTCAACATTGCTCTCTATCAAAGTGGGGGCTTTGCAGGTATTTAAGTTGCCTGTTTGGATATTCGCGCGCATCAATTTAATTGGTGCGTCCTGTTTTAAATATAACATTTAGGAATGTAGACATCATGGCTCGCCAAACCCCAATTACTCGTTACCGTAACATCGGTATTTCTGCGCACATTGACGCAGGTAAAACAACTACAACTGAACGTATTTTGTTCTACACAGGTGTATCTCACAAAATTGGTGAAGTACACGACGGTGCAGCAACAATGGACTGGATGGAACAAGAGCAAGAGCGTGGTATTACAATTACCTCTGCGGCTACGACTTGTTTCTGGTCTGGTATGGGTAACCAATTCGAACAACACCGTATCAACGTAATTGACACCCCGGGACACGTAGACTTCACAATCGAAGTTGAACGTTCTATGCGTGTTCTTGACGGTGCGTGCATGGTTTACTGTGCTGTAGGTGGTGTACAACCTCAGTCTGAAACTGTATGGCGTCAAGCGAACAAATATAAAGTGCCTCGTTTAGCATTCGTGAACAAGATGGACCGTACTGGTGCAAACTTCTTCCGTGCTGTTGAGCAAGTTAAAACTCGTTTAGGTGGTAATCCTGTTCCTATCGTTGTGCCAATTGGTGCTGAAGATACATTCCAGGGTGTTGTTGACCTTATCGAAATGAAAGCGATTATCTGGGATGAAGCATCTCAAGGTATGAAGTTTGAATATGCTGATATCCCAGCTGACCTAGTTGATACGTCTAACGAATGGCGTACAAAAATGGTTGAAGCTGCGGCTGAAGCTTCTGAAGAATTAATGGACAAGTACCTAGAAGAAGGTGATCTTTCTAAAGAAGACATCATCGCTGGTTTACGTGCTCGTACATTAGCTTCTGAAATTCAAGTAATGCTTTGTGGTTCTGCGTTCAAGAACAAAGGTGTTCAACGTATGTTGGATGCTGTAATTGAATTCTTACCATCACCTACAGAAGTTAAAGCGATCGAAGGTATCCTTGACGACAAAGACGAAACTAAAGCGTCTCGTGAAGCATCTGACGAAGCTCCGTTCTCTGCGCTTGCGTTCAAAATCATGAACGACAAATTCGTAGGTAACTTAACATTCGTACGTGTTTACTCTGGTGTTCTTAAACAAGGTGATCCGGTTTATAACCCAGTTAAAGCTAAGCGTGAACGTATCGGTCGTATCGTGCAAATGCATGCGAACGAGCGTCAAGATCTTGATGAAATCCGTGCAGGTGATATCGCAGCGTGTGTAGGTCTTAAAGACGTTACAACTGGTGATACATTATGTGATGAGAAAAACATCATTACTCTTGAGCGTATGGAATTCCCAGAGCCAGTAATTTCATTGGCTGTTGAACCAAAAACTAAAGCAGACCAAGAAAAAATGTCTATCGCTTTAGGTCGTTTGGCTAAAGAAGATCCGTCGTTCCGTGTTCGTACAGACGAAGAATCTGGTCAGACAATTATTGCTGGTATGGGTGAACTTCACCTTGACATCATTGTTGACCGTATGAAGCGTGAATTCGGTGTTGAAGCTAACATTGGTAAACCAATGGTTGCTTACCGTGAAACGATCAAAAAGTCTGTTGAACAAGAAGGTAAGTTCGTACGTCAAACTGGTGGTAAAGGTAAGTTTGGTCACGTATATGTACGTCTTGAACCGCTTGATGTTGAAGAAGCTGGTAAAGAATACCAATTCGTTGAAGAAGTTGTTGGTGGTGTAGTACCTAAAGAATTCTTTGGCGCGGTTGACAAAGGTATTCAAGAACGTATGAAGAATGGTGTATTGGCTGGTTACCCTGTTGTTGGTATTAAAGCGACATTATTCGACGGTTCTTACCATGACGTCGACTCTGACGAATTATCGTTCAAAATGGCAGGTTCTTATGCCTTCCGTGATGGTTTCATGAAAGCGGATCCTATCCTTCTTGAACCTATCATGAAAGTTGAAGTAGAAACTCCAGAAGACTACATGGGCGATATCATGGGTGACTTAAACCGTCGTCGTGGTATGGTTCAAGGTATGGACGATCTTCCTGGTGGAACAAAAGCAATTCGTGCAGAAGTTCCTCTTGCTGAGATGTTTGGTTACGCGACTCAAATGCGTTCTATGTCTCAAGGTCGTGCGACTTACTCTATGGAATTTGCTAAATATGCTGAAACTCCACGTAACGTGGCTGAAGGCATCATCGCTAAATTCCAAGCTGGCGGTAAAAAAGGTGACGACGAGTAATCTTTCGATTACTATAAGCCCAAACTAATTTCTTAGTTAAAAACCAAGTGCTCATGGGGTGACCCTCCATGAGTAGTTTATAAAGGAAGATCATCATGGCTAAAGCCAAGTTTGAACGTAATAAGCCACACGTAAACGTGGGCACAATCGGTCACGTTGACCATGGTAAAACAACTTTAACTGCTGCGATTGCAACAATTTGTGCAAAAACTTACGGCGGTGAAGCGAAAGATTACTCACAAATCGACTCAGCACCTGAAGAAAAAGCACGTGGTATTACAATTAATACTTCACACGTAGAATACGATTCTCCAATTCGTCACTACGCGCACGTTGACTGCCCGGGCCACGCCGATTACGTTAAAAACATGATTACTGGTGCTGCTCAGATGGACGGCGCGATCCTTGTGTGTGCTGCGACTGACGGTCCAATGCCACAAACTCGTGAACACATCCTTCTTTCTCGTCAGGTTGGTGTACCTTACATCATCGTATTCTTAAACAAGTGTGACCTTGTTGATGATGAAGAATTACTTGAATTAGTAGAAATGGAAGTTCGTGAACTTCTTTCTACTTATGACTTCCCTGGTGATGACACTCCAGTTATCCGTGGTTCTGCGCTTAAAGCGTTGGAAGGCGATGCTGGTCAATATGGTGAGTCTTCAGTTCTTGCTCTTGTTGAAGCGCTTGACTCTTACATTCCAGAACCAGAACGTGCTATCGATAAAGCATTCTTAATGCCAATCGAAGACGTATTCTCAATTTCTGGTCGTGGTACTGTAGTAACAGGCCGTGTAGAAGCTGGTATCGTTAAAGTTGGTGAAGAAGTAGAGATCGTTGGTATTAAAGATACAGTTAAAACAACTGTAACTGGCGTAGAAATGTTCCGTAAACTTCTTGACGAAGGCCGTGCAGGTGAGAACTGTGGTATCTTACTTCGTGGTACTAAGCGTGAAGACGTACAACGTGGTCAAGTACTTGCTAAACCAGGTACAATCAAGCCGCACACTAAATTCGACGCAGAAGTATACGTACTTTCTAAAGAAGAAGGTGGTCGTCACACTCCATTCTTAAATGGTTACCGTCCACAGTTCTACTTCCGTACAACTGACGTAACTGGTGCAATCCAATTACAAGACGGCGTTGAAATGGTTATGCCAGGCGACAACGTTGAAATGTCAGTAGAATTAATCCACCCAATCGCAATGGACCCAGGTCTACGTTTTGCGATCCGTGAAGGTGGTCGTACTGTAGGTGCTGGTGTTGTTGCGAAAGTAACTGCATAATCACTTTCAGTGAAAAAAAGCGCTCTTTTTAGATCGCTTTTTTTAATACTTAATTGTCTAACAACCACTATAAAGGCTGGCCCTAACTGATATTTCAATGTCCTTATTTCCCCTTAATCCTTTTTATTAAATTTGTATGATAAGAATCAAGAAAACGAACAATAAAGTTTGAGTAACTAGGGTTACTTACTAAGGAGCTTTGGGTATGAATGCTAAAGTGAATATTACGAATCGTGCAGGTGCAAGCTTTCCAGTACGTCGTATGAATTTTGACTTTAATGATGTACCAGAATATTGGATGAATGGTTCTGCTGGACTCACACATTTTATGACTGCATTGTCAGCATTGTTTCCAGCTGGTGAGAAATTCTTTATAGATAGTGTACGAGCAGTACGTTATCACCCAGCTATTAAAGATGATGAAGCGCTCCAAAAAGAGATTAGTGCTTTCATTGGGCAAGAAGCAATGCATACTCAAGAGCATGTAAACTTCAATGCTTCTGCTCAAAAGTTTGGCCATGATGTAGAAACGTTAGAAAAATTTACCGATACGGCAATTCAAACAGCCATTAAAACTTTTGTAAAAATTGTCAAACCTTTCGGTATGACAAAAGAAATGGTTGACTTGACTGCTACAACGGCTCTTGAGCATTTTACCGCTACTATTGCGTCGCAATTATTGGTCAATAAGCACATTCAAGAGCTTATGACAGATGAGACAATGTCAACAATGTGGTATTGGCATGCGATTGAAGAAAATGAGCATAAAGCCGTAGCTTATGATGTGTACGAAGGTGTGTTTGGTAAAGGCATAAAAGCTTATGCGTTACGAACCAGTTCTTTAGTGTTTGCTATGACTTTAATCTTTTTGATTCAGTCATCCTTTGTGCTTCGTTTATTAAAGCAAGATAACAAGTTGAATTTAGATGAACTATCAGTAATTTATAAATACGGATATAGCCCATCTAAAGGTATTATTAGTGGTATGGCTAAAGAAATGTTAGCTTACTTTAAACCTGGCTTTCATCCAAATGATCTAGATACCGTTGGTCTATTGAAAACATGGAAAGCAAAATTAGGTTTATAGATTTAATTCATGATTTATAAAGGGCCGATAGTGGCCCTTTTTTATTTTTCTATAACTATTTTAAAGAGATCATGGAGCAGATATTGCACCTTTATGTGTCTATGAATGACCTCATCTGATATTTCTCTGTCCTCATCTGCACTTAATTGGTACTTCGAAAGACGTATGATTATAAATATTAAGAAAATAAATAAAGTTATATGTGAATTAGCTATTCACTTAAAAGGAGTCTGAGATGAATGCTAAGGTAAATATTTCCAATCGTGCTGGCGCTAGTTTCCCTGTGCGTCGTATGGATTTTGAATTTGCTCAGGTCCCACGTTATTGGGCAAATTATGATGCAGCATTAACACATTTTATGACAGCATTATCGGCCCTTTTTCCAGAAGGTGAGCAGTTCTTTGTAAATAGTACACGTGCTGTTCGAAATGATCCAAAGCTTGCTGATCCAGATCTTCAAAAAGAAATTAGTGCTTTTATTGGTCAAGAAGCGATGCACTCCAAAGAGCATTTAGCATTTAATGCTTCAGCGCAGGCTTATGGTTATGATGTGCGCCATATGGAAAAGCAAACAGGAAAAGTCATTAAGATGGGTACAGCTGTTGTAACCAAATTGATGAAACCTTTTGGCTATACCAAAGAAATGATTGATTTAACTGGAACCTGTGCTCTAGAGCATTTCACATCGACCATTGCAGCTGAACTTTTACAAAACCCTGAAATTCAGGCCATGTTCCAAGACGACACTATGTATCATTTGTGGATGTGGCACGCAGTTGAAGAAAATGAACATAAAGCTGTGGCATTTGATGTGTATACAAGTATGTACGGACAAGGTCCGAAAGCTTATTTTATGCGTTCAACAGCCTTGATTATTGCAATGGCATTAATCTTTGCAACGCAGTCTTATTTTACTGCTAAGTTACTTAAGACTGATGATAAATTAACTTGGAAAGATACGAAATACATGCTTAAGTTCATGTATGGTCGTAAAGGTTTTATGACTCGTCAAATTCCAGAGTTACTTGATTTTTTAAGACCAAAATTTCATCCAAATGATTCGGATACCACCGCATTGCTAGCAACTTGGCGTGAAAAATTAGGTCTTTAAAAAATACTGAAAAAAGGGCAATTCAATTGTCCTTTTTTTTGCTCGTTTTTTCTTGGGAAGTTTTTATAATACGCACTACTTTAGAATCTTCATTGCGTTGAAACTCATGATTCGTATTATGCAAAACACTGATGTGGATATTGTCGTTCAAATTGAAAAATCAGTTCAGACCCATCCGTGGTCAAGACAGCAATTTATTGAATCTTTGAACTCTTATCAATGTACAGTGGTTGAGTCACAAAACAGAGTGGTTGGGTTTTGTATTTTACAGCCTGTTTTAGATGAAGCTAATTTGTTACTCATGGCAATTGATCCTAAAATGCAAGGGCAGGGTTTAGGGTATGAGTTATTAAATGCATCGATTGAAAAATTAGAAAATCAGCCAGTGCAAATCTTTTTAGAAGTACGTGAAAGTAATAAAGCCGCTATCGGTTTATATGAAAAAACAGGCTTTCACCAAATTGACCTGCGCCGCAATTATTATCCTACTCAAGAAGGCGGGCGGGAACATGCAGTCATTATGGTAAAAACCTGTACAGATGATTTCGCATCTTTATTTAATGATTAAATTATTCCATTCAGAAGGTAACGTTGTCATAAGAGACGTACCTAGCTGTTGAATTTCCTCTGGTGACAATGATCGGTTTAAACGACGCCATTGTCCATCAAGTAGAAGTTCTAAAGGTGTATATTGCGATTTATAGTTCATTTTAGCTGAATGAGGCACCCAATAGCCTAAATAAAGGTACTCTAAACCGAGCGATTTCACATATTCAATTTGGTTAAGAATAGAGTAGACACCCAGTGATCTGCGATGTTCGTCTGGATCAAAAAACGTATAGACAGCCGACAATCCATCATCCATTAAATCGCAAGTAGAAACACTAATGAGACGATTGTCTTTCCAAAGCTCAAGAAAAAAACTATCTGTGCAGCTATGTACTAAAAACTTTTCAAACTGATCTAAGCTCGGCGGAAACATATCACCATCTGCATGGCGTTCATTAATATAGCGTTCGTATAAATCATAATGAATTTGGGCTGCTTGTCGCGTAGGCAGAACAGTCATGGTGAGAGCTTGATTTCGTTTCCATGCTTTTTTTTGCATGCTGTTCATTTGGAAATCGGCCACTGGGACACGACAAGACAAACATTGTCTACATAAGTGACATTCAGGGCGATAAACAAAATCGCCACTACGGCGAAAGCCTAAACGAGAAAGTTCTGAAAGAGTGACCACATCAATTCGATGGATAGGGTCTAAAAACACCATGCGTGCAGATTTATTTTCTAAGTAGCTGCAATCATGAGGTGGAGTAATATAATACTGCAGATCATTTAAAAGGGACTTCGGGTGATATGATTTCATGATTGGTCCCTCCTGTTATCATTCCATTAATTTTGCATCTAATGCTATTGTTTTACTTGAAAATACACGTTCTTGATACTTTTTCCAATTGATAGAGGGGTGAATAATTACATCTTGTAACGATTTTAAGTAGTCTTGACGAGAAAGTGTACTGGCTCCCAGACTAATTAAGTGACTGTTTACGAGTTGGCAGTCTATCCATGGTAGCTGATTTTCTTGTCCAATGAGCATTAATGTATAAAAAGCCATTTTTGAAACATCGGTTTCGTTGCTAAACATTGACTCACCAAAACACCCTTTACCAATCGTAACACCATATAAACCTCCTACAAGCTCCTCTTGTTGCCATACTTCAATACTGTAACCATAACCAGCACTAAACATCTCACAGTAGCCCTGGATAATATCTTCACTAATCCAGGTTTCGTCTGCATAACTTCTTGGCAAAGAGCAAGAGCGAATAACTTGTTCAAAGGCATGATTAACCGTAATTGCATAGTCATGTTTTTTCATATTTCTCAGTAATGACTTGCTGGGCTTGTAGTTTTGAGGGTAAATCAGGCAACGAGGTTCTGGGCTCCACCAACAAATCGGCTCATCTTCATTAAACCAAGGAAAAAGACCATGGGTGTAAGCTTCAAATAGTGTAGAAGGGGAGAGGTCTGCTCCAATACAAATTAAACCATGCCCATCTGGGTCAGCTTCAATCGGGTCAGGAAAAATGAATTGAGAAAGTGGAAGTGTATTCATAGAAACAAAATAAGATGAGCTTAAGGTTATGCTATAAAAATTAATATATGTCAGCTAGTCATTATTCTAAAAAAAACAGCCGTTATAAGAACGGCTGTTTTTAAACTCTAGAAATCTATTAATTAAAGATTATCTAGATATTTTTCAGCATCTAGAGCCGCCATACAGCCAGACCCAGCAGAAGTAATCGCTTGGCGATAAATGCTGTCAGCGACATCACCAGCAGCAAAAACACCAGCTACAGAAGTCGCTGTTGCATTACCATAGGTACCACTTTGTACTTGGATGTAGCCATCACGTAAGTTTAACTGGCCTTCAAACATTCCAGTGTTTGGCTTGTGACCAATTGCTACGAACAGACCATGAACCTCTACGTCTTGCTTAGAATCATCTTGAGTTGATTTAAGGCGAACACTGGTTACGCCAGTATTGTCACCCAATACTTCTTCAACTTCGTGGTTCCAGATAATGCTGATTTTGCCTTCTTTTTCTTTGGCAAATAAATGATCTTGCAAAATCTTTTCAGAACGTAAAGTATCACGGCGATGTACTAACGTTACATGTGAAGCAATATTTGATAAATAAAGTGCTTCTTCAACAGCAGTGTTACCACCACCAACAACCATTACTTTTTGGTTTTTGTAGAAGAAACCATCACATGTTGCACATGCGCTTACACCTTGACCCATAAAGTTTTGTTCAGACTCTAGGCCAAGATATTGAGCTGTAGCACCAGTTGCAATAATTAACGCGTCACATGTGTACTCTTCCATGTCACCTTTTAAAACGAAAGGACGTACATTTAAGTCCACTTCGTTAATATGGTCATAGACGAGTTCTGTACCAAAGCGTTCAGCATGTGCTTGCATACGATCCATTAATGCAGGACCTGTTAAACCTTCAGGATCGCCCGGCCAGTTGTCAACTTCGGTTGTTGTTGTAAGTTGCCCACCTAGTTGTAAACCTGCAATTAAAGTAGGTTTAAGGTTTGCACGCGCTGCATATACTGCTGCACTATAGCCCGCAGGGCCAGAACCGAGAATAATTAACCGAGAATGACGAGCACTCATTGAGGGTATCCTTATTTATTTCGAGAATTTTGAAAATTATACGTGAATTTGCCGATCAATAGCGTTAAATCAATGTGGATAATATTGATCAGGTCAATCGAATTAAGTTATATAACAATATAGAAGTGCCTTATGTTAACAACAACTGTAAAGAATCATGCACCTTTTTTGTAAGAACAGGTGCATAATATAAAGTTCATTCGTTGAAGATCTAAAATGTAGTTCTTCACATCTCTAAACCAATAATTAAATGGGTTACAGGACAGTATATGACTGCGGTGTCAAGTGTTTATGCACAGCGCTTATTGATGACATTATTCTTGGTTTCTTTTGGTATTTATATGTTTCTGGCAACAGTAACATATACACCATTTGATCCGGGCTGGATGCATATTTCCAGTGATACTCAGCAAGTATCCAATGCAAGTGGTATTGCTGGTGCATGGATTGCAGATTTGCTGTTTGGTTTTTTAGGATGGGCAAGTTTGCTTATTCCAATTTTTCTTTTCATTGAAGCAATTCAGGTTTGGTGGCCACGTAGTTTCCTAAATCGCCCATTTCGTTATGCTGCACAATTCTTCTTAATTTTAGTTGTATCTAGCTTACTTTATTTACACTGGAATGTGCCGGCAGATACTTTAGATAATGCAGCTGGGGGAATTATTGGTTACGAGCTAGGTCAAAGTCTATCTCAATTGTTAACAATTTACGGTGCAACCTTATTTTTACTGGTTTTCGGGGTAGTGTTGTTTACTCTTGCATTTGGGGTGCAATGGAGTAAAACATGGGTTACGCTCAAAGCTACACCAAGTTATTTACAAGATTTATTTTATAAGAACGTATCTCCGAATGAATCAGATTATGACTTAACAACTCACCCTGCCAATAAAGCAGCCGTGGTTAAAGTTGCGGACAATGCAGAAACGAATGCGAATGCTTCAGATGAGAAAGAAACACCAGTTCAACCTGAATCAGCTCAACCGCAATCTACCACAACACGACATGATGCGGTTGCCGAGCGCTTATTTGCAGATGTGCTAGCGAAAGAACAGAGCCGACCTGAACCTGTTACAGATACACCAGTTGCAAATAATCAGAATTTTGAGCAGACGCTTGAACAGGCCCATAAGCTTGAACGAGATAGCCAACGTTTAGTTGCGACTGGCGAAGTATGGCGTGCTTTACAGCGTGATGATGCGAGTCATAAGCAAGAAATTGATGCGCTTTTAAGAGCTGCTGATGATTCGACAGAGATAGAACAAGTTCCTGCTCATGAGCAATTCCAGCAAACAATTTCTCAAGTAAATCAAAATCAACCATCATCAAAACAAGACTTACATGGTCTTGATTGGAATGATGATGAGATTTTTGATGAGTTGCTTGCCGCGGTTCCAAACAGTAAAACTGCAACAGATGTGCATACACCGTTTGTTCAAGATCACCATGTAGAAGCCGAACCAACTTCGCAATCTGTTAATATTGCGAATGAAACATCTTCAAATATTTCAAATTTAAATCAATCACCTAAAAATTTGGCAAACGAACAAGTCCTTGAAGATTTTGATGATTTATTAATAGATGAAGACATTGCCCCAACTGAACCTGTGAGAGCAAGTAGTTATGCGCAATCTTCAGCATTTGTAAAAGCTCCTATTCAAACGACTATTCAGGCCGACAAACTTTCAAAAGAAGAGTTTATTGAAGCTTGGCAGGAGACTGCTGGGAAACCGCAGGAAAATTCTGATTTTGATGAAGACGATTTCGATTTTGATGCGCCGTTAACAGACGCATCAGGCCGCCCAATGTCTCGTGCAATGCAAGTTGCTAAGAAGCGTTTGGATTTACCAACTTTACCGGGTCTTGACCTACTTGATAAGGTCGATCCAAATAAGAAAGTCAACTTTACTGAAGAGCAACTTTCACGTTTGTCTGAATTGCTTGAAATTAAATTGCAAGAATTTAACGTAAAAGCTCAGGTGGTAGAGGCTCAACCAGGGCCAGTTGTAACTCGCTTTGAGTTAGATTTGGCACCGGGTGTTAAAGCTTCTAAGGTAACGAATATCTCACGTGACTTGGCGCGTTCAATGTCGATGGCATCGGTCCGTGTGGTGGAAGTCATTCCAGGTAAACCATATATTGGTATTGAAGTGCCAAACAGTGCCCGTGAAATGGTACGTTTGATTGAGTTATTGGAAACACCAACATATCGCGACCCAAGTGCATTAATTAGTATGGCGATGGGTAAAGATATTTCAGGTAATCCTGTACTCACTGATTTAGCGAAAGCACCACATATGTTGGTTGCTGGTACGACAGGTTCTGGTAAATCGGTTGCGGTCAACTCGATGATTTTATCGATGTTGCTTAAATATACGCCTGACCAATTACGTTTAATTCTAATCGATCCAAAACAGCTAGAACTTGCAAACTATAATGATATTCCACATTTATTAACTCCAGTCGTTACTGACATGAAAGATGCGGTAAGTGCTTTGAACTGGTGTGTGAATGAAATGGAACG
Source organism: Acinetobacter sp. 1542444 (assembly GCF_000581835.1). Lineage (NCBI taxonomy): Bacteria > Pseudomonadati > Pseudomonadota > Gammaproteobacteria > Moraxellales > Moraxellaceae > Acinetobacter > Acinetobacter sp. 1542444. The sequence goes on along the minus strand of NZ_JEYA01000002.1, from coordinate 501,387 downwards.
TCGTTATAAGCTTATGTCGTTCTTAAAAATTCGTAAATTAAGTGACTACAACCGTAAAGTTGAAGAAGCGATTGCGAATGGCGAAGACTTAATTGATCCGACTTGGAAGCCAAGTGATTCGGCGACACAGGAACGTGCACCTCGTTTAACGCCATTACCATCTATTGTCATTGTTGCGGATGAGTTCGCCGACATGATTATGCAAGTAGGTAAAAAAGCAGAAGAAATGATTACCCGTTTGGCGCAAAAATCTCGTGCTGCTGGTATTCACCTATTGCTTGCAACTCAACGTCCATCTGTTGATGTTATTACCGGTTTGATTAAAGCCAATATTCCAACGCGTGTAGCACTACGTGTAAACAGTAAAATTGACTCACGTACTATTTTGGATGCTGGTGGTGCAGAAGACTTGTTAGGTCATGGTGATATGCTGTTCTTAGGCCCTGGTAAAATTGAGCCAGAACGTGTGCACGGTGCTTTCATTAGTGATGATGAAGTAAACCGTATTTGTGATGCTTGGCGTGAGCGTGGCGAGCCTGATTATATTGATGAAATCTTGACTCCATTTGATGAAGAGCCTGCATCACGTGGCTTTGAAGAGGGTGAGGGTGGTTCTGACCGAGATGCACTTTATGATCAATGTGTGTCCTTCGTATTAGAAACTCGAAAAGCGTCTACATCTTCGCTACAGCGCAAATTTAGCCTTGGTTATAACCGTGCTGCTCGTATTATTGATCAAATGGAAGAGAACGGCATTGTGAGCTCAATGGGCCCTAATGGTAAGCGGGATATTCTAGTTTAATACGTATAATTTAAGCCTCTTCGGAGGCTTTTTTATAACTTAAATAAAGTGAACCTATTTATAAATGACTTAAAGATTTTATCGTCTAGTAAAAAATGCTAATGTATTTTCCCTAAATAAATAACAATGAATTAAATCAGGAGAAAGACATGCTATTAGCTCTGATTACTTTAGCCTTTATTCACTTTTGCGCACTTATTACTCCCGGGCCTGATTTTTTCCTTGTATCTCAAACTGCCATTAGCCGGTCTCGTAAAGACGCTATGCTGGTCGTTGCTGGTATAACGGCGGGTGTTATGTTTTGGGCGTGCTTGGCACTGATGGGGCTAAATCTTATCTTTGAAAAAATGGCTTGGTTAAAGCAAGGGTTGCTCATTGCTGGTGGCTTATATCTATGTTGGTTGGGCTATCAGATGCTACGTTCAGCTTTTTCAAAAAATGAGCAAGAGGGCAATGTTGCTGTTGAGCTCCCAAAAGCATCTTACTTATTTTTTATTAAAGGTTTGATAACCAATTTATCAAATCCAAAAGCTGTTATTTATTTTGGTAGTGTTTTCTCTTTATTTTTAGCTAATCCTCAACTTGATCAAGTTCACTGGCTACTCTTTATTATTGTCACGGTCGAGACAATTTTATGGTTCTGCTTTGTGACTTTTATTTTTTCACTACCAAGTTTTAGAGCAGCTTATCGTAATTTTTCAAAATGGATTGATGGCATTTCGGGTGGTATTTTTACCGTATTTGGTATTTTCCTGATTGGTAATCGATAAGTCTAGATAAGAAAAAAGCCTCTTTTAGAGGCTTTTTTAATTGCTAAATTTTAGATCATTGATATAGGAATAATATAACAAAACTGAAAAGAATCAGCAGCCACATGATAGATCCTATAATAATTAAAATGATTTGAGGTGTATTGAATTTTTCTTGCTCAATTGTCGTATTTAGTTGTTTTTGTGCATAGTTCAACGCTTTAAAGGCTGGGATTAAAAATATAATGCTGCAGAGCGAGATAAGCCAGTAAGGATCAGGTAAGCCAACCAGTAAAGATGTAATGAGATATCCTAGATACATCCAACCTGAAGAGAAATCATTAGTATACCCTTGTTCTTTTGCGTATTTTTTTATGTGATTAAATAGTGAATATAAAAAGAATATAGAAAAAATTGCACGAGCAGCAGGCATAATATTTAACTTATCTTTGATTAGAAAAAATCGCCATGCTTTAAACATCCACCAAATTGGGTATAAGCCAAACGAAATTAAGGATAGAAAGATAAACTTATTAACACTAATAATTTTTAAATTTTCTATATGATTTGACTGGATGGATTGTGTTTGTTTTAAATTAATATGTTCTGGGTTCATAAATTTATATTTAGAATTAAATGGTATTGATGACTTTAAGATTATTTGTAATAAATGTAAATAATTTAGGTAATTGAATAAACCACATAATCTATCTCTTAAGTTTTACTAGGATAGATTATGCAGTGTTATTCAAATAGAAAAGCTAGGCAAACTTTGCTAGAACTTCTAAAAATGGTGCTGATTGACGCGGAAACTTAGCAATTACATCATGGATGCGTTGGCCTTCAGGGTCTTTGGCATTAATATCACGCCCGTCCGCAATAAATTGCGTTAAAAGACGCTCATAGTCTGTTGGGCGCATATGTTTGAATGCATGGTAGAGCACATGAAAATCTGCATTCACACCACTTGGAGGAAGTTGGTTGAGGTAGGCAAAAACACGCTCATCGGACCATTCTTCATTGAAAGTTGCTGGCTGTGATAATGCCATGACAATCTCCTCATTTTAAAAAAGGCAAAATAACTTGCGTTATTTTGCCTTGATTCTGATTTATTGAATAGTCAGAAATAGAATTATCGTTCTTCAGGTAAATTGATATTCATTTCTAACATTTCGATATTAGCTTCAGAGCGAACTTGCATTTGGATATGCTGTTCACCTACACCGCTAACATAACGACTAACCACTTGCATGATTTCTTTTTTCATCTGATCAATTTTGTCTTGGCTTAAACGGCGGCCTAAACCTTGTTCAGAAGCAACAATAACTTTCAAACGATCTTTGGCAGTTTGAGCACTTGATGGTTTTTCTTCGCTGCTAAATAATTTACTCCAGAATCCTGCCATATCTACGCTCCAAATAGTCGTGCTAACCAGCCTTTAGGTTGAGCTGTGATGTGTCGATAAGGACGGTCTTCGCCAAGGAAGCGTGCAACCAAATCATCATACCCCTGACCAGCTTTAGTTTCTGAATACAGAATAACTGGCTTACCTTCGTTTGATGCTTGTAATACACTTGGACATTCTGGAATAACACCTAATGTCGGTACGCGTAAAATATCTTTAGAAATATCATCAATTGTCAGCATTTCCTGACGGTCAGCACGTTCCGGGTTAAAACGTGTAATACATAAATGTTTACGTATACGCCCTTCGTTGTGTTCAACTTTCTTGGTTTTGCTATCTAACATACCAATAATACGGTCAGAGTCACGTACTGAAGAGATTTCAGGGTTTGTTACAATGATTGCTTCATCTGCATGATACATGGCTAAAATCGCGCCACGCTCGATCCCTGCAGGTGAATCACAAATGATGTAATCAAACTCTTGAGATAGCTCATCAATAACTCGAGCAACACCTTCGTCGCTCAATGCATCTTTATCACGTGTTTGTGAAGCCGGTAAAATATAAAGGTTTTCGATATCTTTATCGCGAATAAGGGCTTGCTGCAGACGTGCTTCGTTATTAATAACATTAACAAAATCATAAACAACACGACGCTCACAACCCATAATCAAATCAAGGTTACGTAAGCCTACATCAAAATCAATCACAACAGTTTTATGACCACGAAGGGCTAAACCTGTTGCAAAAGATGCGCTCGTTGTAGTTTTACCTACACCACCTTTGCCTGATGTTACGACAACAATTTTGGCCACCGAATCCACTCCTATTATGGTCATACACCCTTAAAAGGGCTGTTTTTTGGTGATTTGCTTAATAAATTAAAGTTCTAGAGCTTCAAATTCAAGCTCTTGCTTTTCATTTAAATAAATATGTACTGGTTTTTTTACCACATGTTTAGGGATATCATCTGCGACACAATACGTTCCGGCAATGGAAACGAGCTCAGCCTCTAAAGATTGGCAAAAAATGCGTGCAGCTGCGTGCCCGCCCGCACCAGCAATGACTCTACCACGAACTGTGCCATAAATATGTATATTTCCTGAAGCGATCACCTCGGAACCACTATTCATGCCAGCCTTTAAAATAATATCGCCGTTATCTTGTACAAGGGATTGGCCTGTACGCAAAATTTCATCATGATAAGAGGTAATATGAGCGACCGCTATCTTGTTTAGTGGTTTTTTTGTTTCTGCTGAAGACGAGGCAGGAGCTGTAGCAGGTTTTTCCACAATAGCCACTTGTTCAGCTGTCGCTTTAATGCGCTGTAATGGTTGATCTGCTGGTAAAACAGGGAATTGAATAGCGCGAGCCTCATCTCCTAAAATACCGTCGATTACCGCCATTGGTTGTAAACCTAAGCTCACCAGAAGTTGAATCAATGCAATTAATTCTTGCTCAACTGTACTGTCAATAATCACTAAAGTTCCTTGATAGGAACCTTCATTTAAAATATTTGATAATTGCTGGCGGATCACATCATGATCATTGGTATCGAAGGTTATCCTGCTAAAGTTAACCATTCTGCCGGTAATCCGTATATCAGCCATAAGTCTTCCTTCAAGGCGTTAAACGAGCTGTAATATCGTTAAGTTTATTGTAAATAGGGCAAATGCTAGAACAATTCGTGCCAATTCTCTAGCGTGATTCATAAAAAATTAAATAAATGCTTATTCTTTGATTCGATCATACTCCGCAAGGGTTTGTTGCCATTGTTTGACCTTGACTTGTTTACGTACAGACTCCAGTGTCTCGAACACGACAGATTCAACCAATTGCTCAAGCTGACGATTATTAATATTGATTTCACTTACTCTTTGAGAAATTAATTGATAAGTAGGATTTGGAGCATCTTGAGATCCCTCAATTAAAGGTTCAATTAAACCTGCACTAATATTTTCACCTAATCTTTGACCAATGCTTTGAATTTGCTGTTCAATGCGGCCCCCGACTAAAGGAATTAATCGTAATAATTGAGTTAGCTCAGGCGTATCAATAATGGCTTGATCTACAATTTTGCCCACACCTTTTGTAATGGCAGGCTTTTGTTCTTTTAAAGCGGTGGCTAAAGATTCTTGTAATAATGCAGTTAGAGCAACAGTAAATTGCTCACGATGATGATTAACCAAGTCGTGAATAATCTGTTTATGGCTAGAACTTGTTTCAAGTTCATATCTAATACCATCAATCACGGTAATTACAACGCGGTCAGATAATTCTTCCATTACGACGCGATAATAAAATAGCCCAGTTTTCCGCCAGCTTTCCGGAACAACTGGATAACCCAACTCATGTAAACGGTAAGCAATAATCCCAGCGCGGAATAAACGTAAAAAACGGAGCTGAGGAATAATAGCTAAAATTTCATACCAGTGAATAAACGGGAAAAAGAACCAACGCTTATGGTGCTTGTTGATGATCGCAATAGCCCAGCGTACAAGCAGCTCAATAATTAAAAAACCAATAAACCAAGCTTCTGATGTAATCACCCACGGATGTAGTGAAGTACGATAAAAGCTGAGTACTTGGGGCAAGTGAATATGTTCGAAGAACCATGCCCCAATACTGCTCATTAAAAAGAAATTAGTTGCAAGACAGAACAAGTTAAAAATGATAATAAACACCATAAAGATGTCGTAGACCAAAAACAGCTTAAATGAAAGGCTGTTTGGGTCTACATGATGGTATTTGGTTTTTTTCCCAGAACTGTTTTGCATAATAACGGGTGCTTTCTTAAATATTTGCAGTGGTATATTGAGACTTCATTTGCTCAATAAGTTGATCTTTTTCGGTCCAAATGTCATGAACCCATTGCTGGAAACGTTCACGATAAGCCGCGTCATCTTCATAGTTGCCGCCAAGTACCCAGTCTGGAATTTCAATTTTACGTAAGTTAACCGCAATTTTAGAAACATCCCCAAGCCAGAAATCGCTATATCCCGGTACGCCATCAGGATAGACGATGGTCATATCAACTAGGGCATCGATTTTGTCACCCAAGATATTTAATGCAAGCGCCAAGCCACCTGCTTTGGGTTTTAGCAAATGCTTATAAGGGGATTTTTGCTGGTCATGTTTTTCTTGAGTAAAACGAGTACCTTCCAAATAATTTAATAGGGTGAAGGGCTGACTTAAAAGCTGCTCACAAGCTTTACGTGCTTCCATCATGTCACGGTCTTTAAGTTCAGGATTCTTAGCGATCTGTTCTTTAGTGTGACGTTTCATCATTGGGAAGCCTAAAATTTTAAATGCTTGCCCAACAAAAGGAATAAAGATGAGTTCCCATTTAGTAAAGAAACGGGTAAGGGGCATACGGGTTAAACCAAAATATTGATTTACAGTCGTGTCAACCCAACTTTGATGATTACAGGTCATTAAATAACGACCTTGCATATTCAGATCAAGCTCTTCATCAATGGTAATGTCCCATTTTAGATTGGGTAGAACATGGTCAATTAACCAGTTATTTACCCCTAACCAGCTATTTGTAATTTGAATATTAGTTTCATCTATTTTTGATGATTTTTTTAAAAGCTTGGTCAGACCTAATGCAAGAACAGGAGGACCATGAAAAAAAGTACTTCCTGTAATGACTGTACCTACAGTGAGTCCACGTGTAATTTTTTTTAGCGCAGATTGTTTATTGGGTGCAGTTGGCATATGAATGACCCCGAATGTCTCAAATCTATAGAAAAGTTGTTCAACTATAACTGTCATAATATGAAATACAACGTTATCTTAGACAACAATGAAGAAATTGTGATGAGCTAGCATCTTAAAGTGCATCAAAATATTACAAAAACATAACTAAACTGTTTATTATTAACAAAATATCAATGTTTTATACTTCCTTTTTGTTTCATTATTCATTCAGACAACAAAACACACAAAGTGAGGAGGCATGCAATGCGTGCATTAGTTATTTCAACAGTGGTAGGGGCAGCAGTAGTTCTTTCTGGTTGTCAAACAACTGGTAATAATCTTGGTGGCGTTGAATACGATAAAACCGCATTAGGTACTTTAATTGGTGCAGCAGCTGGTTATGGTATTTCTAAATCAAATGCAAACTCTAGCCGTCAAAACAACCGTGCTGCGGCAATTGGTGCAGTTCTTGGTGCTGCTGGTGGTGTATACCTTGACCAGAAAGAGAAAAAATTACGTCAACAAATGGCGGGTACTGGTGTAGACGTTGGCCGTAACCCAGATGGTTCTGTTCAATTGATCATGCCTGGTAGCATTACTTTTGATACAAACAAATCAAACATCAAGCCAAACTTCTACGCAACTTTGAACAAAGTGGCTCAAACTTTGGCTGAAGATAACAAGAGTGCAATTCTTGTAACAGGTTATACTGATAACACTGGTAATGACTCCATCAACATTCCGTTATCACAAGCACGTGCTCAATCAGTACGTAGTTATTTAGCTAGCCAAGGCGTATCTGCTAGCCGTATCGACGCGCAAGGTTATGGTTCATCTAACCCGATCGCAGATAACTCAACTGCATCTGGCCGTGAACAAAACCGCCGTGTAGAAATCAGCATTTATGCTAAACAATAAGATCTAGTTTATTGTTTCAAAAACCACCTTCGGGTGGTTTTTTTATGGGGGCAGTACAAGAAATAATCACGACATTCTGCGGCTCATAAATTGCATTATTAGACATCATTTATACATATCCGTAGATTTACTATTGGGATTCTAAAAAAGAGATGACTATAATCATGCTCGAAAAATTAAGAGGTAATACACGATGTCATCTGCCAGTCAATTGAACAACAAGCAAGAAGAAGCCATGAAATATACTCAGGGCCCTTTATTGGTGCTTGCTGGCGCTGGTTCAGGTAAAACATCGGTAATTACGCGTAAAATTGCCTATTTGGTGCAACATTGCCGTATTCCTGCGCATCGTATAACCGCGATGACCTTCACAAACAAAGCTGCACGTGAAATGAAAGAACGTGTGACTAAGCTTTTGTCACGTGAAGAAGCAAAAGGTTTATCAGTTTCTACCTTCCATACTTTTGGCTTAAACCTTTTACGCTTAGAACTTAAAAATTTACCTTTAAAAGCTAATTTTTCGATTTTGGATGCAGACGACTGTAAACGTATTTTGATGGATCTCATGCATCGCGACAATTTATCGGGTGCAGAGAGTAAAGAATTAATTGCCAAGGCAATGAAGAAAATTTCAGATTGGAAAAACGATCTGATTTTGCCAGAACAAGCACATTCGACTTGTGAAACACCAGAAGATGTCCAGTTTGCACATCTCTATCAACTGTATGAACGTAATTTACGTGCCTACAATGCTGTCGATTTTGATGACTTGATTGTTATGCCAACACGCTTATTGCAAGAAAATGCAGAAGTACGTGACAAATGGCAAAACCGTGTCCGTTACTTATTGGTCGATGAATATCAAGATACCAACACCGCTCAGTATATTTTGGTCAAACTGTTAGTTGGGGTAATGGGGCAGTTCACCGCGGTAGGTGATGATGACCAGTCGATTTACGCATGGCGTGGTGCTAAGCCTGAAAATATGGCATTGCTTAAACAAGATTTCCCAAATCTACATATTATTAAACTTGAACAAAATTATCGTTCGACCAGCCGTATTTTAAAAGCTGCCAACTGTGTGATTCAAAACAACCCACATATTTTTGACAAGAAATTGTGGAGTGATAAAGGGCATGGGGAAGTCATCCGAATCATTACATGTCGTAATGATGACGATGAAGCAGAACGCGTGGTCAAAGACCTACTGACTCATAAACTGATGAACGGTAAGAACTGGAAAGATTATGCTGTGTTGTATCGCGGAAACTTTCAGGCACGTGTGTTAGAAACCCAGCTTCGTCAAATGCAAATTCCGTATAAACTCTCTGGCGGTACATCGTTCTTCGCCCGTGCAGAAATTAAAGACGTGATGAGTTATTTGCGTCTTATTATTAATCCAGAAGATGACAGTGCTTTCTTACGAATTATTAATACGCCTAAACGTGCAATTGGCCCTGTTACTCTAGAGAAACTAGGTTTATTTTCACAAGAAAATAATTTGTCTTTACTCGGTGCTTCTGCTGACCAGCGTTTAAGCATGGTGCTTCCTAAAAAGGCAGAAACACAGCTTCATGAGTTTGCTGACTTTATTGCGACATTTACTCGTGAACTCTTGGAAGATGATGAGCCTGTGCCTAAAGTTCGTCAAATGATGAATGAAGCGGGTTATATGGATTACGTTCGCGAACAGTCAGCAACACCTGCACAAGAGAAAAGTAAACTCGATAATATCGAGAACTTATTTACCAGTATTCAAAATCTGATTAATCGTGCTGAAGATGTTGATGAAAAGAATATTGAAAGTGTCATCCGAAAACTAGTTTTGCTCGATCTGTTAGAACAGCAGCAGGAAGAAGAAGATACAGATAAAGTTAACCTTCTTACTTTGCATGCAGCAAAAGGTCTGGAATTCCCATATGTATACATTATGGGACTGGAAGAAGAACTATTGCCGCATAAAAACTCGATTGCAGCAGAAACCATTGAGGAAGAGCGCCGTCTCATGTACGTGGGAATTACACGTGCACGCCAAGGTTTAACGTTAACTTTAGCGGAACAGCGCAAAAATGGCGGACAGATGAAACAAATGACGCCTAGCCGTTTCCTTGATGAGCTTCCGCAAGATGAGCTTGAGTGGTTAGGCCGTAAAAAGAAAATTGCGGCTAATGTTGACCCTAAAGAACAGGCTCAACAATATCTGGCAAATTTAAAAGCTTTATTAAAGCGTTAATTTTTTTAATTTTTAGGAAATCCCATGAAAGTTCAAGTGAAATTGCTCGATCCGCGTTTAGGTAAAGAATGGCCTTTACCTTCATATGCAACAGCAGGTTCAGCGGGTTTAGATTTACGTGCCTGTTTAGATGAGGCAATTGATATTGAACCAGGACAAACTGTTTTAGTTAAAACAGGTATGGCAATTTATATTCATGATGTAAATTTTGCTGGTTTAATTTTACCGCGTTCAGGTTTAGGTCATAAACACGGTATCGTGCTTGGCAACTTAGTTGGTTTGATTGATTCGGATTATCAAGGTGAATTGATGGTTTCAGTTTGGAACCGTGGTCAAACCACATTCCGTTTAGAACCAGGTGAGCGTTTGGCACAATATGTTTTAGTGCCTGTCGTACAAGCTGAATTTGAGCAAGTAGAAGAATTTGAAGAAACTTTACGTGGCGCTGGTGGCTTTGGTCACACAGGTAAACAATAAGTTTTTTAAATATTAACGAAAATCAAACGCCTGTTGAACAGGCGTTTCTTTTTACATCTTGAATGTTACAAAGGATTATATTACAACACGCTTTACTCATATTCTTTTAACTTTTTTAGCAAACAAACCTTTCAAAAATTTTGAATAATCTATGTTTTTGCGATAGATCGAATTGATCTTTAAATAGAAGATACGCTATGAATGTAAGACACTCATTTCCAAAAAGTATTTTTCGTGCTTACGATATTAGAGGCAAACTTTCTTTCTTAACCACGGACGTTGTCCGTTCAATTGCCTACGGATTGGCACAACAATACAAACAAGCAAAACAAACTCAATTAGTAATTGGCTATGATGCCCGTCTCACAAGCCCAGCCTATGCACACTTAATTGAAGAAATTTTAATAGAACAAGGTTTAAAAGTGACCAACATTGGTTGCTGTTCATCACCAATGATGTACTACATTGCCCGAGATTTTGGAGGCAATGGCATTATGGTGACCGCAAGCCATAATCCAAAATCTGACAATGGTATTAAGTGGATTTTAAAGGGTGAACCGCCGTCTCCAGAAATGATTCAGCAGGTGGGTGAAGAAGCTCAAACTTATGTACCCAACCATTCAATTTCTGTACTTGAGTTAACACTACCTCAATTTAAAGCTGAATTTTGCCAACAATACCAACAAGCCATTTTTAAAGATATTCAGTTAAAACGTCCTTTAAAAGTTGTTTTAGATGGTTTGCATGGTTCTGCTGGGCATTGTTCAAAACTAATCTTAGAAAAAATGGGTTGTGAAGTCATTGCTTTACGCACCAATCCAAATGGTGAGTTTCCAGATCACGCACCAGACCCTTCACATGCGGCACATTTAACTCATTTACGTAAAGCCGTGGTCGAGCAGCAGGCGGATATTGGCATCGCTCTTGATGGCGATGGAGACCGTGTTGTTTTAGTCGATGAAAAAGCACAGATATTGACAGCAGACCGCTTATTGTCGCTTTTTGCGCAAATGTGCCTTGAGCAGCACCCAGAGCAAGAAATTGTTTTTGATGTGAAATGCTCACGTATGGTTCAAGAAACCGTCGAGAAACTCGGCGGAAAAGCAAAAATGATCCGCACGGGAAGTAGTTTCCTACGGGCTTATTTATCTCAATCGAATGGCCGTGCCATTTTTGGTGGAGAATATGCAGGTCATTATGTATTTAATGATGGCCGTGGTTTTGGATACGATGATGGTTTATATGCCGCATTAAGAGTAATGGAGTATTTTACTCAATCGAGTGCTACAACAATTTCTGAGTTATTTGCCCCATATCCAGAAAGATGTTGTACAGAAGATACTTATATTGGTACTTATCAGTCCGATCCAAAGTATGTATTACAAGATATTGAGATTTTAAGTCATCGCTTAGGGGCACGTATTAGTAAAATTGATGGCGTACGTCTTGATTTTGATGATGGTTTTGGCATTATTCGAGCATCAAATACTGGTGAATATTTTACAGTACGATTTGATGCGGATAATCCTTTACGATTAAAGGAAATCCAGCAAAAATTTGTAGATATGTTACAAGAACACTATCCGCAAATTGCACAAGAACTTTCAGAGGCCTAAGTAAGGAGAGGCGTAATGCCACAACATCAGCATATCGGTGTCGACAAAGCAAAAATCTTGATTGAAGCTTTGCCGTATATTCAACGCTTTACTGGTAAAACGCTGGTGGTGAAATACGGTGGCAACGCAATGACTGATCCAGAGCTTGAAAGTTCATTTGCCCGAGACATCGTTTTACTTAAAACTGTAGGATTAAATCCGATTGTTGTTCACGGTGGTGGGCCACAAGTGGACTCATTCTTAAAGCAGTTAGGCCGTGAATCTGACCGCATTGACGGTATGCGCGTAACTGATGCTGCAACCATGGAAGTGGTTGAAATGGTGTTGGGCGGCAGTGTAAATAAATCAATCGTTAACCTGATTAATAAACACGGTGGACGTGCGATTGGTTTAACGGGTAAAGACGGTAATTTACTTCGTGCCCGCAAATTGCTTATGGAAAAGCAGGAAGAAGATGGTTCTATCAAACATATCGACTTGGGTATGGTTGGTGAAGTCACTGGCGTTAAAACGGATGTATTGGAAATGTTCACCCAAAGTGACTTTATTCCAGTGATTGCGCCATTAGGTGTAGATGAAGAAGGCAATACTTATAATATTAACGCTGATTTAGTTGCAGGTAAGGTTGCAGAAGCTTTAGGCGCTGAAAAATTAATTTTGCTCACTAATATTAGCGGTGTGCTTGATGAAAATAAAAATCTGTTAACTGGCCTTACGACACAAGAAGTTGATCGCCTCATTGAAACAGGTGTGATCTATGGCGGTATGATTCCTAAGGTAGGCTGTGCGCTTGATGCTGTTAAAGGCGGCGTTGTGAGTGCGCATATTGTTGACGGTCGCGTGCCACATGCAACATTACTTGAAATCTTCACTGATCATGGTGTTGGAACGCTGATTTCTAACCGCACTAAAACAGCTTAAGAAATCCGTTATTCTCAATAAAAAGATCACCCTAGGTGGTCTTTTTTTATACCATCTTGATTTGGTCATTTTTTTGTCATGAGCTTTGACTAGTGTAGGGGGTGTCACTAGGAGCGTTCATTATGCTGGAAAAATTTAATCAATATCGCCAAACCTGGACTTTACCTTTAAATCGTCATAAAGCAATAAATCAGACGCAATTTCGTTTTGAGTGGGTTGATAATTTAAAAGAATTACAAGATGTACAACGGTTTCGTGCACAACAATTTAGTCAACAATTCGGAATCAAGTTTGAAGATAACTTAGACCAAGATATTTACGATTTTGGTTGTGAACATGCGGTCTTGCGTGAGAAGTGGACTGGAGAAATTGTAGCGTATACGCGTTTAAAACTATTTCAAGGTCATGAAATAGCACAGAGTTATAGTGCACATGAGTTTGATATTGTTCCTCAGTTATCGCATCTTCCAAATGTGTTAGAAATAGGCCGTACCTGTGTACATCCTCGCTTTCGTAATGGTAAAGCGTTATCTATGCTGTGGTTAAACCTTGCACCGAAAGTGCTATGGTCAATGCGTGCTAAATATTTAATGGGCTGTGTCAGCATTCATTTACAAGATAATTTGGCTAGAGCGTACTACACGCATCGTCAGATTCAGCAGTTACCAGAAAGTAAAACGATTGATATCCGTTCGAAAAAAATCTATGAACCTGAATATCCTGAGTTTAGCTTCCCACAAGATGAACGTATGCCAAAGCTATTCCAAATGTATCTAAGCATGCAGTCAAAACTATCGAAACAGGCTTTTTTTGATGAAGAGTTTAACTGTTTGGATTATTTTGTATTTCTTGAGGTGAATAAAGTCGCGACCTCATTTGTAATGAATAAAATGGTGCAGCGTTAATCATATTTTCTATTTTGTAATAGCCAGCACATATTGAGATTTGCAAGCCATTTTACTCTCATGCACAATAGAGCAGATGGGGTATTAGAAGTAGTTTAAAAGCGATATGTGCCAGCTATTAGGAATGAATTGTGCAACACCAACGGATATCACTTTTTCCTTCCGTGGTTTTTCACAGCGTGCAGGAATTACCTCAGATCATAGTGATGGATTTGGCATCGCATTTTTCGAAGATAAGGCGTGCCGTTTATTCGTTGATAACCAATCAGCAGTTGAGTCTCCAATTGCCGATCTCATTCGTAATTATCCTATTAAATCACGTAACGTGATCGCTCATATCCGCAAGGCTACCCAAGGTAAAATCACTTTAGAAAACTCTCATCCCTTTATTCGAGAGTTGTGGGGGCGACACTGGATTTTTGCCCATAATGGTGATTTACATGATTTTAATCCGCCACTGAGTGGCCGTTTTACACCTGTGGGCAACACAGATAGTGAACGAGCATTTTGCTATTTGCTCGATCAACTCGTTGAAGCTTTTGGCTATGAAGAGCCGAGCCTTGAACAAATCTTTGAAGTATTAGAAAAAATTTCTCCGCAAATTGCGGAATATGGCACATTTAATTATTGTCTATCTAATGGCAAAGCATTATTTAGTTATGCCATTACTAAATTACATTGGCTCGTTCGTGAATATCCATTTAATTATGCTCATTTAATTGATTTAGATGTCGAAGTCGATTTTAGCCAGGTAACAACACCTGACGATCGTGTGGCAGTAATAACCACTGAACCTTTAACACATAATGAAAATTGGACAGCATACCAACCTGGTGAAATGATTTTATTTCAACATGGTAAACCAATTAAAAAAGCTATTACTTTTGTAGAAAGATTAAAGCGCGAACAGGAAAATCCTGAACTTAAACGTATTACGCGTGCAGATCAGTATTAATATAAAATACATTTAAAATATATGAATAAGGATGTTTATATATTTTTATCATTTAATAATTAAATAGTTTGTTTAAAAAATACTTTATTATTTTAGTTGGTTAATTTTAATTAAATATTTTAAAAACAATAACTTGAGTTGAATATAATTTTTATATGCTAAAGCCGACAAAATAGGTTTGTTTTTATTTATATTCTTTAAATATATCATGGAGTTTATGCAACGATCATTAATCATCATTGGGGAGATGTATGAAAATGAAATGGGCTTCAGAATATAATACGGGTATTGATGTTATTGATGAGCAACATAAACGAATACTTGATTATATTAATGAAATTGATGATGTAAAAGATGAAGAAGACAGACGTCGAATTAAAGATGTTCTAGACAATATTATCGATTATACGCAATCACATTTTACTTTCGAAGAAAGTTTGCAGGAGGAAGCTGATTATAAATATCGTGTACCTCATAAACGTGTACATGATTTATTTATTAAAAAAATAGAGTTATATCGTGAACGTTTTGAAATGGGGCACACGATTGAAGCAGAATTACAAGAAATTTTGGCTAAATGGTTAATTAACCATATTCAACATGATGATGCCGATTATGTAGGAGCAGTAAAAGAAAATATGATGGGAATTATTAGAGAAAAAGAAAAGAAAAAAGGGAAAAACTGGTTTGCTCGGTTTTTCTCATAACCTGAAATAAAAATAACTCATAATTTCAGTTAGCGCGGCAAACTATCATTTCGGTAGTTTGCTTTTTTTATTGAGCAAACTTTGATTTTCAAGCATGACACGGGCAAAATATCTCTAGTCTTTTTCAAGGAATGCATAATGCAGGACATACCTATGTCACGATGGTTATCGCCCCTGATGGCGTTTTGCTTATCTTTCATCATTATGGCGACATTGGCACCCACAATGGGAATCCAGATTGATCGTCAACTCGATTTCTGGTTATTGTGGTTAGGCACAATGTTGTTATTGGCACTACCAGTTTGTTATTTGGAAATTGCTTTAGCAAAACGGTCGAAGACTACAGCCTTAAATGCTTTATCAAGTTTAACTCGTGAAGCAGATAGTTCCCCAAAATGGCGTTTGGTTGGCTGGCTTGCGGTTATTTTTATTCCATTTTTAGCTGGTAATGTATTAAGTACAGCTGGCAATTTACTGACTACACAACTTAATAATAGTGTTTCAGGGCAACTTGTTTTTGCTGGTCTTGCTGTTGTGGCCCTCATTTTATCCTTTATTCCACGTCAGATTTTAATCTTACTGATGACGATTGGTGTAATTGCTTCTCTTGTTTTAGCTAACACGATGGGAACGACTTTACAGCCTTGGCACTGGACCAATGTTGAGTTTAAAGAATGGGGTAATGCGACTGTACTTGCGCTCGTTGCGAGTGGATTGGGCCTAGGGCTTTATTGGCAAAATAGTGTAGGTGCTGTGCAGATGCAAGAAGGCGCAACGAAAACTGTTCTTCCAATCTGGTTAGCTCAGCTCATTGCTGTAATTGCCTTTGGTTTCTTTTCTTTACAAGCACAGCTTCCTGTTTTTACTTGGATCTTTACCGCAGTAATGACAACAGCGTTATTTGTGCAATTGGCTAGAGAGCAGCTTGCTCAGCGTCAGCTTATGCCTATTTTACAATGGGTGATTATTGTTGTAACGATTGCTGTTTGGGCTGTGCCTGAGCTTCATAACATCTTTACGCTGATTTTAATGCTTTGGGGATTACTCATTTGCTTGATCTATGCCATTTTTGCTGGCTGGATTATGAAAATTAGCCATTTGCGTAAATCTATGAATTTTAGCAATGAGTTGTTTTATAACTTATGGCGCATTGCGGTACGTATTGTATTGCCGCTTTCAATTGTCATTGCCATGATTGCGGTGATTGGACAAATTATCTGATGGAAAAAGCTCAGCAAGTGTGGGTTGCTTATGCAGCCCCAGAGCAACAGTTTTTAGTTGCTATTCCATTTGAAGCTGGTATGACTGCATTACAAGCAGTTGAGGCGAGTGGCTTGCAGACACAGGTCAGTTTGCCTGAGCCATTACAACTTGGCATCTTTGGCGCAAAAGTTGAAGTACATGCGATTTTGCAAGCTGGTGATCGAGTTGAGATTTATCGACCTTTAACGATTAACCCCAAAGATATACGTCGTAAACGCGCCGAGAAAAACCCTGTGGGGCGATATATTAAAAGTAATCGCTTTAAGCAATAAGTCCCATAAACAAAACCCCTCAAAGTATTTCACTTGAGGGGTTTATTTTTATTAGAAAAAACGATTATAGTGGTGGTGCAGTTAAAATCGCTTCTTTAGAAGCAGGTAAACCTGGTTGCGATTCTGGAATAGTTTCTAAACCTTCAATTTTAGTTACTGTGCCAGTGCCATCAAAGTAAATTTTTAAATGCTGACCATGTGCTGCTGGGATTTTTGCTTTTTTAGCATAAGTTCCCGGGATATAGTTGTAAATGTAGTCCCAACGTAGAGGATTGAGGGGATCAGTCACAGTTGGACTACCAAGCAAAAAACGCACTTGCTGGAAATTCATGCCGACCTGTACTTGAGAGGCTTGAGCTTTGGTCAATGGAGTCCCTTGAGGAATATCAACCTTATATACACCAAAGATTGAACAACCAGCAAGGAGTGAAGTGACTAATAACGTCAGCACGAGTTTTTGCATTTTGCTACACTATCCCAATAAATTATGATGCATTTGATCAAAGGATAGATCATACTTCATCTAAATTCTATTGCCTATTCCAACTTGAGATTTGTTGAGAGACCTTTTTTCATGCCTATTTCCAATCAAGATTTGCGCAAAGCTGGACTTAAAGTTACCCTTCCTCGAATTAAGATTTTGGAATTATTAGAAAATTCAAAACAACATCATCTTAGCGCTGAAGATATTTACAAGACTTTGTTAGAACAAGGGGAAGATGTCGGCCTTGCGACAGTTTACCGTGTGTTAACACAATTTGAAGCTGCAGGTATCATTCAGCGCCACCATTTCGAAAATAATCATTCTGTTTTCGAAATTATGCAAGAAGATCACCACGATCATTTGGTTTGCCATAATTGCAACAAAGTTATTGAATTTACTAATGATGTTATCGAGAAAGAACAGCATGCTGTAGCTGAGCAACATGGGTTTACCTTAACGGGTCACTCATTAAACCTCTACGGTTACTGTAACGAACCTGAATGTCAGGAAGTACTGCGCAAGAAATAATCGTTTTCACACAAAGAAAACAAATAAAAAAGGAAGGTTACGTTTAACCTTCCTTTTTTTATGAAGAAATTACTGTCTGTCGAAGGTTAAATGCTGATTTGTGCCTGCAATTTGCTCAGGACCTTCTTCGGCAAGCTTAATTGTTAAACGTAAATCGTTTGGTGAGTCGGCATGTTTTAATGCATCTTTGTAGGTAATTTGGCCTGACTTATAAAGATCAAACAGTGCTTGGTCAAAAGTTTGCATACCGAGTTCACGTGAGCGTTTCATTAAATCTTTAATTTCATGAATTTCACCTTTACGAATATAGTCTGAAATTAATGGGGAGTTAATGAGAATCTCAATCGCTGCACGGCGAGAATTACCATCTGGAGTCGGAATAAGTTGCTGTGCAATCATGGCCTTTAAATTAAGCGATAAATCCATGTAGAGCTGGCTATGACGGTCACTTTCAAAGAAGTGAATAATACGGTCAAGTGCTTGGTTGGCATTGTTCGCATGCATTGTGGCTAATACCAAGTGACCCGTTTCGGCAAAACCAATCGCATAGTCCATAACTTCACGAGAGCGAATCTCACCAATTAAGATCACATCGGGTGCTTGTCGCAACGTATTCTTTAAGGCAATTTCGAATGAGTCTGTATCGATCCCGACTTCACGTTGGGTAATGATGCAGCCAGCATGTTCATGAATAAACTCGATAGGGTCTTCAATGGTAATGATATGACCTTTAGAGTTATGGTTACGATAGCTAATCATTGAAGCCAATGATGTCGATTTACCTGTACCTGTTGCACCTACAAAAATAATGATGCCGCGTTTAGTCATCGATAAATCTTTAAGCACAGGTGGTAACTGCAAGTCATCAATTGAAGGAATTTTAGTTTCAATTCGACGTAGTACCATGCCGGGCATATCACGCTGTTGAAAAGCACTCACACGAAAGCGGGCAGTTTTATCACGATTCATAATGGCAAAGTTACATTCACGAGTGTCCGCAAATTCTTTGCGCTGTTTTTCACTCATGATGGAGTGTAATAGTTGCCCGATAATTTCGCCTGAAAGACTATTTTTTGAAATGGGAACAATTTGCCCGTTAATCTTCATCGATGGTGCAACGCCATCTGTAATAAAGAGGTCGGATGATTTTTTTTCAACCATCAGGTTGAGCAGGTCATTAAAATCCATATTTATTCTCTAATTATTTTTATAGAAATGATTCAGGCTGTTTAGCAGCAGTACGAGCGGTTTGTGGGCTGATCACACCGCGAGATACCAAATTTTTTAAGCTTTGGTCGAGGGTGGTCATGCCATGATTTGCGCCAGTCTGAATAGCTGAATACATTTGCGCGACTTTGTTTTCACGAATTAAGTTACGAATGGCAGGAATACCAATCATGATTTCATGAGCTGCGACACGACCGCCGCCATTCTTTTTAAGCAGGGTTTGTGAAATTACAGCCTGCAATGATTCAGAGAGCATGGCACGAACCATGTCTTTTTCTTCGGCTGGGAATACGTCAATTACACGGTCGATGGTTTTCGCAGCAGAAGTGGTATGCAGCGTGCCAAATACCAAATGTCCTGTTTCGGCAGCAGTAAGTGCTAAACGAATAGTCTCAAGGTCACGCATCTCACCGACCAAAATAATATCTGGGTCTTCACGCAGTGCTGAACGTAGTGCCTCATTAAAGCCGTGTGTATCACGATGCACTTCACGTTGGTTAATCAGGCATTTCTTTGACTGATGTACAAATTCGATAGGGTCTTCAACCGTTAAAATATGGTCATAACGGTTTTCGTTGATGTAGTCCATCATGGCTGCAAGTGTGGTCGATTTACCCGAACCTGTTGGGCCTGTCACCAGTACAATGCCGCGTGGATAGTCACAAATGTCTTTAAAGATTTGACCTAGGCCTAAATCTTCCATGGTAAGTACTTTGGACGGAATGGTACGAAACACTGCACCAGCACCACGGTTTTGGTTAAATGCGTTTACACGGAAACGAGCAACGTTGGGTACTTCAAAAGAAAAGTCGGTTTCGAGTTTTTCTTCGTAGTCACGACGCTGTTTATCATTCATGATGTCGTAGACCAGACGATGAACATCTTTATGATCTAGAGCAGGTAAGTTAATGCGACGGACTTCACCATCCACGCGAATCATTGGTGGCATACCAGCAGATAGGTGTAAATCGGACGCGCCATTTTTCACAGAGAAGGCGAGTAGCTCTGTAATATCCATAATTTCCCCAAGTAAATCAAAATATGTCATTATTTTGTAGAATAATATACGGCTTTCACCGAGGCTTACCAACACCTCGCTTTAGGTGAAAAGCAAAAAAGTTTTTTGAAAATGAGAACCTTGTCAATGAATTACCTGCAAGATGCGCGGCAGCACGTATTACAGCAAATCCAAAGTGCTTGTGAACATGCTCAACGTGCGCCTGAAACCGTACAACTTTTAGCCGTATCGAAAACACATCCAAGTGAAAGTTTGCGTGAAATGTATGCAGCAGGGCAAAGAGCATTTGGCGAAAACTATTTGCAAGAAGCTTTAGATAAAGTCGAAGCTTTACAGGATTTAGACATTGAATGGCATTTCATTGGTCATGTTCAACGCAACAAGACGAAGCATTTGGCCGAGAAATTTGATTGGGTACATGGTGTAGATCGTTTAATTATTGCCGAGCGCCTATCTAACCAGCGTGGTGATGATCAATCTGCGCTTAATATTTGTTTGCAAGTGAATATTGATGGGCAAGACAGTAAAGATGGCTGCGCACCAGAAGAAGTTGCCGAGTTGGTTGCTCAAATCAGTCAATTACCAAAAATCAAGTTACGCGGTTTAATGGTCATTCCAGCGCCTGACAATACTGCTGCTTTTGCAGATGCTAAAGCCTTGTTTGATGCTGTGAAAGACCAACATAGTCATCCAGAAGATTGGGACACTTTAAGTATGGGAATGTCGAGTGATTTAGATGCAGCAATTGCTGCTGGTTCAACCATGGTTCGTGTGGGAACAGCTTTATTTGGAGCTAGAGACTATTCGCAAAAAGGCTGATGTAAGCTTTATCTTACAGAAATTGCGGCCTTTTGCGGCTATGGCAGAAAACGCTTTTTTCGTACTATGAATTCATCAGGAAACAGGATGTTTCTAAGAATAACAATAAACAGTGATGAATGGATGCATACAGGTGCGACAGGAGTTATACCAACGCAGAATCTAAAAAAGCCCCGACAGGATGTCGGGGCTTTTTAGTTTTAACCTACTACTTCTATGGTACTTGCACCCGCGCCGAGTGGTTTTACCTGAATTTGTACAGGAATACGCTCATGCATTTCTTGAATGTGTGAGATGAGAATGACTTGGCGTCCCTGATTTTGCAATTGGTCTAAAGCATTCATCACCATGTGCAAAGATGAGGCGTCTAAAGTACCAAAGCCTTCATCAATAAACAGCGATTCAATTTTCATTGAGCCCGAGGCCATATTGGCAATCGCTAAAGACAAAGCAAGGGCAGTTAAGAACGACTCGCCGCCAGATAGCGATGCGACAGAGCGAGTTTCGCCGTCCATGTCATGGTCAATAATCGCAAGGCTTAAAGACTGATCTAGACGTTTTAACGTATAACGTTGAGAAAGCATCGCCAGTTGCTGGTTGGCATGTTCCACTAAAATATCTAAGTGATATTGCTGGGCGTAGTCGCGGAACTCTTTACCTTTTGCATCACCAATCAAGCCTGAAATTTTGCTCCAGCGATGTTCTTCTTGCTGAATATTTTGAATTTGCTCAGCGTATTGTTGCTGCTTAGCCAGATTTTGCTGATGGACTTCAAGTTTAAGTTTAAGCCGATCACGTACTTCAAGCTGGGCTTTAAGCTCTGCAATATTGTCTTGAATAAGGCTAACAAGCTTTTCATATTCAATATCTGGCTGAGTTTGTAAGTGCTCGCTCAATTGCTCTTGCATGGTTTTAAGGGCAGAAGAGGCTTCACTTAATAAACGCTCGGCATGATTAAGACGGTTACGAATATCTTGCTCTTGAGCTGAATTAATTTGCATGAGCGCCGTAAGATCAGTTGCCTGAAAATCAGTGTGGGCTTTTAACCAGTTTTGAATTTGCTCATCAATCTGCTGCTGGTGCCCCGCAGTGTGTTGATGTTGATGCTTAAGCTGATCGAGTGCTTGTTTTTGTTGTTCAAAGTGCTGTCTAGTTTGTTCGAAACGCTGTTTAGCCTCGTGATACGCGGTTTGTTGTTGCTGACGTTTAGCATCGTGTTCAATTAACCATTCATGCGGTTTAATATCAGCGCGGCCTGTCATTTGTTGAATGAGCGACACCGCTTTTTCATTATTTTGCTGACCTTTAAGCGTAATCTCTTTGAGATTTTGATCGATCTCATCAATTTGCTTAGCCATTTGTTCAAAGTTAGCAGTCAATATTTTAAGTTCTTGTTGCTGCTGTTCAAAACGATGTGAAAGTTGTTCTTGTTGCTCAAGTTGCTTAGCACGTGCGTCTAAAATCGACCAAGTCTGCTTAGCCGTTTGGCTACTCGACTGCTGCCATGCGTGCTGTTCAGCTTCCGATAAACACTCGACAATATGTTGAACTTGTTGTTGCCATTGCTGTGCTGTATTAAGTAAACTTTCATTGCGCTGAATTGATTGAACCAGTTGATTGTGCTGTTTAATCGCTTGGGTTAAACGCAAGTTTTCTGAGTCAAATGAACTTATGGCAGTTTGCGCGGCTTGTCTGAGTTCGTTCAGCGTTAGCAAAATCTGCTCAGGAGCTTGATTAAGCTCAATATGTAACTGATTGAGGTTAAACGCTTGCTCAAGTTCTTGTTGCAAGCTTGATTGTTTTGTTTGAAGTTGAGCTAGATATTTCTGAACTTGCTCAAGCTCGGCACGACACTGGGTAAGTGCATGTTGCTGGGTTTGCCATGCATTAAATTTAGTTTGCTCGAGTGCAACAGCTTGCTGCTCTTGTTGTTGCTGCAAATCGAACAAGGCCTTGCAGACTGCACTGTCATCAACACGATAGGGGTGATGTGTGCTTCCGCACACTAGACAAGCTTCGCCTTCTTTAAGATTGGCACGTAACTGCTCAATATTTTCAGTGTGTAGTAAACGCTGCTGTTGCAGGATGTGCTGTAACTTTTCACGTTCAGTTTTTGCTGTTTGGTAGTCTTGTTCAGCTAACTGACAAACGGTTTTAAGCTGCTGCTCTTGGGCTGAGGTCTGCGTTTGTTTTTCAGAGAATTGCTGAAGCTCAGCATATAGCTCATGATAAATTTTAATTTTTTGCTGAATCAGATCTAACTGAGTGATTTGAGCAAGTTTCTGATCTTTATCTTTACGCTGTTGCTCAAGTTTTAACTCAATTTGTTCAACTGTGCCGAGTGAAGCTGTGAGTTGTTCGAGTTCACTTTTAGCTTCCGATAGCTTTTGGCGAGCAAGGGTAGGATTGCCAAGCTGTTGTTCAATTGCTTCGTAATTTTGAATAAATTGCCCGAGCTGATGCAGATGCGCTGAAAGGCCTTTGTCCAATACAGCATATTGCTGAGTCTGAGTAAGCTGCTGTTGTAGGTGAATTTTGTTCTGCTCAAGCTGTGCAATGTGCTGTTGCACACTGTTTTGCTGCTGGTGCAGTGGACTGAGTTTTTGCTCAATTACGTTTCTTTTTTCTTTGCACTTTTTATATTCATCGGCAATAAAAGCACGTTCTTGAATGGACTGTCGAACTTGATTTAAAGCTTGTTGATGCTGTTGCTCAAAATCAAGCGTCTGTTTGAGCTCTTGTTCTGCGAGTTGATACTGTTTTTGTCCGGTTTCAAAAATTTGTACTAAATCATTAAACTTGGTTTGCGCTTGCTGAATTTGCGGCTCAAGTTGTTGTAGGGCTTGTAAATTTTGAGCTTGCTGAAAAACTTGTGGACGTATTTCAGAGAAAACTTCGAGTCGTTTTAATTGCTCACGCTCACCAGCCAATTGTTGATGATGATTTTGCTGTGCTTGAAACTGTTGCTGTTTAGCTTGAACTTCTTGCTCAAGTTTCGCCTTACGCTCAAACCATTGTTGCTGTTTGTCTAAGACATTTTTTTGTTGTTCTAACTTTTGATGGTTTTGTTCTGCCTGCTGATATTGTTCGGTAAATGCAGCAATTTCTTCATCAGACAAAATTTCAATGTGGCCTAAGAACTCTTCAAGCTGTTTACGCTGCTTTGCTATATCTGCGGTTTTACGAAAAGCCAGCTCACCAATTTTGGCGAAAATGCTGGAGTTGGTCAGGTACTCGAGTAACTCACCGCGTTCGCTGTCTCGTGCTTTTAAAAATACAGTGACTTCTGACTGCGCAAGTAATACGGCACGCGTAAATTGTTCAAAAGAAAGCTGGGTAATTTGTTTAACTTTTTCATCAACCGCTTTGGCTTTATCGGCAAGCACGACACCATCGGTCAGGCATTTTAAGTGGCGCTGTACGCTTTGTAATTTACCATTTGGGTTTTCACGTGCCCGCCTAATTTCCCAGCGTGCCAAATAGCGTTTTTGATCTTGTGCAATAAAGCAAAGCTCAGCAAAGCCATGTCCTGTACCACGGCGTAAGACAGTTAAAGGTGAGTTAGTGAGTAACTCAGAACCATCAACATCTTTTAATTTACCGTCACTGTCTTTCAGGCGTGGAACCCGATTAAACAAGGCCAGACACATGGCGTCTAAAATAGTCGATTTACCCGCACCAGTTTTTCCTACAATTGCAATTAAGCCTGCATGGGCGAGAGGTGAGCTTTCGAAATCAATAAAGTGTTCATCAGAAAGAGATGCCAGATTTTTTATTCGAATGGATAAAATTTTCATGACATATCCTTAAGGTGTTGCATCATTTTCAAGATGTTTTTGTGCTTCTTGTACTAGACTTAGAAAATCTTTTAAGACCGCATCATCGGCACTGTAACCTTGTTTTTCCCAGATATTTTGAAAGAGTTTTTCTGGTGTTGGTGGTTCAAGTGCGATTTGCTGAGTAGTATTTGAATCGGTGGTGTCTTTGTTCACATATTGACGTGAAATACGTACTAAACGATAGCGGTCAGGTGGTAGGGCTGCTTCAAACTGCTGACGTAAATTCGGCTGTGGCGGCGTTAAACTATAATATTCAATATCGACATATTCACGGTGGTCAATATTTTCAATCATGCCGTTTGGTAATGCTTTGAGTTGTTGCAAGACCTCATTTAATTCACCACGAATGCGGTGCAACTGTATACAACGCGGAATTTCTACAGCTTCAAATTGCAAACGACTGTCTGTGTCTTGAGTCGGGTCAATTTTGACTTCAACTCCTTGGTGTTTATAGTTAATTCCAAAAAAAAAAAGGGGAAGGGGGGAGCCACTATAACGGATATGCGGCTGACCTACTTTTTGTGGTTTATGTAGATGCCCTAACGCGACATAGTCGACAGCATCTTCAAATAAAGTCGTTGAAAGTGCCTCTTCATTACCAATAATAATGGGGCGTTCAGAGTCGGATGTTTCTCCACCTTGCATGTGGGCATGCGACATCAAAATAAGTGCTTGGTCTGGTGTTTTACGACGTTTGGCTTCGGCAATGAGTTGCTGGTGCAAATAGGCAATCGCGTTTTTGCTATTGGTGGTATATTCGTTAAAACCCGTAATTTCGGCCGAACGTAAAAAAGGCAGGGCAAGGCACCACGCCACAATATCTTGATTTTGGTTATAGATAGGTAAAAGTAGTCGATCGAGATCTAGAGTTTTATCTTCATTCCAGCGAACCACGCCCACGGTTTTTGCGTTATATTTTTCTAAGAGTGGTTCGACCTGTTCAATACGGTAGCCTGAGTCATGGTTACCCGCAATCATGAGCGTTTGCATGTGCGGTGCAATACGATGGGCATCTGCTAAAAATTGGTAGAGTTGCTTTTGTGCTTGAGAACCTGGGTTAATGACATCAAAAATATCGCCAGCGATGAGTAGGGCATGCGGCTGTTTTTCTTGAATTTGAGTGAGTAACCAGCTTAAAAATTGTTGGTGTTCGTAGTGGCGTGAATGATTATAAAAAAACTGCCCCAAATGCCAGTCAGAAGTATGTAGAAAATGTACGGACATAGAAACAGACATCAAGCCAAAATAAACACAGATACGTTAGCATAAATTGGCAGGAGATTTTATCAAGACATTTTAAAGTGCTCGTTATTTAAGCCCATAGTAAAACTTGAATTAAATTTTTCACTTTAAACGCTGCTTTGTTACTATCAGGGCAAACCATGAACTTTGAGAACAAAATGACCATTCACGAATACGAAGTAAAAATACAGTGGGAAGGCAATACGGGTACAGGCACTTCATCTTATCGTTCTTATAAACGCGATTTTAGTATTCAGCATCCGCAAAAGACCACTATTCAAGGTTCATCAGACCCTGCTTATTTGGGCGATGTAACCAAATGGAACCCTGAAGATTTATTGGTCGCGTCAGCTTCTGCTTGTCATAAACTTTGGTATTTACACCTTTGTGCAGTCAACCATATTCATGTGCTAAGTTATGTCGACAAAGCACTTGGTTTTATGGAAGATACAGATCCGGTCAAACGTGGTCACTTTACCCAAATTATTTTAAGACCAGAGATTGTTTTAGAAAAAGGTGCTGACCAAGAGCTTGCTGCAAAACTGCATGAAGAAGCACATCACGAATGTATGATTGCCAATTCGATGAATTTTCCAATTACATGTGAAGCCAGCTTTAGCTTTGCTGAATAAACTATATGAAATAGCCACCGATAAAAAGGCGGTGGCTATACATTAAAAATAAATAAAATCTTTAAGCTGCGTTTTCATCGACTTGAAAAATACCAAAAACGTTGTGGTCTAAATCGACAAAGTAACCATGCCAAGCGCGGCCCGGAATAGCAAATTTATCCATTGCGACAATACCGCCTTGCGCTAAAATTTTTGCAGCCACTTCATCGAAGTTTTCGACCTGAACCGAACAGGTAAATGCATTGGTGCCATATTCCATTGGCGGTGTTTGAGCAGGGCGTTTTAATAGTCCACCCATAATTGAAGGTGTCTCTATGCGGTAATATTCAATCGGTAAGCTTTCATCAAGTTTAAATTGCCAGCCGAACACAGCTTGATAAAACTGCGCATCGCGGGCAGGGTTTGAAGACTGGATTTCAAAATAGGCAATAGTGTTCATATTATTTAAATCATATTTTTATGGTGTAAAAAGTATAAGCATAGCCTTTATAGCTACGAAAGCACTATTGTGTATGGTGAGCGTAAAATAAATGAAAGTGCTAGAAAATAAAAACCGACGATTCGAGTGATGAGAGAATCGTCGGTCAAAAACTTCATCAAGGGTTTCGGCTGCTAACAAAACCTAATCCGAAGGAAGGAAAGAGTCGTAATGAAAGGTCACCGAAACAATTTTGCGGATGCCGTGCAAAGGAAGTATTCGGTTGCTGCGACCTTGTTACCCTATATAACGTCAAGAGATCAGGATTGGTTGACAGAAAAATGAAAAAAAATCGAAAAAAATTTATAATTATTTTTTGAACCCATAAATTAGGCAAAAATATGACCAAATTACGTTCTTACTTTCTCTGGTTTTTTGCTTTATGCATCGTGCTCACCTTAATTGTAGGTGTGGTTGCAGCACTATTACCAGCGAGTGTAGGCGGTATTTTAACAGCCGTTCCATATTTAGGCGCAATGATTTTTGTCTTATTTAAATTTTTAAAGAAAGAACGCCGTGCCCCGACTGTACCAGAAAAAAAGAAATTTACTTTGGGTTTTACCCTGATTTTTTGGGGCTATAACTTATGTGGTGTTTTATTTGGCCTATTTTTATTTGCCAGAAAAGACCCTGAGATTTTGCAAAACTTTATGCTTTACCTAAAACAACCTCAGTTTTTAAGCATTATGGTGATTATGCTTTTAATGTTAGCTATTCCACTTTATTTAATTACCTACTGGTTTTATGGCAAACAAGCACAGCGAATGGCTGACAAAATGTTTAACGTGCAATAGATCACTACGAAAACTCATACGATTAAATATAAATGAGTCTTATACAATTAAATAAAACTTGAATCCTCAGCTTAGGAGGAAATATGAATAAGAATGTATTAATTACAGGTGCAAGTGGTTTTATCGGAACGCATTTAATTAAGTTCCTGCTACAAAAAAATTATAACGTGATTGCTGTGACACGGCAGGCTGGAAAGGCATCTGACCATCCTGCCTTGCAGTGGGTGCAAAAGTTTGAAGATATTTCGACACGTCAAATTGACTATGTGGTGAATTTGGCAGGCGCAAATATTGGTGAGAAACGTTGGACCGAGTCACGTAAAAAACAGCTCATTGAAAGCCGTGTAAATACGACCCGAAAACTGTATGCATGGCTCAAGCAGTCTGAAATTTTTCCGGAAGTAATTGTGTCTGGTTCTGCAATTGGTTATTACGGAATAGATGATCAAGAAAAGTGGGCAGAAGTGTGTACTGAACAAAGCCCGCCACAGCCTATTTTTATGTCCGAGCTTTGCCAAGAGTGGGAGCGAGCAGCTTTAGCAGATTCTCAACAAAATACTAAAATTATTCGCTTAGGTGTGGTGTTTGGGCAGGGCGGTGGCATTTTGCCTAAAATGTTACTTCCGATTCGACTCAATTTAGTCGGTCAAATTGGTCATGGTCGTCAGCCTATGGTTTGGGTACATATTGAAGACGTATTAAACGCAATTGAGTTTATATTTCAGCATCCTCAATCTGCTCAAATTCACAATGTCGTGGCGCCAGAAAATGTGACCCAAAAGGTATTTGTTGAACAAGCTGCTGTGGTACTCAATAAGAAACCACTGTTGTCAGCACCGAGCACGGTTTTCCGCTGTTTGTTGGGCGAACAGTCTCAATTGATCTTAAATGGTCAGTACGTCAAACCCGCAGCCCTGCAAGCAGAAGGATTTGAGTTTACTTATCCTCAATTAAAAATGGCTTTAGAGAATATACTCGCGTCAGGCTAAGATTTTATTTTGCAAACGCTCTGGAGAATATGCTTTGGTATCCACTAATGTCGGTTGATCCAGCATAAGCTGACGGAGCAATTGCGCAGAGCCTGCGCCCATACATAAACCATTTCTAAAGTGACCAAAGTTTGCCCAGAGATTGTCCATTTCAGGCATTTTGCCAATGTACGGAACGCCATTTGGTGAACTTGGTCTGAGGCCTGCCCAGCGCTGTACAATCGGGAAATCGGCCAGTTCAGGCACCATTTCTAAACATGCTTCTAAAATATTGTGCTGCGTAGTTTCATCGGTAGACGTGTCAAAACCACGATGTGCCATGCTAGAACCACACACAATATGACCGTCTATACGTGGAATCAGATACATCACCCGATTCATACACATGGTCGGTAGCCAGTGAGCTGGGGTTTTAAACAACAGCATTTGACCTTGAACAGGTTCGACTGGAATATCGAGTTGTAATTGTGAGTTCCAATAATGGCTCCAAGCTCCAGAAGTTATTACAAAATGATCTGCTGTATGTTTGCGGCCATCTTCGGTTTGGAGCGCTTGTATCACATCACCTTGTTGAATCAGTTTTTTAACAGCAGAGTGCTCAAAAAACTCAACATTTGGATGTTGTTTTAAATAGCTAATCAGTGACTGTAATACGCGTGGGTTGCGAATATTAGACAGTTCAGGAAAATAAATGGCTTCCTGAAACTGATTGGAAATATGCGGGTTGACTTGCTCTAGCTCATCTCGCTGTAAATATTCACAGCGCTGCATTGGTTCTTGATGTTGCTCTGCGTAGGACAAACCAACGTCAAAATCTTCTTCATCAAAAATCAGCATGCCTGTGTCATGTATTTCAAAATCAATCCCTGTAACAGGGTAGAGTTTTTGGTTCCATGCTTGATAAGAGGCTTTACCAAATTGAGCAAGTTGGTTCACTGCATGCACATAGCGCCATGGGTACATCGGAGAGAGAATGCCTCCGCCAGCCCAAGAGGCTGCTTGTCCCGCTTGTTGTTGATCAAAAATGCTGATGGTACAGCCTTGTTCAACCAACTCCAGCGCAGACATTAATCCACTTATGCCCGCGCCAATGATTGCAATATGCATGCAGTGTTATCCTTTCTCTGCGAACTTAGTTCATTTCCTTGAGTTTTTCAGCAGCGGTTTCTGCAAAGTAAGTCCAGATTCCGTCTGCACCAGCGCGGCGGCAGCACATCAGTGATTCTAAAATGACTGAATCTGATAACCAACCATTTTGAATTGCGCCAGCTAACATCGCGTATTCGCCACTCACTTGATAAATGAATGTAGGAACACCAAAGGTATCTTTTACTTCACGTACCACATCTAGATATGGCATGCCTGGTTTTACAATCACCATGTCGGCGCCTTCTTGAATATCAAGCGCGATTTCATGTAACGCTTCGGCACGGTTGGCAAAGTCCATCTGGTAGTTATATTTATTACCACCTTTTAGGTTGGATGCAGAGCCAACGGCATCACGGAACGGGCCATAGAAGCTAGATGCATATTTTGCAGAGTAGGCCATGATGTTGGTATAGATGTGACCATTGGCTTCTAAAGCCTGACGAATTGCGCCAATACGGCCATCCATCATGTCACTTGGAGCAATCACTTCGGCACCTGCTTCTGCGTGACTTAAAGCTTGTTTAATCAAGCATTCTACAGTCTCGTCGTTTAGCACATAGC
Organism: Acinetobacter sp. 1542444; assembly: GCF_000581835.1. NCBI lineage: Bacteria > Pseudomonadati > Pseudomonadota > Gammaproteobacteria > Moraxellales > Moraxellaceae > Acinetobacter > Acinetobacter sp. 1542444. The sequence goes on along the minus strand of NZ_JEYA01000002.1, from coordinate 470,702 downwards.
CAGTTTCATCAATAATGCCGTCTTGACCATGCGTGGTGTATGGGTCGAGTGCACCATCGGTAATTAAAACCATTTCTGGTAATTCTTTTTTAAGCAGACGACATGTGGTTTGTACTAAACCATCTTCATGCCATGCAGCTTCTGCGGTAAGACTTTTATCTTCTTGTGGGGTAACTGGAAAAAGAGCCAGTTTTGATACGCCCAATTCCAGAAGTCTTTCAGCTTTTTTCAGTAACAAATCTGCCGACAAACGCTGAATGTTTGGCATACTTGGAATATCTTGGGTTTGATTTTGTCCCGGTAATACAAATACTGGATAAATCAAGTGATTGGTAGTGAGCTGTGTTTCGCTGACCATCGCACGCAACTGGTCATTTTTACGGATACGGCGCATGCGAGTGGCTGGAAATGCAGGACGATTGAACGTATAAGTCATAACAATCTCGATGTTCGGTATTACACTAGGATAGGTTGGCGGATATTCCATTACTGTCAACCGACTGCTGTATTGTAGCCCCATAATGCTGTATTTGTACAAAATTATGGGTGTTTATCATGCTTTTAAATTTAGGCAATGTATGAGTGAAGAAAAGAAAAATTGGACTGGGAACATTCATTTAGGTGCAAAAACTGACCTAACTGTGGTTCTCAACCAATTATGTAAGGCGTTTAATAGCTCTCCTTTTTTTAAGCATAGTGGAATGATTATGCGTGTGGTGGACGGGCACATTGAAGGCTATATCGAGATGCAACCCAACCTAATTGGTAATTTGGCATTTCAGATTTTGCATGGCGGTGTTGCTGCAACTTTGCTCGATAGTATTGGCGGAATTGTAGCAATGGAACACCTATATCGCCGTTCAACTCCCGAAACTTTAACTGAAACCATTAAACAAGTATCGCGTTTGGCAACCGTCGACATGCGTGTAGATTATTTAGCACCGGGGCGTGGTAAATATTTTATTGCACGTGCCGAGGTACTACGTTTAGGTCGTAAGGGCTGTACCATGCGCATGACCATGGTTAATGATGAAGATAAAGCCATTGCTGCTGGCATTGCTTCATATGCCTATTAAGCAATGAATTGAACCCTTTAAAAGCGCCAAGTGCGCTTTTTTTAGTGTATAAAAAGCAGAAATTTTTACAAAAACTTTGAGATAAACATTAATTTAATTAGAACGAACGCATGAGTTATAAATTTTTATTCTCATATTATGAGGTTTTAGCGTTAAAATTAGCTCCTTTGACAATGCGGTATGTCTTGTTTATAGAAAAATAAAAACTCTATAACAAGGTGTAGTGCGAGATTGATGGCAAAGCCAACTCATCTTTAGGAACATACCATGACTGATGCACAAAGCAATGTACAAGAAACAGTGCCAACAACATCTGCCTCGGATGAAAACAATCAAAACAAGCGCAAAAAATTTCTTGGTTTTTTTGCGCTGATTTTATTGATCGCCGCTATTTTGTATGCAATCTGGGCATTATTTTTAAATAATTCCGTGAGTACGGATAATGCCTATGTCGGTGCAGAAACCGCGCAAATTACTTCAATGGTGAGCGGACAGGTCGCTCAGGTTGTCGTAAAAGATACCCAAACTGTACATCGTGGTGACGTGCTGGTTCGTATTGATGACCGTGATGCCAAAATTGCATTAGCTCAAGCTGAGGCAGAACTTGCCAAAGCAAAACGCCAATACAAACAAACTGCGGCAAACAGTAGTTCTTTAAACTCTCAAGTTGTGGTGCGTGCTGATGAAATTAACAGTGCCAAAGCACAGGTTGCTCAAGCACAGGCAGATTATGACAAAGCTGCTTTAGAGTTAAACCGCCGTGCACAGCTTGCTGCCTCTGGTGCAGTGTCTAAAGAAGAACTCACTAAGGCACAAAGTGCAGTTGAAACAGCCAAAGCAGGGCTAGAGCTTGCTAAAGCTGGTTTAGCGCAAGCCTCTTCGAGCCGTAAAGCTGCTGAAAGTACCTTAGCTGCAAATGAAGCGTTAATTCAGGGTGTAAGCGAAACTTCGACACCTGATGTACAAGTTGCACAAGCACATGTTGAACAAGCTCAGCTTGATTTGGAACGTACCGTGATTCGTACACCAGTTGATGGGGTGGTTACGCGTCGTAATATTCAAGTGGGTCAACGCGTTGCACCGGGCACCAGCATGATGATGATTGTGCCGCTCAATGATTTATATGTAGATGCGAACTTTAAAGAAAGTCAGTTGAAAAAAGTCCGTCCGGGTCAGGCGGTCACGCTTACTTCAGATTTATATGGCGATGACGTTGAATATCACGGCAAAGTGATGGGCTTCTCTGGTGGTACAGGCTCTGCCTTTGCCTTAATTCCGGCTCAAAACGCAACAGGTAACTGGATTAAAGTGGTTCAACGCTTACCGGTTCGTATTGCACTTGACCCGAAAGAACTTGCTGAACACCCACTGCGTGTTGGCTTGTCGATGGAAGCAAAAGTCGACTTATCTGCGAAGTAAACGCTTATGAAAACGCAAACACCTTTTGCCGAACTAAGCGGTGGCCGTTTAATACTGGCAGCGTTTGTTATTGCCTTGTCGAACTTTATGGTCGTGCTCGATACGACCATTGCCAACGTATCTGTACCGCATATTACCGGTAACCTTGCCGTTTCAAGTACACAAGGAACATGGGTTGTTACGTCGTATGCTGTTGCAGAAGCGATTTGTGTACCTTTAACAGGGTGGCTTGCGGGTCGCTTTGGAACCGTTCGGGTTTTTATTTTTGGCCTGATTGGTTTTACCATTTTTTCTTTCTTGTGTGGTCTAGCAAACTCGTTAGGCATGCTGGTGTTTTTCCGTATTGGACAAGGTCTATGCGGTGGCCCACTCATGCCACTCAGTCAAACTTTGCTGATGCGTATTTTCCCTCAAGAAAAGCATGCACAGGCGATGGGTCTATGGGCCATGACGACCGTCGTTGGACCAATTTTAGGGCCAATTTTGGGTGGTCTGATTAGTGATAACCTGTCTTGGCACTGGATCTTCTTTATTAACTTACCGGTTGGGATTATTTGTGTTTTAGCAGCAATGCGCTTGTTAAGAGTGGCTGAAACAGAGACGATTTCTTTAAGAATCGACACGGTCGGTTTAGGCTTGTTAATTCTCTGGATTGGTGCGCTACAGCTCATGCTCGACTTAGGGCACGAACGCGACTGGTTTAACAGCACCAGCATTATCGTTTTAGCTTTAACTGCCGCCATTGGCTTTGTGGTGTTCCTCATATGGGAGCTGACCGATAAACACCCCGTCGTAGACGTGAAAGTCTTTAGGCATAGGGGCTTTGCTATTTCGGTACTGGCCTTGTCGCTCGGCTTTGGCGCGTTCTTTGGCAGCATTGTACTGATTCCGCAGTGGCTGCAAATGAACCTTTCTTACACTGCGACATGGGCCGGCTATTTAACTGCAACCATGGGCTTTGGTAGTTTGACCATGTCACCAATTGTGGCAAAGCTTTCGACCAAACATGACCCACGTGCGCTGGCGAGTTTCGGTTTGATTTTGCTGGGTGGTGTGACCTTAATGCGGGCATTCTGGACCACAGACGCCGACTTTATGGCATTGGCTTGGCCACAAATCCTGCAAGGTTTTGCTGTACCGTTCTTCTTTATTCCACTGTCGAACATTGCACTTGGTTCAGTACTCCAGCAAGAAATTGCATCTGCTGCGGGCCTCATGAACTTCTTAAGAACTATGGCAGGGGCGATTGGTGCTTCAATTGCAGTCACCGTGTGGGATGACCATGCCAAAGTTGCACGTAGTGAAATGGTGTCAAACCTACATACCACTGAAGTACAAAACACACTTTTGCAAAATGGTTTTACGGCTGACTCGACCTTAGGAATTATTTCTAACCTTGTCGATAAAGAAGCCATTACCATGTCGGCAAACCATGTATTTTTGCTGTTTGCGATAGTGTTTGTCTTTGCGGGGCTGGTCATTTGGCTGTGTCCAAAACCCAAACAGGTCAGTGGTATGCCTTCTCATTAAATATCAAAAAGCATCTCTTCGGAGGTGCTTTTTTTAGGCCTACTACAAAATGAGCGAGTTTATAAATAGCAGATTTAGCTTGTATTTAAAGAAATAAAGCATGCCAGAATTGGGCAAATCAGTTATAAAAGAGTGTGATAACAAACAAGGAGACTTCAAACAGAGCACAAAATAAACATCCTTAATCATTTAATATTATTAAAACTTTATTTTTATCAAAGATTAAAAAACTGAAGACCTGAAAACAAAGAAGCTTGCATGGCAATTGCATGGATAGGCAGGCGGATATATTGGAGTTATCACGTGAATAAAAGATATTCATTTTTGTTCAGTAGTTTATTAGCAGTCGGTTTATTACAAGGATGTGGAGATGATTCCTGGTCAGATCAGCCCAAGGATGATTCAAATACAACCCCACCCAATTTAATTGTAGATAATGACCCGACCAGTTGTAGCAAACTGGCACAAGATGGTTCAAGCGTGGTGGTCGGTTCAAACCAAAATGGTGCCCCCGCCGCGCCAGAGGGTGCATCGGGTTATAGACTCGGTAACACGGTTAAATACGCAGATAAATATATGGTGGTGGCAAACACGCCACTTGCGGTAAAGGCAGGTTGTGATGTTTTAAAAGCAGGCGGTAGTGCAGTTGATGCAGCCGTAGCTGTACAAGCCGTGCTTGGTTTGGTCGAGCCACAGTCGAGTACCATTGCCGGTAGTGGTTTTATGATGTATTACGATGCCAAAACCAAACAAGTCACAGCCTATGATGGCCGTGAAACCGCACCAGCTGCAGCCAACGAATTTTATTTAATTCGCCAAGATATATATGACCCAAATTCACCTGCACCAGTACCAAGTGCGCGCCGTAGCGGTCGCTCGATTGGTGTGCCGGGTGTAATGCGTTTGCTTGAACAAGCACAAAAAGAGCATGGCAAACTTAAGTGGCACCAACTTTTTGGTGAAGCGATTGGTTTGGCTGACAACGGTTTCCGTATACCGGGGCGTTTGGCAGATGCCATTGCAAGTAATGCAAATAGCTTGGCGCTCGATGCAAATGCAATGGCGACCTATTTCTACCCAGATGGTTCACCTCGTAAAGTGGGTGAAATCATGACCAATAAAGAATATGCAAAAACGCTTGAAGCACTTGCTGTACAAGGGGCAAATGCATTGCACACTGGGCCAATTGCTCAAGCGATTGTGGCAAAAGCAGGCCAAACGGTAGGGGATGACCCAGCAAGAACTCCAATTACCCCAAGTTTGATGACTTTGCAGGATTTATCGAACTATCAGGTGAAAAAACGCGACCCGATTTGTACAACGTACCGTGACCGTTACTATGTATGTACCATGCCACCTCCATCTTCGGGAGGGATTGCGGTTGCACAGACACTGGGTATTTTAGAAAACTTTGATATGTCGCTTTATCCACCTAAAAACCCTGAAAATGAAGGTGGTGTACCTGATGTGATGGGCGTGCATTTAGTGTCTGAAGCAGAACGTTTGGCCTACGCTGACCGTGACAAATATGTCGCAGACACTGATTTTGTGGAGTTACCAGCACAGGGTATTCCAAGCTTTATTGATAAAAATTACCTGAAACAACGTGCAGCACTGATTAACCCGAACCAAAGTATGGGCGTAGCACCAGCAGGTAATTTTAATACAGCGGCAGGGGTGGACACCACTGTTGAACATGGCACGACTCAGTTCACGATTGTAGATGCCTATGGCAATGTGGTTTCAATGACATCGACTGTTGAATCGAGCATGGGTTCTTTCCACATGGTGGATGGTTTCTTGCTGTCAAACCAGTTAACTGACTTTAGCGCGAACCCTTATGATAGCACTGGGGCACTGGTTGCCAACCGTGTGGAAGGGGGCAAACGCCCACGTAGTACTATGGCACCAACCTTAGTGTTTAAAGGCACCACGCCAGATGAGTTTTATATGGCAACAGGCTCACCAGGCGGCGGGACCATCATTCAATATGTGGTTAAAACTTTGGTGGGTGCATTAGACTGGAACTTAAATGCACAGCAGGCCACTTCGCTTGTAAACTTTGGCGCGACTAATAGCAAAAACACCAATGTGGATAGCTCGAATGTACAGCTTTCCTTAGTTGACCTGATTGAAGGTTTAAAAGCAAAAGGGCATGGCATATCGAACACTGCACAAACCAGCGGTATTTCAACGATTATGAAAGTAAATATAAATAATCAGAGTAAATACGCAGGTGGGGTAGATCCACGCCGTGAAGGGATCGTGCTAGGCAACGGAGCCTTATAGATCAAACTTTAAAAAAAAGCTGTCATTTTTGGCAGCTTTTTTTATAAGGGGCCTTGAAAAAAACAAAAGGCTCTCCATTATGTAAATATGTTCATCAGTAGCAGACTGTTGATAAATTGCACAGCATTTTATTTTAGTTATGCTATGATGTTCAGACATTCATGGGGATGTTATTGGCTTCGACGCCGGTGATGAAACTCATAGATGCATGCCGAGAGCGCATTTTCTCTCGTAAATAAAATTTGCATTTTAATAGTCGCAAACGACGAAACTTACGCTCTAGCTGCCTAAGGGCAGTTTGTCCGCTTCCTAGAATACTTGTGGTTTAGGAACCCGACCGTAGCGCACGCACACAAGTCCGTATAGAGTCAAGCCTCGGGGCTTTATACCAAACTTAGAGGATCGCACCTTGTACCCTGTTCGTCGGGTCACTTGGTGTTAAAACAATAGACGATATCTAAGCATGTAGTATTCTCGAGCGTAGTGCTGGCGGACGCGGGTTCAACTCCCGCCATCTCCACCAAAATTCGTGAGAAACCCTGAAACGTAAGTTTCGGGGTTTTTTATTATTTAAAATTTGAATAATTATAAAAATTTTGTAGTTTTAAGCATTAAGATTAAAAACTGATCAGATGTTTTGGTGTAATTTCGATATGATTCTAATAATATTTTGATTTGTATATTTGGTCAGGCATGGCGATTAAAAAAACAGAACTCTATTCTTCTCTTTGGGCAAGTTGTGATGAATTGCGTGGTGGTATGGATGCGAGTCAGTATAAAGACTATGTACTTACCATGCTGTTTTTAAAATATATTTCTGATCGTTACAGCAAAGATGAATTTGCCATTATCGAAATTCCTGAAGATGCAACATTTGATAAAATTAGTAAGCTAAAAGGTAATAAAGAAATTGGTGATAAGCTCAATATCATTATTCGCAAAATTGCTGAAGCCAATAATCTGCGTGGTGTTATAGATATTGCTGACTTCAACGATGAGGATAAGCTAGGAAAAGGTAAAGACATGATCGACCGATTAACTAAGTTAATCGGAATTTTTGAAGGTCTTCATTTAGCAGATAACCGTGCAGATGGTGATGATTTACTTGGTGATGCATATGAATATTTGATGCGTCACTTTGCGACTGAGTCTGGTAAATCAAAAGGTCAATTCTATACGCCAGCAGAAGTTTCACGTGTTGTTGCAAAAGTCGTTGGTATTAAAAAAGACACGCCTAAAAATGCTACCGTTTACGATCCAACTTGCGGTTCAGGCTCACTTTTATTAAAAGCATCTGATGAAGCTGTAAGAGGTTTAACTATCTACGGTCAAGAGATGGATAACGCAACATCTGCATTAGCACGTATGAACATGATACTGCATGGTGATGTAGGCGAAGGTGCCAAAATTATACAAGGTAACACGCTATCTTCACCAGAGTACAAAGATGAAGCAGGTCAGCTCATGACCTTTGACTTTGCTGTGGCTAACCCCCCATTTTCAAGTAAAAACTGGACAAACGGTTTAACACCAACGAGTGATGAGTTTGACCGCTTTGTGTGGGGTGTACCACCAGAGAAAAATGGTGACTTTGCCTTTTTATTACACATTCTTAAAAGTCTAAAAAGTACTGGTAAAGCTGCGGTGATCTTGCCACATGGTGTTTTATTCCGTGGTAATGCTGAAGCACGAATCCGTGAAAACCTAATCAAGCAAGGCTACATTAAAGGCATTATTGGTCTACCTGCAAACTTGTTCTATGGTACAGGTATTCCAGCATCGATTATTGTGATTGATAAAGCTGCGGCTAAATCTATTCAGTTTAATGAAGAAGGTGAAGTGCTTGATGGTCAAAGCATCTTTATGATTGATGCAAGCAAAGGCTTTGTAAAAGATGGCAATAAGAATCGCTTGCGTCATCAGGATATTCACAAAATTGTTGATGTCTTCAATAAACAGTTAATTATTGAGGGTTACAGTCGTAAAGTTGATATTCACAGTATTGTTGCTAATGAATATAACCTGAATATACCTCGCTACATCGATTCGAGTGAAGCTGAAGATTTACATGATTTAAGTGCGCATTTAAAAGGTGGTATTCCAAAACGTGATATTGACGCATTACAAAACTATTGGGATGTTTTACCAAATGTACGTGCCAACTTATTTGAAAAAGACCGTGAGGGTTATGTACGTTGTTTAGTGGCGGCTAATGAAGTTAAGAAAACCATTTTAGAGCATCATGAATTTAAAACTTTTGCAACTGAAAGTTTAAAACCGTTTACTGCTTGGTTTGAGCGTAGTGCATTTAAAGTCATTGAAAAAGATCAAAAGCCAAAAGACATTATGCTTGATGTTAGTGAAGACTTATTGGAAAGTTATGCTGATGTGAAGCTATTGTCAAAATATGACATTTACCAAATCTTTATGGAATATTGGGATGAGGTGTTGCAGGACGATATTTCTGTAATTACCCAAGACGGTTGGGAAGGTGCGAAGCTGATTCGAAATTTAACGGCTGAAAAGGACAATAAATTAAAAGAAGTACCTGATTTAGTGATTGGGAAAATTAAGTATAAAGCCGAGGTCATTCCACCACATTTAATTGTGACGAAGTACTTTGCCATTGAACAAGCTACCTTAGATACAAAACAGGCAGAGCTTGATATTGCAACTCAAGAGCTTGAGAGCTTTATTGAAGAACATACGGCTGATGAAGGTTTATTGCTTGAAGCATTGAATGATAAAGATAAGGTGACTTTGGCTTCAGTAAAAGCTCGTTTAAAACTTACAATGGATATTGAAGAAGAGCTCGTGTTAAGAAAAGTGCAAACTTTGTTTGAAACCGAAGCGACCTTAAAGAAAAAAGTTAAAGAGTTACAAGAGGCTTTAGATCTTAAAGTCTTTAATAAGTACCCAACTTTAACTGAAGATGAAGTTAAAGATTTGGTGGTGATAGACAAATGGTTTGCTACCTTAAATAGCAGTATTGAGGCTGAGATTGAGCGTGTGACGCAGCAATTGGCAAATCGTGTAAAAGAATTAAATGAACGTTATGCCGAACCTTTACCGCAAATTACCCAAAATGTTGAAGCTTTGAATTTAAAAGTGGTTAAGCATTTAAATGCGATGGGTCTGGAGTGGTAATGATGATTCAGCAAAATTTATTTAATATTCAGGATGAGATTGACACACCTGTAGGTTATAAAAAAACTGAGGTTGGTATTATTCCAAGTGACTGGGAAACACCTAAATTCGGTGAAATTTGTACTCTTATCAATGGGCGTGGATTTAAACCCTATGAGTGGAGCAAAAGAGGACTTCCTATCATCCGCATTCAGAACTTGAATGGATCAGATGACTTTAACTATTACGAAGGGCCATATGACCCTAAAATATTTATTGAAAATGGTCAGCTTTTGTTTGCATGGTCAGGAAGTAGAGGAACATCCTTTGGCCCCCATATTTGGAAAGGTCAAAATGCACTTTTGAATTACCATACTTGGAAATTAAATATTAATCATTCTAAAGTAGATGATAAATATTTTTATCATATTCTAAAGTCATTAACGAAAATTATTGAAGATTCTGCTCACGGAGCATCGGCTTTAGTACATACTCAAAAGGGTGAAATGGAACAATTTGATATTCCATTACCACCTTCTAGGATTGAACAAGAAAAAATCGCTACAGTTCTCTCGGACACTGATGTATTAATTTCTGAACTTGAAAAACTCATCGAGAAAAAACAAGCCATTAAAACTGCAACCATGCAACAACTTTTAACAGGTAAAACACGTTTGCCTGAATTTGCTTTGCGTGATGATGGCATGCCTAAATCTTATAAAGACAGTGAGTTAGGTCAGATTCCTGAGGATTGGGATGCTTTTGAAATAAATGAAGTAGTCGAAAATATTATTGATTATCGCGGTAGAACACCAAAAAAACTTGGAATGGATTGGGGCGGTGGTAATATCGTTGCTTTATCAGCAGGTAATGTAAGGAAAGGATATATTGATTTTGGTGCTGAATGTTATTTGGGATCAGAATTATTATATAAAAAATGGATGTGTAATGGTGAGGCTCAAAAAGATGATATTGCCTTCACAATGGAAGCGCCTTTAGGAAATGTTGCATTAATACCAGATCACTCTAAATACATATTGAGCCAACGTACAATTTTATTGCAAATCAACAGGCAAGAATTTGATCCTCATTTTATTTTTCATCTGCTGATGTCAAATGAGTTTGAAAAATATATTTCAGATCAAGCAACAGGTTCTACTGCTCAAGGGGTAAAAAGAAGTTTATTTGAAAAACTAAAATTAGTTTTACCTATAAAACTTTCAGAGCAAAAAAGTATTTCACAGATTTTAGATGATTTTGATTTTGAGATAGAAAAGTTAAAGCAAAAATTGAAAAAATTGCAACTTATCAAACAAGGCATGATGCAAGAGCTTTTAACGGGTAAAACTCGTTTAGTTTAAGTACGGTTAAAACAATATAATATTTAGGGGGTAAAGATGAAAATTGATGCACAAGTAAAATCGATTGAAAAATTAAAGGACTATTTTTTTCTCGTACCTGACTATCAGCGTGAATACGTATGGAAAGCAGATGATCAGGTCGAGCAGTTTTTAACAGATATTGATAATGAATACGATGAAAATGCTGAGCAACAGGAAAGCTATTTTATTGGTTCAATTATTATTGTTAAAAACAAAAATAAATACGATGTAATTGATGGTCAGCAACGTCTAACCACTATTACACTCACCTTGTGTGTAATTCGAGATTTATTATCAAACCAAGAATTAACCGAGCTACAAAAGAACCATTTAAGTACCGTCAATAACTTGCTGTATAGCTTTGATTTGGATACTGAAAAACATCTACTGCGTCTTGAGCTTCAATACGAGGAAAGTAAGAATTTTCTAGATATGTTAATTCTGAGAGAAAAATACGAGGGTGAAAATACGGCTTCCATTCAGAAAATGCGTGCCGCATACAATCAAATTTATAATTATCTTGAAAATATTTTGCAAAATGGCGTACCTGCCTTAACCAAATTTGCACGCTATTTTATGAGTAAAATTGATTTAGTACTCATTGAATCTGAAGATATCGGTAGCGCACTCAAAATTTTTGAAACCATCAACCAGCGTGGTGCAAGCTTGAATGCTATGGACTTGGTCAAAAACCTGTTGTTTAGACAAGCCAATGAAAGTCAGTTTAGTACCATTAAGGAAACATGGAAAAAAATTAATGAGGCTTTACTACGTTGTGGAGAAGATGAAAATCCACTACGTTTCCTACGTTACTTTATGATGGCACGATACCACAACGGTATTTTGCGTGAAGATGATATTTATAATTGGATTATCACCAAATCAGGAAAAGCTATTCTGAAGTATGAGACTCATCCAATTGAGTTGGTCAAAGAAATTGAATTTATGGCGCAACGGTATGCTGACTTAGTTAATGCAACGAAACGTTTGAGTGATGGAAGCGATTACCCACATGTAACTCATATTGGTTTTATTAACAAATATAAAGCTCGACAACATTTGGTTATGCTTTTGGCATTATCAAAAAATGCGGACAAAGCAGCTATTGATTATTTAGCCCAGCAAATTGAAAGCTTTTACTTTGTCACCAATACAGTGGGTATCTTAGGTAAAAGTAATGAGCACTCATTTGCTAATTGGGTGGTTTCATTCCGTGGAAAGGCTACGATAGAAGAGATTCAGCACGCTATTGAAAAAACAATTGTGCCGTATGTGTTAGAACGCTTAGATACGTTGAAATTCAAATTTTTAAATATCCGACACGATGGTTATAACCCACAATATCGTCAGCGTTTTATTTTGGGTCAATTAGAAAATCAAGCACGCACACAAGTAGGTCTAACTGAGTTTAATTTTAAACAAATCGGTCAATTCGAAATTGAGCACATTTTCCCACAAACTCCAAAAGATGATGTGTTGCCAGAAGATTTTTTAGATAAAGCTGAATACAACAACACCATATATAAACTCGGTAATGTTACATTACTCGAAAGTGTGATTAACCAAGCCATCAATAAAATGAATAATCTGACAACCAATTGGTTTGAGCAGAAGCAACAAGAATATGCAAAGTCAAATTTATTGACCGTAAACTTATTGGATCACCAATATAATATTGGGAAAAACACAGCAATTAATCGTTTTAAAGATAATAAAAATTATATTTTTCCATCTTGGTCAAAACAAGCGATTATTAATCGTCAACAAATTATGTTAGATCTAGCCTTAGATGTATGGCGTTTCAATGGGCAGCGACTAGATCAATATAAATTTTCCTTACAACATAAAGACATAATAACTGCTTGAATATTAAAGATTAGGGTAAAGATAATGAGTGATATAGGACAAGTGGAAAGAATCACACAAAACCGTATTGTTCGACTATTTAGAAATGATTTGGGTTATCGTTATTTAGGAAATTTACAGGATCTAAAGAATAAAAATATCCGTGAGCAAGATTTAAAAGCATGGCTGAAAAAACGGGGTATCAGTGATGGGCTTATTCAAAAAACATTCCGTAAATTGGATTCAGCCTCCGCTTTAGGTGAGGGTAGAAAGCTCTATTATGCTAATAAAGATGTATATGATTTATTACGCTATGGCATTAAAGATAAAGACGGGCAAGGTGAACAGAAGCAAACGGTATGGTTAATTGATTGGCAAAATCCAGAAGAAAATGACTTTGCTGTAGCAGAAGAAGTCTCAGTACAAGGTGAAAATAAGAAGCGCCCAGATGTCGTTCTCTATGTAAATGGTATCGCTTTAGGTGTGATTGAACTTAAACGTTCTACAGTTAGTTTGACCGAAGGTATTAGACAGAATCTTGATAACCAAAAGAAAGATTTTATTCGTGATTTCTTTACCACTATGCAGCTGGTAATGGCAGGTAATGATTCACAGGGCCTACGCTATGGCACAATTGAAACACCTGAAAAATACTATTTAGAATGGAAAGAAGAATTAGAAAATCCTTATGAACATAAGTTGGATTTTCATCTTAGTTTAATGTGCAATAAAAAGCGGTTTTTACAATTGATTCATGATTTTATTGTCTTCGATGCAGGAGTTAAAAAGGCATGTCGTCATAATCAGTTCTTTGGTATTGAAGCCGCGAAACAAAGGGTAGCACAGCGAGAAGGCGGTATTATTTGGCATACACAAGGATCGGGCAAAAGTTTAACCATGGTTTGGTTAGCCAAATGGATTCGAGAAAATATTATTAATAGTCGGGTTCTTATTGTCACAGACCGTACCGAACTTGATGAACAGATTGAGAAAGTATTTAGCGGTGTTGAAGAAACAATTTATCGGACACGTAGTGGTACAGATCTGATTCACACGCTCAATACAGTTAATCCATCCCTTATTTGTTCTTTAGTACATAAGTTCGGGCGACATATTGAAGATGAAGAGGATGATACTGAATCAGCGGATGAATTTATCGAAGAAATGAAAAGAGCATTGCCTCATAATTTTAAAGCGAAAGGTGATCTTTTTATTTTTGTCGATGAGTGTCATAGAACGCAGTCTGGTAAGCTCCACGGAGCAATGAAGCAGATATTACCTGAAGCCATGTTTATTGGTTTTACCGGTACACCGCTTATGAAAAAGGATAAGAAAAAGTCAATTGAAGTTTTTGGTTCTTATATTCATACCTATAAATTCAACGAAGCTGTAGAGGATGGCGTTGTCCTCGATATACGCTATGAAGCAAGAGATATTGATCAGCGAGTAAAATCACCCAAAAAAGTAGATGAATGGTTTGAAGCCAAGACTCGAAAATTATCTGATTTAGGCAAAACCTTACTTAAGCAGAAGTGGGGCACAATGCAAAAGGTACTCTCCAGTCGTTCAAGACAAGAGCAAATAGTTGCTGATATTTTAATGGATATGGATACACGACCACGTCTTATGGATGGTAGAGGAAATGCCATGCTCGTCTGTTCAAGTGTGTATCAAGCTTGTACAGCTTACAAACTATTTAATGATACTGACTTAAAAGGCAAAGTGGCGATAGTCACAAGTTATCTTCCGACAGCTGCAAGTATCAAAGGTGAAGAGTCGGGTGCGGGTTTAACGGAAAAACTTGCTAAGTATGATATCTATCGCCAAATGTTGGCAGACTATTTTGAAAAGCCAGCAGATCAAGTGGGAAGTTTGGTTGATGAATTTGAAAAACAAGTGAAAGAAAAATTTATTAATGAACCAGGTCAAATGCGGTTACTGATTGTAGTTGATAAACTATTAACAGGCTTTGATGCACCATCTGCAACTTATCTTTATATCGATAAAACGATGGCAGACCATAACTTATTCCAAGCGATTTGTCGTGTAAATCGCCTAGATTCTGATGATAAGGAATATGGCTATATTGTTGATTATAAAGATCTCTTTAAATCTATAGATAAGACTATTAAAGATTATACGTCGGAAGCTTTAGATGGATATGACAAAGAAGATGTTGATGGGTTATTGAAAGATCGTATTCAGGCAGCACGACTAGACTTAGATACAGCTTTAGAGATCGTTAAGGCACTATGTGAACCTGTACCTGCACCAAGACTGAGACAGGACTATCTACATTATTTCTGTGGAGAATCAGGATTAAACTCTGAGGAAATTAAAGAAAAAGAAGCACTGCGTTTAAGCTTGTATAAGGCTATTAATAAGTTCTTACGTAGTTATGCCAATATTGCAAGTGAGATGAGTGATGCTGGATATACAGATCACGAGGTGCAATCTATAGAGGAGGATGTTAAGTTCTTTGAGAACTTAAGTAAGGAAATTAAAGCGTATAGTGGTGATGCCGTAGATATGAAAGTATATGAGCCAGCAATGCGCCAACTACTTGATATGTATATCGAAGCTGAAAGTAGTGACGAAGTCATTAAATTTGAAGAGTTTGGTTTGATTGATCTGATTTTGCGAGGTGATGATGCTTTTAATGGGGTGCCAGATAGTATTCGTAGAAACCCTGAATCCATGGCTGAAGCAATTGAAAACAACGTTAGAAAAAAAATTGTAGAAGAAAATCCATTAAACCCTGCTTACTATGATCAGATGTCAGTTCTGCTTGATGAAATTATTGAATTAAGACGGAAGAAAGCCATTGAGTACAAACAATATTTAGAAAAAATTCGTGATATCACTCGAAAAGTAACTCAACCAACAGGCCGACCGAATTATCCAGAAGTGATTAATACATCTGGTAAACAAGCACTTTATGACAATTTTGGTAAAGATATTGAACTGACAGTTAAAATTGATTTAGCTATTCAATCTAATAAATTAGCGTCATGGGTAGGAGATCACGCAAAAGAAAAAATTTTGCTCAGGGGCCTCAGCCAAGCCTTGGGAACTAACAATAGAGATGTTTTAATAGCATATATAGAGTTGGCTAAACTACATCAGGAATATCATTGAGCGAAACGCTAAAAATTGGTTCTATTGATATAAAAGTATATCGAAAAGATGTGAAAAATTTAAATATTACAGTGCATCCTCCATCTGGAGATGTACGTGTTGCTGTGCCTTTACATATGACAGAAACATCTGTACGAATGGCAATTATTGGACGTTTAGGGTGGATAAAAAAACAACAGGCAGATTTTAAGGAGCAAAGAAGACAATCTAAACGTGAAATGATGAGCGGAGAAAGCCACTATTTATGGGGTAAACACTATAGGTTAAATGTTATAGAGCATCGTGGAAAGCATACCATCAAGAAACATGGTCAATGGTTAGATCTTTTTGTGAATCCTCGCTCTACGGTAGATAGCCGTCGTAAAGTCATTGAAGAGTTTTATCGTAGCGAGCTAAAGACAGCTTTGGAAGAATTATTAGTGGATTGGCAAAAACGTCTACAAGTTAAAATGAATGCTTATGGCATACGCAAGATGAAAACAAAATGGGGGAGTTGTAATACGGATACAGCTCGGACATTATTTAATCTTGAATTAGCGAAGAAGCCTTATGAGTGTCTTGAATATATTGTAGTACATGAGCTGGTACATTTATTAGTTCGCACTCATAATGACGAATTCAAGGCATTAATGGATACTTATTTGCCAGATTGGAAACAACGAAAGTTATTATTAAAAAATCAACCGCTTACTGATTTGTAAAATTTTAATGTTTGATAGGTAAAAATCACATATTTAAGCTGTAAAGAAATTTATGAGCTCATGACAGAGCTAGGGGATACACAAACTAATACTCGTAAATATGCTCATGAATTTGAATTAAAGAATGGTCAATATATTTATATTAAACGTTTGAAAGATAGTCAAAAAAGGAAAAAAGAACCTTCGAGGCTGATGATACATCCATCTTTTCTGAAATTTAAAGAAGCTTTTACAAAGCTAGAGAAAGTTGAGTTTAGTTTTGAAGAAAAAGGGAATATGAATTCTGCTTTTGCTGAATTTCCAAAATGTGATCTATCGAAGTGTGATGGAAATCCTACAGAATATGGAATAGGCGTTAACTTTAAAGATAAATTAGCATTAATTAATTTTCTAAAATTTATTGAAAATAAAAAAGAGCTCTCCTGAGCTCTTTGATTTAATTAGATACCGGCTCTTAAAGAGGGGATCTTTCAACTGCTTCACCTTCTAATAGATATAACTCATTAATTAAAAGAAACTCTCTAAACATTTGAGCATAGTTCTCAGTTGACTCTCGATGTGCTCGAGCATTTCTGAAAGCTTGATAAGTTCCAATGAATATGTTCGCTCGACCAATAATTTCGGATTTATCTGTTAAACTCCATGTAAGAGGGCAGTTTGGAGAATTAAAAGCTTGAGAAAATAGTTTACTGCTATGTTCCGTTAAGTCAGTACGACCTCTAATAATATCTTCTAGACGTTTATAAGCTTTTAGAAGAGCTGAATCAGGATCGTGCTTAAAAAGCAGAGCAAGATCAAAAATTCTATCATCTAAAATTGAATAAGGTAGTTCCAGAGGATAGTAGCGTTTAGATTTATGAGTTTCAGAAACTTCTTTTGTAAAAGGATAGATATAATCGTGTAATCTGATTGGGCGAATGATTTCTTGTTTAAATAGAAGTTCAATCTCTGAGTCATTCAAAGTTGAATTATTTGCCCTTCTTAAAATTTTTGAACTTACCAATATTTCTTCAGTTTCTATTTGATGTCTTTTTAATAATGTTAATGCTGTTGCTAAGCCTCTAGGGCCTTCACCCATATATCCTGAGGTAAAACCTGAGCGTATTACATAAAAGCTCTCATTTTCGTCTTTAATAATAAAGGCATGAGCCTGCTCATTGGTAAGAAGCAAAGCATAGGTTAAATCTGAATGAGTTTGAATTAAATTACAAAGACTCATTAGACAGGTTTGAGTTATTCCCTGATTTCCCCAATACTCTACGTGATAATAATTTTCAGTTTTAAACATTTGAATAATTAGTAGTTGTTAAATGTAGAATGAATAATGAAATATAATTTATTAAAAATCTATAGCTTATGGAAATATGAGTTCACTGTAATTTTTTAATCTTAATTTATTTAGAACGATCACATTCCTCCCAAGGCCCCCGTGCCACAACAGAACTTTAATTTTTTGCGCTGATTTAAAGTCATCTACCATTGCGACACAGAGATAAGGGAGCTAAGCCAAACGCTTAGCCCATGTCTTCTTTATCGCACCGCCGCATGACACTAAAAAAAGTAGGGGCAAAGTCCTGTGGGAGAGCAGGACTTTGCAAACTGACATGTTCTAGACGTTGCATGAGTTTAGGCGAATACACTTGTTCAAGCCGTTGGTAAATACAGTCGCAACTGGCTTGGGTGTGCCCACCCGACAGGCAAATTTCTTCAAAATCCTGTTGAGTGTGGAGGTCACAACCCGAAACGCTGTAATCGCCGATCACAAGGCCTAAAATCAAAATAGTTTTATAAAATTTCATATTATTCTCGTGATGATTTGGGGATATCTCAATGAGAAAAAATAAACCGCTATATTTTAATTTTAAAAATTTTTTTAAAAGGAAATAGTTACCCCGCCTATAAAAGCAATAAAATAAAATGATTAAAATTTTAAAATAAAATTATTTATAAATTTAAAATATTTTAGGTGAGAGAAAGCCTAAATTTTAAATAAATAAAATTACGAGAGAGGATAGGGGATTAATATAAAAAATATCATGGTCAACTCCTAGAATGTATGGAGCTCTACCACCAAAGATCACCGTCAATTGATTAGGGTGGTAGAACGAAAGAGGGTTGACAGACCGGACATACAGAACCAGCACACCCGAAGGTGTCCCCCTTCCGCCCTACCGCAACGTGAGGGGGACGGTGGTTTTTACACACAGATCTCCCCCTCAGAAGGAGCAAATCTGATGCGCTGTATGTATAGCGGTCTGTCAAAACCGACTGGCAATGTAGGCCAGCGGGACCATAATAATCATAAGTTTTTAATAGGTCAATTCAATTTAAATAAAATATTATAAAAATTTTAAATATAAATTTATATTTTAATTAAACTCAAAAGTTAATCGATTTAAATCGTAAAATTAATAAAAATAATAAAGCTAAACTAAAAATTTAGCCTATGCTTAAAATGTATAACGGTAATTAATAAATACACGGTGCTGGTCCCAATCTTTCCGAGACATGCCATTTATTTTCTCGCCTAGGTTTGCATTTTCAAATTTTGACTCATAATGCAAAAATGAATAACGTACATCTAAGTTTTTCACCCATGGCAAGGTATAACTCACCGTAAAGTCAAAGTAACGCTCTTTACCTTCAATATCACTGCTAATGTTACTTTGGTGAGCACCAAAGCCATAAATATACTTCGCTTCGGTTTTTAAACCTTTCACATAGTCTTTCCAGTTATATTTCAGGCGAAGGGCAACGGCAGTTTCATCATTATTGGTAAAGTCAGGGCCAATGGTCGCAGAGGTAGGAAACGGGTTGGTGCCGTGGTCTTGCGTCAAAACCGAGTTGCGGTCAGAGTGCACGGCAAAGTTATCTTCAATCCAAAAACCATCAAACTTTGAAACAGCAATGCCACCTTCAAGATTATTTTTGGCCACATTTACATCGACAAAATAGCCATTCCCACGGTTGTTAATGTCTTGACCTTTGATACAGTCCAGCTCACTTTCGGCACCACATTTAAACAGCTTGCCATCATCACGTGAGAAAAAAGCGCCTGTGTTAAATGTCCATACAAGGCCATGCAAGGGCAATTTATATTGAGCAATCGCCCCATACTTTTTTAAATAATCTTTGCTATTTAAATATTCGGCATTCATGCTCCAGTTTTTGTACTGATATTTGGCACCAAGCAAACCGACATAATCAATGCGCTCGTCATTTTCAGTTACTAGTTTTTCAAAAGAGTCCATGCTGCGCGGTTTCCAGCGGTCATAGTAGGCTATGTAAGTCTGTAGCTGATCATTCAGTTGAAACTGACCACTTGCACCCGAAAAAGTATCGGGCACCGCGCGGTTATTGGTGCTTTTAAGCAACAGCGAATCGTGCAACTGACGGCCCAACTTAATTTCGCCTTTATCATCCAGTTTTGCTTTGAGGTAGAGCTGCCCTAAAGTTGCAAAGTTTTGGTCGAGCTTGCCGTTATTTTCGACTTCTAAAAGCTGAGCGCTCGGCTTGCCAGAGTCAAATAACTTGGTGACTGCATAGAGTGAGCCATCTACCCCAAGCCAGTCCCACAAGTAAGGTGACTGATAATTTAACTCAAGCCCTAAGGCACTTTGTTCATATTCACTCGATGAAGGCGAAGGGTTGGCAAGCGTGGGGTGGGCGGTGCCTTCATCATTCCAGTAACGGGTGTTGAGTTTTAATTCTAACTTGCCAAATTCTTGAGGAAGCTCTGCATACGCATTGCTCACGCTGCCTAAACCAATACAGCCCCATAGCAAATATTTATTCATTTTAAATTCCTTTTTTAAGCATGAATAAGCCCTTTGCCTAACGCTGGGGTTAGGCAAGCTTTTTATGAAATGGATGAATTAAGGAGAGAGTTTTTCGAGCACTTGGCCTTTGGTTTCAATGGCAAACAAGAAGGTCACCAGACCACCAATGAGTGCCACAACGGCAAGCACACTAAACACATATTGAATGCCGTAACCACCAACCACGAGGCCCACCATAACAGGCCCAATTGCAGAGCCGGCACGTAACCAAGCGGTACTAAAACCAATGCCCATCGCACGTAGGCGAGTAGGGTAAAGTTCGGCAGCGTAGAGGTATAAAGAGAAGGAAATAGTTTGCAAAATGGCATAGCTGAGCGTTGCCAAAATCACAACTTCCATCGCCGATTTTGCGCCTAAAATTGAAAGGCTCATGAGTGGAATGATTGCCAAGAAAAATGCTGCACTGTACCAAGGGCGGCGACCGACTTTATCAATCATTAACGCACAGATAATAGAGGCAATCACACCCACGCCCGAGGTAATCCAGCCATAACCTAAACTGGTTTGAAGCGACAGGCCAAAGTGTTGTTTGTAGAGAGATGGCAGCCAAGTCACCATGGCATTGTTCACCATGTACACGCAAAACCACATGCCCCATAGGGTAAAGGTACGTTTGCGGTAGATACCACGGAACAGCTCGCGCCAGTCGGTTTTTGCCATGCCTTGTGGGTTAATCTCTTTAACCACTGGTTCAGGCAAAGTTTTACCGCTTTTGATGGCACCGTCTTCAAAGCTTTTAACCACTTGATCCGCTTCTTTAAAACGACCTTTTGAAGCAAGCCAACGTGGTGACTCAGGCAAGAAAAACCGTAAAGGAATGACCAGTAAAGATGGAATTAGGCCCACAATAAACATGACTTTCCAGCCGTAAATTGGCATGAGGAAAAATGCCGCCATGCCTGCAAACATAAGACCAAGTGGGAACAAAACTTCATAGAGCAAGAAAAACTTACCGCGTTTTTCTGCACCAATAAACTCATTAATATAGGCACTCGCAACAGGCACTTCGCCACCTGTTCCAACACCTTGTAAGAAGCGGAAAATTAACAGCGACATTCCGCTCCACGCAAACAGACAAGAAATATCCATTGCCACAAACAGTAAAATGGTAAAAGACAGCACTTTTAAACGACCGACTTTTTCGGCAAGAGAACCAAAGAAGATCGCACCGACCAGTTGGCCGACATAGCCCGCGGCAATGATCGCACCGACATAGGCAGGCGTCAGGTGCCATTCGGTAATGAGTTGGGGTAAAGCAAAGGCAATTGCTAGAACAGTATAAGCGTCAAAAAAGGTCGCTATACCAATGGTAATACGCATGAATTGCAATCGACCAGTGACGGGTAGTCGTTCGAGTCTTGCAATAATTTCCGCATTTTTTTGATGATGACTAATTTGTTCTACATCCGCTAGATTTGTCATCTTCTATCTCCTTATTACTACATTCCTCGTAGTTTTTTTGTTCTATTTCGCACTACCTGTTCACCACAGTTTGCATGCTTTTTATTATTGTTTTTAAGAGACATGCCCGATGTTTGGCCTCAGGCAGCGTACAGGAAAAAAAGGCTAGCGTACATGCTAGCCCGAATAGAATTTAAGCAACGGCTTGGGTTAAATCGACCTTGCCAATTCCGGCTTGACGCATTGCATCATGAATTTCTTGCTCAGCACCATCTGCTAGTGGAAGCAGTGGTGAACGTACAGTGGCATGGTCCAAAATTCCGCGAGCAACCAATGCATGTTTAAGCGCGACCGTACCTTCCATATGTGAACCGCGGTGATAAACATTGCGAGTCACTGGTAATAATTGGTCGTGAATGGCACGTGCTTTAGCGTAATCTTTGGCTTTACCTGCTTTAATCATTTCAATTAAAAGTTCAGGAGCAATGTTGCCATAGCCAACCAAAGCGCCGTCTACATCAAACATAGTGTGAAGCAAATATTCATCGTGGCACGTCAACACCTGTAAGTCTGGACGTTCACGGCGAATAATCGGAATTTCGACATCCCAGCGGCGCATGTTACGCACGCCATTTTTCATGGCAAATACGCCTGGCTGTGCAGAAATATCGAGTAGAGTCTCTAGGTCGTAAGTGGCCTTCGTTGCATCTGGATATTGGAATAAAATAGATGGCAAACCACTTTCTTCATAAATTGCTTTATAACGGTCTTGTGGTGCGCCTTTTTGATAGCCAAAACGCAACCAGCCATGTGAAGGGTAAATCAAACCTGCCGAAGCACCTGCGCTGACTGCACGTTTTGCTTCTTCTGCTGCAACCGAAGTACCTTCGAGTGTAATCCCCGCGATTACCGGAATTTTGTCATCTACCGATTTAACAAAGCTTTCGATGACCTGCATTTGTTCTTTTTGTGACAAGAATGTTCCTTCACCTGCATGCCCAAGAACAACCAAGCCTTTCACACCATCAATACTGCCTAACCATGAACCTAAACGTTGAATTGCATTATGGTCTACTTGTCCGTCACGGGTAAAAGGAGTCACAGGTGCTGGGGTTAATCCACGTAAATCTAAACTCATAATCGTACTTCCTATACAGTGTAATTAAATATTCTCTGGTTCTTAATCTGATTTAAATCGTGTTGTAGAGAACATGATTGGAGTATAGAAATAGGTGAGCTATGTAGGAATTACCAATTCTTGAATTTCAGTTATACTGAAAATGTATAGCTCAAAAGCGCTAGTTTACGATTTAGGAAGAATCGATGAATTATGATTTATGGAAAATATTTTTAGACGCGGTGGAACTCGGTAGCTTAAGCAAAGTCGCCATGCTGCATAACACCAACCAACCACAAATTAGTCGGCAAATGAACGAGCTTGAAGCGCAATGTGGTGGTCGTTTATTTAACCGAACTGGACGAGGCGTTGAACTCACCGATTTAGGCCAGCACTTACTTCCTAAAATTCGTTCATGGCTAAACGTAACCGACCAGCTCAATAATGAAATTTTACACTCGACCAATACCCCGATCGGGACGGTTCGTATTGCCAGTTTGCCGTCTACTGCACATCCGTTGTTATCGACCCTCTATAAAGTGCTTCAAGAGAAATATCCCTTAATTAAACTGTCAGTCCGTGAAGGGCAAGGGGTGCATTTGGAAAAATGGCTTGAAGATGGCAGCGTCGATTTAGCCATTCTCTACCGGTTTAACCCGACACCTAAACAAAGCGATGTTTACCTTACCGAAGCAGATACTTACTTGGTGGGCTGTGAAGGAGACGCGCTCACTCAGGCAAATGAAGTCGACTTTAAAGAGGTAAGTCAGTTACCACTGGTCACCTTTTGCAGGCCAAGTAACTGGCGCAATTTTTTAGACCACATGGCTTATGAAAATGGGGTAGAGCTGAATATTGTTTTTGAAGCCGACTCGATTAGTTTACAAACCCATTTGGTTTCCGAATCTCGCATGTATACCATGCTGGGGCCGCAAGCTTTAAAAAAGGCCAGCCAATACACCTCAATTCAAGCCGCAAAAATTATTAACCCCGCACTCAAGCGCTATATTTCTTTGTCTATTTCTAAACATGGCTATTTAACGCCTGCGTGTAAGGCGGTGATGGAAGAAATTAGAAATCTTGCCGATTTGCTTTAAGAGAAGTGCAGCAAAGCAAGCGGGCAATTAATTCAATTTATTAAAAAGTGATTTAAGTTTTACTTGAATTATTGCTTGACTTGTTTAAATGATAATTATTATCATTTGTAAGTTCCTTGTTTTGAGTCCAATTGCTGTGAACAAAACTTCTTTGCTTGTAGATCAGTTATATAGAAGTCACCAAAGCTGGCTTCACCAATGGTTGAGACAAAAATTAGGTAATACTGATCAGGCCGCAGATCTGGTTCAGGACACATTTATTAAACTGCTACAAACCCGAGACGAGCTATTCGGCATTAAGGAACCGCGCGCCTATTTAACGTCGATTGCTAAAAACTTACTCATTGACCAAGTGCGCCGTAAACGCATTGAACAGGCCTATTTAGATGGCTTGAGTCAAATGGAATATATGCTTGATGCAGTGGCTTCACCCGAAGACCAGATGCAAATTATTCAAGCAATTAACCAGCTTTGCAAAGCACTCGAAGGGGTTTCTGAAAAAGCACAGCAAGCTTTTATTTTGCATTACCTCGAAGGCTATACCCATAAAGAAATTGCAGAGCGTTTAAGTGTGTCGACCAAAATGATTCAAAAATATTTGGCGAGCTGTTTAATTCAGTGCTACCAAAACCGACAAGACATGGACGCTTGCATTTAAATGGCCATGGACAAAAGCAAACATCACCAACTCGTTGAAGAAGCCGCGCATTGGATTGTTCAACTGAGTTCGGATGATGAAAGCTCACGAAAAACCGCCAAGCAAAAATTTGAAGAGTGGAAAAAAACCAGTGAGCAACACCGCCAAGTGGCTGCCGACATTGAACAGTGTATTGGTTCAATTCAAAAACTTTCTCAAACTAGCGGACATAAAAAAGTTACCAAGGTTGCCCTTAAAGCTGGCCTAAGCTCAGGAAAAGCTTATAAACATTTACGTGCAGGAACAGCTTTTGCCGTTGTGTTTGTTGCCATGAGTGGGGCGTTATTTTATTTAACTGACACCACTGTGGCCTATGTCACAGCCGACATTCAAGGGCAATCGGGGCAGTGGACCACGCAAACCTTACCAGATGGTTCACGTTTAATTTTACGTGGTAAAAGTGCAGTTAATCTTGATTTTAAAACTAACCAGCGAATGGTTGAGTTGGTGCAAGGTCAAATTTATGTCGATGTTGCCAAAGATAAAACTAGACCGTTTTTGGTCAAAACCAGTCATGGACAAATTCAGGCACTCGGTACAGCTTTTAGCGTCAGTTATGACCCTTCGGCAACTGAACTCAACATGTTGCACTCAAAGGTAAAAGTAGAAGCCACGCAAGTTAAAACCACCCAATTGCATGCGACTCGTCAGGCTATTGTTGAAGCAGGGCAAGCCATTAAAATGGACAAAAATGGCGTGCAAAAACTGCCTGCACTAAATGTTTATAACGAACAACAAAAATGGCAAAAGCATCAGCTTATGGTAGAAAACCTGCCGCTGAATCAAGTACTACAAGAGCTAGACCGCAACTACAAAGGCAGAATTATTTTTAATGATGCAGCATTGCAACATGTGCAGGTCAATGCGGTGTTGCCTTTAGACCAGACTACAGAATCGCTTAAGCTTTTGGCTACGGTTTTTCCAGAGCTGGAAATTAAGCAAATCACGCCGTTTGTGGTCATGGTTTCTTTAAAATAATAAAAAATTAAATTTATTTTTAATTTTAGGTTCCACTTTTTTGAAAGTCGTTCGTCATAGTAAGTAGAAGCAATAAATATGGATCATTTTAATTAGTTGTATTGAATGATTCTTATTACGATTTACTGGGGCGGGTCAAATGAAAAAAGCGGGAACGGGGCAAAAGCAGAATCGATCGATTTTTCGATTCTCAACACTGGCGTTTGCCATACATGCTGTGTCGATGGGTGGACTTGTTGTGCTACCTATGCAGCAGGTCTATGCACAAACAGCCGGAGTTAAAAGCTATAACATTCCTGCCGGTCGCCTTGCTAACGTACTCAACCAGTTTGCCGAACAATCGGGTACTTCAATTGCAATGGATGCTCAGCAACTCCAAGGGTTGCATAGCCTAGGCTTAAAAGGCAATTTTGCTATCGAGCAAGGTTTTGAGCAGCTTTTAAAATCAACTGAATTTAATGCTGTAAAAGTTGGGCAGGGCTACACACTCAGCAAAAAATCTACCCCACGAGTCACTCCCGCTAAGGTTCAGGCCGCTAGCCTGCCGCCAAGTAGTGCCGTAATTGAAGAAGATGCATCGGTACGACTCACACCAATTGTGGTGTACGGCAAAGAAGACCGTGACACCGAAGGCTATAACAAAGTTTATGACGCAAACCGCTCTTCGGTCTATGCAGGCAAAGACTATGTTGAGCGATTTAAAGGAACCACCCCAGCCGATGTTTTACAAGGTATGGTGGGAGTCTATAGCGGCGATGCTCGCAACAGTGGCGCACTCGACCCAAGTGTACGTGGTGTGCAGGGTGTTGGCCGTGTGCCTTTAACCATTGATGGTACTGAACAGTCGATTGCGGTGTGGCGTGGCTATAACGGGGTAAACAACCGAAACTATATCGACCCCAATCTCATTGCGGGCATTGAAGTCATTAAGGGCCCATCTTTAGAGCGCAATACCACAACTTCTGTTGGCGGCGGTGTAGTGGTTAAAACGCTAGAGGCCGATGATATTGTTCGTCCGGGTAAGTCTTTCGGTGCCGAGTTAAAAGTAGAAGGTTCAACCAACTCAATTGATCCTTCTTTGCCGGACATGAGTAAAGTGGGCCAAAACTACGATGACACAACGCCTTGGATCGAGATGAATGGGGCGAAATATGACCCCGATATTTATAAAAAGAACCGGACCAGAAGTGATAACTCTCATTTTTCGGGCGATGACTTGGCGGGCCGACTGGCAATTGCCACCAAGCAAGACAAATTCGATTTACTGGCTGTTTATGCAGTACGTGAGCGCGGCAATTATTTTTCAGGGACACATGGCGCGGGCTACTATAAACGAGCGACACCGGACAGTAGTCTCGATTTTATTCCTTACTTTGCCTATGCCTATCAACCGGGTGATGAAGTTCCCAACACTTCAAGTCATATGGAGTCATGGTTATTAAAAGGGACCTATCGCCCAACCGATAGCCAGACTCTTAAACTGACTTACCGAGATACCAAAAATATTTTTGGTGAAATTATGCCGTCTCGAATTGTTTGGGGTATTACGCCTGACTTGGGTGTTCCGCAGTGGCCTTTAAGCAATATTCACTCTAAAGCTTATAGCCTCGAATATAAGTTTAAGCCTGAGAATAATCGCTGGATTGATTTCTATGCCAACATTTGGCAAACCGACACCGAAAGCCAGACCTACACACGTGGTGGGTGGCCAACCACAATCGATTTTCGAGATAACACGATTATTAACACGGCAATAAGCCATTCTGACAATACGCGTAAAGGAATTACGGTCAGTAATAAAACTCGTTTGCTTGACCAGCTTGATTTGACGCTCGGTGGAAGTTTCTTAAAAGAAAAACTAACGTCCGACGATATATATGGCGAATTTGGCCCGAGTTATTCGCTCTATCAGGCGCTGCCACGAGCAGGGCGCCGTGAGGAAAAAACGTTCGACTTTAATTTTAATTATCGACCGCTGTCTTGGTTAAGTTTTGATGCTGGCATGCGTTATCGTTCGTATTGGGCTGTTGATGACTTTTTAAATAAGTCATTGCAGAGCGAGATTGACCCGAGTTTAAATCCGCTGTTTACCAAAAAAAGTAGGCTTAAAGAATATACATTTGAATATCAGACCATGCCTGAGAGTTACACCGCGACTCAGCAGCGTTTAATCAATGTTTTAAAACAGCGCTATGCCACAAAAAATCCTGATTGGGATGGGCAGCTCGATACTGTACCTGCATCAGAGAGCACGTTGTATAACATGATCTGGTCACAGAAAAATACGCTGAGCTGGAAAGCAGATGCGAATGGGCAATTGTCGCTTGCCGATAACCCTTTAAACCAGCTCAATGCCTCTGGCCAAAAGTACGTCGTAACTGGTGGGAACTTTATGTCAGTGGTAGACCAAGTTCCGGTTGAGTCTGCCGACAAAGTTAAAGATAGCGGCTGGGCACCGCAATTAGGTGCCTCAATTCATCTCACGCCAAACAGTAGAATCTATGCACGCTATGCAGAGGAATATCGCTTACCAAGTTTGTTTGAAAGCACTGTCGGTTTTTCTGCCATGTTGCCATATCAAGCAATTAAGCCTGAACATGCCTTTAACTACGAAGTAGGCTATGTCTATGACATGCGTGATTGGTTTAGTACAGCACGCAATGCTGACATTAAGCTCGCCTATTACTACAACAAAACCAAAAATGTGATTGAGCGTGATCAAAACCTTATTTTTACCAATATGGATGAGCAAAAGCTATCAGGTCTAGAGTTACAAAGCCGTTTTGATAATGGCGGTTTCTTCACAGACTTGAGCGTGGCCTATAACTTAAAAAATGAAGTGTGTGACACCAATAGTGCCATTAACAAAATGATTTTAGGCGGCACGGTTCAAACCGAGCAGGGCCTTGAGTTCCGTGAACCGTATCAGCGTTGTGTTGATGATGGTTTCCCAAATGGCTACTTGGTAACAATGGCCACTCCTGAACTGAGTTTCCACGGTTTGCTTGGCGCACGCTTTTTTGATGAAAAGTTAGAGTTAGGTGCACGCGCAACATTCTATAAAGCTTATGAAAGCCCGCTACGCAAAAACAATGATGCTAGCGTCAATAAAGGCTATTACCTCAATGTGCCTTTGGCTTGGGATGACACGTGGATTTTTGATGCCTATGCGCGTTATCAAGTCGATAACTACAACACGGTTGAGTTTGTCGGCAGTAATCTTTCTAACCAGTTTTATATCGATCCTTTAACTCGTAGTGCCATGGCCGCACCCGGCCGAACGATGAAAATTAGTTGGACCACCAAATTTTAAACAGAATTTGATTCCCTCTACACATACATAAAAGGGGAGTCAGGTAACGGTAAATAATAAGTTTGAATGATTATTATTTACAGAAAAACCGAGTAGGTTTGCAGCTGGGCCTACTCAATAAACTAAAAAATAGCGAAATCGTTATTTTAAATTAAACAATAACTTAGTTTAAAAAAAGATGGAGTAACAACAAATGAAAATCTCTCAATTGTTCTTGGGTCTCGTTGCTTGTTCAACTGCATTTGCTTATGCAGGAATTGATGGTATTTCGAGTAATGAAAGTAACATCAAAATCGGTGCTGCTGCCAATGCAAGCCATCCGGGTGGTGTAGCAGCGGTATCGGTTCAAGCTGCGGGTGCACCATATAACGCTTTTACAGGTTTTAGTTCGTTAAAAGGTTTGGCTCAGGCTTTTGCTGCTCAGGGAACAAGTAACACCAATGTAACGGTTGGCAGCAAAACCTTTAATATTTCGCATATTCCAGTGTCTGCAATGCCACCTTCACACAGTGCATTAGGTAATTTTAACTTTGGTCAGGTGGGCACACAGGAAGTCTATTTTGGTGAATGGTGGAAAGCGGGCGACACGCCGGCAAGCGCGAGCCATACCGTTTACTACGCGGGTGATAATACCAATACCACGGTTCCAACCGCGGGTACTGCAACCTATACCGTTGCAGGGATAAACGGTTCTGGAAGTAATCTGTTAAGTGGTACATTCACGGCAAATTATGGCGCGGGTACACTTGAAGGAACGCTTACAGGAACTGGTACGGCTGTTTCATCATTAAGCCTAGATGGTGTGGCATTTAACTCAGGTACTGCTGCGTTTGCAGGTTTAGCAACGGCTAATGGTACAGCTGGTGTCGACAACTCTGGTGTGGTGCAAGGTCAATTCTTTGGTGCAAATGCTTCGGCTTTAGCGGGTATTGCCCAGTTTGATAACGTGTCTTACAACACTGCATTTGGCGGTGCTAAAAATTAATCAATGCAAAAGGAATCTACACACGTAGGTTCCTTTTGTTTTTTGGCTTTTGCTTGGTTGCTTCAGGTTTATTGTTTTATGAAACGAACGCTTTTGTGCTGTCTGACATTGTTGAGTTGTCCATTTTTATATGCCGACGAAGACACACAGCTTCGTCTCAATCAAAGCTTGGACCAAACGCTTTTACAAGAACAGCGCCAGTTTCACGAGCAGGGAACCATTCGTAGTACCGAGCAATTACCTAAACTTCAAATTAATGGACAAGAATATAGTGTTGAGCAAAACCCGAATGATCTTGCCAAGGCGTTATATTTGGCAGTCATGCAAAAACAGTGGCTCAAAGCCACGGTTTATTTAGAACATTATAAGAAATATGTTGGCTACGATCGGGCTTTAACCGACTTTGCCGAAGGGGCAGTTGCACGTTCTCAGGGTCAACTGAAATTGGCTGAACAAAAATTTCAAAGCAGCCTAAAACAACAACCTCATAATTTAATTTGTGAACTTGAGTTAGCGCGCGTGCTGTTTGAACAACAGAAGAATAAGGAAGCAGCACGCCTTTTTATTTCCATTCAAGACCAACTGAAACAAAGTGACCCTGCGGTAATTCCATCTGGGGTTTTAACAACAGTGAATACCTTTGTTCAAGCATTAAAAAAACGAGACTCTTGGCAAGGCTCGGTTTCAGCGGGTTACACCTATGTTAGTAATTTAAATAGTTCATCTGAACAAAGCAAAACATGGACGCTTTATGGCAAAGATAGTGACGGTAATATTATCCCAGTTAGGGAAGTTACCCGTGGGACGCCTAAAGCTGAGTCGGCAACAGGTTTAGATTACGAAGCCAGTCTGATTAAACGCTATGCGATTAAGGGGCATCATGGCGTGGCTTTACGTGCGCTGGCGTTTGGACAGTCCTATAACGACCACGCGGCATTTAATGAATCTACCATTAACATTAATGCAGGCTACAGCTACTTTGACTTAAAAAATCAAATTGGGGTGAGTCCACTTTTTGAACATAAACGTTATGGCAATGATGGTCTTTACAATGCGTGGGGCGCACGTGCCGAGTGGATGCATTTTATCTCTGCAGATAAAGCTTTCAAGCTTGAGGCTGAGAGTAAAGATTTAAATTATCAGAAATATAAAACCCTAGATGGGGTAGAAAGCTCAGCTTTTGCTACTTTCTGGAAGATTTTTCCAGACCAGTGGACTTTTTTTGGTGGTCTAGATGTGCTCGAGCATTCGACCCAAGAAAAATACATGGCTGCCTACCAACAGCAAGGTGTGCGATTGGGCTTAAGCAAATCTTGGAGTACAGGATTTAATACCACTTTGCTGAGTTCTTATCGTTGGCGCCTGTTTGATAAATACGCAGAAACTTTCTTAGCTCGTCGTCATGATTTTGAACAAAACTATACCTTTGTTGTGCAAATGCCGCGCTTTGAGTTTTATGGCATGACGCCTAATTTAACCTATCGCTATAACCATAATAAAAGCAATGTCGATTGGCTGTATTCCTACGATAAACACAACATTAGTCTCAAGCTTGAGCATCGTTTTTAGGGAATAAGCCATGAAATCAAAATCATTATTCCCTACACATAAGCCAATGGTTATGTTGCCTTTACTACAAGGGCCGAAGCATTTTTATAAGTGCTTAACCCTAGTGGTGGTGATTGGACTGCATGTGTTTGCTGTCTGGATGCTGAGTCATTTAATTGAACCTTATACTTTCAAGGCAACACTCAAAGTAGATGCACTAAAAGTAAGTTTTGTGTCATTGGCACCTGCTAAAAAGCCATCGGTTGAAAAGACTGAAAGCCAACCTAAAAACAGTGTAACGCCTCAATCTACTTTAAACAGTTCGGTATCTCATGCGCCCGATCAGCCAAAAAACTCGCCTACAAATGTTCAAACATTAGCGTCAAAAACTGCTTCTAAAGAAGTTGTGCAAAATAATTTAAATGACAAACAGCAAGAACAACCAAAAACGAATTTAAATAATTTAGCTTCGTCTCAAGCAATGCAGCCTACAGAAAGGCGAGCGGCTCATAACGATAAAAAACTGAGTTCGACAGACCTTGAACAAACGCAAACTGAGCAGTTGCC
The DNA here is from genome assembly GCF_000581835.1 of Acinetobacter sp. 1542444. Classification (NCBI taxonomy): domain Bacteria; kingdom Pseudomonadati; phylum Pseudomonadota; class Gammaproteobacteria; order Moraxellales; family Moraxellaceae; genus Acinetobacter; species Acinetobacter sp. 1542444. The sequence goes on along the minus strand of NZ_JEYA01000002.1, from coordinate 438,654 downwards.
ACAAAACACCAATAGCGAGACCAAAAGTGGCGGCGTTAAAACACCTGCAACGCAGCAAGAGTATTCCAAAGCACCGAACACTCAAGTTGAACATGATGATGTTGTTCAGGTGAGTAGTGTGGATGTGCTGAGTTTTGGCGGGCTTGATTACGATGACCGAGAGTTAAAACAACAAAATCGTTTGGTTGAGCTTCGTATTCGCATTAATGAAAAAGGGCAGCCAATCAACATTCAATTACGTCAAAGTTCGGGTATTCAAAGCCTTGATGAACGGGTCATACAAGCTACACGTAAATCCAGATTTAAACCCCACAAAATTAACGGTCGAGCCGTGACCATTGTTGTAGATTTTCCAGTCCAACTCAAACTCAATCGGGGCCGCTAACCGATGAGTAATATCTATTTTGCAGGAGAAAGATGATGAATTCATCTACAGAACAAATCATTAGCAACAGTTTGTCTTTACGTTTGAAACAAGAAACTGCTGCTGAACACGAACGTATGCATCAATTAATGTCAGAGGCAAAGGTGTTTTCAAGTAAAGAAAAATACGCGCAATTTACTTTGTCTCAATATTACTTTCAGCGTGAAATTGAACATCTTTTTGAAAAAGAGGGTGTAGCTGGACTGATTCCGGACTTAGACATTCGTGGCCGCTCAAAACAAGCACTTGCCGATTTAAATGATTTAGGTATTCAACCCAACGGGCAGCAATTACAGAGTGAAAACGTACAGCTACCCGAAGCTTTAGGCTGGATTTATGTGTCTGAAGGTTCAACTTTAGGGGCCGCATTTTTATTTAAAGAAGCTCAAAAGCATTTAGGTTTTTCTGAAACGTTTGCTGCACGTAATTTAGCGGCATATCCCGAAGGGCGCGCGAAAGTCTGGAAACGTTTTGTACAAGCACTGGATGAAGCAGGCTTTGACCAAACCCAGCAAGACCGAGTCGTTCAAGGAGCTTTAGATGCCTTTGGATATTTTGGTCAAGCGCTTGATCAGCTTGATGAATTGAAGTAGTAAAAAGTGGATAAAGGGAATACCCGATATGGATAAACTTAATCAAGTAAATGTCATGGTAAAACATGAGCAGTCGTTAGCACCCGCTCAACCAGTCAGTAAGCTTGCCCGTTCTATGTGGGCACGCTGGGTGTTTATTGGTTTGGCTTGGTTGTGTATTGCGCTTGGCATATTGGGTATTTTTATTCCGGGTTTACCTACTGTTGATTTTATAATTTTGGCGGTTTTCTTTGCGGCTCGAGGTTCTGAAAAACTTCATCAATGGTTTCGAAATCATCGCTATATCGGTCCACTCATTCGTGAGTGGCAAGAACATCGTCGTATTCCCAAAAAGGCAAAATACATCTCGACGTTGAGTATGAGCCTGGCTGCGGGACTGATGATTTGGACCATTCCTCACCCGTGGTTTGTCTATCCGGCAATTTTATGTATGGCTGGGGTATTGGCGTGGATGTGGCTTAAAAAATAAAATTATGACTGGCATTTTTGCATGGTACGCATCATGGATTTTACAAAATCACGCGGTATTTCAGGACTTTGTAAACTCAAACTTCCAAGTTTATGCATGAGCTTAGGGGAGTATTGGCGTTCTAAACGATGATAAATGCATGTACAGCTTGCACGGCTATGACCAGCCGCAATACATTTTAGATAGAAATCACGATGAGGACTGTTTTTTTGACCCGCGAAGGCAACAGATACAAATAATAATCCCCCTAAAAAAACTGAAAAATTATAAAGTGACATATATCTACTCGTGATTGTTGTTATTGATTATCCATATTTTGGCATAACTTTTTCAGGTCCAAAACCAGTTGATGTCAACTAGCGGCTTCATCATAGTTAGAACAGTTTTGGAGGTCAAATTGATTTAAGGATGATAACAGTTTAGTGTTTTAAAAATAGTCAATTTTGATTGTTGCCATTTTAAAGACAGTGTTACGACATTACGCACCCTATTTTTTTACATGATTTTTTGCTTTCATAAACGCTTTAGTATTATTCATTTTTAAATCATTTATATACAACTTGCTTACTTTAAAGTTTTAATTTAACAGGATATTTTTTATGACAGATACCCCAATGAAAAAAGACACAGAAAGTACCTGGGCGATATGTCGAGATCCTGTTTTACTCACCATGGTGGGTGGGGCAATTGATACTATTGGTTTTATTGCATTGTTTGGCTTTTTCACCGCGCATGTGACGGGAAACTTAGTGTTGGCAGGGGCAGCATGGGTTAAAGGTGGCTCGGGTTTATGGATTAAGCTCGCAGCAATTCCACTATTTATTTTGACCGTTGTTATTACCAAATTGTTGATTGACCGCAGTCAGGTCAAGCACAAGACGCTGTCTTATTTATTTTTATTTGAAGCTATTTTTCTATGTGCCTTTATGGTGGCAGGGCTTTACTTCGAGCCATTTAAAGATCCGGATGCATTAACAGTTGCAGTAACGGGTGGGCTAGGTTTAATTGCTTTGGCTATTCGTAATACTTCAAGCAAAACCCTTATTAAAAATATTAGCCCAAGCACCATGATGACAGGCAACACTACCCAGCTCGGAATTGATATTGCCAACTTACTTAAAAACAATAACGCAGCCAATCGGGCCAGTTTTCTAAAAAGTGCCAGTATTGTAATTGGTTTTGTGATTGGTGCTTTCTTAGGAGCGATCCTCTATGTCTATTTTGATTTCTGGAGTGTAGCGCCGTTTATCTTACCAATTTTGTATTTCTCTTATTTAGCTTCACAGCAAAAGTTCAACCAAGCTTAATTTGAAGAAATAACAAATTAGCCTGAATTAAAATGAGTTCAGGCTTTTTTTCGTAATAAAGCAAAACGGAAGCGGAGTCGAAATTGTTCGTTCACTGCTTTACAGGCATAATGACCAGATGGGGAATACATTCGATTAAGGAAGGCAGAATGACAAAGTCTTACCATTATTCAATCATAACAATAATGGCTTTGCTCAGTGGCTGTCAGGTCATTCATTTAAAAGAAAGTAATTTAAGCAATGCTTTAAAAAGTAAGAATGAAAGTATTTTGACCGACGGCACCTTAAGTCATCAAACCCAAAACTTACTGTATTTGGTCAAAGAAGATGAAAAAACTTGCCTACAAAATTTTGATGATTGTTTAAAGAAAATTCAGAGTCTGTCCGAAAATAGTAGCCGAGAAGAACGCTATGCTGCGCTGAGTGAAATTTACTTGGCAAAAGCTTTAGATGTCGGGCGTAGTAGCCAGTGTCATGTCATTAATAAAAGTAACAGTTGCGTTGAGCAAGAGTTAGCGCTATTCGATAAAAGCTTACGCTATAGTTATGTCTATTTATTTGACTCTGAAGAGTCGCCTTTCGATCGGGTGTTTGACCATCGCCAAAATCAGGTACGTATTTTTTATAACGTCGCCTTGTCAAAGCTCATGACCACGTATTTTAATCATTTAAATACACAGCGCTTTCCACCACTGCTGAAAGCAGATGGGCATGAGTACCACGTCAATTTTGACCACGCGTTAGATGTACAAAAAATTGAAGTCGATACTTTTCGCTCCAGCTATAACATGAATTTTTCCGGTTTTAATACCGTTAACCGTAAGGATGGTTTGGGGGCAGAGTTTATTGTTGGGCGTAAAGAAAATGATGTAAATCACGGCTTCATTTTAGACCCAGATAATTTTTATGCTCATCAGGCCAACCCTAATATTCATTTACCACGCTTCTTTCCAGCCACTGCGATTGCATACCCAAAGCAAAAAGCCACAGCCGATCAGGTCATTGCTGGGGCAGAGTTAGAAATTTCAATGTTCGATCCATATCGACAAGACCGTGTAAAAATCGAAGGTGTGGACTATCCACTGACTGCAAACTACTCGGCACCTTATGGGCTGTGGCTATCGAAATATAATTTAGGCGCAGCAGGTTATTGGTCTTTAATTAATAAAGAAGCCAATTTAATCATGCCGCATTTATATATGCTGGAACCTTTTAACCCGAATAAGAAAATTATTGTGTTTGTTCATGGTTTAGCAAGTAGCCCAGAGGCGTGGGTGAGTCTAACCAATGACATTATGGGCGATGCTGAATTAAGGAAAAACTATCAGGTTTGGCAGGTGTTTTATTCAACCAATATGCCGATTTTTGAAAGTCGTTTTCAGATTTATTCATTGTTGAATCAGGCTTTTCAAAACATTGCTAAAGACAGCTATGCGGCACATGATGCAGTGTTGGTCGGGCATAGTATGGGGGGAGTAATTAGCCGTTTACTCGTGAGTAATGCCGATGTTTCGGAGCAAGCCATACAAAAAATGAATGAAGCGCAGCTAAACCGTTTAAAAGAAAATCCAGTCATTCGTGAGCGTTTTCAGTTCAAAGCTTTGCCATATTTTAATCGAGTTGTTTTTGTTTCGGCACCGCACCATGGTACTGACTACGCTGACCGATGGTTTACCCAAATTGCCCGCCGTATTATTCGTTTGCCCGCTGATTTTTTTATTGCAGTTGAAATGAGAGACGAGAAAAATACAAAACTCAGAAAAGGCTTAATTGAAAATGGAGCAAGTAATTTAAGTCGTTCTTCTAGCTTTATGCAACTTACGCAAGCCATTCAACCATCGCCCCAAGTGGTCTATCACTCGATTATGGGCAATATTAACGGGACAACAGATAAGTTAAAAAGCAGTGATGGGATTGTGCCTTATCAAAGTTCACATTTGGGTGGGGAGCAGTCAGAGCTGATTATTAAAGGTGGCCATTCAATTCAAACTAGCCCTGAGGCAATTTTAGAATTACGCCGTATTTTACGATTGCATTTAAAGCAGTCGCAGCTTTCAAAGTAGAGAGTTTTATTCTTAGAAAACCACTGCTGAACTAGGTCAACAGTGGTTGAAATAATTAATTTAGCTGATTTTGTTTGAGCGATTTTTTATGCTCAAAGTAGCTGATTGAAAAAATAACCAAGCCGACCAAATACAAGACACCAGACAACAGCAGTAAGTCTAAACCTGCTGCATAGAGTAACCAAAGCGCATAGATTGAAGCGACACTTGCAATCGCAATATGCGGCATGCGTTTATGGCGAATGGATTCTTTAAGGTAAAAAGCTGACACCAGAAAATAAGGCAGCAAAATCATGACCGATGAAATCAATAAAAGCTGAGTGTAGTTTTTATTGAAAAAATACACGGCAATTAAAGAACCTTGTACGACCAGTGTCGTCAACCAAAGTGATGAAATGGGTACGTTATTTTGGTTATTCTTTAAAAATAATTTCGGGAAAGCACCATTTTTTGCAGCTAAAAATGGAATTTCAGTGGCAAATAAGGTCCAACTTAAGTAAGAGGATGCAACCGAAATAATCAACCCGATGGTAATAATGATGGTACCTGGCAAGCCGATCAGTTGCTGTAAAATGGTCGCCATTGATGGGTTATGCATGCCTGCAAGCGCTTCACGACTCGCCACACCATAAGCCAATACTGTCACCATCACGTAAAAACTTAATGCTAGCAAAACACCTAAAATGGTTGCTTTACCAATATCATGACGTTTTTTTGCACGTGATGATAAAACCACTGCACCTTCAATACCAGTAAATACCCAAAGGGTGATCAACATCAGGTCTTTCACTTGCTGCCAAAGTGGAACTTGCAAAGAAAAGTCATGTAAGTTGAGTTTGAACAAATCAAACTTAAAGGCAATGAAGGTAAAGAAGATGAAAACCACCATTGGAATAATTTTGGCAATGGTTGCCAGTAAATTTACAATCGCAGCTTCTTTAATGCCTCGACTCACTAACCAGTGTACCAGCCATACAAAAATGCTTGAGCCAATCAGTGAATAGAGCGTATTACCTTCACCAAAAATAATATGGTCTTTGCTGTCGGTAAACATGCCGACGCCTGAAAAGGCAATCACCACATAACCCACAATACCAATGGTAGTACACAACCAATAGCCCCACGCCGAGCAAAACCCGATCAGGTCTCCAAAGCCTTCGCGTGCATAGTTATAAATACCGCCGTCAAGGTCTGGTCGTTGACGCGTTAAATGCAACAATGAGAGGGCCAAGAAAATAATGCCGACCCCAGTAATGAGCCATGCAACAAGAAGGGCAGAGCCGTTGGCTACTTGAGCCATATTTTGGGGGAGGCTAAAGACGCCTGACCCCACCATAGAACTAAAGACCAGTGCTGTAAGAGACAATAATCCGATTTTGGCAGCAGACATGGTATTTATTCTTTAAAAAATTGAGAAAGTTCAGCAATGTGTTCTGGCCCGATACCACAACAACCGCCCACTAAACTTGCACCTGCTTGCTGCCATTGTTTAGCAAAACCTAGATAAGCTGGAGCATCTAAGTCTTTACGAATTTCATCGAGACCATCGTTGGCAGTAGCGCTTTCATCTTGCGGTGGGAACGCGTTGGCATAAGCACCAATCTGCACCGACTCTGGAATGAGTCCTTTAATTTCATTAATTGCTTGCAAGATCACTTCAGGTTGGCAGCAGTTAAACAATACTGCTTTGGCATTTGATTGTTTGATGAAATCAGCCACTTGTTGCATATTTTCGCCTGAACGAAGGAGTGCTTGTTCTTGTTTAATCTCATCTTGCAGCGTAAATGACACCCAATAGTCTTTACCATCTTGTGGTAATAACGCATGGACTGTTTCGACTTCTTTTAAGCAAGATTGGGTTTCAGCGAGCCAAAAATCTACTTCCGGTGCCAATGTGTTAATAATTGGCTCAGCAAGGCTTTTAGCCTGTTCAGGTTGGAACAGGTCTGCACGGTAAGAACCAAATAACGGTGGTAAGCAGCCTGCAATTTTGACATTTTTGCCGCTTTCTTTAACTGCATTTTTTGCTTGTTCAATCGCAACTTTAATTAAACGCACGCCGTCAGTTTCAAAGCGTTCTTGTCCAATATGAAATGGCACAACAGCATAGTTGTTAGTCGTAATGACTTCTGAACCAGCGTTAATAAAATCGAGATGTACTTCTTTTACTGTTTCAGGAGCTTCAATGAGTGCAAGCGCAGACCATTCTGGTTGACGAAATGGAGCGCCACGACGGGCCAATTCACGGCCTAAACCGCCATCTAAAATTTTCATAAATTACAACGTAAAGGGAGAAAAATAATTCAGCTAATCTAGCGTGTAGATGGATTGTGTTCAATCGCGAATATGCTCGATATATTTCTAAATAAATTAGATTGTTATGAATATTTTTTCTTAAAAGGAATTCTGTAGATCATGTTCAGTTTTACTGATGATCTTCATGTGAAAAAGATTACGTATTTAATTGAAAATATAGACTAAAAAATAATCTTATAACGCGCCATATTGTTGCCAACTTTCACCTGTGTGTTGCGTTTTATAATACGCTTTAAGTTGTTCAAGTTGCATAAAATGTATGCCTGACCAAATTAATAAACTAATGAATAATAAAACCTTAGATAAGCTGCGAACTTTTTCTAGGCGAGCAAAAGCTAACAGTACAAAAAATAGAGCGGGTAAAAATATAAAGAATTGAACAGGTGAGAAAAATAAATGAGCAGTACTAAAATATAACGCCACTGCACTCATCAGCACATTTAAAACAGCACATAGCTTTTGATATTTACCGAGCTTAAATGCATAAGCCGTTATGGCAAGTAACACTGCTGAGCTGATGTAAATTGCTGTGCCGCCAATCATCCACATATAAAAACCGCTTACCAAAAGATAAGCCAGCAGTAAAACAAGCACTGGCTTAAAACCAAATGACAAGAGGCGAGGTGATGAGTTTAAAGGCGTCATAGTGAATCTAAATATCTCAACTGAGGTCTTAAAAAACAAAAGGACGAATCGAAATTCATCCTTTTGGTATTTTACTTATACATCGTCAAACTTAGTTTGCTTTTGCAACTGGGGCAGCAGCAGTTTCATCGTTTGCAGCTTTGAACGGAGATGTATAGTTCAAGCCAAGCGTAGAACTTGTGTATTGACGAACTTTGTCGAGTAACACAGGATCTTTGCTTAAGTCTTGTTTATAAGAAACCACAATTTCATGAAGCTTCTGGTTCCACTTACCTTCAGTTTGCTGAGGGAAAGCTTTTTCAAGCAAGTTAAGCATAATGTATGGAGAAGTCGAAGCACCCGGAGACGCACCTAACAATGCAGTTACAGCACCATCTTTAGACGCAAAGATTTCTGTACCGAATTGAAGTGTTGCAGGTTTACCTGGTTCTTTTTTGATGATCTGAACACGTTGACCACCTTGGCTTAAACGCCAGTCTTCAGCTTTCGCATCTGGGTAGTACTTACGAAGTTCATTGAGACGGTCTTCATCTGACATCATGACTTGGCTAACCAAGTATTTAACAAGATCAAGGTTCTCTAAACCAACAGTCGTCATTGGTAGAACGTTGTTTTTGTTTGTTGATGCAAGTAAATCAAGCTGAGAACCATTTTTCAGGAACTTGTTTGAATACGTTGCAAATGGGCCAAACAATACATATTTTTTACCGTCGATATAACGTGTATCAATATGTGGTACAGACATTGGAGGCGCACCAAGTTCAGCACGGCCATATGCTTTCGCTGTGTGTTTAGCAGTAATTTTTGGGTTGTCAGTAATTAAGAACTCACCACCAACAGGGAAGCCAGCATATTGTTTCGCTTCTGGTAAACCAGTAAGTTGCAATAATTTAACTGCTGCACCACCTGCACCGATAAATACAAAACGTGTTTTAACGTGATCTACTTTACCAGTTTTCAAATTTTTGAAAGCCACCGTCCAAGTTTTGTCATCATTTTGGCTGATGCCAGTCACTTCAGTCGATGTCTGTAATTTGAAATTCGGGTTTTGATTTAAATGACCTACTAATTGTTTAGTGATTGAACCATAGTTCACGTCAGAGCCAACATCCATACGGGTCGCTGCAACTTTTTGACTAGGATCACGGTCATTCATCACTAAAGGTGCCCATTGTTTAATCACAGCAGGGTCTTCAGTAAACTTCATACCTTTGAACAACGGGCTTTGGATCATGGCAGCATAACGTTTTTCTAAGAATTGAACGTTATCGCCCCAAACGAAAGCAATGTGTGGAACTGGATTAATGAATGATTTTGGTTCAGCTAAAACGCCTTGTTTTACCTGATATGACCAGAACTGTTTAGCAACTTCAAATTGAGAAGCAACTTTTTCAGCTTTGGCAATTTCCATCTTACCGTTTTTCTCTTCGGTATAGTTCATTTCCATAAAGCCAGAGTGGCCTGTTCCGGCATTGTTAAAGCCGTTTGAACTTTCTTGAGCAACTTGGTCAAGACGTTCATACATACGAATTTGCCAGTTTGGTTCAAGCTCAGTGAAATAAGTACCGAGAGTGGCACTCATGATGCCGCCGCCAACAAGAACAGCATCAACAACTGGCTCATCTTTTGCAGTTTCAACTTGTTTTGACGTTGTTGGTCTAAACAAGAATGCAATACCTGCAATTAGAATAAGAATGATTAATACCAGAAGGTATTTCAAAAACTTTTTCATGTAAGGGGGACCTTAAAATAAGTTATTTGAGTCACTTAAGGTGTGAGGAAACCTAGACAGCGTATCCAGACAAAACGGATATAAATGCGAAAGTAAATTCTCAAAATTAGAGAACTTCGAAAAAAATAAAAATTACTTGGGATTATCGCAAACACTCTATATTTTAGACTAATTTTGCATTGACAAGACAATTTTTATAATAAATGGGGTTCATCAAAATCATAAATATGATTTATATTTAATCAAATTGAGCTTTGAAAAGATAATTTAAGCTAATTATTTTTATTTAAATATTTGAAATTAAATTAATAATTTTAATTTGATTAAAGTTAAATCATTTGAAGAATATTTGCCTATAAAAATCGATTAATTTTTATTTCATACCATATTTATGTAAATAAGCTGCTCGTAAGTGCTTATTTTCTGTCATACATTGTTCTTATTAATATTGGTTCTATAAAGATTAAATTAAAGGCATATCTCTGCATAAGAAATATGCCCTTTCAGATTTTATGATGCTACATAGAACGGTGCAGTTGAACGTGGTAACGCTTCGCGTCCACGAATTTGGTCTGCAATTTTCTCGGCAATCATAATGGTAGTTGCGTTTAAGTTACCGGTAATAATGAGTGGCATGATAGAGGCATCGACAACACGTAAACCACGCATACCGTGTACACGGCCTTGACCATCTACAACAGCCATTTCATCTTCACCCATCTTGCAGCTACAAGATGGATGGTAAGCTGTTTCTGCATGGTTACGAACAAAGTCATCAAGCTCTGCATCGGTTTGCAAATGTTTGCCCGGACTAATTTCTTCACCACGATATGGATCAAGCGCAGGTTGCTGCATGATTTCACGAGTAATACGAATTGCATCGCGGAACTCGCGCCAGTCTTGCTCAGTCGACATGTAGTTAAACAAGATACTTGGATGCTCAAACGGATCCTTCGATTTAAGTTTGATACGACCGCGTGAAGGCGAACGCATTGAACCGACGTGAGCTTGGAAACCATGTTCTTTCACTGCATTACTACCGTTGTAGTTAATGGCAACTGGCAAGAAATGGTACTGGATATTTGGCCATGTAAACTCATCCGAACTACGGATAAATCCGCCTGCTTCAAACTGGTTACTTGCACCAATACCTGTACCGTTAAATAACCACTCGGCACCAATCGCAGGTTGGTTATACCATTTCAAGGCAGGGTATAAAGAAACAGGTTGCTTACATTTATATTGTAAGTACATTTCTAGATGGTCTTGCAGGTTTTCACCTACGCCCGGCAAATCATGAACCACATCAATGTCCATTGATTTTAAGAAAGTGCTTTGACCCACACCTGAGCGCTGTAAAATTTGCGGTGACGCAATTGCACCTGCGCACAGTAATACTTCGCGTTTAACCAAGGCACGTTGTAAGTTGTTTTGGTCAGCGCCAATAATATATTCAACACCAATTGCTTGTTTTTGATTAAACAAGATTTTGTTGGTCGTCGCATGAGTCAAAATAGTCAGGTTTGGACGACCTTTTGCCATATCTAAATAGCCACGTGCAGTGCTTGAACGCCGACCTTTAGGGGTTACCGTACGGTCCATTGGACCAAAGCCTTCTTGTTGGTAACCGTTTAGGTCATCAGTACGCGGATAACCTGCTTGTACACCAGCTTCAACCATGGCATGGAACAACACATTGTTGCCATTTTTAGGGGTAGCAACGGACACAGGACCATTGCCGCCATGGTAGTCATTGCCACCAATATCACGGGTTTCGGCTTTTTTGTAGTATGGCAAACAGTCGGCATAAGACCAGTTTTCAAGGCCTTTATGAGTTGACCATTGCTCTAAATCCATTGCGTTACCGCGGATATAGCACATGCCATTAATTAAAGATGAGCCACCTAAACCTTTACCACGACCACATTCCATACGGCGGTTATTCATGTGTGGTTCAGGGTCGGTTAAATAAGCCCAGTTATAGCGACGACCTTGAAGAGGGTAGGCCAAAGCTGCCGGCATTTGTGTACGAAAATCCAAGCGATAATCCGGGCCACCCGCTTCTAAGAGTAAAACGGTGGTATCTTTGTCTTCAGTAAGACGCGCAGCGAGTACATTTCCGGCAGATCCTGCGCCAATAATAATGTAATCATATTCTTTAATATTCATAACTATCCTTTTTTTACTAACAGTTTGCCTGAGCAATCTATAAAGACTGCTCGGCATATGTGATTTAGGTTGAAGTGTTTAGAGCGATTGATGCATTAAAAGATGCTTTGATAATCGCCAAGTTCAACTTGAATAGATTTGATACGGGTATAGTGCCCAAGCGTAGTTAAGCCATTTTCGCGGCCTACACCAGATTGTTTATAGCCACCCACTGGCATCTCGGCAGGCGATTCGCCCCAAGTATTGATCCAGCAAATACCAGCTTCAATCTGGTGAATAATGCGATGAGCACGGCTGATGTCTTGAGTAACAACGCCAGCAGCTAAACCAAAGGTGGTGTCGTTAGCACGACGGATGACTTCTTCTTCGGTTTCATAGCTTAAAATGCTCATGACAGGTCCAAAAATTTCTTCTTGAACAATGGACATCGGGTCAGTGCAGTCGCTAAATACTGTTGGTAGTACATAAGCGCCTTTGGCAAGTTCGCCTTCTGTTGCGCGGCCACCGCCAATTAACACTTTAGCGCCTTGTTGTTTGCCTGACTCAATGAAAGACAACACTTTTTCCATGTGAGGGAAGCTAGTGAGTGGACCGAAGTTCGTATCTTCAGCCATTGGGTCGCCAATGCGAATACGTTTTACACGCTCTACAACCGCTTTTTCAAAGTCGGCTAGAAGTGATTTTGGAACAAATACACGCGTACCGTTGGTACATACTTGACCTGAGCTAAAGAAGTTCGCCATGACTGCAATATCTGCGGCACGGTTAAGGTCAGCATCTTCACAAATAATCAGTGGCGACTTACCACCAAGTTCCATGGTCACTTCCTTAAGTGTAGAGCCAGCAGCGCTTGCCATGACTTTTTTGCCAGTTTCCACACCACCAGTGAATGAGATTTTTTCAATCACAGGATGTTCAGTGAGCCATTGGCCAATTTCACGGCCAGCACCTTGTACAACGTTAAATACGCCGTCTGGTAAGCCTGCTTCTGTATAGATTTCTGCAAGTTTAAATGCAGTAAGTGGCGTGGTTTCACTTGGTTTGAAAATCATGGCATTACCCGCAGCAAGGGCGGGGGCAGATTTCCATAAAGCAATTTGAATTGGATAGTTCCAAGCACCAATACCAGCAACTACACCTAAAGGTTCACGGCGTGTATAAAAGAAACTTGATTCGCGAAGTGGAACTTGTTCACCTTGAATGGCTGTTGCAAGTCCTGCGTAGTATTCGAGTACATCTGCGCCAGTCACAATATCGACTGTAGATGTTTCGCTAAAAGCTTTACCTGTGTCGAGTGTTTCAAGACGGGCAAGCTCATCATTACGTTCACGAAGAATGTCGACAGCACGACGTAAAATACGTGAACGTTCCATGGCAGTCATGGCAGCCCAGATTTTTTGTCCTTGTTGGGCACTTTGTACAGCAGCTTCAATATCTTGTTCAGAAGCTTGTTGAAGAGTCGCGATTGTCTCGCCGTTGGCAGGGTTAATACTATTAAATGTTTTACCACTGGTTGCTTTAACGTAGCGTCCATGGATATACAATTGATGAACTTGTACATCACTCATTTTGTCTCTCCTGCAAAGGCTTGTTCGCAAATTGCAATTGCGTTTGTACATAATCGTAAGCAATGGAACGAGCAAGGTTGCTGTCAAATTCGTTATGACGGCTTAAACTGCCTCGTAACCATAATCCATCAATCAATGCTGCCAAACCTCTAGCGGCAACACTGGCCTGTTGTTCATCCATTAACTTAAGAAAATAAAACTTTAAGTTGGAGTACAGGCGTTGATCATTAATCTTTTGCAAGCGGCTTAAGTCTGGTACATGCATACTTGCTGACCAAAAGTCCAACCAGACCCGCATTGCTTTTTCATTGACCTGACTAATGTCAAAGTTAGAGTCGATAATGGCCTTAATCTGGCTCTCTGGATGCGAATCTGCTTCTGCTCTGTACTGTTCGGTTTTACGACGCAGAACATTTAACATTTCTTGCATACAGGTATTTATCAACCCTTGTTTGTCGCCAAAGTAATGGCTGACAATGCCGGTCGACAGCTCGGCTTTTTTTGCAATTTGTGCAATGGTGGTATTGGATAACCCCACTTCATAAATTACGTCGAGTGCAGCGTTCATGATTTCTTCACGTCGCACATGTTCTGGTTTTACTCTGCGTTTTGTCATGGTTGTCCACATCAGCACTTTTATGGGTGCTTAAAATTCAACATGTTAACTTGCAGAGCATCATAGCACTTTTTTATCATACTTGTTATTGATTGAACGTTCAATCAATAACAAGTATGATATGTAAAAATCAATGAATTTTTGAACAAGCTTCTAAAAATAAAGAGGTGAAATCAAAGGTTCTTAAGGATAGGATGATGCGCATAAGTACATTACTTATCACGTTATTTTGAGAAAAATACACCGATTGCAAGGAGCAATAAGATGGTGTTGAAAAGTGATGGATATTCTTCAGACCATATTCGGTTAAATCGTTTCGTATTTTGGAGTTCAGCAATCAGTATCGGTATTTTTGGCCTACTTTTTGTGCTGTTTCCAGAAAAAAGTCAGTTTTGGCTGACCTATGTACAAGAGCAGGTAAATCACTTTTTTGGGTGGTATTACATGCTAGTTATTGTGCTGTGTCTGGGTTTTGTTGGTTGGCTCGCTTTTTCAAAAGTAGGGCAGATTCCTTTGGGAAAAGATGACGACAAACCAGAGTTTAGTTATTTGGCTTGGACTTCAATGCTGTTTTCAGCAGGGATTGGTATTGCGCTACTTTATTATGGTGTGGCCGAACCAGTTGACCATTTTTTAAGACCGCCAGAAGGTGAGGCAGGAACGATTCAGGCAGCCCGTAATGCGATGACTTATAGCTTTTTGCATTGGGGGATTCATGGCTGGGTGCTCTATGCATTGCTCGGAGTTACTTTAGGTTATTTTGCTTTCAGACAAAACTTGCCATTAGCACTGCGTTCAGCGCTTTACCCAATTTTTGGAGAGCGAGTGCATGGCTTGGTGGGCGATTTTGTCGATGGCTTTGGAATTTTAGCGACAGTTATTTCCTTGGTTACCAACTTGGGAATCGGAGCGTTAGTGCTGGTATCGGGCATTTGTTATTTACTTCCGCAAATTCCGGATAACTCTGCGACTTTAATTACTGCCGTGCTCATCATGATGTTCGTTGCCACGATTACGACAGTGGTGGGTATTGAAAAAGGTTTGGCGTGGTTGTCGCGTATTAATTTACGTCTGCTATATGCCTTACTTTTATTTGTATTTTTAACGGGTCCGACAAACCATTTATTAAATGGTCTGGTACAAAATACGGGCGATTATCTCAATAATTTTATTGGTAAAAGTTTTGATATGTATTTGTACAATCAAAAAGCCAGTGTCTGGTTGGGTTCGTGGACTGTATTTTATTGGGCATGGTGGATTGCTTGGGCGCCTTTTGTCGGCATGTTTATTGCCCGCATTTCAAAAGGACGTACCATTCGTGAAGTAGTATTAGGTGTATGCTTGATTCCACTCGGCTTTACACTGGCTTGGATTTCGGTTTTTGGAAACACTGCAATTTATTTTATCTTGCAACAAAAACAGAAAGTATTAGGTGATATGGTCTTAACTGATCCAGCATTATCTTTATTTAAATTACTCGAATATCTGCCGTTTAATCCGTACGTTGCCGGTATTGTTGTTGTAATTTGTTTCGTTTTATTTTTGACACCAGTTGGCTCTGGTACACTAATGATCGCTAATTTGTCCTCAAAAGGGGGCACCAATGATAGTGATTCACCGATCTGGTTACGCGTCTTTTGGTCTGTGGTAATTACCATTGTAAGTATTGGCTTGCTTTTAGCCGGTAGTTTTAACTCCATGCAAAGTGCTGTGGTGTTATGTGGTTTACCATTTTCAGTCATTATTTTGCTTTATATGTTTGGTTTAGCCAAAGCGTTAAAGCAAGATGATTTTGACCCTCAATTAGTGAAAAAACAGTTAGCTGTTTCAAAAGACATTTCAGTCCCATCGAATTGTGACCAGAATAAAGTGACCGAGGTTTTATAACCTCAATCGATCACATCTATATATTATTTTTTTGCGTTTAAAGTCGTCTTTTCATTGTTTTAAATAAGAGTGAAAAGACGAAATTAAATATTTTGTTTTTATTTTATTCCTTGAGGATTGTATGGCAACAGATAATCCAAGAGCAGTTGATGATTTAACATTATCTAAATCTAAAAAAGACCCGCTCAACCGTGTGGTTTTTTATTTTTCAGCTGTACTTATTTTAATTTTTTCTCTCGTCACGTTTTTGTTCAACGATTTTGCAAATCGAGTCATGAATGCTGTGCTTCAGTGGGTAACTTCAACCTTTGGTTGGTATTACCTGCTGGCAGCAACACTATATATGGCTTTTGTGATTTTTATTGCCTGCTCAAGATATGGCAGTATCAAATTAGGGCCTAAGCATTCAAAGCCTGAGTTTAGTTTGCTCAGTTGGTCTGCCATGCTGTTCTCGGCGGGGATTGGTATCGACCTCATGTTCTTCTCGGTCGCTGAACCATTGTCTCATTACATGCAACCTCCGGTTGGAGTAGGTCAAACCTATGAAGCAGCACGCCAAAGTATGGTCTGGACATTGTTTCACTATGGCTTAACCGGCTGGTGTATGTATGCCTTGATTGGTATGTCGTTGGGATATTTTAGCTATCGTTATAATTTGCCGCTTACCATTCGTTCTGCACTTTATCCAATCTTTGGACAAAGAATTAATGGGGCAATTGGGCATAGTGTTGATACAGCTGCCGTGATCGGGACAATTTTTGGTATTGCGACGACCTGCGGGATTGGAGTAGTACAGCTAAATTATGGCCTACATGTTTTATTGGGGTTACCAGAAAATATCTGGATGCAATTTATCCTGATTGCTGTTGCAGTGGGTATTAGTATTATTTCAGTGACATCCGGGGTCAATAAAGGCCTGCGGATTTTATCTGAAATCAATATTTATGTTTCGGTCGGGTTATTGCTGTTTATTTTATTCTTGGGAAATACCGAGTTTTTACTTAATGCCCTTGTCCAAAATATTGGTGACTATTTAACTCGTTTCCCTGCTTTAGCATTACAAAGTTTTGCTTTTGAGCAGCCTAAAGAATGGATGAGTAGTTGGACTTTCTTCTTCTGGGCGTGGTGGATTGCTTGGTCTCCATTTGTAGGACTCTTTTTGGCACGTATCTCAAGAGGGCGTACCATTCGTGAGTTTGTATGCGGTACCTTAATTATTCCACTTCTATTTACACTCACGTGGTTATCTATTTTTGGTAATAGTGCACTGCACAGCGTTATTTTTGAAGGCAACCAAACCTTAGCAGCGACGGTGTTAGCAAATCCGGCTCATGGTTTTTATGACCTGTTAGCGCAATATCCGGGCTTTACCTTTATCGCTTCAATTGCCACCGTAACAGGGCTTTTGTTTTACGTGACTTCTGCCGATTCGGGAGCGCTGGTTTTAGGTAACTTCACGACTAAACTTACTAATATTGATAATGATGCTCCACGTTGGTTAAGCGTGTTTTGGGCAGTGGCGATTGGTTTACTCACATTAGCCATGCTCATGACCAACGGTATTACCGCCTTGCAAAACGCAACTATTATTATGGGTTTGCCGTTTAGTTTTGTGATGTTTCTTGTGATGGCTGGGCTTTATAAGTCCCTCAGACTTGAAGATTACAGACATGCTAGTCGCAGTATGAATGCAGCGCCAGTCGTAGGAAACGTTGATATTCTGAACTGGAAACAGCGTTTAACTCGAGTGATGCATCATCCTGGAACCACTGAAACACACCGCATGCTAGATACGGTGTGTTTGCCAGCTGTTCAGGCTGTTGCTGATGAGTTGATTAAGCAGGGTATGAATGTGGACGTGCAGCAAACCCCGCTTGAAGATGAAGATACGCTTTACCATCTAGATCTCACTATCCATTTGGAAGAAGAGCAAAACTTTGTTTATCAGATTTGGCCTGTACGCTATAGCGCGCCGAACTTCAGTCAGCGTGTAAAACGTGGCAAACAGTTCTATTTCCGACTTGAAACCTATCTTTATGACGGCTCGCAAGATAACGATCTGGTTGGCTACAGTAAAGAACAGGTCATTAACGATATTTTAGATAAATATGAAAGACATATGACGTTCTTACATATTAATCGTATTAGCCCTGGGAATCGTCCATTGTTCCCAGATCCACAAGCTTAAGAGGAAAATGCATGGCTTCTCCTTATCTACATTCTTTTGCTTTATTTTTCTCGTTGCTCAATCCATTTTTAATGAGCATTTATATGATTGGCCTGATCCGCCATTCAGAAGCCAAGGTGTTTAATAAAGCACTGATTCAGGGAAGTTTGATTGCTTTTGTCGTGTTCATGCTATTTGCATGGGGCGGCGAAACAATTTTTAGTAAATATCTGAATGTACGTTTTGAAGCCTTTCAGATTTTTGGAGGTCTTATCTTTTTGGTGATTGGCTACCGCTATGTGTTTCAGGGTGCCGACACCATTGGAGAAATGCGTGGTGCTCCAGAACATCTGGCTGGTACCATTGCCATGCCGTTTATGATTGGCCCAGGGACTATTAGCGCTGCGGTAGTCACAGGGATTGAAATGTCAATTGGTGAGGCAGCGCTAGTGATTGCCTTCACTTTATTTTTAACTTGCAGTATTTTGATTTTGATGAAATTTTCACATGATCATTTACGCTATAAACATGCCAAACATATTGATCGCTATTTTGACATTGTCGGGCGTTTATCCGCTTTATTAATTGGTACGATCGCCATTGATATGATCATTAATGGTGTGACAGGCGTCATTAATAAAGTTTAGCAAGTCACTCATAAGAACCGGCTATGCCATTGAACATGGAATAAAATGGCATAGCATCTTCTAAAAAATTTTAAGATAAATAAAACAGCTTTAAAAAATAACTTTAAAAATAGTGTCTTAAAAAATTAAATTTTAAAAAACAATCAAAGATATTAAAAAATACAATGCTATGTTGTGGATTTAAGCATGTTTTTTTTGTGAATTATCAACCATAATGTTGACTGAGCTTGTTTTAAGACAGAGTTGAGCTATGCCTACATTAGATGAAATGACCACAGCAACTGATGATCAGTCTGAATTGACGATGTCAGTTTTGATGACGCCTGATATGGCAAATTTTTCAGGTAATGTTCATGGTGGTACGATTCTAAAACTACTAGACCAAGTCGCTTATGCTTGCGCAAGTCGTTATTCGGGTGGCTACGTGGTGACTTTATCTGTAGATAAAGTAAATTTTAAAGAACCTATTTATGTAGGTGAGTTGGTAACCTTCTTGGCAAGTGTGAACCATGTAGGTCGTACTTCAATGGAAGTCGGTATCCGTGTTGAAGCGCAAAATATCCAGAAGCGGACAGTGCGCCATACCAATAGCTGTTATTTCACGATGGTTGCTGTTGATGAACAGGGCAAGCCATGTGAAGTACCTCAATTAAATCTCAATACAGAATGGAAGCGTTGTCGCTTTGAAGCTGCTGAGCATCGTAAGGTTTTACGTCTTCAAGAAAACCACAACCCATCTTGTAGCATGTATAAGAAAACTTCTTAAAAAAATAGATCAAATTAAAAAAGGATCGAACCGCAGCATGGTTCGATCCTTTTTCTTCTTTACCAAAATTCAGCGTCCATTTTTCATTTCAGTAAAATTATCTCTGAGCTTGGAGGAGAATGCTGAGAGAATTAACGAGTTGCAGGAGCAGCTTCAGAAGCAGAACCTACAGCATCAGATGCAGCATTTGCAGTGTTTGCTTGTTCTTGAGTTGAAACAACAACTTTTTCTTCACCAGCAGTGTTATGTGCTTGGTCGTGCTTAGAAGCAGCAAAAGTTGAAGCAGCAGTTAAAGCGAGTGTAGTAGCGAGTAAAGTTTTAGCTAATTTCATTTTATGGCATCCTTAAATTTCATTTAAAAATAAATTAAACCTAATCGTTCATACATACCTGAAACCTGTATGGCTGAATGACTAAGCTAGGACACATGCTAAGCCGAGGTTGGTATTACATCAATTAACTTAACAATCTATTACGGCTATCTTAACAATATGAAATATACGGGTCATTTATGTGAGCAATCTGTAAAATAAAGGGACTTAAATACACCTTAAAATGTGAAAAAATATTTCTTATCGAGTAAAAAAAAGCCAACTCTGTTACGTAAACCTAACACTCTGGCATAAATTGTGAATGTGCTTGAATAGGATATTTCGTTTGAGTTATAGATGTTAAAAGCTAATTTAGATAATTGATGAGATGCCTGTCACAAATTGAGAGCTTTAGCCTGATAATTGAAAAGTATATCTTCAAAGTTAAAAATCATTTTCATGCTACTTAAACAGTGATATACCTTTCTTAGTTTTTTAAACCTTGTTGATTTGAGCCGCTTGTGAAACTGATTGCCCCAAAAACTGTTCCTACCCATATTATTTCCGGTTTTTTAGGGGCAGGAAAAACCACATTATTACAGCATTTATTAAGCCAAAAGCCTAAAGATGAGGTTTGGGCTGTATTAATGAATGAGTTTGGACAAATTGGAGTAGACCAACAACTCTTACCTCAAGATGAAGGATATGCAGTCAAAGAGCTATTAGGGGGCTGTCTATGTTGTAGCAGTCAATTGCCGATGCATATTGCTTTAGCACGGCTATTGAGTGAGCAAAAGCCAGATCGACTCTTTATTGAGCCGACTGGACTTGGGCATCCTTCTCAGTTATTTGACCAACTGACTGAGCCTCATTGGCAAAGTAGTTTAGCCATGCGGGCACTGATTACTGTGGTAGATGGTAGTCGTTTGCATGATACTAATTGGGTTAAACAAAACCTTTACGAAGATCAGTTAAAAGCTGCCCAGATTGTGGTGGTGTCACATACCGATGTGATGACTTTTGAAGATGATCAGGCGCTTGAGCTATTAAAAGACGAATACCAGCCTTATCACCAAGAGTGGATTAAAACTGAAAATGGTCAGTTAGCTTTAAATAAAATTGATATAGCTGCTCGTTTAACCGAGCGATCTATACAACCTTTACTTAAACTTCAAAAGCAAATGACTGAAACCGAGGTCGCAAAGGAAATTAATCAATTACCTTATCATTATGTCGAGTCGGCACAAGGTTATATTGTGGCTGGTTGGAAGTTGCCTAAACGCTGGAAATTCGAGTTTTATGCTTTGCTAGATTTATTATGTGCACAGCAAGACTGGCTCCGAATTAAGGGAATTTTTAACACAGATCAAGGATGGAAAGTTTTTAACTTTAATCCTGATCAGTTTAATTATAAGTCGGGCGAAGAGGGCATTGATAACCGGATTGAGATCATTAGCGAACATAACCATGATTGGTTAGCTTTTGAAACAGCATTACTTGCCTGTCAGCTTGAAGAATAGAGAACATTAAACCAAAAGTAATTCAATGTTCTCTGAAGAGTGGGATTAAGGTTTGCTATCTAACACAGCTTTAGCTTGCGCATGGTCAATATCTTTTTCCCAGTGAGCAATCACTACGGTCGCGACACAGTTACCAATTAAGTTGGTACAGGCACGAATAATTCCGATAAACCAGTCGACTGAAAGTAGAAGCACTAAGCCAATTGCAGGGAGACTTGGTATCACTGAAAGTGTGGCTGCAAGAATAACTAAAGCTGAGCCTGGAATACCGTGTGCACCTTTAGAAGTAATGAGCGAAACCAGCAAAATAGCCAGTAAGTCATGCATAGATAAATCAATATTGCAGGCCTGTGCAATAAAGATCACGCCTAAAGTTAAGTAAATTGAAAAGCCATCTAAATTAAATGAATAACCAGTTGGAATAACCAAACCGACAGTTGAATCTTTAATTCCCAAATTTTTGAGCTTTTTCATAATTTGAGGAAGAACAGAGTCAGAAGAAGCTGTACCTAAAACAATCGCGAGTTCATCTTTAAAATAGCCTACAAATTTGAAAATGTTGAGACCGGCAAGTTTTAAAATCGAACCTAAAACAATAACGACAAATAAAATGCAGGTTGCATAAAACAGTAAAACTAAATAACCCAATTGTAAGAGTGAATCTAAACCAAATTTAGCAGTGGTATAGGCCACTGAACCGAATACACCAATTGGAGCTAAACGAATAATGAGTCCCATAATTTTAAAGAAGACTTCTGAAAAAGCTTCAAGCGCTTGACGTACTAACTCTGCTAAATGTTTAGGAATTAAAAGTAGGGAAACACCAAATAAAATAGCGATCAATAAAACCTGTAAAATATCGCCGTTTGCAAAAGCAGCAGTGAAGGTCTTCGGAATAATATTGAGTAGAAATTCCGAACCTGTGTGCATTTCGTGGGCACGTTCGGTATAGGTACTTAAATCTTTTGCATCTAAATGGCTAATATCGATATTCATACCGACGCCCGGTTTAAATACATAGGCCACAATAATGCCTAAAATTAAAGCAATACTGGTCACCACTTCAAAATAGAGAATAGTTTTTGCACCGACTTTGCCCATTTTTTTTATGTCGTTTGCACCATAGATTCCCAGTACAACAACACAAAACACAATTGGTGCAATAAGCATCTTAATTAAAGAAATAAAACCATCACCTAATGGCTTTAGAGAAAGGGAGAAATCATGAAAGCCGATTCCAACTGCAACCCCAAGAAAGAGAGCACAAAGAACCTGTAAAAATAAACTACGCTTGAGCTTTAGCCACATAAGTCATCAATTTTAGCAAGAGGAAAATATCTCTCTCTAAAGCAAAAAGCCGGCCAACTATAAAATAAGCTGAGCGTTTTGGAAGAATATGCAAATTTCACATGACTATGCTTTGCATTGTTCAGTTTTTTTATAATTTTTTACCTAAAATCGAGTATCCTTAGCGCCAAATTTTTGGACATATTAATCATGGCGCTTAAAGCAACAATTTATAAGGCAGACTTGAATATTGCCAATATGGATGACCATATTTATGGTGATTATCAACTGACGCTTGCCTTGCATCCTTCGGAAACTTTAGAACGCTTAATGGTTCGTTTGATGGCTTTTGCCCGTTTCGCAAGTGATGAGCTTGAGTTTACTAAAGACCTTTTTGAAACTGACGAGCCAGCATTATGGCAAAAAGATTTAACGGGTCAGTTAGAAACATGGATTGAAGTTGGCTTACCATCTGAAGATAAAGTCAAAAAAGCCAGTGCGCGCTGTAAAACAGTTGCGCTTGTTGTGTATGGCACACAAGTCGAAGAATGGTGGAAACGAAACAGTAAAATTAAAACGTTAAGTAACGTTCAGGTGTGGCAAATTGCTCCTCAAAGTACAGCAGAGCTTGAACAACTTTGTGAACGTACAATGCAGCTTCAATTAAATGTCATGGACAACGAGTGGACGCTTTTAGGTGAAAAGGGTCAGGCAAGTGTTGTGTGGACACAGTTACAGTAACATAGAAAAGCACAACAAATTCTACAGATTCAGTTGGTACACTAAGTACCAATTGCGATTTTAAAGATTCAGATTAAGGGGTAAACCATGTCAAATGAATTAGAAATTATCGATTTAAAAGTAGGTGAAGGCAAAGAAGCGGTTAAAGGTGCTTTGATTACAACTCATTACACAGGTTGGTTAGAAGACGGCACAAAATTTGATTCTTCAATTGATCGCGGTAATTATTTTGAATGTGTGATTGGAACAGGCCGTGTAATTAAAGGTTGGGACCAAGGCATTATGGGAATGAAAGTTGGCGGCAAGCGTAAATTAATCGTACCTGCTCATTTAGCTTATGGTGAGCGTAAAATGGGTAAGATTATTCCCGCTAATTCTAATTTAATTTTTGAAATTGAATTATTCGATGTCAAAACTCGTGACTAGTGAAAATTTAAAGCCCTTTAGGGGGCTTTCTTGTTTATATGAGCTTTAAATATAAATACATTATTAATTTATATTTTAGCTTTTTAAATATTTAAGATTATTTTCAGATTATTTGATTATAAATGCTGACTGAGAAACTGTTCATTTATGGGTAGGCTGACATTAAGACCAAATTCCAAAAAGTTTGCGTCTTAAAATCAAACTCCGCATAAATAATCTATATTGTTATTGAGACGCTATTTCATGATTATCCGCTTTGCATCTCCTTTGTTGAACATATCACTTGGCTTAGCTCTGGCAGGTTTGTCAGGCATGGCATTAGCCAAACCACCTAAACTGGACGCGTCAACACTTACGGTGATTGGTTATCATGAAATTACCGATACCAAAAATGCATTAATTCCTCAATATGCAGTGACGACTCAACAATTTACACAGCATGTTGAATGGCTGCAAAAAAACGGATTCCATTTTATTACGGTTGATCAGTTGATCCGTGCTCATCAAGGTAAATTTCAATTACCTACAAAACCTGTTCTATTAACTGTAGACGATGGTTATCAATCTTTTTATCAAAATGCTTATCCTGTCATTAAAGCTAAAAAAATCCCTGTAGTACTCGCAGTAGTAGGTTCATGGTTAGAGCCAAAAGCAGGGCAAAAAGTCGATTTTTCAGGGGAAGAAATTCCACGCGATAAAATCTTAAGCTGGCCTGAGCTGAAAGAAATGCAAGATAGTGGCTTTGTAGAAATTGCAAACCATAGCTATCATTTGCATCGCGGTATTACAGGCAACCCACAAGGCAACTCTGAACCTGCTGCAACAACTCGTTTTTATGATGTAAAAACTCAAACTTACGAGAACGATGCACAATATCAGTCACGTATTTATAACGACTTAAAGAAAAATAACGAACTACTTAAAGCACACGGCTTACGTTCACCACGTATTATGGTATGGCCTTATGGTCGCTATAATATGCAAACTGTTCAAATTGCTAAAAAGCTTGGTATGCCAATTACCATTACACTTGATGATGGGGCAGACCACGCAAAACAATCTCTCCAAAATATGAGCCGTATTTTGGTAGAAGGCGATATGACGACTGATGATTTGGCTCAAGAAATTAAAAATCGTGAATTGAATTTAACGGATAACAATCGTCCGCAAAAAATTATGCATATCGATCTGGACTATATTTATGATCCAGACCCGAAACAGCAAGAACGTAATTTAGGTCACTTGTTAGACCGAATTAATGCGATGGGTGTAAATACCGTCTATTTACAGGCATTTTCAGATCCAGACGCGAATGGCTCTGCTGATATGGTGTATTTCCCAAATCGTCACATTTCAATGCGTGCCGACTTGTTTAACCGTGTAGCATGGCAAATTCAAACCCGTACGCCTGTAAGTCGTATTTATGCATGGATGCCTTTATTGGCATGGGAACTACCAAAAACTGATCCAGTTTCTAAAGATTTGGTGGTGACAGAGCAAGCAAAAACAGGTGAACACCTTAATATGGGGTATATCCGTTTAAGTCCGTTCTCAGCAGACGCACGCCAAACTATTCGTGAGATTTATCAAGATTTGGCTAAGTCATCTTCATTTAACGGAATTTTATTCCATGACGACGTCACCTTATCTGACTATGAAGATGCAAGCCCAGATGCCTTAAAAGCTTATGCGAAACAAGGTTTACCTACAGATTTGGCAAAAATTCGCGATAACGATCAAGATTTGCAAAAATGGACGGCATATAAGACAAAATATCTAGATGATTTTGCAATGCAACTTGTTGATGACGTGCGACAATATGAACCGTTCTTACTCACCGCACGTAACTTATATGCGCAAGTTGCTTTAAAACCATATGCAGAAAACTGGTATTCACAATCGCTTGAAGAGTCATTAAAACGTTATGACTTTACGGCTATTATGGCAATGCCTTATATGGAACAGGTCGATAATGCTGATCAGTTCTATAAAGATATGGTTGATCGCGTGAAACAATATCCAAATGGTATTAAGAAAACCGTTTTTGAATTACAGGCAACCGACTGGCGTAAAAACGAAAAGGTACCTTCAACTGAAATGGCCGCAACAATTCATTCTCTTTATCAGCAAGGTGTAATGCATGTCGGATATTACCCAGATGACCCAATTAAAGATCATCCGGATGTGGACACTATGCATAAAGCATTTGCTGAAAAATCATCTCGTCTTGTGCCGTAGTTGAGGCTAAAACATGACAATCTTTGCTGCAATATGGTCGCATGCCTTAAAATTCGTTTTCTATTATCCATTATTCATGTCGTATTTATGGATGATTGGCGCGATCATTTTCTATTGGAAAGAACGTCAGGCTCCGCCTTACGATCAACCTGCTCCATTAGAGAGTTATCCAAAAGTCGCTGTATTAATTCCTTGTTTTAATGAAGGGGATAATGCAGAAGAAACCATTAGCCATGCGTTAAAACTGGACTATCCTCATTTTGAAGTGATTGCGATTAATGATGGTAGCTCGGACAATACAGGAGAGGTACTCGACCGTTTAGCAGCACAACATGAAAAACTCCGTGTTGTTCATTTGGCTCAAAACCAAGGTAAAGCAATGGGGTTGCAAGCCGGAAGCTTAATGACCGATGCCGAGTTTTTAATTGGTATTGATGGCGATGCTTTACTTGACCCACATGCAGCAAAGTGGATGATTCGTCATTTTCAGGAAAATCCAACAGTTGCAGCGGTTACGGGTAACCCGCGTATCCGTACTCGCTCAACTTTATTAGGGCGTATTCAGGTCGGTGAGTTTTCTTCGATTGTCGGCATGATTAAACGTGCACAACGTACCTTTGGACGCTTATTTACCGTATCAGGTGTAATTACCGCTTTTCGTAAGAGCGCTGTTCACCAAGTGGATTATTGGTCACCCAATATGTTGACTGAAGATATCGATATTACTTGGAAATTACAGCGTGCAGGTTGGGACATTCGTTTTGAGCCGAATGCCTTGGTCTGGATCTTAATGCCTGAAACTTTAAACGGTTTGTGGAAACAACGTTTACGTTGGGCTATGGGTGGGGCACAGGTATTAATTAAAAATATTGATGTGTTCACCAAACCAAAATTAAATTTTTTATGGCCTTTAATGTTTGAGCTTTGCTTAACCTTAGTTTGGTCATATTTAATGTTGGCGATGGCTTTATTATGGTTGGTACATTTTATTTTACCGGTCCCTGCTTTAGCCGTTGTGAGCTCTCCATTTTTACCGTATGGTAGCGGTATTTTATTGGGGGCAACCTGTCTCATTCAGTTTGCTTTAAGCAAATGGATGGATAGTCGTTATGAACCACATCTGGGAAAAAACTATTTCTGGATGATCTGGTATCCATTGGTCTTTTGGCTAATCACCATCTCGGCAACTATTGTGGCATTTCCAAAAGTTTTAAAACGTGGAGATGAGAAACGTGCGCGTTGGGTGAGCCCGGATCGGGGCATTCGTGGATGAAATGCAAGAGTCATGAGATTTTAAAGATCGTGCTGTATTGATGTCTGGGGAAAACCACAGCACTTCGTTAGGTAAAGAGAGAAATGAAGACAAATTCGTTGATTATTGATTTACGCCGTCAATTACCATGGCATAAACGCTATGCTTCTACAACAAGCACAGCCATGATGTGGGCGGTTTGGTTGTTGCTGTGGCGTCCATTTGTACTGATCTGGGTTTTGGCTGAGCTCCAAAAAACACATTTGGTTCACCGTTTGTTTAGTGCCTTTGGTTTAGGTATTGAACATGGCATTACTGCGTTAATTGCTTGTGCAATTTGCTTATTGCTGTGGAGTCATTTGCTGCCTGAGCATCGTGTTGGTGGTAATGCGCTTAAAGCAAAACAGACAGATGATTATGCGCGCTATTTTGATTTACCTGAACATGAAATTGAGCAGGGACGTAGTCAGAAAATTACAGTCGTTCACCATGATGAACTAGGTAAAATCGTTAGAGTTGAATAAAGCCAATTAATAAAAAAGCCCGCATCATGTGGGCTTTTTTTTACGCTAATTTCAGTATATCCATAAGTTTTAAACTGTAGAGCGCAGTGTTTGAGTAGGTATTATTTACCTTTGAAAACAGGAGGCCTTTTTTGCAACATGGCAAAAACACCCTCTTGAACATCTTCTGTTGTGAGCAAAGGTTGAAGATGGCTTTGCAATTGCTTAAAGGCAACCTCGTACCCTTCATTAATAGCTTCACGAGCAGAGGCGAGGGTCGCTTTTACAGCAAGAGGAGCAGCTTGCGCAACATGTTCAGCAAGTTCTATTGCACGGTTGAGCTGAGAACCATCTGGGCATATTTCGGTAATCAGGTTCATGTCAAATGCTGCTTGGGCATCGAAAGAGTCACCAGTGAGTAAATAACGCATGGCTTTGGCCCAACCCGCGGCTTGAGTAAAACGCGCAGTAGCTCCGCCAAAAGGTAAGATGCCACGTTGAACTTCCATTTGAGCAAATTGTGTATTTTCACTCGCAATCGTAATATCTGCGTTGAGGAATAGTTCTATACCAGCTGTATAACAATAACCTTGTACTGCCACAATCAAAGGTTTACTGAGCTTTCGGCCTATTGTGCCCCAAGGGTTAATCTCATTTTTACTAAAATCAAAAACACCTGTAGCGAGTTTAGGTTGTAACTCAACTAGGTCCAAACCAGCTGTAAAATGATCGCCATGAGCAAAGATAACAGCGCAGCGCAGGGTATCATTATTTTCATATTCGGTGAGCGCTAGTGATAAGTCTTTGATCATGTGACTATCAAAAGCATTACGTTTTGCTGCCCGATCTAGGCCAATTAAAAAAATATGTCCGCGAGTTT
Organism: Acinetobacter sp. 1542444; assembly: GCF_000581835.1. Lineage (NCBI taxonomy): Bacteria > Pseudomonadati > Pseudomonadota > Gammaproteobacteria > Moraxellales > Moraxellaceae > Acinetobacter > Acinetobacter sp. 1542444. The sequence continues at coordinate 410,127 of NZ_JEYA01000002.1, read as the reverse complement.
CACGGCTGACTTTTCCTTCTTGATTTGACATATTGTCATGCTCTTTATTTGTCTTTAATCATGTTTTAAACAATCGTTTAAAAACTAGCAAATATAATTTGTTCGCGACTCGATCAGTATTTCTTTTGTCTGTGCATTGCAATAAATCGATGACATTAGAAAAGAATAAAACCTCAGACAATGCCAATTTGCATCATTTATTTAAATTAGCAGTTTGCTTCGCTTTATATTTTTCTCATAATACTTCGTCAAATTGATCTCAATAAGCAGCTGTTTTTATGTCACCTCTAGAAATCTTTGCGGTCTTGATTAGCCTGATTGGAGTCGGATTAACGGTAATCCGTAATATGTGGTGTTGGCTGTTTAATTTCTTTGCCTTTGTTTTATATGCCTATTTGTTTTACGAATTTAAGCTATATGGCGAAACGATTTTGCAGTTCTTTTTTATGGTCGTAAATTTTTATGGCTTTTACTACTGGCTCAAAGGAAAGCAGCAAGATCACGATATTCGAATTGAACCGATAGCAGTTCAAACTGCTATCATCCAAATGATCATTGCCGCGGTAGGTGGCTTGCTTTTTGGCTTAATTCTTAAAAACTTTACTGATGCAGCAGTTCCTATGCTCGACTCACAACTTGCCGCATTTAGTTTGCTTGCAACGTATTGGACCAGCCGAAAACATATTGCGACTTGGATACTTTGGGTATTTGTCGATATTATTTATGTCGGCATGTTTATCTATAAAGATTTATTCTTAACAGCCGCTTTGTATGCAGCATTTGTTTTGATGGCAGCTTATGGTTGGTATCAATGGGAAAAGGTTAAAAAGAAACAGCTTTTAGCCTCAAACCAGCTTTAATTTGGAGAGTGATCATGTTGTTGAGCTTAGAGGTTTATAAACAACAACAGTTTGATCAAATGGCTACAAAAATAATGGCTAAGCCAAAAGAATATTGTGAATTTAATTCTGTATCAGATTTTTATAACGCTGCATGGCTCAACGGTTTTCCACAAGGTAGCCAGATTTCTGCTACTGGTTTAGATGATGGTGCTGAGGAGTTTTATGCAATTATTCAGTTTAAACAACAGTATTTAAAATTTGATATTAAAGAAAATGATTCGACAATTATCTTTCAGGATATGAATGGGAACATTTTTAAAAGTAACTTTTAATTTATGAAATAAAATCTAAAAAAAAGCGACTTAACGTCGCTTTTTTTAATAAATAAATTTGGAAATTTTATTAGCTGTTTCAACAACTAAACTTGCGATATCTTCTTTAAATGTTCTTTCATCATAAGTCGTAATTGGACAACTTACAGAGATAACAGCGACCATTTTACCATTTGATTGTTTAAAAATAGGCGCCGCACAGGCTGCCATATCATGATTGTAATGACCCCAGCTCACCATGGTTTTTTGAGTTTTTACGTAAGAGAGTCTTTGCAATAAAGCTTTTAAATTAGTTGGCGTCAGTTCAGAGAAACTGTCCCAATCGCTAAAATTGCGGTAACGCTGACGTACTTCCGTTTCAGGTAAATCAGATAAAAGCATTTGACCAATGACGGTTGCATGGGCAGGCCAGCGAGTTCCTAAACTAATGTTGCTCGTAAAGGTTCCCATCGACTGGATATTATTTACAAAGACAATATGAGTGCCTTCTAAAATTGAAAGATGTACTGCGAGTTTGGTCTGGTCACGTAGTTCTTTCATTAAAGGTGTCGATAAATCAAGTAATGAAAGTTTAGATAAACTGTTAAAACCAAGTTCCATAACTTTTGAATCGAGAGCGTAAGTTTTTTGAGATGCTTTTCTTAAATAGCCACAAGATTCGAGTGTATAGATCAGACGAAATGCACTAGAACGGTTCACTTCTAAAATTTCAGCAATTTCTGTAATGGTCATTTCTTGCGCTTGTTGATTAAATGCTTGCAAGATAGCTAAACCCCGTACAAGTCCGGGTACTAAATATCGATCATCATTTTTTGTTGTTTCCGATTCTTGCGAATCTTCATCAATTGCTATGCTCATTCGTGTCATTTTCCTATAAATAAAACATGATTCAATTTGGGGCATGCTGCTTTATTTTATAACTATTGTAATTGTTAAAAATGCATAAAACAATTTTTATATTTAAAACTTTGTTTCCTTCTTGAAACGTAACAAAATATTTAAAAATTAATAAACCAATGAATTTTATATTTATTTTTACTTTGACAAAAAATGATCAAGGGGATTATGCTTAGCTTGTGTTTTGAAAATCAAATTATGTTTTGTATATAAAACAAAATGAGGACGCAAGGTATGAGTTGGATCTCAGTTTGTCAGCAGGGTGACGTTAGCGAAGATGAGCCGAAAGCCATCGAAATTGAAGGGAAAAAAATAGGCGTATTTTTTGTCGATGAAAATTACTTTGCTATCGAAAATGTTTGCCCTCATGCGTATGCCTTATTAACCGAAGGATTTATCGAAGATCAGACTGTTGAATGTCCATTGCACGAAGCAATTTTTGACATTCAGACAGGTGAGCTAAAAAGTGGGCCAGGGTGTAGAAACCTATGTACGTACCCAGTTCGTGTTGAAGGACAGGATATTCAAATTCAACTCTAGTCCTCACATGTACAAGGAAGCAGAACAATGAAGACATTTAATGAAAAGTTGGCAAGCTGGATTCATGCAACGCCAGCAACCGAAGCAGGTATCAACAATATTCAAATTCCAGGTCAATCTGAATTGTTGGTTTGGCAGACACGTTATAAAGAACCAACGCTCTACGAACAGGATTTTGTAAAAAACTTGATTCAGGCATTTTCTGCGGGCGCAACAGAGTTAGATGACGTTGTTTCTGCACTTAATCAACAGGGTTTCCGCTGTGAATCTGGTGATGAATGGACTTCTGCAAGCTTTACAGAAGAAATGCAACGTTTAGGTTATTGATTCAGGGAAGAATAAAATGAACGCAATCGTATCAACTTCACAAAGCGCTGAAGAATATTTAGAACTTGGTTTACGTGACCAATGGCATCCGGTTTTGGCAAGTTGGGAAGTCGCTGCTAATCCAGTCGGAATTACCCGTTTAGGCGAAAATATTGTGGTTTGGCGTGATGCCGAAGGTCAGGTTCATGCACTTGAAGATCGCTGTCCACACCGCGGTGCTCGTCTTTCCCTTGGTTGGAACTTAGGTGACCGAGTTGCTTGCTGGTATCACGGTGTTGAAGTTCGTGCTGATGGTGTTGTTGCCGATGTGCCAGCAGTTCATGAATGTCCAATGACCGGAACTAAATGTTTAAAGAACTATCCTGTAATTGAGCAACATGGTGCAATCTTCATCTGGTTTGGTATTGATGCAAATGAACAACCAGCGCCGCTTGAGTTCCCAGAGCAACTTGCAAGTGAAGAATGGAGTGCGTTCCTTTGCCAAGCAGACTGGAAAGTAAACCATCAATATGCGATTGATAATGTGATGGACCCAATGCATGGGACCTATTTACACGCGACATCACACTCAATGGCAGATGGTGAACGTACTGCAGAGATGAAGCACCGCACGACTGATAATGGCTTTGTTTTTGAAAAAGAAGGTCAAACAGGCGTGAACTTTGACTGGGTTGAATACGGTTCAACAGGTGCGAGCTGGTTACGTCTTTCAATTCCATACCGCAAACAATTTGGCCCAGGTGGCGAATTCTGGATTGTAGGTTATGCAACGCCAATTGATGCCAACAATACTCGCGTATTTTTCTGGCGCTGCCGTAAGGTAAGTGGTTGGCAACGTAATGTATGGCGCTTCTTATATCGCAATCATTTAGAACAGTTGCATTGGGATGTATTGGAACAAGACCGAATTATTTTAGAAAACCTTGCGCCAAATGCGCGTGCACGAGAATTCTTATATCAACACGATGTAGGGCTTGCACGTTTACGCCGTTTAATGAAGAAAGAAGCTGAAAAGCAATTAAAGAAAATTGCTGCGCTAAATGCATCAAACCGTATCGAGATGCAGGAAGAAGCTCATGGCTAATGTAGCGTTGCTGCAAGGCAAAAAAGTTTTAGTGACTGGTGCTGCGCGTGGTTTAGGCCGAGATTTCGCTCAAGCCATTGCCGAGGCTGGTGCTGAAGTTGTGATGGCAGATATTTTGTCTGACTTGGTGCAACAAGAAGCGCAAGCGTTACAGCAACAAGGGCTAAACGTTCATGCAGTAACAGTTGACCTTGCCAATGCAGACTCTATTGAAAATGCGGTTGCAAAAAGTGTTGAAGTATTACAGGGGCTAGATGGCCTTGTGAATTGCGCAGCACTGGCGACCAATGTCGGTGGAAAAAATATGATTGATTACGATCCTGAACTTTGGGATCGGGTCATGAATATTAATGTGAAAGGCACATGGCTGATCAGTAAGGCATGCGTTCCCCATTTAAAGCAATCGGCTGCAGGCAAAATTATTAATGTTGCTTCCGATACAGCACTTTGGGGCGCACCGAACTTGATGGCTTATGTTGCAAGTAAAGGTGCAATTGTTGCCATGACGCGTTCAATGGCAAGAGAGTTGGGACAATCTAATATCTGTGTCAATACATTGTCACCGGGCCTTACTCTGGTTGAAGCAACCGAGTATGTACCTCAAGAACGTCACGATTTATATGTCAACGGAAGAGCGATTCAACGTCAGCAACTTCCACAAGATTTAAATGGAACAGCATTGTATCTACTGTCGGATTTGTCCTCTTTTGTGACAGGTCAAAATATTCCGGTCAATGGCGGTTTTGTCTTTAACTAAGGAGTAGTCAAATGATTACAGGGATCGAGATTTTAAAGTTTGGAGTTGAAGATAGAGCCGCTTCAAACAAGTTTTTGGCAGATTTTGGTTTAAGCCAAAGTGCTTCGGATATTGAAGGCACTGATCTTTACCAAACTCAAAACGGTAGCAAAATTTATCTATTTAATTGTGATGATGATCGTTTACCGCCTGCTATTGAGCAAGGTTCAACTTTACGTGAAGTGACTTGGGGTGTTGAAAGTACTCGAGACCTTGATAAGTTGGCAGCTCGTTTGGCCGATGTAGAAGGTTTTAAACGTACTGAAAATACAGTTCAGTGCCTTGACCCAAATGGCATGACCATTCGTTTTGAACAAAGCTTTGTTAAAGAAGTACCTGAACTTAAAACGGAAGGTATTAACCAATACGGCAACATTCAACGTGTTAATGCAGCAAGTCCTGTCTATGAAAAAGGTCAGCCTGTTGCGATTGGACACGTGGTGTTTTTCACACCGGATTTGGCAACAACTGAAAATTTCTATATCGAGAAAGTAGGTTTCCATTTATCTGATGCTTACAAAAATCGCGGTGCATTCTTACGTTGTCGCGGTGAAGGGTATCACCATGATTTATTCTTGCTCAGTGTTCCAAATAAACCTGCTGGCTTAAATCATGTTGCGTTTGTAGTACGTGATATCCATGAGGTGATTGGGGGCGGTTTAAATATGAATCGTTCGGAATGGTCAACCTTTATTGGACCCGGACGTCATCCAATTTCTTCTGCTTATTTCTGGTACGTCAACTCACCATTAGGTGGTGCATTTGAATATTACACCAACGATGATTATTTGACAGAAGAATGGCAACCTCGTGTAGAAGAACATCGTCTAGAGCTTTTCACCGAATGGGCGATTGAAGGTGGTCTTGATGACACAACCCGCCGTCAGGTGAAGCCTGTTTAACAGGGATTGCTTTACAAGGAAGATGGCTATGGAAAAGATCGTAATTGTAGGTGCCGGACAGGCAGCGGGTTGGGCAGTAAGTACCTTACGTCAAAATGGGTATGTAGGCGAAATTCACGTGGTTTCAAATGAAGATCAAGTGTTTTATGAGCGTCCGCCACTGTCTAAGCAAGTACTTTCAAAAGAAGCAACGTATGAAAGTTTGAATCTATTCTCACCTGAACAGGTTCAAGAGTTCAACGTTCAATGGCATAAACCGGAAATTGCAACAAAAGTCGATCGTGAGCAAAAACAGGTTCATTTAGAAAGTGGTCAGATTTTACCGTATGACAAATTGCTGATTGCAACTGGAAGCCGTGCACGTGTACCCGTCAATACATGGCAGTTCATTCCAAATGTTGTGACTTTACGCAATGTGCATGACTGTGAGCGTTTGGCTGAAATTTTAAAGAATGCCAAAAATGTCGCTGTGATCGGCGGTGGCTGGATTGGTTTAGAAATTGCTGCAACTGCACGTAAGCAAGGTAAAGATGTTCATATTTTTGAGTATGGCGACCGCTTATGTGCAAGAAGCGTGAGTCCGGAAGTTTCTGCATTTTTAAAAAATATGCATGAAACCCAAGGCACAAAAATTCATTTAGACAGCAAGAGCCTTCATTTAGTTGAAGCGCCGAATCAGAAAGTTGAAGTGGTGAACCATCCTCAAAATAGTCAGTTATTTGACTGTGTTGTGGTAGGTGCAGGCGCTGAAATTGCCAAAGAGTTAGGTGTACATGCTGGTCTCGATGTGAAAGATGGCATTGTAGTGAATTGTTTTGGGCAAACTTCAGATCAAAACATTTATGCCGCAGGTGATGTCGCGATTCATCCGGGCTTGGGTTATTGCATTCAGTCTTGGGCAAATGCACAAAATCAGGCAATTGCAGCAGCAAAGTCGATGCTCGGAATTGAAACTGAATATAGCGATATTCCATGGCTTTGGTCAGATCAATATCTCTTTAATATCCAGATTTTAGGTACTTATCAGCCTGAAAAAACGAAGGAAGTCGTCATTCGCCAAGGCGGGGAAGATCAGGTGAGTTATTTATATCTGGACCATGAAAATCGTTTGCTCAACATGATTGCCATTAATGATTCTAAACTGGTCAAACTGGCAAAACGTTGGATGCAAGCCAACACCGTTTTAGATCCAAAATTATTAGCAGATGCTGAATTTAATGTCATGAAGTTAAAACCGTAAACATTAAATCTAGTTCTCATTACCAAATCGAAGGAATGACACATGAGTAATGAAGAAAAAAGTGGATTGAAGCATTGGGTACCTGCTTTTGTCCTTATGGTGTGTGTGGTACTGGCGTTTTTCGACAAGATTAGTATTGCGGTTTTATTTTCAGATCCTCATTTTCAAAGTGCAATGGGAATTGCTGAAGATAAGGCCAAGCTCGGATGGCTCATGACAAGTTTCTTACTTGCTTATGGTTTTTCATCAGTCTTTCTAAGCTTTTTGGGTGACATTTTTAACCCAAAGAAAATGCTGTTCTGGAGCGTAACATCGTGGGGCGTACTCATGTTTTGCATGGGGTTTACCACCAGTTATTCAGGCATGTTGATTTTACGTGTATTGCTTGGTTTAGCTGAAGGTCCCTTATTTGCCTTGGCATATACCATTGTTAAGCAGACTTACACAGACCGTCAGCAGGCACGTGCTTCTACTATGTTCTTACTTGGAACGCCAATAGGTGCATTTCTTGGGTTCCCGATCACTGCAAATGTTTTAGCTCACCACGACTGGCACACCACGTTTTTTGTGATGGCTGCGCTAACCCTGATTGCGATTTTTAGCATTGTTTTTGGTCTGCGTAACTTGCAGCTCAAGAAAACTGTCGAAATTGAGGGCGAGAGTAAACGCACTAATTTCAAAGGTCACATTACTAATACTAAATTGCTGCTCAGCAACAGCGCATTCTGGTTGGTTTGTCTCTTTAACATTGCATTGATGACGTATTTGTGGGGCTTAAACAGCTGGGTTCCTTCTTACTTAATGCAAGACAAAGGATTCAATCTCAAAGAGTTTGGGATGTATTCAAGCTTTCCGTTCATTGCCATGTTAATTGGCGAAATTATCGGTGCGTTTTTATCTGACAAGTTAGGCCGCCGTGCAATTCAAGTATTTAGCGGTTTATTACTCGCGGGCATCTTCATGTATGTGATGGTCATAATGACTGAGCCACTATTGATTATTGCTGCCATGTCTTTAAGTGCTATGGCGTGGGGTTTTGGAGTAGCAGCTGTATTTGCTCTGCTTGCAAGAGTGACGACCTCAAATGTAGGTGCGACTGCGGGTGGAATATTTAACGGTTTAGGTAATTTTGCAAGTGCAATTGCGCCTGTTCTTATCGGTTACATCGTGATGCAAACACATAGTTTTAATTTAGGAATTACCTTCTTGGCTGCCGTCGCTGTCATTGGGTCGTTGTTCTTGGTTCCTCTTTTAAAACGTTATTAATTCACTGTATAGGAGTTTAAAAAATGACTACACAACAATTCGAATCGTGGGCACAACCAGAGGGTGCTTCTTTAGAAGATTGGTTAAACACACGTATTGCTCGCTTTGAGACACGTAAATACGACTTCGATGCTTTGAAGTTCCAAGCAGATTACGACCCGAAATATCGCCGTGCACAAATGCGTTACATGGGTACGGGTGCAACAGGTGTTGCAAATGACGGTAACACCGTTCCAGCAGAAAACTTCACGTTTTCAACCATGGTTCTGCCACCACAGTGTGAAGGTCCTTTGCATATTCATCACGATGTTGAAGAAGTTTTCTTTATGCTTCGCGGCGAAATTGATTTGTTCATTGAGCACAACGGCGAAAAATTTGAAACCCGTTTAAAAGAGCGTGACCTGATTTCAATTCCACCAGGTATTTACCGTGGTCTATTTAACCCAGGTCAAGAAGATGCCTTGATGTGTGTGATGTTGGGAACAGGTAAACCAACAATTCCGAACTATCCACCAGAGCATCCGTTGTCTCAAATCAAACGTTAATTGTTTGATGAAGTGAATGAAGGAAAGAATTGAAAATGATGACACTCATTGAAAAGTTAGCAGAATTTCCGGTGAAAACCGTTACTGTTCAAGGCCAGCAGCAAGCCTATCGGGAAGCCGGTCAGGGCGAGTACCTTGTGCTGTTGCACGGCATTAGTTCAGGTTCTGCTTCATGGGTAAACCAACTTGAAGTGTTGTCTCATCATTTTCATGTCATTGCCTGGGACGCACCGGGCTATGGCAAATCAGATGAACTTTTAACTGATCAGCCCAATGCTACCGACTACGCAAAGCGTTTGGCAGGGTTGTTCAATGCTTTAAAAATTGAAAAAGCGATTGTGGTGGGACACTCATTAGGTGCCTTACAGGCCAGTGCATTTGCTGCACTTTACCCAGAGCGAGTGAAACACTTGATTGTTGCTAACTTAGCGCAAGGCTACCAACGCCACGATGAACAGACACAGATTCAGGTTTTTGAAAAAAGACCAAAAATGTTGAAAGAACTCGGTGCTAAAGGAATGGCCGAAAGCCGTGGACCTCATTTGATTTATAAACAAGAACCACAGGCCTTAGCTTTAGTTTCAGAAGTAATGCAGCAGTTGACCTTACAAGGTTTCACCCATGCATCGTACTTATTGGCATATGACGAAATACGTAATTACTTAACCGATTTAAAAGTCCCATGCACAGTGATTGCAGGGCAGCAAGATCAAATCACTCCTGCGTTAGGTATACAAGAGCTTGCTCAGGAATTGCAGTTGGAACAGCGCTTCGTCATAGAAGATGCCGGACATTTAAGTTATGTCGACCAACCGCAAGCATTTAACCAAATTATGTTGACGATTCAGGAACAATCGTAAGAGAGATTAAGGATTATGAGCTTCCAAGTTGAAGGAAAAGTTGCAGTTGTTACCGGTGGCTCATCTGGGATTGGGCTGGCTGCTGTTGAAATACTGGTTGCAGAGGGTGCAAAAGTTGCTTGGTGTGGTCGCGATGAAGAACGTTTAAATGCTTCTAAGCACTATATTTTAGAAAAATTTCCACATGCCAATATTTTTACCAAAGCATGTAATGTGTTGAAAAAAGAAGAAGTTCAGCAATTTGCCAAAGAGGTCAAACTCAATTTGGGCAATGTGGACATGCTCATTAACAATGCTGGGCAAGGCCGTGTTTCAAATTTTGAAAACACACAAGATGAAGACTGGATGAAAGAAATCGAGCTGAAATATTTCAGTGTCTTACACCCGGTACGGGCTTTTCTCGACGACTTAAAACAGTCGGCAAATGCCTCAATTACCAATGTGAACTCGTTACTGGCATTGCAACCAGAACCGCACATGATTGCGACTTCATCTGCACGCGCTGCGCTGTTGAATTTAACCCATTCATTGGCGCATGAGTTTACTCAATATGGCGTTCGTGTGAACTCGATTTTACTCGGTATGGTCGAATCTGCGCAGTGGAAACGCCGTTATGAAACCCGTTCAGATTTAAATCTGTCATGGGAAGAGTGGACCGGCAATATCGCAAAAAATCGTGGCATTCCTATGCAGCGCTTAGGCCGACCAGAAGAGCCTGCACGTGCTTTAGTTTTCTTGGCATCACCATTGGCATCTTACACCACAGGTTCGGCAATAGATGTCTCAGGTGGTTTTAACAAACATTTATAAATATCAGGTGCTGTCATGAAAAAGTTGATGATGATTGGTTTTGGCGCAATGGCAGCAGAAGTGTATGCCCACTTGCCTCAAGATCTGCAACTCAAATGGATTGTAGTGCCATCTCGCAGTATTGGAAAAGTGCAGTCACAAGTCTCTTCCGAGATTCAGGTGATTTCAGATATTGAGCAATGCGATGGTACGCCAGACTATGTCATTGAGGTGGCAGGTCAAGCAGCAGTGAAAGAGCATGCTCAAAAAGTTTTAGCGAAAGGCTGGACCATTGGTCTGATTTCGGTGGGTACTTTGGCTGATAGCGAGTTTTTGGTTCAGCTTAAACAAACTGCCGAAAAAAATGATGCCCATCTGCATTTACTTGCAGGGGCTATCGCAGGCATTGACGGTATTTCTGCGGCTAAAGAAGGTGGTTTGCAAAAAGTCACTTACAAAGGCTGTAAAAGCCCAAAAAGTTGGAAGGGCAGTTATGCAGAGCAATTGGTCGATTTAGACCATGTTTCAGAACCTACAGTCTTTTTCACAGGAACTGCCCGTGAAGCTGCGACCAAATTTCCAGCCAATGCCAATGTTGCAGCAACCATTGCGCTTGCAGGGCTTGGAATGGATGAAACCATGGTTGAGTTAACTGTTGATCCAACCATCAACAAAAACAAACACACCATTGTGGCAGAAGGTGGCTTTGGGCAAATGACCATTGAACTGGTGGGCGTGCCGTTGCCAAGTAACCCAAAAACATCAACTTTGGCTGCGCTTAGCGTGATTCGTGCTTGTCGCAACAGTGTAGAAGCAATACAGATTTAAGAAGGATTTGATCATGGCAAAGGAAATTTATATTGCAGGTGAATGGCGATTAGGCCGTGGTGCAGTCATTCAAAGCCTGTTTCCGGCAGATCAGTCGGTTAATGCAGAGCTTTCAACGGCAACGCTTGATGATGTAAATGAAGCAATTGAAAAAGCAGATCAGGCTTGGCGTCAGCCGAGCTGGAGAAACAGCTTACCGCATGAGCGCGCCCGTATTCTCTACAAAGTTGCAGACATTATTGAAGCACGTGTAGATGAATTATCGAAACTGCAAACCCGAGATAATGGGAAGCCTTTAACCGAAACTCGTGGTTTGGTGATGAGCGCTGCGGCGACTGCACGTTATGTTGCTGCGGCATGTGAAACGTTGAACGATGAGCTTACCACTCAACGTGCTCCAGACTTTATGACCATGAGTGTGCATGAACCTGTAGGTGTTGTAGCAGCTATTACTCCTTGGAACTCTCCAATTGCGAGTGAGGTTCAAAAGCTTGCTCCTGCTTTGGCAGCAGGAAATGCCGTGGTGTTAAAACCAGCAGAAGCGACTTCACTGATTGCTTTAGAGCTTGCCAAAATTTTTGAAGAAGCTGGCTTACCAAAAGGTTTACTCAGTGTGTTAGTGGGGCGTGGTTCTGTAATTGGTGATGCAATTGCTCAGCACCCAATGGTTCGTAAAATTTCTTTTACAGGTGGAACAACCACGGGTCGTCATCTGGCACACATTGCCGCAGATAAACTGATTACCACTTCGCTTGAGTTAGGTGGTAAGTCACCAACCATCGTTTTGCCGGATGCAGATGTCGAACTGGCGGCTAAAGGTGTCGCATACGGTATTTTTAGCTCGGCAGGCCAAGCGTGTATCGCAGGTTCTCGCTTGTTTATTCATAGCAGTCTTTACGATCAGTTTTTAACGCGTTTGGTTGAAATCACCAAAGGCTTACGTGTGGGCCATCCAGAACAGGCGGGGGTGCATTTAGGGCCATTGGTCAATGACAAACATTTGCAGTCCGTCGACCGCTATGTGCAGCTTGCTAAAAGCGAAGGTGGTCAAGTTCTGATTGGTGGTGAGGCACTTACTACTGGTGACTATGCCAAAGGAAGCTATTACTTACCCACCATTATCACAGGCTTAAATAACAGTGCTCAAACCTGTCAAGAAGAAATTTTTGGCCCTGTTTTAGTGGTTATGAAATATGACAACGAGCAAGATTTAATTGCCCAAGCCAATGACAGTTGTTTTGGTCTTGCCGCAGGTATTTGGACTGAAAGCTATCGTAAAGCTTGGCGCATCGCACGTGCCTTAGAGGTGGGAACGGTATGGATTAATACCTACAAAAAATTCTCGATTAGTGCGCCGTTTGGTGGCTTTAAAGACAGTGGTATCGGGCGCGAAAAAGGCCGTTTGGGCATTCTATCGTACATGCAACAAAAGAGTATTTATATGGGGCTGAATGAACAGCCTAACCCTTGGTGCGATTAATAAATTCAAGGACTGAAAACAAATTTTGAGGAACAGACATGACTGAACGTGTAAATGTAGGCGAAGCAATCGCAAGAGTATTAGAAGCGCACCAAGTTGATAGTATTTATGGTGTTATTTCCATCCACAATTTACCTATTGCCGATGCGGTAGGGCGCCGTGAAAAAATGCGCTTTGTCGCAGCCCGTGGTGAGGCTGGCGCAGTTACCATGGCAGATGCACACTCACGCTTTAAAGGCCTAGGTGTAGCGTTGACCAGTACAGGTGCTGGGGCAGGTAATGCCGTAGGTTCACTGATTGAAGCAATGAATGCGGGTAGCCCTGTATTGCATTTAACAGGTCAAGTTGAGCGTGAATATCTCGACCGTGATGCAAGCTTCATCCATGAAACCAAAGACCAACTTACATTCTTGCGTGCATCGAGCAAAGCGGCGTTCCGTATTACCAGTCCAGACAATGCTGTTGGCGTAATACGTGAAGCAATCCGTGTAGCAACTACAGTTCCAATGGGACCAGTAAGTGTTGAGCTACCAATTGATGTACAAGCAGCGGAAATCGATTTGCCACTTAATCTTGGGCCAGTCAAAGCGCTTGAGTTACCACAGGCAGAGCAAACTGAAATTGACCTTCTTGTAAGCGAAATCAAAAAAGCAAAACGCCCGATTTTCTGGATTGGTGGTGGAACTTTAAATAGCATTGCCGAAGTTAAAGCAATTGCAGATTTAGGTATTCCAGTTGTTTCATCGACTCATGCTCGTGGGGTGTTGCCAGATGATCACCCACGTAGTTTAGGTGCTTTCCATAACTCGGCAGGTGTTGAGCAGTTATTAAAAGATGCAGACTTAATGGTTGTGGTGGGTTCTCGTTTACGTAGTAATGAAACTAAAACTTATTCGGTTGAATTTCCTGAAAACATTATTCAGGTAGATGCAAACCCAGTGGCTCAGCAACGTAATTACAAAATCCGCAACTTCATTTGTGGCGATGCCAAAGATGTCTTAACACGTGTGTTGGAACAGCTTCAGGGGACTTCAAAAGTTGATGCCGATTACGATGCTGCTGTAGTGGCTGCTAAACAGGCTGCAATTGATGCACTGCGTAAACAAATCGATCAGTACGCATTAATTTGTGATCACTTGCGCGCAGCTTTACCTCAAGACGGTATTTTTGTACGTGACATCACCATGTCGGGTAGTACATGGGGCAGTCGTTTATTCCCAGTACAAGCACCAAACCAAAACATCCACTCACTCGCGGGTGCAATTGGTTTAGGCCTTGCAACAGCAATCGGTGCTTCAGTTGCTAACCCTGATAAAAAAGTAATTGGTTTAGTCGGTGATGGCGGCTTAATGCTGGGTATTGGTGAAATTGCAACTATGGTGCAAGAAAACACCAACATGGTCTTAATGATTATGAATGACGGTGGTTATGGCGTAATGCGTGGCATTCAAAATAACTACTTTGGTGGTCGTCAGTATTTCAATGAATTGCATACGCCAGACTACAAACTTCTTGGCGAATCAATGGGTGTGAAAAGCTGGAAAGTGGGTAGTGCAGATGAGTTTAAAACGGTTATTCAAGAGGCTGTTGCTTTTGAAGGGCCAACCGTGATTGAGCTCGATATGAACTCGATTGGACCATTAAACTTCGCGGGTCCACCGCAAAAGAAACTGTATTAACCAGTTTGGATGGTTTAGTACATATGCGATGGGAGCTGCTAAGCCATCCTTTTTTTAGATAAATTTTTTTGTCTAAAAAACAATAAAAACGAAGTTTTACAGGTAAAACAAATAAAGTTCCAGCAGGACGCTGGAACTCAATCAAGGATGTAGAGATGAAAAAGACTTCATTGATCATGGCATTCATTGCACCGCTTACGCTGGGGGTAAGCGTCAATGCATTTGCAAAAGACTCATTGCTTGAATGGAAAAGTGATGACGGCACCGACTCATTAAAGTTAGGTGGGGTGGTTCGGTTAAATCAACGCTATGAAGATTGGGAAGGGCCAAACCGTGGTTTTGGTAAGCTCCATTTTGATATTTTCAGGGTTGATCTCAAAGGTAAATTTGATGATGCCTATATCAATGCCAGCTATATGTTTCAAGACCAACAGAAAACGTCCATTGAAAAAGCATATGTTGGCTATAACTTAGATGCCAATAACAGCATTGAAGCAGGTTTGGTTTATAAGCCTTTTACGATTTATCCTTACCCGCAAAATGGCTGGACCTATCACATTCCATTCTTTTTAGGTTATGGCAATAACATTGCACCGGGGATTAACTGGAATTATCACAACAAAGATTGGGATGTAAAACTCGGTTATTACCCGCAAATGTTAGAGACTAACTTGCGTTATTCCCCTGAGAGTGCAACTTATGATGACTTAGCAGGAAATGCATTTCCATCTCAAAAAGCCTATCAAAATGAAAAGCGCAATCAGGTGAATACCCGCATTGTGCGCAAGTTAGAAACTGATTTCGGTAAACAAGAGTTTGGTGTATCGGGTGCAATTGCCCAGCTACATAATGATATTACCGATAAAGACGGCAAATATTATGCAGTTGGTTTGCATACCGAAAACAACTATAAGCGCTTTAACTTACAAAGTTCGGTCATTCATTATCAGTACGATGCTAAAAATCCGGATGGTGTAAATAGTGATATGACTTTGATGGGGGCAAATGGCCTTACGCCTGCTTATTTCATTGCTTCGGAAGGAACCATTGCCAGTTTAAACCTTGCTTATACATTGCCTGTGACCAATATGGGCAAGCTAAAAGCCATTAAGTTTTATAATGATTATAGTTATCTTGATAAAAAACGTGATGATTGGTCAGACTCGCAAATGAATACCACAGGGATGATGTTTATTGCTTCACCATTTATGGTTTGGGCAGATTATACGTGGGGTAAAAACTCTAACATTATTGGTGGGGCAACCAACTCAACGGGTTATACCTCTGCAACTTCACCAAATAGTGATAAATGGTTATACCGTATTAACTTTAATATCGGGTTTACTTTCTAAAATAAGCAGCATTAAAAAACCACGCAATCGGCGTGGTTTTTTATTTAATAAGTGAAAATTTTTAATACCTGTTTTTTTCAAACTTATTCCGAAACACAAAGGCAGTTACAAAGGCCAAAATGGTCAGTGCGAAAATATAATACATCGCACCAATATCACTATATTGACTGAGCCAATGCACTAAAGGCAGGGTCATACCACCCACAATTGCATACGATAAATTATAAGAAAATGAAATGCCCGAGAAGCGAACAGGCGCGGGGAACATTTTAACCATACTGCTCGACACCATGCCGACGGTACCAGAGCATAGACCCAACAACATATATAAACCAAAAATGGTTGAATGTGCCGCGTGCCCCAAACTGTTATAAAAAACTGCTGCTGTGAGTGCCACGGCAAGCGCACCGACCATCATGACTTTGCCACAGCCAAAACGGTCAGCAAAATAGCCTGCCAAAATACAACCGACCATTTGCATGATAATAGCTGCACTTTGCATTTCAAAAGTCTGTGCGCGCTCAAAGCCAAACGTACCAGTTAATAAATTTGGCATGGCTAAAATCACCACCACCACACAGCCTGTTAAAAACCATGTAAATAACATGCCAATCGCAACAGCTGTTTTATGCGTTTTTAAGACTTGTTTTACAGGCATTTCTTTAGAAATTTCTTTACGAGCCTGCATGGCTTTAAACACAGGCGTTTCTTTTAAATAAGTTCGTAAATAAAGTGCAACCAGACCAAAAATACCACCTGCAATGAAAGGAATACGCCATGCCCAGTCATGGATTTGTCCTTCACTAAAATTCAGCGAAATCCATAAAGACATGAGCGCACCCAATAAAATTCCTAGAGACAGTCCGGCAGTGAGTAAACCATTTGCCAGCCCAATTTTTCTTTCGGGTACATGTTCAGACACAAAGGTCCATGCGGCTGGAATTTCACCCCCAATTGCAATACCTTGCACCATTCGCATAAGCAATAAAAGTAGCGGTGCCACATACCCAATATTTTCAAAGGTCGGCAATATCCCGATAAAAAGGGTAGGCAGTGCCATCAGTAAAATAGAAAGCGAAAATAGTTTTTTACGCCCGACCAAATCACCAAAATGGGCCATAACAACCCCACCCAAAGGCCTAAAAAAATAACCTGCTGCAAAAATACCGTAAGTATTAAGCATGGCCCAAAACGGGCTAAGCGTGCTTGGGAAAAAGAGGTCGGAAATGATTTTGGCGTAAAACACATAAATCACAAAATCGTAAAATTCTAAAGCTCCACCCAATGAAGAAAGGGCAAGGGTTCGTTTATCTTCTTTATTAAGATAGTTCGCATCCTGCAAAGTTAAGTCCTGATCCATTTTTTACTTAATTGTTGTAATTGAAGTTTGGATATTAATGGAAAAGTGAAGTAAAAGTAAATGGAGGAAATTTGTTCTATAGGACGATGTCGATTGGACTTACTCAGAACAAAAAGCTTTAAAACAAAAAACGCTTTAGATGAAACAAAAACAGATGTAGGAATGACTTTTCTTTTGAGTCGTTCAGCGACACAATAAAACTTGTCATAGCCAGTTTAATGAGAGATTCAAAGGATGAGTGTAGTTCTACCTGTCGCGAAGCGTGGCGAAGATATTTTAAAACTAATTGCGGCTCCCGTTTCGGTAAATGAGTTAAACAGTAATTGGCTTTATCAGCTTGCTGACGCTATGCATGCAACAATGCTTGAGCGTAATGGAGTAGGGATTGCCGCACCGCAAATTTATATCTCTAAACGTGTCATTATTGTGGCATCTCGACCAAACCCACGCTATCCCGATGCACCTGAAATGGAAGCAGTGGTCATGGTGAATCCTGAGATATTAGAGTTCTCAGACGAAGTTTGTTTAGGTGAAGAAGGCTGCTTAAGTGTGCCAGATGAACGTGGACAAGTTGAACGTGCCGAAATGGTTAAGGTTAAATATTTAACACTTCAGGGCGAGACGGTGGAAACAATTTTTCATGGTTTTCCTGCTCGTATTGTTCAACATGAGGTCGATCATTTAAATGGGATATTGTTTGTAGAAAGAATAAGCTAATCTTCAGTTTAAAGTTTTGAAAAACCTATAATGAGCTTGAAAAGGGTAAGTCATCGGAATTAGAATACTTATAGCGTGATATTTAAATCATTACAAAAGATATAATTTTAATATTATCAGCAGGTTGTGCTGAAATTTTACGCGATGTTGTAAATCTCCTCATTTAAGGTTGCTAACCATGAAAACCCCTCTCCCAGAATATTTGGCAAATGTTATAGAAGCCTGTGACATCGATAACAGCGGTCATCTCGCCGATTATATTCCTGAGTTGGCAAATGCAAACCCAAATCGATTAGCTTTAGCAATGTCTACGGTAGATGGTGAAATTTATTCGGTTGGCGATGATGATGTTGAATTCACCATACAATCAATTTCTAAACCATTTGTATATGCCTATGTTTTACAACAGCTTGGCATTGATGCAGTACTTGCGAAAGTAGGGGTAGAGCCTTCGGGGGAAGCCTTTAATGAAATTTCATTGGGTAAAGACGGACGTCCGAAAAACCCGATGATCAACTCTGGTGCAATTACTGTACATTCCTTAATTCAGGTCAAGCATGGTTTACATAGCGCAGAAATTCTACGCCGTTTTATGAGCGAGCTTGCTGGTCGTGAATTAAGTTTTGATGAGTCTGTTTATGATTCGGAAGTCAAAACAGCCTACCGTAATCTTTCGATCGGTTATATGTTGCGCACGGTGGGGATTTTGGAAACTGACCCTGTCGATATTGTGAATGGTTACATTCGTCAATGTGCGATCATGGTTACAGTTAAAGACTTGGTACGTATGGGCAGTGTACTTGCTAATGGCGGGGTCGATCCTAGAACTGGAAAACGCCTATTGAATCGATCTGTAGTTAGACAAGTCCTCAGTGTCATGATGAGCTGTGGTATGTACGATGCAGCGGGTGACTGGCTTTCAACTGTAGGTATTCCTGCTAAAAGTGGTGTAGCAGGCGGTATCTTGGGTGTGCTACCGGGGCAGGTCAGTATTGCTGCTTTTTCACCTCGACTAGATGAGCATGGTCATAGTGTTCGAGGTATTGATATTTTAGAACGATTATCTCGTGATATGGGATTACATCTCATGGAAGGTACACCTTCTGCCCAGACTATTGTACAAAGCCATTATCGTACTGGAAAAGATGCATCATTAAGTGTGTATGTGCTTCGGGGTGTATTGAAATTTACCGAAGCTGAAATGTTGTTGCGTATTTTACAAGACGAGACAACTGACCAAAGCACGATCGTTATTGATTTAACCCAGATTTCACTTATCCACGATGTGGGTAAACGTATGTTTTTAGAAGGCGTAGATCGTCTGATTGATGATGGCCATACTCTTGTTTTAGTCGACCCTGAGCAGCGCTTAGACCATGCCCGAACTGGTAAAGATCGAGAACTGCATGTCTATCATGATTTCGATGATTTGCTCGAAAAGCATGACCTACCTGCAAAAAAAAGACTTATAGCGACATCGCGGCACTTCTAAACTGCTGAGGTGTTTTTCCTAGATGTCGCTTAAACATTGCACTGAACGCGCTGGGGTTTGTATACCCCAGTGACTCTGAAATTTGAGCAATAGATTCACCATTCGCGATTTTACTCAAGGCAAGTGCAATATGCATTTGTTGTAACCATGCCCGATATGACAGTCCAGTTTCTTTTTGGAACATACGCATTAGGGTTCTAGAACTCGCACCAATATCATCAGCCCAATCTGTTAAATCTTTTGAATGGTCAGGCGTATGTAATAACTCTTGGCAAATTTTTAATAATCGTTTGTCTTTCGGCCAAGGTATCTGGATAGGCAATAAATTGGCTCGATGGATTTCTTCAAAAATCAAAATTTGTAAAGAACGGGAAAGTTCTTGAGAGGTTGCTGTATTTGGCGTGTCTTCTCGTTCAATTTCATTTAAACGAATCAAAAGCTCATGCAACAGGTTGCTTACCCGAATAATAAAACAATATTGTCCCATTAGAGCAGCAGCATTTACTTCAACCAATGCCGTATTTAACTTAACGTGACTCAGTGAAATCACGCTGTGCTCTACATGTGCTGGAATCCATAACGCGCACATGGGTGGCACAATCCACACATGATTAGGTGTAAAAACCTGAATAGTTCCAGTAGAGGCATATAAAAACTGCGCACGTGTATGCGTATGGGTAGGGGTGATTTCTCGGTAAGAATGCTCAGAAGATAGCCCAATCACAAGTTCAGACAAATCAGACTGAATAAGAGAATCGGACATAAACTATCCTAAAAATTGTCACTTATACGATGATTATTGGAAGATAACTTTATAAGCGACAATTTACAATAAGCATCTCATTTAAAAATATTGGAGTTTTTCAGGTATGACGTCTTCAATACAATTGAAAGATGGTATTGCCAATACCGTTGCAAATGATCAGCCTCAAGGAATGATTATTAAAATTGTAGGCGCCGTGGCAGTCGCACATTTACTGAATGATTTAATTCAGGCGGTGCTACCAGCCATCTATCCAATGCTAAAAGCAAACTTTTCGCTGAGTTTTGCGGAGGTTGGCCTAATCTCGTTTGTATACCAGATTACAGGTTCACTGCTACAGCCTTGGATTGGACTTTATACCGATAAACATCCAAAACCATATCTTCTACCACTCGGAATGGTTGTCACATTCTGCGGCATTATCTTGTTAGCATTTTCACCAAGTTTTGCTGTGTTGTTATGTGCCTCTGCACTTATTGGGGTGGGGTCTGCAACCTTTCATCCAGAAGCTTCACGTGTGGCACGAATGGCATCGGGCGGGCGCTTCGGTACAGCTCAGTCGACTTTTCAGGTGGGCGGAAACACCGGTACTGCCATTGGCCCATTGTTAGCAGCTTTACTGATTGTTCCATTTGGGCAGCATGCAGTTGCGGGCTTGGTGATATTTGCGCTTTTAGCGATTTGGGTTTTATTTGGCGTAAGCCGTTGGACAGTGAGCCATGCTAAAAGTCAGGTGGTTGCACGTGCTACCCAAGTACATAGTAAATTGCATGGCCGTAAGCTGATTATTGCTTTGAGCACAATTAGTGTGTTGATGTTTGCTAAATTTACCTACATTGCCAGCATTAGTAACTACTTTACTTTTTACTTAATTCAAAAGTTCCATATCAGCATTCAAACGGCTCAGTTGCATTTGTTTGCCTTTTTGGCAGCCGTTGCTTTAGGTACGTTTGCAGGTGGCCCAATTGGTGACAAAATTGGCCGTAAAGCAGTGATCTGGGTTTCATTTATTGGTATGGCACCGTTTGCATTAATGATGCCGTATGCAAACTTATTTTGGACAACAGTTTTCTCAATTATTGCAGGTTTAGTGTTGTCGTCTGCTTTTGCTGCAATGGTGGTTTACGCACAAGAAGCTGTTCCGGGCCGTGTGGGTATGATTGCAGGTTTAATGTTCGGTCTTATGTTTGGGGTCAGTGGTATTGCCGCAGCTGGGTTAGGACATTTAGCTGATATTAACGGCATTGAATGGGTATTTAGTTTATGTTCATTGTTGCCATTACTTGGTTTTGCAACTGTATTTTTACCTAACACAAAAGTTAAATAAAGGAAAAGACTCTCAGTTATATTCAGCTGAGAGTCTTTTTTTAGATAAATATAGTGTCAATTCAAAAGACTATTTTTGAACACCAAACTTAAATACGGTAACACTGTTATACGTTTGATTTGGATTTAAACGTGTAGAAGGGAAGGATGGTTGATTTGGGCTATCTGGAAAATGCTGTGTTTCTAATGCTAGTGCGTCTGCTTGTCGGTAGAGTACGCCATTTGCGCCAACAATATTTCCTAATAAATGATTGGCTGTATACATTTGAATGCTTGGTTCAGTAGTTAAAACCTGCATGGTCCGTTTAGATTTTGGATCAACTACACTAGCTGCAAGATTGAGTTTCCCTTGAGACTTTTGATTAATTACCCAAGTTTGGTCATAGCCATATCCATAGGCCAATTGCTGATTATTCGCTCGAATATCTTTCGCAATCGTCTTAGGCGTCCGAAAATCAAAAGGTGTACCTGCAACTGAAGCAATTTCACCTGTTGGTAAGGAGTTTTGGTCGGTTACTAATATACGGTCTGCATTGAGTTGTACCACATGATCTAGTACACCATAAGGATTATTGCCAGCGCCTGATAAGTTGAAATAACTGTGGTTGGTGAGGTTGACGACTGTCGGTTGATCAGTTTTGGCTTTATATTCAATCTGGAATTCATTTTGATCTGAAAGGCTGTAGATCACTTCCACATCTAATTTTCCCGGAAAACCTTGATCACCATTTGGGCTGGTTAACTTAAGAGAAGCTTTAACGGTTTCACCTTTAGAAACCAAGGGCTTAACTTGCCATACACGTTTATCAAAACCAGGATTGCCGCTATGTAATGAGTTCGGCCCATTATTTTTTTCAAGATTATATGTTTTTCCATCTAAGCTAAATTTAGCTTTGCCAATACGGTTCGCATAACGACCAATTAATCCGCCAAAATGAATGCCTTCCTTAGTATCAGTGACTTCATAGCCTTTTAGATCATCAAAACCTAAAACGATATTATTTTGTTTACCTTGGGCATCGGGAGTCAAAATCTGTGTAATTACACCACCGAAGCTAATAAAAGAAACTGAGACTCCTTTGTTATTGCTCATGGTGTATAAATCAACTTTTTGGCCGTCTTGAGTCGTACCATATGGTTTTACATTTAACGTTGCTGCATTTGCTAGTTGTGCAAAGCTATAAACCGTAACACCTAAAATTGCTAATTTTTTCATGCTTATACTCTATTTTGTAATAGTAAGACTGGATGAATATAAGATTGATTTTTCATCTTTTTAAAGAGGTTTTTATTATATATAGTGTTAATAATAATCGATTAGTTAATGTTAAATATTGGAAAAACTGGTTCAATTTATGCTTATAAAGAAGCTAATCTTATGAGCAAAATTCAACGGTAAGTTATTTTTATGACTCATTCCGACTCGGTTTTAAAATTTTCACTTGGTCTAAATAGTCTCTCGTTTGATGTAGACAGCCAACACATTCACCTTGAGCAGGGCTTAGGTTTTGTTAATTCAAAAAGTGTCAGCGATGGCGTGATTGATGAACTTGCTATCGAAAAGATGATTTATTTCATTGAAGAGATCATCGAGTCAAAGCCACTCAGAAATTTAAAGATAAGTGGTGTAGCTGTTACGTCTGATGTAGCCATGAAACAACTCAGTGAGTTATTTTTTAGTGCAAAAAAGAAAATCAGCCGTATTGAGCTTGAGCATGGATTTAATGATTTTATAGAGCGTTTGAGCTACTACACAAATCAAGTGGCACCAAATCAGCTTTATGTTTTTACCTACTTTGTATTTGTTCGATAGATGATGCATCACTTAAGAATTGAGGAAATTCAGATCATTTAAGAAATGATTTCTCAATCTGCCAGCTCATCATGAATCCAGTTTAAAAACAGCTCAATTTTAGGAATAAATTGGTGGGTTCGAGGATATACCAAGTGATGAGCAGAGATAGGAATTGATAGTTCATCTGCAAAAACTCTAACTAATTTTCCAGATTCCAAATAATTTTGAGTGAGTAAATTACTTTCTAAAACAAAACCTAGTCCGTGTGTGGCTGCCTCAAGTGACATATAAGAGCGGTCAAAACTCAAAGTATAGGGAAACTCAGGAATGCTTAAGCCCTGATGGGCAAACCATTGTGGCCAAGTAACCAAGGTCGAGCGCGATAAAATCAGTTCTTTTTTTAATAAATCTTGAGGTTTATTTACTGGACTGCGTTCAAGTAGTTTGGGGGATGCAAGCACTTCTAACTTTTCATTACGAATGGTTCTGATTTCTACCCCTGTCCAGTTGGGCAAACCATGACGAATATCAATGTCGATCTTGTCGCGAGTAAAGTGCAAATTTTCATAAGAACATGACAAGTTGACCTGAATCATGGGGAACTTTTCTTTAAATGACTCGAGGCGAGGGAGCAACCAAAGCAAACCGAAACTTGGGGATGAATGAATATATAAACTGTCTTTAGGGCTTTTATCGGCAGCTTTTTCAGTCGCTAACATGAGGTTATGCAAAATGGTGGTGACATCTTGAAAATAGCGTTCGCCAGAAGGGGTCAGCGTCACACCACGCGCACCACGAATAAATAAACTCTGCCCAATCATTTCTTCAAGCTTAGCAATTTGGTGACTCACTGCCGAAGGAGTGAGATTCAAATGCTCGGCTGCCTTGGCAACATTGCCGAAACGGGCGGTTTGTTCAAAAGCCTGTAAGGTTTTAATTGAGGGCATCTGGTTGAAATTGTTTTCACTACTATCCATGAAATGATCCGTTTTTATCCCTAAAACTTATTTGAAAATAGCATAGGCATGAATTTTTTTCA
The DNA here is from genome assembly GCF_000581835.1 of Acinetobacter sp. 1542444. Taxonomy (NCBI): domain Bacteria; kingdom Pseudomonadati; phylum Pseudomonadota; class Gammaproteobacteria; order Moraxellales; family Moraxellaceae; genus Acinetobacter; species Acinetobacter sp. 1542444. The sequence goes on along the minus strand of NZ_JEYA01000002.1, from coordinate 385,876 downwards.
TGTCTTGTTGAATTCGAGATGATTGCTGGGCTTTGTGAAAAAAGAGATTCTAAGTCAGAACTCAGGAAATAAAGCGTAAAAGAGGATTGAATATGTTACTACAAGGAAAAGTGGCATTAATTACCGGTGCAGCATCAGAACGTGGAATTGGGCGAGCAACCGCAGAAATCTTTGCACAACAGGGTGCCAAAGTCATTATTGTTGATTTAGATCTTGCTCAAAGCCAAAACGCTGCAAAGGCGCTTGGCGAAGGACATATGGGTCTTGCTGCCAATGTTGCAAATGAAGAGCAGGTCAAAGCTGCTGTTGAACAAGCGCTACAGCACTATGGAAAGATTGATATTTTAATTAACAATGCGGGCATTACTCAGCCTATCAAAACACTTGATATTCAACGCAATGACTATGACCGTGTTTTAGATGTCAGCCTGCGCGGAACACTGATTATGTCGCAAGCTGTTATTCCATCTATGAAAGCAAACGGTGGTGGAAGTATTGTCTGTCTATCTTCAGTTTCAGCACAACGTGGTGGCGGTATTTTTGGCGGGCCACACTATAGCGCTGCTAAAGCAGGAGTGTTAGGTCTAGCAAAAGCGATGGCTCGTGAGTTTGGTGGTGACCAGATTCGTGTAAATTCTCTTACTCCGGGCCTAATCCAGACTGATATTACTGGCGGTTTAATGAATGATGACCGTCGTCACGACATTCTGGCTGGTATTCCGCTGGGCCGTTTAGGTAAAGCACAAGATGTTGCAAATGCAGCACTATTTTTGGCAAGTGATCTATCAGCTTACTTAACTGGTGTCACACTCGATGTAAATGGTGGCATGCTGATTCATTAATGCTTGTCATTTAAAAACTAAAAATAGAATGATGGTCACAAGAGGATACTGTGGCCAAATGTAAAGGGATTCGCATGATGGATACAGTATTTTCATCTGAAGTAGATACAACGGTTCGTAAATCGGCGTATCGAAAAATTGCATTTCGGCTCATGCCATTTTTAATGCTTTGTTATTTTTGTGCCTATTTAGATCGGGTAAATGTGGGTTTTGCCAAACTCCAAATGATGAGCGATTTACAGTTTAGTGAAGCTGTATATGGACTAGGCGCAGGGATTTTCTTTATTGGTTATTTTCTCTGTGAGGTGCCAAGTAACATTGTACTTCACAAGGTAGGTGCGAGACGTTGGATTGCCCGAATCATGATTACATGGGGAATTTTGTCAGGCTGTTTTGCTTTTGTTCAAACCGAATGGCAATTTTACACCTTACGTTTTTTGCTTGGTGTTGCTGAAGCTGGGCTAGCTCCGGGTTTGTTGCTCTACCTCACTTACTGGTTCCCATCTTACCGCCGTGCGCGCATGACCGTACTTTGGTTTATCGCGATTCCAATTTCGGGAATGATTGGTGGGCCACTTTCAGGCTTAATCATGGACCGAATGAGCGGCGTACATGGCTGGTTTGGCTGGCAGTGGATGTTTGTAATTGAAGCCATTCCCACAGTGGTTGTCGGCTTGCTAGTACTTGCTGTTTTAAAAGATTCAGTTCAAGACGCTAACTGGTTAACCCAAGACGAAAAAAACTTGGTGAAGCAAGAGCTTGCTCAAGACAACCAGCACAAAGAAGGTCATGCTAGCGTCAAAGAGTTCATCGCAGATAAACGGTTATGGCTACTGGCAGGGATCTACTTTTGTGTCGTGATGGGGCAATACGCCATTACATTTTGGCTACCAACTCTCATTCGTAACTCGGGCATTAATGATAACTGGCATATAGGTTTGCTCACAAGCCTGCCTTATATGTGTGCCATTGTGGTCATGATTTTGGCAGGGCGTAGTGGTGACCATTTCCAAGAACGCCGCTGGCACTTAATTATTCCGATGTGTGCAGGCGCTATAGCACTCACATTTGCGACTTTATTCGCTTCAAATCTAACGCTCTCTTTAATTTGCCTTTGCATCGCAGCCTCAGGTGTGCTGACGGCATCCTCTTTATTCTGGATGTTACCGACCAACTTTTTGGGTGGTGTTTCCGCAGCGGCAGGTATTGCAGCAGTGAATAGCTTCGCCAATCTTGCAGGATTTTGCTCACCTTATTTGATCGGTTGGGTCACTACCAACACAGGTTCAAATGCAATCGGCATGTTCTTAATCACAGCAGTATTAATTTTCGGTGCCAGTCTGGTTCTGCGTGTTCCGGCAAAACTGGTCAATCGTTAATAAGGAATAGTAAATGACAATGTTAAATGTTGATAAAGCAGGCCAAATTGCCGAGTTGCAACAACGTGCCTACCACATTCGCCAACATGCTTTACGTATGGGGCAAGTACAGGGGCAAGGTTATGTTGGGCAAGCCTTAGGGGCAGCAGATTTGCTCGCCGTGTCTTATTTTCATGCCATGAAATATCAGCCAGAGAACCCTGAATGGGAAGGCCGTGACCGTTTTTATCTGTCTATTGGGCACTATGCAATTGCACTCTATGCAGCCTTAATTGAAGCAAAAATTATTCCGCTTGAAGAACTTGAAACCTACGGAGCCGATGACAGTCGGTTACCAATGTCGGGCATGGCTTCTTACACACCGGGTATGGAAATTACAGGTGGTTCATTGGGGCATGGTCTTGGAATTGCAGTCGGTGCTTGTTTAGGGCTGAAACAGAAAAAGTCGGATGCTTTTGTATATAACTTACTTTCTGATGGAGAGCTAAATGAGGGCTCAACATGGGAAGCCGTGATGTCTGCTTCGCATTGGAAACTAGATAACTTAATTGCCATTATTGATGTGAATAATCAGCAGGCAGATGGGCACTCCAGTGAAATTTTAGCATTTGAGCCAATTGTTGATCGTTGGCAGTCATTTGGTTGGTACACCCAACGTGTGGATGGCAACAACATGGAAGCTTTGCTTGAAGCATTCGAACAAGCACGAAACCATGAGGGAGCATGCCCACGTGTCATTATTTGTGACACCAAAATGGGTAAAGGCGTGTCGTTCTTGGAAAGCCGCGAAAAAACACACTTCATTCGTGTTGATGAACATGAATGGGACGATGCTTTAAATATTTTGACCCATTACGGACAGTAAGGAATACACCATGAGCCAGTTAGCTAATCCTCCTAAGAAAAAACTAACCACTTCGGCAATGATTGCTTCTATTGCTGCCGAGGGCCAACCGACCAAACCAGCACCATTTGGACATGCACTGAATGCCTTAGCAAAAGAGCGTGACGATATTGTGGGGTTATCAGCAGATTTATCTAAATACACTGATCTACATATTTTTGCTAAAGAAAACCCAGACAAGTTTTTCCAAATGGGTATGGCAGAACAACTTTTGATGAGTGCAGCAGCAGGACTTGCTCGTGAAGGGTTTGTTCCTTTTGCAACAACTTATGCCGTATTTGCATCACGCCGTGCCTACGATTTTATTTGTATGGCAATTGCGGAAGATAACCTGAATGTCAAAATTGTAGCAGCACTTCCGGGGTTAACCACGGGTTATGGCCCAAGTCATCAAGCGACAGATGATATTGCGATTTTCCGCGCTATGCCGAACTTGATGGTTATCGATCCATGTGATGCCTTGGAAATAGAACAGGCGATTCCTCAGATTGCCGCGCATAATGGTCCGGTATATATGCGTTTATTACGCGGTCAGGTTCCGTTAGTGCTCGATAAATACAACTACCAGTTTAAATTGGGTAAGGCACAGGTGATTAAACCGGGTAAAGATTTACTCATTATTTCCACTGGTCTATTGACTATGCGTGCGCTTGAGGCAGCCGAAGAGCTTGAAAAAGAGGGCATTGAGGTTTCTGTGCTGCATGTGCCTACCATTAAGCCTTTAGATGAACAAACTATTTTGGCCGAAGTCGCAAAAGGTGGCCGTTCTGTTTTAACTGCCGAAAATCATTCAGTGATTGGTGGTTTAGGTGAAGCTGTCGGCTCACTACTTCTAAGAAATGGGCAACATCCTCGTTTTGACATGATTGGTTTGCCAGATGCATTTTTAGATGCAGGCGCATTACCCACTTTGCATGATCGATATGGTATTTCAACTGAAGCAGTTAAAGAGAAGATTAAGTCACATTTGAAGTAGAAAGATTAAACTTTCAAATTGAAAAGGGCGTGATGGAAATTCCTTCACGCCCTATTTTTAATCAAGATGATTCAAAAACTTAAGCAATCGAATCATCTAAATTCGGCGCTAACCAACGTTTCGCTTCATCCAGTGTCCAACCTTTACGTTTTGCATAATCTTCAAGTTGGTCTTGAGATATTTTACCTACGTTAAAGTATTCACTTTGTGGATGAGAATAATAGAAACCACTTACCGAAGATGGTGGCATCATTGCAAAGTGTTCAGTCAGTTTAGTACCAATTTTGTCTGTAGAACCTAACCAGTCAAATAACACTGCCTTTTCAGAGTGCTCAGGGCAAGCAGGGTAACCCGGTGCAGGGCGAATACCGACATATTTCTCTTTAATCAGCTCTTCATTGCTAAGCTGTTCATCCGCTTTATAGCCCCAGAACTCTTTACGAATGCGTTCATGTAAGTGTTCTGCAAAGGCCTCAGCAAAACGGTCAGCCAGTGATTGAACTAAAATTGCAGAGTAGTCATCACCTTTGGCTTTGTACTCATTTGCCAGTTCTTCTGCACCAAAAATCGATACAGTGAATCCGCCTAGGTAGTCCTGTTGTTCACGGTCATTACGAATGTAATCTGCCAAAGACAAGTTCGGTTTACCTGTCACTTTGTCAGATTGTTGACGTAAGTGCTCAAAAGTATGCGTAATATTTTGACCTGCTTCATCAAATACACTTACTGTGTCGGCGTCAGTGCGCTGTGCAGGGAACATACCGAATACGGCACGAGCATCAAAACGGTTGTTGTCGATAATATCTTTCAACATCGCTTGAGCTTGGTTGTACAAATCTGTTGCAGCTTCACCAACCACTTCATCTTCTAAAATTTTCGGGAATTTACCTGCCAAGCTCCAAGAAATGAAGAATGGTGTCCAGTCAAAATACTCTACAAGGGTTGCAAGCGGGTAGTTGGTGAGGACTTGTGTTCCCAAAAGATTTGGTTTCGGTGGTACATAGCTTTCGTCAATTTTAAAACCATTTTCAACTGACTCAGCATAGGTCAATTTTGCAGCTTTTGGCTGTTTGTTGGCTAAGCGCTCGCGAATCTTGGCATATTCCGCACGGTGCTCTGCAATAAAGTTTCCACGCATTTCTTTAGAAAGCAGAGTCGTTGCAACACCTACCGCACGTGAAGCATCAGCCACATAAATCACAGCATCGTTTTGGTACTGAGGATCAATTTTTACTGCTGTGTGGGCTTTAGAAGTAGTCGCACCACCAATTAATAAAGGAATTTTAAAGCCTTTGCGTTGCATTTCTTTCGCAACAAATACCATTTCATCTAAAGATGGAGTAATCAGCCCTGACAAGCCGATGATGTCACATTTTTCATCAATTGCAGTTTGTAAGATTTTCTCGCAAGGTACCATTACTCCAAGGTCAACAATGTCATAACCATTACAGCCGAGTACCACGCCTACAATATTTTTACCAATATCGTGTACGTCGCCCTTAACAGTTGCCATCAGGACTTTACCTTTAGATTGGCTACCTGTTTTTTCAGCTTCAATGTACGGGTTGAGCCAAGCCACAGCTTGCTTCATAACACGTGCAGATTTCACAACCTGTGGTAAGAACATTTTGCCCGAACCGAACAAGTCACCAACCACGTTCATACCGTCCATCAAAGCGCCTTCGATTACATCTAAAGGACGTTTGGCTTTGAGGCGAGCTTCTTCGGTATCTTCATCAATGTAAGTGGTAATACCTTTAACTAAAGCATATTCAAGACGTTTTTCGACTGACTCATTACGCCATTCAAGGTTCTCGGCTTCTTTTGTAGCACCGCCTTGTCCACGGTATTTTTCAGCCACTTCAAGTAGTTTCTCAGTCGCAGCTTGACCAGACTCACCTTGGTTTTGGTTTAAAATGACATCTTCAACTGCTTGTTTTAGCTCGGCTGGAATATCATCATAAATTGCCATTTGGCCAGCATTCACAATCCCCATGGTCATGCCTTGCTTGATGGCATGGTACAAGAACACAGAGTGAATGGCTTCACGAACAGGCTCATTACCACGGAACGAGAACGAAACGTTCGACACGCCACCAGAAATCATGGCGTGAGGTAAGTTTTGTTTAATCCAACCTGTGGCCTCAATAAAGTCGACGCCATAGTTATTGTGTTCTTCAATACCTGTTGCTACTGCAAACACGTTCGGGTCAAAAATAATATCTTCAGCAGGGAAGCCTACATCGTTAACCAAAATGTCATATGAGCGCTTACAGATTTCACGCTTACGTGCAGCGGTGTCGGCTTGACCTGTTTCGTCAAATGCCATGACAATAATCGCAGCACCATATTGACGGCACAGGCGAGCTTTTTCTACGAACTCGTCATAACCTTCTTTTAAAGAAATCGAGTTAACAACGGGTTTACCTTGTACGCATTTTAAGCCAGCTTCAATGATTTCCCATTTTGATGAGTCAATCATGATTGGCACACGTGAAATATCTGGTTCAGAAGCCACAAGATTTAAGAAATGCACCATCGCATTTTGCGAATCGAGCATCCCTTCATCCATGTTAATGTCAATAATCTGTGCGCCAGCTTCCACCTGTTGCTGTGCCACTTCTAAAGCTTCAGCAAAGTTTTCTTCACGAATTAAGCGTAAGAATTTTTTCGAACCTGTAACGTTAGTACGTTCACCCACATTCACGAAAAGTGAGTCATCATAAATATTAAATGGTTCTAAACCACTCAAACGACATGCAGGTACAGTTTCAGGAACTTGACGAGGCGCAATATCTTTTACCGCATTGGCAATCGCGCGGATATGGTCTGGTGTTGTACCACAGCAACCACCAGTAATATTAATTAAGCCGCTTTCTGCAAATTCTTTTAAGAATGCTGCAGTTTGTTCTGGCGTTTCATCATATTCACCAAAAGCATTTGGTAAGCCCGCATTTGGGTGCGCTGAAACAAACGTATCTGCGACATCGGAAATGGTTTTTACGTGAGGACGCATGGCATCTGCACCAAGCGCACAGTTAAAACCAATCGATAGTAAGTCACCATGACGTACAGAGTTCCAGAACGCTTCCGCAGTTTGACCTGTTAAGGTACGACCCGATGCATCAGTAATGGTCCCTGAAATCATGATTGGTAATTCACGACCAATTTGTTTAAAGACTTCTTTAACCGCAAAAATTGCAGCTTTACAGTTTAATGTGTCAAATACGGTTTCAATCAAAATGATATCTGCACCGCCTTCAATCAGCGCATGAGTAGCTTCAATATAGTTTTCTTTTAGCTCATCAAAAGTGATGTTACGAAAGGCAGGGTCATTTACATTCGGTGAAATTGAACAAGTACGCGATGTTGGCCCAAGCACACCTGCTACAAAACGCGGTTTATCTGGAGTTGAGTACTTTTCACAAGCTGCTTTGGCTAAACGTGCTGCTTCTCGGTTAATCTCTGGAACAAGATCTTCCATATGATAGTCAGACATTGAAACACGCGTGCCGTTAAAGCTATTGGTTTCAATAATGTCTGCACCAGCATCAAGATAAGCTTCATGAATACCTTGAATGATTTGAGGCTGGGTCAGAACCAAAAGGTCATTGTTACCTTTTAAGTCATGTGCCCAATCGGCAAAACGCTCACCACGGTAGTCTGCTTCTTCCAATTTATGGCGCTGAATCATGGTACCCATTGCACCATCAATAATCAGAATACGTTTGGCAAGAAGCGCTTTTAGGGTGGCAAGCGTGGACATATAAAACCCCGATATTGTACGAATTTAAAAATGCGGCGCTATTGTAACAGAATAGTTGCGCAATAGATGATCTATGACGACCCACCATTCACCGTAAATTAGTCGTAAAAAAAAGTGTTTTCGAACAAAAAGAGGGTGTTTTTTCATCAAATATTCATAAAATGATCATGATATTGAAATATTTCATCTCCAATATTCGATTTTATGACAGTTGTGGTGTTTAAAAAGTAGACGTTTAGGTAATTTTTTAGATATTTTTGCTTCAAAAATAGTCATAAAATAGATGGGTGGGGATTTGTGTAAATTATTGTATTTAAATAAAAAAATAAAAATCATAGAGGAAAGGTGCATCAAATGAGGTCAAAATGTGAAAAATTGACTTCATCAGGCGCCGCTTTGTCATATAATTGTCATAATTTAATTTAAGAATACAGAGGATTTTTTTATCCTCTTACCGTCTGCATGAATTCTAATCTACCCCCTGTTTCGGATTCAAAACTTGCGGCAAACCTGCAAGTCAAATCGACGAATGTACATGTCCCGACACCTAAATTTTTTATGCCGGTGTTTCTGACGATTATTGTTGCAACACTTATTTATATTGGATTTCAGGTGAGTGCTGATTTAGCACATGTACCACCTTTGAGTCTTTATTCAGTTATTCTTTTATCAACTGCACTCTTGATTGCTTTAGGCTTTGAGTTTGTAAATGGCTTCCACGATACTGCAAATGCAGTGGCAACAGTGATTTACACCAATGCTTTACCAGCACCAGTTGCAGTCATGTGGGCTGGTTTTTGTAATTTCCTTGGGGTAATGGTTGCAAGCGGCGCAGTCGCTTACGGCATTATTGCATTGTTGCCTGTTGAATTGATCATGAATATGGGTAGCGGTGCAGGTTTCGCAATGGTTTTTGCATTGCTTATTGCTGCGATTCTCTGGAACTTAGGTACTTGGTTCTTGGGTATTCCTGCTTCTAGCTCTCATACCTTGATTGGTTCAATCTTGGGTGTGGGCATTATGAACCATCTATTGAGTGCATCGACTGGCGTAACGACCAGTGGTGTTGATATGGATCAGGTGATTAAAGTCGGTAAGGCATTATTATTTTCACCTTTAATTGGTTTCGCTTTTGCAGCGATTGTATTCTTGTTGGTTAAAACTATTTTTAAACGCCAATTAGAATTATTCCAGCCACCTGAAGGGAATAAACCACCACCAGCAATCATTCGTGCAATTTTGATCTTTACCTGTACAGGTGTGAGTTTTGCACATGGTTCTAATGACGGTCAAAAGGGTATGGGACTCATCATGCTGATTTTGGTTGGTCTGGTGCCGTTGGCTTATTCATTAAATAAAAATCTTGATACTCAGCAAGTTCAATCATTCCATCAGCTTTCTTCTCAAACTGCCGTATTTTTGAATCAAAATCAGCCAGAATTAACCGATGAAAAAGCACGTGTTATTCTGACTAAATATATTCAAACTAAACAGCAAACTCCGGAAGTTGTGCCTGCATTGGCAAGTATGACTGATCACTTGGGTGAGCGAGTTTCTAGCTATAGCAACTTAAAAGATATTCCTGAAGCTGCAATTAGCGAAATTCGTAATGACATGTATTTAAGCACCACGACGTTTAAGCGTTTGGATAAAGCAGATGCTTTACCAAAAATGGATGACTCACAGAAAAAGCTTGTGAAAGAATACCGTAGTAGCTTAGATTCATTCTTACAATACATTCCGACTTGGGTAAAAGTGGCTGTTGCTTTAGCACTTGGTCTAGGCACAATGGTGGGTTGGAAACGTATCGTTGTGACTGTAGGTGAGCGTATTGGTAAGCACCACATGACTTATGGTCAAGGGATGTCTGCTGAGCTTGTTGCAATGAGTACAATTGCAGCTGCTGATGGTTTAGGTATGCCAGTTTCAACAACACACGTTTTAAACAGTGCTGTTGCGGGTACGATGGTCGCGAATAAATCAGGTTTAAACTTTAATACCGTGAAGACAATTCTCTCTGCATGGGTATTTACTCTTCCTGCAACAATCTGTTTGTCAGGTGGTTTGTACTGGTTATTCTTACAGTTTGTATAAACGCATTTAAAAAATTAAAGCCACTGTTCACAGTGGCTTTTTTATTTGTTTAGTTTTTAAAGTTGAGACTATTTTTCATGTACATTCATCTATAAATTAATAAGTTGTTATAGGTCATTAAACAGCTTTATAGGCTGGGCTTAAAATTTTATATCAGGATATATTATGAATGCGGTTCAAATAGATCAGCTAAAACAACAATTTCCACTTATTGAAACACTTCAAACCTATCAAGAAACATTTTGGTTTACACCTCATCGCTATCCTTTAAAAGAAGCTTTAGAAAAAGTTGGACTAACCGCTAAAGATGTAAGTGAAGCAGAAGCAAGACTAGCGCGTTTCGCACCTTATTTGGCAAAAGTATTTCCTGAAACTCAAGCACAACAGGGAAAAATTGAATCAGATATTGTTGAAATTGCTCATATGCAACAAGCACTTTCTTCAGCAAAACAAGTACAGCTTAACGGAACATTCTGGCTGAAAAAGGATAGTCATCTACCAATTTCAGGCTCCATCAAAGCACGTGGTGGCATTTATGAAGTGCTCACACATGCTGAAAAACTTGCCATGCAGGCAGGGTTACTCAAACCAGAAGATGATTATAGTAAATTAGATCAAGATTCATTTAGGGCATTCTTTTCTAAGTATCAAATTGCAGTAGGTTCTACGGGCAATCTTGGGCTTTCTATTGGCATTATGAGCGCCAAACTGGGCTTTAGAGTCACTGTTCATATGTCGGCTGATGCTAGACAGTGGAAAAAAGACAAACTACGTTCACTTGGCGTCAACGTTGTAGAATATGCGAGTGATTACGGCGTAGCTGTTGAAGAAGGACGAAAAGCCGCAGAGCAAGATCCACACTGCTTTTTCATTGATGATGAAAACTCAACAACATTATTTTTAGGTTATGCCGTTGCAGGAATACGCTTAAAACAGCAATTTGAACAAAAACAAATTAAAGTCGATGCTGAACACCCATTATTTGTTTATTTGCCATGTGGCGTCGGTGGTGGCCCTGGTGGGGTGAGTTTTGGACTAAAACTGGCTTTTGGTGAGCATGTACATTGTATCTTTGCAGAACCAACACATTCGCCATGTATGTTACTTGGTGTCCACACAGGTTTGCATGATCAGATTTCAGTCAATGATATTGGTATTGATAACGTTACTGCGGCAGACGGACTTGCGGTAGGGCGTGCTTCAGGTTTTGTCGGGCGTGCCATGCAACAATTAATCGATGGCTACTACACCATTCATGATGAACGTTTATACGAGCTCATAGCGCTTTTAAATCAAACTGAGAATATTCAGCTTGAGCCTTCTGCAGTAGCAGGCATGATGGGGCCGTATTATGTTCAGACGAGTCCTGATTACTTGGCTTTACACCAGTTTACAGCTGAGCAGTTGCAACAGGCAAATCATGTAATATGGGCTACTGGGGGCGGCATGGTGCCTCCTGATGAAATGCAAAAATATCTATCACACTTTCAATATAAATAAAGACACATTAGAAAAAAGCCCAATTCTAGGATTGGGCTTTAATCAAATTATTTTTTAGATGATTTTCTAAAAGGGAGTTTTTCGGTAGCAAAACCATAAATTGCAGCGAAAGGTAGGGCAGTTCGTGCTAAATAAGCGACACGCCATAGACCACCATGATTGGCACCTTCCATCATAAGTTCAAGCGGATGGTCTAAGACAGTTTCAGGATTCGCGACAGAAGACTCATTTCTTAAGTCATGAATCCAGAGTGCCGCCATAATGGCATTGGTGGTTTCAGGGCTAAATGCTTCTACATCGAAAAGTTCTGCGCCATTAAAAGCTGCTTTCAATAATGGATTTTTAGTCACTGAATGAGTGGTTGTCGATGGTGCAATATTAATGCTGACACGTTGTCCTTGATGGCGGGCCAAAATAGCACGCCATTGTTGAATACGCTTTGCCAAAGCATAGTTTGGACCTTGTTCAACCACTAAGCAGTCGGCAATACCATAAGTTTTTCCATTTTCACATGTAACCAAGTCTTGATATGGCGCTTGAAAAAAACGATTGAGCGAAAGAGCAGAAACACCTTTTACTGCCAACTTTTGCATTTTTCTGCGGGATTTAAATTTCTCTTGAGCAGCCTCTGCAACTTCTTTTGGTACTGCATAAACATCGGTTGGAGTACACATAAACATAAGGCTTGTATCAGGCTTATGCTCGCTCACAAATTGCATGATGCTATCCATTGCCATGGAAACGCGGACATGCTTTTCACCATCTAAATAGGCGATTGCTGCCAAATCTAACTTTTGTGGAAACTGCCCCAGCCACTGCGCTATTTCTGGTAATTGAGTCAGTAAATTTGCACCCAGCTTATCTTTTAACTCAGAAGCTTTTGCTGAGGAATCAACGGCTTCAACACATGGTGCAATGAGTGTTGCATTCCCTTGTTGAATCGTATTTAAGATTTTGCCCCAGACTCGTGAGTTTGGTAAATCTACAGCAACAATATTTGCTTTCCATTTGGCTAACCAAGGCAGTGGTCCTGCTTCTGAGGCTGCACCAAACAGCACCATCGTACGGTCAGACAAATCGAACCATTCAGGATGAGCAATAGCTTCACGAAGTGCCTTTGCATGACTTGGTTCAATAATACCAGCTTCTTCCCAGCGTTGAATCTGGTCTAATAAGCTTTGTCCACTCAGCTTTTGCCCTTTATAGGGAACATACCACTCTGGTGCTGCGTCACTTTCACCTTTAAGTTTTACTGTATAAAGAGGAGTTAATGAAGCAATATGAACTGCATCTTTTAAAAGGTAGTGTTTACCATCACGATAATAATCAAAAATATGGTGAGCTTTATGCAATCCTTGCTTCGCAATAGTAATTGGGTTGTTGATATTAGAAATCCCTTGTTTAACAAGAGTTTTAAAATATAAAGGATAGTTTTTTCGCCAGTTTTTTTCATTCAACACTTGTTGTGCGGTTTTATTATCTACAATAGATAAGGCCTCTGACAAAATCTCTTGGCCTGTAAGAGATGTACTTTGTTTTTTTGTTGAGGCGTGTACCGGAAATTGTAGACCTTCGACTTGACTTGTGCTGGACATAAAATATCTCGTTTATACGACTGGGTTAATATACATGTGTATACATTATCTATGCCAATGAAAGGAAACGAGTGGCAATAACTGACAAAATAATATTGATTATTTATGTGATGAAACGTGAAAGAGAAAGTTATTATGATAAATTCATCTCATTTTGGCCTTAATTTTTTTCACATTTTTAGAACATTTTTATAGACTTACGTTACATAAATGTTTATTTTGTATTAAGCAAATACATCAGTATTAACCTGAAGGTAAAATGTTCAAAATGTATCAATAATAGAGATACAGAAATGATTAAAAACTAGACTTTTTTCTTAAGCGGTAAGAAAAGTCAAACGGAATAAGAAAGAATTGGGGTGAAACTAGATAGAAGACAACGTAAGATTGTCTTTTAAAAATCTTGGGGATATGGTGATTTTTTTACACCATAATTTTCTAGTTTCATCCCATCTATTTTTGGGCTGGAACCCTCCATTTAGTATTCAATTCATCATTTGATTGAAGCCTATTTCTTTAGAGTAACTTCAAAATTACTTTAAAAGAGGGTATTTCTAACAACGTCCTTTTTTAGCTTGTCCTGGTGGGCAAAAGCCTCCTGGATGTCCGTAATATGGTGAATCAGGGTCAATCACAATACTACCTTCAGGCGTATGGACCGCACAGGCTGATAGTGACATTGTGAAAATTGCTGCGGCACAAAGAAGTAAAGTTTTCATCTTGTTCTCACTTTTTTATCATTCTCACTTGTACTATAAAAATATTTTGATCATTTTTCGATCTAATTTTGGTTAAAAAATATCTTTAATCAGTCGAATTAAGAAGAAATTAAGGAGACCGTAAAATAGTTCGAAATCCAACATGTGTTGCAGCTAAATCAAAATCTTGTGGATAACGACTACTGCTACGATAACGTGAACAATAATTTTGTGCACAAAGAAAAGATCCACCTTTAATTACATATTTAGTGCTGGTGATTTGTTGTTGACGTAAATCAGAATAATTTCCCATATGCTGGTCATGAGCACCTTGATAAGGAGATGATGTCCATTCCCATACATTTCCAATCATATCAAATAGTTTGAAATTGTTTGATGCAAAACATCCAACGGGTGCAACACCTTTAAAGTGATCTTGATTTAGGTTTTGAAAAGGGAATTCGCCTTGCCAGTAATTGGCTTGCGGATGTTGATGTTCATCAGTAGGGGCCTCATGTAAAGGCGTATCAGTTTTTGAATTGGCTTTAGCTGCATATTCCCATTCTAGTTCTGTTGGTAAATCACGTCCTAGCCACACTGCATAATGTTCAGCATCATTTTTACTTACATACCTTACAGGCTCATTCGCATTAGCTACAGCACCATGACTGCCGTTTGGCGTTTTCCATGTATACCCTGATTTTAGCTGCCACCATTGCTGTGAGTGATGAGGGTCTGGTGAGAAAACAGCAGCCTGTTTTTGTTTTTCGGCATCGGTAATATAGCCAGTTGCTTTTACAAAACTTGCAAACTGAGCGACCGTAACTTCAGTTTGGTCAATCCAAAATCCTTTGACTTCGCGCTGCTTTTTTCCAAAATTAAGTTCATCGGGATAGGCCTTTTCAGAACCAAAGTTAAAATCTCCATCGGCAATTAAAACCATTCCTGCTGTAGGCTGTTTGAGCCAACCCTGAGGCAGACCAGTATAGTTTTGACATTTTTCAATAGACCCTAAATCAACTAAAGAAGTTTGCTGTTGCGTCGAAGACCTAGATTCAGAAACTTTTGAAGATTGGCTACAGCCCGTCATGATAGACAGGCTGATTGTGGTAACTAAAAATGGCTTCAATTTCATTTGGCGTTATATTCCTGCACACCATTTTTTTCAGTATATTTTTGATAGACCGATAAAAGTTCTTGAACTTTTGCAGGATAAAGCTGAGCAACGTTTTGTCTTTCACCGCGATCTAATTTAATGTTGTATAGCTCCCAAGTCCCTGTGCCTAATTCAGGTCGTCCTTGAAGTGCGATTTTCCATTCACCTTGTTTTGCATATTTGCTGCCATGTAACTCATCGGCAAAGCTAAAATTTGCAGGACGAATAGTATCGGTTTTGTTTTCAAGCAAAGGTTTCCATGAAATCCCAGATGGTGTATTAATGGCTCGGCCCTTATATTGGCCTTGAGGTACTGGAATATGAGCATATTCTAGTAAGGTAGGGAAAACATCGAGTACAGATGCAAAGCTATGATTTGTCTCTTCCGCTTTTTTCTGATTTGGTAATTTCACAATAGCAGGGGCAGTCGTTGCACCTTCGCCCGCCGTATCTTTCCATAAGTGGAAAGGTGCCGCACTGACTTCGGCCCAACGTGGCCCGATATAGTGGTACGAAGTAGGTGTACCTACATTGGCTACTGAGTTATCAAAACCAGATTCACTGCCATATCCGCCACGTACAAAACCTTCTGCACCATTGTCTGAAACAAAGAAAATTAAAGTATTGTCATAAAGATTATTTTGTTTGAGATATTGAATAATACGGCCGACATTGGCATCAAGATTTTCTACCATACCCGCATAGATTTCCATCTTACGAGCTTCTAGTGCCTTTTGTTCGGCTGTTAACTCATCCCATTTCCCATATTTTTGTGGAGCATTTTGAGTCGCAATTGGTTCTGCTGCATCAAAATTTGCAGGAATAATTCCAAGCTGTTTTTGTCTAGCAATGCGGGCATTACGAATTGCATCGTAACCTACATCATAAACTCCGCGATATTTTTCACGATATTCGGCTGGGGCTTGAATTGGCCAGTGAGGCGCCGTATAGGCAGCATAAGCAAAGAACGGTTTGCCACTATTTTTGCCTGAATCTAAGTAGCTCAGTAATTTGTCGGTAAAATAGTTGGTAGAGAAAAAGTCATCAGGCAATGCCGAAATTGGAATAATTTGCCCATCTTCTGTATAAGTTGAATTTCGTTTAAAGGCACTTGGAGCTTGTTTAAAATGATGGTCTAAACCTTGTAATAAGGTAAATGAATGATCAAAACCCTTAGCATGTGCATTGCTTTCAGGGGTTAAGCCTAAATGCCATTTACCACTAATATACGTGCGGTAACCATTGTCTTTAAGTACTTGGGCAATCGATAAAGAACGTTCGTTTAAATAGCCCTCATAACCTGGTTGTCCCTTCAAATGCTCTGGGGTGAGTTCCGCCATTGCCCCAATACCAGCTAAATGATGATCAGTACCGGAAATAAGTTGAGAGCGTGTTGGCGAACAGGTCGGGGCAGTATGATAATCCGTTAAAAGTCGACCTTCTTGAGCCAGACTATCAATATTAGGGGTGTGAATTTCGCCACCAAAAGCCCCTAAATCTGAATAGCCTAAGTCATCAGCCATAATAAATAAGATATTGGGTTGCTTAGGCGTGCTTACGACATTTTCTTGATTATCGTTGTCATTACATCCAGCCAAAGATAAGCTAAATAAGGCAATAGAAAGGCTAGATAAAATTGCTCTGTACTTCATTGTATCATCTGAATTATTAAAAGAATTGGCATGAGTTTAATCAGATGGTTTTTGCAAACAAAACAACGAATTGATCAAAGAAAATCAGAAAAAAGACTGAGAATTTATGCAGATAAATAAATCAGAAAAAAAGAAAAGCCCATAACGGGCTTTTCTTTGATTTATATCGTTTAGAAAGGAAGACGGGTAAGCTGGTCTAAGAAATGTGGAATAACTTTAGGTTCAAGTAAAATGGTTACGATGATTCCGTAAGCTGCACCCCATAAATGAGCACTATGGTTAATATGACTATTACCACGTTTACCAGCCCAAATACTGTACGCTACATATAAAATAGCAAAAATAATAGCGGGTACAGGAATGAAGAATACAAAAATCAGCTTCCATGGCTGAAACAGAATATAAGCAAATAAAACCGCTGAAACAGCACCTGAAGCACCTAGGCTGGCCCAATTCGCATCATTTTTATGTTGTAAATAGCTTGGCAAAATCGCAAAGATTAAGCCACCTAAATAGAACAACACAAAACCCATGTCATAGAAATATTGGCGGTAAAAACTTTCAATGATACTGCCAAAGAAAAACAGGGTAATCATGTTGAACAGTAAATGTGTTCCGTCGGCATGGATAAAGCCATGAGTAATGAATCGATCAATTTGTCCACGTTGCATTGCAGGCGGCCAAAAAATCAATCGGTTCATTACATTTTGATTGCTAAAAGCAAGTAAAGAGATAATGACCGTAATAATAATAAGAGTAACTGTATGGTTAAACGGCAAATGCAACATAAGAAATATTTAAAAAATGATCAATACTGAGCTCAATAATGCCATTAAAAACTTAACTTGAAACCCTGTTGTGTATAAATCCGACAAATTTAGTTGATTTTTTTTAAATCCACCTCATCTTCGGTTAATATAAAGGCATCAGCTTGAGGAATATTGTTATGTCGACTGAGAACACCAACACTGCTGTTGCAGAAGAAATTCCAAACCTTTTGATTACACCATCTGCACAAGAGTATTTGCACGATTTACTAACGAAGCAAAATACTCCGGGAATTGGCGTTCGAATTTTTGTTGAGCATCCGGGTACGCCACGTGCAGAATGCTGTATGGCATATAGTGCGCCAGAAGAAGTGATCCCAACGGATTATAAACAGGACTATCCTGATTTTCCTGCGTATATTGATGCGCCATCTATTCCTTATCTTTTAGATGCCGTAATTGATTACAACAAAGACCGTTTTGGTGGTCAGCTCACTTTCCGTGCTCCAAATTCTAAAGTTCCACGTGTTGGTCCAGATGCTTCGATTGAAGAACGTATTACTTACATTCTTCAGGCAGAAATTAACCCAGGTCTTGCAGGGCATGGCGGAAATTGTAGCTTGGTAGAAGTACAAGATGACCCAGAACACGGTTTAACTGCTGTATTGAAATTTGGTGGTGGTTGCCAAGGTTGTTCTGCAATTGATGTTACCTTGAAACAAGGTGTAGAAACTACTTTAAGAGAGAACATTCCTGAGCTTCAACGTGTGGTTGACCAAACAGACCATACACAAGCTGAAGGTGCTTACTTCAAATAATTAAATTATTTGAAAAGTAAAATAAAAAAGCCTCGCAATGAGGTTTTTTTATTATTCAATATAAATAATGATAATTATTATCAATATCATTTGTAATTTTATTTATCTTTGTTACAATGCGGAACTGAAAATGAGAGATGTTTAATAAATCAATATATTGGGAATACTTATGTCGAAGCGTATTATCCAGTCAGTGCTTTCTGTTTCAGTACTGGCAAGTATGATGTCTATGGCTTATGCTGCACAAAATGAGCAAGAACAAGCTGAAAAAGCATTAGAAAAGCCTGCTGAACCTGTGAAATTGGAAACAATTTTTGTAACAGCTGAAGAGCAGGTGAAGCAGTCGCTCGGCGTATCAGTAATCACCCAAGAAGATTTAGAAAAACTACCAGTTCGTAATGATATTTCTGATTATGTGCGCCGTATGCCTGGTGTCAATTTAACAGGTAACAGCGCAACAGGGCAGCGTGGCAATAATAGACAAATTGATATCCGTGGAATGGGGCCTGAAAACACGCTTATTTTAGTAGATGGAAAACCAATTAACTCTCGTAATTCAGTTCGTTATGGCTGGAAAGGAGAGCGTGATACACGAGGTGACTCAAACTGGGTGCCAGCAGAAGCAATCGAATCGATTGAGGTTTTACGTGGTCCAGCAGCAGCTCGTTATGGCTCTGGTGCGGCAGGTGGTGTGGTTAACATCATTACTAAAAAAGTGACTAATGAAACCCATGGCTCAGTAGAGTTTTATACGTCACAGCCTGAAGACTCTAAAGAAGGTGCATCAAATCGTGTTGGTTTTAACGTAAGTGGGCCACTGATTAAAGACGTTTTATCTTATCGTTTATATGGTAATTACAATAAAACAGAAGCTGACGATGTTGATATTAATAAATCAATTGGTAGTACCGCAGCTGGGCGTGAAGGCGTTAAAAATAAAGATATTTCGGGCCGTTTAGCTTGGCAGGCAACAGACCAGCAAACTATTTTGCTTGATGTTTCTTCTAGCAAACAAGGTAATATTTATTCTGGTGACTCTCAGTTAAATGCAAATGCGGAAGCTGATGCGATTCTTTCGGAACTTATTGGTAAAGAAACCAATACTATGTACCGTGATAGCTACGCATTAACACATGAGGGGGATTGGTCTTGGGGTAAGAGTAAGCTCGTTGCTCAATATGACAAAACGCATAATAAACGCCTTCCAGAAGGCCTGGGCGGTAGCACAGAAGGAAAAATTAATAACCTTGATGATAAAGCCACTTCACGTTTAGAAACTCTTCGATTTAATGGTGAAGCCAATATTCCTTTTGAATATTATGTACCGCATGTATTAACACTTGGTACCGAATGGGTTGAAGACAGATTTAAAGATAATGTGTCGACAAATCAAGGGAAAGACAGTAGTGGTTCAGGCTATGGCGATCAATTGGCTAAAGGCGATCGCAGTAAAATGGAGTCACGTATTGCTTCTGCATATGTCGAAGATAACTTGAAACTCACAGACAGTACAGATATCGTGTTAGGCCTTCGTTTTGATGACCATAGTAAATCTGGTTCTAACTGGAGCCCAAGCTTAAATATTACCCAAAGACTTAACGATTATTTCACTTTAAAAGGTGGGGTAGCAAAAGCTTATAAAGCACCGAATATGTATCAAAATGCCGAAGGGTATTTATTAAGTACAAATGGCAATGGTTGTCCGGCCAATATTGAGTCACGTTGCTTGTTGCAAGGTAATGGTGATTTAAAACCAGAAACTTCGGTTAACAAAGAGCTTGGTATCCAGTTCCAAAAAGATATCGTGAATGCAAGCTTAACTTGGTTCCGCAATGACTATAAAGATAAAATTGTGGCTGGTACAAATGTTGTTGGAACAGTTGATGGTTCAAGTACCAATGCAAATACAGGAGCTGTGACCAATACCAAGTGGAATATCTTACGTTGGGAAAATACGCCTAAAGCATTAATTCAAGGTTTTGAAGGAAGCTTAGGATTAGACTTCGGTGATATCCGCTGGACTAATAACTTTACGTATATGATGGATTCAAAAGATAAACAAACAGGTAATCCATTATCTTTAGTTCCAATCTATACAATTAACTCAATTTTTGATTATGACATCACAGATCAGTTAGATGTGAATTTTGTATTTACTCAATATGGTCGTCAAAAATCACGTCAGTTTGCAGAAAGTAGAATCGAATCTGGTATTGGTTCAGGTGGAGCAAATTCTGCGCTTAAGCCAAGTACTGTAAAAAGCTATAGTACCGCTGGAATAAATGTCGGTTATAAATTTTCAGACAATATAAGTACGCGTGTTGGTGTGAGCAACTTGTTTGATAAACAAATTTTAAGAGACAGTAATTCAATCAGCCAAACTTATAATGAACCAGGTCGAGCTTATTACGCTTCTTTAAAATATTCTTTCTAATCAACATAAATAACAAAGGCGCTCTAAGCGCCTTTGTTATTTAAAATATTTAATGTTTTTTCAGAATAATAAAATTTTTCTAGGTAAACACGGGCACGACGTCTTAAATGTCCTGTTGTAATTAATTGCTGTAATACAGGCACAAGTAGCTTGGTCAGTTCATGTTGCACTAAGCTTTCATCAATATTGAGGTCACGGAGCAATAAATCAAAACTACGCTCTTGATTACGTACATACCAAGTATAGATACCATCATGTACTTGTTGTTTTAAATAATCAGTTTGGCGAATGTGGTCCCAGATTTCATGCCCTAAACCAACCGTTTTTGATAAATCTTGAGTTTCTACATAATTTTTTAAAACAGAAAGTGGCATAGTTTTAACTTTATGCCAAACATTTGCCTGAAAATGGTAGAGCTTATCATTGTCAAAATGTTGGTTTAAAACACGCTCACTCATTTGGCTGAGTTTTAGAATATTCTTTTGCAAATAATGATTAATCGTATCGTCCAGATTTGAATCGGTTACTGTTTCTAAGACAGATTTCCCCATTTTCATGAAACGGCCTACACCGGGTACGCGTTTTGACATGGATTCATCTAAATAATCATGCATTGTTTGCTGAATCAGTTGCGTGAGCAGGGCCGAAAAAGCAGGATTATTCACAATTGTTTTAATGAGTTTTTTACGGTGCTCTTCTTTACTAGCAACGTATTGTGCAATCCGATCAATCGTTAAAACAGGAATAACATCTTCAACAGTTGCGGTTTCATTTGCAGGATGAATCAATGCAAACCGAATATGCTCAGCAATTTGTTCAATCAGGAAATCAGAAGCAGGCGTATCTAAAATCTGCTTTTGAATGAGCTGTTGAATTTGTTCAAAAGTCCACAGATGTTGTAATTGCCGACTCCCCAACCAATGATAAAATTGCTCAAACTCTTGCTGGATCACCTGAGTCTGAGCAAATTGCTCATCTAAAAAATCTAGATGAGCTTCAATAAGTTTTTCAATAAGTGGTTGGGTAGACATAAGGTCTCACAAGTCCGAAGTTTTATTTAAGGTGTGGTCGTTTTTGACGACTGATTTGTTTCTACTTTAAGTAGAAATGGTAGATATTGTTGCATAACCAACTGTTCAGCTTCTAATATCGGCATATGGCCTACATTTTCTAAAATAACTGGAGGCTGAGCATTCTTTAAAAGTCGTTTTAGTTCACTTGCTACTTCGACATTAATAATCTTATCTTGTTTACCCCATAAAATGAGCGTCGGTGCATCGATCGTTTTGGTAAGTACCGCAAAGGAGTCTGGTGTATAGACTTTATTAAGTGCAATCAATTGATCAACCAGTTTTTGTGTTTGAGGTGCTTGATCAATCATCAACTTTTCTTGAGCTTGAAGAAACTCTTTAGGAATAAACGGAGGATTAAACATGGTTTGTTTTAATAAATAATTAAAGTCACCTTTTTTAGACACTAAAAGTTGTTTGAGGTAAGCAGGATCTTTTAAATAAATTGTATTGGCTGAGCGAAAAATACCGCCGCTATCTACTAAAAATAAACTTTTGGTTTCAAATGGATACTGTCCAGCATAGAGTAGAGCAATAGAGCCACCGAGTGAGTGCCCAGCAATATGAATTGGACCTTTTAAATTTGCAGCCTCAACAAAGCGGCGTAACTTTTCAGCAAGATTTGGTACCGAATAATCGAAGTCTTGGGAAACGATAGTTTCACCACTACCCGGTAAATCAGGAATAATGACATGGTAATTTGTGGTGAGATAACGAGCCACTCGGTTCCAGTTATCACGACTACCCGCTAAACCATGAATAAGGAGTAAAGTCGGTTTTGTTGTAGAGCCGCCTTCGCTATATGACCAAGTCACATCACCGACTTTTAAGCTTTTACTTTGTAGACCTGCCCAGCTACGTTCTTGCTGTAATACATTCTGGAATGTCACATCAATATTATCGGCTGCCTGTGTGTGAGAAATACTCATCACTGACAATACGCTACAAGCCAAAGTCAGGGCGGTAGCAGTTTTTTTCATAGAGGCCTTAATTGATGTGGACAGCCTTGTCATAGATTTCATCCTTGAAGCTTGAGCGAGTTTGAAAAATTATTGAAAAACTTTGCCAATGAGTCATTTGCCAAATGTTTGGAATGAAGAAAATTATAGTCAATCCGAGAACCAAAGTATGTCTATTTTTTCACTAAACAGTAGCGAATATGCAGTGAGCTCTACATTAAAGCAGGTTAAGTATTTTTAAATTTTTTCATAGAAAAGGATTTATTTTTTGTCAGTGACATTCAAATTTTGACACATTAAAATGATTTCCAACCTTGAAAAAACAATGGAAATATAAAATGCCTACTGCGCAAGAAGTTTTAGATCGTCTGAAAGCCGGTAATCAACGATTTGTAAATGGAAATACTTCCCTTGCAAAAACCTTATCTCATCAAGAACGCGCTGAAATGGCAAAGGATCAAAATCCGTTTGCAATTGTACTTGGCTGCTCAGATTCTCGTGTTCCAGCAGAGATGGTATTTGACCAAGGTCTTGGTGACTTATTCGTAATTCGTGTAGCTGGTAATGTGGTTGCACCTTCACAAGTCGGTAGTGTTGAGTTCGCAGCAGAGCGTTATGACTGCCCAGTTGTAGTTGTATTAGGACACAGCCATTGTGGTGCGATTCAAGCAACAATTGATACGTTAATGAATCCTGATCACCCGCCATCATCTAACCTAATGTCGATTGTGAACCGCGTTCGTCCATCAGTTGAAATTTTAATGCAGACTGATTTAAAAAATGATTTGAAAAAACTTTCATGTCATGCGGTACGTTCAAACGTTTTTGCTTCTGTAAATCAATTACGCCATGGTTCAGCGGTGTTAGAGAGCCTGATTGCAAAAGGTGAATTAATTGTTGTCGGTGCAGAATATTCACTAGAAACTGGTGAAGTTACTTTTTTTGATTTCTGATCATATTAAAAAGAATGCTTAAAGATAAAAGGTGCCTATAGGGCACCTTTTATATATGGGTAAGCTAAATTAAGTAGTTTTGACTGCGCTTGAGCATTGGGATGAATTAAATCATTTTGCATAAGCTGTTTTTGACCAGCAACACCATCTAGAAAAAACGGTAGTAGTTTCACCTGATATTTTTGACTTACAACTTTATAATTATTTTCAAAAGCTTTGCTATACGCAGCCCCATAATTTGGCGGAATCTTCATGCCAAAAAGAATAACTTTGGCTTTTTGTTTCTGGCTTAATTGAATGAGCTGATCCAGATTTTTTTGAATCATTTGAGGTGGTTGCCCACGCAAGCCGTCATTTCCACCTAATTCAATCACGACCACATTCGGCTTATAGGTCTGTAATAACTTAGGTAATCGGGCTAAAGCGCCGCTTGTTGTTTCTCCACTAACACTTGCATTGACCACTTTGTGTTGTTTGGGATACTGTTGGTCTAAGCGTTTTTGCAGTAATTGTACCCAACCTTGTTTGGGATCAATTCCGTAACCGGCACTAATACTATCTCCTAAAATTAAAATAGTTTTCGCCGATACAAGCATAGGCAGCATACTTAATGAGATGAGCATGATGCTTTTAGAACCAATCAAAAAAGATTTAGACATTTGTACTTCGACCCTGATTCTGAATACATAGGACTTTTCACATCATGCCACAACCCATCATTGCTGCCCATCAAGTTACACAAACTATTCAGATTAACCAAAATCAGTTTACGATTTTAAAAGATATTGATTTAGAGATTTTTGAAGGGGAACAGGTAGCAATTACGGGACGTTCCGGCTCAGGTAAATCAACCTTACTAGGAATTTTGGCGACTTTAGATCAACCGTCTGAAGGAGAAGTCTGGTTGTGTGGTCAAGCTGTTCATCAGTTAACAGAGGAACAACGTGCCCAAATCAGAATGCAGCATATTGGTTTTGTATTTCAGTCTTTTCAACTTCTGCCTCAGTTGAGTGCGCTTGAAAATGTGATGTTACCTTTACGATTACGTAAAGACTTTGATTATAAAACAGCGGAGAAAAAAGCTTTAGATTGGTTGCATCGAGTAGGGCTCAGTCGTCAAGTTGAACAAACGCCTAAAGTCTTATCTGGTGGCGAGCAGCAGCGTGTAGCCATTGCACGCGCTCTTATTGCAGAACCACAAATTATTTTTGCGGATGAACCGACTGGAAACCTAGATGGTCAGACAGCACAAGAAATTGAAAGCTTGCTCTTTGATTTAAACCGAGAGTTAGGTACGACTCTGATTTTAGTCACCCATGATCGTAATTTAGCATCCCTTTGTCAGCGTCATGTTGAGTTAGATGATGGCCGACTAAAGACAGTACAGGGTGGTTAAACTATGCGTAATCTTCTCAAACCACTTTTGCTACAAAGTTTTCGTACGGGTGGATTATATCTACTCATTATTGCTTTATCGCTTGCGATCAGTGCAACAACTGCCCTGAAATTTAGTAACGACCAAGTTAAAAATGCAGTCAGTCTGCAAGCTTCACAAATGCTGGGTGCGGATTTGGTTCTGTCGAATAACGAGCCTATCGAACAGCAGTGGAAAAAGAAAGCTGAGCAGCTTGGTTTAAAGCAAACTAATGTCACTATATTTAGCTCGATGGCTCATACCCAAGATCAGTTTGTCATGGTGAATGTAAAGGCAATTGAGCCTTTATTTCCACTCAGAGGACAGTTGGAAATTGAACCAAGCGCTAAAGCGATTCAATCTGGGGAAGTTTGGCTAAGTCAAAGAGCAGCCGATTTACTTAAAGTAATGCTAGGAGATACTGTTTCTATTGCTGATGGTACCTTCCGTTTTAGTGGCGTGATTGTGCGTGATTCAAATCAGGAACTTGGTTTTTCAGGCTTTTCGCCAACCGTTATTATTCATCAAGCCGATATTGCTAAGACTCATGCGATTCAGACAGGCAGCAGAATTGACTATCGTTTATTAATGGCAGGTAGCCCTGAACAGGTTCAGTCATTTTCAAAGCAATTTAAGCAACAGCATCAACCTTCTAAAGATGTAGATGAAGCGGCTGGCTTGCGTTTACGTGATGCAAGTGAATCGAACAGTAGGTTATTACGTCCGCTTGAAAATTTAGATACCTTTTTGCAATTGGCCAATATTTTAACGATTTTATTGTGTGGTATTGCCATCGCTTTAACGAGTCAAAGATATGTTCAACAAAACCAAGATAACATTGCACTTATTAGATGCTTAGGCGCCAGTAAGTTCCAAATCTTGTGGGCATATATTGGATTGCTTTGTATTGTCAGTGCGATTTCAATTGTGCTAGGAAGCCTATTAGGTTTAATCATGGGGTTTGGTCTGCTGCAACTTATGCTGCAATTGATCCCTCAATTAGAGTTAAGTTTTTCGGTTGTACCTCTTTTAATCGGGCCTTTACCAATTGCGATTTTTACCAGCGTGATTGTGCTGCTTGGTTTTATTTTGCCAAGCATTTGGGAGCTTTTAAATACACCTCCAATTCGTGTTATTCGGGAGCAAGCCAAATCTCGCAAATCTTTATTCTTCATGTTTTTTGCAGGAATCACTAGCCTAGTTGTTTTTAGTTTGGTGTTGAGTGAAAACTTAATACTCAGCATTCTGGTTTTAGCGGCAATTATTGTTCTTTGTATTTTGCTTTACACCGTTGTTTGGCTATTGCTTCGTAGCTTAAAAAAGCTGAAAAATCGATTGTCTTTTTATATTCGTTCGCCATCACAAAGCGCCTTACAAATTACCGCATTGGCTTTAGGCTTAAGCCTCATTACGGTACTCAGTGTATTAAGAACAGATTTATTAGAGCGTTGGCAGCAACAACTTCCAGAAGGGACACCGAATCAATTTGTTTATGGATTACCTCCATTTGATTTAAAAGCATTTGAGCAACAATTAAAGCAGAATGGCTGGCAAAGCACGCCGTTATATCCAAATATTCGTGGCCGACTAGTAGCAAAGAATGATGTACCTTTTTCGGAAGAAGCCATAAAACAAAATAACTCTTTGCGCCGTGAATTGAATTTAACACAATCAAATCAATTACCGAATGACAACGCAATTACAAATGGTCAAGCCCAGTTTAATGGCATTGGGCAAGTTTCAGTCGAAAGTAAAACTGCCGAAAGTTTGGGAATCCAAATTGGAGATAAGCTTACTTTTAGTTTGCCCGAAGGCAACTTACAGGCCAAAGTTGTGAATTTTCGGAGTGTCGAGTGGGAGAGCTTTAGCCCTAACTTTTTCTTTATTTTTTCACCTAAAACCTTAGACGAAAATGCTGGAAGTTATTTAGGTAGTTTCTATGTGCCTAAGCAAGATCAACCAAAAATGATCAATATTATTCAGCAGTTCTCAAATACCGTATTTATTGATGTTGACCGGATTTTAGATGAAGTAAAGCGCTTAATGAATGTTCTAGTCAAAATAGTAACTGTTCTAGCGGCATTAGTTGGTTTTTCTGGAATACTCGTTTTAATTGCTTGTCTAAATTTATTAATGGATGAGCGACGCCGTGAAGTTGCTTTGTTACGTTCATTTGGTTTATCTAAAAATAAAATGAAGCAAATGCTCAGTTTTGAGATTGGGTTTTTAGGTCTGTTAGCAGGCATAGTTGCCTGCTGTTTTGCAGAAGTGATTAGTGCGATCGCAAGTTATAAAATGAATATGGCAATACAATGGCATATTGAAATCTGGCTAATTTTACCTTTTGGCATGATGCTGGTTTGTGCTTTGATTGGTCGTTATCGACTAGGCTATCTCTGTAATTTACCACCTTTACAAAGTTTAAGAGAATTAAACCAATTGTAGTTTAAGGAATAATATCAGGGTTCTGGATGATGATTTCATGCCATAGTGGAAGTAACGGTGAGTTGATTTGTACACAGTACATATAAAAACCACCAGTAATGATTACTGCACCTAATAAGCCTAAAATTTTAAGTATGGTTTTTAACTTGCTGACATAGCTTAAGTACCACATCAGTGCAAGGAATGCTCCAATAATCATGCCGCCAATATGCGCGGCATTATTAATACCCGTTGCGACAAAACCAAAAATAAGGTTGATGACCATAACCATTAATAAAGCTTTTTTATCGAGTATGTAGGCTTGATCTGGAAGCGGGGGAAATAGAGAAAGTACTGTTAACGCAGCACCTAATCCCATCACGGCACCCGAAGCACCTGCACTGACATGCGGAAGTAAGCTCTGATCAAAATGTTGCAGTAATTCATGCCCATTTTGAATAGTCATATAGCTACTAAGAAGGCTACCGAATAAGCCAGCAAGTAAATACAGGCATATAAAATAGAAGCGACCAAATAGAGACTCTGCAACATTACCAAAAATATAGAGGGCCCACATGTTAAGCATGAGGTGAACAAGACCAAAATGAAAAAACATGCTGGTAAATAGACGTTCAGGCTGCCCAGAAAAAGTAAGTGGTGTAAAATCTGCACCCCAATGAATAGCATCTTTCATGGCTGGGTCGCTAATATCGACACCAGTCGCAATTTGCCAGACAAATAAACCTACATTAATCAAGATCAATAAGGCGGTCAGCCACCAAGTTTGTACATTGAGTTTACGATTAATGTGCGGAGGCTGATATTGAGTCATGCTATGCTTTTGTTATATATGAACATGCTTAACAGCTTAACATGAAAAAAGTTGAATACAGGAGATCAGGACGAACATGAAAGCTTTTATTGTTCGCGTGTTGTTAATTTTTATTGGGGCAATTCTCCTTATTCAACTTTGGATTTTCTCAAGTTTGGTTTGGTGGCGTACACATGAAGTTGATACCACCATGTTTATGCGAATTGATTATTGGTCAGATACCTCAGAGCCGATCATTCATGAATGGCTTGACTATGATGATATTAGCGACAATTTCAAGCATGCGATTTTAGCTGGGGAAGATGCAAAATTTATTCATCACCATGGTTTTGACTGGGATGGCATTCGTTTTGCTCTAGAGCGGAATAATGAAGAAGGAGAGGTTGTTGCTGGTGGTTCTACGGTGTCTCAACAACTGGCAAAGAACTTGTTTTTATACAATAAGCGTTCATTTATTCGTAAAGGCCAAGAAACCATAGCCACATGGATGATGGAGCGAATGTGGTCAAAACGCCGAATTCTTGAGGTATATATGAACTCTGTTGAATTTGGCAAAAATCGATATGGTGTAGAAGCAGCCGCGCAATATTATTATGGTAAAAGTGCGAGAAGCTTAACGCGCGAACAAGCTGCTTTTTTGGCCGCATTATTGCCTGATCCGAAATATTATCAAGATCACCGCAACGATCGTAAACTACAATATAGAAAACGCGTTATTCTACGTTATATGAATAGCACCCAGATTCCTGAATAATGATGTTTTAAAGATGTGTAAATTTTTTAGTTTTTACCAAATTGTCATATTTTTGCAGCATACTGTTTTATAGAGATTTTGGCTGGATAGAGAATTGAGTTAGACATGAATACAGCGATTACACCAACGACCCCAACAGAATATAGTTATAATGACCGTTATATAAATCGTGAATTGTCTATTCTTGACTTCCATTTGCGTGTATTGGAGCAAGCGGTAGACCCTTTACATCCATTACTTGAGCGAATGAATTTCTTGCTCATTTTTTCACGTAATCTAGACGAGTTTTTCGAAATTCGTGTTGCAGGGGTGATGGAGCAATTTTCTCTGGGCAATGAGAGTCGTAGCCCTGATGGTTTGACGCCAAGACAAGTCTTACAAAAAATCTCTGAAACTGCTCATGCTGCGATTGAACGTCAATATCGTATTTTAAATGAAGAAATCTTACCTAAATTACGTGAAGAAGATATTTGCTTCCTCCGTCGTGGTGAACTAACGCCAGCACAGTCAGCTTGGATTAAGAAGTATTTTCAAGAACAAGTTGCTCCTGTATTAACTCCAATTAGCTTAGATCCAGCGCATCCGTTCCCACGTCTCGTAAACAAGAGCTTAAACTTTATTATTACCTTAGAAGGTAAAGATGCTTTTGGCCGTCAAATTGATTTAGCTGTGGTTCCAGCCCCACGTTCATTACCTCGCGTTGTCCGCCTGCCAGATGAGTTAACAGGTGGTAAAGAACATCACGTCATGCTATCTGCAATTATCCATGAGCATGTGTCCGATTTGTTCCCTGGAATGACAGCAACAGGATGCTATCAATTCCGTGTTACACGTAATGCTGACTTAGCATTAAATGAAGATGTTGAAGATTTAGCAAAAGCTTTAAAAGGTGAATTAAGTTCTCGACGTTTTGGCCGTGCTGTTCGCTTAGAAGTAACTCATAACTGTCCGCAGCATATTTATGAGTACTTATTAGAAGAATTTGATTTAACCGATGAGCAATTATACAAAGTTGATGGCCCTGTAAACTTGGCTCGTCTGGTTTCAAATTTTAAACGCCCTCATTTGCGTTATGACTCACATACGCCGGTTGTACCTAAAGTGTTTAAAAAGACCGAGAGCATTTTCTCTGCAATGCAGAAGCAAGATATTTTGCTTCATCATCCGTTTGAATCTTTCGCTCCCGTGATTCAGCTACTTCGTGAAGCTGCTCGCGATCCACAAGTATTGGCAATCAAGCAGACACTTTACCGTAGTGGTGCTGACTCTGAAATTGTACAGATTTTGGCGGAAGCTGCGCGTAATGGAAAAGAAGTGACCGCGGTTATTGAATTGCGTGCCCGCTTTGATGAAGAGTCAAATATTGAAGTGGCTAACGTTTTACAAGAAGCGGGGGCTGTCGTTGTTTACGGTATTGTTGGTTATAAAACACACGCCAAAATGATTATGGTGGTACGCCGTGAAAACAACAAACTTGTGCGTTACGTTCATTTAGGCACTGGTAATTACCATGCAATGAATGCTCGAATTTATACCGATTATGGTCTCATGACGACCGATAAAGATCTGTGTGAAGATGTGCACCGTATCTTCCAAGAGTTGACTGGTATGGGCAAAATGGCGAAATTGAAAAAGCTATTACATGCACCATTTACCTTACATGCTCAGCTCATCAACTTTATTGATGAAGAAATTGCCAATGCTAAGGCGGGGCGTAAAGCTCAAATTATTGTGAAAGTAAATGCCTTAACGGAAGTTCAATTAATCAATAAATTATATGAAGCATCTCAAGCGGGTGTTCAGATTGATCTGATTATTCGTTCTATTTGCTGTTTACGTCCAGGTTTGCCTAACTTATCAGAAAATATTCGTGTACGTTCAATTGTAGGACGTTTCCTTGAACATACTCGCGTTTATTACTTTAGCAATAATGGCGATGCGCGTATTTACTGCTCAAGCGCAGATTGGATGGATCGTAATTTATTTAACCGTGTTGAAGCATGTTTCCCTGTGGAAGATCCTGCATTGAAAAAGCGTATTTATCAACAAGGCCTAGTGAACTATTTACAAGATAACCAGCAAGCTTGGTTGTTACAGTCAGATGGTACTTGGGTGCGTGCTGAGCCAGCAGAGGGTGAAAAATTGCATAATGCTCAACGGGCACTATTAGAAATGATTAAATAATAAGTTTTAAATTTAATTAAAAAAGCCGACAAAATGTCGGCTTTTTTAATTCACTGAAATTCAAAATAATTTAATTAGTTTTTCTAAATGGTTGTTGGGTAAACGATAATAATTTGAAGCACAGCAAGATGTTTTTAAAATATGTGATTTTCCCCATAAAACATTGAATTTTAAAAATATACAAATCATGTGAAATCTACTTTAATACGCCGCATTAAATATACTTAACTTCGGTAAATGAATAAGATGCAATACTTTATTAGAAATTTACTTATTAGAATACTTTTGGGGATAATGCCAGTGGCGGCCTACGCAGATCAGAAGTGTTATGGGGATATCATCGTATTTCAAAGGTTTGATGATCAAGCGATATATCCTTATTTTGCGCCCGTTTCCAATGATAAAACTAAAAAGAGTGAGGTAAGGAATAAAACAATAATTATTCAAAAAAGAAAACAAAAGCAAGATGAGTTTTTAGCGCAAAAGAAAAATGAGGAAGTTCACACAAAAAAAGTAGAAGAAAAGAAAAATTCTGAAAATAAAAAACAACTTGATGCTGCGATTGCTAAAGAAATTTTAGAAAATGGTGAAAAAAAGTGGATGGTACAGGTTACACTAGCAGCTAATCAAAATAAAGCAAATCGGGTTCAGTCACAGCTTGAAGCAAAGGGCTATAAGGTCGTAACCAGCTCAACCACTAAAGGAATACGAGTCATGATAGATCCAGCCAACGACTATGCTATAGCACAGATTATTAGAGAAAAAATTATTGCTGATAATAGTTTGAATATGCCGTCTGCTTGGGTGTTTAAGTGGGCATCGCTTACAGCTCAGTAAAACAAAAAGGAGTCCGAAGACTCCTTTTTTATTCATGTAGGTTTGTCGTGATTTTCTGCATAATTTGCAGTAACACGTCGAATTCACTTTGTAGCGGCGTACTTTTACGAGTGACTAGCGCTAAAGTGCGACTCGGGGCATCTTCAATTGGTTTTGCAGTAATTTGATCATTAAACTTGATCATACTGTTATCAATTGCAATTTCTGGTAAAAGGGTAAAACCTAAATCAGAAGAAACCATTTCAACTAAAGTTGGTAAAGAGCTTGCTTTTAAACGGTTGTCGTTTTTACGTTCACCGATAGGGCATGCACTTAAAACGTGGTCACGTAAACAGTGGCCTTCTTCAAGCAAAATTAATCTCGATAAATCAAGATCATCTAGTGAGTTTGCTTGCAAAGCATTTGTATCTTGCTTACTACATACAAGGTACAAATTTTCTTTCGAGATTTCAGCGACTTTTAGACCTCTAGTATCAAACGGTAGAGCAAGAACAATCATGTCTAGATTACCGTGTTCTAGACGCTCTACAATTTTTTCACTTTGAGCTTCATGTAGATGCAACTGAATTTTAGGTAACTGCTGATGCACTTCATCAAGTAACCGTGTCAGGATAAAAGGTGCAATGGTTGGGATAACTCCCAAATGCAAATCACCTGTTAACGGTTCACTCATTTCACGGCTCAATCGCATTAAATCTTGAGCATCTGCTAGTAATACACGGGCACGAGCAACAACTTGTTCACCCAATGGTGTTAAACGCACATTCTGACGGTCACGCTCTACCAGAACGCCACCTAACAATCGTTCAAGCTCCATGATGCCGCCTGATAACGTCGATTGCGTGACAAAAGAGCGGCGTGCTGCTTCAGTAAAATGCAAAGTTTCCGACAACGTAACTAAATATGATAGCTGTCTTAGTGAGGGTAATGCAGCCATAGTGTCCTAGTATGATGATTTAAAATGATGCGCAAATAAACCGCTAAGCTGAGGAATAAAATGTGCAGGGATATCATGCCCCATTCCATCAATTAATTCAAACTTAGCACCGGAAATTGCTTTTGCTACAGCCTTACCATGACTAGGTGGAAGTAAGCGATCACGAGAGCCATGTAAGACTAACGCAGGTTGCTTAATTTCACGGTCCAGTTGAAGTAAGGAGCCTGTACATAATATTGCTAAAAACTGTTGAAGTACACCAGCAGGATAATAGCTACGTTGATAAAGTTTGCGTGCAGTTTGCATTGCTTCAATCTGGTTGACGTAACCAGGTGAACCAATCAATTGAAATAGTTTTAAACTGTGATTAACAATACCTTCTTCGTCACGTGACTCAGGTTTGCCAATTAAACTCAAAAGCTGCTTCGGAAAAGGAGGGGGTAAAAAAGGCTGATTATTACTGGTAAACATGAGCCCCAATTTTTCAACCTTTTCAGGATATTTTGCTGCAAGAATTTGAGCAATCATACCGCCCATTGATGCACCAATGACATGTGTTTTAGTCACGCCTAAGCGGTCAATAAGCATTGATACATCATCTGCCATATCATGCAGAGTATAAGGGGCACCTTGATTACTTAGTCCGAGCGCAAAGCGACCCATCAATTTAACCGTATTTAACCGTTTACCTTCATGACGTACTTTTGAAGAAAGGCCAATATCGCGGTTATCAAAACGAATAACACGAAAACCTTGATCAATGAGTGATTTACAGAAGAAATCCGGCCAGAAAAGCATTTGAGCCCCAAGACCCATAATCAGCAAAATGGTTGGATGTTCTGGTTTTCCACCTACTTCTACATGTAGCTCAATACCATTGCCTAAGTTGACCTTGGTTTCTTGCATGAAAGATGTATACGGCGAAACATTAAACTGTAAGGCACTATTCATGTTATTCATTCCTTAAAGGAATACTCACAAAAGAGTATTCCTGATTCAAACCTTATGCTTGGGCTGGAATAAGATCTGGAACAAGCTTTGTTAAAGTTAAGCGTTGTTTACCTGCTGTCGCACCTAACAATACGAAACCACGCAATGTTCCTTCATTGTCAATTGCTTTAGCAAGCATACCATCGTCGAACTCTTCTGTTTCCCAGTTCACTTCTACATCAACTGGAGCTGGTAACACTGTAAGTGGAGCTGCAGGAGTTTTTACTGCAACTGGCATAGCAGGGTAGTGCACGGCAGTTTGTTGTCCGCTGAGGGTTTTTGCAAGAGCACGAGCTTGCTGCATAATTGGCATTACATACGGAAGTAGCGTGCCATTTACTTCAGCGCAATCGCCAATCGCATAAATATCGGCTTGATTTGTTTCAAGTAAACTATTGGTAATAATTCCACGGCTTGTTTGAATATCTGCACTTTTAGCAAGTGAAATATTTGGCTGTAAACCAATTGCTGAAAGAACAATATCGGCTACCAAAGTTTGGCCGTTTGCGAGTGTAATCGCATAATCTTCGCCATTATTAATTTTGCTGACTTTTTCAACGGTTGTGCCTAAAGCAAATTTAACACCAGCCTCTTCGAGATTTTGCTGGAATGCAGAAGCAATATGACCTGGCAATAAGCGACCTAATGGTTGAGGTGCCAAATCAATGACAGTGATGTCATATTCACTGTGAAGTAAGTCATTGGCGAATTCACAACCAATTAAGCCAGCACCTAAAATAACAACACGTTTGTCTTTACGTTGAGCTAGATTTTCACGGAAAGCACGGTAATCAATCAGCGAGTTCACTACATGAATGTCATCGCTACCATCGCCTGCAATTGCAAGACGAATTGGGTTAGCACCAACCGCTAAAATCAGTTTTGAATAGGGTTGATTCGAAGTTACCCCATCTTTCTCAAGAACAAGCTCATGACGTTCAGCTAAAATTTCTTTTACAAAAGTGAAAGGCTCAATACGCATATTGAGTTGGGTACCCATTTTAGCAGCATCACCTAAAGCAATCTGTTCAGGTGCTTTTTTACCTGCAAATGCATTTGATAATGTTGGTTTTGCATAATTCACTGCATCATCCGCACAAATCATCACAAGTTCTTGCTCTGGGCTAAGTTTACGAAACTCACGTGCTAAGGTATAACCCGCCATGCCTGATCCGATAATGACGATAGGATGCATTTTTCTCTCCAGAGTTAGAATTGTTTATTTAATACGGTAATGGGTAATATTCGTAAAAAAGACCATGTCAATCATGGCCTTTTGCTTTAAATCATTAGATTTCGATCATTTCGAAGTCAGCTTTTGAAACGCCGCAATCAGGGCAAGTCCAGTCATCAGGGATATCTTCCCATTTTGTTCCAGCTGCAATGCCGTCTTGTGGCCAACCTTCTGCTTCATCGTAAATCCATCCACAAACGATACATTGATATTTTTTCATGAGACTCTCCGCACTGATAAGTTTGCTCAAAGCTGCCTTTCAGTAAAACTATTCCATCTATTAATAATGTAACCACGATCCGGTCAATAATAACCAATGTGCCTTTGATCGGATATCAAATTTTTACGCAGTTCTACATTTAATGTAAAGCAAATAACGGAGTTTAATCATTCGTAAGCAAAGATGAATGGCAGGTTAGGACAAATAAGTGGTTTTTTAGGCAAAACTTGAGCATAAAATAATAATAACTAATACATTCTTAACGTTAATTTTAAACTTAATGTTGTTTGTGAAATTATTAAGAAATAAAAAGTGTCTGCTCATTTAAAAGATTTATATAATAAGAAAGCTAAATAACAACAAATAAAGATTCAACAGATGTCATTATTAAACACGAAAATTAAAATTCGACAGTATAAGAACGGAATAAATCAGGGAAGTTAAGTATGGAAAATTTAGTATACGAAGTAGAAATTGAGGCGCCTATAGAAAAAGTATGGGAATTACTTTGGAATAACGAGACATATAATGCTTGGACAAAATTTTTTGCTCCAGACTCTTCAATGCGTACTGATTGGCAAATCGGTGGTAAAACTTATTTCCTAGATGGTGAAGGCAATGGCATGGTCTCCACCATTGAAGAATTGAAAAAGCCGGAAATCTTGATTTTTAAACATTTAGGAATGATTAAGGACGGTAAGGAAGATTTAGAAAGTGAAGAAGTTAAAGGCTGGAGTGGTTCCCAAGAAAAATATTTTTTAAGCCAATACGATAATATAACTAGTTTAAGAGTCGAATTAGCCACCTTACCTGAATATATGGGTATGTTGAAAAGTGGCTTCGTTCAAGGATTTGACGTAATCAAGAAATTGGCAGAAGTAAAATAGGCAATCGCCATCAATTTAAGCCAAATATTTTTTATAAATTTTCATAATCAAATCATTGAGGCGAGAAGGATAGGCTAAACGATGATGTCCGCCTTCAAACGTTTCAATATTCATGTAGGGCGCAAGTTTTTCTTGAACCTGATACATATCAAGTTGCTCATCTCCTAATTCTAAATAAGCCATTTTAGGATTAGAGAGGGTAAGTTCTTCTTCGGAAAGCTGAGGATAATCAGGTCGAAAGCTAGGCGTAAGACTTGGATTTGCCACAATCACAGCTAATTTATGTTGAGCGGCAGTTTTTAAGGCCCAATATCCTCCAAGGCTATGACCAACCAGTAAATCTGGTTTAATCGTCTGAATAGCCTGATGATAAAAGTACTCAACAGACGCATAACTTAGGTTACGATAATCAACGTCAATACAAAACTTTTCAGGATGTAAAATGGCGTGGAACTTTGTTGATTCACGAGAAGAATCCAAGCCATGTAAAAATAGAATTTTCATTATTTACGACACATCTCATTGATAAAATAAAAGGCAAAAAGGGCCTTTGAATATCGAGGTTATTTGGATTTTTTTATATTTTACTAAAAGCTTTAAAAAATGATCTTAGCGATTGGTCTAAGTCATTTTGCCTTTAAAAAGTACGGCTCGTTTCCATAAATTGTCTTTTTTCATTTTTGTTTGATTGAAATCATTCGAAAAACTCCTGCAATCTGTTAAGCTATGCCACTTCATTTTTACTTAATCGAGGCAGAGATGACGCAACAAAACGCTCAATCGACTTCTGAACCAACTATTTCCGAAAACGATTTAATTGCACAGCGTCATGCCAAATTAAAGCAAATCCAAGATGTTGCGAAGGAAACTGGAAAGAGTCCTTGGCCAAATACTTTTAAGCGTGAACATTACGCAGCTGATCTACAAGAACAATTTAAAGATCAGTCGAAAGAACAAATTGAAAGCGCTGAGCATGTCTATGTAAAAGTGGCTGGCCGTGTCATGTTAAACCGTGGTTCTTTCATGGTGATTCAAGACATGACAGGTCGTATTCAGTTATATGTTGACCGTAAAGGCTTACCAAAAGATATTCTTGAAACTATTAAAGGTTTAGATCTTGGTGACATTATTGCTGCCGAAGGTTATATCGGACGTTCAGGCAAAGGTGACTTATATGTTCATCTTGAAGGTTTTGAACTTCTTACAAAATCTCTTCGTCCGTTACCAGATAAATTTCATGGCTTAAATGACACAGAAGTTAAGTACCGTAAACGCTACCTTGACTTAATTGTGAATGAAGAAACACGTAAGACTTTTGAAATCCGTGCCAAAGTTGTTGCAGGTATTCGAGCATTCTTAAACAATGAACGTTTCATGGAAGTTGAAACGCCAATGATGCATGTGATTCCAGGTGGTGCTTCTGCACGTCCATTCGAAACACATCACAATGCTTTGGATATGCCTTTATTCTTACGTATTGCACCTGAACTTTATTTGAAGCGTTTAGTGGTTGGTGGTTTTGAGCGTGTGTTCGAAATTAACCGTAACTTCCGTAATGAAGGGGTGTCAACACGTCACAACCCTGAATTCACGATGATCGAGTTTTATCAGGCATATGCTGATTATAAAGACTTAATGGCATTGACTGAAAATATGCTTGAAAAGTTGGCTTTGGATATTCTAGGTACAACTGATGTTCCTTACCAAGGTGAAGTATTTAGCTTCAAAGGACCATTCAAGAAAATCTCTATGTTCGATGCAATTTTAGAGAATAACCCGCAGTTCACACCTGAAAATGTAAGTGATCGCGAATTTCTTGCAAAATTTATTCGTGAAGAGTTGAAAGAAGAGGTTAAGCCAGGTTTTGGTTTAGGTAAGCTTCAAACGATCGTATTTGAAGAAACTGTTGAAACTAAACTTCGTCAGCCAACATTTATTACTGATTACCCAGCGGAAACTTCTCCATTGGCGCGTCGTAATGATGACAATCCACACGTTACAGATCGTTTTGAATTCTTCATTGGCGGTCGTGAATTGGCAAATGGTTTCAGCGAGTTAAATGACCCGATTGATCAGGCTGAACGTTTCCAAGCGCAAGTTGCTGAAAAAGACGCAGGTGATGATGAAGCAATGCATTACGATGCAGAGTTTGTTGAAGCACTTGAATATGGTTTACCTCCAACAGCAGGTGAAGGTATTGGTATCGACCGTTTGGTTATGTTATTTGCTGACGCACCAAGTATTCGTGATGTAATTTTATTCCCGCATATGCGCCGTAAAGAAGGTTAATCCTCTACGATGCAAAAAGGCAGTATTTATACTGCCTTTTTTATTACTTTTTATATCTAGAAACTTACCTAATTATACCAATCTTCAGGTAGCGTTAAAAAATGTAATTGCACAGTTTAACAATTGCAAAGTTGTGATAAAAAATTTAAGGTGTTGCTCATAAATAACTTTGAGAATTGGCTGGCATGTTTCTAAGAAAAACACTTTCGATTGCAATATTGGCAACTGCTTCATCCGCTATTTTTGCACAAGGTTTAGTGCTAAATAATGAAGACTTACGTACCGACTTAAACTGGTTAAATCAACAAGGCGTTATCAGTATTAGCACCTCAACTTGGCCCTTAAGTGGTGATGAAATTCAAAGAGCACTTTCTCAAGCAAAAGTGACGCATCCAGCTCAACAAAAAGTTATTAATTCAGTACTTAATGCATTAAAAGCAGATAACAATACAGTTAAAGTGGGTGCTTTTGCTGAAACTGATATCAAAAATATTCCTCAAGCATTCGGTGATAACCAAAAAGCTCAATATCAAGGTTCGTTAGAGTTTAATGCTGGCGGTGAAAACTGGGACGCTAAAATCCGAGTAAATGCAGAAAAAGACCCACAAATTGATAATGGTCAAGATGTTAATGTTGAAGGTTCATATGTCGCTGGTAAACTTTGGAATCAATGGGTAGTTGCAGGTCAAATTCCAACATGGTGGGGGCCAGGACACGATGGTAGCTTAATTCGTGGTGATGCTAGTCGACCAGTTTATGGGGTAACTGCACAACGTGCTGTGCAAAATGCTTTTGAGACAAAATGGTTGTCTTGGATTGGACCTTGGCAATACCAAGCATTTGCTGGTCAATTAGATGATTATAAAGCAATTCCAGATGCTAAATTATTAGGCTTACGTGTAACTGCAAGACCATTACCTTATTTAGAACTAGGTGCTTCCCGAACTTTACAATGGGGTGGTGAGGGACGTTCTGAAAGTTGGGATTCTTTATGGAATGCGATTAAAGGTAATGATAATGTTTATGATGCGTCTGAAGACAGGTCTAACCAAATTGCTGGATTTGATGCTCGTTTGAATCTGCAATCTCTTTTAAATGCTCCTGTTGGTATTTATGGACAATACGTGGGTGAAGATGAGGCTGGGTTACTTCCATCTAAAAAGATGTATTTAGCTGGGGCTGATTATTCGTCAAGCTACAATGATATGCCATATCAACTTTATGCAGAATGGGCTGATACACGCACCAATGGTGATGTAAAAGGTATTTCTTATAACCATTATATTTATAAGGATGGCTATTACCAACATGGTTTCCCGTTAGGTCACGCGATGGGCGGTGATGGGCAAATGTATTCGGTGGGTGGCGATATCCGCTTTGATGTCATGAACCGTTTAAGTGGTCGCGCTATGGTGGTTAAAGTTAACCAATCTAACTTGGCAATCAATAAAGCATTCCCTAAAGATGATGAAATTAAAGCACTTGATTTAACTTGGACGCATTTCATCAAACCTGATCTTCCATTAAAAATTAATGGATGGGTAAGTGATTCGGATCTTGAAGGTAATGATGCAGGTGCATCTATTGGAATTGAAATTCCATTAGAACGTAAAATGTTTGGTTTCTAAGATTAGATCATGTTTTAGAAAAGAGAAGCGATTAATGCTTCTCTTTTTTTATGGCTTTTAAAGAAAACTAAAGACTAGAACATGATTTGCTTAAGTTGATTATACAAGCTACGATTATGAAGTTATGCAAGTGAATCAGCATATTACATGTATATGATTAAATCGAATATCAATATGAAAAAACAAGCAAAAGGAAACGGTTTTAAATCACTATAATGCATAACTAATGCTATAAGCCATATAAAGGCTTGTGGTTGGATTATCTATCACGAAAAATTGGAGTTGTTATGGCACTCGTTCCTCCACATGGTCTTCTAGGTGGTGGTTTAATACTACTTCTAGATTTTATGGGCAAAATGGATAGAGAAGGACGTGTTCATGACTGAATCAAGACTCACACATCTCAAGCAACTTGAAGCTGAAAGCATTCATATTATCCGTGAAGTTGCTGCAGAATTCGAAAACCCAGTCATGCTTTACTCAATTGGTAAAGACTCGGCTGTGATGCTTCATCTTGCGTTAAAAGCATTTTATCCAGCTAAACTTCCATTCCCATTATTACATGTAGATACGGGTTGGAAATTTAAAGACATGATCGAGTTTCGCGATAACATGGCAAAAACTCATGGTTTTGACTTAATTGTTCATCAGAACAAAGAAGGCCGTGAAGCTGGGATCAACCCATTTGATCATGGTAGTTCAAAATATACAGATATTATGAAAACCCAAGCTTTAAAACAGGCTTTGGATAAATATCAATTTGATGCTGCTTTTGGTGGTGCACGTCGTGATGAAGAAAAATCACGTGCAAAAGAGCGTGTGTATTCATTCCGCGATAGCAAACACCGTTGGGACCCGAAAAACCAACGCCCTGAACTTTGGAATCTTTACAATGGTAAAGTGAACAAAGGTGAAAGTATTCGTGTATTCCCTTTATCTAACTGGACTGAGTTAGATATCTGGCAATATATTTATTTAGAAAATATTCAAATCGTTCCTCTTTATTTCTCTGCTGTTCGTCCAGTAGTAGAGCGTAGCGGTACGTTAATCATGGTTGATGATGAGCGTATGCGTCTAAAAGAGGGTGAAGTTCCACAGATGAAGTCTGTACGTTTCCGTACGCTTGGCTGTTACCCGTTAACTGGTGCAGTTGAGTCTGAAGCAGATACGTTACCTGAAATTATCCAAGAGATGCTTTTAGCCACGAGTTCTGAGCGTCAGGGTCGTATGATTGACCATGATGAAGCGGGCTCAATGGAAAAGAAAAAGCAAGAAGGCTATTTCTAAGACAATTTCTAAATTTGTGGAGTTTGAGCAATGTCTCATCAATCAGAATTAATCAGTCAAGATATCTTGGCCTATTTAAAGCAACATGAACAAAAAGACCTTCTACGCTTTTTGACTTGCGGTAATGTAGACGATGGTAAAAGTACGCTTATTGGACGTTTACTTTACGATTCAAAATTGATTTATGAAGATCAATTGCAAGCAGTAACGCGTGACAGTAAAAAAGTAGGAACTACGGGTGATGCACCAGACTTGGCATTACTGGTAGATGGCCTTCAAGCAGAACGTGAACAAGGTATTACCATTGACGTAGCTTACCGTTATTTCTCAACAGAAAAGCGTAAGTTTATTATTGCGGATACCCCGGGACATGAGCAATATACACGTAACATGGCAACAGGTGCGTCAACTGCGGACTTGGCAATCATCTTGATTGATGCGCGTTATGGTGTGCAAACTCAAACTCGTCGCCATACGTTTATTGCAAGTTTGCTTGGTATTAAAAATATCGTTGTTGCAATCAATAAGATGGACTTGGTTGAATATTCACCTGAACGTTTCACTGAAATTCAGATTGAATATGATGCTTTCGTAAGCCAATTAGGTGATCGTCGTCCAGCCAATATTCAGTTTGTACCAATCTCTGCTTTAAATGGCGATAACGTTGTAAACCCGTCAGCTCATACGCCTTGGTACAAGGGTCAAACCTTGATGAGCATTCTTGAGTCGGTGGAAATCAGTCGTGAATCGAATAAACACGAATTCCGTTTCCCTGTTCAGTATGTAAACCGTCCAAATCTTGATTTCCGTGGTTTTGCGGGTACCGTTGCTTTAGGTGAAATCAATGTTGGTGATGAGATTGTTGCACTGCCATCAGGTAAGCGTTCAACAGTTAAAGAAATCGTTACTTTTGATGGAAACCTTGAGCAGGCTGTAGCGGGTCAAGCGGTTACATTGACCCTCAATGATGAAATTGATATTAGCCGTGGTAACGTTTTGGTACGTGCTGGCGAGCAACCGTTAATTTCACGTAGTGTTCGTGCTTCAGTGGTGTGGATGAATGAACATCCGCTCGTGAAAGGTAAGTTATACAACGTTAAGATTGGTACCCAGACTGTTCCTGCTAAAGTCACTAATATTCACTATCGAGTGAATGTGAATACACTTGAACATACTCATGTGGAAGAGCTTGAGTTAAATGCAATTGCAGATGTTGTAGTTGAGTTCGATGCGCCAGTTGTGTTTGATCAATATCAAGATTCTCGTTATACAGGTTCATTCATCTTCATTGACCGCTTAAGCAACGTAACTGTTGGTGCAGGTATGGTTGAGGCTGCTGTTGAATGGACTGCACATAGCAATCCTGTAACAGCTGAAGATCGTGCTGCACGTTTGGGCCAAAAGCCAGCGGTGATTGGGATTTCTGCACAGTTAATCGAGAAAGCTCAAGTTTTAGAAAGT
Organism: Acinetobacter sp. 1542444; assembly: GCF_000581835.1. Classification (NCBI taxonomy): domain Bacteria; kingdom Pseudomonadati; phylum Pseudomonadota; class Gammaproteobacteria; order Moraxellales; family Moraxellaceae; genus Acinetobacter; species Acinetobacter sp. 1542444. The sequence continues at coordinate 342,935 of NZ_JEYA01000002.1, read as the reverse complement.
TTATTGATCCAACAAGGTGTGGTTGCGATTGCAAAAGCCAACTTAACTGCTGAACAAATTACTTTATTGCGTGAGACAGGTGTTGTGGTTATCACAACTTCTGTGGAAAGTACGGATACAGAAGTTACTGCTGAAACCGTTGAAGAGGCAGCTGAAAAAGTTGTGGAATTAGTTCGTCTTTAATAGACTGAATTGATTTTGAAAAAACCCGCGTAAGCGGGTTTTTTATTGGGTTTAGAAAATACTTTGAGTTTTTAAATTTAAATATTCTCTTAAATCTTTGGGATAGCTTTGAATCATCTTTAAAAATATATCTCGATCACCTTGATATAAGGCACGTGTTGCTTCTTCGTAATTTGGCATATTGCCCAACATGGCAGACATAAAACGGTCGATGGCTTGTTTAGCGAGCATAATATTACCTTCAGAATTTGGGTTATTTAACTCTTTATCAATTAACTTACGAATTACTGCTGATGCACTCGCACTTTGTTGATCTAACCAATCCCAATGTTTTTTCTGTAAAGTGATTTCACGAGAAATTACTCCGAGTTTAGGTCGTCCAACTTTTTTAATTTCTTCCGGTTCACCATAACGTTGATGAAATTCTTGTTCCGAACCAGAAAGATCAAGATCAATTTGTTGACCTGTTTGATCATTAAAAATCAGAATATTTTCCGTTGTTTTCGAAAGATCTTTGAGTTTTTTTGCAAGTTCAATAAGGGAGTCACTCGCAATAAGCGTGCTTCCAGTGAAGGCAGTATAGGTGATTTTAGTATTCATTTTAGCCATATATTTTTATCTGGGTAAAATAATATTATCAGGGTAAAATTATTTTGGCAAATAATTAAAATTATAACCAAAGAATTATTTGATTTTATGAGTGTAGTCTATGAAGTTAGGACTATAAAAATAGTCAAGATAATGAGCTATTTAAAATTTTACTCTGCTTTAGTATCGCTTTTATGAGAGAATACGCCTTTAGTTGTATGTATAGAGACTCCTATGTTTGAGCAATCTCCTGAATCTTTAAGCGATATCGAAATTTTAGACATTTTACAGTCGATGAAAAAAGATAAGCTAGATACGGAAGCAAATGAGATCATCCGTAACGGGGGAAAAGCAGGACGTCAGGAAGCACATAAACAGGCTTTAGTGGCACTGAATACAAATTTTGAAGAAAAGTTTGTAGAGGCAGTTACTCTTGCACTAGGTTTAAATGCAGCTCAAGCTAAAAAAATTCGCTATAAAAAAGATCGAATTCGTATTTTAAAAGCGCGTGGTATTGATTATTTAGCTATTGATGGTGCAGAGACAGCGCAAGTTTTGGCACAAATTTCACAAGCGATTGTTCGAGAAGATGCAATAGTTACTCATGACTTACATGACATCTTCCCATTTTGGAAAGAAGGTTGGCCAATGGTGCAATTTGATAATGCCTATAAAATTTTAGAAGAAGATATTAGCTTGCACTTTCATGCGTTTTTAGACGCCATGATTGAGTATATAAATAAATAAAAATAAAAGCCCCGTTTGGGGCTTTTATTTTTAGAAGAATAATTAAAGTGTACTAAAGAGCGGGAAAACGCCAATCACTAGTGCGGTGCCCATCAAAACCATACATGTTATAAATGCCCACTTAAATGTGAACTTTTGATGATCTGCAAAGTCAACTTTAGCAAGACCGCATAATAAGTAAGTTGAAGGAACAAGAGGCGATAGTAAGTGTACTGGTTGACCTACAATTGATGCACGAGCAATAGCCTCTGGGCTAATGCCGTAGTGCGAAGCCGCTTCAGCAAGAATTGGTAAAACACCATAGAAGAATGCATCATTTGACATAAAGAATGTCAAAGGCATACTGACTAAAGCGGTAATCGGAGCCAAGTATGGACCCATGCTTGGAGGAATCATTGCGACGAATTCTTTAGACATCGCCTCAACCATACCTGTACCAGATAAAATACCTGTGAAAATACCTGCAGCGAAAATTAAACCTACAACAGCTAAAATACTATCTGCATGCATTGCGATGCGCTTTTTCTGCATATCAACATCAGGATAGTTAATCAGCATTGCAATACAGAACGCTAGCATGAATAACACTGACATTGGCAAAATGCCTTTGATTAATGCAATCATGAGAATAATAGTAAGTACCATATTTACTTTGCGTAAATGTGGACGCGTCGCTTCAGGGTCTTTCGACACGGTAATATTGTCACCATGATGACTTTCAAGCTCAATCACGCCTAAACGTTTTTGCTCATAACGGCCATATAAATATGCTAAGAAGAATAACCAACCAATACTAATGATCATTGGAAGGATCATAGGTACGAAAATATGGCTTGGATCAACTTGTAACGCACTTGCAGCACGAGCAGTAGGACCACCCCATGGCGTTAGGTTCATTACACCACTACATAAAAGCATAAGCGCAGTCATGATGAGTGTGTTCATTCCTAGACGTTGATAAAGTGGTAACATTGCAGCCACACAGATCATATAGGTGGTTGAGCCATCACCATCTAAAGAAACGAGAGTGGTTAAAAAGACAGTTCCTAGAGTAATTTTTAAAGGATCGCCTTTAACTTTTTTCAAAATCCATTTAACCGGTGGGTCGAAAAGACCTGCATCGATCATTAAGGCAAAATACAAAATTGCGAATAAAAGCATTACGCCAGTTGGCGCTAATTTTTTGATGCCATCCAGCATCATCTCACTGAGACCTTTAAGTTCAATGTGACTTAAACTTTCAAAGTAATGACCTAGGCCCCAAGCAATGAGAGAAAAAATAAACGGGATGAGAATTAAAGCAATAATAGGGCTTAAACGTTTGGACATGATTAAGTACATGAAGCACAAAATCATGCCAACACCAAGTAATGTCAGCATACAATCAATCCTTTGCCTATAGTTTTACTGAACAAGTTTATTCAAAACTCTGACCTTGGTTATTCTTATTAATTTTTATTAAAAAGACAAATAATATATTTAGTTTATTTGGTTAATATATATTCATTTGGATGGGTATATTTAGATGAAATACTGAACATATATATTAAGGTTATAATGGTTTTATAATAAATGAATGCTATTATAAAATAATATAAAGGTATTATAAAAATAAAAATTATATGGCATTTTTTTTAATTATATATATTTTGATGATTGAAATGAGAAGAAGAAGCATTTAGAGATTGACTTTGAGCTAAATTACATAAGTTTTTTTACAATGTAAATGGAGCTTAATCACTTTATAGGCAGTTAAGAGATATAGATTATTTTATTAATTTTCAGTATTTAAGCTTTAATAGAGTTACTAAATAAAATAATAATACTTTTAGATTAAAAGAGCAAATTGAATAAATGAATCTAAAATAATTATTACATATATTTAAAAAAGTTATTTAGTTTAAAAAAATACCCCAGCTAAATTGTGGGGCATTTAAATTAATACCGATTAGTTTTCATCAATTGATGAGTGTGTTTCGGTTTGTTCTAAAATTCGAGTTACAAGAAGTTGGTCAATTTTAAAATGGTCGACATCGACAACTTCAAATTTATATCCACCAAATTCCACAAAATCTGCTGGACGTGGAATTTTGCGTAAACGGTACATCATGAAACCTGCGAGCGTCTCATAGTTTTCTTCATCAGGCATTTCATCAATTTCAAGAGCATGCCTTAGGTCATCAATTGGTGTGCTGCCATCAATTAACCAAGAGTTATTATCACGTTTAATGATTTGCTGTTCTTCTTCAATAGGAGTAACCCAATCACCCATAACTGTAATCATGATATCGCTTAACGTAATCACTCCTACAACAAGTGCATATTCATTGATAACGACAGCAAATTTCTCTTTTGTAGAACGAAAACGGTCAAGTAGTTCAGAGAGTGTGAGAGTGTCGGGAATCATGAGTACAGTACGAATGGTAGACTCATTTAATTGAGTTGGTGATTGATTATTTAAAATGCGTACTAAGAAATCTTTAGCATCAACATAACCAATAACCTGATCAATATTTTCATTACACACTAAAAATTTTGAGTAAGGATATTCTGCTAATTTTTGACGAATACTATCTTCATGTTCGTTTAAGGTGAAATAAACGACGTTCTCGCGTGTCGTCATGCTTGAAGGTACGGTACGTTCTTCTAGTTCAAAAACATTCTCAATAAAGTGGTGTTCTTGTTTTTGAAGTACGCCGGCTTGAGCGCCCGCATCCATGACCGCTGAGATATCATCAAAAGTAATGTTATCTTCGCGTGTTGTATTGACTTTAAATAAGCGAAATAACAGATTCGCAATAGCATTAATTCCCCAAGCTAAGGGTTTACACACCTTAATAAAAACTTGAATTGGGTTAATAACGCTAATTGCAATTTTTTCAGGTGCAATCATTGCCAAGCGCTTTGGCATAAGATCGGCAAATAAAATAAATAGAGAAGTTACTAATGTGAAGGAGAGGGCAAAACCGATAGTTTGTGTCCAAGGGCCTTCATAAAAACGATCAACTAAAGTGACGAAAAAAGGACGAAAAGCAGCTTCACCCAAAATACCGCCTAAAATTGCAACTGCATTTAGGCCAATTTGAGAAGCTGCAAAAAAATCGGCAGATTGTTCTTGTAGATCAAGTACTTGTTGGGCACGTTCTTCGCCAGCTTCGGCTAAAATTTTTAACTTTACTTTTCTGGCGCCAGCCAATGCAATTTCAGTTAAAGATAAAAAGCCTGCTGCGATGATGAGCAGTACGATGATAATGATATTTTGAAAGAGACTCACAAATCACCCGAGGTTCATCATTATTATGACTATGTTTTAACACAAAAAAGCGCTGAGGTAATCAGATTGATTGCTCAGCGCTTGAAGATAATGTCTAAAATCGACAATTAAATCAAAATTTACTTAATAGTGAGAAAATTGCGAATTATTGGTTAGAAATTCACGGTTTTCTTCTTCAATCATTTGACGAGCAACAAATAAAATAAGTTGGCGCAACCAGCGATGGGCTGGATGATGGTGTAATAAGGGGCACCAAGCCATTTTAAGTTCAAATTCTGGAATATAAAAAGGAGGATCCTTTATAACCAGTTTAGGATTTTGAGTTTGTAGGCGTGCCATTCGAGTTGGAAGGGTGGCAATCAAGTCAACATTTTGAGCAAGTAATGCTGGCATTTGGTAGTGACGAGTAAATACAGAAATTTTACGACGTTGACCAATACGTTCTAATGCCTGATCGATCCAGCCTAAACCGCCTTGTTTATCTGGATTTACACCAAAGCCTACACCCATACCAGTTTTAGAAACCCAGATATGCTGTGCATCTAGATAGCTTTTGAGATTCAAATGGGTTACAGCAGGGTGTTTGTCATTAAGAATACAGCTGAAACTATCACGCCAAACTAAAACTTGGTGGAAACTTTGCGGTATTTCATTAAATCTATTAATTGCAAGATCAACTTTACCTTGTTCCATGTCTCTATAAGACACATCACTTGGTGTAAGAAAGTCGAGTACAACATTTGGAGCTTCAGAGCGTAGAGCTTTGACAAGACGAGGAACTAAAGTTGCCTCAGCATAGTCAGATGTCATAATGCGGAAAACGCGATTACTTGTATAAGGGCGGAATTCGGTACGGGGTTCCAAAATCATAGAAAGATCAGAAAGGGCATCTCGAATACGAGGTTGTAATTCAAGTGCACGTTCTGTCGGGGTCATCCCTTCAGAAGAACGGATAAGAAGCGGATCATTAAATAAATTACGTAAGCGTCGTAAAATATTACTCATTGCAGGCTGAGTTACCCCAAGCTGTTCGGCTGCGCGCGTAACATTTTTTTCACGAAGAAGTACATCAAGATATATTAATAGATTAAGATCTACTCGCTCCAGATTCATAAAAAAAATACCGAAAATAAAACCCTGAAATTGTTTCAAATTATGCCATATTTAATAATCATTGTGTGAAAAAATGATGAGAAAAGCGACATTTTTTGTAGGAATTAAGTAGGGTGGAAAGGCGTTTCAAAGGCACGATTTTACTGTCTTTGCTCAGTTTTGAATGAAAGAAATCTAAATAGAATATATTTATGAATAACTTCTCAATTTCTAGCATATCAATTGACTTTTTGCATTGGCAAAAATAGCCTAATTTACAATTGACTTTTAGATTTAAAAATGAGTGGAAAATCTCCAAAAATTGTATGAAAATAAGACTTATGGATTTTTTAGAATAAAACTCTATACTCCTTTAGGATAATTTTATTTTTATAAACAAAGTGTTAAAGTTTTTGGTTTTATCTATAATATCGATTTATTGGTATATTTTTTAAATAAATACTGAAGATTAACAAAGGATATTGGATTAATTGATTGGCTAAGTCTAAGCTGTGTTCATGAGGAAGCAGCTGGTGTCATAAGAAATTTAAGTAACGTGACTCTAGGCTTCAATCGATGAAATCCTAAAATGAATACAGGACAATATCATGACTACATATCAAACAGCGATTGATGCAGTACGTCAATTAAAAGCAAAATTCGGCAATACTTGGGCAGACATTAGCCCAGAAGATGCTGCTCGTATGCAACTTCAAAACCGTTTCAAAACTGGTTTAGATATTGCTAAGTATACAGCTGCGATTATGCGTCGTGATATGGCTGAATACGATGCTGACTCAAGCAAATACACTCAATCATTAGGTTGCTGGCATGGTTTCATCGCACAACAAAAAATGATTGCGAACAAAAAATATTTCGGTACTACAAGCAAACGTTATATCTACCTTTCTGGTTGGATGGTTGCTGCTCTTCGTTCTGAATTTGGTCCACTTCCTGACCAATCTATGCACGAAAAAACTTCTGTTCCTGCATTGATCGAAGAAATCTATACTTTCTTACGTCAAGCTGATGCAAAAGAATTAAACGATTTATTCCGTGCGCTTAAAAAAGCACAAGAAGCTGGTGATACTGCTAAAGCAGCTGAAATCACAGCTCAAATCGACAACTTTGAAACTCACGTTGTGCCAATTATTGCGGACATCGATGCTGGTTTCGGTAACGAAGAAGCAACTTACCTACTTGCTAAGAAAATGATCGAAGCTGGGGCTTGTGCGCTTCAAATCGAAAACCAAGTATCTGATGCTAAACAATGTGGTCACCAAGCTGGTAAAGTAACTGTTCCACACGAAGACTTCATCGCTAAGATCCATGCATTACGTTATGCATTCTTAGAAATGGGTCTTGAAGAAGGTATCATTGTTGCGCGTACTGACTCTGAAGGCGCTGACTTGACTCAAAAAATCCCAGTGGTTAAAGAGCCAGGTGACATCGCTTCTCAATACATCAGCTACTTAGATACTCAAGAAATTGACATTGCTGATGCTCAAGAAGATGAAATCTTAATCAAGCGTGATGGTAAATTACACCGTCCTAAGCGTTTACCTTCTGGCTTATATCAGTTCCGTGCTGACACTCAAATTGACCGTGTTGTACTTGACTGTGTGTCTAGCTTACAAAATGGTGCTGACCTTCTTTGGATCGAAACTGCGACTCCAAACGTAGAAGAAATCGCACACATGGTTAACCGTGTTAAAGAAGTTGTTCCAAATGCTAAGCTTGTTTATAACAACAGTCCATCATTCAACTGGACTTTAAACTTCCGTCAACAAGCTTACGACCGTTGGGTTGCTGAAGGTAAAGACGTTTCTGCATATGACCGCGCTAAATTAATGAGTGCTGAATATGACAACACTGAATTAGCTGCTGATGCTGATGACAAGATCCGTACTTTCCAAGCAGATGCTTCTCGTGAAGCGGGTGTATTCCATCACTTGATCACACTTCCGACTTACCACACTGCTGCTCTTTCTACTCATGAGCTTGCACAAGGTTACTTCGGTTCTGAAGGTATGTTGGCTTATGTTGCTGGCGTACAACGTAAAGAAATCCGCGGCGGTATCGCTTGTGTTAAACACCAAGCAATGGCGGGTTCTGACATCGGTGATGATCACAAAGAAATCTTCTCTGGTGACAACGCTCTTAAAGCACATGACGATGCTAAAAACACAATGAACCAATTCGCAGCACACTAAGAATTGATTCATAAAAAACCCGCTCAAATGAGCGGGTTTTTTTAATTATTAAAAATTATTTTTTCAAAACATAGTGCTCGGCTAAAGAGCCTTCAACTTTTTTACCTTCCATATCTAAAGCAGTTGCAGTGTTTTCACCGATAAAGAATTTACGGTTTTGACCTTTATCATCTAACGTAATAATTGAAGTATTATCTTTGTCGAAAGTAAAGGTACCATGGGTTTCAAATGGGTTTGTATCACCTTTACCAAGATAAGTTTCAGTTAGCTCGTAGGTTTTATCATCTTTAAGTTCTAATTCGGTTTTAATACCTTCACAGTCTGCACATGGGAGAGTGCCTTTATATGTGCCGTCCCAATCGAGTGAGTTTTCAGCTGTGTGTGCGGTATCTACAGCATTATTATTTGCTTCAGTCGTTTGTGCTGGAGCAGATGCTTGAGTTGTCGTGTCGGCTTTATTTTCATTTTTGCTACAAGCGGCAAGAAGGATACTTAAGAGTGCTACTGATAATAATGTTTTTTTCATGATGATCTAAACCTCGGAAAATAAATAAAAAACAAGTAAACAGGCTATGAAATATAAGAGCCTAATAAAAGTTTAAGTATGTAATTTAATTTTAACAAAAGGTAAAGTGAGTGAAATTTAATCAAAAAGAAAGATATAAAATTAAAAAAAGGTATCCACTAAAAAATTAAGTGAATACCTTTATATATTAAGGTTGAGAAGAAACCCCACCTAAAGAATCACAAGCTGATTTATAAAGTTGATATTGTTGCTTTAAAACTTCATCGAGCGGCATGTCGAATAATTCTTCACCATTCTTGTAACTTTCTACATATGAAGTCGCCTTTTCTTTGCTTACCGCTAAAGACTGCTGGTAGTAAGAATTGATTGAGCTTGTTGCAATCTGACTTGTCTCAACATTTTTACATTCAAAATTATGGAGAATTTTTTCTGCACGTTTGACCTCATTAGATTGGCCAAAAATACACCCAGTTAAAAAGACAAGTGGCGTTAACACGAAAAAAAGTTTCATGGAGAGCAAGTATGGAAGCAACGGTGGGCGCTATTGTATAAATAATTCCATGAGTTACTGTGGTTTTATGTTAGACATTGATTGTTTTTTAACTCATTAAAATCAAAAAATTGTATCTAATTTTATCATTTTGCTTATTTTTATATTTGGTGCGTATTTTGCTTATAACTTTAAGCACTTATTTTGAACATATGAACCAGAATGAATCAGGTACAAACGTTTTCAAAAAACTCTTTAGCACCATTTTGGTATGCGCAATTAGAACTCGGATTCTGTTTTGAAAATTCGCGCACCATAATGAGTCATAGAAAGCATTATGGCCCTGTAAGGGTGCAAAAAATGCTCTGGCCTGAAAAAACAGGCATATGTCACGCCATTATTGTACATCCTCCAGCAGGAATTGCAGGAGGAGACCATCTTACTTTTCAAATCGAAACCAAAGATCAAGCTCATGCGGTTGTAACGACTCCTGGTGCGGGAAAATGGTACAAAACCAATGGAAAGCAAGCCTTTCAGCATATTCATCTTCATGTGCGAGATCAGTCTATTTTGGAGTGGGTTCCACAAGAAACGATGCTGTTTGACGGAGCTCTAGCACACTCAGAAACTCATATTCATCTTGACCATGCTGCCAGTTTTATTGGCTGGGATATGTTGGTACTCGGGCGGCAGGCACGCGCTGAACGTTTTGTGCAGGGAAGTTATCACAACCAGTTTAAGTTGTGGCGAGAACAAAAATTATTGGTTGCAGATACATTGTTTTTTGAGGGTGAAGACCGTTGGCTTAGTTCGTGTTTAGGTATGAATAATCAAGCCGTAATGGGAAGCTTTTGGGCGGTTGCACCTGAGAAATATCGATCTTCATTTTATTTAGAACAACAGCTCGAATTCATTCGTGAATTGATGATGCGTATGCAAGCACCTGTAACTTTAACGTTATTAGATGATGTGGTTTGTGCGCGTTTTTTGGGAAATGATGTCCGACATTGCCATGATGCTTTTGCAGCAATAAGAGCAAGATTAAGACGTTATTGGTTTGATTTAGATGAAGAATTCCCAAGAATCTGGAGAACCTAAGTTACGTTAAATTGCGTATTTAAAAAACGATTAAAACAAGTATGCTGCTTTTGAGCACGTATTTTGCTTAAAGAAAATTAGATGCTATTTAGGAAAGAGATATGGAACTCAATCCAACAGAAAAAGATAAATTACTTATTTTTACCGCAGGGCTAGTTGCTGAGCGCCGTAAAGCTCGCGGCTTAAAGCTAAATTATCCGGAAGCTATCGCTTTTATTTCTGCTGCTTTGCTTGAAGGAGCGCGGGACGGTATGACGGTGAGTGACTTGATGCATTACGGAACAACTTTATTAAAGCGCGAAGATGTGATGGATGGTGTGCCAGAAATGATTGCTGAGGTTCAGGTCGAAGCAACTTTTCCTGATGGCTCGAAGTTAGTCACTGTTCATCAGCCAATCGTATAAAAGGAGCGTTTATGATCCCTGGTGAAATCATTACTCCAGATGCAGACATTGAGCTGAATGTTGGGCGACAAACTTTAAAAATTGTAGTTGCTAATATTGGTGATCGACCTATTCAGGTGGGTTCTCATTTTCATTTTTATGAAGCAAATGATGCACTACAGTTTGATCGTGAAACAGCGAAAGGCTTTCGATTAAATATCGCTGCAGGCACAGCGATACGTTTTGAACCGGGACAAAGTCGAGAAGTAGAGCTTGTTGCTTTAGCGGGTAAGCGCGAAGTATATGGTTTTGCTGGTCGTGTCATGGGGCGTTTGGATGAAAATGTTGATTAGAAAAGCAATGAAAGATGACACAGATACTATCGTTGCCATAATCGCTCCATATGTAGATCAAGTGATTGCAAATGAAGAAGGGCGCTCACGCTTTAAACCAGAAGTCATACAAACAATTTTTGATCGAGAAGATATTCATTATTTTGTTGGAGAGATTGATCAACAGATCGTGGGTATAGTCGCTTATATGGAACCCTCACATTTAATGCATTTTTTTATTAAAAAAACACATTTGAAACTAGGTCTAGGGCGACAGCTTTGGGATTTCATAGAAGAAAAAATTAAAAATGAAAATATAGACGTTGAGAAAATTACGGTAAATTCAAGTTTTTATGCTCAAGATGTCTATGAAAAATTTGGTTTTATTGTAAGTGGTGATGCTGCTGAAAAATGGGGAATCCGGTTTATCCCGATGACAAAATATTATGCTTTGCCATCAGAAAAATAAGGAACTAATCATATGAAAATGTCACGTCGTGCATATGCTGAAATGTTTGGTCCAACGGTTGGTGATCGTATTCGCTTGGCTGATACAGAGCTTTTTATTGAGGTTGAGCAAGATCTAACGACTTATGGTGAAGAAGTTAAGTTTGGCGGTGGCAAAGTCATTCGTGATGGAATGGGGCAATCTCAACTTTTAGCCGATGAAGTTGCCGACACTGTGATTACCAATGCTTTGATTGTAGATTGGTGGGGGATTGTAAAGGCGGATGTTGGCTTAAAAAATGGTCGAATCTGGAAAATAGGGAAAGCAGGAAATCCTGATATTCAACCTGACATTACCATTCCTTTAGGTGCTGCAACAGAAGTGATTGCGGGTGAAGGGCAAATTTTAACGGCAGGTGGGATTGATACTCACATTCACTGGATTTGCCCACAGCAAGTTGAAACTGCACTTATGTCGGGTACAACAACAATGGTGGGTGGCGGAACAGGACCTGCGGCAGGTACTTCGGCAACGACAGTGACTCCGGGGCCTTGGCATATTGCAACCATGTTGCAAGCCATTGATGATTTACCTATGAATATTGGCCTGTTAGGCAAGGGTAATTTGAGTTTGCCAGACCCAATTCGGGAGCAAATTAAAGCTGGGGTAATTGGGTTAAAACTACATGAAGACTGGGGCTCAACACCGGCAGCCATTGATAACTGTTTGAGTGTGGCAGATGAGTTTGATGTGCAGGTTGCAATTCATACAGATACTTTAAATGAAGGTGGTTTTTTAGAAGAGACTCTGGCTGCATTTAAAGATCGTACGATTCATACGTATCATACCGAAGGTGCGGGTGGTGGGCATGCACCTGACATTTTAAAGGCAATTGGACAAAGTAATGTGTTGCCATCTTCAACTAATCCAACGAGACCTTATACCATCAATACTATTGATGAGCATTTAGATATGCTCATGGTTTGCCATCACTTAGACCCAGCAATTGCTGAAGATATTGCTTTTGCAGAAAGTCGTATTCGCCGTGAAACTATTGCCGCTGAAGATATTTTGCAAGACTTAGGTGCAATTGCCATGATGTCCTCTGACTCTCAGGCGATGGGTCGTGTGGGTGAAGTAATTATACGTACTTGGCAAACTGCTCATAAAATGAAAATTCAACGTGGTTCTTTAGAGGGTGATAATGATTTTCATGATAACAATCGCGTTAAACGCTACATTGCCAAATATACAATTAACCCAGCCATTACCCATGGTTTAAGTCATGAAATCGGTTCGGTTGAAGTTGGAAAACTTGCTGATTTAGTGTTATGGAAGCCTGCATTTTTTGGTGTGAAACCTTCCATGATTATTAAAGGTGGCATGATTGCAGCGGCACCGATGGGTGACATTAATGCTTCAATTCCGACACCTCAACCCGTGCATTATCGCCCAATGTTTGGGGCTTATCCGCGTGGTGTACATAACACCTGTATTACCTTTTTATCTCAAGCAGCAATCGATGAAAAAGTTGCTGAGAAGCTAAATCTTAAAAAGTTAATTAGTCCATGTAAAAACACTCGTTCAATTACCAAAGCCGATATGAAGCACAACACATATTGTCCAGTCATGCATGTTCATCCTGAAACTTATGAGGTGCGGGCTGATGGTGAATTATTAACGTGTGAACCTGCTGACGTGTTACCGATGGCACAGCGTTATTTCTTATTTTGATGAATTTTATAGAGATGATATGTCTCATTACTCTAGATATGAAAGAAATAAATAAGGAGAGAAAAGCTAAATGAAAATCTATACCCAACGACTTGAAGATATTTCTCCTGATCAGGCATTTGAAACGGTTGAACTGACTTTTGATACCCGCCAAAAATCCCGCTTTCGAGCAGCTTTAGCGAGTGGCATCGATATTGGTGCTGATTTACCGCGTACTGGTATTTTGCGTAGTGGTTCATATATTGCAACTCAAGAGGGTGATGTATTACGTGTTGACGCGAAACCTGAGCGATTAATGCAAGTCACTGCTCAAACCGATTTTGATTTGCTTAAAGCTGCCTATCACTTAGGTAATAGACATGTACCGTTAATGTTGACCCCTACAGCTTTGTATTTTGAGCCTGATCATGTGCTTGCAGAAATGGTAGAAGGTTTAGGACTTACGGTGACTGAAACCGATCATCCGTTTGAACCTGAAAGCGGTGCCTATGCACAGCATAGCCATGACCATCGTTTAAGCCCAATCAAAGCTTTACATCATGTCCATTCATAGTGCCGCGCAATTACTGCAATTACTGACATTGTCTTCTACGGCATTGCCAGTTGGAGCGTATTGTTATTCGCAAGGTGTAGAAACAGCAATTGATATTGGCCTAATACATGATGAAACCTCGGCAATTGCTTACTTTGAAGAAGTGCTTGAGATGTTGTTGGTGAGGTTTGAGTTGCCCGTACTAAAGCGTCTTATGCAGCATCATGATGACTCAGAAGAGTTCTTGGTTTGGGCAAATTTGTATAAGGCCAGCCGAGAAAGTAAAGAACTTTTGGCAGAATCTCAACAGCTGGCATTTTCTTTAAATGCATGGATTAAAGATGTTTTAAGAAAAGCAGTTGAGGTTAAAAAGCAGTTTGGTTTCGTGCCGGTCTATGCACAGCTGTGTGGCCGACTGGAACTCAACGACATGGATGTACTTACGGCTTATACCTTCACTGTTTTAGAAAATCAGGTTTTAGCCGCAGTAAAAACAGTTCCTTTAGGACAAATGGCTGGGCAAAGAATTTTATGGCATTTGCATGGTTTAGTCCCACAAGCGGTAGAGAAAGCTTTGAAGCTTAGTGATGAACAATTGAGCAGCGCTTTACCTCGTTATGCCATGCTGAGCATGAAACACGAAACACAATATTCACGGTTATTCAGATCTTAAGTTTAGGAAAAAAGGATAAAAATCATGACAGAACGTAGTCCATTACGAGTTGGAATTGGCGGACCAGTGGGTTCGGGTAAAACAGCACTTACACTTAATTTATGTTTAGCCTTGCGTAATAAATACAATATGGCTGTGGTGACAAATGATATTTACACCAAAGAAGATTCAAACTTTTTAACCCGTAATGAAGCGATGTCGCCAGATCGTATTGTGGGTGTTGAAACAGGTGGTTGCCCGCATACGGCAATTCGTGAAGATGCTTCAATTAACTTGGCTGCAATTGATGATTTGTGTGAAAAATTCGAAGGTTTAGAACTCATTATCATTGAAAGTGGTGGTGATAATTTAGCTGCAACATTTAGCCCAGAGCTTTCTGATTTAACTTTATATGTGATCGATGTAGCTGGTGGTGAAAAAATTCCTCGTAAAGGTGGGCCAGGTATTACCAAGTCAGATTTACTCATTATTAATAAAACTGACCTTGCGCCAATGGTTGGTGCAAACCTTGATGTCATGGACCAAGATGCAAAACGTATGCGCGGTGAAAAGCCATTTTTATTTTCAAATATGAAAACACAAGATGGGCTTGAAGAAATTATTCAATTTATTGAGAAGCAAGGGCTGTTTAAGGCTTAAGGAGAGATTATGGACTTCATGAAAAAATGGAGTGTAGTGCTCCTTTCATTATTGCCAGCACTTGCAATGGCTCATCCGGGACATGACCATGCACATTCTGGTTTTATGGCGGGCTTTTTTCATCCCTTTACTGGGTTAGACCATTTAGTCATGGCCTTGGGTTTCGGTGTCTTACTGTGGTCAGCTGCTAAACAGTGGAAAATTGCTGGAGTTATTGCCTTAAGTATTACCTTAATTATAGGCTTTTTAGTAGGTGCTCAAGGTTTGGTACCAGTTAATATGGCTGAATACGGCATTGTTGCTTCTTTAGTTATTACAGCAATTGCCCTATGGACAAAATCCAATAAAGTTTTACCAATTGCCGCGGCATTACTTGCAAGTTTCCATGGCATGGCTCATGGTGTTGAGTTAGCACATGCGGGGCATATTGTTGCATTAGTAACTGGTATGGTTGCTGGTATGGCGCTCATCTATTCGGGTGGATTAGTGTTGGGTGTTGTGCTTACCCGATATGTACCTTATGGCAAAAAAATTGTTGGCGCCTGTGCAGCAGTTGTTGCAGTGATTGGCTTAAGCTAACTAAAACTTTGCAAAGAAAAAGGTAGCTTTGAGCTACCTTTTTTATTCGTTTACTTTCTGGTAAAGCCCCGCGTGAACTGTACCAGCTTTAGTGGTTTTAACTTGTTGCCATGTGGCTGGAAGATGAAGCTGAGATAAATCTCGGTCAGCTTCAACATAAATATATCCATTTTTTTTAATATGAGGCTCGGCCAAGTTCGAGAGTTCTTGCCATAAATCAAGACTATAAGGTGGATCTAAAAAAACCACATCGAACTGTTCTTTTAAACGGGGTAGAGCTTGTTGAGCCGTTGCATTAATTAGATGACAGTTTTGGGCTTTTAATAGTTCAATATTATCTTTTAAAAATCGTGCCTGAGTTTTGTCAGGCTCAATCATATAAACAGATGCAGCACCACGTGACAGAGCCTCAAAACCTAATGCACCAGAGCCTGTACAGATGTCGAGAACTTTAGCGTTTTGAATATCCCACATGAGCCAGTTAAATAAAGTTTCGCGTACTCTATCTGGGGTTGGGCGTAAGCCATCAATGCTAGCGAAAGGCAGTACTCGTCTTTTCCATTCGCCGCCAATTATACGTAATTGATTTTTCATTATTCATCGGCCTCATTGGTAGCAGGACGAGCAGGAGCAGCTTGCGGTGTTGATGCTGCTGGTTTGTTGGTGGTGGCTGTAGCCGATGCAGGACCAGAACTTTCACCGCCGCTTGGAAGTTCACCTGGTTTAATTCCTGCTGTCATTAGCCCGCCATTGACTTGGTGATTTGCTGGACGAATCGGGTTTTTCTTACGAGTTAATAGCCAGTAATCAAAGACAGGTCTTGCAAGTTGAGCAGCTGAACCACCATGACGACCATTTTCCCAAATGACTGCAATCGCAATTTCAGGTTTTTCAGCAGGGGCAAATCCAACGAATAAACCATGGTCAAGTTGACGTTCACTCAAGGCTGCTTCGTTATAGCGTTTACCCTGTGCAATACTCTTAACCTGTGCTGTACCTGTTTTCCCTGCAATTTGGTAGAGGGGAGTACGAATACCGCGGCCAGTACCTGATTGAATTACATCAATCATGGCATCACGCATTTGAATCCAGTCTTCATCCGTGCCGTTGAATTTGATTTTGCCATCAGGTGCATTACGTACTGTAAATGGTTTTGCACCATGCGTTGCGCGTAAAACATGAGGCGTTACATGAGAACCATGATTTGCCGTAATTGCTGTTGCCATCGCAAGCTGTAATGGAGTGGCTGTAAACGCGCCTTGACCAATACTGACAGAAATAGTTTCACCCTTCATCCATTTCGCTTTACGCGTACGCATTTTCCATTCAGGACTTGGATAAAGGCCTTCACTTTCACTTGGTAAATCGACACCTGTTTTTTGACCAAATCCAAATTGGCGCATCCATTGGTTCATTTGATCAATACCCATTTGATGGGCAAGAATATAAAAATAGGTATCACAGGATTGCACAATCGCTTTATGCATGTTCACGATGCCATGACCAGATTTTTTCCAGTCACGGAATTTATGTGAATCACCTGGTAGATGGAAATAACCAGGGTCAGAAATTGCCGTTGACCAGTCTACAATACCGTAGTGTAGGCCACCCATTGCTTCCATTGGTTTAATGGTGGAACCAGGGGGATATACACCCTGCACAGCACGGTTATAAAGAGGTTGGTCTAAATTGTCACGTAGTGAACTGTAGTCAGTATGACTAATGCCTGTCACAAACAAATTAGGGTTAAAACTTGGACTAGACACTAAAGCTAGAATTTCACCTGTACGAGGATCAATAGCGACAATAGCTCCACGACGACCTGCGAGCTGCTGAGAAGCGACAACTTGTAAACCGTAATCTAAAGATAAATAGAGGTCATTACCGCGAGTAGGGTCTTTACGACCTAAATGACGCAATACATTACTATGTGCATCTGCTTCAACAGATTCGTAACCGGGTGTCCCATGTAGTAGGTCTTCATAGCTTTTCTCAACACCAATTTTTCCAATTAGGTTGGTCCCAGCATATAAGTCTTTATCAATACTTTTTAATTCTTTATCGTTGATACGCCCGACATAGCCAATCACATGAGCAAATAACTCACCGTGTGGATAATAGCGAGTCATTTGTGTCTCGATTCTTACACCTGGAAACTTATATTTGGCTTCACTAAATTTAGCAATATTGGCTTCAGTTAGATTAAGTTTAATCGCGACGCGTTCAGTTTTACGGGCAGTTTTTATACGGCTTTTAAAACGGTCAATATCTTCTTGTGTTAAATCTAAAATAGGTTGTAATTGCTCAATGACACTATCAACATCTTCTACATCTGTTTTACTTAAAGTTGCTGTAAAAACAGGATAGTTATCTGCTAGTAATACACCATTTCTGTCATAGATATAACCACGAGCAGGCGGAAGCGGCTGCAAGCGAATTCGGTTTTTGTCAGATGCAGTCGAGAATTCGTCGTAGTGAAAAATTTGTAGATAAGCGTATCGGCTAATTAAGACTAATAAGCAGATGGTCACGATCCCTACGGCAAAAAAGATACGACCTCGATAAATGCGCTTTTCTTGCTGGATATCTTTTAAAGGAAAGTGCTGTTTCATAAGGATCGACTTAATGACATAGGGTAGAAAAATAGCTGCTTATTCTAACGCAAGAGCACTTAAAATATTGCATAATTTTCAAAGTTTCATTGCATTTTAATAAGATACTTTTTGACTTTGCAGACAACAAAATTGTAGATACTTGTATATAAGAAGCAAAATAATTCTGTTAAAGTCTCTCATTCAATAGAATAGGGTTGTTCTCACCATACGATTAGGGAAAATGGAGAAAATAATGAGAAAAATTTATCCCTTACTTGCAGTTTTGACAGTAAGTAGTTGGGCCCATGCTCAAGACTACTCGTTTCTTCCGGAAGCAAAATTAGCAGGACATAATGCATCTACCTGGAATGTGGGTGCAGGCGTTACTCAAAAATTATTACATCTTAACGGTGAATGGGTAAACCCGTATGGGATTGCTTATGCGAAAGCAGGCGCATTTTTGAATGGTGACAAAACCGCTGGTGGTCAAGTTGGCTTCCGATACCCTTATTATCTTACTGGCACAGACAAAAATGGTTACTATATCGGTTTCTATGCTGGTCATCTTGATAGTAAAGAGGTCGATGGTGATTTTAAATCCCGTTTAGGTGCGGGTGTTGATTTAGCCTATGTGTGGTTAAATTCAGAAAGAATTAGCACTTTTAGTGTGGGTATCGGTGCAGCTGAAAAATTAACCGACCAGAACGGAAATGTTGCTGCAGATACGAAACCACAAATTCAATTTTCTTATTCTCTAAGTTTTGGTTTATAAAACAAAGCAGTTTATCGTTAACTCGCCATAAGCAGAGCACAAATAAATACGAGAGTCTTACATGTTAGAGTACGTCAGTGGATTGTGGCAGACCTTTTTACACAGACCTGATTTTTGGGCCGTTTTGAGTATTATTCCCGTAACGGCTTTTGTCACATGGGTACATGTGTGGATGGCTTTAAAAATGGTATTTTACCCAATTAAATTTTGGGGATTCCATTTAGGACCATTGCCAGTAGGTTGGCAAGGTATTGTGCCACGTAAAGCAGGACGTATCTCTGGGATTATTACCGATAACACTTTATCTAAATTAGGTTCATTGCGTGAATTTTTAGAAGCAATGGATCCTGAAGATATGGCGCGTATTATTGGTGAACAAGTTGGTTTTGAACTTGAACATCTTATTGATGAAGTAATGATCGATCGTAATGCCGTACTTTGGGAAAATTTACCTTATTCAATTAAACGCCGTATTTATGCTCAAGCACATAAGCAATTGCCGGGTGTGCTAAAAGAATTAGTGACTGAGCTGACCATGAATGTAGAGTCACTGGTTAACATGCGTGAAATGGTCGTGAGCCAGATGGAAGGTGATCGCCGTTTAATGGTACGTATGTTCTTAAAGGTGGGTCAAAAAGAAATTAACTTTATTTGGCATATTAGTGCACTGATTGGGATGTTCTTTGGTATTTTCCAAATGGTGGTTTGGTTTGTAGTACCATGGCACTGGACAGTACCATTTTGGGCTGCAATTTGGGGCTTTTTAACTAACTGGATCGCAATCTGGATGGTGTTTAACCCAATTGAGCCGCATTATATTCGTTATCCACAGATTTTTAGATTAACAAAAGATCGTAAGTTTCCATGGATTGTACCAGTTCTTCGAATTGGGACTTATAATGTCCAAGGCGCTTTTATGAAGCGTCAAGAGGAAGTCTCTGATGTGTTTTCGAGCGTAGTCACAGAAGATCTGATCACGTTAAAATCGATTATGACCGAAATGATGTATGGGCCGCGTAAAGATAAAACGCGCCGCATTGTTAAGCGTCATATTAACGAAATCATGGAAACCCCGTTAGTTCGCACCTCTTTACAGCTTTCTTTAGGGCCAAGAGAGTACGCAAGATTAAAGACGGACTTGATTGATCGTTCAATTGAAATTACGATGGGACCCGTATGTGACCCAGCACTGAACGCAAGCCGGGCACAGAAGATTTTTCAAATGTTTAAAGAGCGTATTCGTGAACTAACACCAAAAGAATTTCAGAATTTATTACGTCCTGCATTTCAGGAGGATGAGTGGATTCTTATTGTACTAGGTGGGGTAACCGGATTTATTGCTGGTACAATACATTTGTTTGTAGCTTTTTTATAATTCGATGTCAGGCAGGATCTATTGAAGATTAACGAGACTTTTTCTGCCGGACTTCATATTCATTGTTTTAAATGAGGATGTTTTTTATGCGCATTATTTTACTCGGACCACCTGGAGCAGGCAAAGGGACTCAGGCTCAGTTGATCTGTAAGCGCTACAATGTCCCACAAATTTCAACCGGTGATATGCTCCGTGCTGCGATTCGTGAAGGTACTGAATTAGGTCTAAAAGCTAAAAGTGTAATGGAATCTGGTGGTTTGGTTTCAGATGAACTTATTATCGGTTTAGTAAAAGAACGTATTGCTCAACCTGACTGTGCAAATGGCTGCATTTTTGATGGTTTCCCACGTACTATTCCACAAGCTGAAGCTTTGGAAAAAGAAGGGATTAGCATTGATCACGTGATTGAAATTGATGTTCCTGATGAAGAAATCGTAAAACGTCTTTCTGGTCGTCGTCAGCATCCAGCTTCTGGTCGTGTTTATCACACTGTATACAATCCACCTAAAGTGGAAGGTAAAGATGATGAAACTGGTGAAGATCTTGTTCAACGTCCAGATGACCAAGAAGAAACAATCCGTAAGCGTTTAGCGTCTTATCACACTGAAACAGAGCAATTGGTTGGTTTCTACCAAGGCCGTGCTGCTTCTGGTGAAAATGCTCCAACTTATGACAAGCTTGATGGCTTGCGTACAATTGAAGATGTACAAAAAGATTTGTTCAACATCTTAGACAAATAATTTAATATTGTTTGTGATAATGAGCCCTCTTTGTGAGGGCTCTTTTCTTTCATTCAGTGCAGGAGAACAATATGAAAATCATATTGATTTTGGTGGTATTGCTGAGTCTGGCACTATTAATATTTTTGGCTTTTCAAAGCTATAAAATGCTAAGACAGGTTCAAAAACAAGCAAAAGAAGAGCGTAATGAAAAAAAGCGTCTAAAGTAAGTTTGATTGGGTATATTACCTATACCCAACCATATTTTTAAGCTTCAATATTTTTAATAGCAATTTGCTTTTGTGCACCAAATTCAAAGCGATCAGGCCAGTTACAGACATCTGCAACAACACATTCTGCACATTTAGGTTTACGGGCGATACAACAATAACGACCGTGTAATATGAGCCAGTGATGTGAATCTAAAATAAATTCTTTAGGAATAACCTTAATTAAGCGGTGCTCAACCTCAAGAACATTTTTACCTATTGCTAAACCGGTTCGATTCCCCACACGGAAAATATGGGTATCGACAGCCATAGTCGGTTGTCCAAATGCCGTATTTAAAACCACGTTGGCTGTTTTACGCCCGACACCTGGTAAAGCTTCTAAATCTTTTCTGTTGCTTGGAACTTCGCCGTTAAATTGTTCCATTAAAATCTTACAGGTCTTAATGACATTTTCGGCTTTAGCGTTGTAAAGGCCAATTGTCTTGATATATTCCTTTAACCCATCTACGCCCAAGTTATAGATTTTCTCGGCTGTATTCGCCACAGGGTAGAGTTTATCAGTTGCTTTATTAACACTTACATCGGTCGCTTGAGCTGACAACATAACTGCAATAAGTAGCTCAAATGGAGATGAATATTTTAACTCGGTTTGAGGTGAAGGTCGTTGTTCGCGAAGGCGTTCAAAGAAAATTTGAATCTGCTTTTTCGTCATATTCTTGACGGCCATTCAGACCTCCTGTAATTGCATGAGTTGCTGTTGAAGTTCTTCAAGTTGAAGACGTTTTTTAGCATCTTCACGTACACTGAGTTGTTTTTCCAGTTTCTTAATTTGCGTACGAATTTTCGCTAACTCAATTGTAGTTTTTGCATCAGTTGACACAACTTCTTTGGGTTTCTCGATGAGCTCAATTGAAGGTACTTCATCTAGTACCTGAGAGAACTGGGCAAACAGTTGGGTATCAATTTCAGCGCGTACTACAGGCCCTTTACGGTAAGTACGACGCTTTTCTTCTCGCTGAATGTGAGCGTAATAACGTTGTCTTAAATCATTTTGTTCAGCGATACGCTGTTGCTCATTTGGTAATGCTTGCGTGTCTTCGACCAAATCAATGCAATCTACCGGACAAGGTGGAATACATAACTCACAACCTGTACATAAGTCAGTCAAGATGGTATGCATGAGCTTACCACTTCCAATAATAGCATCTACAGGGCAAGCACTAATACATTTGGTGCAACCAATACATTCATCTTCCCGAATAATCGCTTTCATTCGCTGGGGACGACCATCGGCTTGTACAGGCCATACGCTAGTTTCAGCGGTTAACACAGGACGATTTAATAGATTTGCGAGTGCATCGGCTACAGGCTGACCACCTGGAACACATTTATTTGCTTCTTCACCTTCAGCAATCGACTTTGCGTAGGGTAGACATCCATCACGATGTCCACATAAACCACACTGAGTCTGTGGTAATAACGCATCAATCTCGCGTATGAGAGAAATAGATGAATTCATAGTGGGCAAATAGCTTGGTTAAAACGATGCGATAATGAAGAAAAACCTAAGTAAGGTCAATGGATTTTAACGAATTTATTGGCTTTTTGATTGACCTAAAATGTAGCCAATATTGCACAATAATAGATCAATAAAAATGAAAAGATAAATTAATATTTCTTATTTTTAAGTAGTTTTTCTAAAAATAACTTTTTGATAATTAAGGTAAATAAAATAATTTAAAATAAGTATTGTTAAAATTGATGGAAAGGGATTTAATATTTTGCTGCTAAATGATGCATTTAAAAATGTATTGCACCAATTTAATTCATTACTATGCTGAGGACCGTGCATTGAAATACAACAACCTGAATGAATTCCTGAATTACGTGCAAGCGCGTGATCCGCATCAACCTGAGTTCTTACAAGCTGTCGAAGAAGTCATGACGAGTTTGTGGCCATTTATTGAAAAAAATCCGGAATATGCAGAGCAGGGATTGCTAGAACGTTTGGTTGAACCAGAGCGTGTGATTCAATTCCGTGTTTCATGGATGGATGATCAAGGCCAGACTCAAGTTAACCGTGCTTTCCGCGTTCAATACAATTCAGCAATTGGTCCATTCAAAGGTGGAATGCGTTTCCATCCATCAGTCAATCTATCAATTTTAAAATTTTTAGGTTTTGAGCAGACTTTTAAAAACTCACTTACCACCTTACCAATGGGTGGTGGGAAAGGTGGTTCAGATTTTGATCCTAAAGGTAAATCTAATGCTGAAATTATGCGATTCTGTCAGGCATTAATGATTGAGCTTTATCGCCATTTAGGACCAAATACGGATATTCCTGCGGGTGATATTGGTGTGGGTGCACGTGAAGTTGGTTATATGGCAGGTATGATGAAAAAGCTGAGTAATGACACCGCTTGTGTCTTTACCGGTAAGGGAATTTCATTTGGTGGTAGCTTAATGCGTCCTGAAGCAACTGGTTATGGTACGGTTTATTTTGCAGAAGAAATGCTTAAAGCCCGTGGACAATCTTTTGCTGGTAAAACTGTTTCTGTTTCAGGCTCTGGTAACGTCGCACAATATGCGGCGGAAAAAGCAATGTTCTTAGGGGCAAAAGTTGTTACCTTGTCGGACTCAAACGGCACAGTTTATTTAAAAAATGGTTTTACAGATGAGTTACTTACTGAAGTAATGGAACTGAAAAACGTTAAACGTGGTCGTATTTCCGAGTTTGCTTCTAAACATGGTTTTGAATATTTTGAAGGAAAAACGCCTTGGCATATTCCTGTTGATATTGCTTTGCCATGTGCTACACAAAATGAATTAACAGGTGAAGACGCTAAAACGCTTATTGCAAATGGTGTCATTTGTGTAGCTGAAGGCGCTAATATGCCATCTACACTCGAAGCAGTTGAACACTTTATCGAAGCGAAAATTTTATATGCCCCAGGTAAAGCATCTAATGCGGGTGGGGTGGCAACCTCTGGTTTAGAAATGTCTCAAAATGCAATTCGTTTAGGCTGGACACATGCTGAAGTCGATGAACGCTTACATGCAATTATGAAAGACATTCATGCCAATTGTGTTAGATACGGTACTAAAGAAGACGGTAGTGTGAACTATGTAGACGGTGCCAATATTGCCGGTTTTGTAAAAGTTGCTGATGCAATGCTTGCTCAAGGTATTTTCTAAGATAGAAATAAAGAATCCGATGCATAAGCATCGGATTCTTTTCGTCTAAAAACTTATTTTTTAGGCTTTTTAACTAACTCTTGTTCTACAACCATATCTAATACATCTGCTTGACTAGATTGGTCTGCAGCTGGGTTTTTCACTTCAAAACGTTTTACGCGCAAAATTACGCGTTGGTCTGGTTTGTGTTCAAAACCTTCGATTTGACCGTAATATAAAGACCAGTTTTTATCAGCGTAAGTTTTAACGCCTTTGTCATCATATTTAATTTCACGAACTTGCATACAAGTTTGTGGTGCAACACCAGTACAAGATTTAGTTTCTGGAGCTACTTCTAGGAAAACAGTTTTTCCTTCAGATTGATATTTTGCTTCAGGTGTCATTTTACCTGTGAAAGTATATTTCTGGCCTTGAGCATCAGACACTGTCAATGTTGGTTGATCAACATTTGTAGTATTGAGTTCAAATGGAATTGCACGTTTTTGGAAGAGGCTGCTAGAGAACTGTTCCTGTTTCATTAAAGCAGGTTCACACGCCATCATCGTCGACATTACGTCAGCTGTTACAATCGTATTATTTTCAACTTTCCAAGTTGTTCCTTGGCGGTTACAACCTGTTGCGATAGATAAACGATCATTTGTAAAGTTAAGAACGATTGGCTTTTTAGTATTTTCAGGCTGATATGACCAAGAGTAATCTGTTAAAGCTTGAGTATTAACTGCTTTTTGACCTTGGAAAATGTGTTTTTGACCAGTTTTATCTGTCACCGTTAAAATCACCTGACCATTAGTGTTGCTAATTTCAATTGGTAATTTTGCTTCATTAAAGATGCTAGTAGAAAGTTGTTCTTGTTTCATTAAATCATCTTGGCAAGCCATCATCGTTGAAACAAGATTAGAAGTAACAAGTTGGTTGCCTTCAACTTTCCAAGTACCGCCTTGGCCATTACAGCCCGTATTAATGGCTAATTTACCATCTGCATTAAAGTTAAGAATAAGTGGTTTAGAAGCTTTTACATTTTGATAAGTCCATGCATATTCACCTAAAGTGGTTGCAAGGTTTTGTTGTTGCTCAGAAACAATTGGAGCAGGAGTATTAGTAACTGTTTGACACGCCATCAAAGAAAAAGGTAATAACGCAAGAATTAAATATTTAATTTTCATTTAAAAACTTCAAGTAAAAAAACAACAGTAATAAGCTTAAAACATTCTTAAAAAAAGAAAATGTAAACATTTGATTGTTTCGGTTTTTAAAATGTATAAGTTTGTAAATTATTCTAATTTTCAACAAAAATAATGGTATACCCCGCAAAACGGGGTATTTCTTAATAATTAATCAAAACGATAGATGTCCATTCCTAATGAGCCCATTGTGAAGCTACTATGAACAATCGTAAAGCGATTGCCTGTACCCATAGCAAAAAACAAAGGTGAAAAATGTTCAAGCGTAGGGTGGTTGCGTTTCACAAACGGCAGTGATTGCCAGTCTAAAACTCCATCATAATCTTGATGGGAAAGCTTATTAACGACAGTATTTCTAAAAGTTGAAGCCCATTCAGGAACTTTAGAGTTGTCGCCTTGCCAAGATAATTCTGCAAGATTATGAGTAATACTTCCCGAACCAATGAGTAAAATTTGTTTGTCACGTAAAGGGGCGAGTGTTTGTCCTATACGATAAATTTCTTGTGCACTTAAATTTGATGGCAAAGAAATTTCGACTACAGGAATGTCTGCATCTGGGTACATATGCAATAAAGGCATCCATACGCCATGATCACGAGGACGTGTACTATTGGCATGTGCAACAAAGTGAGCATCGGCCAATAATTTTAAGATTTCTTCTGCTAATGCTGGTTCGCCAGGCGCACTGTAGCGAATTTCATATAACTCTTTAGGAAATCCACGGAAGTCATGCCATGTTTCAGGACGAGTTGAAATGCTCACTTCAAGTGCTTTACTTTCCCAGTGCGCAGACATCACAATGATTGCCTTAGGTATAGGAAGATTTGTACCTAAACGGTGTAGAGCAGGTCCCACTTGTTCTGGGTCAAGTGCAAGCATGGGTGAACCATGTGAAATAAACAGTCCGGGAAGGGTTTGTAGTTCCATTTCATTACACCTGAGTTGAAAAGCAGAATAATAGGTATTATGCCAAAATCAGGACATGTTAAAAGTATCCAGATTTCAACGGATTGTTCTTAAAATGAAACGTTTGTTCCTTTTATGCACGGTGATAGGGATGATTGTGATTAATACTCATCGCCCGATATAGTTGCTCGATTAATAAAACACGTACTAAAGGATGGGGCATCGTAAGTTTTGAAAGTGACCAATGCCAAGCGGCAGCTTTACGTACCTGATCTGACAAACCATCTGGACCGCCAATCGCAAGTGCTACATCATTACCCTCAAGCATCCATTGTTTCATTGTATCAGCTAATTTTTCTGTACTTAGTTCCCGACCACCAACTTCAAGAGCAATTAACGTTTCATTCGGTTTTAAAGCATTTAAAATACTTTCGCCTTCAATTTGGCAATACTTTAAAATATCCGCTTCTGAATCATTCTTACCACGTTTGGCCATAGGTAGTTCAATAACTTGGGTTTGAACAAAAGGTTGGATGCGTTTGAAATAGTCTTCAAAACCAGTAAGAACCCAAGCAGGCATTTTTTGACCAATGGTCAGAATACGAATTTTCATGTTATCTATTCATTCAAAAACAGCTGGCGCATTATACCTGAGGAATGAAAGCATCTGACGATCTAAAAAGCTGGCATAAAAAACGCAGTCCAAAAAACAGTGTTGGACTGCGATCAAATGATCATCTGTCTGGAGTTCAGATGATCATAGAGAATAAAAACAAGGCTATCTAAGAATTAGATAGTTAAGAGTACTCATTTATTTAAATACTCTTATTACCTATTATGAGGATGGTTGGATATTTTTCAATCAAATTGTGTAACAAAAAAAAGAGAGCCGAAGCTCTCTTTTTCTATATTTTTAATTAGTGGCGTGCTGCTTTTGAGCCTTCTACCGGTTTTACAATCGGTGTTTTAGGTAAAGGCTTTGGCATCGAAACTAATGCTAAAGGTAAGATGTCATCAATACTTTTCACAGCTTTGATTTCCAAACCTTCTTTAACATTCGCAGGAATTTCTGCTAAGTCTCGTACGTTGTCTTGAGGAATAAATACAAGTTTTATTCCACCCCGGTGTGCCGCAAGAAGTTTTTCTTTTAAGCCACCAATACGCATTGCACGACCACCTAAGCTTGTTTCACCAGTCATTGCAATATCTGGACGAATTGCAATACCTGTAAATGCTGATACAAGCGCAGTTGTTAATGCTAAACCAGCAGATGGACCATCTTTTGGTGTTGCACCTTCTGGTAAGTGAACGTGTACATCAGTTTCTTCAAAACGAGAAGCTTCAATACCTAATTCATCGGCACGTGTACGCACTAAAGTCATTGCTGTAGTAATAGATTCTTTCATTACGTCACCGAGTGAACCAGTCGTAATGAATTTACCTTTACCTTTAACAGCTGCAACTTCAATGGTAAGTAACTCACCACCTACAGATGTCCAAGCTAGACCATTTACGCGTCCTACTTGTGCTTCATCTTCTGCGATACCAAAGTCAAACTTATGGGGACCTAAGTATTCTGGAAGATTGGCAGAAGTCACATCAAGTTGTAAGTTTTTAGACTTTTTACTTACTGCTTCTTTTACCACTTTACGCGCAATTTTAGACACTTCACGTTCTAAACTACGTACACCGGCTTCACGTGTATAACGTTGAACAATGTCACGAATCGCTTCTTCATGAATTGTTAACTCTTTTGGACGTAGACCATTGTTCTTAATTGCTTTTGGAACAAGGTAACGTTCAGCAATGTTAACTTTCTCATCTTCGGTATAACCCGGTAGACGAATAACTTCCATACGGTCAAGCAAGGCTTCTGGAATATTCATACTGTTTGCAGTACAGATGAACATCACTTCAGATAGGTCAAGATCAAGATCTAAATAGTGATCGTTGAACTTACTGTTTTGTGATGGATCTAATACTTCAAGCAATGCAGAAGCAGGATCACCACGGTAGTCTTGTGCCATCTTGTCAATTTCGTCGAGTAAGAACAATGGGTTCTTCACGCCAACTTTTGTTAAAGATTGCACGATTTTACCTGGCATCGCACCAATATAAGTACGACGGTGACCACGAATTTCAGCTTCGTCTCGTACACCACCAAGTGCCATACGAACAAATTCACGACCAGTTGCTTTCGCGACAGACTCACCAAGTGAAGTTTTACCTACACCAGGAGGGCCTACTAAACATAGAATCGGACCTTTGAGCTTTTTAACACGTGACTGAACAGCTAAGTATTCAACAATACGGTCTTTTACGTCATCTAAGCCGTAATGATCTGTATCGAGAATTTCCTGTGCTTTCGCAAGGTTAATACTCACTTTGCTCGCTTTATTCCACGGTGTATCTAAAATTACTTCTAGATAGTTACGTACAACAGCTGCTTCACTAGACGCAGGTTGCATTGCTTTAAGCTTACGGAACTCAGCTTCAGCTTTTTTACGTACGTGTTCAGGTAAATCAGCTTCAGCAAGACGTTTCTCTATTTCAGCAACGTCATCTTCAGCACCGCCATTCATGTCAGAAAGTTCACGTTGAATGACTTTCATTTTTTCATTTAGAAAGTATTCACGTTGATTTTTTTCCATTTGGCGTTTTACGCTGTCATGCAAAGTTTGTTCAATTTGCTGTTCAGCAGATTGATTTACCAAGTAGCTCATAAGCTCTTGCAAATGTGCTTCGAACTCATCGTGCTCTAAAAACTTCTGTTTAATTTCAATATTTAGAGGCACACGTGTTGCTACGAAGAACATGAGTTGTAGCAAGTCTTCAATTTTATTAGCTGCAGCAACGAGTTCGCGTGCATTACGTAATTTTGCTTCAGCATATTGAGCAAATAAAGTACGTAACTCTTGCAAACGAGTTTCTTGAGTAGCTTTATCTACGTTAATTGTCATTGGACTTAAGCTGTGTTCAGCAGTCAAATGGCTATCTTCATCGATAATCTTTTCAAGTTTAGAGCGATGTAAACCTTCAATAAGTACTTTAATGCAGTTTTCATCATTCTCATGATTTACGACTTGAACAATCTTGGCGACAGTTCCGTACTGATAAAGGTTATCGTGATCAATTTCTTCTGTAAGCGAATCTTTTTGCGCAACTACAAATACTAAATTGTCACTGTTACGAGCCACATCAACTGCATTGATCGATTTTTCACGACCCACGAATAACGCAATTTGCATGTGTGGGTAAACCACAACATCACGCAACGCTAAAAGTGGTAATACACTTGGAACCTGAGGCTCTAAGTCAGTTTTTTCATTCATAATAAGTTCAGACATGGGCACTCCTAATGAGTGACAACGAGGTTGCCATGTTTTTTATAGTGATGTGTATTTTAAAAATTACAAGGGCCTCACTAGAGAAAATGTGGAAAAAAGGACTAATTTAGTCAACTTTTTTTTAAAAATGTTATGAATCAAGAGATTAATTCTTAAGAAGAATAAAATTTTGTATTAATGCTAAGTAATTTAGCTTAATAATTATAAATATCCATATCACAAAAAATGTTTATGAATAGAAAATAATCATTTTACGGGCGATTTATAGACATTATATGGTTAACAATAATTCACAACTTATTCAATGTTTGGTGCCTAATAGAGGTGGTAATATAAATTGGTAAAACGGTCTGTCACGTAAAAGTAACCATCTTTAGGGTGGTTACTTTTATGATTTTGAAAGACATAAAAGTAAAAAAACTGGTTTTATATGACTAAATTTTATTAGTTTTTATATAAATATTATCTTTTAAAATAATAAACACGTTGAGGTGTGAGTAAAGCATCTAATGGCTGATCCCAACTCTGACGCTTTAAAGTATGTTCGATAAATTGAAATTGATGAGCTAACCCTAAACGATAAGGTTTGTGTTTTGCACTTGCCAAGGTACGATCATAATAACCACCTCCCATGCCAATACGCGTACCATATCGGTCGCATGCCAGAAGTGGCATGATCAATAAATCAAGTGATGAAACATGTTTTGCTCTAGTGGCCATCGGTTCTTTCATTCCCAATGGGTGATGCGAAAAACGTCGGTTTATATATTGGTTTTTAGATATTTTTACCCAGACCAAACGCTGGTTCATAGAACAAATCATCGGCAAATAAACCTGCTTATTTTTTTTAAAACATAATTCTATGAGAAGCTCTGTGTGAACTTCTCCAAAGGCATGCAAATATAAACCAATTTTTTTGGAAGAATGAAAAATAGGGAGGGTATTTAAATGATGAAGAACATCAAGCTGAGCTTGTTTTTGCTCAAATGAACTTAAAGAACGTCTTTTAAATCTTAAATTTTTTCTAATAAAGCTGAGTTCATTCATGTATAAATCTAACTAAGATTAAAGATCAGTCGTGCAAAATTATACCTATTTTTCGACAGCTTTATGGAAATAGAAGGGTAATTAGAAAATAACTTAAATTCGTTAGACCAAAAGTCATAAATTGATCTGATTTATTGTGTTTAACTATTAAAAATTCTATTTCTTTACGTATTGTCAGTATTTCTTTACATTTAATAAGGTTAAGTATATTTAAAAGATTAATGCAGAATTGTTAAGCCTATGAAGTTGAAAATTTTAACCATTACAATAAGTATTGGTCTGCTACTTGGTGGATGTACGAAACAAGCCGAACCTGAAGCGGCAGAAGTTGATTATAAAGCTCAATTTGAAGAATCAGATCGTAAAATAGGAGAGTTTTTAGATCAACTAGATAACCCGAATACACCGCAAGAAGTTAAAGTCAAAATCTTATGTCATGACTATCCAGAAGTTTATAAGACCCAATATATGCCTGCCTTAATAAAAATTTCGCCTAAACCTTATACTGAAGAGAAATTATTATCGGATTTGAAAAGTGCGACGGACTACTATAAGGATGCTTTTGCGATTAGATGCACTCAATAAGTTTGTTTTGATTTTAATCTCAAAAAATCCGATAAATGTGAATTGATTGGCATTATTGGGTTGTGATAAATTTTCTTCTATCTTTATAAGTGAAAGTTTAGGGGATTTAGATATGGAAATCTTAAAGTTCTTACAGAGTTTTAATACAGTTGGTACATACTTAATGATCGCTTCAACCGTTTTAGTAGGTCTAATTATTTATTTTTATGTGATTAATCCAGCATAAAAACCTTTAAAAGAAATAGGGATCAATTTCCTATTTCTTTATTAATAATAAAATTCTGTAATTAATTCAAAGCTATAAAAATAAGGTAGGTATATGAAATTTAAATTATTTTTTCTTAGTTTTTTAGCTTTTGGCTGTTATGCCGATGAAAGTGTAAATGACCCCGAAATTTGTAATGTGGTAAAGAAAGTTTCTTATACTGTCATGGAAGCGCGTCAACAAAAAGTCCCATCTGAAGACTTGCTGCATATAGCGAATAGTCTTGAAGATCCAAAGGCAAAAAAACTTTATCAAGATTTAATTACTTCTGCTTACTCAACCAAAGTATTCAAGACCAGCTTCTTTAAAAGAAAAGCGATAGAAGATTTTCAAACAGCTTGGTATCAAGAATGCCTGAGTAGAAAAGAAAAGTAATTTTGAATGCAGAAACTTATTCATCTCTAAAATAATAATGTTATGCATTATTGAATGCTTGAGAAAAAGATTGTACCGACAGGTCTGTATTGAAAGGCTAATTGAAATAAATTTTTGGAATTTTATTATTTAATTAAAAATAAATGCTCCGAAGATGCCGCTGCATGTGTCGTTACCCTGAACCCGATGAGTTCAAGGTGGACGCGACGTATACTTGCTGGGTTTCCTACTCGAAGGTAGGCATACACTCTAAATATACAGAACGCAATCCATAAGTTTAAGTATCGGCAGGGGAATAGACCCGCTGGCGAACATCCCAGAGATAGCTTAAGTATAACCGATCTGACCATGTTGGCAATCACTTGAGCCTAGGGAACTGTAAACTTAGTTTGCGTTTGATGAAGCTTTGTACATTGAAAGTAGATAAAACGATATTCAACTGTAGTTGATAGTCAAAAATAAAAAAGCCTTGCATCTATGATTTATAGAGCAAGGCATTTTGTGGTAATCAAAGCTGTTAAATAACCTGTTCCACATCTTCTAAAATCGTTTGAAGTAGACGTTCACAGTGAGTGTATTCCTGCAAAGATTTATTAAGACTCAACACTTCTTGAGTTAACTGTAGAGCGACCATAATGACTAGTTTGTTGTGCTCAACACGTGGGGCACTACGGCGCATGTCATTAAATTTCTCATTGAGAAGTTGTGCAGCGCGTTCAAGTTCATCTTTTTTATCTGAGGTAGTCGCGAGTCTAAAAGTCTGCTCAATCAGCCTAAGCTCTACCATGACTTGTTCACTCATGATTGGATCTCCTCACCAGTTTCAGCATTAGGATGTGCAAGTTGCTGGATTTCTTGAGCATGTTGATCTTGAGCAGTGCCTAAAATTCCTAAACGCTGAATAATGGCTTCAACTTTTGATTTGGCAAGCTCATTTTTTTGTAACAAACGGTCACGATCTTGTTGTAAATCATGCAGCTCTTGTTGGGTTTGACGCTGGTGGGCTTGTAACTTCTCTTTTGCAACACGTAATTCATTTCGTTCTGCAAGAATTTCTTGAAAACGATTTTTTAAATCAGTCGTACTTTTTTCTAATCGGCTATAACGTTCGGCAAGTGTGTTAGCATCTTGATTCAATTGTTGAAATTGACCTTTTAACTGAGAAAGTTGCTCAGTTACCGACTCAATTTCCTCTTGTTTTTTAGTGATAATACTATTTTTTTGCACAACTTGTGCGTGATGCTCTGTTTCAGCCAGTTCTTTAGCTTCTGAGAGTGCCGCATGTTCACTCTCTAAATGATGTAAGCGTGTTTTTAAAACGCTAATATGCGCTTGTAGCCGCTGTAATTGTTCTAACATAACGAGGTCGCACAGAATTGCAATCAAAGGTAATATATACAAAGTATAGAGATTGGATAAACGAATGCAAGACGATATTTCAGGCTGGACAGATTGGAACGCTCATTTTGAAGGAATTGAAGAAATTTCAAGCCCTAGTGAGTTACATGGTCTGTTAACAGGTATTGTTTGTGTGACAGAAGCGCCTACGCGTGAAGAATGGTCACAAATTTTAACAACCCTTAATGTGCCAGAGTTAAGTGAAGATGCTTTAGCGCTTTTGACTGACGAAGCAGAAGATGTGGTTCATGCTTTATCTGAAGATGAATTAGATTATCTACCAATGCTTCCAGATGATGAACATCTACTTCAAGAGCGTGTGCAAGCATTATCTGATTGGTGTGCGGGTGTTGTGTTAGGTTTTGGTTTGGCATCGGGTCATGTTCGTAGTGATGAGCGTGAATTGATTGAACACCTTCAAGATGTTGCAGCAGTTGAATTTGAAGATTCTGACAATGATGAGGAAGGTGAAAGCAGTTACGAAGAATTGTATGAATTTGTACGCTTAATCCCTGTGAGCTTGTCTATTGGCAGAAAAAAAATCACTGTAGCTGAAAGTTCTTTATTGAAAAACTTTCATGCAAAAAGTAAAAATGCGGCTCTAGGTACAGATCAGAATATTGTAGAAATGTTCACACCACATCGTCCAAGCTAATTGAGGCGATGTGTTATTGGTTGTATTTTATTTTTTGACTTTAAAATTCTAAATCAAGTAGATCATTATGAAATTGCCTCAAGCTGATTTTCAACATCGTAGAGACCGTTTAGCAGAAAAAATGGGTCCTAACAGTATTGCAATTATTGCAACGCGTGAGGAGATGTACCGTAATCGTGATGCGGATTATAAATTCCGTGCCGATAGTAGTTTTTTCTATTTGACGGGCTTTGCTGAGCCTGAAGCAGTTGCAGTTATTGAAACTTTTGCGGATGTAACTGACTATAGCTATAGTCTTTTTTGCCGTGAACGTAACCGCGAGATGGAAATCTGGAATGGTTACCGTGCCGGAATTGACGGTGCAATCGAAGACTATGATGCAGATGAAGCCTATGCAATTGATCTGCTTGATGAAGAAATTATTGAAAAGTTATTAAATAAAGAACGTCTTTATTATCGGATTGGGCAAAATGCTGCGTTTGATGCACGAGTGAGCCAGTGGATTAAAAAAGCAGATGCTGAGCATCGACATCAAGGTGCTCCGGCTCAACTGATTCAGCTCGACCGTATTGTTGATGAAATGCGTTTAATCAAGTCATCACAAGAACTTGAGCTGATGCAAATTGCCTCAAAAATTAGTGCTCAGGCACATACCCGCGCGATGCAAACTGTTCGCCCTGGCATGATGGAATATGCACTAGAAGCCGAGCTCAATTATATATTTGGGCAAAACGGCTGTGTCCCATCTTATAACAGTATTGTTGGTGGCGGGGCTAATGCCTGCATTTTACACTACGTTGAAAATAACCAACCTCTTAAAGACGGTGATTTAGTCTTAATTGACGCTGCATGCGAATATGAGTTCTATGCGTCAGATATTACCCGTACTTTTCCAGTAAATGGTAAGTTTAATGCTGAACAAAAAGCATTATATGAAGTTGTATTGGCTTCTCAATATGCGGCGATTGATGCAGTACGCATTGGTAATTCGTACCGTGAGCCTCATGAAGTAGCCGTTAAAATTTTAACCGAAGGCCTAATTGAGTTAGGTTTGCTCAAAGGTGATATTAACGAACTTATCGAAACTGAAGCATACCGTCAGTTTTATATGCATGGTACAGGCCATTGGTTAGGAATGGATGTACATGATGTCGGGTCTTACAAAAAAGGTGAAGACTGGCGTCAATATGAAGAAGGTATGGTCGTTACCGTTGAACCAGGCCTATACATTGCACCAGACGATGAAACTGTAGATAAAAAATGGCGTGGTATTGGTATCCGTATTGAAGATGATGTGGTCGCAACATCAAAAGGTCCGCGAGTTTTAACTGCTGATGTAGTTAAAAATATTGCAGATATTGAACATTTAATGGCGCAAGCTAAATCATAATTAAACGTATTCGCCAAAGGAGCACAACTAGATGCAACAACAAGTGATTATTGTAGGTGGGGGAATGGTTGGACTTAGCCTTTCACTCATGCTGGCGAAGGCTAATATTGCAGTAAAGCTGTTAGAAGCTGTGAAATACCCAAACTATGATGATCAAAATGTTGCCCCTTATCATTCCAGTTTCGATGCGCGTAATACGGCTTTATCGCGTCGTAGCGTCCAGATTTATCAGAAGCTGGGGTTATGGGATGCATTACAGCAGCACGCGACTCCAATTCTACAAGTTCACATTACTGAACAAGGCAGTTTTGGTAAGGCACGATTAATTGCAGAACAAGAAAAAGTCGAAAGCTTTGGGCAGGTGATTGAAAATGCTTGGTTGGGTCGTGTTTTATTGACTCAAGTACGTCAGCAGCCTTTGATTGAGCTGATTGATGGCGTTCAAGTGACTGCTTTAACTCAAGATGCTGAGCAAGTACATATTGAGGCCAAGCGTGGTGATGAAGTTTTAAAACTTGAATCAAAACTATTAATCGCTGCAGATGGACGTGACTCTTTCTGTCGTCAGGCTATCGGCGTTGGTGTAGATGTTCATGATTATGATCAGGTTGCAATTGTCACTACTGTTCAGACTTCAAAACCCCATGAACAAGTCGGTTTTGAGCGTTTTAGTGCATTAGGTCCTTTAGCTTTATTGCCTTTACCGGGCGAATATCGCCGTTCGGTTGTATGGCCTGTTAAAAAAGGCACTGAAGGTGAGTGGTTAGGTGAAGAAAACGACCAACACTTTTTAGATGCTTTGCAAAAAACTTATGGTGACAGAGCGGGTAAATTTGAAAAGACGGGTAAACGCTTTAGTTATCCGCTTTCACAAGTGCTTGCACATAAACA
The DNA here is from genome assembly GCF_000581835.1 of Acinetobacter sp. 1542444. NCBI lineage: Bacteria > Pseudomonadati > Pseudomonadota > Gammaproteobacteria > Moraxellales > Moraxellaceae > Acinetobacter > Acinetobacter sp. 1542444. The sequence goes on along the minus strand of NZ_JEYA01000002.1, from coordinate 306,479 downwards.
AGCAGTCGGACGCGTTATTTTAATTGGGAATGCGGCGCATACAATCCATCCTGTTGCAGGACAGGGCTTTAACCTATGTCTACGTGATGCGGATGTTTTAGTGCGTTATTTAGTGAACCAGCTAACTACTTCTGATGATATTGGTAACCCAGATAATTTACTGGCTTATGAACAAGCCCGTTTGTCAGATCAACAGCGAGTGATTAAGTTCTGTGACACCGTGGTTCGTGGTTTTAGTAACCAAAATCCATTATTAAAATTAATTCGTAATACGGGATTAATTGCATTCGATGTCATTCCGGGAGTTAAACCACTGGTAGCGAACTATGCAATGGGGTTAAAAGCATGAGTGAAGTACTAGATGTTGTCATTGTTGGTGGTGGACTGGTTGGTGGTTTAACAGCTTTATTACTTGCACAAGGTGGTGTACAGCCTACTGTGCTTGATGCTGCTCCTGTACTGGATGTTGAAAAAACACTAAGTGTGATGAACCCGCGTGTTTTAGCACTGAGCCAAGCGACCATTCATTTACTTAAAACTGTCAATGTTTGGAATGATCTAGCACGTCAAATGCCATATACAGGAATGCAGGTATGGAATCTGAATGGCTATGGTGAAATTAATTTTGGCCATGAGTCCGTACAAAGACCAATGCCAGAACAGTCCTTGGGTTCTATGGTTGAGCCAAGTGTATTGAATGTTGCCATTCAGCAAAAAATGCTTGAGCAACTAAAAGATTATCGTACTCAGGTTCGTGTGACTCGCATTGAGCAGGGTGTTGGTTGTTGGCATATTCAATTGGCAGATGGTTCGACACTTAAAACAAAACTACTGATTGGGGCAGATGGTGCCAATTCATTTGTACGAGAACAGGCCTTTATTGACCTAGATGTCTTAGATTACAAGCAAGCAGCGATTAGTTGTGCCATTAAAACATCTAAACCCCACAATCATGTTGCTCGGCAAACTTTCTTACCTACAGGGCCTTTAGCCTATTTACCGATGGCTAGTCTTGAAGAAAGTGAAAATGGCTACTGGCAGTCAATTGTCTGGACACTACCTGATGATTATGCCGATGAATATTCTGCTTTAACCGATCATGAGTTTATGCAGCTTTTAACTCGAGAAAGCCAACATATGTTGGGTGAAGTGTTAGATGTACGTTCAAGAGCACAATTCCCGCTCAAGGCGCGCGCCGCAAAACAGTATGTGAAAGCTGGTTTAGCTTTAATTGGGGATGCAGCACATGTTATCCATCCACTTGCTGGACAAGGAGTAAATATTGGTTGTTTAGATGCGGCTGTACTCTGTGATGCATTACTACATGATTTAGCGCGTGGCGTATGGGCAAATGAACAGACATTGTTGCGTTATGAGCATCGCCGTAAAGGCCAAAATGATGCAATGATGCATAGCATGTCGGCAATTGGCTGGTTGGAAAGTAGTGAGCTATTTCCATTTATCTGGGCTCGGAATGTGGGACTCAAGCAAGTTGAACAAATTTCTTTCTTAAAAGAGCGTTTTATGCAACAAGCAAACGGTTTAGGGGCTTTACAAAACACCCAGTATAGTCGTTAAAATAATTACGAAGTTTATGCTCTACTGGTCTAAATAAATATCAGTAGATATTTTTTAAGCAATCATTTATATATCATTACCAATTGGGTTGAAAAAGATACACATTTGACCAATTTGGCTCTTTGCTAAATGCAAAGAGATTGCTAAATTTCTGAGGTCTTGGGACCATAGCGATGATGCAATAGAAATCATTCTGGGGAGTGAAAAATGTCAGATATCAATGATTATGAAGATGCAGAAGATTCTGCTGTAGATGAAGATGAAGCGAAAGCAGCTGAAAGCGGTGCAGCTGATGAAGAAGCAAGCAGTATTAATGATACTGATATTGCTGAGGCAGAAACACTGACTGTGACTGCTAAGCAAAAACAGCGCCAAGCGCTGGAAGATGAAGTTGCCGCATTTTTAGCTCGAGGGGGGAGAATTACTGAAGTTCCTCCAGATGAACATAGCGACCATTAATCCTAAAAAGCATCACATGAGTGATGCTTTTTTTATTTTTAAAGAGAGTTTTGAAGCTCTCTCAAGATCCCGCACTCATCTACTGTTCGGTTGGTAGAACAGTGCTGTTTTAAATCAATCAAAGATTCTTTTAAAAGTAATAATCGTTCGATTTTTTCTGATACTTCTTTTAAGTATTTATCGACTAAATTATCAATTTCTGTGCAGGCCTGTTTAGGCTGAGTTTTCATTTCTTTTAATGTTTTAATATCACTCAGTGAAATATCTAATTCACGGCAATGCTTAATAAATAAAAGGTCTGCAAGTGTTTGTTCGGTGTAAATACGATAATTATTTTCTGAACGTTGGATGCGATCAAGTACACCTACTTTTTCGTAATAACGGATCGTATCAATTGGAATATCCGCTTTTTTTGATAATTGACCAATAGAAAGACTCATAAGACTTGACTCTGGAGCTACTCGAGGGTTTTTAATCACTATAAAAGAGTTTTTGAGGAAATAAAATGGCTGGATGTAGTTGTGCTTCAACATGTTCTCCTTCAAAGAAAGTGAGTCCACGTTTTAGAAAAGCGTTATGGATTGCACTTGTGATCAATGCCTTAATGTTTGTGGTGGAAATATTGGGAGGTTATAAGACCCAATCTGTTTCACTTTGGGCAGATGCATTGGACTTCGCCGGAGATGCAGCAAACTATGCACTATCTTTAGTCGTTCTTTCGATGAGTTTATATTGGCGTGCGACAGCGGCATTAGTTAAAGGAATAACGATGGCGGCTTTCGGTGTTTTTGTCATTGCGAAAGTGGTCTGGTCATATTTTTATGGTGTTTCACCCGAACCAATGGTGATGGGGGCAATTGGTGTAATGGCTCTAATTGCTAACGTTTCTGTTGCGCTTATGCTTTATGCATTTCGTGATGGGGATGCCAACATGCGCTCTGTTTGGTTGTGCAGTAGAAATGACTCAATTGCCAATATTGCTGTAATTTTAGCGGCGGTTGGGGTATTTGGAACAGGCAGTGTATTTCCCGATTTATTTGTTGCCTTTGTTATTGCATACTTGGGTGTATCTTCTGGCTACGCTGTTATAAAACAGTCACAACAAGAAAGAAAACAGGCAAGGGTTATAGTGGCCAGTGAAGCGTAATACTAAAGAGTAATAAAAAAGGATCTTTTTATGATCCTTTTTTAATTTTAAGCCGTTAAAACAAGAGGGTTATAGCGATACTCCACATAACGCAACCAATAATGAAATCTAAAATTTTCCAAGCTTTGGGATTGGTAAATAGTGGCTTTAATAATCTTGCACCATAGCCCAGACTAAAAAAGAAAACCCAAGAGGCAAGAATGCTGCCCAAAGCAAAACTCACTTTGTCTTCAAGCTGAGTTGCAACTGAACCAATCAGAACAATAGTGTCTAAATACACGTGAGGATTAAGCCAAGTAAAGGCAAGACAGGTCACTAATGCTTGGGTTAAAGTCTGTTTTTGACTGCTATCAAGGTCCATACTTTGGGTGGTCTTAAATGCAGCATAAAATGCTTTAGCACCGTAAACTAATAAAAACGTTGCCCCTAAATATTTAGCTACGGTAATTAAGATAGGTGATGCCGTCATGATTTCGGCAAAGCCTAATACACCACAGGCAATTAAAATTGAGTCGGACAGAGCGCAGATTAAACACAACCAAAATACATATTGCTGTTTAAGTCCTTGTTTTAGGACAAAAGCATTTTGAGCTCCAATTGCTACGATAAGCCCACTGCCAATACCGAAACCTTTAAAAAATATACTAAGAGAGAACATAACAATAAGGTGAAAAAATCAGATGTGGGAATTATCTGACTTTTTATTAAGAAATAAGTAAAATTAAGAATATTTAGGTTTAGCTAAAAAAAATTTAGGTTTTATATGTTAGATAGCAAACAATGTGAAGCCTTTCTTGCAGTAGCAGAATTGGGAAGTTTTGATGCTGCAGGAGAGTATTTATATATTACGCCCTCGGCAGTGTCCTTACGCGTACAGGCTTTAGAAAAGTATTTAGGACAAATACTAATTATACGGGGTCGCCCGTGTGTGCTCACTCAAGCGGGGCAAACTTTATTGCAACATTTACGTCATACGAGATTAATGGAGCAAAATTTATTACAAGGTTTGATGGGAAAATCATCAGAATCTGAATTTTATAAAATTGCTCTAGCTTCAAATGCAGATTCATTAGCTACTTGGCTTTTACCAAATATTCAGCAAACGCTTTTTAAAGAAAAAATAGTATTAGAACTAAAAATTGATGATCAATCTCACACGCATACTTTATTGGAGACAGGACAAGTCAATGCCTGTATTTCGGCAGAAGAGCAGGTCATGTCAGGTTGTTTAGCTCAACCACTAGGAAAAATGCGTTATAAAATGTTGGCCTCTGCTGAATTTGTAAATAAATGGTTTAGTGCCGGAGTGAATAGAGATGCATTAAGAAAAGCACCAGCAGTTATTTTTAATCATAAAGACTTAATGCATTCAGAGGTCTTACTAAAAGGATACGGTTTACCGATGCAAAGTTATCCTTATAGTTTTATTCCAGCAACAGATGCTTTCGTCAAAGCAATTCAATTAGGTTTAGGCTATGGCATGGTGCCCGAGTTGCAGGTTCAGCCACTACTCGAAAATGGAACACTTGTTGATATTATGCCTGAAGCCGAACTTGATGTTCCTTTATATTGGCACCACTGGAAAAGACAGTCACAGCAACTTGATGTATTAACTGAGACAATTGTTCAGTCAGCGAAAAAGATATTGAGATAAATTTAAGTCCGTGAGCGGGCATAAAAATTTGAAACATACTGAATATAAAACTCTATATCTTGTGTTGAGTAACCTAAAAGCTGTCCGATTCTACGGTCAAGCTCTAAGTGATCTTCGAGCTGAGTCTCCTTTAGTGATTTTTCAATACATAACACAAGTTCATTTAAATTTGCTAAAGGTGCATCTTTGTAGATCAGCATAATTGAAAATGGTAAAGGTAAAGAGGTTTCAATGTCTTTACTCAGCATAGATAAAGTACCTTGCTCGAGATGCTCTAAAAACTCGGTAGGTAGTAGATCATAAAACAAAGCGATAGGTTTCTCGCCTGAAAGTAGTAATTCTAGTTCACACTCTTCATGCGGCCCAAGCTTTCCAAACTGTACATTCATGTAAATACTCTTATTTTTATCTTTAATATTATTATGCAAAATTCATGCACAGTGATGATGAAGAAAATTTATTATTCATCACTGTGCTTAATCAAAAGATTAAGATTGTGTTAACTCAAGCGCACGTTGATAAGCGACTTTTTTCTTAACTCCTGTTAAATCAGCAGCCAGTTGAGATGCCGCTTTAACAGATAAATCTTGAAGTAAGCGCTTTAAAAGTTCATCTAGTTTTTCTTGTTCCAGATCTGTCTTTTCTGGTGCACCGCCAACTACAAGAACAATTTCGCCTTTTTCTTGGTTGTGATCATTTTCTATAAAACTGACCAAATCTTTTAAAGTCATTTTTTTGATGGTTTCAAAGGTTTTGGTAATTTCACGTGCGAAACCTACAGGACGGTTTTCACCAAATACCTCAGCCATATTTTTTACACATTCTAAAATACGGTGTGGTGCTTCATAGAAAATTAAGGTCTGAGTTTCATTTTTGAGTTTTTCTAATTGAGAAATACGTTGAGAAGCTTTTGATGGCAAAAATCCTTCAAAACTAAAACGATCGCTCGGTAGACCTACTGCACTTAGAGCAGCAATTGCAGCACATGCGCCAGGCACAGGAACAACCCTAATGCCATGTTCTTGAGCAGCTCGAACTAACTTAAAACCAGGGTCACTAATAAGTGGTGTACCGGCATCACTAATTAAAGCAATGTTATCGCCTGCAAGTAATTTTTGAACTAACTGCTCAATTTTATTACTTTCATTGTGGTCATGACATGCAGTAAGTTGAGTCGATATATTATAGTGCTTAAATAATTGTGCTGATTGACGAGTATCTTCGGCAGCTACGATAGAAACTGATTTTAAAATATCAATTGCGCGGAAAGTCATATCATCTAAGTGCCCGATTGGGGTGGCTACAACAAATAACTGAGCACTCATTTGGTTTTACTCCGTACAGATAAACAATTTTAATGGGGTAGTTTACCCGAAATTATGATTTGGGCGTGAACAATGTCTGCCAACCTTTGCTTTTCCAAAATGATCTGATTTTCATTTGTTCAATTTAAATCAAAAAGTACGGGTGGATTTAACGAAATAATTTAAGCATCAAAATATGTGGTGCTACTTTTAATTTGGGGAAGATAAAAATGTTATTAGCGCAGCAGTTGGGGAAATGGGCAGAGCAAACAGCTTTAAACCTGTTGCAAAAGCAAAACTATGTATGGGTAACCAGTAATTACCATTCACGCCGTGGTGAAGTGGATTTGATTGTTAAAAGAGGGCAAGAGCTGGTTTTTGTTGAGGTAAAGGCACGTACTATAGGGAGTTATGGACAGGCTTGCGAAATGGTGACAAGAGCAAAGCAGAAGAAAATTATTAAAACCGCGATGCGTTTTTTACAGCGCTACCCATCTTATCAGGATTTTTATTGTCGTTTTGATGTGATTTGTTTTGATTTTCCACAGAAAATTGCAAAAACAGTACAGCAAGACTTTTCAAATTTCCATTATGATCTGCAATGGATCGAAAATGCATTTACTTTGGATTAAGAGTTCATTACTCTTTTGAGCAAATTAAAATCGATATTTTATGATCAAGCCAAGAAGAGATTGATAGGAGTCTGGTGGAGTGTTGAAACGTATTGCTGTAACAGCGCTTTGTGTCGCAAGTTTGTCAGGTTGCGCAAGTTTTATTTCTGGTGGAACAGGTACAGCTCCAGTCGGAACAGATAGTGGTGTACGTAGCTTAGGTCAGGTATTCATTGATTCTTCAATTAAACGTACAGCGAATATTAACCTCTATAAGCTTGATCAGCGTTTTAAACAATCACGTATTAATATCGAAAGTTTCCATAGTACTGTTTTATTAACAGGACAAGTGCCAGACCCATACTTGAAACAATTGGCAGAAGACAATCTTAAAGCCATGAGTGATGTAAAAGCTGTACATAACTACATTACCGTGGGTAATAAGGTCAGCTATAACACGATCATGCAAGATGCTGGTGTAACTGCAAATACACGTGCGCTTTTAATGAAGGCACCTGTAGTTTCTGATAGTAAGGTTCTCGTACATACCGAAGACGGCGTACTTTATGTCATGGGACGTTTAAATACTGCTGAAATTAATGATTTGAATAGCGTCTTACAAAATGTGGGTAACGTGACTAAAATTGTTACTTTAATTGATAACGTTGATTTAGCACCTGCGCCAGCGGCGAGTACTGCTAGTGCAACGACTACACCAATTATTAATAACGTCATTGCTCAACCAACAGTTCAAACTCCTGTTGCAATTGATCCTGACCAAACAGATCCAGCTTCGAATGCACAGTAATATATGAATCTGATTGAACAACTACAAAGTAAAATTGAACAGGCGCGAACTCTTTATAAAGAGTTCCGCCTTTATGATTTGGGGAGTTTTGCTTTAAACCGTTTTACGCCAAAAGATGGTTTTGAACAGGTCGCAAATGTACGTTATGGTCTAAAGCCGCGTCACCGTTTGGATATTTACCGATCTGTTAAAAAACTAGCACATCAGCCTCTTATTGTTTTTGTACATGGTGGTGCTTGGCAACATGGTAATAAGCGAGATTATCTTTTTATTGGTGAGACGTTTGCTAAAGAAGGCTATGACGTTGCAGTTATCAACTATCAATTAGCTCCTAAAAATATTTTTCCGAGTTTTGTTGATGACCTGACTCAGGCATTGAATTATTTACATCAAAACCAAGACAAACTAGAAATTTCTACAGAAAATGTTGTGCTTATGGGACATTCGGCAGGGGCATTTAATGTAATGTCTGCTGTTTATCACCCAACGCCAAATCCTATTCAATGTTTAGGAAATATTAAGGCGATTTTCGGTTTAGCTGGACCTTATCATTTTGATTATAAGGGTGACCCACTTGCAGAAGATGCTTTTGATCAAAGTATTTCTTATCAAGAGGTGATGCCATACTATTTCGTCAATCAAAATAGTATTAAACATTACTTGCTCATGGCTGAAAATGATCAGCTTGTCGGCAAAGAGAATACATTGGATTTGGATCGGGCTTTAAGACAGAGTGGAAATCACAGCCATATCGCTGTGATTCCTAAAACTGGACATATTACAATTTTGGCCAGTCTTTCTAGCTTTATTAGCCACTATTTCAGAACGAAAAGAACGATCTTACATTTTCTCGAAGAAGTGTTTTAAACGAGAGTCTCGTTTAAAACACGGCAGATTACCCAGCTTGGGTAATCTGCATAATCATTGAATGAGCAATACTTCCTTTAAACGGAATCTCAGGTAATTGATCAATTTTGAAGAATTGGGCATCTGCAATTTCTTCTTCTTGAAGCTTAATTTCACCCGACTCATATTCTGCCCGAAATGCTACCATAAGGTTACTTGGGAATGGCCAAGGCTGGCTGGACATATACTGAATATTTTTAAGTTTTAAACCGACTTCTTCAAAGGCTTCACGTTGTACTGCCTCTTCAAGTGTTTCGCCCACCTCAACAAAACCTGCAATCAAACCATACATGTTGGTTTTATTGTGAACTGACTTAGCCAGCAAGATTTCATCATCACCTCGAGTAATGACGGTAATAATGCAAGGGTTTACACGAGGATATTGGTGGTAGCGACAAGAAGGGCATACCATTGCATATTCGGTTGGATGAACTTCCGTCGGATGTCCACAGTGGCTACAAAACTTATGGTTTCGTCGCCATTCAAGTAATTGAACAGCACGGCTCGCCTGCAAAAACTGTTCTTTCGACCAGCTGGTAATAAGCTGGCGAATTGGAACAAGCTGTAAGCCTTCGGGGATAGGTTCCTCAGCAAGCAAGTCACGTGCAATGACTTGCTCATCATGAGTGAAAAGTAAATCACTTGCTAACTTTTCGACTTTGGGTAGTTGGAGATTCTGGTCAACCAGTAATTGTTGATGATGGAAAATATAAGCAAGTGATAATTCAGACATTAAGCTGCCTTTTTTTGAAGTTGTTGACTACTCGACAATGCTACATTAAACATGGATTGTAGAACAGGTTGTTTATTTTTTAAATTGTCAACTAACATGTCAATGCCTGCTAATACGTTAAAAATACAGTGAATTTGGTCTGTATTAAAAGGCTGGCTTTGTTCAAGTTGCTCTTGAACAAATTGGGCAGTTTGGAGTAAAGCATGTTGTTGAGTCGTACTTCCTAAAAATTCGGCTGCACCCGCTAACTCTTTTAATGAACCTGCGATGGCTTCAATATTTTGTGTCTGGTCATTGGCATACAAAGTAAGACTTTGGCAGATAAAATCAATTAAATTTTTTGTCTCAGTAAGCAAAGCTTGGTGAGCTTCATCAAGACGATCTAAAGAAATAGCCGTATTATTCACGCTAAGTTGTAGACGATTTGACGTGTAATTGCGTACCAAAATACCAATTGAGTTCATGGCAGATAAAATACTGTTCATCAGCTGCTGAGCATAGTTTTCATCACTTAAAATGTTAAGTTGACTTAAACTGCTGGCTTGTTGAGAAAGAGCAGATGCGGCTTTATCAAGGTTTAGAAGTTTAAAGGTATGAGCCAGTTGTAAAAGGCTCGCTTGTAGTTGCTGTGCTTTTTCAGGCGACATATTTTGATAGTTGTATTCAATATCGTTCCGCACCTTATTCATTTCATCTAAGATTAATTGGCTGACTGTGTGCATCGTGTCAAAGTCCGGACCAAAGAGATGGCGACTTAAAATGAGTAATTGAGTATCAGTTGGTGTTTCATCACCAATATGAAGCTGTTTACGAATATGGTGAGCAATCTCATCTTCTTGAGCAATAACAATACTTAAAATATCTGCGAAGGCAGCTAAATTGGGCTCAAAACTTTCGGGCGCTGCTAAAAATAGAGCAATATGACTTTCAATATTAATCAGTACACGTAGGCGTGAATCATTTAAAAGGAGGTCATCAATATGGTTAAAAGCGTAATTGACGAGCTGCCAATATTTTTGGCTTGGCTGAGTATTCGCCATGCTGACCAAATAGGTTGCAATAAGTTTAAAGGCTTGAAAATTCTGAGCTGAGGCTGTCTTTTTTAAAAATTGGTGTAGAGATAGTTTGTATAGTTGATGGATGAACTGAGTTTTTTCACTAATTAATATTTCAGGCAAGGGCAGTTCAAGCGAAGTATTTGCAAGTAAAGGAACAATAGCTTGTCCGGAGGTAGTCAGTGGCTTATTTAAAGCCAATTCTAAATTATTTAAGGTCGTAAGAAGAAATTGTGGAACTTGTATTTCACGCAAACAGATAAATTCAATATAGCGCTTTACCATGGTCGTGCCTTCGCTTAGGGCAACCACATCATCCGTATTAATTTGGGTTGGATTCGCAATAATTTTTTGCATCAATTCAGTTGAATACTGAGTGATTTTTGCAAGATAAGGAACATCAATTAAACGTAGAACTTGAGTGCATTGTTTAAACTGTTCTAATGCATCATCAATACCAAAAGGGAGAGTTTGTTCTTCAATTAAGGTACTTACCGCACCTTCTACCAGTTTTATTGAACGATCAATTTCATGTTTAATGATGAGTAAAGCTGTTGGATCGAAATGAATCGACGTATGCTCAGACATAAACGTTCCCCTTTGCAAAAAATCAATTGTTATATTCGTAGTGCTCAATAACTTGAGCTAAAAATCTATGCGACTAATATAACTTAACTTACAAAGGGGAAAAGCTAAAAACACTAAAGAATCAAAAATTTATTTTGCAAAAAGGCAAGGTTCTCCGTGTTTTTCCTCATATTCTTTGACCCAAGTCTCATGTGTATTTAACTCTTCATCTGAAGGGTAAATTACAGGAAGGTCAATTTGAACTCTGCTTCTATTGGTTGTTTGCTGGCTATTTTCACTCTGAGATAAGGCATCTATATCAAAAGAAACCTGACCACCAGTCATTGCCAAGTAGACATCTGCAAGAATTTCAGCATCGAGTAATGCGCCGTGGAAAGTACGGTCACGTGCTGGAATTTCATAACGTCTTACAAGCGCATCAAGGGAGTTCTTTTGTCCCGGATGTTTGTTTTTCGCTAAAGCTAAAGTATCCGTTACCTCACATACTTCAGAAAGTGCAGGAAGCCCTACGCGTTTAAACTCCATATCAAGGAAGTTCATATCGAAGGTCGCGTTGTGGGCAATAATCTCTGCACCTTTGAGATAGTCAAATAAGGTGTCAGCAATGTCCGCATAGAGCGGTTTATCTTTTAAGAAATCATCACTGATACCGTGGATATTTTCTGAGTCTCCCACTGGTTTTTGTGGATTAATATAAATATGAATCGAACTACCCGTAAGTTTACGGTTAATCATCTCAATCGCGCCCACCTCAATAATGCGGTCGCCATCTTGGAAATAAAAACCAGTGGTTTCCGTATCGAGAATGAGTTGTCGAGGACCCTGTAATTTTAATTTGGCTTCGGTCACAACGATTTGAGGATGAATGTTGTTGTTTGGCTGCTTACTTTCTTGTTCGGCAGTTTCAACTTCAATAATTTCTTCTTCCACAATAATCATCTCAACTTCTTCAGTTATTTCAAGATGAATATTTTCTTCTTCTGTTGCGTCAGCCAGATCAAACCCGAAAGGGTCATCTAGCAACCAGTCCTGTTCATGCTTTTTTATATCTTGCGATACAGTGGCAGACTGTGGTTGCTTGAGTTCTTTCGCAGTTTTGTCTGCACCTAAATTAGCAAGCTGGTCTGCCATTTCATTGCCAGGGTGTCCTGCGTGGCCTTTAATCCAGTTCCACTCAATATTTCTACCTGCACAGACAGCATCTAATTTCTGCCAAAGGTCAGGATTTTTTACATCTTTCCAATTTTTCTTTTTCCAACCATGAATCCACTCAGTAATACCTTGCTTCACATAATTTGAATCTGTCCAGATAATCAAATGTGCATCGGTTGGACAAAATGAAACACCTTCAATGGCAGCAGTGAGTTCCATACGGTTATTGGTCGTATCAGGCTCACCGCCAAATAATTTATGTTCACCCTGCTCAGTAATGACATATGCGCCCCAACCACCTAAACCTGGATTGCCACGACATGCACCATCAACATACAGTGTGATTGTTTGAGACATAAATCGAAACCTAAACTAAAAGAAAAAGAACTGAATATGGTGTATTGTATACGCAAAAAGTTCGGTTCCATCGTATCAAAGCAAGGTTTTTTTAATTTCTTGTAACATTTCCATGCAAATGACATTAAATTATTGCCTTGTCTATCTTGCATGCTTTACTACAATGGCATCGAAGACCTAGGGTTTGTGGGCAGACCCCAAAAAAATATTACGCGAGTTGTTTGGAAGTTTTTATGTATAAACCAACCACATTTGTGTGGCAGCCATCTGCAGCATCATTGTTTAAAATTACCGTACTTAGCTCTGCGTTAGCTGCGTTGGGTATTACAACAGGCTGTTCATCGACTCCGCAATCTGCAAAAACCTCAAAATCGAAACAGGTCAGTGGTGCAGGTTATTTAGATGCGAGTAGTCTTGATTCATTGGAAGACTTACTTTCAGCAACTGATATGCGTGCTGTAGAGGGTGACCGTCTGCTTATTTTAAAGCATGGTGATGTCTGGAAACGTATGTCTGTTGGTTTCAAAATGGATTTGAACCATTGGGATTCACGTATTGAAGCTCAGCGTAGTTGGTTTATTTCTCGTCAGCCTTATCTTGATCGTTTAAGTGCCCGTGCAAGTCGTTATTTGTACCATACAGTTAAAGAAGCTGAACGCCGTGGTTTGCCGACAGAACTTGCACTCTTACCTGTAATTGAAAGTTCATATGACCCAGCTGCAACAAGTAGCGCAGCCGCAGCAGGTTTATGGCAGTTTATTCCGAGCACTGGCCGTATTTATGGCTTAAAGCAAACAGGCATGTATGATGGCCGTCGAGATGTTGTTGAGTCGACTCGTGCTGCCTATGAGTTTTTAGGAAGCTTATATAACCAATTCGGTTCTTGGGAGCTTGCTTTAGCAGCCTATAACGCTGGACCGGGCCGTATTCAACAAGCAATTAACCGAAATCAGGCAGCAGGTTTACCAACTGATTATTGGTCTTTAAAATTACCTCAAGAAACCATGAACTATGTTCCGCGTTTCTTGGCTGTTGCCCAAATTATTAAAAATCCAAAAGCTTACGGTATTTCTTTGCCGCCTATTGCAAATAGACCCCATTTCCGTGAAGTGACTTTATCTGCACCTTTATCATTGAATGAAATTGCGTCTGTAGCTGGATTAAGTCGTTCGGAACTCTATGCATTAAACCCGGGATATCGTGGTGAAATGGTGGATCCAGCAAGTCCAATGCGTATCTTGATTCCAGCCGATTTAAGTCCTTCAATTGATAATAAATTAAAAGGTATGAAGTCAGGCAGTGGTTCAGGTTGGTGGGCAAATGTGACCTCACCATCTAAGCCAGATGTAAGTGCTTCAACATCTGTGACAATTAAAACCACGCCTGCAAATCAGGTTCAACCGGTTAAACCGTCAACACCTACTAAAACAACGAGTAGCTCTACCACGGTAAAAACTTCAACTCCACGTGGGTCTGATGCTTTAGCCGCGTTTGCAGCTTCGGCTGATGTACCAAGTGCTCCACGTATTCCTGTTGCTGTGACACCTGCGGCAAATATTAAGCAAGTGAAGACAGAGCCACCAATCTCGGCTGCAGAACGTGAAAAGATTTTAGCGGCAGTTCGAGCTGAAGGTGAAAAAGAAACAGTTCAACAAGCTTTAGAGCCACAACCAACGCAGGCTGAAAAAGATCAAGTAGTTGCCGAGTTGAAAGCTATTGCACCACAAGGAACAGAAATTGTTGATCCTTATGATGGCAAAATTAAGTTAACTGCGATTCAAACAAGTCAGTCAGTTGCAGAGCAACAAGGTAAAGAAGTAAGTAAAGGTTTTGCATATCCAAAAACTTTAGCTGAAGATGTGACTGTAGCTAATTCTGAAGATGGGCAGCGCAATAAAGACAAGCCTTACATTAAAACTGACACAGATGTAGTGGTTGTGCAGCCAAAAGGCAAACGTAGTACCTATACAGTTTTACCAGGTGATACTTTAGCCGTTATTGCGATGAAAAACGGCGTAAACTGGCGCGATGTTGCTAAGTGGAACCAGATTGATCCTGAAAAGACGTTATATGTTGGTTCAACGCTTTACCTTTATGATGCTAAGCCACAAGAAACTCAAACGACTTCAAAAAGCACAGCTAAACCAGATGTATATGTCGTTCAGGCTAACGATAGCTTAAGTGGTGTGGCTAACCAGTTTAATTTGTCAGTAAGACAATTGGCTGAATATAACGATTTATCAGTGACTGATGGCTTATTTGTTGGGCAAAAACTACAGTTAAAAGAACCAAAAAATAGTCGCTTAAGTGCTAAAGCAGAACCGAAAGCTGTTCAGGCAAGTGCAAAACGTATAGCAACTAAAAGCTATACTGTTAAGCGCGGTGAATACCTTAAATTGATTGCAGATCGTTATGCGCTCTCTAATCAGGAACTTGCTGAATTAACACCGGGATTAACTGCGGGCAGTAACTTAATGGTAGGCCAAAAAATTAATGTGCCTACACAAGATATTTCTGTAGATGAAGTTGCTGAAACTAAGGCTTCTAGTAAATCTGAGAAAGCATCAGCAAGTGTTTCTTATAAAATAGAAGGCTATAAAGTACAACGTGGTGATACTTTATCGAGTATTGCAACTAAATCAAAAATTAGCCTAGCTGAGTTAGCCGAATTAAATAACTTAAAAGCAAATAGCCATGTACAGCTTGGTCAAACTTTAAAAGTACCGGCAGGCTTAAGTGTTCCAGAGCAATACGTTGTACAGTCTGGCGATAGCTTAAATGCGATTGCGAGTAAATATAATTTGCAAACAAGCTATTTGGCTGACCTAAACGGTTTGTCTCGTACTGCTGGTTTGCGTGCTGGTCAACGCTTAAAACTAACAGGTACGGTTGAAGAAGTGCCAACTAAATCTTCTAAAAACGCCAAAGAAGAAACACCAGAAACTTATACAGTTAAATCTGGTGATAGCTTAGGTAATATCGCTAATCGCTACCACTTACAGCTGGACTACCTTGCTTCATTAAATGGTCTTTCACGCAACAGTAGCGTTCGTGTGGGGCAGCGTTTAAAGCTAACGGGTGATGTGCCTACAGTTGAAACAGCTAAAGTAGATACTAAGTCTTCAACTAAAACAGTTGCTGCTGGTAAAAACACTGAAAGATATACGGTTAAATCTGGTGAGTCTTTAAATAGTATTGCGAGCCGTGCTGGTATTTCAGTGCGTGAACTGGCTGAAATGAATGCATTAAAAGCAAATGCTAACTTACAGCGCGGTCAGAATATTGTGATTCCAAAAACTGTCGTGGAATACAAAGTGAAGCGTGGTGATACCTTAATCGGTCTTGCGAGTAAATATGGTTTAGAAACCAATTTATTGGCTGAGCTGAATAATTTAACGCCTTCTACTCAGCTTCGCATTGGTGATGTGATTAAAGTGCCTAATTTATAAAATAATTAGTAACTTATGCATAAATCATCTTTTCAACTGAGCCTGCTAGTCGGGCTCAGTGTCATTTCCCATAGTGTTTTTTCTGCACAGCAAACCACTTCATATATAGCGATTCATTCTAAGCCTAAGTATTTAGAAATGATGGCTATGCCATATGCAAACCCTAATGCACCTAAAGGTGGCCTATTAAGTCAGGCAGCTCAAGGAACTTTTGATAACCTCAATAGTATGAATGGGAAAGGGAATGCTACAGAAGGCGTTAATTATCTTTTTGATACCTTAATGACTCAATCACTTGATGAGGTTGGAGTTTTATATCCGCTTTTGGCTCAAAAAGTGAGTTATGACCCAGAAAAAACGCAATTAGTGACTTTCTATTTAAACCCTAAAGCGCGTTTTAGTAATGGGCAGCCAGTCACTGCGGCAGATGTTAAATTTAGTTTTGATGCCTATCAGACTAAATCTAATTTAGGTTTGCAAATGTACCTTGCCGATTTGGCTAAAACAGAAGTAATAAATACTCATCAAGTAAAGTTTATTTTTAAGTCTACACATAATCCTAAAATGCCATTCATTTTGGCAACCTTACCCATTTATTCAAAAGTAGATTGGCAAAAAAGAGATTTTAGCCGAATTACCCTACAACCGATTATTGGTTCGGGGCCATATGTAGTTGAACGAGTTGATCCGGGCAGAAGTATTAGTTATAAACGGAACCCAAATTATTGGGCAAAAGATTTACCTATTAATAAGGGGCGTTATAACTTTGACCGATTAAAATATGTCTATTATCGAAATTGGGATATTGCTTTTGAAGGATTTAAATCTGGGCAATACACTTTGCATGAAGAAACTAATCCTAAAAAATGGGTAACTGATTACCGGTTTCCAGCCGTAAAAGCAGGGTTGGTTACTCAATATAAGTTTCGTCATCATAATCCTATCGCCACTGAAAGCTATGTTTTTAATACGCGACGAAAACCTTTAAATGATATTCGTTTTAGACAAGCCTTAACCTATGCCTATGACTTTGAATGGCAGAATAAAGCTTTGTTTTATGGACAATATCAGCGCCTACAAAGTTATTTTGAAAATAGTGAATTAGCAGCAACAGGTCGACCTTCAAAAACTGAATTAGAGTTGTTAAAACCGTTATTACCTAAGTTATCTCCACTCATGCAGCAAGGTGTGTTAGCAGATTGGAAATATCCAGTGTCGGATGCGAGTGGTTTCAATCGTCAGAATTTATTAACGGCACGGCAATTACTGATACAAGCTGGCTATAAAGTTAAAGAAGGACAGCTATTTACACCTGAAGGAAAAAAAGTTCAGCTTGAGTTTTTAATTCAGCAAGATGGTAAACAACGAACACTTCTACCTTTTATTCGTAACTTAAAAAAATTAGGTATTGCAGTTAATTTGCGTCAGGTTGATGCTCCGCAATATTTAGAACGGACTCGCCGTTACGATTTTGACATGACCACAATGAATTTGCCGCAATCTCTCAATCCGGGAAATGAACAAACTCAGTTTTGGGGGAGTATCGCCGCAGCTCAGGATGGAAATTACAATTATGCCGGAATTCGTAATCCAGTAATTGATCAAGTGATTTCAAAACTCGTGACGAGCAAAAGTCGTGAACAACAGATTATTTATACTCGCATTCTCGATCGAATGCTTAGAGCTGGTTATTATCAAATCCCGACCTATGGTAAAGGTGAAAACTGGTATGCTTATTGGAATATGTATCAACAACCTAAAGTTAAACCAGCACTTTCTTCTGGGATAGAATATTGGTGGAGTGATACAAGCAAAGCCAAAAAAGTTGCCAAATATTTACATCAACAATAAAAAGCACCTGCCATAAAGGAAATCCTGTTATATGGGTTCATATATTCTCAAGCGACTTCTTTTAATGATTCCCACATTGTTTGTCATTTTATTGATTAACTTTGTGGTTGTGCAAATTGCACCAGGTGGGCCAGTTGAGCAAGCAATACATCAGGCACAAAGCGATTTGGGAATTGGCCGTGCATTGAGTGCAGAAACTTATTATCAAGGTGCTCAGGGGTTAAGCCCTGAAATGGTTGAGCAAATTAAGGCTCAGTACGGCTTTGATCGTTCTGCTCCTGAACGTTTTTTTCTAATGTTAAAGGGCTATTTAACTTTAGATTTTGGAAAAAGCTTCTTTAAAGATAAATCTGTCGTGCAATTGTTATGGGAAAAAATGCCTGTTTCCATTTCACTTGGGCTGGTGAGTACTTTTCTCATTTATCTCATTTCTATTCCGCTGGGAATTAAAAAGGCAAAACAGCAGGGCTCTTGGTTTGATCGGTCCACTTCTTTAGTGCTTGTGGTGGGGTACGCTGTACCAAGTTTTGTATTTGCGATTTTGTTAGTTGTTTTTTTTGCGGGTGGGTCTTATTTCCAATGGTTTCCACTACAAAACTTAGTCTCAGATAACTTTCATCAACTCAGTCTCTGGGGCAAAGTTACCGATTATTTATGGCATATGACTCTGCCACTCATTACCATGGTATTAGGCGGTTTTGCCAGTTTAACCTATTTAACTAAATACTCATTTTTAGAAGAACTCAATAAACCCTACGTTTTGGCAGCATATGCAAAAGGTTTGAACAGCCAACAGGTCTTATATAAGCATGTCTTTCGTAATGCCATTTTAGTTGTGCTCGCAGGATTGCCAGAAGCGTTAGCAGGTATTTTCTTTGTAGGTAACCTATTTGTAGAAATTATCTTTCACCTAGATGGGGTGGGTTTGTTGGGCTTTGAAGCTATTGTCCAACGTGATTATCCTGTTATTTTTGGTGTTTTGTTTTTCTTTACTTTATTTAGCCTAATTTTACGTCTCATTTGTGATGTGTTGTACCAATGGATTGATCCACGAATTCACTTTAATGCGCAAGGAGGCAAATAATGTCTTTGATTGTGCGAACACGATTACAGCGTTTTAGACAGCATAAATTGGGCTGGGCCAGCTTTATTTTATTTAGTCTAATTTTGTTTTTGTCATTAGCCGCGGAGTTGATTGCTAACGATAAACCCCTGTTAGTGAAGTATGAAGATTCTTACTATTTACCCGTGTTAAAAACTTATCCTGAAACTGCGTTTGGTGGGGTGTTTGAAACAGAAGCTGACTATAAAGATCCTGCCGTACAAGCGCTTATTGAAGCTAAAGGATGGGCAGTTTGGCCCCTCATTCAATTTTCATATCAAACTCCCAATTTAGACTTGGCAGTTCCTGTGCCATCACCACCTTCCAAGCAAAACTGGTTGGGAACAGATGATCAGGGAAGGGATGTTCTTGCGCGTATTCTTTATGGATTAAGAGTATCGTTGCTTTTTGGCTTAGCCTTAACCTTTTGTTCTGCTTTATTTGGAATTACCGTTGGTGCTATTCAAGGCTATTATGGCGGCTGGGTCGATTTATTGGGGCAACGTTTAGTTGAAGTCTGGAATGGCTTACCCATGCTTTTTATGGTCATGATTTTAGTCAGTATGTTTGTTCCAAATGTATATTGGCTATTTTTCATTATGTTGTTTTTCGGCTGGACCGTTTTGGTGGGCATTGTTAGGGCAGAGTTTTTAAAAGCTCGTCAGCTTGATTACGTTCGTGCAGCCCAAGTATTGGGAGTGACTGATCGTGCGATTATTTTTAGGCATATTTTGCCAAATGCGATCAGTTCGAGTTTGTCTCAGTTACCTTTTATTTTAACAACTAACATTAGCGCTTTAACTGCTCTTGATTTTTTAGGATATGGTCTACCGCCAGATGCGGCCTCTTTAGGTGAATTATTACTACAAGGTAAAAATAATTTAGATGCGCCATGGTTAGCAATTTCAGGCTTTTTTAGTCTGGCGATTGTTCTTTCACTTTTAATTTATATTGGGGAGGCGGCCCGTGAAGCGTTTGACCCAAGAAAATAACTTAAATCCCGCTTTAGCATTATTAAAAGTAGAGCAACTTTCGGTTCAGACCAAAGACCGAAAGGTTTTATTAGAAGATCTGAATTTTTACTTGAATGAAGGGGAAACATTGGCTATTGTGGGCGAAAGTGGTTCAGGTAAATCGATAAGCTGCTTAGCAATAATGGGCTTGCTACAAGAAAAATTAGAAATAACGGGTCAGGTCTGGATTGGTTCACAAAATATGCTTGAGCTAGATGAAAGAGCTCAATCAAATTTACGTGGTCGACAAATCGCTATGATTTTTCAAGAGCCTGCTACTGCGTTAAATCCGCTCCATCGGGTTGAAAAAATTATAGGAGAAAACCTTCTTTTATCAGGTTTTTCAAAACGCGAGGTTCGACAACAAATAGTTGAACTGCTAAAAGATGTTGGAATTGTCGAACCAGAACAAATTTTAAAACGTTATCCTCATGAGCTTTCTGGTGGGCAAAGACAACGTGTCATGATCGCGATGACATTGGCACTTCGGCCTAAAATTTTGATTGCTGATGAACCTACTACTGCGTTGGATGTAGTTTTACAGATACAGATTTTAGAGCTATTAAAATCTTTGCAAAGCAAATATGGGATGGCACTTATTTTAATTAGCCATGACCTAAATTTAGTACATCGCTATGCTGAAAAACTTATTGTATTGCAAAGTGGGCGTGTAGTAGAGCAAAGTGAACTGAGCCAAATTTTTGCAAATCCTAAAACAACTTATACAGCACAGTTGTTAGATCATGATTTTGGAAGTGTAGAGTCTAGACCTGCTCAACAGAATGTTTTATCAGTTCGACAGCTCAGCGTGCAGTTTCCTATAAGAAAAGGAATTTTAAATCGCATTCAAGGGTATTTCACCGCAATAGAAGATTTGAGTTTTGATCTTGCTCAAGGTGAATCGCTTGGGGTGGTTGGTGAAAGTGGTGCTGGTAAATCATCCCTGGCGATGGCTTTGGTCCGACTTATTAAAAGTGAAGGGCAGATTATTTTTTTAGGTCAAGATTTAAATCAGCTACAGCCTAAAGCCCTACGCTTGATGAGATCAGATTTTCAACTTGTATTCCAAGACCCATTTGGAAGTTTAAACCCGCGTATGACAGTAGGGCAGATTATTGCTGAAGGATTGAAAGTGAAAGCAGTAGCTGATAACGAGATCAAACAGCAAGTTGAATCTGTATTGGTAAAAGTTGAATTGGCTGAAGATTTTCAACACCGTTATCCTCATGAACTTTCAGGTGGACAGCGTCAACGTGTCGCCTTAGCCAGAGCTTTGGTGGTGCAACCGAAACTTTTAATTTTGGATGAACCTACCTCTGCCTTAGATCGGACCACGCAAAAAGCCATGATCAAGTTGTTGAGACAATTACAGCAAACTGAGCAGTTAAGTTATATTTTTATTAGTCATGATCTCAATATAGTAAAAGCAATATGCCATAAAGTGATGGTATTACGTCATGCAAAAGTTGTTGAATATCAGAAAACTGAACTCTTATTTTCTAAGCCTCAAAGTGAATATACGAAACAGTTAATTAAAGCATCCTTTTAAAAATATTTTTAATTGATTGTTTTATATAAATAAATTTTGGTTAAACTTCTAATGCAAAAAGTTGCATATTTTTATATTTTTTAAAATTGACATGTGCTATTGTCAGTTATCGATTATGACTTGACATGCCCAATAACTCATTTAAATTAGAGTAATTGCTCTAAAATTCAAAGAACAGAGGTTAACCATGAACCAGATTGCTCAACCCATTACGATACGCAATACCACCTTTAAAAACCGAATTATTAAAGGCGCAATGAGTGAAGCGCTTGCAAATTATGAAGGCCAACCAAATGACTTACATTTGGGTTTATATGGTGCATGGGCAAAAGGTGAGCTTGGCTGTGCAATTACGGGTAATGTCATGGTAAATGCCAGCGCAAAAAATGAACCGGGTGTTGTTGTTATTGAAACTGAACGTGACCTAGAGCGCTTAAAAGAGTGGGCGGCATTAGGTAAAAAATATGGCATGGTTCAGTTGATTCAATTATCGCATCCAGGTCGTCAGTGTCCAAAAGGCTTAAATAAAGAGACTGTAGCGCCATCAGCGGTACCTTTTAGCCCAGCTTTAGCAACCATGTTTGGAACGCCACGTGAACTTACTCATGACGAAATTCTAGATATTATTAAACGTTTTGCGACAGCAGCTCATATTTGTGAAAAAGCAGGTTTTGAAGGGGTACAATTACATGGTGCACATGGCTATTTAATTAGTCAGTTTTTATCGCCATTAACCAATAAGCGTACAGATCAGTGGGGCGGTTCAGTTGAAAATCGTAGTCGTTTTTTACTAGAGGTTTATAAAGCGGTACGTGAAGCAACTTCAGAGAATTTTATTATTTCAGTGAAGCTTAACTCTGCTGACTTCCAGCGCGGTGGTATTAGCGAAGAAGATGTAATTTCGGTATTTAAAGCCGTTGATGAAGCAGGAATTGATTTAATTGAAATTTCAGGTGGTACTTATGAAGCACCTGCAATGGCTGGCGCAAAAGCCGATAAACGTAAAGCAAGTACCATTGCACGTGAAGCATACTTCTTAGATTTCGCTGAAAAAATCCGTCAGCATGTAAAATGTAAACTTATGGTGACAGGTGGCTTCCGTACGGTAGAAGGCATGAACGCTGCTCTAGCAAGTGGGGCATGTGACTTTATTGGTATTGCTCGTCCACTTGCTGTTGAAACAGATTTAACTGACCGTTTAATCGCAGGTCAAGATGTTCGCTATGCCGTAAAACCAATTAAAACAGGTTTACCTTTTGTCGATAAGATGGCGATTATGGAAATTATTTGGTACGCAGCACAATTTAAAGCAATTGGGCAGGGTAAAAAACCAAATCCAAAACTATCGCCTTTAATTGTGTTTTTAAATTACGCGAAGGGCAATATTAAGGCCGTTGTTCAGGGGCGCGTGAATTCACGTAAATCTGCATAAATAAATTACCAAGCAATAGCCCAGTAAGTTTGAAAAGTAGAAGCAGACCATTGACCTTTAATTAGAGCATTTTTAAAGGCAGGTCTGTTTTCTATTTGGGTCAGATAACGCTGTATATGTTTAAACTGGCTGTAATTTGGTGAGCAAGTCAGTAACGGAAACCACATCAAAATATCAGCAGTAGTAAACTGATCTCCAGCAAACCATAAGTGACGTTCTAAATGTTTATCAATCATATTCATGTGTCGTTGTAATGATTGATTGAGATAGCCTTGATCAAATCCATATTTTAAAAGTTTTGGAACGAAACGAACCAGAAAAGGAGTACGCTCTGCAATTTGGTGAAAGATTTGTTTGAGTACCAAATCTGGGATGAATGTCGCCTCACAGTAATTTTTCCAATAATAAAAATTTTGAAGTTGTTGATTTCCTAAATTACTCTGCCCCAGTTGTGGGTGTAAATGAGAGAAATAATCTAGGATTGCTGAGGTTTCAGCCAAAATTGCAGTTTGTCCGTGTTCAATAATTTCGAGGGTTGGAAATTTTGATAATTGATGCGGTGAGTTATTATTTTTGTTTTCATCTGAATGATATTTCGTGATGAGCTCATAGTTGAGTCCTAATTCTTCTAAAAACCAAATAATGCGTTGAGAGCGTGAATTTTGTAAATGAAATAATCGAATTTGCATGTTATGTTCAAATTATAGTTCTGATCTGTTTTTAGTATAGGGTAGAACATAGTTTAAGTATAATAAAATATTTATAAATCATAAATTTATAATATTTTATATGAGAAAATAAAAGCCACTGTATTTTTAGACAGTGGCTTTCTTAATGACTGCTATCCCTAGAGAGATCTTACACGGTAAAAGGCTGATGTTTGGTTCTTTTAATTTAGAACGTATAGCTCATACCTAATTGAACAGTACGTGATTCACCCGGATATGCATATAGATTGAAAGCGCTTTCATCATAAACTTTGTCAAAAAGATTTTTCAGATCTAAGTTAATACGAAGTTTTGGTGTTGCCTGATAATAAGAAACTAAATCTGTAACAGCATAACCTTTCATTGTATAAGTGCTATTGGCTGTTTGACCTGCACGCTTATCAATATATTTTTGATTAATGCCTAGACCTAAGCCTTGTAAAGGGCCATCTTCAAATTCATAGATATTTAACAGATTAAAACTATTCTTTGGAATATTGGCTAAAGTGGTTCCTTTTTTCAAAGTATTATCTTTGCTGACTTCTGCATCTGTATAGGCATATCCACCAATAATTTTCCAAGCTGGAGTGATTTGTCCTGCAACATTTAGCTCAATACCTTGGCTACGAACTTCACCAGCAGCAACTTTATAGGCTGAATCTACAGGATCGAGAGTTAAGACATTTTCTTTTTTTGCATAGAAAATTGCAGAGTCAACCGACAACATATTGTCGAGTGCTTGCCATTTAAAGCCCAACTCGTAAGCCATGCCTTCCTCTGGGTCAAATCCCTCTCCATTATGGCTAGCACCAGTGTTAGGTTTAAAAGATTTCGCAGCATTGCTATAGATTGAAAGGTCATCACGCGCTTTAAAAACTAAACCTAAACGCGGAATAAATGCATCATGACTGGTATTCCAGTTTGCAGTATTCGGTAAAAGATTTTTGTAATCATGTTCGTAGTGCTCAAAACGCAAGCCCAGCAGTGCACTTAAACGCTCATTTAAATCGATTTGATCTTGTACAAAAAGAGCAGTTGTTTTTAAATTTTCACGGTCATGGGTCGTAATATTTTTAAGCTCAGGGAGAGGTTGGCCTAAAACTGGATCATAAATATTGATCGGGTAGTTATTTGACTTAGGATCTGAACGAATAATAAATGACTTGTAATCGTAGTTTTCATATTCAAGCCCAGTCACTAAAGTATGAGCTAGACCTAAAAGTTGGAAATTACCTGTTAGATTAATTTGGGCATTGGTATCTTGCCATTTTAATTCGCGATAGTTGTAATTTCGGTTTAAAGTTTCTCCGTCATCTTGAATGCCATTTGCCTCTACCGCATAGCCATGCAATTTGCCATTTAAATATTGCACACCAGCATTCAGCTTCCAGTCATTACCAAGGTCGTGTTCGACTCGTAATTGAGTCATGTTGTTATCATTGTAGAGTTGGTTGTTATATTTACCTGTTTCCCACAAATAGGTTTCGGGTGAACTATTAAAAGACTTCTGACCTGCATAGCGTGTTTGGCCACGATCAAGTGGATGCTGATTTCTTAAAATATCGGCTTCAAAGGTAACTTTGGTTGCATCAGAAGCTTGCCATTGAATGACTGGTGCAATTCCATAACGTTTAGACTCGACATGATCGCGATAACTATCACCGCCTTCAGCAATCACATTTAGACGATAACCAATATTTTCTGTATTTGGAATATTACCTGTGGTGTCTACGGTGGTGCGATATAAACCTTCACTGTTAAGCTGCGCACCTAAAGTGGTTTGTTGTTCAGACTTTGGTGTTTTAGAAATTAAGTTAAACGTACCACCTGGGTCACCACGACCATATAAGCTAGAAGAGGGTCCACGTAAAACGTCTACACGTTCAATAGTGTTGCTATCTGGAGCGTTTGGATAACCACGGTTAATCGGGAATCCATTACGGTAAAACTCACCGCTAGTGAAACCACGGAGATTAAAGCCTGTTAAGCCTTGGCCACCAAAGTTATTAGCGCGAGTCACACCACCAGCTAAATCAAGCGCTTCGATTAAACGTGTCGCGCCAATATCTTCAATTACTTTTTGAGTCACTACACTGACAGATTGTGGTGTATCTTTTAATGCGACTTCACTACGTGTTGCGCTACTTGAACTATCGACTTTATAAGCTTGGTCGGCAGCTTGTTGGGCTTTAATCTTAATGGTAGCGAGCGTTGTTGAGGAATTATGGGTTTCTGCGAAAGTACTTGAAATACAGCATAGTTGAGCGATGCTCAGGGAGAGGAGGCGAAGCTTAAGATCCATTTAAAACCTTGTTGATAATAAATATCAGTATAAAAATAAGAATTATTATATTGTAAATCTATGTAAAGGAAATACTGGATCAGTGATATATATGTACAAGTGTATTTTATTTGGAAATACAGAAAATTAGAAATATAAAAATAAAATAGAAAGGAATTTTATAAGAAGAGAATATGGCGTCCCTACGGGGATTCGAACCCCGGTTACCGCCGTGAAAGGGCGATGTCCTAGGCCTCTAGACGATAGGGACGTTGAGGATGGCGGTATCTTAAGAAGCCGCCACCAAACTGTCAAGAAGGTAAGGTGACAGTTTGTTCAAAATATAGCAAAACAGTTCAGCAGTCTTCTGAGTATCGTACAAAGCAGAGTGTGCTTCTTTGCCATCGAACTCAATTCCAGCTTGAATACACGCTTTCGCAAGCACGGTTTGTCCAAACATAACAGCACTTAAAGTAACCGTATCCATCACAGAAAAGCTATGAAATGGGTTTTGGTTTTTTGTACTTGTACGCGCAATTGCTGCTTGTACAAAACCAAGGTCAAAATGCGCATTGTGGCCCACTAAGACTGCATGTGTACAGTGTTGCTGTTTACGGACTTCATTCACCGATTTAAAAATACGGCGTAATGCAGTGCGCTCATCTTCAGCCATTGCAATACGCATTGGATTGAATGGATCAATACCAATAAAGTCCAGCGAACGACGATCGAGATTAGCCCCTTCAAACGGGTTAATATGTGCATGAAATGCTGGACCAGGGACAAATTGTCCCTGAGCATCATACACAATTGGAATGCACGCAATTTCTAGCAATGCATCTGTCTGGGCATTAAACCCTGCCGTTTCAACGTCAACAACAACAGGTAAGAAGCCACGAAAACGTTGGCCAATGACCGGGACAGAGGTTTCTTGTGTCACACTTTTCTCCATTGCAGCGTTTTCCCGGCATGCAGCGGGATAATTTTTTGATCATCTAAATAATCAAAAGATTCCGGAACGAGGTTATCTTCTTTTACCAAAGTAATGGTAGAAGTATTACGTGGTAGCCCGTAGAAGTCTGCACCAAAGTGGCTTGCAAAACCTTCTAAACGCTCTAATTTACCCACTTGGTCAAATGCTTGAGCATAAAGTTCAATTGCATTAGGCGCACTATAACAGCCCGCACAGCCACACGCATTTTCTTTTGCATTTTGCGAGTGAGGAGCACTATCTGTACCCAAGAAAAATTTAGGGTTACCGCTCGTTGCAACTTCAAGCAAAGTGGTCTGGTGAGTTTGACGCTTTAAAATTGGTAAGCAATAGAAATGCGGTTTAATACCACCAACCAACATATCATTACGGTTAAATAATAAATGCTGAGGTGTAATCGTTGCAGCCACATTGCGGTCTTGTTCTAAAACAAAGTGCGCAGCATCGCTTGTTGTGATGTGTTCAAGTACCACTTTAAGCTTTGGAAACTGTTTTAGTAACGGTGATAAAACTTCGTCTAGGAAGCGTTTTTCACGGTCAAAAATATCAACGTGGTTATGAGTCACTTCACCATGAAGTAATAACGGAACTTGATGCTCTTCTAGTTGCTCAATGACCGCATAAACTTTACGAATGTCACTTACACCGTTATCAGAATTGGTGGTCGCACCTGCTGGGTAAAGTTTAATAGCATTTACATGTCCAGATTCTTTAATTTTACGAACTTCATCTGGTGAGGTGAAATCAGTAAAATAAAGCACCATACGCGGGTCAAAGTTAAGACCCTCTGGAACATGAGCAAGAATACGTTCACGGTAAGCTAATGCTTCTTCCACAGTTTTTACAGGTGGAACAAGGTTTGGCATACAGATCGCACGAGCAAATTGTTTGGCCAAATCAGGTACAGTACGTTTTAATGCTAAACCATCACGTAAATGTGCATGCCAGTCATCTGGCTGGAGCAGGGTAATAGAGTCCAAGGCAGTTCAAACTTCGAAATAAAACAAATGATAATCGATAAAGTGTGAAAATGGTAACGAGAATTACGGACAAATGGCAAAATAAAGCGCCAGAGGCCTTAAAAAATAATGTTATATTTTGTTAATGTGTGAGAGGCAGGAATCAAGTAGTGGCAAATAGGGGAAATGTACATGAATTACTCAAAGCAAAAGAAGAAATAGAATATTTAGTAACTCTACATACCCATCGTTATGCCAATATACCTCTGCCACATCAATTAGAAAAAAAATTCTGGTGTCTAAATCTTGAGCGAACTAAACAGAATATCTCAAAGTTTTTAGCAAGTGGCATTTTAACCTATCTCATTTTCATATTGCTGGCTCTACCTACAGATTATTTGGTCATAGGCGTGCCTTATATTACTTGGGATTTTATTTACTGTTTACTTAGCGCAATTAATATTGCTTGTGCACTGCTTTTATTTTGGGTTTTTGCAAAGTTTAAAAAACTCACTGAATATTTTTATATCGCTGCATGTGGCATTGTATTTTTGACCATCATTATCAATGCAATGTTGCTCCTTAGCGTAGGAAATGTCGCTCTTAAAAACCAGTCGATGTTATTACTTTCCTTCTTATATATGCTGGGTTTTATTTTAAGCGGAATAAAGCCTCTACATATGCTTTATGTAGGTTTAACAGCAGCCTTTTGTGTTTTTTCCCTACTGATTTTATGGCAAGCGAATTGTGATTTTATTGCTTTGGGAAGAGCGCTGTTTGGAAGTTGTATTTTAGGTTTTTCAATTAGTACGATGCTTACCTCAAGAGAAAGAAGCCTTTTTTTAAATAATCAGCTTGCTGAGCTTAACGAACAGATTTTACGTATTGAGGCATCTGAATTGCTTCATTTAAGCCAGCAGGATGCACTGACGAATATCTCAAATCGACGTACTTTTGATGAGATGTTCGACTTTTTTTACTATCGTGCAAAGCAAGAAAAGCGTCCATTGGCTGTTTTGTTTATTGATATCGATTTTTTTAAAAATTATAACGATTTTTATGGACACCAAATGGGGGATAAAGTCATCTCATCTATTGCCGCTGCAATTAAAAATTCGATTCGGCATGTTGATTTTGTTGCCCGCTATGGAGGAGAAGAGTTTGTCGTACTGTTGCCGAAAACACCAGCTCAAGGTGCCTATGCAGTGGCTGCAAATATTTATAAAGCGATTGAGCGACAAGCGATTCCTCATGCAGCATCTTTAGTCTCTAAGCATGTCACGATTAGTTTAGGTTTTACTGTTTATACAGAAGGTTTTAAAGTAAATCAGGAAAAATTAATTCACGCTGCGGATCAAGCTTTATATCGGGCTAAGCAGCTTGGACGTAACCAGATTTATTATCAACCTTTGGAAGTAGCAGAACTTGTTTGAGCACAAATATTTGAAATAAAAAAGCCACCTTTGTCGGTGGCTTTTTTATTAAGTAAGAAAATTATTTTTTCTTGCTATCAAGTTGTGGTACAGCAGAACCTTGGCCGATTGAAAGCAAACCAGCATCTGTATAGATACCAAGTTTTGCACGTGTATCGGTAATGTCGAGGTTACGCATAGTTAACTGACCAATACGGTCCATTGGCGTAAACATTGAATCGCCTTTTTCCATTGTTAAACGTTCAGCTTCGTACGTTAAGTTTGGAGATTCAGTGTTCATGATGGTGTAGTCATTACCACGACGAAGTTCAAGAGTCACTTCACCAGTAATCGCTTTAGCAACCCAACGCTGTGCAGTTTCACGCAACATAAGTGCTTGAGAGTCGAACCAGCGGCCTTGGTAAAGTAAACGACCTAAACGTAAACCGTTAATGCGGTATTGTTCGATCGTATCTTCGTTATGAATACCAGTAACCAAACGCTCATAAGCAATATGAAGAAGGGCCATCCCCGGTGCTTCATAAATACCACGAGATTTCGCTTCGATAATACGGTTTTCGATTTGGTCAGACATACCTAAACCATGACGACCACCAATACGGTTTGCTTCAAGAATAAGCTCAACCGGATTGTCAAAAGTTTGACCGTTTAAGGCAACAGGTACACCTTCTTCAAAACGTACAGTCACTTCTTCTGGAGTAATTTCAACTTCATCTTTCCAGAAAGCAACGCCCATAATTGGGTCAACGATTTTGATACCAGCATTTAGGTATTCAAGATCTTTTGCTTCGTGAGTCGCGCCCAACATGTTTGAGTCAGTTGAGTACGCTTTTTCTTTTGACATTTTGTAGTCAAAACCGTTGTCGATCAGGAACTGTGACATTTCAGCACGGCCACCGAGCTCGTCGATGAAGTTTTGATCTAACCAAGGCTTATAAATTTTAAGATTCGGGTTAGTCAACAAACCATAACGATAGAAACGTTCAATATCGTTACCTTTATAAGTTGAACCGTCACCCCAGATGTTTACGTCATCTTCTTTCATTGCGGTAACTAGCATTGTACCTGTTACTGCACGACCGAGTGGAGTCGTATTGAAATAAGGAACACCACCTGTACTGATATGGAATGCACCACACTGAATCGCAGCAATACCTTCAAGCGCAAGTTGTAAGCGGCAGTCAATTAAGCGAGCTTTTACAGCGCCGTATTGTTCTGCTTTCTTTGGAATTGCATCGTAGTCATCTTCATCAGGCTGACCTAAGTTTGCAGTATATGCATAAGGTTCTGCGCCTTTTTGTTTCATCCACAATAAGGCAGCTGAAGTGTCTAGGCCTCCGGAGAAGGCAATCCCAACTTTTTTGCCTACTGGTACATGCTGCAAGATAGTTGCATTATCAGTCATTGCTAATCCTAACATTTATGAAAAAGACCCCATATAGGCGGTCTTGAGAATTCTGAATGGCGGCTATTGTAGCACTATTCATGGTGCTTTTTTTCGCAAAAAAAGCATTAATTCACTTGTTCTGATTCGAAGTTTTAATTTGATAAAAAATATAAGGCTATTTATAGAATAAGAAGAAGTGAATGAAGTATTGTTCTTAAATAAATGGATTGACCATAAGCTCCGATAAATTTCTTTGCATGGTCATCCAAAATTATCAAAAAAGTATTAAAGTACTATGCAACAAGTTGCAAAAAATTATTGGGACGCAGCATGACAAGTTACGCCAATTTATTAAAACCATTACATTTGGGCTTTACTACCATTAAAAACCGTGTGGTGATGGGTTCCATGCATACGGGGCTTGAAGACCGTTTTTACAATTATCCAAAACTGGCAGCTTATTTTGAAGAGCGTGCGAAAGGTGGGGTTGGCCTGATTGTGACAGGTGGTATCTCACCGAACCGTCAAGGATGGTTAGCACCTGCTGGCGGAACCATGAATAGCTTATTTGATATTCCACAGCATCGTCTGGTTACACATGCTGTGCATAAACATGGTTCTAAAATCTTAATGCAAATTTTGCATGCAGGTCGCTATGGTTACCAGCCGTTTGTTGTGTCTTCAACTGCAATTAAATCTCCAATTTCACCTTTTAAACCACGCCAGCTTTCTGAAAAAAATATTCTGAGTACAATAGAAGATTACGCACAGTGCGCCGATATTGCCAAAAAAGCAGGTTATGACGGTGTCGAAATTATGGGTTCGGAAGGTTATTTAATTAACCAGTTTTTAAGTCGCCACGTGAACCAGCGTACTGACCGTTGGGGTGGTGAAATTGAAAACCGTATGCGCTTTCCAGTCGAGATTGTTAAAGCGATCCGTGCCAAAGTTGGTGAGAAATTTATTATTTGTTTCCGCTTGTCTTTACTCGATTTAGTCCATGACGGTAACACCATGCAAGAGGTGGTGACTGTAGCCAAAGCTTTAGAAAAAGCAGGCGTGACTTTATTAAATACCGGCATTGGCTGGCATGAAGCTCGTGTGCCGACCATTGTCACGTCTGTGCCTCGTGCCGCTTTTGTCGACTACACTGCTCATGTAAAACAGCATATTTCTATTCCGATTATTGCGTCAAACCGCATTAACATGCCTGAAACTGCCGAAGAAATTTTGGCAACTGGCAAAGCAGATATGGTTCAAATGGCGCGTCCTTTATTGGCCGATGCATTTTGGGTAAATAAAACTGCGACTAACCGCGTTGATGAAATTAATACTTGTATTGCCTGTAATCAAGCCTGTTTAGATCATGCTTTTAAAAATAAGCGTGTGTCTTGTTTAGTGAACCCACGTGCAGGACATGAAACTGAACTGGTCTATTTAAAGACTAAACAGCCTAAGCGAATTGCAGTTGTGGGTGGCGGAGTAGCGGGGATGTCGGCGGCAACTGTTGCTGCAAGCCGTGGCCATGCAGTGACGCTGTTTGAGGCAACTTCAGATGTAGGTGGTCAGTTTAACTTTGCCAAAGTTGTACCGGGCAAAGAAGAATTTCACGAAACGATCCGCTACTTTAAAGTCCAACTGGAAAAAACTGGAGTGGACGTACGTTTAAATACTCGCGTAAATCGTGAGCAGCTCGAACGCGAAGGTTTTGATGAAGTGATCGTTGCAACAGGCGTAATCCCTCGTGCATTAAAAATTGAAGGAAGTGATGCACCACAAGTCCTTTCATATGCTCAAGTTTTGAAAGGGGCAGAAGTCGGGCAAAAAGTTGCAGTGATTGGTGCGGGTGGTATTGGTTTTGACGTGTCAGAGTTTTTACTTAAACCGCCACATCAACCACAGCCTCAACCTTTGGCTGATTGGCAACGTGAATGGGGTGTAGACCCAGATCCGAATTATGTTTCTGAAGGGGGGATGCAGCCGCCAGTCGTTGAACCAGCGATCCGTGAAATTTATTTATTGCAACGTAAAACCACACCACTTGGTATTGGTCTTGGCAAAACTTCAGGTTGGGTCCATCGTGCACAGCTTAAAAAGCATGGCGTACGTATGCTGCGTGGTGTGCAATATAAAGCAGTCACTGATGAAGGGCTTTGGATTGAGCACAATGGGCAAGATCAACTTTTACGTGTAGATACGGTTGTTGTGTGTGCAGGTCAAGAGTCGGTAAAAGACTTGATGCCAAAAGAAGGTGAGTCGACTATAGCGAACTACCATATTATTGGTGGAGCAAAGCTCGCAGCAGAGTTAGATGCCAAGCGTGCGATCAAAGAAGGAGCAGAATTAGCTGCGCAACTGTAAAATTGATGAAACAATATGCACTTGAACACAAAGCGATGATATTTTTCTTGAATAAAATGAATAAGCTTTGTATTCTTACGCACATGGAAGCGTGGCAGAGCGGTTTAATGCACCGGTCTTGAAAACCGACGAGGGTGTGAGTCCTCCGTGAGTTCGAATCTCACCGCTTCCGCCAAATTCGAAAAGCCCCTGTTAAAAACAGGGGCTTTTTTTATATCTATTATTTTACCCCTCATTCTACCCCACATAAAAATTTGGATTGAGTTAGACAGATTTTGATTTCAGTTTAATTTTATATTGTGTAGTTAATCGCACCTTCATAATGGTCAATATCTTGTAATTGTTTGAAGAATTCTTTCGGGGCAACTATTGCTGCTATATGTATAATTATGAGTAGAATAGCTCCTTATAATACTACCCCCTTTGCGTCCCTAACTTGCAAAGTAAAATCGCCTGATATGTACCAAATTTAAATTAAGAGATATGGATAATTCATGAATCTAATAAATCACAGTAGTAAGTTCTTTTTTGCAATTTTTCTTATGATGAATCTTTCAAATACATATGCAGCAAAAATACAGGCTGTAGATGCTGAAGTACAGGAGAGTGCTGTAGATGTGATGGAAGCTGCTGAAGCAGAAGCTGTAGGTGGGCAAGAGGATATATGCCGTGCTGACGAGGCTTGTGACGTTGCATCTCCTGTTTCTGAGGATGAAATGTATGGTGGCATTCAACAAGAATATGTCGTAAAAGGCTGCAAGGTAACAATCTACAATGATGGACCTGTGAAAATGGTCAACGTAAAGACAGATCAACCATGTGATGCTCCACTTCCTAAAGACCATAAATTTTCTAGATAGACTTTGTGAGCCTATAAATTATTTTGTGCGCCTTTCTGTTTTTTCTCATAATCATGAACCATTCGAATACGCTCTTCGGTTGCAGGATGAGAGGATAAAGTATCAAGAACAGCTGTAGATAGTTTATTAGCTGAAGATTCTTCTTGAGAAGTTGGTGGGTTGGCCTGATTCTTTTTATCGATACCTTCTTCTGTTGTATCGCTTAAACGTTGTAAGAAATTTGCAAAGTGTGAGACTTCGATATGCTTCCTATCCATCAGCTGTAAAGCATATAGATCGGCTTCGGACTCAAATTTACGTGAGTAATTTGCACCAATCATAGCGGCAGGGAAGGACGTAAATAAGTCTGAATTATCTCCTGTCATTGCAATGTATAATATACTTAGGCCTAAACTCGTTAACCCTTGTTGCAAACTATGGCGATAAACCAAATGGCCTTGTTCATGGGCTAATACGCCTAAGATTTCCTGATTCGTATGTGCCAATTTGATCAGTTCATCCGTGATAATAATCGTATTATTGGGTAGCGCTACAGCATTTGCCCCTAACTGATCGCCTTTACGGAAGACTAATTTAGCTGGTTTGTTTTCAGCAACAGTATTCAAATATTGTTTAGTAATTTGGTCTTTTTGAGTTTGTGCTAATTGGCTGGGTGCAGTCCAATTATTTAATACATAATTCTCGGCTTCATCACCTAGTTTCTTTAAAGTATTCTCAGGTAATTGAAAAGCAAGATAATGGGACGTTGCTGGAACACCCCATTTGACTAGACTGATCGCAAAAGTAATCACAAAAATTACACTAAAAAGAATAAGACCCGGAGAGCGTTCAAATTTCCAGATCGAATGTTGAACCTTTTTAGTTGAGTAATTAAACCATTCAGGTAATGCACTATGAAATTCAATCCGTGCATCATCAGATAATTCAATTACTGGGTGTAACTGTCCCAGCGCACCAATCAATTTCATATCAGTATATTGATAATGGCGCTGAAGTTCTAATTGCTCACCATACCGAATTAGAACTTCAGATTCAGATTGAGCTGAAATCTGAGCACGGTATGGTTTAGACACTAGGCCATCATAGAAAGTGATATCTACTGCGTGGGACATAAATTATTAAACTCAGATTATTATAAAGAGATGTCGATATCAAAAATATCACTGATTTCTTCAGCTAAAGCGCTTTGCTCTTGTTGAGCTAGATTCATCATTTGATCTGGATCATCTAATAAAATTAAACTCATCGATTCAATCTGATATTTGTGAATACGAACTGCAGCCCAAGCAGACATTAAACCTATGGATAAGATTTTTACAATCCAGTTCGATGCTAAAATCCATGCAAAACGCCATTGATTACAGTCTGTTTTAAATTGACTGTTTCCAACTGTAGTATTGTTCCATGTCGTAATAAAAATACGTGCAGCAATTAATGGATAAATAAATAATCCAATAAATGCATATACCGTAAATATTCCGAAAAATATAGCGTTTGGTGAGAACCCAGAAATTGTTCCTGCCATAGCAAAGTAAATGATTGAAAAAATAGCAATTATACCAATTGCAATAAAAACTGGTATATAAACTGCAGCCATATATGCAGACCATTTCGCGTTTAATTTAAAATTTAATTGTCCAGCATATAAGTTGTTAAGATAATATTTTTTATATAGCCAAATAGCTACAGGTGTAAAGATTCCTAAAGTGAAAATATATACCAATATACTCAAAAGAAAGACTTTATAAGATTCTTTTATTGTTCCACCAAAGTAAAAACGTGCGTTGCCGAACTTACTATTTCTTGCAGTAAAACGCAAAGTAGCGCGAATTAGCCAAGGTACTGCTGCATATAGCGCAACTAGTCCAACCACCGTCGCAATCATTGAATACTGTGATGAAATTGCAAATACGACGTAAATTCCTAATGCAATTAAACGTCCAATCAAAATCTTGGTTGGAATCCCTGTAAAATCAAAGCGGCGTTCAAAAAATTCTGTATTACCATAGAAATAGCGTAAGCGACGAACTTTAGCCCAAGGCGCATATAAGCTTAAGGTAATAATAGTCAAAAGAATATTAACGATCCAGATTCCAAAATATTCTGAGGCATTCCCATGAAACTTAAAATGATGAATTCCTGAGTGTGAAATTGGTGGAGTTGTAATATTTTGATCCTCATTTACATCTTGAGGAAGAGAGGTTAAAGCTTGGTCTTGCATTTTATTCTCTTTATTGAAAATATATGATCTTGATTGAATGTAATAGATAATTAGAAAACTATTGAGAATATTATATATTTTTTATAAATTGAAATAAATAGAATGAAAAGCAAACAATTATTTTTACCATTATATTCTTATTGAGTTGTTTCGAGCAGAAAGCTTATCGCGAGAAGTATAAATAATAGGTTTAAAGGCATCGGTGACTTATTGTGATTGTAAATTTAGTAGTAATTCTAAGAAAAACTTTCTACATCATTAATTTCATCATTTACCATTTTTTATATTCTAATCTTACCTGTTAAAACTAATACATCTATATAAAATTCAATCCCGTTATAAACCCTACTTTAACAATAACTCATTCATTATTTATCCTTACTTTTTAATGATCTAATTTAAAACAAATGTCATTTTGTGTGCTTGACTGTAAGAGAGTTGAATACTATTCTTCGCATGCTGGCCACATTGCCAGTCGGTTGTCGCAGACCAGGAAAACAAAGTCGATATGCAAAATTCTTATTTTGTGTGTCGGGAACTCGTTCGCCCCCTTTTTCTCTACGGTAGGGCGGAAGGGGGACACCTTCGGGTGTGCTGGTTCCTTTGTTTCCAGTCTGCGAACCCCCTTTCGTTCTGCCACCATAATTTTAATGATTTGGCAGAACTCCCAATAAAAAAGGAGTTGGCTTTGCACATTCATTATTTCTTGGCAACGGCTGCCAAAAGCTATAACGACACAACTTAAAAATTTAAAGCAGCTTGAACGCCATAAGGTTTTTCAGGCTTTAAGTCATTTTTACTTAAAACTTAGCGAAACAAAACTTGAGATGTGCCAAGCACCGTCTTACGGCTTCGCTGTGCCTTTTTTTCTCCCAAAAAGGGCACAGGCTTTTTATCTCATTTAGAAACAACAAGAATTTATAACGGTAAAACATGCCAACTTTAGAAATATCTTCCAAAAAATTACAGGTGGTTCAAACCGCTATCCAACTTTTTACCACGCATGGATTTCATAATACAGGCGTAGACCTGATTATTAAAAAATCCAAAATTCAAAAAGCCACGTTTTATAACTACTTTCACTCGAAAGAACGACTTGTTGAAATGTGCTTAATTTTTCAAAAAAGCCGACTCAAAGAAGAAGTACTGGCAATTGTCTACTCACACCGCTACCCAACCGCAGCCGATAAACTCAAAGAAATTGTCCGCTTACATGTTGATGTAAATAGCCATTACCATCTTTTGTTTAAAGCCATTTTTGAATTAAAACCGCTTTATCCTCGTGCTTACCGCATGGCGATTGAATATAGAAAATGGCTACTTAAAGAACTTTTTGATTTGATATTTAGTCTAGAAAGTCGTGGCTTAAAAGCTGATGCAAACATGATTTTATTTATGATTGATGGCGCAATCATCCAACTTTTAGATCCTAATAAAGCGGAGAAAAGGGAGAAGTTGTTGGATTACTTTTTAAACTTTCTATCTAATATGAATGATTATCTTAGATGACATGATGAATACATCATTGGATTAAGGATATTAGCTATAAATCTTAAGTATAATATTAAAACCTGAAGTTAATTTTTATTCAGATTATTTAAGTAATTTTCTTAGAGTGTAAGAGGTTAAATGTAGTTTAATAAACTTTGTTTTCTCATAGGGTTATAGTGCTATTTCTTAAATAAGTTGGCACTTACTGGAAGTTTATCCAATCTTACGCTTAAATAAAATATACAATCTTAATGATTTATTTTATGAAATTTAATAACTATAATTTAAAAAATTTGTTTAATAGCAATGATATCATTATGTCAAAATTAGAAGTAAAGGCTGAAAACCATAAAATATTTGTTTTTAAGAAAATATTTGAATTTGATTCAGCAAAGCAACAAGCTGAAAAGAAGAAGGTTAATGCTTTTGGAATGTTAGCAAAATTTAACTTTTTAAAACGTCCTACGGAAGAAACAGTACATTTAAAAAATCATATATTACGTTATGAACCATTTTGGTTTGTCTCAAGCGAGCGTAACCTTAATTACGATTGTGTTGTGACTTATTCTATTCCTGTACATAATTCACATGCGAAGCAAATCCAGGTTTATGAAGATCCTGAACAAAAAAATTATCCTGTTACACGTCAACAGGATAAAGGCAAAATAGAATTGCAAATGAAAGAAGTTTGTAGCAGAAAAATAGAATTTTCAAATTACTTTGATGGCTTGCAACGTGAGCTTAAATCATCTCATTTAGCGGAATATATTAGAAAGTTTGAACTTTCTGAGGTAGATAAAGTCGAAGTTGATAATGTACTTCAACCATTACTATCTCTTGACTCTATTACTAGCATTGTCAGATCGGAACTACAAAATCAAAAAGTTCATGCAACTAATATTATTGAAGATTCAGAGGAAATAACTCAACTGTACCTATATTTTCGTCCAGTTTATGCATTTGAGTATATTTGGTCTAATGCAGATAAAGTTGGCGTTATTGAGGTTGATGGACTTACAGGAGAAGTTATTGAACAAGGAAGTTGGTTCCGGAATACTTTTGATCAAGCTTTTACTAAAGAGAATTT
This sequence comes from Acinetobacter sp. 1542444, assembly GCF_000581835.1. NCBI lineage: Bacteria > Pseudomonadati > Pseudomonadota > Gammaproteobacteria > Moraxellales > Moraxellaceae > Acinetobacter > Acinetobacter sp. 1542444. The sequence continues at coordinate 267,953 of NZ_JEYA01000002.1, read as the reverse complement.
AGTAGAACTTTCGGCAGAGTTAGCTAGTACGGTTGTTCCGGGTGGAGGAACTTTGGTAAAAGTCGCATCAAAGGCGATTCCTCTTTAATATAGCTTATAGCTGTTCGATTCTTCTAGCCAAACTTACTAGTTTGGCTTTTTATTTTTAGAATTTAACTTCGATTTATTGGGATTCATCTAAATCGCGTTCGCGGCATGATAATTCATAGTAATTACCTTTGGGTAATGAACGGATTTTAAATCCATAGTAATCACTGTCCTGTTCTATAGGAGAGATTTTGCATTGATTAGTTTTTGCAAAATGTTCAATTAATTTCAAATTAGAGATTTGTTTAAATACCGCACCCCAACCTTCACTAACGCAACAGCCCACATATTCAGACATATATTCATCTGAGATTAATACAACATTTTGTCCCATAAATTGATAAGGCTTTTTCAGTTTGTATATATCATTATAATCTGCCCTTGAAATAGTTGCTTTCTTTGCTATAAAGCCTTGTTTTTTGAGTATTTCAAACTTTAAAAAATCTTTAGTACCAGTGCCTAGTCCGCGGTAAATTGAACTATTGTCTTCAGCAAAAGTATATGAGCTAAGGACACTTACTAAACTTAAAAATAATATTTTTTTCATTTTAACTTTCAGATGTTATATGAGGTAATAATTTTTTCATATCCTCTTAATAATGTAAAGTAAGTCACTGATTTTATTGTTTCTCTCCACTGAGATTGGTTGTAAATATTTTGTTTTTAAAATTTAAGTTCGGTTTAGATTTCAATAAAGCAAATGAGAAGATGATAGGGAAAAGATACTAATATAAACAAAACATGAAATACCCTAAATTGAGACAGACTTATCATTCTGTTAGACTTGTTTAATTAATAATAAGGTTTGCATAATAATGTTGAATAATATCTTTGGTATTTTGGAAAAAATAGGATTTGGCGCTCAAAAACGTGCGATTAGTATCCAGTTTTCAAATACTGAGCTTAATTCACAGATTATGTTGCAGCGTATTGATGGCTATCATGGTATTAATGATGGACTATCGGCAGAGCTTATTTGCTTATCTACAAACCCATATATTGAATTAAAACAATTTATTGGATGTCAGGTTGCAATTGATCAAGTAACAGATGCAGGTCAGCTTTTTAGAACTACGGGTATTGTCACTGGTGCTAGCCAAGGTCAAAGCGATGGTGCTTTTAGTTTATATCGTTTGACTATGCAGGACGCTACTAGCTTATGGCATAAACGACGTAATAGTCGTGTGTTTATGAATAAAAGCGTTGTGGACGTTATCGAAGTCATCTTTAAGGAATGGCAGAGTAAAAGCCCGTTATTTGCGTCAAGTTTACAGTTAGACACGAGTGGTTTAACCAAAACATATGATGTACGCCCATTCTCTATGCAGTCGAATGAAAGTGACTATGCATATTTAACTCGAATAATGCGTGAAGAATCGGTTAACTGGCTTGTGGATGAGGCGAGTTATCTTGTAGCAAGTAATAGCCAAAGTATTGAGGCACAAAAACTACGTTTAATTGATGATAATACTCAGTTTCAATCGCTCGAACGTAGAACCATCCGTTATCACCGTTCAAATGCGACTGAACAATATGACAGCATTACTAGTTTTATTGCTCAGCGGCAGTTACAACCAACAGCTATCCATGTACAACGTTGGCAAGCTGATAGTCTAAGTCAAGAAGATGCCAGTGGATCAGTGGTCAGCTCACATCAACACAGCACTCAGCGAGACAATGAAAGCTTAAGTCTGGAACAGGCGTGGAATATATCTCCTGCTTGGATAAGCGATCTTAAAGGAGAGGATCAAGCCACCGCTTCAAGTAATTCTCAGTTAGAAAAACTGAATATGCACTTAAACCAATATCAGGCATTACAAGCCAAGTATTTTACTGCACATAGTAGTGTACGTGACACTCAAGTCGGTTATTGGTTCCAATTGATTGACTATCCAGAATTAGAAAAAAATCATAGTCAGCAAGATAAAGAGTTTTTAATCCTTAATAAGCACTTTTATAATCAAAATAACCTACCCAAAGATATTCAAGACCAAGTAGAAAAACTATTGACCTTAAGTCACTGGCAAAACAGTAAAGACAGTGAACAAGAGCGCCAGGCCAATGAATTTGTAGTTGTTCGCAGAAATATTAACGTTATCCCTGAATATGATCCATTGAAGCATCGCCCCGTTGCCCATGTCCAACGTGCCAAAGTGGTTAGTGATGGTGAAGAAATTTATGTGGATGAATGGGGGCGAATAAAAGTCAGATTCTTATTCACACGTACCGATGACCATGCGCATGATGGTGGCGCGGGGGCCAATAATAGTGATACAGATTCGGCTTGGGTAGATGTCCTTACTCCATGGGCTGGTGAAGGCTATGGGGCACGTTTTTTACCGCGTAAAGATGAAATCGTAGTGATTGATTTCTTTGATGGCAACATTGATCGCCCATTTGTGACGGGACGCATCCATGAAGCTCAGCGTTCGCCAACGAAGTTTGATATTAAAGGGCAACTTCCTGACACAAAAAAACTGAGTGGTATTCGATCCAAAGAGGTTGGCGGTAGTGGATATAACCAGCTGCGTTTTGATGATACGACAGGGCAAATTAGCGCTCAGTTACATAGCAGTCACGGTGCAACACAGCTTAATTTGGGGAATTTAAGTCACCCTAAAGAAAGTGCGACGAGTGAAGGGCGTGGTGAGGGATTTGAATTAAGAACCGATGAGTGGGGAGCTATTCGTGCTACTAAAGGAATACTTGTAACATCCGAATCGTCAGAACAAGCACAAGGCGAACAACTAACAAGGTCGAACATAAAAGAGAATATTAATTTTCATACCGAAAGTAATAAATACTTTAAAGAACTTGCTTCAGCTCATGAAGTAGATGAACCAGATTTAGGTTCACAAGACTCACTAAAAGAAAAATTTGATAAATGGAATGAAAGTTCAGATGCTTTAGTGGCTTTGCATAGTGAATCAGCAATGATTTTAGATAGCAAAGAGAGTTTGCAACTTGCCGCTAAACAAAATATCGATGTCAGTACACCGAAAAATCTGCAATTTTTTACTGGTAAAAGTTGGATTGCAAAGGCACTGGATAAAATTAGTATTTTTGCCAAACATGCAGGAATCAAAATTAAATCGGGTGAAGGTGATGTAGAGCTAGCAGCACAAAAAGGAAAAATGACTTTATCTTCCAAACAACAAATGCATGTTTACTCACTTAATGATTTTGTCCGAATCGAAAGTGGAAAAGGAATTTTGATTACTGCTGGGGGCGGATATATCAAAATTCAGGATGGGAATATAGAAATTGCATGTCCTGGTTTAATCGAACTTAAAGCTGGTCAAATCCAGACAAAAAGCGGTGCCTCACTTTCGAGCCAATTACCAGCAATGCCAGAACTAAAATCACACTATGACGAGCATTTTATTTTGCATTATCCAGACGGTGAACCTGCCAAGAATCTGAAATACCGAATTACGGCTGAAGATGGTCAGGTTTTTGAAGGGGTATCTGGCGAAGATGGGAAAACTACAGTTTTTACCAAAGATGCGATGACAGCATTAAATATAGAAGTTTTTTCTCCTGAATAAAGGACTAAGGAAAGTTAATAATGAATTTATTAAAGCGCTTAACCCTTTGCTTATTAACAACAGTTTCTTTTAGTGCATGTTCAAATGTTGAGAAAGAACAAGAAGGAATTAAAGTGATTGATTATAGTAATCCTAAAAAAGTATGTTTTGGCCGAATTGAATTAACAGTCCCGAAAGAGACCCAAGTTGAATACAGTAACTTTAACTACAACGGCAGTAACATAGAAGTTGATGAAAGTGTAAAAACATACGAAGCATATCAAAAACTGATTAATGACAAGATTCAGTATTTAAAGCATGAACCTCATGAAACAGAAGGCGTTTTATTAAAACGAGAAATACAAGGTCCTATAAACAAAGATGGGCGGGTTGTAAGCAATATTATTATTTATAGAAGTAATAAATTTACCACTGAAGCATATGAAATTGATGGTTACCTATACTTCCCATTCAAGGGATTGTTGGTTCTAAAAAGTGGTGCAGATAATGATTTATTGGATAATGCTATTGAGGATATGAAACAAACATTAAAAAGTATAAAAATTAGATCGGCTAAAGAAGAAGAACAAGCTGGTTTGTGTTGGAAAGATTTCTTTATTTTAGATGATATGAGTAAAAATATTCCGTTTACAGGAGGGTATTTACATTTTAGATTTCCAAGTTATCCAAGAGTGCGAGTAGATATAGAGCATCGAGCTCGACTGGAATCTGATCGTCCATTAATTGAGATGGTTAAGGAAAATGAAGCAAATGCTCCTGCCATTTTTAAAGCTATGATGAGCACAGAAAATTTAAGAGAACAAAAGAAAGAGATTAACAGTTTAGCTGGTGAAGAGATATTTGGTCACGCCCATCGTAGAGGCTTCTCTGAGCGTGGTTTTGAGTCAGCAGCGTGGCAATATTTGGGTTCACTGGAAAATAATAATGATCCATTTATTCATTATAGTTTAGAAAGTGCCGAGCTTGTTCATGATGATGAGCCACTTCAGTCTACTATTAGTCAAAAAAAAGTTTTTCAACTACATGATTTTATTTTAAACAGCATCCAAATTGCCCCTAATAATAAAAAGGAACAATAAGATGGTAAATAAGTCTATTGCTCAATCAGGCTCGGCGACTAGCCCTACTACAAATAAGGCTGGAACTTATGTAGAAGTGCCTTTGCAAGATACAATTCCAATTATTTTTGTGCCCGGAATTATGGGATCAAATATTTTTAATACTGCTTTGAATAAGCCTGTATGGAAGTTGGGCAATGGTGGAGGTATGGTGGGTACCATTTATTCACAAATGCAAAAAAGTCCAGCGGTATTACAGAATGAGTTGGATCCGTTAAATACTAGAGTTGATACAAGCGGTGATATAGAAGTTGATAGTCGACTTAAGTTAACTGAGAAGACATTAAGAGAACGTTATTGGGGTACAGTGCATTGGAGTAGTTATGGTGGAATTTTAACTTATCTACAAATGGTACTGAATAATGTTGATTTAAATGAAAAACCGATTTATGCATCAGGAGTAGGAGGAGGTTATGCAGCAGTTCGGCAAATGAAACAACAGGAAGCGGTTTATGAGTGGAAAAGTTTACTTAATCAGGGAGAATCAAAAAAATGGACTCCTCAAGAGCCATTTATATCAATTAATCAACAAGAGATAGAACATTTAAAAAAATTTCATTTTCCTGTCTATGCCATGGGCTATAACTGGCTACAATCTAGTGAAAATGGAGCAGCAACTGTTGCTCAAAAATTGGATAAGATAAAGCAAGAATATGGTGCACGCTTCCATAAATTTATTATTGTCACTCACTCTATGGGAGGGCTACTAACGCGTAGACTAGTACAATTACGTGGAGGAGATATTGCTGGGGTGGTGCATGGAGTTATGCCGGCAGAAGGAGCGGCAGCTGCTTATAGACGACTTGTTGCAGGTTCATCAGAGGGTGGGCTGGTAAGTGCAGTTGCGGCTAATGTTATTGGTAAAAATACTGAGCATGTGACTGCTGTACTGGCAAATGCTCCCGGTGGTTTAGAGTTGTTACCAAGCAAAGCTTACAATAATGGACGACCATGGCTATTTCTGAATGGTTCTGGACTTATGAATGGGAAAGACTTACAAACTAATGTTGTTTCCCTTCCTAAAAGCGACCCATATGAAGAAATTTATAAAGCTGATGGTGTCTGGTGGGAAATGGTCAAGGAAGAATTAGTTGATCCGGCTAATATGGTGAAAAAGAGCAATCCTAACAAATCAGTGAAAAATATCTATAAATTAAAAATTAATGAAGTTAAAAATTTCCACGATAAAATTACCAATAAATATCATCCATGTACCTATGTTAATTATGGACATGACCCTAAACATTCAAGTTTTGGCACACTAACATGGACATTAGATCGACCATTAAGGGGTTTAACGGCCGAGCAAATGAAAAGGTTACCAAGAGCAACAGCAAAGCAAATAGGTACATATCGTCAAAAAATTGTTCAAGAACAAATGAAAAAAATTAAAGAAGGCAAAGGTACAGATGCTAACAATCGTGACTTAGCACTTGAGAATAATGGTATTCGCTATATCTCGTTGGTAAGTGGTAATCTGGGTGTCTTTTCAATCTCGAATCAAAACGCACCTGGAGATGGTACCGTGCCGTACCAGTCTGGTTGTGCTCCACTAAAGCAGTCTGGAGTTAAACAAGTATTCAAAATGACAGGTTTTGATCATCAAGGTAGTTATAACAATACACAGGTTAAGCGTTCCGTACTTTATTCTATAGTCAAAATTATTAAGGAAAATAATATTCAACCGAAGTATAGATAAACTAAGGGGAGGCGAGCCCTTTAGTTTAAAGAAATGATTGATGTATGGCACTCAATTTGACTTAGATAATAATTTTCAGCGGTTATTGAAAAGTTTAAATATAAAAAGCTAACAATGGATCAGATTATGAATAGTTTAATGTCTGAAGCTGGGTAATGAATTTTTTATTAAGATAAATGAATATAAGTTCTAAGTGGAGAGAAATAATGAAATATAGAATACTATTTATTTTACTTGGTATACCAGTAATTTTAACTGGTTGTAATTGGATGTATGGGCAAATTTAAGTAGTGGTAGGGAAATTCAAGGGTATTTATATTTATCTGCATATTTGTACTCTAATGATACAGTAGAAATTACTACATCTAATAATTGACCAAGTCCAGCTGTAAAAGGTCTAAGATAGCAAGAAGAAATACTATGAGTCTCAAAAAGTTATTACTCCTACCAATAAGTTTAGTGTTCAGTGTAGCAGGGTGTGCAGATATTCGGCCAAATACAATATATTATATGGGGACAACATCTGTTAATTATAATCCCTCATATAATACTTATGATGTGAAGCTAAATAATCATATTATTGGTGGAGCACTAGGCTCAATGAATACTTCGCCAGTGATACTAGGTTTACAGATTGTAACTTGGAAAGATGCTAAAACTAGTGAATTACATACAGCAAAAAATCAAGTTTTTTTAAAAAAGAATGACGTTAAGGATATGAAATATCTTGTTGTTCATCTATACCCAGATGACACTATTGAAATAGTTACATCTCTTAATTGGCCAAATCCAACTGAAAAGGGTTTAAAGTGGCAAGAAGAAATAAGAAAAAATAAATAGTGGAATTTGATAATGTTTAAAAGACTATTATTATAAAATGAATAGCAGAAACTAATAGGGATGTTTCCAATACTCCACCTACTGCAATAGGATTGTTCTGATGTGGTTAATAATAAAGTCGCTGAAGTATGTAGTGTAGGTAGTCAAGATGTTAAGCAAGGACAGCTTTTTGATGAATACCAAAAAGCCCAGCAGGACTTTAAAGCAGCCAGTTAACTCAATAAGAGTCAGATTACAGTCGAAAACTTTCTCATCCTTGAAAAACTAAGGCTTGTATTGATAGGGTCTTGATGGTGTTTATGGTGGTAGGAGAGCTAGAGCAACTAGTTCTCCTATTTAATTTAAATTACTTCTTTTGCTTAAAACGGTATTTACATTTTAGACAGCGATAATCTTGAAAAATATTCTTGTCGATTATTACGCCAGCTTTCTTACCAAAAATGTTACCAACTACACCGCCAGTAATTCCTGCACTAATGGCACCAACAAAAGTCCCTACTGTTCCGCCAACAATTACACCTAAAGGACCAGCAACAGTACCAATAGCTGCTCCAACAGTAGCGCCAGTTGCAGCACCACCTACAGTGCCTGCTGTTGTGCCGGCAGCTGTAAGTAAAACACCGCCAGTTGTTCTAAGTAATTTGTCATGGTCACGTGCTTCAATTTCTGTAGAACCACACTTAGGACATTGCAGAGCTTTTTCCATAAAATTTCCTGTCTTTCATCATTGAGTGACACAGTTGAGGGCTAAATCAGTGCAGTGGGTAAAGAACCTGTCTTGCGATGCAGTATCTTTTGCCTATTGAGTGATCGTAACGATAAACTGGTCTGTTTTGATTTTAGCTGAACATTGACACAAATATTTATAGATCATGTAAACACTTGTACTTTAATAATTATCTCATTAAATACCAATGTTTAGAATGACTAAGGCTTACATATCCATGTGTCTAGTAGAGAACAATTTAATAATGATGAATAGAATGTGAATGGTTTTTCTAAAGTTGCTTAGGGTGACAAGCTGGTAAATGATAAAAGGCTTATCCAGTTTGAATAAGCCTTTTTTGAATATTAGAGTGCTTTTTTCCAACTCAGAAATTTATATAGTCCAAACATGAATGTAATCCAGATTGGAATTAAAATAACAGATTTTTCAAACCCTTGAGTCCACATGATATATAAAATCATGCCAATAAAAATCAAAACAATATAGTTACTTAAAGGTGAAAATAGAGCAGGAAATTTGGCAACTTTATTTTCAAGTTTCATGGCACGTTTAAACTTTAAATGAGTAAAGCTAATAATTGCCCAGTTTAAAACCAGCGCAGCCACAGCCATGTACATAAGATAGCTTAAAGCTTGTTCTGGGATAAAATAGTTCAGTAATACACAACCAAAAATCAGAATAGAAGAAAAGATAACAGCAGGTGTTGGAACCCCTTGTTTGCTGACTTTTGTAAAAATTTTAGATGCGTGGCCCTGTACTGCTAGGCCATATAACATACGGCTGTTTGCATACATACCGCTGTTATAAACTGATAAGGCAGCCGTCAAGATAATAAAGTTAAGCAAATGTGCTGCCCAGCCAATCCCAAGTTGGCTAAAAATCATCACAAATGGACTTTTATCTAAACCACCGAGGTCAAGCTGATTCCACGGAATGAGTGACATGATGATAGCAAGCGAAGCCACATAGAAAACCAAGATTCGAAAGATGACTTGGTTAATGGCTTGTGGAATGCTTTTTTCTGGATTTTCGGCTTCAGCGGCAGTCATCCCAATCAGTTCAATACCGCCGAAAGCAAACATTAAGAAGGCGAGCATATAAAATAGGCCCGAGAACCCATGCGGGAAAAATCCGCCATGCTGCCACAAGTTCGCAAAGCTAGCGATAGAATCATTACCTGCGGTGAGCAACAAATATAAGCCAAACACGATCATGGCAATAACCGCCGCAACTTTAATAATGGCTAACCAAAACTCAGATTCACCGTAAAATTTAACGTTGCCTAAGTTCAAACATGTGACCAAAACAAAGAAAAATAAAGCTGATATCCAAGCAGGAATGTGGGGCCACCAGTAATGCACATATTTAGCAACTGCTGTTAATTCGGTCATCGCGACCAGAATATAAACCACCCAATAGTTCCAGCCCGATAAAAAACCGGGGAATTTCCCCCAATATTTTTGTGCAAAGTAACTAAAGGAACCGACCACAGGTTCTTCTACGATCATTTCACCCATTTGGCGCATAATTAAAAATGCGACCAAACCGACGATGGCATAACCTAAAATAATAGAAGGACCAGCAGACTGGATGACTTGTGCAGAGCCTAAAAATAAACCTGTCCCGACAGCACCACCCATAGCGATCAACTGGATATGGCGATTTTTAAGTCCGCGTTTTAATTGGGAAGATGAATTGCTCAAAATATATGCGCTGAATAAAAAAGCTGGCGCTATTGTAATAGATTGGTTAGGGATAACCTAGTTTGAAAAGAATTTTACTCAGCTAAATAAAAAAGGATCCGTACAAAGCTATACGAATCCTTTTTTGAAACTGGTTATTTTATAAATTAGAAAGATACCATTTTGCCTGGATTAATCATTGCGCCAATGCCATACATACTTTTTGCGAGTGGAATAACAACGGGTGCAAGGGTACGACCAAACATAATATTTTGATGGTCAATTTTAGATAACATTTCAAAGTCGTTAGATTGCCCAACAAAGTCATTCGCGATGGCTTTACCAATACGTACCGTCTGAGCAACGCCGTGACCACTCCAACCATGAACAGCATAAATCGGGAACTTATTACCAAACTTACGGCTATCGACTGCACCATTTACGGTTAAATCAGTTGTTCCACTCCAGACAAAATCCATCTCTAGATTTTTAATTTGAGGGAAAACGGTATTAATTCGATGCTCTAGATAATTTAATGTTTTCTCTGGACCCCAGCAGGTTCCTGTACCTTGGCCACCAAACAATAAGCGGTTATTAAACACGGGACGGTAGTAATCAATTTGGAACTGAGTGTCATAGACCGGATGCCCAAATGGCAGTAGCTCTTTTGTATCAAGCTCTAGCGGGGCAGTCGTCGCAACATAGGTATAAAACGGAATAGTAGTATTGTTTTGCTCTGATAAAAGTTTAAATGAAGCATGGTGTACCGCTAACACCACAGACTTTTTAGCTTTTACAACAGCATTTGCAGTTTGAACATAAATACCATCTGCTTTTTCTTCTATTGAAAGGACTTCTGTTTGCTCATAAACAGTACCGCCATTTTGGCAAAAGCCATAAATTAAGCCACGGTTTAAAGCTAAAGGATGAATTTGTCCACCTAACTCATCAATTAAACCCCCTGTATAGTAGTCAGATTTAATATAGTCCATGAGTTCGTGTTTACCCACAATGCGGGTATGGTCTTCACCTAAGTATTTTCGTGCATCGGCGCCTTGTGTTAAACCAACTAAATGCCCTTCATGAACGGCGGCGGTAATGTGGCCGTATTTGCGGTCAAAGTTGAGTTGGTATTTTTCCGAAATGTCATCAATCAGTTGCATCGCTTCTGTAGAGGTAAAATGCCAGAGTTTTTTGGCATCTTCATAACTCAAGCGATCGGCCATTTCTTGAGCTTCCCAGCGAGCTAAACCAGGGGTGAGTTGTCCACCATTGCGTCCAGAAGCTGCGCTACCTACACGGTTTTTTTCTAATAAAATAGTCTCTACGCCTTGTTCAGCTAAATGTAGGGCCGTAGATGAACCTAATAAACCTCCACCAATAACAACCACATCACACTCAATATCAGCTTTTAAACTTTCAAATGTATGCCAATCAGAAAGTGAGCTTTCATAATAGTTTGCAGGGTTATCTACCGAGGTGCCTTCTACAGTAGTTGAGTCAAATTTTGCATGTTTCGGATTTAACCAGCTCCATTCTTTACCCACTTGTAGAGATTTACTTGGTTTATATTCCACGTCTTTTAAAAGTTGAGGTTTAGAAATAATTTTCATAATAAAGTTCCTTAAAAATTAATAAGCATTACTAATAGCAATACTTTGTTTTTTAATCGTTTTATAGATAAATAGGAGAACACCCAAAGCTAACCAGAAACAACCAAACATGAGTGAAGATGAATCGAGATTAAGCCAGAGGCAAATAATGCTAAAGACTGATATAAGCGGTAAAAACAGGTTTAGAAATTTGTTTTTAAACCCTGAACGCTGTTTATCTTTAATATAAAACTTCATAAAAACTGAGAAATTTACGGCTGTAAAAGCGACTAGAGCACCAAAGCTGATTAGGCTGACGACTTGGGCTAAATCTAGAAAAACCGCTGACATTGAAATAAGACCAACAAACAAAACCGAGAAAAACGGTGTACCTAATGAAATATGAATTGTCCCAAAATACTTTTTAGGGAAAATATTATCGGTGCCCATTATATACAGTAAACGTGAAGCGCTGGCATGTGAGGCAAGGCCAGAGGCGACTGTGTTCATAATTTGCCCGCACAAGAATACGGATTGGAAAAAAGCACCACCAACGTAAAGTACAATTTCAGGCAACGCTTCTGAAGGATGTTGAAAACGAAGATTGTTTGGAAAATAAAGTTGAATAAACCAAGCGGCTGTGAAAAAAATAAGCCCGCCAGCGAGAGTCGTTAACATGACTGCACGAGGAATATTTTTGGTGGGTTGTTTGGTTTCATTAGAAAGCGTGGTAACCGCATCAAAGCCCAAAAAAGAAAAGCACAAAACTGAGGCACCCGCGACGAGAGGGAGTAAAGATTGGTGCTCATGCCAGAGTGGCGCCAATGTAAGCACATGCTCATAACCTTGAGTCGAGCCAATACCCTTAATCACTAAATAAACAAAAATGACCATCAGTATGATCGGTGCAAACACAAACAACAGGCTTAAATTGGCGAGTAACCGAATGCGGAAACAGTTTACTAAAGTGACTAAGCTTGCCGACACAATGACCCAGAACCAGTAAGGCAGACTTGGAATAAGGGCTGTGAGATAAATCGCAGCTAGCAAAACATTAATGAGAGGTAATAATAAATAGTCGAGTAGTGAACACCAACCGACAAAAAAACCACTTTTAGGCCCTAAACTCTCGGCAGTATAACTATATGCAGAGCCTGATTTTTCTGAATTTTGACTAAATCTTGCATAGCTCCAAGCGGTGAGTAGCATGGCGCCAAGTGCGAGTAAATATGCCAGTGGTACGTGTCCATTGGTAATTCCAGAGACAATACCGAAGGTATCAAATACCGTCATAGGGGTCATGTAGGCAATACCAATAATCGTGACTTGCCAAAGAGACAGTTTTTTTAAGGAAGACGTTTTATTTTCCATGTCATTTCAACCTCAAATTAGTTGTTTTGCTTTTCATCCGGAAAAGCGATGCTATTTTTGAGCCAAAACTTCCCCTAGACCTGAATAAACAAGTCTGTTTGGAGAAACTTTGAACAAAAGCTAGGGGCTGTTTCGCTTTAGTGATGCCCTAAAGCAAGATCAGATATTTATATTTTCGGCTTCACTCTAGATCACGACCAGTTGAAAAGATTGACACGGTCGTGAGAGAACTTGCTCGGGGCTTTGGTCTTTAAATAATGTGCCTGTTCTGATGGTGATGTCATTTGAAGTAATCACTCGAGAAGAGTCGTTAATCACAATTGCTTTTTGCTTAATATTCTTGAGCTTCGGCATAAGAAGTTTTTCGAGTGCGGAAACTAAAATATCGGTAGCAATTACACCGATAAATTGATCACGAATCATGACCGGATGGGCAAGGGTGATGGTGTATGCACCATTGCAAATATAGTCGACATAGGGCCCATGGATGCACGGACTTTTGTTTTGAGCAGGCTTATGAAACCATTCGAAAGAGCGAAAATCTAAAAATCGCTGAGCATTTTGATAGTTTTCAAGTTTGGCTTGCTGTAACTGATCTTCTTTTTTATACCACCATTCGAGTGTCCAATAATCCTGTTCTTCTTGCGTTGCAGGGCTATAACTTGCAAAACCAATGCCTTGACTGTAATGGCTTTCCTGTAATGCCTTTTTAATTTCCTTTTGCAAAGCTGTGCGTTCTGAACCTGAAAGCTTAACGTCTTTTGTTTTTTCAGGTTCATGTTTCGAAAGAATTTTGCTCGCTTTAGTTGCAAGCTTTTCTGTAATGGCTGTCGTTTCTTCAACCACCGTCTTTAACAAATTTTGAAGCTCTTCTATATCTAAATGTTGGGTCATTCCTATAACTCCTAAAATTCCGTATTTCTCACTCGATATTTTATAAGTGCTCTACTTTATTGTTTTTATTCGATAGATAACTTATATCGAAGCATTTGGTCTGTTAGCATCAAAATGATTTTTCGCGCTTGAATAACAGCATCATCTTCATTGCCTTGAACAAAAGATGATAAAAGTTGGTGGTATTGTGCGACGACCAGTTGATGAAATTGATCATCTTGGTAAAGCACAGCAATGAGCGGTGCCCATTCGGCTTGTATGGTTAACTCTTGATTTGCCAGTCGAGCTGATTGAGCAAAAGAGGTAAGTGTTAACAAACAACGTAAATCAAGTTGGGCACGTGTGTCTGGTTCAACTGCTTGTTCAAATTGATCAATAAGCTCTTTGATTTTACCCAGTTCATATTCAGTAGTTCTTTGTGCTGCCAAATATGCACCATGGCTTAAAATTGCACTATGAAACTCGCCTAAATCAGCCAGATATTCATTTGAAGCTTGACGTAGAGGATGCTTGTTTAAGAGTAAATCGGAAGGTAACTCACAAACAAAGCTTCCGCCGTTTCGCCCGCGTCGTGTATCAATCAGACCCTTTACGCGTAAAGTATTTAACGCTTCACGAACGGTAATGGGTGACACTCCCATTAAGCGAGCTAGATCCGCCTCGTTAGGAAGTTGTTCATTGCTTTTGAGCAATCCAGAGATAATTGCATTTTCCAAGCGTTCCACAACTTGTTCCGATCGAGTTGCCTGAGCGATAGGTGCAAAAATTATCGTATATGCTGACATGGCGAATTCTCTAAAAGCTAAGTCAGTGACTTAGCTTAATGAAACGGATAAATGATTAAAACACGCCATATTGATGGACTGCCTGTTCATCTTCAGGCACAGCTGGTATTGCATCCCAAAGTTCAACAATTTTGCCATTATCTACACGCCATAATTCAAAATAGGCATGTCGATTTCCGGCAATACTTCCTTCGGAATGTGTCAAGACAAATTGACCATCAGCAATGGAGCGATGCGTTTTGGAGTATACCAAACCTTGTCCTTCATTACGGATATTGTTCAAAAAATCAATGACTGCTTTAACACCATCACCAATGTCTGGACTATGTTGAATGAACTGATCATTGTGAGTGTATTCTTTAAATGCCTCATAATTGCCATCAATTAAAGACTTCTTAAAGAACGAGGTCACAATCTCACGATTTTCCTCTGGGTCATGGTGAGTGACGATTTCAGTCGGACCATCTAATTGAGTTCTACCACTCACATTTGGCGCGGCTTCTGCCACCAGACCATCCCAGTGTTCCACAATTTTGCCATCTTTCACTCGGTAAATATCAAAACCGACTAAAGGATTTTCATCTAATCCTTGAAAGCGGCCATGAATTGCAACCAAGTCACCATCTGCTAGTACACGTACAGCTTCGTGTTGCATGTCAGGACAGTCTTCTACCAATTGGCGAAGGCCCGAAATGCCATTTGCAACGAGTGGTGAGTGCTCTATAAAGTCTTCAGAAAAATAACGATCCAGAGCAGTGGTGTCGTGCAAATTAAATAGCTCATGATGGGCTTTAGTCACCAAGTCTTTCATTTCTTGCTTATTCATTTTGATCTCCTTTCAAAGCTCATTGTTATTATTCATTTGAACTCATCACATGTTTAACGCGAGTATATTCTTCAAAACCATAGCCAGATAAATCTTTACCATAACCTGACTTTTTGAAGCCGCCGTGTGGCATTTCTGCGGTTAAAGGAATATGCGTGTTAATCCAAACTGTACCGAAATCAAGTTCACGAGAAAGACGAGTTGCACGAGCATGATCTTTGGTCCAAACACTTGAAGCTAGGCCATATTCAACATCGTTGGCTTTTTCAATCGCATCATTTTCATCTGTAAATTTTTGAACGGTAATCACTGGTCCAAAAATTTCATTTTGAATGGCTTCGTCGTGTTGTTTTAAGCCACTAATAACAGTTGGTTCAAAATAGAAGCCTGGACGGTCTGCCTGTTTTCCACCTGTTTCAACTTTGGCGTGAGCAGGTAAGTTGTCGATAAACGCTTTAACGTTTTTCAATTGGTTGGCATTGTTAAGTGGGCCATAAAGTGCGTCTTGATCATCGGGTTCACCAAAACGGGTATTTTTTGCAGCTTCAACCAACTTACTTAAAAATTCATCATGAACAGATTCAGCCACAATTACACGCGTTGCCGCAGTACAGTCTTGCCCTGCGTTGAAATAGCCCGTTAATGCAATCATTTCAACTGCTTTATCGAGGTCAGCATCTTCAAAAACTACCACAGGTGCTTTACCACCAAGCTCAAGATGCGCTTTCGCCAGATTTGCTGCGGCAGAAGCTGCAACTTGTAATCCGGCACGAACTGAGCCTGTAATAGAAACGAGTGCAGGGGTCTTATGTGATACAACTTTTGAACCCACCTGAGCTTGTCCTAACACCACGTTAAATGCACCTTTAGGAAGAAATGGTGCAGCAATTTCAGCAAGTAAAAGCGTACTTTCCGGCGTCGTATCACTTGGTTTAAGTACCACTGTATTACCAGCAGCCAAAGCTGGAGCAATTTTCCAAACAGCCATCATGAGTGGATAGTTCCAAGGTGTAACTTGTCCAACTACACCGACAGGTTCGCGGCGAATAGAAGAGGTTAAACCTTCTAAATATTCACCTGAAGCTGTGCCATTGAGTAGGCGAGCAGCACCTGCAAAGAAACGAACCTGATCTGCTGATGCCCCCACTTCTTCCGATGCAATTAAGTGTTTTAACTGACCCGTATTACGGCTTTGTGCCTCAATCAAACGATCAGCATTTGCTTCAATAGCATCTGCTAAATTCAGTAATGCTTTTTGACGAGTCGAAGGTGTACTGCGTCCCCAAATTTTAAATGCTTCTTTTGCAGCGGCATAAGCTGCATCAACTTCTGCCTCGGTTGCATTCGGTGATTGTGCATAAACTTCACCAGTCACTGGGCTTACCAAGTCGAAATAATCATTTCCTTTGCTAGCAACATATTCGCCGTTAATGAAGTGTTGTAGTTGAGTTTTAGCCATTTTTTATACCTTGTCCTTAGGTTTTAACATATAACATATAACATATAATACTATATGTATTATGTTTTAAATTTTCTGTCAAATGCTTTGATGAGGGGAGTAAGTGAAAAAAGTTGGAATTTAAATCAAATTGGATTTTAAGTTTTTGATTTGATTATTTAAAAAAATTAAAAAATTTATTGAAGATTTTTAGGAAAGATTCATTGTCGTAATAGTTCAATAGATTTGATAAAAATCATAGAATAATTTTTCTAATCGAAAGCAGTTTGATGAGCCAAACATTGTGCTTAGCTCATCAATTTCGAGTTCTTATTTATTGAAATTAAATTATTAGGTTTTATGACTCGCAAGCAGAATGCTAGTTTCACTGTTATAAATACCTGAAATATTCCTGATTCTTTCTAAAACTTTGTCGAAGTTTTCTAAAGTGTCAGAACGTAGCTCGACCAAAATATCCCATTTGCCATTCGTTTTATGTAGACATTCCACAGCACTTTCTAGGCGTAATTCTTTAATCACAGACTGCGCTTTGGTCCCTTCAACCATAATGCTCATCCATGCACGGATGACGTTGCGTTCAGCATTCGGTTTAAAACGAACCGTATATCCGGTAATAATGCCCGAAGACTCCAGATACTCCATTCTCTTCTTGATAGTTGCTCTTGAAACGTGAACTTTTTCGGCTAACTCGGTAACAGACATCCGTGCGTTATCTTTAAGTAAACCTAAAATAATTTGATCAATGTTATCCATATTGTAATTGTCAATTATCAAATTGGTAAAAATTAATTCATTTTTGACTGAATTACAAATTTTGTGAATCAATTTGATTTTGAATAATAGGGGCATCGGTTAAGCCTAATAATTCAATTTAATGGACTAGATAAGATGAATAATTTTGCAGTTTCTCGTAATGACTTTAACGAGTGGATGGTTCCAGTTTTTGCACCGGCAAATTTCATTCCGGTACGTGGCGAAGGTTCACGTATTTGGGATCAAGTAAATAAAGAATATATCGATTTTGCAGGCGGGATTGCAGTAAACGCATTAGGTCATGCGCATCCAGTGGCAGTAAATGCTTTAACAGAACAAGCAACAAAACTTTGGCATGTCGGTAACGGTTATACAAATGAACCCGTTCTACGTCTTGCAAAACAACTCACTGAAAATACATTTGCAGATAAAGTATTCTTCTGTAACTCAGGTGCAGAAGCGAACGAAGCTGCTTTAAAACTAGCTCGTAAAGTTGGACTAGACAGCGGTGTTGCTGGCAAAAGTGGCATTGTGGCATTTAATAATGCGTTCCATGGCCGTACCTTATTTACCGTTTCGGCGGGTGGTCAACCTAAATATTCACAAGACTTTGCACCACTTCCAAATGGTATCAACCATGTTGCCTTTAATGATTTAGAAGCTGCAAAAGCGGTCATTAATGAACAAACATGTGCCGTGATTGTTGAGCCGATCCAAGGAGAAGGCGGCGTTATTCCAGCTGACATCGAATTTTTAAAAGGTTTGCGTGCACTGTGTGATGAGTTTGGTGCATTGCTGATTTTTGATGAAGTACAAACTGGTGTTGGCCGTACAGGTGCACTATACGCCTACATGAACTCTGGCGTTATTCCAGATGTATTAACCACTGCAAAAGCACTAGGTGGTGGTTTTCCAGTCGGTGCAATGTTAACAACAGATAAGTTTGCTCCGCATTTTTCAGTGGGTACACATGGTACGACTTATGGTGGTAACCCGTTAGCAAGTGCGGTTGCAGGGGCTGTATTTGAATTTATTAATACGCCTGAAGTGCTGAATGGTGTTAAAGAGCGTCATGACTACTATAAAAACGCTTTAAATAAATTAAATGAAAAATATGAAGTCTTTAAAACGATTCGCGGTGAAGGCTTATTGATTGGTTGTGCCTTAAAAGATGAATTCGCTGGTAAAGCAAAAGATATTAATAATCTTGCGGGTGAAGAAGGTTTACTGAGTCTTATTGCAGGTCCGAATGTTGTACGTTTTACACCGTCTTTAATCATTCCATTTGCTGATATTGATGAAGGTTTAAAACGCTTTGAACGTGCGCTTGCTCGCTTTGTTGAAATTCAAAAGGATGAACAAGCAGCATGATGATTATTCGTTACATCGAACCTAAAGATGTTAATGACCTTTACCTGTTGGCAAAAAAAGCGGGTTTTGGTTTGACATCTTTGCAGCCCAATATGGAAAAACTTGCTGCTCGTATTGAGAGGGCGTGTAAGACAGTCGCAGGCGCACTCCCAAAGGCAGATCAGGTTTACCTATTTGTTTTAGAAGATACTGAACTCAACAAAGTTGTCGGTGTTTGCGGTATTGAAGTCGCACTTGGTTTAAAAGAGCCTTGGTATAACTTCCATGTAGGAACACAAGTTCATGCTTCTGAACCGTTAAGTGTTTATAACGCTTTGCCGACTTTGTATTTGAGTAACGACCATACTAACTGTAGTGAGCTTTGTACGTTATTTTTAGATCCTGACTATCGCTTAAATAAAAATGGCAAGTTTCTATCTAAAGTCCGTTTCTTATTTCTCTCAGCATTCCGTCAATATTTTGAAGAAACGATTGTTGCCGAAATGCGCGGATATTCTGATGAAAATGGACAATCACCATTTTGGAATGCGGTAGGCCACAAGTTTTTTAATATTGAATTTACCAAAGCCGATTATTTGAGTGGAGTCGGGCAAAAGGCTTTTATTGCTGAGCTGATGCCAAGACATCCACTCTATGTCGATATGCTACCTGACGATGCTAAAGCCGCGATTGGCATTGTTCACCCAAATACTCGACCAGCCTACAATCTCTTGCTTGAAGAAGGACTGCGCTACAAAGGCTATGTCGATATTTTTGATGGTGGCGCAACGCTGCAAGCAGATATCGAAAATTTACGGGCGATTAAAGAAAGCCAGTCCGTAACGGTACAAGTCGAACAAACTGAAAATATCGCTGTAGGGGATGAATCTTACATTGTGGCCAATGATGATTATGAAAATTATCGCGCCATTCTTGTGTATAGCAAACCTCATCAGAACATATTGCAGTTAACAAAAGAACAGGCAAAACAATTGAATGTCGAAAATGGCTCTTTAGTTCGTGTGCTAAGTGTCCATGTTAAACAGGTTTCGAGTCCAGAAGTGGTCAATAAACTCAAAGAGGTTAAACATTTGCGAATGGCTGTTAATTAAGCGGAGATTACTATACATTTCACCAAATTTAAGAAGGAATACTATATTATCGCTAGCGCAAGATGGGTATATGGATAAATACAATCTTGCTCGCTGAGCTGAGATTAATTAGTCTGTTTTTCTTTATAAAAGTTAAATCAATAAAATATTTAATTAGTTTATATATTTTAGATGTTTATCGAAATTATATTTTGGAAATCAGGCTAATATAATAATGAAGGAAAGGATTGATGAATAATTTTTATTGTTATAGGTGATGGCTTTTAAAAAGGAATTTATAAGGTCTTAAGTGATTTAATAATATTTTTAGAATGGTTTAATGGACTAAATTAATAATCATATAATTTGTTTATTATTAAAGCATTTACGACGGTTGCTATAAATTGGAGTAAATATTACATGAGTAAGAATAACGGAAAGCAGTTCCTGGAAGGAGATCTTCTTGGTAGTCAACATATGACTGATCAAGAAGAAGAGAAATTGCAGCGCTCATTGACAAATCGTCATATTCAAATGATCGCAATCGGTGGTGCAATTGGTACTGGATTATTTATGGGTTCCGGGAAAACATTAAGTGTTTCGGGTACTTCAATTGTTTTAACCTATTTAATTATTGGTTTCTTCTTTTTCTTCGTGATGCGGGCAATGGGTGAATTGTTGCTTGCCAACACGAATTTTAAAACCTTCGCCGATTTTGCAACAGCTTATCTCGGTCCATGGGCGGGGTTTTTCCTTGGTTGGTCCTATTGGTGTAACTGGATTATTACTGCGATTGCCGATGTAATCGTGATCGGAGGGTACATGCAGTTTTGGTATCCCGATTTACCCGTTTGGATTCCGGCATTTACATCATTGGCCATCTTAACCATACTCAACTTTGTGGCCGTTCGGCTTTTTGGTGAACTTGAGTTTTGGTTCTCACTCATCAAAATTACTGCAATTATTCTATTTATTCTGGCTGGTATTTATTTAATTGGGACCGGGTTTACTTCACCAAATGGTGTTAAGGCTTCAATGAGCCATTTGTTTGAAACAGAATCAATGTTTCCTTATGGGGTAACAGGTTTCTTGGCAGGTTTTCAAATTGCCATATTTGCATTTGTGGGTATTGAGCTTGTCGGTACGACTGCTGCTGAAACTAAAGATCCGCATACTTCACTTCCAAAAGCGATTAACTCTATTCCTTTACGTATTTTATTATTCTATGTGGGCGCGTTGGTTTGTATTATTGCAGTCACATCTTGGGCAAAAGTTTCACCAGAAAAGAGCCCATTTGTGGAAATGTTTACTTTGGTCGGGTTACCAATTGCGGCAGGGTTAATCAACTTTGTTGTTGCGACTTCAGCTTTATCTTCTGCAAACAGTGGAATCTTTGCGACCAGCCGTATGTTATACGGTTTGGCTTTAGACAACGATGCCCCTAAAAGCTTTAGTAAGCTGTCAAAAAGAAAAGTTCCAATTCGCGGACTTATATTTTCAATGGCGTGCGTAACGGTTGGAACATCTATTTTATTTATTGTGCCTAATGTTATGACTGCATTTACGATTATTTCAGCGCTCACTTCAATTTTATGTATTTTTACGTTTATGTTGATAGTGCTTTCATATATTTATTATCGTAAGAAAAGCCCTGAATTACATGCCCAGTCAAAATATAAAATGCCGGGTGGATTATTTATGGCTTGGATGACCATGTTATTTTTAGTGTTTACTATCGTAATTTTGGCTTTGGACCATGATACTTTAATTGCACTTGAGTGCTCACCAATCTGGTTTATTGGTTTATTTATTGCGTATAAATATAAAAAGAAAAAGATGTTGCAGCTTGATATTTTAAAAGCACAAAAGGTTGATTATATTTAAGCTAGAAGATGTAATTTTTTTAAAGCTAGGCGTGTGTCTAGCTTTTTTATTTTTACAATAAGGAGCTAATTGAAAGAAGTTCAACTTAAAAAGATAAGAGGTATACAAATAAAATTTGAAATGAGATATGGTAAAAATTGTATAATATATAGTTATATATAGATCAGTTGTTTAATTACTAATTCGTTAAAAAATGAGAAAATAATGTTTGAGATAACCCCATACGTTGGAGCCGGTTTAATTAAGTTTGGCATAAGAAGAGAAGAAGTAAGAAAACTAATGTCTGAGTATGAGCCTAGAGTGTCTTGGGAAACCTCTTATTCAGAACCTACTATTGATCGTTATGATAAAACTGGTGTGAATGTACACTATGATAGTACTGATAAAGTTATAGCATTGGAGTTTTATGAGCCTGCTCAAATTCTTTTTAAAGGTATAGAAATATTTAATCTTTCTGCATCAGAAGCTTATAAACTAATGGCTTCATTAGATAAAGATATTGCTATTGATGGGGATGGTCTAACTTCATTTAAATTTGGGATAGGCTTTTATGAGCCGAATTATGAAGAAGAACCATTTTTACCAGTTGAAGCAATTATAATATTCATAGAAGGATATTATGATTAGAAATATAATGAGAAAAATAGATATTTGAAAATTTATATCATTCAAACAAAAGATTCTTGAATAAAAGGAAGTATAGTGGATAAGCAAAAAATTGTAATAGACTATTTAGATAAAAATAATGAACTATCAAAAGAGTTAATATGGGGAGAGATGTACAAGACTGATCAGTACTTTGTTAGAAGTATTCCTTTCTTTGCACCTAATCTTGCATTTGATGATCTTATTCAGGTTGAAATAGAAAATGAAAAGCTCTATTTTGATGATTTAATAAAACCATCTAATAATTCAACATTAAGAATTGTATTTTTTAATAACGATATTAAATGTATTGAAAAAATATTAACTACTTTGGAGTCTTATTTATGTAGTTGGGAAGGCTTTGAAGGTAGATACTATTATGCAATTAATATACCCAAAAAGGTTGATTATAATCTAATTAAAAAATATTTAGATGATAAGAAGATTTTTTTTGATTATGAGGAATCATGCTTGTCAGATAAGCACTCAAGTGATTTATGCTTGTTTTAAAATATTAGTAAATAAAAGAGAGGGGGAATTAGTCATGAGTGATGTTGATAATTTAAATAGAAAATTTGTTGGATATGATAATGTGCATTCTATAAATATGTATTTTGATGACTTTGATGGAGCCTATAATTTAGATATGGTTTTAGCCAAAGATTTATCAGATATATATAGTGAAAAAATAAAAATTAGATTCTTTAATATTACTAATCTTTATCTGAATGATGTTGGTAATAGGTTTACTCAGTTTTGTAGAATGTATATTGAGAAAAATTTAGATGGATGGGATGGTGTTAAATACAACTTAAATCAATTAGAAGATGATAGAATTCTCTTTAAATTTTTTAACTTTGAATTGTTGGAAGAGTAATTTTTATAAAATAATAAACTTTGTATTTGGGAATTTATTTAGTCTATATAAATTAATTTATTGAGAAAATAATGACTGATTTTGTTAAAGAATTATCTGCCTGCCGTGTTGAGGGAACACAACTTCCTTTTTATCCTGAAAAAGTACAAGGTTATACAGAGCAAGAAGTAGAGCTAATTGCTAAAAATCTTAATCTTGATATACATGGACAATTTAGAGATTTTTTACTTCAAATAGGAAAATGTTCAGGGGGCTTATTATTGAGTGATGAGTTCTACATGTATGATTATAGATGTGAAAAATATTTTTTTATCAACTATCAAAAAAATATTCAAGAAGATGATTATATGTTTGATAATCAGGGAAAATTAAATCCTGTAGGCAAAAAAATATTTTTTCTATCCTGTGAATATGAAACCTATCTGTATTATTTATTTACTTCTGAGCAGGATAATTATGTATGGTTCCTTGATAGTGCTGAATCTGCAATTTGGGAAAAAACTAATATGACCTTATTAGATTATCTAAAAAATTATGTTTTTGAAAAAACTAAAAGAAATCGATTTATAGATTTTGATTTAACAGAAGAACAAATTAATAGATCTATTACAGGTCGTTTGTTATAGAAAAAGCCTCATAACGAGGCTTTTTCTATACTCTTTATTTAATATTGGGATCGCCTTTTTTTAAGAAAAAGCGAATCGCTAACTTTTGTAGGAATGTTCCATAAGGAGGGTGGAAAAGCTGAGTCGGGAAAAACCGATGACGAATAAATACAGTTTTTGCATGAGAAAGTTCACGAAAACCTTCTTCGCCATGATATGACCCCATGCCTGAGTTTCCGATACCACCGAAAGGAGCATCGTGGTTGACTACATGCCAGCCCCAGTCATTAATGGTCACACCACCCGAATGAGTTTCACGTAAAATACGATCACGTTCTACTGAATTATGCGTAAAGCAATAAAGTGCTAAAGGTCTTTCGTCCGATTTCACATAGGTAATCGCATCATCTAAAGAATCATAAGCCACCACAGGTAAAATAGGGCCAAAGAGTTCTTCTTTCATAATGCGCATATCTGGCGTGCAATTCAGCACAATCTGTACAGGCATCCTACGGCCTTGTTGGTCAAAGCTGTAAGTGTCACAAGGAACAATACGCGCACCTTTTTCTTGTGCATCAGTCAAAATATCTTGAATACGTTTTAAATGACGGTCATTTACAATCGATGTGTAATTTTCATTGTCCGTGATGTTTTGACCAAACATTTTTATAAAGCTTGATTTTGCAGCTTCTACAAATTCATCAATACTTTCTTTAGGAACCAACGCATAGTCAGGTGCTACACAGATTTGACCACTGTTTGTTGCTTTACCATGCGTAATACGTTTTGCCGCATCAGCAAGCGGGTAGTTGCGGCTTACAATTGCAGGAGATTTACCGCCTAATTCGAGTGTAACAGGTGTTAGATTTTCAGCAGCCGCTCGCATGACGACCTTGCCAATGGCAGGAGAGCCAGTGAAGACAATATGATTAAATGGCAACGAGGTAAATCTTGCTGGGTCTGTAATTTCTTCACCAAACACAGCCACTTCATCTTCATTAAAGACTTCGGCAACCATGCGTCGAAGCATTGCATTGGTATTCGGTGTAATTTCAGGCAGTTTAATCATGACTCGGTTGCCTGCAGCTAATGCGGCAATGAGTGGGCCAAGTGCTAAATAAACTGGGAAATTCCAAGGTACAATGACACCCACCACACCTTTAGGTTGGTATTGCACACTTAAACGGTTTGATAAAAATAAAAGCTCGGTACGGCGTTTACTTGGACGCATCCAGCGGCGTAAATGATGAATCGCATGATCAGCCTCTAACACAGAACCAAGCAAATCTAATAGCTTAGATTCATCAAGTGATCTAGAACTAAAATCGGAATTAATCGCGGCAGCTAAAGCATCTTGATAACGGATAATTTGTTTTTTAAGTTGATGCAGTTTTGTGCGGCGTGCTTCAAGACTTGGGTAAGGATCTACCTCAAAATTGGCACGTTGTTTGGAAAAAATAAGTTCCATATGTTCAGTGGCAGAGCCGCTATATTCTTTTAAGATGGACTGTTCCATTATTATTCCTTCCATACTTTTGCTTATCATACTTTATGCTTGAAGCGTCGTATGGTCGATGTTAAATTGAGACAACAAGAGGTAGTTTAGTGCCATTATGCACGTCACTCTAGGGATGGTGTGAATTAAATGCCTAATAATGTTTATAAAAATACAAATGCTATTATCGAAGGAAATTATGATAATACATCCTTAGGTGCCAATACATATTTGCTGGGTTTGACCAGTTTATTTGATGAAATGGGTTTGCAAGGCCATTCAATATCCGATGTTTTATCTGGCACAAATATTTCGCCAGATGCGATGAATCAATCCTCTTTATATATTTCCCAAGTCCAAAAAATTCAGCTATTTCAAAATATTCAAAAGCTATCACATGATCCACTCATTGGCCTGCGCGCAGGGCAAAAGCAGCGATTGTCAGATTTTGGAGTGTATGGCTATGCGTTATATTCCTCACGTAATTTTAGACAAGCGGTAGAGCTTGGTATTCGACACATTAAGCTTGCAGGGCCTATTTTAAAGAAGTCATTTTATATTCGAGATGATGTTGCCGTTTTTGAAGGGCAGGACATTATTGCACTGGGTAAGCTTTTACCTTTAGTGTGCGAGTTTTGGTTTAGCTCAATGCAGACTTTAATTGAACGGGTACTTGAAGGACCATTTCAAGCGAAGAAGCTTTTATTGCCCTATCCAGCGCCTGACTATGCAGAAGAATATGAAAAAGTTTTTCATTGTCCCGTTCAGTTTAATGCTGGGGTGATGCAATGGCACTTTGATTTAAAATGGCTCGATGTACCTTGCCCAAATGCCAACCCGATTACTGCGGACATGTGTAAGTCGTTTTGTGAGCGGATGCTAGGCGCTGCTGAACTTGAAGAGCCTGAGTTGGTGAAAACAATTCGTTTAATATTATTGGATGGAACAGGGCTTTTTCCATCGGCTCAAGAAATGGCTGAACGTTTACATATATCAAAGCGGACCTTACATCGGCGCTTGGCAGGTTTTGATTTAACCTATCAGGAACTGTTAGATGAAACTCGTCGCCGTCTTGCGGATGAGTATTTGCGAGAGACAACTTTAACCGTAGATGAAATTGCGGAGAGAATTGGCTTTTCAGATACTTCTAATTTTAGAAAAGCCTACCGTCACTGGACAGGCATTTCACCAAATGAGTATCGAATACAGTACCTAAATTAGATTAAGGTTTGTTTGTTATTTAAATCGAGAAAGTAACTTTTTCTGCAAAAATGGATTACAGAGCAAAATCGCAAATAAAATAATAAATATGCCGATAATGCTGAATAAATCCGGTAATTCATGCCAAAAAACAAATCCCCAAATTCCTGCAAAAATAATGGCAATATAGTTCATTGGGCCAATTTGTCCTGCCGGTGCTAAGCTGTAGGCATAAGACATAAACAGTTGGCTTATATTTGCTAAAAGTCCTGCGGCAATCAGTAATGCTAGTTCATGCCAAGTGAAAATTCGCCAATGCCAGAACATCGGAATAGAGGAAATTAAACTACCAAAAACACAGAAGTAAAAAACGATACGTTCAGGTGGCTCTGTACTGGTTAAAGCTCTTACAGTTACAAAGGCCATTGCTGATAAAAAGCATGCCCCCAAGCCAATAAAAGACAATGCGTTAAATAGACCTTGGTCGGGTTTAGCGACAAATAAAACCCCAATGAGTCCAATCACAGCAGCAAAAATCATCGATTTGGTAATTTTTTCTTTTAAGAAAAGCCATGCAATCAATGGAATAAAAATAGGAGATGAATAACTAAAAACCATAGCATTTGATAGTTTTAAGTTCGCTATGGCATAGAAAAAACCGTACATTGCAGCAAGACCCACCAGACTTCGCCAAGTGTGCATCCAGAGTTTATCGGTTTTAATAAAGTCTAAACCCTGTTTAAATAGCATCGGAATAAAAATAAATAAACCCACTGCATTTCTAAAAAACACGACGGTTGCATTGTCTACCGTTTGCGAAGCAAAACGAATGCACACTCCCATAATGGAAAATAATAATGCCGATGTCATAAGACAAAGCAGCGCTTTTCCAAGTTGAGTTGAGGGGAGATTTGAAGCAGTCTGATTTTGCATAGAGAAATAGAGTTCTTAATTTTTCGATGTTATTTTAGCAGCGATGTTAAATTTTGGTTAAATGTGTCGTAATTAAGATGGGAAATATGAAAAGATGAGGTGATATGCCTCATCTTTTAAACTTTATTAGGTCACTGGTGCAGGGTTAAATACAGCGAGTGAGTTATGAATACCCCAACGGTCCGACCACGTTTGTTTTTCACCGCTAGCTACTTG
The DNA here is from genome assembly GCF_000581835.1 of Acinetobacter sp. 1542444. Classification (NCBI taxonomy): domain Bacteria; kingdom Pseudomonadati; phylum Pseudomonadota; class Gammaproteobacteria; order Moraxellales; family Moraxellaceae; genus Acinetobacter; species Acinetobacter sp. 1542444. The sequence goes on along the minus strand of NZ_JEYA01000002.1, from coordinate 240,276 downwards.
TAAAATCAGCTCAAAAAGTTCCCAGCCCACTTCTTCAATAGTTTTCTTTCCAATAGCAATATCGCCAGCACTGATATCAATCAGGTCATACCAACGGTTTGCAATATTGTTTCGGCTTGCCATTTTAATGACAGGTACGGCTGCCAGCCCGTAGGGTGTACCACGACCTGTGGTAAAGACTTGAACAGTAATACCAGATGCCATTTGCTGCGTACCACAGATAAAGTCACTCGAAGGGGTGGCCGCAAAAATTAACCCCTTTTTTGTCGGTCTTTGGCCCGGTGCGAGAACTTCTACAATCGGTGAGCGGCCTGATTTTGCAATTGATCCCATCGCTTTTTCTACAATGTTATTCAGTCCACCTTTTTTATTACCCGGTGTGGTATTGGCACTTCGGTCTACTTGGCCTGCTGCTAAATAGTCATCGTACCATTTCATTTCCCGAATTAGATCTTTGGCAACTTGTTCATTTGCTGCACGTGGAGTAAGTAGGTGAATACCATCGCGGACTTCCGTAACTTCAGAGAACATGACTGTACCGCCACATTGCACAATCAAGTCAGCTGCGAAACCAACGGCAGGGTTAGAGGTAACTCCCGAAAATGCATCACTCCCACCACATTGCATGCCTACAACTAAATTAGAAACTGGAACTTCTTCTCGAGTACGTTGATTAAGCTTTTCAAGGTGTTGTTCTGCCACGGTTAAAATATGGTTGACCATACTTTCAAAACCGTTATGGCGTTCATCTTGCAACTGAATAATATCTTCGTTTGCTAGGGGGATATATTTGTTTTCTTTAGGAATGTTTAGAAGTCGTTCGGGTTGCATTTTTTCGCAGCCTAGACTCACCACCATAATTTCTCCACCAAAATTAGGGTTGAGTGCAAGATTATGAATTGTACGAATAGGAACAATTGCAGCGGGGGCATCGATTGCCACACCACAACCATATAAATGGTTTAATCCGACTACACCATCTACATTTGGATATTTAGGAAGTAAATCGCGCTCAATCATTTTAACGACATAATCGACAATACCTTCTACACAGTTAACACTAGTCGTAATACCTAAAATATTTTTTGTGCCGACGCTGCCATCTTTATTTTTATAACCTTTAAATGTATATCCGGTCAGTGGAGGAAGCTTAGGATCGGGGCGAGTTGCTAATTCAAGATCATCTAGCTCAGGTGCCTCAGGCATTTGGGTAACGGCTTCATTTACCCATGAACCTGCGGATAAATCTTTATTTGCATAACCAATAATTTCCCCATAACGAACAATTGCTTCACCTTGCTTTAATGACTTTAATAAAACTTTATGTCCCTGTGGCACATGATCAACCAAGATGAGTTGGTATTCTTCAATATGTGTAGAAGGTGGTAAACCGCCGTCATTCACTACAATGGCTACATTATCAAGAGGACTAATTTTTATGAGGAGAGGCTTCAGCATGATCATTCCTTTTATACATTTGAAGAGAGGTCATAACGCTTAAGTTAGTTAAGCGTTATGACTTAAAGTTTTAAGAGGTAGGTTTTAACTCGAAGCGCTGGATTTTTCCGACCATAAAGAGGTAGCAAATAATTGCGATGACGGCATGTATACCTACAAAAACAAGTGCACCATTGAAAGAACCAGTCGAATTGATAATATAGCCAATCGCAATCGGGATCACGATGCCTGCTGTATTGCCGAAGGTATTAAATAGACCACCCGATAAACCTACCATTTCTTTTGGTGCAACATCCGACATAACTGCCCAACCTAATGCACCAAAACCTTTACCAAAAAAGGCCAGTGACATAAAGAATAAGATGGCTGTTTGCGAATCGACATAGTTACAAACCACAATACTGGTTGATAACAACATGCCAAAAATAATGGGAAACTTACGGGAAAAGGTTAGAGATTTATTCATTTTGATGAGTTTATCGGAAATTACTCCTCCTAATACACCGCCAATAAATCCGCAAAGCGCCGGTAATACAGCTGCAAAACCAGCTTCTAAAATTGACATGTGACGTTCTTTTACAAGGTACACAGGGAACCAAGTAATAAAGAAATAGGTTAAGCAAGTAATACAATATTGAGCGATAAAAATACCTAGAAGCATACGAGAAGAGAGCAGCTTTTTAATATTTTTAAAATTCATTTTATTGTTTTCATCAGCAATTTTAAGCTGATTTTCACCCATGCTGGTAATAGCACCGCCTGCTTGTAAATATTTAAACTCATTTGAATTAATAGTAGGGTGCTTTTCTGGGCTATAGATGACTTTTAACCAGATAAAAGCAATCACAATACCTAGTCCACCCATAATCCAGAATACAGATTGCCAATGAATATGGGCAACCAACCATCCCATGAATGGCGCAAATATGACAGTGGCAAAATATTGAGCCGAGTTAAATATCGCTGCGGCGGTTCCACGTTCTTTGGTTGGGAACCATGCTGCTACAATCTGGCTGTTTCCAGGAAAGGCAGGACTTTCAGATAATCCAACCAAAAAACGTAAAAGAAATAATGAGGCGATAATGAGAGGTATAGAACCTAAAATATCGACAAAACCTAAGAGAATAGTGAAAAATGACCAGAGCATGATGCTCCAGAAATAGACTCTTCGAGCACCAAACTTATCGAGTAACCATCCACCTGGAATTTGACCAATCACATAAGCCCAGCCAAACGCAGAGAATATATATCCCATGGTCACTGAGCTTAATCCAAGTTCTTGAGACATTGGAGCGGCAGCCATTGAAAGGGTTGCTCGATCACCGTAATTTAATGAAGTGACTAAGAAAATCATCGCTAAAATGTAATAGCGCGTTTTATTATGCTTCGCTCGTTGCTGATTCACAGCAGCAATATTTGTTTGCAGATTATCCATATACAAACTCTTTTTAATAATCGACCTATTTGCATATCCGTGAAATAGGTGACGTCATGTCAAATTCATCGATAGAATAGATGAGAAAACGGAATTTTGTATCTACTCTATAGTCCTAGTTCTAAAACCGCGTCTTTAGATGTATGACATCATATGATTAAAAATATTATTTTGGCAAGTAGGGTCGAAAAATAATTTTTATGCGGGTTTATATTGACAAGTTGTCTGATGTCTTATAAGTTTTGGTAATGAAAAAATAGTATCAGAATGCCAAGGAGTATTTTAATGGCGACCTCTACACCTATCGTTAAATCAATTCGAGCAATTCCTGTTGCTGGACATGACAGCATGCTGCTCAATTTGAGTGGTGCTCATGGACCTTATTTCACTCGTAATATACTTATTATCGAAGATAATTCTGGAAATATTGGTGTAGGTGAAATTCCGGGTGGAGAAAAAATTTTAGCGACGTTAAATGATGCTAAAGCCTTGGTAGAAGGGCAGCCGATTGGCGAATATAAAAATCTACTTAAAAAAATTCAACAAACTTTTGCTGATCGTGACAGTGGGGGGCGAGGCAACCAAACCTTTGATTTACGTACCACAATTCATGTTGTAACGGCTTATGAGTCAGCATTACTTGATTTGCTGGGCAAGCATTTAAATGTGAATGTCGCAAGCTTACTAGGTGAAGGCCAGCAACGTAGTGAAGTTGAAGTTTTAGGATATTTATTCTTTATCGGTGACCGAAAACAGACTTCATTAGACTATGCGACTACACCTCAGCATAACCATGACTGGTATAAAGTCCGTCATGAAAAAGCGTTAACACCTGAGGCTGTACAGCGTTTAGCAGAAGCATCTTATGATCGTTATGGATTTAAAGACTTTAAGCTAAAAGGTGGCGTGTTACAGGGCGAACAAGAAGCCGAAGCTGTTACAGCCATCGCGCGCCGTTTTCCAGAAGCGCGTGTAACGCTTGATCCAAACGGAGCATGGTTTTTAGATGAAGCCATTGCTTTAGGTAAACACCTTAAAGGGGTGCTGGCCTATGCAGAAGACCCATGCGGTGCAGAACAAGGCTATTCAAGCCGTGAAATTATGGCCGAGTTTAAACGTGCAACAGGCTTAGCCACTGCGACCAATATGATTGCTACGGACTGGCGAGAAATGTCGCATAGTATTCAATTGCAAGCTGTTGATATTCCTTTGGCTGATCCACATTTTTGGACATTGGAAGGCTCGGTTCGAGTGTCGCAGCTCTGCAATATGTACAATTTAACGTGGGGTTCGCATTCTAATAATCACTTTGATATTTCACTTGCCATGTTTACCCATGTTGCTGCCGCTGCGGTAGGTAAGGTAACGGCAATTGATACGCACTGGATTTGGCAAGAAGGTACAGATCAGCTCACTAAAGCACCGCTTGAAATTAAAGACGGTAAAATTCAGGTGCCAACAGCACCGGGACTTGGGGTTGAGCTGGACTGGGATCGAATTAATCAAGCCCATGAACTGTATAAATTAAAAGGTTTAGGGGCTCGTAATGATGCCGATGCGATGCAATTTTTAATACCAAATTGGTCATTTAATAATAAAAAGCCCTGTTTGGTTCGTTAATGTTTTACCGATATCTTTGAACAATTCGCTTTTTGAATTGTCTTAATGCTTTGCTGTCCATATGGACAGCTTTTTTTATATCTAATGATTAGCCATAAAATTAAGAATTTTTAATTCTATTTTATAAAACAATAGGTTAGGTTGTTTTTGGGTAATGAATTTTAATCTTTTTAAAAAAATTAATTTTTCAGAGGAAAAATATATTGATTAAAATAAAATTTATGATGTAAGATGTCTGACAACATAAACATGTATGGATATTTTCTAATGGATGCTCTTGAGTTAAAAAACATTGTTTCTGATGGCCTTCTTTCTTTTCCGGTTACTGATTTTGACCAAAATGGGGACTTTAATAAATCTTCTTATGTAAAACGTCTTGAATGGTTAGCGCCTTATGGTGCAAGCGCATTATTTGCTGCGGGTGGTACAGGTGAGTTTTTCTCGTTAACTGGAAGTGAATACTCTGACGTGATTAAAACTGCTGTCGATACTTGTAAAGGTAGTGTACCGATTATTGCTGGGGCAGGTGGTCCGACACGTCAGGCGATTGAACAGGCAAAAGAAGCAGAGCGCTTAGGTGCACATGGTATTTTGTTAATGCCGCATTACCTAACTGAAGCAAGCCAAGAAGGTTTGATCGAACACGTTAAGCAAGTATGTAACTCAGTAGACTTTGGCGTAATTTTTTATAACCGTAGCGTTTCAAGATTAAATCTCGATTCAATCCAAAAGTTAGCTGAGATGTGCCCGAACTTAATCGGTTTTAAAGACAGCTCTGGTCAAATCGATATGATGACAGCAGTGACTCAGACTATGGGTGATCGTTTGTCGTATTTAGGTGGTTTACCAACAGCAGAAGTTTTTGCAGCGCCATATAAAGCCTTAGGTTGCCCAGTTTATTCATCAGCTGTATTTAACTTTATTCCAAAGACTGCAATGGAGTTTTATAACGCGCTTCGCAGTGATGACTTTGAAACAACGAATCGTTTGATTAAAGATTTCTTCTTGCCATTGATTAAAATTCGCGACCGTAAATCAGGTTATGCGGTAAGCATGATTAAAGCAGGTGCCAAAATTGTTGGGCATGATGCAGGTCCTGTGCGTCCACCATTAAGTGATTTAACTCAAGCAGACTATGAAGATTTGGCTGCCCTCATTGCGACACTCGGTCCGCAATAATTCTAACTGTTTAGGTATTGGAGCTTTAAAATGAGTAAAAATAACGGTCGGCAGTTTATTAATGGTCAACGTGTTGCTGCAAATGCGCCAGCTCTAGAAAGTATAGCTGCAAAAGACTATCAGCCAACAGGTTATGTATTTAGTCAGGCGACCCTTGAAGAAGTGGATCAAGCTGCTCAAGCTGCACATAACGCTTTTTTAGTTTATAGCCAAACTTCTCAAGAGCAACGTGCCTCTTTTCTTGAAGAAATTGCTCGCCAAATTGAAGTATTAGGTGCGAACCTGCAAGAAGTCGCTTCACTTGAAACAGGCTTACCACTTGCTCGTCTTCAAGGAGAGACAGGCCGTGTTACTGGTCAGCTTCGACTGTTTGCTGAACTTTTACGCCGTGGCGATTTTTATGGTGCCCGTATTGATGTGGCATTACCAGAACGTAAGCCTTTGCCACGTGTCGATTTGCGTCAATATAAAGTTGGGGTAGGACCGGTTGCTGTGTTTGGCGCGAGTAATTTCCCACTTGCATTTTCAACTGCAGGCGGTGATACAGTAGCTGCTTTAGCAGCAGGCTGCCCGGTTGTCTTTAAAGCACACTCTGGCCATATGGCAACTGCTGAGCTTGTTGCAGAAGCCATTGAAAAAGCAATCGAAGTTTGCGATATGCCTAAAGGCACATTCAATATGATTTTTGGCGGCCGTATTGGCGCAAACTTGGTAGAACATCCGCTGATTCAGGCAGCCGGTTTTACGGGTTCTCTTGAAGGCGGAATGGCACTTTATAACCTTGCACAGAGCCGTCCTCAGCCAATTCCATTCTTTGCTGAAATGTCGAGTGTGAACCCTGTAGTGGTTTTATCTCAAGCGCTGAGTTCTCGTGGTGAACAAATCGCTCAGGATACGGTTGCCTCATTCAATATGGGATGTGGTCAGTTCTGTACAAAACCAGGGTTAATTTTAGGTGTAGAAGGACCTGAATTTGACAGTTTTGTAGCGGCTTTAGCTGAAAGCACGCAAAAAGCTGTGCCTCAGGTTATGTTGAATGAAGGTACTTTAAAAAGTTACCGTCAAGGTATTGATGCTCTAAACTGCGAAGCTGGTTTTGAAGTTATTGCGACAGGACAAGAGGCCGAGCTAGTTTCTCAAGCAAAAGCACATCTATTTAAAGCGGAACAATCTGTTTTATTGTCAGGCAACCCAAAACTACAACATGAAGTTTTCGGGCCAATGTCGATTGTGATTGGCGTAGAGGATGAAGCGACTTTGTTAAAAGGGATCGAGGCTTTAGGTGGACAGCTTACGGCAACCATTATTGGTGATGAAAATGAGTTGTCTGAAGCAGGCGAGCTTCTTCATTTGCTAACCGGTAAAGCTGGCCGTGTATTGTTTAACGGTTTCCCGACAGGAGTTGAAGTGTCTGATGCAATGGTGCATGGTGGTCCTTTCCCTGCAACCAGTGATGCACGCGGAACTTCGGTGGGTACGGGAGCGATTGAGCGTTTCTTGCGTCCGGTATGTTTCCAAAATACCCCACAAGTTTTATTACCCGATGCATTAAAAGATAGTAATCCACTACAGATTACTCGTCTGGTCAATGGGCAATTAACTCAGGCTCAAATTTAAAAGTTGTGCAGCTCAATCAATGGTATTGAGCTGCATATTTTTTAACTTATTCAATGTATTATTAAATATCAACAGAAGCATAAGTTGCTTACTTTTTAAATATGTGTGAGGGTTTGATAACGGAGATAAAATATTTTGATTTTAATAACTTAGATGTATAAAAACCGAATATGACTATCGTCTAAGTTTATAGTAAAATGAATTTTCTAATTTTTTCAACATTTCATGAGTTCTTCAGATTATGTCTAGCGCAATTAAACCTAGATCAACAAAAAAACTAAGCCAGATTATTGTAGAACAACTGATCGAAAAAATTCAGTCTGGAGACTTCCAAGTCGGAGAGAAAATTCCGACCGAACTTGAATTAATTGAAACTTTTGAAGTAAGCCGTTCTGTTATTCGTGAAGCAATTACTGAGTTGCGTTCTTTAGGGTTTGTCGAAACTCGTCACGGGATTGGTACTTTTGTAAAAGAGCAGACGGTTGAACAGAATTTTTTGCTGTCTAATGCCAGTTTAGAAACCATTAACGATATTGTTTCTTTACTTGAGCTTCGGATTAGCCTTGAGTCTGAAGCTGTTTTTTTAGCCTCTGAGCGCCGTAAGCAAATCCACATCGATAAAATGAAAGCTGCGCTTGAAGACTTTGAACGTCATATTTCATCAGATGCAAATGATGGCACAGTAAAAGCTGATTATGATTTCCATATTGCCATTGCTGAAGCTTCTGAAAACCAATATTTCGTTGATTTTTTGAAGTATCTGGGTGAAAAAATTATTCCACGTGCACGCTTAAAATCTATTGAGCAAAGTCCTGAAAACCGCGAAGAATATTTAAAAGCGGTTCATCATGATCATGTGAATATTTATAACGCAATTGTCGATCAGGATGGTTTGTTGGCTCGACAAATGATGCGAGCTCATTTGTCTAAAAGTATTAAAAAGTTTAAGCAGTAAAACTTGAGCTAAGATTAGGCAGAGTAAGATAAAAAAGAGAGCTTATTTAAGCTCTCTTTTTATCTTATTGGATGTTATTTACAGCTAAAGTTCTCTGCTTTTTCGCTATCACCTTGACCATTGTAACGAGTGATTAGTGGGTAAGGACAAAGTGGACGGGTACGGTCTGGTGCCCAGTCTTGTGGAAGCTCAGTATTAATTTGACCACTCGGGTTACCTGCGCCGCGTGCGGTTGCAATGATTTTGTCAGGTGCTTGTCCATATTCTACCCAGTTGACTAAAGCATTCAGCGCATCAAATTGGTCGGTCGCAATACCATCACGGGTATGGTTCATACCCGGAACTCTAAAGAAACGTGCGAATTCAGGTGCTGTACCTTTTGCATCATTTTTATAGTGTTGTAGCAGTTGATCGTACCAATTTTGGGTGTCATCTACAGAGAAAACGCCGTCTGCTGTGCCTTGTACTACAATCATTTTTCCACCGTGATTACGGAGTTTATCTAGATTAAGTTCATCAGGTGGCATCATGAAAGACATCGAACTTTCAGTATAAACATCATTGGTTGCCGAGAGTTTTGGATAGTCGGTATCGAAGTTAAAATTAAAGGCAAATTGTCTAGAGTTTTGAGTCACAGTTGGGTCTGGTGGAACCTGAAAAAGAATGCCGACTGCAACGGGGTCACGCGCTGTTCCCACCGAAGATTCAAATTTCCAGCTTGCCCAGTTACTGCCGACTAAACCTGGGTCGAAAGGTTGGGTTGCATAGAGTGCTTGTCCAGCAGAGTTTACAGGACCACGGTAAATGTTGGCTAATACATCAATTTGTTCGGTGCTTAAACAAGTACCATCTCTTGTGCTTGAGCAAACGGGTACATGCTTATGAATATCAAAAGCCGTACGGCAAGCCTCGACATCTTGAACCAAGCCATCTGCAACACCGTCTAAGGCATCGCATCGATCTAAAATCGCTTTTGCTAAAACTTTACGCTCTGGAAGAGTTAGAGCAGTACTTAGGTCATTTTCATCTGTTGCGACACGACGAAGCTGTTGTGCTGTGTAGAGTTGAGCTGCGGCTGCACGAGGTAGGTGAAAACCTGGTGTACTCGCTAGAATTCCGTCATATTGGTCGCCCAAACGAGTTGCGGCAATCATGGCATGACGCCCACCGTTCGATGTACCGCCTGCATAGGAGCGGTCTGGCAATTTACCATATGCGGCTTTAATTAGGTTTTTTGCCATAGGCGTGAGTTTGGTAATCGCACCGTAGCCGTAGTCAATTCTGGCTTGAGGGTCTAAACCAAACATTGGATTTTGTGAAGCGTTATGTCCAGCATCGGAAGAAATAACAGCAAAACCATCATGCAGGGCATTGGTCAGCGGGCCACCACTGCCGACCTGACCTGTCGCAGGGACTAAATTACCATCGGTTCCGCCATTGCCTTGATAGAGGAAACGACCATTCCAGTCTATTGGTAAGCGCATTTCAAAACCAATTTGATAAGTTTGTCCATCGATCGGGCTTACACGTTGATCCATATAACCTTCGACCAAACAATGTGCGCCAATCGGTTTGTTGGCGACATTCAATGTACCTGCTTCTTGAAGGGTAGCTGAGCTAATAACGGTATTGTTGTACTGAAATCCGAGTAAGTCTGAACAGCTTCCTGTCATTTTTACGCCAACAGCAGGAGATAACTGCGGTGGTTTGGTTGTTGACGGAACCGTTGTGTCATCATTATCACTTCCACAGCCTGCCAAAGAACCAAGTATGGCAAGCACCAAAGCGGAGCGGGTCAAAATTCGTTTATTGTTGGTGTAATTCATTTATTCATATCCTTATTGAATGAATGTTTGTAATTAATCTAAAACCAGAAAATTAGCTGTGCTTCGTGCAATCATTTTGTTGTTTTGCCAAGCTTCACTTTCGAGATTCAGTACGGTTTTGCCTTGTTTAATGAATCGGCATTTTGTAATGACTTCGCCCACAGCACAGGGCCTTAAAAAATCCATCGTTAAGTTGATGGTGGTGGCGGGTTTATGGTCATTGGCGAGATATGCAAAAAGTCCCATCACATCGTCAAGCATGGCGCAGATCATGCCGCCTTCAACGGTGCCGCGTGGATTGGTAAAGCTTTCTAGCGCCGTGTAGTGGATGTTAAGTTCAGTGTTTTGGTCATTCCAATGGATATTATGTCCACCCAAATGCTGATGGATGGGCGGTAAGTGTTCTAAAGTTTTTTGATCCATAATGAAGGCTCCATCCTTTTTGTAGGTGTTATAAAAATTATTATTTCAGGGTATAGGCATCATAAATAACTGCTTTACCCAAGCGCATTGCACTGCCTACCGCAACGGTCTGATTGAGCCATGAATATTTTGGTGAGCTGGTTTCAAACTGCATGGTAATTTTGAAATAGTAGTTTTTCGGGTCCACATCTTTGCCTTGGGCAAGCTGTTTTAGCGTCTCTGCCGAGCCATGGCGGTAACCTTTGGTTTGAAGGTAAATAAGCGCACCGTCATCGGTTTCTAACAAATATCGCGTATCAATAATGGCCAGTCCTTTACTGTCAACGATTTGCCAATCTGCACCATTATTTAAAATGCGGCCCTTAAGGGATTTGCCTTCAAATGTCCCACCTGTAATGGGAATAATTCGGCGTTTACCTGCATCACTGGTCGTGCCTAATTCCCAAACAGGCGCATTTAGATCAACACTAAATTTTGCTAAAGGCTCAAGCTGAATAGGTGGTGGGTTATATTGAGTTGCGGCATGAGTTAGGCCAATGAGACAAATTCCGCAGAGTAGTGTTACAACTTTCTTCATGATGAATTTCCCGAAATAAAAAGAGGTTCTATGTGTGACAGAACCTCTGGTTTTAATTATTTAAATTTCCATGTGTAGTCGATGTTGAGACGGGTTTCGTTTACAGGTTTGATATTGGCTGTAGAGAGCATGTTGTTGTCATAAATGGCGTAGCGCGCGCGTAACCCTAGATTTTTTAACCAGCCACTTTGAACGGTGTAGCCTAAATCAAAGTCTGTTTCGCGTTCTTTTAGATTGGTTCCACCTAAGTTGGGTGCATAAATATTGTGACCTGTGGTGTAACGAGTCATAAAACGTAAACCCGGTACATAATCTTTAAAGTCATATTCATAACGGAAGCTATAGGCTTTTTCTTTTGGATTTAAAAACTCGCCCGGCCATGTATCAATGAGTAGACCCGTTTCACCTCCCGTTAAATACGGAAACGCGGTGTCGCCATGATGTTGGAAAGTCCCAAAAATAAATTTATGGTTTTGATGTTTTAGTTCGAAATGCGCGTGATAAAGATCATTATCGACTAAGCCTGCTTTTGCTTGTCCGTCATCTCGGCTGCGGTAGTAACGTAATTGAGAGCTAAAATTAGTGGTGTCATTAATTTTATGTTGGTGTAAAGCGCCGACCATGGTTTGGTTATAAAGATCGTCAACATCCATGTAAAAAGCGGTGAGCTTGAGTGCAGGATTAAACTGATAGTTTCCACCTAAATAATAGAGTCCATCAGTTTCAGCACTTTTAAATCGTCCATTCACCCCAGAAATTTTAATTTTTTCATAGTTGGTTGAATCACGATGATTCACTTTATCGAGGTAGGCTGCCTGTAAATCAAAATCTTTAATATCTTTACTGGTCAGTGAAATTCCTCGATAAGTTTGAGGAAGCAAACGAGCAGGTGAAGCCACTAAAACAGGATTCATTGGCATTAGGGTACCAATGCGTAGTTCAGTCTGACTCATTTTGGCTTTTGCTGTGACCCCAATTTCGCCATAAGAGTCGGCAGGCTCATTGGTGCGCGTGTCTCTAGGTAAGTTTCCTGTACCTCCGTGCTCGGCATCGGCATCGAGTTTAAAGCCTGCCGTTGCAAGCACATCCAGCCCAAAACCGACAGTCCCTTCGGTATAACCTGAATTGGCTTTAAGAATAAAACCTTGTGTCCAGTCCTTGGCAGCAGGGTAAGCAGATTGCTCTTGGTAGTCGCGGTCAAAATAGAAATTTCGCGTGGTGAGTTCTACTGAACTATTATCAATAAAACTGCCAGCCCACACTGAACCTGAGAGCATAAGGGTAGAGTACATCCATAATTTCGACATAGCATTTCTTCCTGAAATATCATTTTTTGTTTTCAACAAGGCATAGTTGTTGTGTCTGCCTTATTCGGTTTTTAAATCGAACTATTTCCCGAGCAGTTCTCGGGCCACGATTTCTTTCATAATTTCATTGGTTCCCCCATAAATTTTTTGTACCCTTGCATCCACAAAAAAACGTGAGATTGGGTATTCCTGCATGTAGCCGTAGCCACCAAAAAGTTGAAGTAATTGATCAATCACTTCACATTGGACATCGGTGATAAAGCATTTCAATGCAGCCACTTGAGTGACGCTTAACAGGTGTTGTTGATACAGCGCTGCACATTGATCTACAAAGGCTTGGGCGGCTTTGGCTTTGATTTGCGCATTTGCGAGTACAAATCGTGTGTTTTGCATTTGGCTTAAAGGTTGCCCGAAAGCTTTACGCTCTAATACATAGTCTTTGGTCAGTTCGATGGCGCCTAAAATTGACCCCAAAGCCATCATGGAAATGCTTAAACGTTCGCGAGGTAATTCTTGCATTAAATAAGCAAAGCCTTGTCCTTCTTCCCCCAAACGCTGAGTTGCCGGCACACAGACATCATCAAAAAACAGTTCAGCTGTATCTTGGGCATGCAGCCCGATTTTTTGTAAAGAGCGACCTTTTTTAACGCCGTCTAAAGCAGCATCAACTAATAATATTGAAATGCCTTTTGCTTTAGCTTGAGGGTCAGTTTTTGCCACCAAAACAATCAGGTCGGCATGTAATCCATTCGAGATAAAGGTTTTTGAACCATTCACACGATAGTGGTCATTTTCTAAAATGGCTTGAGTGCGTATGGCTTGTAGGGCTGAACCAGCATTGGCTTCGGTCATAGCAATTGCAGTGACGACTTCACCTGTGACCATTTTCGGTAACCAATAACGTTTTTGCTCTTCAGTTCCAATATTTTGCAGGTAAGGAGAAACCAACTCATTTTGCCCGCCAATGGCAACCGCCAAAGACGCAAAGCCCGCTTGAGCCGTTTCTTGAACCAGCATGAGGGAGTAATGAACAGGAGCGCCGTAACCGCCATATTCCTCAGGCACATCAACACACAAAAAACCATTTTCCCCAAGACGAAGCCATAGATCACGTGGGATAAGGCCATTGTGTTCCCACTGTTCGTAATACGGGGCAACCTGTTCTTTTAAGAACCTGCGATAGCTGTCCCGAAATAGTTCAAATTCTGTATCGTGTGGCATGTTGAACCTTTTTTAGGCAAAAGTGAGGCTAAGGCCCAAACCGAAATTTGAGCTTCCTTTTTTATTTCAATTGCTTATTGTTTTAAGGTGGGCACCCGAATAATCAGCGGGTTATCAGTCTGCTTTTGATAAAGTTCATCAATTAAAGCTGCACGACGCTTGGTAATACTGCTTTGATTGAGGTTGCCTTTATCGGTCACTTCACCTGCATCGAGTTGAGGTGGTTCGATCATTAAATAAAGCATTGAGACTGTATTTGAACTGCCAGTCGCATCTTTATTAAAGGTCGTTAAAAATTGGCGGAACCATTGCTGGACTTTAGGATGCTGTAATATCTCTGTTGCAGAATGATCACCAAGGTTAAGACCTGCATGTTGAGCACAAGCTTCTAATTTTGGAAAAATCAGAAAACCCACAGCATTCAGGTTTGAACCAGTAATACAAACATCTTGAATCAGTAAATTACCTTGAATCAGTACTTTGTTGCGTAGTGTGCCCACATTCACAAAAGTACCCGTATTGAGTTTAAAGTCTTCGGCAATTCGTCCGTCGTACATCAGACCTTTAGTTGGATCATTCACATCGACTAAACGAACAGCATCTCCAGTATGGAAAAAGCCTTCATCGTCAAATACAGTGCTTTGTTGGTCTGCCTTTAAACGCCAATAACCTTTCATGACATGTTTGCCACGAACACAAAACTCAAGTTTGTCACCACATGGCACTAGCTTAATTTCGCATCCCGGAGCAGGGTATCCAATAAAGCCAGCCATCACGCGTGGACCAGTGGTAAAAGCACAAGAGGGTGCTGTTTCAGTCATGCCCAATCCGCTCATAATGCGAATTTTTTCTCCGCAATGTTGCTGAGCAATTTTATCGAGTCTGTTCCAGCCAGCTTCTGAAAGCGCTGCACCTGCAAAGAATAAAATTTTAACTTTGGCAAAAAAGCGGTCTCTTAATTCTTGATCTTTTTCTAAGGCTTCGGTGAGTTCTTCCCAACCTTTTGGCACATTTAAATAAACAGTTGGAGAAATTTCTTTGAGATTACGAATAGTTTCTTCAAATTTTCCTGCAACGGGTTTGCCATCATCAATGTAAATCGTACCGCCGTTATAGAGTGCGATGCCGACATTGTGACTGCCGCCAAATGTGTGGTGCCAAGACAGCCAGTCGAGTAGGACAGGCGGCGTTTCTTCAAACTCAGGGAAAGTTTGTAATAACATTTGCTGATTAACACACAACATTAAATGCGTGGTCGGCACAGCTTTAGGGAGTTTGGTTGAACCTGACGTAAATAAGAACTTGGCAATTTGGTTTTCATCAAGGGTTTGATAAAACTCTTGGACATTTGAAACAGGCGTATCTAAAAGCGATTGAAAAGATGTGCAAATCTGATCGCCCACAATGCCTTTATTGGTCACCACTTCAATATCAGGCGTAATACATGCCTGAATGGCTTTGGCAAAAGCTTGTCCATCGCTGGCATAAACCATACCAGGTGTGAGCACTTCAAACACATGTTTGAGTTTGCCAAAGTCTTGAGAAATCAGAGAGTAGGCAGGGGAAATAGCCGAGAAAGGCACACCTGCCAACATAGCACCCATAGAGAGTGTTAAATGTTCGAGATCATTACCACTTAAAATGACCAGAGGTCTTTCTTGGCTTAAATTACGATCATGCAAAGCTTGAGCAATGTGCCATGCGCGTTGTAGAACTTCTGCATAACTCAGTTTGACCCATTCGCCTTGAGCATTGCGTTTTGCTGCAAAAATATGGTCTGGTTTGGTTTGTGCAAAATGAATTAACCGATCTGTCAGTTTTTGTGGATACGGTTTTAATTGCTCTTTTGGGCTGATATAGAGCGTGTCATCTTTATGGTGATAATGAATATCATGTTGCCCTAATTTTACGAACCGTTCGCGGTCTTGTGATTGAGTGGCATTCATTTGCATTTCTTTCACTCCATGGAAAGCGCATCACTGCGCTTTATTTTTTGCATCATGCAATTTTTATTTAATATGTTGTTGTCCGCATTAGCCTGACTAAATCGGGTAATGACGTGATTGGGTTTGAATGGTAATCCAGCGTAGTTCGGTAAATTCGGCAACAGAGACTTTACTACCAAAACGTCCGTAACCACTCGATTTTGTTCCGCCAAATGGCATTTGAGCTTCGTCATGTACGGTTGCACCGTTAATATGACAAATACCCGAATCAATTTGTTTAGCGACTTCTAATGCCTGCGAAATATTTTGGCTAAACACTGCTGAAGAAAGGCCGAACTCGCTGTCATTTGCCAGTGCTATGCCTTCTTCAATGCTTGAAAAACGTTGAACTGTGCATACAGGCCCAAATGATTCTTCGCGGTAAAGCAGCATGTCAGATTTAATATTGAGCACCAGCGTCGGTTGCATGGTGGTGTCTTCAATATGAATGCCTAAAGGTAAGTCAGCACCTTTGTTTTGGGCATCTTCTAGCAAATGCTGAATACGGTTTACAGCACGTCGACTTTCTAAAACACCAAGTACATTGTCTTTTGAGGTTGGATTACCTGCTTGAATAGACCGAGTTTTCTCAATCAGCTTTTCAATAAACTGGTCGGCAATTTTGTCTTGAACCAAAACACGTTCGGTCGACATACAGATTTGACCCTGATTAAAGAACGCTCCAAAAGCGACTGCATTTACAGCTTCATTAATGTCAGCTTCATTTAAAACCACGACAGGCGCCTTACCACCCAATTCAAGTAAAACTGGTTTTAAATATTTAGCAGCAGTCTCGGCAATAATTTTTCCAACTTTGGTTGAACCGGTAAAATTAATGCGTTTCACAGCTGGATGAGACACTAAACGCTCCACGATTTGTGGTGCATCTTCGGCGGCATGCGTAATCACATTGACCACACCTTCACCTATACCTGCCTCATGTAACACTTCACCAATTAAACGATGTGTTGCTGGGCAGGCTTCTGAGGCTTTTAATACAACAGTGTTGCCACAAGCCAAAGGCATAGCAAGTGCACGTGTTGCCAAAATGACAGGCGCATTCCAAGGTGCAATTCCTACAATCACACCACAAGGAACTCGCACACCCATCGCAAGATTGCCCGGCACATCTGATGGAATCAGACTTCCGTCAATTTGTGTGGTCATGGCTGCGGCTTCACGTAACATGTTGGCAGCAAGGTGAACGTTAAACCCATACCATGTTGCAGTTGAACCTGTTTCTTGCATTCCAGTTTCAATGAATTGCTCGGTTTTTTGGTCCATTAAATCGGCTGCTTTTAATAAGCGTAAACGGCGCTCAGTAGGCGAGAGTTTCGACCATACTTTAAAAGCTTGTTGTGCCGAATCGATTGCACGATCAACATCTTCCAATGTTGCAGCAGCAGCTTTAGTTGCTACCGTTCCATCAATTGGACTAATACGCTCAAAAGTTGCCTGATTTGATGCATCAACAGATTGACCGTGAATAAGTAACTGTACATTTTGCATGGGGTGCGTCCTTACATTGCCATTAAAGTATCAAAAGTTAACCAGTACGTTTGTAGCTCTGTAAACCCGGTTTAATTGATTTTTCATCTAAAAATTGTTTCAAACCTTCTTGACGGCCGTTTTCCGTATCGCGGTGGATACATTGATCAAGCTTGGCATATAAGTAGTCTTCGTTTTGGTCCCAAGTGAGTTCACGACAACGCTTAAATCCATTTTTAGCGGTACGAAGAACTACTGGGTTTTTCTCAAGTAAGCAATTTGCAAGCTCAGTCACTTCTGCTTTTAATTGGGCAAGCGGTACGCTTTTATTTACCAAGCCCATGGTTTCAGCTTCTTTACCGCCAAAGGTTTTACCCGTCATGATGTAGTACAAAGATGCACGATGACCTACGGTATCTGCCATTGCTTTACTTACAAGGTTGCCCGGTGGGATACCCCAGTTAATTTCAGATAAACCGAAAGTTGCTTCATCTGCTGCAATTGCGAGGTCACAAGCCACTAAAGGTGAGAAACCGCCTCCAAAACACCAGCCGTTGACCATAGCAATGGTTGGTTTTGAATACATACGAAGAAGTTGCCACTGCCAGCGACAAGAGTCACGACGAATACGTTCTTGGAAAATTTCAGGCTGAGTGTCGACTTCACGGAAATATTCCTTCAAATCCATACCCGCTGTCCAAGAGTCACCAGCACCCGTCAAAACTAAAACACGCGCATCTTGATCAAGCTCAAGAGTTTCGAGCACATCAATCATTTCGCGATTGAGTGTTGGACTCATGGCATTTTTCTTTTCTGGGCGGTTTAGGGTGACCCATGCAATTCCTTCTTCAACTTTAACATCTACTGTTTCCCAGCGGTTTTCATAACTCATCTTCATACTCCTTGAATGATTTTTTGCTGTTCTGGGATTTAATCTAATATCAGTTAAACTTACATTCAAGTCTTTTTTATAAAATTTCATAAATATTTTTTAATTCATTGTATTTTAAATATTAATTATTTTTTTAATTAATTTAATATAAAAATATGTTGATTTTTTAGTAAGTTTAACTGATATTTTTGGTGTGTTTAAACAACAATACACAAAGGGCTAAATGGAACGACTAGTCAATAAAGGACAACACAATGGAAAAAATATCAGGACAGCCTTCAAGGGCAAAAATCACGTTGCTACTGTGCTTTGCTATAGCAATTTTTGAAGGGTTTGATCTTCAATCAATGGGGGTAGCCGCTCCACGAATGCGGGCTGAGTTTATGTTAGACAATGCGCAGATGGCGTGGGCATTTAGTGCTGCAATTTTAGGGACCTTACCAGGTGCAATATTAGGCGGTCGGTTGGCTGATATTGTCGGGCGTAAGAAAATTCTGATTTTTAGTATCTTACTTTTTGGAATTATGTCTTTGCTAACAGCTTATGCAGCTAACTTTAGTTTGTTATTGCTCATTCGCTTTTGTACAGGTTTAGGAATGGGAGGGGCATTACCAATGATGATTACACTTGCCTCTGAAGCTGTACCTGACCAGCACAAAGGCACCGCAGTGAGCATTATGTATAGTGGCATTCCTTTTGGCGGATTACTCACTTCTGTGGTTGCTATGTCGTTGGCAGGCGATGCAGAGTGGCGTCATATTTTCTATATTGGTGGGATTGCTCCTATTTTACTAATTCCACTTATTATGCGCTTTTTACCTGAGTCAAATGACTATCTGCAACGTAAAGTTCAAGCACAAAAAACGACGCCATTTTTGGAAGTTTTATTTGCGAAAGAGCGTCGTATGTCGACGATTCAGCTTTGGGTCAGTTTTTTCTGCACATTAGTCGTGTTGTACTTCTTATTGAACTGGTTGCCGTTACTGATGGGTGCGCAAGGTCTATCAAAACTACAAGCAAACTATGTACAGATGGGCTACAACGTTGGCGGAATTTTAGGTTCAATCCTCATGGGTGTATTGCTTGATAAATTACGCATGAGTTTTGTGATTAAGCTGATTTATCTCGGCATTTTATTTTCGCTTTGTTGTTTAGCAATATCTCCAACCGTGGCTTTACTTGCACTTTCGGCAGTGGGTTGTGGCTTATTCATTGTGGGTGGACAATCGGCGTTGTATGGTCTGGCAGCCATGTATTATCCAACTGAAATGCGTGGAACTGGTGTAGGTGCAGCAGTTGCAATTGGCCGTATTGGTTCGTTTGCAGGGCCTTTAATGGCAGGGTTTTTACTCTCGCTTGGACAAAGCTCGACCATCGTGATTGGTTCAAGCATTCCAGTGATTTTAATTGCAGCGATCTCTGCATTACTTCTTGTCAAAAAACCTAAACAGCCTGTACATTTAGTACAAAGCTCAGGTGCTCGCTAAGTTTTAACGAAAGTATGGGGTTAGAATCTCATACTTTCACTACAGATTTTCTTATGATGAATGAAAGGTTATGGTACGTTCGAATTTAGTTCCAAAAAAAGTAGAAGATGAGCCTAAGTTAAGTTATATGATTGCTCGTGTTGACCGAATTATTAGTAAACATTTAACAGAACATTTAAAAGAGCTTGAAATTACCTTGCCGCAATTTACTGCACTTTCTGTTTTAGCTTCAAAAAGTAATTTATCCAATGCCAAGCTTGCTGAGCGCTCTTTCATTAAGCCGCAATCAGCCAACAAAATTTTGCAAGATTTACTGGTGAATGGCTGGATTGAGAAAAAACCTGACCCAACACATGGCCGCCGTATTTTAATTACCCTGACCGAAAGCGGTGTTGAAAAGTTAAATAAATGTAATGAAGTGGTTTTAAAAGTTGAAGAAAAAATGCTTGAAGGTATTGATATTAACTTGGCTTATTTAATCCGCAATAATCTCGATATTATGGTCAATAATCTTAAAAACCTTTAATTGAATGTGTTTTTTAAATTAATTTATTAAAATCTACAGAAATGCTTAAGCACTGATTCACACAGAAAATTTATTTCATTTTACAAATGAACTTGCTAGCATCGAAGTGACGTTTTTGGTGATGTGTGGCAGCGAATGTCTTCAGGACAACAAGTTTTACTTAAACTAAGAAAAATGATTATTTCAGGGGAACTTGAAGGCGGTGCCAGAATTGCCGAAATTCCGACTGCCGAGTTACTTGGTGTTTCAAGGCAGCCTGTTCGTATTGCCTTTCGCTTGCTTGAGCAAGAAGGTCTCCTCATTAAAAACCCAACTCGTGGTTACACGGTTCGTGAAATTTCAGAACAACTCGTTCATGATGCGCTCGAAGTGCGCGGTGTGCTGGAAGGGTTGGCTGCAAAAACTTTGGCAGAACAAGGCTTAAGCGAAGAACAGAAAAAGACACTGCAACATTGCATTCAAGAAACTGAAAAACTATTTAATGAAACAGACGAGTTTGGTGATGCTGAACTGGAACGTTATCACCATTTCAACGTCATTTTTCATGACACGATTATTGAAGGCGCGCAAAACGTCGCACTCATCCAAGCCTTAGCGAAAAACAATCAATTGCCGATGGCGTCTGCCCAAGCCATTACCTATGACCAGAACCAAGCTTTATCGGAATATCGTCGTTTGCACTATGCGCATTTACAGCATTGTTCGATTTTCGATGCATTGGTACATCGTCAGGCAGGGCGTGCTGAAACTTTAATGCGTGAACACAGTAGTGTGGTGATTTTAGGTGAAACGCTAAGAAATGTTCTCAGCGCTTAAGTTAAAAGAAGTTCCTTTATTTTTGAATAAAGGAACTCAAGAATTAAAGCTCAATCACAAGATTTTTAGTTTTTGCACGAGAACAGCAGGGCGTAAATTGGTCATTTAGTGCATGTTCTTCATCGGTCATAAATAGATCCCGATGATCAGGTGTGCCTTCTACTACGCGGGTAATACAGGTCCCGCAAATGCCTTGTTCACATGAAACAGGAATATCAAAACCATTTGCAATTAATGCCTCCGTAGCAGTCTGCTCTGGTAATACTTCAATTCGGCGGCCTGTACCTTTCACTTCAATGGTAAAAGCTTCATCGTTGGACGTATCTACCTTTTGAGCGACAAAATGCTCTTGATGTAACTGTTCACTATACCACCCAGCTTGTTCAGCCGAGCTCATGACAAACTGCATAAACCCTGTAGGTCCACACACATATAAGTGTTTATCAGATGAAGCTTGGCCTAAAACCTCTGCCATTTTACATTCGGTGTCGGGTTGATCTTGAATATGAAAATGAACTTGGTCACCAAAGTGCTCGGTTAAGTTGCCATAGAAAGCAATCATTTCATGACTACGAACAAAGTAGTGCAGTTCGAAAGGTATATTGGCCGACTTAAGCCGATACGCCATCGACAAAATAGGGGTAATACCAATACCGCCCGCAAATAAAACTGCCTGTTTTGTTTGAGGATGAATCTCAAATAAATTGCGTGGTTCACCAATCTTTAAATGGTCGCCTTCATGATATTCGGTGTGGATGCAGCGTGAGCCACCGCGTGAATTGGCATCATGTAAAACACCAATGACATAGCGATGTTTTTCAGTGCAACAGTTTGAAAGTGAATATTGGCGGGTGAGACCATTTTTAAGATGCACATCAATATGTGCACCTGCCTCAAAATTCGGTAGCTCCGTACCATTTGCTGCAACCAATTCAAATGCACGAATGGTCGGGGTGAGCTGGTGAATTTTTTGAATAATAACGTCCATGTTCATACTCCTTTAAATAATCCGAATGTTTGGAAACTTTTGTGCGGACGTTTCAGGAGGTGTTTTATTTTCTTCAGTAAGCAGTCGCTCAATCACCTTACGAGACTGGACACCGCCTGCGTCGATATTGAGCATCAGTAATTTGCGATGTGGGTTGTTTAAAATATTTTGTTGTTGTTGCTCCAGCATTTCTAAATCTTCAGTAAAGATTTTGCCTTGGCCTTCACGAATTTGATCGGTGAGTTCAGCATTATCTGGTTGGAAGTTACGTGCCATTCCCCAGAAATACCAATGTGATGTTTCAGTTTCCGGTGTAATAAAATCGACCACAATTGAGGAAACTTTTTTGTCTTTTGGTGCGTGATAACCACCATGTCCGGCATGAGCTACACCTACTTCAATATGCACATTACTTGGCGCAAAGAAGTGACAACGTTGCCAACGGTCAACAGGTACATCATCTGCTAAATGATTACCGCGAAGGGCCATTTGCCAAAATGGAGGTGCGATCACATTTTCCATATAGCGTTCGGTAATGACATGATCGCCGTCAACCTTAGTGACTGGTAATGATTCATCAATCTCTTTTTGCCCAATACTGCTTGAGTGAACATAGGTCTCGTGGGTTAAATCCATCAGGTTATCGACCATCAATCGATAGTCACACTGAATGTGAAATAGGCCTCCGCCATAGCTCCATTCAGGATGATCTGCCCATTCTAAAGTTGGCAGTTTTGCTTCATCTGCTAAAGCTTTCTCGCCTGGCCATATCCAAATAAAACCGAATTTTTCGACAACTGCATATGATTTATTGCAAGGGAAACCATTTACACGTTGAGCTGGCATTGAAACGGTCTTTCCGTCACAGCCCATGACTAAACCATGATAACCACACACGAGGTTGCCATCTTCTACATAGCCAAGTGAAAGTGGGGCGCCGCGATGGGGACAAAAATCTTCAACGGCTGCAACTTGGTTTTCTTTGCCACGATAAAAAACGATTTTTTCACCACAGATGGTGCGACCTAGTGGTTTGTCTTGGATTTCTTCTGGGCGGCAGGCAACATACCAAGCATTTTTAATAAACATTGTGACGACTCCTTATCACTTATTGGATCCAATTTATAATAAATAAAAATATTGGTCAATTGATAAGCAGTATATTTTTTAAAAAATATTGATCTTTTAATTTGGTTGTTTTTGTATATTTTTAATTGCTATTAAAGACTTTTGTATTTACTTTTAATTTTAGAGGTTAAATTTTTACTCATCTTAATTTGGATCCATAATGGCTTTAACTATAGCCATTATGGGGGCGTGAAAATTTAGAAATTAAAAGTGTAATGAAGCATCATGCGCTGTTCATCCAGACTTTTGCCATGTTTGGTGTCGTAGTTAATATTTAAGAAAAGAAACTTAAGATTTTTAATCCAAGCATTTAGGTCGTACTGAATCAACACATCACTTTCTTGCTCAAAATCATTATGATTCATGGTCTGAAATGAATCGCCGTAAATATATTTATAGGTGATTTTTAAACCCTTGATATAGTCTTTAAAGTCATACGAGGCAACGAAATGATAAGACTTTTCATCTGCTTTGGTAAACGCACCTAAGGTCCAGTTCACCATATGGGGGATGGGCATATTGTCGAGTTTTGGAATTCCATCTTTGCCAAAGTTTTCTTGGTAGCCAATTCCAGTTGTAAAGTTGCCATGTTTGATAAAATGCATAGCGCCTAAGGATGTATTGTCATATTCTCCAAGTTTTGATTTACCGACGTCGTCGTGGCGAAACACACGTAATTTTGTAGTGTGCTGCTTTGTCCACTGATAATCAAAAGCAAAGTAACTTTGATTGATGAGATCTGTTAAGTAACCATTATAAAATTTCCAGTGGTACCGAGGTGTATTGCTGTCCCATTGAAAGAAATAGAGTCCGTCAGATTCATGTTTTGAAATGGCGAGTTTGTGGTAGTCCTCCTCATTTTTTGGTGAATAACGGTTAATCAAACCCAGCTCAAAATTTTGTTGCGGTGTCTTATATTTTAATTCCAAGCCTTTATAGTTAACTCGTAATTGATGTGTATCCACTTGTGGTGTAAGTGGTGAATCGGGAGTGATTTCACCTACATTCATGCGAAAGTTTTGATATTCAACTCCAGCACCTAAGCCATATTTAATTTGGTCTTGTGCTTGTTTCTTGGTGTTAGGGTCAAAGGGTATGACCATGTCATTGGTGTGTTGGTCGCTACTTAGGCGATAAGCATATTGAATGCTTGGATTGAGGTGGAGCTGTACATCATTAAGCTTGGTTGACCAGTCACCACGATAAATCAGACCTTGGCTCAAGCTATGAGTATCGGGACTAGTGCCATTTTCATATTGTCTGTCGAAGTTGAATGTTTTTAGTGTGAGTGTATTTTGAAAATTAACATCTACTTCACTATGAGCGAAACAACAGGCAAGGGTTGTCCCTGAGAAGAAAATCCCATAAATAAAAATATGCTTCATTTTTAAATCCGTTTAAAAGCGTTTTACTGTTCTAAATCCGACATGGCTGGTGGCAAGGTCGAGTTCCTGTGGATGCCTCGCGGCAGCACGATAACGCGCGCAATAGTTGGTTGCACATAAATAAGATCCACCTTTAATCGTGTATTGCAAAATCTGTTCGTGACTTTGCCGATATTTCGATGGATCTCCCATATGATGATCTCTTGGTCCTATGTAGGGTGTTTGCGTCCATTCCCATACATTGCCAATCAAGTCATATAAACCAAATGGGTTTTTACTAAAACAGCCAACAGGGGCAACATCCTTAAAACCATCTTCCCTAATGTTTTTATAAGGAAATTCGCCTTGCCAGAAATTGGCTACAATATGGCCTTCGTGGGTAGGGCCAATATCGGAATTTTGCTGAAAACCTTTGGCTGCATATTCCCACTCAAGCTCAGACGGTAAGTCATGGCCCAACCAGTTCGCATAAGCGTAAGCATCATTCCATGTCACCATACGAACAGGCTCGTGAGGCGCAGGTTGTTTAGGGTTGTTTGGGCCCCATGGATGTTTCCAATTGGCCCCTTTTTCAAATTTCCACCATTGTAATTCTTCAACTGGATGATCTGGTTGTACAAACATAGCTGCGCCGCCTTGCTTCTCTGCATCGGTGACATAACCCGTTTGTTTAACAAACTCTTGAAATTGAGCATTGGTGACTTCAGTCGCATCAATTAAAAAAGCGGGAACTGAAGTTGCCTGTAAGTTTAATGGGCGTTCATCTTCATAACCTTGTGTGGTGCCTAAAACAATTTTTCCTTGCGGAAGCTTGACCATGCCTGCTTCTTTATTTTTAGGCCAACCCGAAGGAAGGCCCGAATAAGAATTACATTTAGCTTTGCTGCCTAAGTCGGGCAAGGTGGTCTGTTCTAGTTGAGGCGTGGTTTTTTGGCATGCACAAAGTAAGAGGAACGATGAAAGCATCATGATCTGTTTCATCTGGTTTTCTCTACTTTTTGTTATATTGCTCAAAATCCACAACACCATTTTCATCGGCATATCTTAAATATTTATCATTTAAGACTTTGACGATCTCTGGATGGGCTGCATAAACATTATGTTGCTCATTAAAATCTGTTTTTAAATTGTAGAGTTCCCAGCCATGGCTCTTAAATTTAGAAGGTGAGTTTTCAACAAGTTTCCATTCGTCAGTTTTAGCGTAGCGGCTGCCATGTAGTTCTTTAAAGTCATAATAATTAACAGGACGAATACGGGCAGTATTATCTTTAAACGCAGGGATCAGACTAAAACCAGATGGTTTAATTTTGGTGCTTGAAGTTGGATAAACCTGATTATTTTGAATACCAGCTAGCTCCATCACAGTTGGGAATATATCTCTGACTGTCGCAAAGTTATTGTTAATTCCATGTTGTTTAGAAATCTGAACAGGTGATTTAACAATAAATGGGACTCGTACTCCGCCTTCTGAAGCAGCTGACTTCCAGTGGGTAAATGGTGTGCTGCTCACTTCGGCCCAGCGTGGCCCCATGTAAACATATGAGCTGGCGTTGCCTATATTTTCATAGCGATTGTCGGCATCACCCATTGGGAAATTATGATCACCACCTTCAGCGCCGTTATCTGACATAAACACAATCAAAGTATTGTCATATAAATGATGCTTTTTAAGGTATTGAATGACATCGCCCACACGGTCGTCTAATTGGGTAACCATGCCCGCATAAACTTCCATTTTACGTGCTTCGTATTTGCGCTCTTGTGAGGTGAGTTCATTCCAGCTTTTGGTGCCTAAAGCTTGGTTGCCACGCTCGACTGGGTATTCTGCGTTTGCTGGAATTAATCCTAATTGCTTTTGTCTAAGAAAGCGTTGTTTACGAATTGCATCGTAGCCTTGATCGTATTTACCTTTATATAAGTCTCTATAATGAGCAGGTGCTTGTAGCGGCCAGTGTGGAGCGGTATAAGCTAAGTAGGCAAAAAATGGTTTTTGCGCTTTATTTTTGTCTAAGTATTCAAAAGCTTTTTGCGTAAAAAAGTCGGTCGAGTAGTAGTTGTCTGGCAATGTGACTTTTTGACCATTTTCAGTGTATTGGGTGTTACGCGGATAGTTTTTAGGTTGGTCTTTAAAATGTAAATCGAAGCCATCGAGCAGAGCAAAAGATTGATCAAAACCACGGGCTTTAGGGTTTTGTTCGGGAGCATAGCCTAAGTGCCATTTACCAACCATGAAAGTGTAATAATCTTTTGTCTTTAAAATCTCTGCGAGTGTATACGCATTTTGCGTTAAGTGACCTGAATAGCCATCAATTTTTAGGAGTGCACGCGGGCTATCTGCTCCAACCAATTTTTCTTGTCGTTTTGAAGTTTCATACATGGCACCTAAACCTACCAAATGGTTATCTGCACCTGTCATAAGCTGTGCACGAGTGGGTGAACACATTGATGAAGCATGAAAATTAAAAAGCATTTTTCCTTGCTTTAACAAACTATCAATATGAGGAGTTTTAATTTCGCCACCATAAGCACCAATATCTGAAAATCCAAGATCATCGGCTAAAATAATCATGATATTAGGTGGTTGTTGATTTTTTGGAGGTGCTGCTTGCGTTGTGTAAAACAATTGGCTGGCAAAAAAAAGTCCCAATGTAAGCTGACTTACTCTTTTGAGTTTCATAACAACAATCCTTTGATGTTTTAAAAATGCATCTTGCATTCCATAAAAATGAACTGAGCTTTTTTGGCTAAAAAATGCTCTGGAATCGATCATAATAGATTTTTTAATATGGATCCATAAAAATATTCAAGCATTCTAATTTTATGTTTTTAATAATTTTATACTTATATAATTTATGTGTTTATATACTTTTTAATAATCTGTTTATAATTTTAGTTGATTTTTTGGATCCAAATATTCAGTATAGAAAAAGAGCAGGATGCTCAAAAAAATATTCCTCTAGGTCATTATGGATACGGATATGCATAACCACCCAATCGCTCATATCAGCAATGTCGTGTGTATGTCTTATCCAAGGGAGATACACAAATGGAAAGAGACGTTCTAAGTGAGATCAATCAAAACAATATGAGCCGCTATCAATGGTTCGTCATTTTGATCTGTATTTGTCTCAATATTATTGATGGCTTTGACGTGATGGTAATGGCATTTACTGCTCCATCCGTGTCAGCAGAATGGTCACTTTCAGGCGCACAAATTGGCTTGTTGTTAAGTGCTGGCCTTTTTGGAATGGCTGCCGGTTCAATTTTTCTCGCGCCTTTAGCCGATAAAATCGGTCGCCGTTTACTCATCTTAGTTTGTCTTGTAATTGCAGGTCTTAGCATGCTGGGCTGTGCTTTTGTACAAAGCCACGGCATGTTAGCTGCACTTCGGTTTATTACTGGAATTGGGGTGGGGGGCATCCTTGCGAGTAGTAATGTATTGGCAAGTGAATATGCCAATGCTCGCTGGCGCAGTCTTGCTGTTAGTTTAATGTCTACTGGTTATGGAATTGGCGCGACACTTGGCGGGGTACTATCACTGGCATTGATTGAGCATTTAGGTTGGCGCTCAATCTTTTTAGCAGGTGGGGTTACTACCATTGCAATGCTGCTGATCAGCGCATGGTTATTACCAGAATCTTTAGATTACTTACTCGCGAAGCGACCAAAACAGGCACTAGAACGAATTAATACAACTGTAAATCGTATGGGTCTTAATCAACTATCAGTTATGCCGCGTTATGAAAAAATCAGCACGCAAAATGGCAGTGAACTGGGCAAATTATTTGCTGGACAACTTGGATTTCAAACGCTTTGTTTGTGGTTTGCATTCTTTTTAGTGATGTTTGGCTTTTACTTTGTCATGAGCTGGACACCAAAAATTCTAATTTCAATGGGAATGTCACCAGAGCAAGGCGTAAGTACTGGTATTTTAATTAGTATTGGTGGGATTTTCGGGGCAGCCATTATTGGTTTATTGGCATCACGTATGAAAATCTTCTATGCCTTAAGCCTGTTTTTAGGACTAACCTCGGCATGTGTTTTCCTATTTGTCGCTGTCTCATCTCAAGTCAGCATTGCACTCATGGTGGGGTTATTACTTGGCACACTCATTAATGGCTGTGTGGCAGGTTTATATTCTATTTCTCCAACAATTTATGATGCTGAAATCCGTAGTCGCGGCGTGGGCTATGCAATTGGTTTTGGACGAATTGGGGCAATTTTATCGCCAACGGTTGCAGGCATCTTCCTGGATAAAGGTATAGCACCCGCAACGCTTTATGCCTATTACGGTGTGGTGTTTATTTTGGCTATTTTCCTCATTTTAAGTTTGGGTAGTGCTTTTTACCGAAGTAAGAAAGAGCAGAACTATTCGCTTAAAACAGCACCTTAATCCATTAAAAATTAAATAGTTGAGATAAAAAATGAAGAAGACGCCATTGTGGGTGGGGGTATGCTTGTGCCCATTATTTAGTCAAGTTGTGCATGCCGAATTTCTTGCAGACAGTAAAGCTGAGCTAACACTACGTAATTTTTACTTTGACCGAGACTATAAAAAGGATCCATATCCCTATACAGCAGGTAGAGATTGGGCGCAGGGTTTAATTTTTAAAGGACAGTCTGGCTATACTGAGGGTACGGTTGGGTTTGGTGTTGATGTACTGGCAATGGCAGGTTTTAACCTGTTGGGAAGCCGTGCTGATGACTATGCGCGTAGTGGCTTATTACCAGTGAATACCGATAACTCGCGTGATGATTATTATGGAAAAATAGGCATTACAGGGAAGGCAAAATTTAGAAAAAATGAGCTTTTTGTGGGGGACTTAGTTCCACAATTACCGACCATTTTTTCATCGCCAGCGCGTTTGTTCCCTCAGACTTACCGTGGTATCCGTTTTGTTTCAAATGAAATTCCAAATCTTCAACTCGAAGGCTTTTATGTCGATGAAGTACGTCAACGTGATTCGATTCGTTATACCGATGTTGGAACAGACAATATCAACCATCGTTTTGACAAAGCGGCAACTACTGATTCTTTTTATACATTAGGTGGAAGCTATCAGTTAAAGGATTATCGTCTACGGACTTACCATGCTGAACTCAAAGACATTTACCAGCAACAATTTTTAGGTTTTAACGGCAAACAACCTTTAAATGATCAACTTAATTTTTTAAGCGACGTGCGTTTTTTTAATAGTGAAGAAACTGGAAGTAAAAAAATAGGAGAGGTCGATAACCGACATATTAGTGGCTTATTTGGTTTGAACTATCAAAACCATACAGTTTCTTTGGGCTACATGCAGTCATTTGGCTCGACTGGTTTGCCGTTTTTGTCGGGAACCGAAAGTCCGGTTGTGCTTGATTTTATGAGTTCTGACTACTCAAATAAAGATGAAAAAGTCTATTCGATTCGTTATGAATATGACTTTAAAAATGCACGACTAGGTGATGTTTCGTTAAACGGTCTGCGCTTTATGACTCGCTATGCAAAAGGCGAAGACATTGATTTACTGCAATATGGTGATCAGCGTTTTAAAGAAGAGTCGATGGAATTTGATTTAGGCTATAAAATTCCTGAAGGTAAGTTAAAAGGTTTGGGAGTGCGAGCTCGTTTTTCTCACTATCGCAACGATATGCCTACTAATATGACCTTTCATTCGACAAATGAAACGCGGTTAAATGTCGATTACACTTTTAAATTTTAACACTCAATATTTATTAAATTAAAGACAAGTTAAAACATTGTGAGCAGCAATGTTTTAACTTTAGTTATCAACTTCACAAAATCCCTCTATAATACCGCCAATCTTATTAAAGCCAATTGAGTCGTTCATTAAACACATGGCTTTAATCTCTCATTTTTTTAAGTCAATTTCTTCGCTGTGATTCGGCTTATTTTTCAATATTTAGAATTTTATGTGTCTGTGCTGACACATAAAAATATTTAGGTGCCAGCATGGAAATCAAGGTTAATTATCTCGACAATCTTCGACAGGAAGCTAAGTTCGATGACTTTACGGTAATTGCCGATCAACCAATTCGCTACAAGGGTGACGGTTCGGCACCGGGCCCATTTGACTACTTTTTAGCATCGTCAGCATTGTGTGCCGCGTACTTTGTAAAAGTGTATTGTGCCGCTCGAGATATCCCAACCGATAATATTCGTTTATCGCAAAATAATATTGTTGATCCTGAAAACCGCTATAAGCAAACATTTAAAATTCAAATTGAATTACCAGCCGATATTTCAGAGAAAGATCGCCAAGGGATTTTACGTTCGATTGACCGTTGTACTGTTAAAAAAGTCATTCAAACGGGTCCCGAATTTATTATTGAAGAAGTTGAAAGCATCGATGCAGATGCGCAAGCATTGTTATTGCCAAGCTTAACTTCAGAAAGTCATACCTATATTCAAGGTAAAGACCTGCCATTAGAAGAAACCATTGCCAATATGTCTGCCATTTTGGCAAATTTGGGCATGAAGATTGAAATCGCATCTTGGCGTAATATCGTGCCGAATGTATGGTCATTACATATTCGTGATGCACAATCTCCGATGTGTTTTACCAATGGTAAAGGTGCAACTAAAGAAAGTGCTTTGGCATCTGCATTGGGCGAGTTTATTGAGCGTTTAAACTGTAACTTCTTCTATAACGACCAGTTCTGGGGTGAAGATATTGCCAATGCCGAATTTGTGCATTATCCAGATGAAAAATGGTTTAAACCGGGCCCAAATGGTGAATTACCTAAAGAAATCTTAGATGAATATTGTCTTGAGATTTATAACCCAGATGATGAGTTGCTTGGTACACATTTATATGACACCAACTCAGGCAACGTAGAGCGTGGCATTTGCTCGCTACCTTTTGTGCGCCAGTCTGACGGTGAAGTTGTCTATTTCCCATCAAATTTAATTGAAAACTTGTACTTAAGTAATGGTATGAGTGCAGGCAACACTCTGGCAGAAGCCCAAGTTCAATGCTTGTCAGAAATTTTTGAACGTGCCGTTAAACGTGAAATTTTAGAAGGTGAAATTGCACTTCCAGATGTTCCTGAAGAAGTATTAGCAAAATACCCAAGTATTGTTGCTGGTATTAAAGGTCTAGAAGAGCAAGGTTTCCCAGTATTAGTTAAAGATGCATCGCTAGGTGGTCAGTTCCCAGTAATGTGTGTGACTTTAATGAACCCGCGTACGGGTGGGGTGTTTGCATCTTTCGGTGCGCATCCAAGTTTTGAAGTTGCGTTGGAACGTAGTCTGACTGAATTACTTCAAGGCCGCAGTTTTGAAGGCTTAAATGATTTACCTCAACCGACTTTCCAAAGTAATGCAGTGACCGAACCGAATAACTTTGTTGAGCACTTTATTGATTCAAGCGGTTTGGTATCTTGGCGCTTCTTTAGCTCTAAATCTGACTATGACTTTGTTGAATGGGATTTTTCTGGCGAAGGCGAAGAGTCGAACGCAGAAGAAGCTGCAACATTGTTCGGCATTCTTGAAGAGATGGGCAAAGAAGTGTATATGGCAGTCTATGAGCATTTAGGTGCGACTGCTTGCCGTATTTTAGTACCAGATTATTCAGAAATTTATCTTGTTGAAGATTTGATTTGGGACAATACCAATAAAGCACTTTCATTTCGTGAAGATATTCTAAATCTGCATCGTTTGGATGATGAACAGCTTGAGGCATTGGTTGAGCGCTTAGAAGAATGTGAGCTAGACGATTACACTGAAATCACCACGCTGATTGGCATCGAGTTTGATGACAATACAGTTTGGGGACAGCTCACCATTTTAGAACTGAAATTGCTGATTTATGTTGCTTTACAACAGTTTGAAGAAGCAAAAGAGCTTGTCGAAACTTACTTGCAATATAACACCAACACCGTTGAGCGTGGCTTGTTCTATCAGTGCATGAACGTGGTGCTTGAAGTGATGTTAGATGAAGAACTAGAGCTTGAAGACTACCTTACGAATTTCCGCCGTATGTTTGGTGACACACGAATGGATGCGGTATTAGGTTCTGTCGATGGTAGTGTTCGTTTCTATGGTTTAACGCCAACAAGTATGAAACTAGAAGGACTTGATCGCCATTTACGTCTGATCGAGAGCTATAAAAAGTTGCATGCAGCTCGCGCTAAAGCCGTAGCGATGTAATTTAAAAAGCGAAATAAAAAAGCCTATTTTTAAATAGGCTTTTTTTATAAAACGACTCGCTAGTTTAAGCAGAAGCTTTAGTGATCTCTATGGTTCCTGCCACTGCTCTATAACCTTGTTGCTCATCCAAAGTATGTTTAGCCGGAATATAAGACATTGCGCGTTCTGCAAGAGCTGTAATGGTAAGACTTGGGTTAACGCCCAAATTGGCACCTAACATTGAACCATCTACAACATATAAGTTTTTATAGTTAAACACGCGGTTTTGTCCATCTACCACGCCGCGCTCTGGGCTTGAAGCAATTGCGCAACCACCCATACAGTGGGCTGTAAAAGGTACATTAAACAAAATTTCGGTAATAGTTGTCATTGGATGACCATTAAACATTTTGGCAACTTTTTCGGTAAATGCATTGGCCTGTGGAATATACACAGGTAGCTTTTTACCTTCGCTCGATAATACTTTGCCAAAAGGCCAGAACCAATTACGTTTCAAGCGCATGTTGATGGAGGCATCTGCTGTTTGCATCACCAAAAAAATTAAAGTCTGACGCGCGAAACTGACAGGATTACTCATGCGAAGAAAAATAAATGGATGGCAGATTAAAGCCCATAACCAAAAGAAGATACGCGTCCAACCCGGTTTGCCTTTAGCCATGTAAGTACACATGAGACCCATGGCATCTGAGCCAGTTTGGTAACGAGTCGCTTCAATGTGAGTATCATGGTCAATGTAAATACTTGAACCAATGGCAACACCTTTACTCATGTCGACATCTTTACCAAAAAAGCGAACCCCTAAAATCGACTCGGCATTAGTACGAACGCGATTACCCAAATCATCAGAGATATTTGGCAGTGAACCAGACTGTTTTAAACGGAATAACATCTCTTGCGTACCCAAAGAAGATGCAGAGAAAATCGCGTTACGAACACGCCATGTACGGCGTTGTTTATTGAACCATGAGCTCGAACATTCAGTCGTAACTTCATAGCCATCGCTGCCATCGGCTTTACCATTGAGTGGTTTAACGTCAACGACTTTGGTTTCTTCGTAAACCTTGGCGCCATTTTTTTCGGCAAAGTACAAATAGTTTTTATCTAAGGTATTTTTTGCGTTGTGTTTACAACCTGTCATACAGCCGCCACATGCCGTACAAGTTCCGCGGTCTGGACCTTCGCCGTTAAAATATGGGTCAGGGTAGGTCTTGCCGCCTTGTTCACCTTCGGGTGGAAAGAAAGTTGCAACGCGCGTCGGTTTAAACGTATGTCCAACCCCAACTGCATCGCCCATTTTTTTGAGCATGTGGTCGGCAGGACCGAAAATTTTATTATCCGTCACACCAAGCATGCGTTCGGCTTCAGCATAGTGTTGTGGCATTTCATTTTTCCAGTCCGCTGCATCTGCCCACGTACCTTCATCCCAAATATGTTCAGGTGGAACCAGTAGGGTATTGGCGTAGGTGATTGAACCGCCACCTACAGCATTACCGCAAATAATGGTGACATGGCGAAAAAAACGCATGTTGAAATAACCAAAAAGTTTCATGCCCGGGCGCCAAATCCAGCGACGGGTATTCCAGTTATTTTTAGCAAAATCTTTAGCTTCCCAGCGTCGCCCCATTTCCATTACAGCAACAGAGTAGCCTTTTTCGGTTAGACGGCAAGCAGAAACACTACCACCAAAGCCTGAACCAATAATGAGGTAATCATAGTCATAATTGTTTGTTGTCATGCCGAGGACTCCTCTCTGGCGATATTTTTATATTGACTGTGTATGTTTATCAATGAATTGCCCAATGCGCTCAATCGAGTCATTAGATTCATTTAGTATACCCGCGTGGAACTGAAAAACATGTCCGACTCGGTCATAAACCTTCAAATTCGTCGGAATACCGTATTTTTCAGTTTGTTCAGCAAGGCGTTTTGCATCGTCTAATAAGACTTCTTCTGTACCGACATGAATCAAAATAGGCGGTAATCCAGTTAAGTCGGCATAGAGTGGGGAACAGGTTGGATCGGTTGCCGATTTTTGTCCGCAATAGTTTTTTGCACACCACGCTAACCAGTCTTCTGACAGCATCGCATCTTGAGCAGCATGAGTTTTCATCGTGCTTCCAGAGAGGCTTAAGTCAACCCAAGGTGAAAGTAAAACTAATGCTGCTGGTAACGGTAACCCTGCATTTCGTATCGCAATTGCAGCACTTAAACTCAGTCCACCGCCAGCAGAATCGCCAGCAATCACGAGTTTTTTCGGGTCTTGTCCTTGAGCAAGTAAAGCTTTATAGACAGCAACGATATCTTCAATAGCAGCAGGGCTTGTGTGCTCAGGGGCCATGCGATATTCAGGTAACCAGACTTGTGCTTGAGCTACATGTCCGATTTGAGCAGCAAGCTTGGTGTGACTTTTTGAGCTACCCACCACATAGCCACCACCATGTAAATACAAAATGCCGCGTCCTGATTGAGTCGTTTTGGGCTGAATATGGACTGTCAGTACTTGAGCAATTGTTTGCTTTTTTGTTTTATAGCCACGTGGCCCAAGCACAATTGCACTGGCTGCATCGCTACAAAAACGTTGTAGCTTTAGTGGTGTTTTAGGGGATAAAGCTGGACGTAGTGTGGTACGGATAGTCCATGCAAGAAGCTGCTTCATAATAAGGACTCATACTAAGCATTTAATGTCAGTCAGCATCTCTTAAAATAAAGAGTATGCTGACCACTATTTTTATTTTGCTGATTTGTTGAGTAGACGGGTTTGCAAGGCAGTCGCAGTTGCAAAAATCTTTTGGTAACCCTGTGGAAGAATACGTTGAATCACATCAACGGCTTTCGCATCGGCTCCGATTAGTAAGCGGCGGCGGTCCTTACGAACAGCTTCTAAAATTTGTTGAGCGGCATCATCAGCAGGGGTGCGAAGTAATTTATCGAAAGCATCCTGACTTTTTAGCGGGTCCATTCCTAAAGACTGGACGCTATTATTCATGCGGGCAGCTTTGGCAATATTGGTACGAATACCACCCGGATGCACACAGGTCGCACTCACTCCAGCATTTTGTAGATCGAGTTCTTGGCGCAATGATTCAGTAAAGCCACGAACGGCAAATTTACTAGCGTTATAAGCACTTTGAGTTGGTTGAGCTGTTAAGCCGAACATACTGGAAATATTAATAATATGCCCGTCACCACTTTGCTTTAAGTAAGGTAAAAACTCTTTGGTGCCATAAACTACACCCCAAAAATTAATACCAATCAGCCATTCAAGGTCTTCATAGCTCACCCCTTCAGCCGTACTACCAATTGCGACACCAGCATTATTAAAAATCAGGTTAACTTGGCCATGTTCATCTATTACTGCCTTTGCCCAAGTGGCAACTTCATCACGCTTAGCTACATCAACTTTTTGAGTGGTGACTTTGACAGAATAAGGTGCCAAAAGCTCGACTGTTTTAGCTAATCCAGCTTCACTGATATCAGAGAGTGCCAGATGGCAACCTTGTTTGGCTAATGCAATGGCAAGTGCTTGTCCAATACCAGAGCCCGCACCTGTCACAGCTGCGACTTTATTTTTAAAAGACTTCATAAAATTCTCCGTTTATTTTTCTCATTTCCTATGGTGAAGCTTGTTTAAGAAATAGCCGAAACCTGAGTGTAGTTTTCAATATCGAAGCGACGAGTACGTTGTCGATATTCAAGAGTAAAACCCGGCCAGTTATTGGTATTTTTGCCATCAGCAGTTTGATACCAACTGGTACAACCTTGAGCCCATACGGTTTTTTTCATTTTTTCTTGAATGCTTTGATTAAACTCATGCTGAACTTCTGCACGAACATTGGTGAACAAAAGTTTGTTTTGTAGGGTGGTCTGGATGGCATCTAAAATATAATTCACTTGACTTTCAATCATATACACAATTGAATTGTGCCCAAGATTGGTGTTTGGACCATAAAGCATAAAGAAGTTTGGAAAGCCGCTTACAGTTAAGCCAAGGTATGCTTCTGCACCATCTTTCCATGTGTCTTTTAAGGTGCGGCCATCAAGACCTGTAATCTGCATTGGCGCCATAAATTCCGTTGCGGCAAAGCCCGTACCATAAATAATGGTATCGACTTCACGCAGATTTCCGTCTGTATCTAAAATACCGTTTTCAGTAATTTCTTGAATGCCCGTATTAATCACATCGACATGAGGCTGGGTCAGTGTTTCATACCAATGGTTAGAGATTAAAATACGTTTACAACCAATTGGGTAATCCGGTATTAGGCGGTGGCGCAACTTCCCATCTTTAACAACTTTTCGAATGTGGCGCTGGAATAAATATTCCACCAAAGGCATTTCATTTAAAGAAGTTGTAAAGGCCAGCAAACGAATTTCATGGTGTCCATATTGCAAAGCACGGTCTAGACTTTGCAAAACTGGCAGTTTGCGGAAAGCTTTTTTCTCTAAAGGTTGATAAACCCGATCCGGTTTGGGAATAACATACGGTGCCGAGCGTTGATAAACGTCTAGGTGAGCCACTTGTTTAGAAATTTCAGGTACAAACTGAATTGCGCTTGCACCTGTACCGATCACTGCAACACGTTTGCCAGTTAAGTCATAGTCATGGTCCCAACGTGCTGAGTGAAATGCCTTACCTTTAAAGTTTTCAATACCTTTAAGTTTTGGATAGGCTGGGCGGTTAAGTTGGCCTACCGCGCCCACTAAAAATTCAGCTTCAAATTGTTCGCCAGTCGTGCTTTGAATGTGCCATACACCTTGCAAAGCATCAAATTTAGCACTGGCTATTTCAGTATTAAATTGAACATATGGACGAATATCATATTTATCCGCACAGTGGCGTAAATATTGATAAATCTCTTGAGATGTTCCGTAGCGATTTTTCCAGCCTAGCTCTTGTTCAAAAGAAAAAGAATACAGATGAGAAGGCACATCACAGGCAGCACCTGGATACGTGTTGTCACGCCAGACACCACCTACATCGGCAGCTTTTTCAAAGAGCGTAAATTGTTCAAAACCTGCTTGTTTGAGACGAATGGCAAGTCCTAGACCACCAAAACCAGTGCCAATAATGGCGATGCGTACATTTTTATTTGAATTAGACGTCGAATTAAACATGGGCTGCTCTAAATCCTTAAAAACTGTGAGCGAAAAAATCGCAATTTCCTGTATGCAGAATAGACGTTTATTTGCTTGATTTAGAGGATGGATGAGGACAAAATATTGTGATTCGAGGACATTCTGAGCAATACAGTGAAGTATGCATGGGCATTTGAACGCAGTGTACATAGTGTTCGGTTAATGGCTGATTTTGCGGTGGAATCAGGCATTTCTTATCAGACGATTTTGCAAGGGACAGGGCTTAGCCAACAACAATTACTCGACCCTAATATGGTGGTGACAGGCCATCAGGAATTACAGCTGATTCATAACTTGGTTGAGCAACTAGGAGGCAGACCGACATTAGGCTTAGAAGTGGGCACACGCTATCATTTCACCACATTTGGGCCATTAGGTATGGCTCTGATGAGTAGCGCCAGCATTCGCGAAGCACTAGATTTGGCTTTAACCTATTTCACTTTAACTTTTGCTTTTACTCGCTTTGATGTGTCGGATACACCGCAAGGAATCCGTATCGAAATTGATGAGCAAGATATTCCATCTTCAGTGCGTCAATTCATTATTGAACGCGATGCCGCTGCACTCATTACGGTACAGCGAGATTTGGTGCAGGACAATTTTTGCCAGTATTTGGCTTTTTCTTTCCAACTCAAAGGTGATGCCGAGCCTTATCAGAACTTATTTGGTGTGATGCCTGAATTTGGTGCTGCGAAAAGCTTTGTAATTTTGGACCCGCAAAAAGTAGATCAAAAGCTACTTATGGCAAATGATTTGGTGCTACATACAGCCGAAGAACAGTGCCGTCAAATATTAGAAAAACGCCAATCACAAAATAAATTTACAACCTTAGTACAACAGCAATTGATGAATGTGCGAGGGGAAATGCCTTCTATGGAAATAGTCGCTGACCGATTGCATTTAAATGCACGAACTTTACGCCGTCACTTGGCATTAGAGGGAATGACTTTTATTCAAATACGTGAAGAAGTCAGGCAAGTTCTAGCTGAGCAATATTTGGCATTACCAAAAGCTTCGGTTGAGCAGATTGCCGAGTGGTTAGGTTATGCAGAACCTGCCAGCTTTATTCATGCTTATAAAAGATGGCATGGGAAAACACCTCATGCCATGCGTTTAGTACAAAAATAAAAAAATGAAGGGTGCTTTTGCTTTCCCTTCATTAAAGAGCAGTTTATTTAATAAAGCTTAGTTGCTTACTGATTTTTTCTAAAATCGGTGCTTTCTTGGCTTGAAATTCAACTTTATTTTGTTGAATCAGGTTGTTGCCTTTGGTGTCGATAGAAATAATGAGCGGACCAAATTCTCTCACATGGTTAATCCAAAGAGTTTCTGGCATACCTAGATCTTGCCATTCAGCACCTTCGATCTCTTCAACTAAAGTTGCTGCGAGCACTGCGCACCCACCTGGGAAAATCGCATGAACCGCAACATTTTCCTGACAGCCGGCAGCTGTTTCTGGCCCCATGCCGCCTTTACCCACAATAAGCTTAACTCCAGTTTGTTTGATAAATTCTCGTTCAAATTTTTCCATTCGCATACTGGTTGTTGGACCAATCGAAACCATTTCGAAGTCGTTTTCACCTTTTTTGCGCACAATAGGGCCGGCATGAAAAATCGCTCCGCCTTCAAGGTTAACTGGCAGTTCTCGACCTTGTTCGATCAGTCTGCGATGGGCAACGTCACGACAAGTTACCAAACGGCCAGTCAAATAAACGACATCACCGACTTTAAGGTCTAAAAGATCTTCATCTTTAATAGGAGTTGTCAGAATTTTTTTCATAGTACAACTCCTTCATGAGACAAGATTTCATACGACATATCTGGATTAATCTTAATTTTGCCACGGCGATGTGCCCAGCAACCTGTATTTACTGCAACCCCAATGGTTGATGGGTGGCGTGCAGAAGATTCAATATTGACTCCCATTACGCTGTTATTCCCTGTGAGCCCCTGAGGACCAATACCAATTTCATTAAGACCTTGTTCTAACAGTTGTTCCATTAAGGCAGCGCGTGGGTTTTCACTTGTTGAGTCAACTGGACGCATAATCGCGAGTTTAGAAAGACGAGCTGCGGTTTCAACCGAAGTTGATACGCCAACACCAACCAGTAACGGTGGACAGGCATTTACACCGCGTTCGGTAATAACATCCATCACAAATTCAGCAACACCTTCATAGCCTTGACCTGGCATTAAAACTTTTGCCGCACCTGGTAGGGTACAACCGCCACCAGCCATATAGACATCAATGGTACAAGTGTCGAGTTCAGGTACAATACGCCAGTCTAACCATGGAATTTGAGTACCTGTATTGGTGCCCGTATTTTTTTCATCGAAGGTTTCCACAGCGTTGTGACGTAAAGGACCTATGCGAGTTGCCTCAGCAGTTGCTTCGCTCAAAATATCTTGAAGTTCACCAAGCAAAGGGAAGTTAGCACCTGCTTCAACAAAATATTGAATAACACCCGTGTCTTGGCAGCTTGGGCGGTTGAGTTTATCCGCAGCTTGCTGATTTTCTTCCATCGAGTCATAAACTGATTTAGCCAATGGATTGGTTTCTAAAGTACGCAGTTCAATTAACTTGCTTTTCACATCTTTCGGTAGGCGTTTTCCAATATAGGCCGTAAATTTGGCCATGGTGTCCGTAAGGGACTGGACTGCAATATCTTTGTCCATGTTGTGCTCCTTGAAGAAACTTGTTCAGATCTAATTGGTGTAAATAGGGTTATTGGGTTGCTTTGGCAGCGTTTACTTTCACTTTTTGGGAGAAGCTCAGCACTAGTGTCAGTAAGGTCGAGATGATGAGTAGGCCTGCAACAAAATAGAGTCCACCTGTGAAGTCTCCAGTTTGATCTTTAATCCAGCCGATCATGGCAGGGCCTGCAAACCCGCCTAAATTTCCGATTGAGTTAATCGTGGCAATGCCTGCTGCTGCGGCTGATCCTGACAAGAACATGGTTGGCATGCTCCATAGCGGTGGCTTTGCACAGCTAATACCCACATTCACAATGGTAAGTGCTGCAATTAATCCAATGACATTGTGTGTGCCAGCTGCAATTGCGAGACCAACTGCTGCGGTTAAACATGCGAGAGCAACATGCCATGTACGTTCATTGGTGCGGTCAGAGTGTCGAGACCATAAAACCATGGCAATGACAGAAACGATTGGTGGAATGGCATTTAAAAGCCCGACAGTCATAGACGTTACCCCAAGCTGTTTAATAATTTGTGGTGCCCAGATACCGAGGGTATAAAGCCCAGCTGACGTTCCGAAATAAATCAATGCAAGGGCAAGTACTCGTGGGTTGGCAAGACCGCGAAGAATGCTGTGATGCTGTGGTGCATTTTTCCCTACATCCTCTTCCTTCATGGTTTTTACAAGCCATTCACGTTCATCCTGTCTTAACCAAGTAGCTTGTTCAGGGCGATCCGTCATATATTTAAAAACAACAACGCCTAAGATGATTGCTGGTATTGCCTCAATAATGAACATCCACTGCCAACCAGCGAGCCCCCAAATTCCATGCATTTCAAGTAATGCGGCAGAGATTGGTGAACCCACCGCGGTAGCAATCGGAGCGGCTGCCATGAATAAAGCAATCACCCCAGCGCGATGGCGAGCAGGAAACCAGTAAGTTAAGTACAAAATAATGCCGGGAAAGAAGCCAGCCTCGGAAACACCGAGTAAAAATCGCATAATGTAAAAGCTGGTTGAGCTTTCTACAAATGCCATGCCGGCTGCGATCAACCCCCAAGTCACCATGACTCTAGCAATCCAGATGCGGGCACCGACTTTATGCAAAATAATGTTGGATGGGACTTCAAATAAGAAATAACCCAAAAAGAAAATTCCGGCACCAAACCCGAGAACCGAGGCTGTAAAGCCTAAGTCTTCTTTCATGGTGAGTGCGGCAAAACCAATATTGACGCGGTCGATATAGGCTATAAGGTATAACAACATAATAAACGGTACGATTCTCCAAGTAATTCGACGTAACGTTCGCTTTTCAATATCCATTTCCATGTCATGACTCCATATTCATGACTACCAATCCTGATTGGTAGTTTTCGCTTTCTTTACCGCTATTGATTCGGCTAGATGGCTTTTCCCGTTCATCCACAGCATTCCTTCTGCGGACATTGTTATGCTCTTAAATAAGAGATGGCTTATGTCGGGAAACATTGAAATGGATGTTAAACCCTTTAAAAAACTGATGAATCGATATAAAGTTAAATCACTATTGCAAAAAACTTAATAATCATGAATGCAGATACGGAATTAGCTTTCTTTTGTTTATTGGTTAAACAAGGAAGTCTTGTCGCGACGGCACGAGAGTTAAACTTGACTCCACCTGCGGTTTCCAGACGTTTAAATCAACTTGAAGAGCGTTTAGGTGTAAGGCTTTTAAATAGAACAACACGCCGAATTAGTTTAACCAGTGAAGGTGAGGTCTACTTTGAAAATGCGGTTCGTATTTTAAAAGAGATTGATGAAATGGAGCGTTTGGTTTCAAGTAGTCGGGCAGCACCCAAAGGGGTATTGCGTGTGAATGCTCCTTTAGGCTTTGGCCGTTCTTATATTGCGCCAGCGATTTCTACATTTGCCAAAATCTATCCTGATGTCGATGTCCAACTGCATTTAACAGACCGCCCGATTAATCTGCCAGATGAAGCCATTGATGTCTCAATCCGCTTTGGCGAAATACCTGATTCACGTCTAATTGCAAAAAAATTGGTAGCCAACCGCCGTTTATTATGTGCATCACCTAGCTATTTAAAAACGGCAGGGCAACCACTCACTCCTCATGATTTAACACAGCATCAGTGTATTGTGATTCGGCAAAATGATTCTGCTTATGGCAATTGGCGGTTAAGTCATGGCAAACAAGTTGAAACTGTTAAAGTTCATGGGCAACTAAGTACCAATGATGGGGCAGTTGCATTAAATTGGGCCTTAGAAGGCTATGGTATTTTGATGCGAGCAGAGTGGGACGTAGCAAAATATTTAAGAAGTGGTAGATTAGTTCAAGTGCTAGCGGACTATGAAACACCACCAGCAGATGTCTATGCGGTGTATTTAGAGAGACTGAATCTGTCACCTAAAGTCGCGCACTTTTTAGATCATTTACGCCAATTTTTAAATCAGCATGTCGATGGGCCAGAGCCGCGTTCAAGCTGGTAATGGTGCTATTAATCTTGATTGTAAAAAAGCCAACTTAAAGTCTAAGTTGGCTTTCAATATTATTTTCTATTTAAACGCAAATGCAATAACCGTGTTGCTGAGGTGTGGCGAATTTCATCAATTCGTGCATTAAAATATCGTTCAGTAATGGCTTCGCCTGATAAGTCTTCGACCACTTCAAATCCCATCTGCTCCACTGCATGATGTAAATCTCTTGGTTTAAATTGGCCCAATAAAGGCTCTTTCAGCAAATGAGTAAACTGCGCAACCCCCATACTTCCAAGTCGCTC
This sequence comes from Acinetobacter sp. 1542444, assembly GCF_000581835.1. Taxonomy (NCBI): domain Bacteria; kingdom Pseudomonadati; phylum Pseudomonadota; class Gammaproteobacteria; order Moraxellales; family Moraxellaceae; genus Acinetobacter; species Acinetobacter sp. 1542444. The sequence continues at coordinate 197,200 of NZ_JEYA01000002.1, read as the reverse complement.
AATACCGTTTAATTCCTGAAAATCGGTCGAATAGTCGAGTACTACTTCGCTACCGTTTGCAGCAAATTCAGCAATACTTTTTAAAGTTTGTAACGTAGTTTGCGGATTTAAATAGTGCGTTGTGCCTAACCACGAAAAAAATGCAGGAGCAGATGAATCATAGACACTTCTGGTCAAGGCTTCCGAAATAGACTCTTTCTCAAAGTTAATCGCAACAAATTCAACGGTAGCAGGAATATTCCCTAACTTTTTTAGCTTAGTCTGTTTGGCCGCTTGAGTATCAGGATGATCCACTTCAAAAATTTTCAAAGTAGGGTAGTGGTGTGATTCACGTAGTGCAAAAGAGTCTAGGCCAGCACCCACTAATACATATTGTTCAGTGTTCTGTTGAACTGCTAGATCAAGTAAATCTTCGGCATAACGGGAGCGCCCGACCACTTGCCCAGTAAGTAAACCTAAAGTGCGGTTTAACACCGCAGAATTCATGAGTTTAACAATCAGTGTGTTAGATAGAAGTTTTTTCCAGCCTTTACTCGTTAGTTCAAAAGCATAAGGGTCTGAAAATACAGGGTTCTGTGTATTTTGAAAATGATTGGCTCGTAATGCAGCAGCGGCTTCAGCAGTACGGCTTGATTGTCCTTCTTTCATCTTTATCCTGTTTTTTTATTTCTTGAAGATATTCAACGAAGAAGGCAGTGTATTTCATGAAAACTTAAAATACACTGCCTCTTTCTTACAACGGATTTGATCGAAATTACAAATTAGTGAGTTTTTGTCGTTTGATACGTCACTTCATAATCTTTCAAATCTACTTTTTTCAAACGCTGTTTAAGTTTTTTCAATGACCAAGGCCATGCGGCAAAGTTACGACCGTTGGCATCAAGGTAATAACTCTTACATCCGCCACTATTAAATACAGTTGTTTGCAGGTGTTTTTGAACCAAGTCATTGTGCTTTTTAATCACATCAGATTTAACATTTAACTTGCTAATTCCTTTGTGTTTAATTTTCAATAAGCCATCTACGATATAGTCGAGTTGTGCTTCTGCTAACCCAATGAAAGAATCATAGACCAATACGTTTGGACCCAAAACTAAAAATGCATTCGGTACATTCTCAATATTGGTTCCTAAGTAAGCCTCTGGTGAAGTGTTTTTCCATAAATCATTTAAACGTTGTCCTTTTTCATTAAACACACGTTTACCAATTGGTGGGTGAGATACTTCAAAACCTGTACCCCAAATAATCACATCAACTTCGTGGCGTTCACCATTGGCAGCAACCACTGTGTTGCCTTCTACTTTCACTAAACCATGAGGAATGAGTGTGGTATTCGGTGCTTGTAGAGCAGGGTAATAGTTGTTAGCAAACAAGATACGTTTACAGCCGATATCAAAGTTCGGCGTTACGTTTTTACGTAGAACTGGGTCATTAATTTGCAATTTAAGTAATTGCTTACCCAATACATTTACTGGTTTTAGGGCAAGTGGATTACGTAAACCAAAGTTAATTGCATTCAGTGTTAACGCTACACTTTTACGCCAGCTCGCCTGAATCGCCGGATATTTAGCAATCACTGATTTACTAAACTCGCCCAAGTCTGTATCTGGTTTTGGTAATACCCAAGGTGCTGTACGTTGGAATACAAAAAGTTCTTTGGCTTTTGGTTGAATTTGTGGCACAAACTGAATAGCAGATGCGCCAGTACCAATCACGGCAATGCGTTTACCTGTCAAATCATAATCATGGTTCCATTTCGCTGAATGGAACATTTCGCCTTTAAATGTTTCTAAGCCTTCAAGACGTGGAATTTGAGCTTCGGTAATTGGACCTGTGGCAAAAATAACGGTTTTAGATAAATATTGACCAGTAGTGGTGTCAAGTACCCACACATGACGTGAGTCATCCCACGCTGCGTTAAGCAACTCGTTGTTAAACTCAATTTTAGAGGTAACATTAAACTCGTTACTCACATCTTCCAGATAACTTAAGATTTCTGGTTGGCGTGCAAATAAATGGCTCCATTTTGCACTTGGTGCAAATGAGTAAGAATAAAGAGCAGAAGGTACATCACACCCACAACCTGGATAGGTGTTCTCACGCCATGTTCCACCCACGCGACCAGCTTTTTCAATAATCTTATAGTTGGTATAACCAACTTGATCTAGGCGAATGGCAGCAGCGATCCCTGAAATGCCCGCACCCACAATAAAAGTATCGAAAATATGGCTTGGGGATTTGACAGCTTTTTTTGCTGATGCATTTGTTTTCATTTGCGCAGTCATATGTGTACTACCTATAAATTTTTTATTTAAATAATTTGTACGATGTGCCAAGGAACTTGTTATACAAGCTTGGAGATGCACGTTTCATGAGCCAGAATAACTTTGCATCAATTTGAGGAATGGTATACAACTCATCCTGATCAAGGCGATTAAGCGTTAATCTTGCAACATCATCACTTGTGGTCAGCGCATAGTTCATCAGTGCATGGTCTGCCAGCTTTGAATAGCGTCCGGGAATTCGACCATTTTTAATGATATTGGTAGGTACCAGCGTCGGGCAGAGCACGTTCACCTTAATGTTAAACTTACGCAGTTCGGCAGAAAGCGTTTCTGAAAGCGCACGCACACCCGCTTTAGTCACGTTATAAGCAGTCATTTCTGGGGCAGCCGTGTAAGATGCCGCAGATGCCACATTAATAATCGCGCCGTAACCTAACTTTTTAAACTTGGGAACAAATGCATGACAGCCATGAATAACTCCCCAAAGGTTAATATTCATGACCCAGTTCCAGTCTTCTAGGCTGAGTTCGTCAAATTTACCGCCTAAACCTACTCCAGCATTATTAATGACAAGAGTCACAGGATGCCCAAATAAGATTTCAGCAGTTTCAGCGAGATGGTTAACTTGTTCAGCGTTACCCACATCACAGCGCATAGCAAAAGCTTTTGCACCTTCTTGTTCAAGAAGTTTTACTGTTTCTTCAGCAGCCTCCAGATTAATATCTGCACACACTACGCTGCCACCACGTTTCGCAAGTTCAATTGCAAAACTTCGACCAATCCCACTGCCTGCACCCGTCACTACGGCATAAGCTTTTTGGCTTGGTTTAACTTTCTTTTTGCCAAATAAAATCATGATTCATCCATAAATAGCTTGAAGAGATACCAGCTACCTCTTTGATAGCTGGAAATGCAGGACGATTAAGACATGCGTACTGGTGGGGTAAATTCTTTAACAAAGTAAGGAGCAATTGCGCCGCCTTCGGTCAGCAATTTCTTTTTGTAATACTCAAGATATTCAGTTGTATCATGATCATTTGGATGAAAATCTGGGCGTAAGTAGTCAAGAATTTGACCAATCGTACTGCCGAAAACTCCGTCTTTTGGACCAAAGATTAATCCTACACCACGACGAGCATCTTTCCAGAATTTCAAAGTCAGCATCTCTTGTGGCTTTCTTAACACAGGCACAAATAATGTAGTCGCAGGGATTAAACCTAAAATGGTAAATAGCGCGAGGAAGAAACCAGACGCGCGTAGTGCATAGCTACCATTTAAAAGTTGATATACATCGTAGGCAATATCTTTATGCTCAGATTCTTCAAGCATATGCCACATCCACAATGCACGGCTTTTTTCGTCATCTGAATAATAGAAATTCTTTTCATGCTTCATCATGTATTCGGCAAGTACCGCAGTAAAATGCTCAATACCCGCCATCATTGATAATTTGAGTGGCTGTGGAAACTTTAAGAAAACATACTTAAAGAAGTTTGAGCCAAGAAAACGATACAGCGCGACAGGATATTCAGCATCTTGAAGGGCATCGTTATATTCATTGTGCAATTTAGAATGAATTGCTTCTTGGCCAATCAACGACGTTACTCGCTGCTTTAATATTGGATCTTTGATAAATTCACGGTGATGGCGAGCGGTTTCAATAACTAGATCTTCACCGTAAGTTAAAAACACCGAAAGTGTGGCAAAAAACAAAGTAGCAAATTGATTGTCCATATAGAATCTGACATCAATTTCTTTACCATCAAAACCAATATTTAAATGTCTGATTGGAATTGAACTTTTGCTAGCAAAATCTGGTAGCTCAATTTCACGCTGAAATTTAAGCTTGTTGAATGATTTTTTAACTGCGGTCGAGATCATGGCGACACCCTGAGGCAAAGTAGTGGTGCATTTTGATGAAAATCAATAAACTCAATGATCAACAAAGCACTGTAAAATTCCATTTTCAAAAACAGATGATTCTCTGCATTGACTACGGTGTTGTTGCTCCGTTATTTGTTTGATTATTTGGCTGAATAACGGAAGAAGAACCGAGGCAGACAAGAGCTGCTGAATGACTCTTCTTTAATTTTTTCATATTAATCTGACATTATGTTCGGATTCAATTCGGGTAAATTCTTAAATATATAAAAGTATTTTATAGACATTTCTTGTAATAATTTTTCTAAATAAATTGATTTTATCTTTTTGAAAAATAATAAATTAAATTTATTTCTAATCTCTGGAAATAATGAATTAAAACATCAATTGATTGATAAATTGAGATCTATTTTTCTCAGTTTTTTCACTTAAGTTTGACAACTATTCGGATTTTGTTTTTTTATTTCTACCGAGTTAGATTACATGCTAATCTGACTTTATGTTCGGATTATTAATTAGATCGTATGACTACGCGTAAACCACGTCAAACTCGAGCTAAAGTCACTGTCGACACGATTATTGAAGCAGGTTTTATTGCCGTGGCACTTCATGGACCGAGTGGAACCACGACACGTCATATTGCAGAAATTGCAGGAGTGAGTGTCGGGTCTTTATACGAATATTTTAAAAATAAAGAAGAAATTTATGATGCGATGAATCACTTTTTTGTTCGGGAAATTCTGGACATGATTACAGAGCTTACACCGACAATTTTACAGTTGGAGTTAGAGCCTGTTATTGAAATGATTTTTTATACTTTTAGTGATTTATTAAAGAAAAATAACGACCGCTATTTGACTGTTTTACGTTATGCAGGAGAGTTGCAGTACGACAAATACATTCCCAAAATTGAACAGGCTTTAATGGAAGTCATCATGAAATATATGATGCATAATCCAAAATACCTAAAAATCAATAATTTGCCTGTAATTACCTATATCTGTATTAATAGTGGAATTTTTAATGTCGCACGGCATCTTATTTTGCCCAACCCTTATATTAGTTTTGATGAAATGGTGCAGGGGCTAACTACTATGATTATGAGCTATATCAATACAGAGATGGCACGTTCAGAAGAGCATTGAGCAGAGTTAGAATTTTTATAAGTCCAAGTAACGATAAAAAGCCCTCACATAAAAGTTTATATGAGGGCTTAATTGATCTTATGGCATGGTTGGAACTTCTTCAGGACGCATATCGAAAATCAAAATTTCGGCATGATCACCATTGGTAAACGATAAGCTTCCACCTTCACGAATACGTGCAGCATCGCCGGTGTTAAAGGTTTTACCATTTACATCAACACGACCTTTAGCAACGTGTAGGTACACATAACGACCATCAGGAATCACAAAGTCAGCATTTTCTTCACCATCAAAAAGACCTGAGTAAATATTAATGTCTTGTTTGATCGATAAAGTTTTCTCGCCACCTTTTGGTGAGATGATCAAATGCAATTTACCGCGTTTGTCTGCTTCATCAATATGAACTTGTTGATAGCCTGGCTCTGTATTCACTTCATTTGGAACAACCCAAATTTGCAAGAAATGAACGCCTTCTTGAGCTGAGTGGTTAAATTCACTATGAGCAACACCACGACCTGCACTCATCAGCTGAATGTCACCCGGCACAATCACAGAGCCTGTACCCATCGAGTCTTTATGCTCTAATGCACCTTCAAGTACATAGGAAATAATTTCCATATTACGGTGAGGGTGAGTACCAAAGCCTTTAGATGGAGCAACGTTATCATCGTTAATTACAAGCAGATCCGAAAAACCAACTTGTTTAGGATCCCAATAGTTAGCAAATGAAAAGCTATGTTTTGATTGTAACCAACCATGATGTGCTGCACCACGCTCGTGAGATAAACGCATATCAAACATGATGTATTCTCCTGATTTAATTTTTTATCTGAGTACAGTTTATCGTAGCGTTTATTGGAATGAAGCTATGAAAATAGAAAGCTTGGTGCGATTTATAGAACGATGAAACTTGGACGTAATTTTGCTAGTCAACCAATAGAGTCAAAGGAGAAAAAATATTTTTAAATAAGATAAAGATTTCTTTGAGATGAATTTTTACTTTCCATGCTAAATATACAACATAGAAATTAGTCGCTAAAGAAACAATTTTAAAGAAAAGTACATTAACGAAAATAGCTCCTTTTTATCTCATTTAAAGCTTAACAAATAAAAAGAAATTTCAAGCCGTATACACATTTGTCTATGCTCTATCTTTAAAATAACTTAAGAGTTAAAACCGATAAAAAGATAATATTAAAAATAACTAAAATAAACTCTTATTAAATAAAGTTACTTTTCAATGGAAAAGTTTAGTATTTATTAGATTTTTTAATGATATTTTTAAAATAACTTTTATTTTCAATAATTTGAATAAGAGTGTGTTATTGTAAATAAATGTGAAAATATTCACAAAGCTATAATTTTTTGTTAAGATCATTAACATTAAAAACATAGAGATAATAATAATGATCAATAAAGTATTAATAGTGTTGTGTGTGGGTATCGTCTTTGTATTAGGGTATTGGGCTTATTTAGATACTCAAAATAAAAGACATCAAGAGCTAATGCAGATCATACATGAAGCTGAAAAAAACCTGCAAAGTATCGAACGAAATCCGAATCATGCTCATCACAGCAATTTAGCTTCTTTTCATATGCAACAATATATAGGCGAGAAAAAAATTATTTTCTAGCAATAACGAGCTATAAATTTCTAACTTTTTACAGTGTCATTGGTCATATCTTTTCATAAATTTTGATCATGTTTCTGTTGAATCTGTTAAACTTATTGAACGTATAGTAAAAAAGCTGCATAGGGGTTATGCAGCTTTTTTGTGTTTCAAGAGGGGCTGTGGTTGTTTGCTATGTATAAAGCTAGAAATCAAATGAGTGGCATATTTGTTGCTTCTTAAATTTGAGATTCTTGTTTATAGGACTGAACAGAAAAACAATATTGTTCAGCGACCTACATAGACGTAAATATTCCACAGTTCAGATTTTGCATAGAGGCTACTTATGGCGGCGCCCAATTCTTCGGCAGGCTGGTTAGAGCGTTTATTTAAGCTAAGCGACAATAAAACCACTTTCCGAACTGAAGTTCTTGCTGGTGTAACTACATTTTTAACGATGTGTTACATCATTATTGTCAATCCACTCATTTTATCTGAAACCGGCATGGATCATGGTGCCGTATTCGTTGCAACCTGTTTGGCAGCAGCAATCGGATGTTTAGTAATGGGGATCATTGCTAATTATCCAATCGCACTGGCCCCTGGTATGGGTTTAAACGCTTACTTTACCTACTCGGTTTGTATGGGGATGGGCGTGCCATGGCAAACAGCTTTAGCCGCTGTTTTTGTTTCAGGCCTTGTCTTTCTTGCAATTAGCTTCTTTAAAATTCGTGAAGCGATTGTTAATGCGATTCCAATGTCACTTAAGTTTGCGATCGGTGGTGGTATTGGTTTGTTCCTAGCACTGATTGCACTAAAAAATGCTGGAATCATTGTTGATAACCAAGCGACCTTAGTCGGTTTGGGTGATATCAAACAGCCTACAGTATTATTAGCGCTATTCGGATTTTTAATGATTGTGGTTTTACACCAGTTAAAGGTTCGCGGTGCAATCATTATTAGTATTTTAGTTGTTACGGCCATCGCTACTGCTTTAGGTTTAAATGAATTTAAAGGTGTAGTGGGTCAAATTCCTTCAATTGCACCAACATTCATGCAAATGGACTTTGAAGGTCTATTTACAGCAAGTATGGTCGGCGTCATTTTCGTATTCCTTATTGTCGACTTGTTTGACAGTACAGGTACTTTGGTTGGTGTTTCACACCGTGCAGGTCTTTTACAAGACGGTAAATTACCTCGTTTGAAGAAAGCATTATTTGCAGACTCTACTGCAATCGTTGCAGGTGCCGCATTAGGTACATCTTCAACTACACCATATATCGAATCAGCTTCAGGTGTAGCAGCAGGCGGACGTACTGGTTTAACTGCTGTTGTGGTTGCAGTCTTATTTATCTGCTGTTTATTTTTAGCACCTCTTGCTCAATCTGTACCAGGTTTTGCAACGGCGCCAGCTTTATTGTTCATTGGTGTGTTGATGATCCAAGGAATCACTCACATTGATTGGGATGATATTACTGAAGCTGTTCCAGCATTTTTAACCATTGTATTTATGCCATTCACCTATTCAATTGCTGATGGTATTGCAATGGGCTTTATTAGCTATGCATTAGTTAAATTATTCACGGGTAAGGCAAAAACTGTACCGTACATGGTATGGATTATTGCTGCGCTTTGGGTATTTAAATTTATCGCGTTTGGCGGTTAATATGATTTTTTATAATTTTCTTCTTGAGCTATCTTAGACATAGTTTTCAATAAGAAGAAAATTATAAAAGGGTGTGATTTTGACCACACCCTTTTTTCTTTAGACGTGGAGTTAATATGAATCAAGTCGAGCTGATTCGCGCCTTACCAAAAGCCGAATTGCATGTACATATTGAAGGGACTTTCGAACCTGAATTAATGTTTGCAATTGCCCAGCGCAATCAGATTCAGATTCCTTACAAATCTGTTGAAGAAGTAAAGCAAGCTTATAACTTTCATAATCTTCAATCATTCTTAGATATTTACTATGCTGGCGCGAATGTTCTTGTACATGAACAAGACTTTTATGATTTAGCGTGGGCCTATTTTGAGAAATGTGCTGAAGATCATGTCGTTCACACAGAAATGTTCTTTGATCCGCAAACCCACACAGACCGTGGTGTTGCGTTCTCAACTGTGATTAATGGTTTAAAGCGTGCGTGTGCAGATGCCAAAGCTAAGTTTGGTATCAGCTCTCAACTGATTATGTGTTTCTTACGTCATTTAAGTGAAGAAGCTGCATTTGAAACACTTGAACAAGCTTTACCATTTAAACAAGACATTATTGCAGTTGGCCTTGATTCAAGTGAAGTAGGGCATCCGCCAGCTAAATTTGAACGTGTTTTTGCTAAGGCGCGTGAAGAAGGTTTCTTAATCGTTGCTCATGCTGGTGAAGAAGGTCCTCCTGAATATGTATGGGAAGCTTTAGATCTACTTAAAGTGAATCGTATTGATCATGGTGTGCGTTCTGAAGAGGATGAACAATTAATGACGCGTTTAATTAATGAAAAAATGCCATTAACGGTTTGTCCTTTAAGTAACTTAAAGCTATGTGTTGTTAAGGATATGAAAGATCATAATATCCGCCGTCTTTTACAAAAAGGCGTACACGTGACTGTTAACTCAGATGATCCTTCATATTTTGGTGGATATATGAATGATAATTTCTTTGCCATTCAGCAAGCATTAGACTTAAGCAATGATGAGTTGAAGCAACTCGCAATTAACTCTTTTGAAGCTTCATTCATTTCAGATGAAGAGAAACAAAAGTGGATTGCAGAAATCCAAAAAATCTAAATAAAAAACCGCCTGTGATAGGCGGTTTTTTTATACATCAGGTTTATTTAGGTTGTTTGGTCATACTATTTAAAATATTGTCTTTATCAATAAAGTGATGTTTTAAAGCTGCTAGTACATGCCCAACAATCAGCAAGCCTGCAAACCAAGAAATATAAATATGTAAAGGTTTAACGATAGCTAAAAGCTCATCATTTTTTTGAACTAAACGTGGAATATCAAATAAATATAAAACTGGAGCCGGATGGTCTGCACTCCAACTAAATAGACATCCAGTGATAGGTAAAGCCACCAAAATCACATAAAGGAATAGATGACCAATGTGAGCCAGAGTTTTCATCATCGGTGACATAGTGTCAGGTAGTTTTGGAGCTGGATGTGTATAGCGCCATAAAATCCGGATAATCACCAAAAAGATAATGGTGGTTGCAATATTTTTGTGCAGCGTAATGACATCACCTTTAATGGTACTAGTATCATAACTTAAAAAATTACCACTATAGAAACCAATAGCCCATGCTGCGATGAAAATGATTGCCATCACCCAATGCAGAATTTGTGCGGTACGGGTGTAATACTGAGATGAAGCAGCAGGCATAGAAGACCCTTTTTTTGTCGTTTTGATTTGTGATTTTAGGGGAAAGCACAGATTTTAAAAAATGTTTTAAATGTGACAGAGCGTGCTAAAAACAGAACGTTTTACCCCAAAAAAAGTATTTGATGAGCTGAATTTCACTCGGCAAAATAGTTTGCATAAATGCATCAAATTATTTGTTTCTTCTAAAGTTGAGTTTAGGCACAATACGCGCTGCCAACGTTCAATCAAAGGAAAAAATGATGAAAAAATTGATGCTCGCTCTAGCACCAGTTGTTTTAGCTTTAACAGCATGTGCAACAACTACAGGCACTGGTACAGGTGCTGCTTCTGCACAAACCACAACTCAACAATTAGGCGTTGCTGCGTTAAAGGTTGCTGTAAATGCGAAATGTATTACAGAGATTAACAATGTTGCAGCTTGGAAAACAGCAACAAAATATATGACTGCTGAGCAACGTGATAGCATCCAAACGAATGTGTGTGGTTGTGTGAGCGAAAAGGCTCCAAACAGTGTGACAGCAGTAGAATTAGCTGCAGCTGCACTTGATGTAAATACACGTGCTACAATCGTAAACCAAGTGGTTTCTAAAACTGTAAACGCTTGTGTGGCAGAAGCTTTACAAAAGTAATTAATAAATTATGTGTTAAAGAAGGCTGATTACTATTGATCAGCCTCTTTTATTTAAAGGTAGTGAGTCGATGTTTATTGCTGGTGTAGATGAGGCAGGACGGGGGCCTTTAGTAGGTTCGGTTGTGGCAGCAGCTGTGATTTTAGATCCGAATAATCCAATTTTAGGATTAAATGATTCTAAAAAATTAACTGAAAAGAAACGTGAAAAGTTGTTTATTGAAATACAAGAAAAAGCCTTAGCTTGGTCAATTGCTGAAGCAACTCATGCTGAAATTGATGAACTAAATATTTTACAGGCGACTTTTTTGGCTATGCAACGCGCTGTTGATGGCTTGAAAACGCAACCTCAAAAAGTGATTGTCGATGGTAATCAAATTCCGAAAGGAATTATTATTCCTTGTGAAGCCATTGTTGGTGGAGACGCAAGCCATGCTGAAATTAGTGCAGCAAGTATCTTGGCGAAAGTGACACGAGATCGACAAATGGCAGAATTAGATCAGCAATATCCGTTATTTGGATTTGCCAAACATAAAGGATATCCAACCAAAGCACATTTTGAAGCGATTGCCGTGCATGGCGTGATTGATCAGCATCGTCGTAGCTATGCACCTGTTAAACGTGCTTTAGGTCTATAAATACAACCACTTAAAAAATTTAAAGCGACTATAAAGTCGCTTTAATTAGGGAGAGAACAACTTCATACTAACGATTGAAGTTTTTCTGTGCATAATTATCATCTTCATAAGAAACTTGATAATCTTGATCAAGATGTTGAAGGTGTTCATGCATTGCACGTTCATGTTGAATACGTTGATAAATTTCTTCGCGATGAACAGAAACCTCTTTTGGTGCATTCACACCAATACGAACTTGGTTTCCTTTGACGCCAAGCACAGTAACACTGACTTGATCCCCAATCATTAATGTTTCCCCGACACGGCGGGGCAGAATCAGCATGTTTATCTCCTTGCTAAACGCTTAAAACTGCAATATTGGTACCCAAATAAAAAGCTCAACCTCAGTTTTCAGTCAGATTCTAACAGAAATATGAGAACAAAGTCATATTTTGATAATCTCTGCCAAAAAACTTTCCGTTTAATATAACAGAGCCGCTATAAAAAAAACTATAGCGGCTCTGTGTTTTCTTTGATTATTGTCGGACAAGTAAACATTTTTTAATGAATTCTTGACCGGTTGGTAAAATTAAGCGCGAGCGCTGCTTTCACCATGTTCACGATCCAAACCAAAAGCGGTATGTAAGCAGCGAACAGCAAGTTCAAGGTATTTCTCGTCGATAATCACAGAAACTTTAATTTCAGAAGTTGAAATCATAAGAATGTTGATACCTTCATCAGCAAGGGCAGTGAACATTCTGCTCGCTACACCTGCGTGTGAACGCATACCTACACCAACGATAGACACTTTAACGATGTCATCACGTGTTGAAACTTCACGTGCGCCAATATTTTTAGCAGTTTCGTTTAAGATTTTTTCAGCTTTCGCTAAATCAACACGGTTTACTGTGAATGTGAAATCTGTAGTGCCATCTTCTTCAACATTTTGCACTATCATATCGACTTCGATATTGGCATCACTTACTGGTGATAAGATTTTAGAAGCAATGCCTGGTTCATCAGGTACACCTAAAATCGTTAATTTTGCTTCGTCACGGTTAAAAGCAATACCTGCAATAATTGGCTGTTCCATAGTATCTTCTGCCTCAGTAGTAATGAGTGTACCAACATTTTCTTTAAATTCGTCGTCAAAAACGCCGTCGTCGTCATTATCAAAGCTTGATAATACACGTAAAGGAACTTGATATTTCCCGGCAAACTCTACTGAGCGAATTTGTAAAACTTTAGAACCTAATGATGCCATTTCTAGCATTTCTTCAAAAGAAATACGGTCGATTTTTTTGGCTTTAGGAGCAACGCGAGGGTCAGTAGTGTAAACACCATCTACATCAGTGTAAATCTGGCATTCGTCAGCTTTTAAAGCAGCAGCAAGAGCAACACCAGAAGTATCTGAACCACCTCGACCTAGTGTTGTGGTATTTCCATTAGCATCAAAGCCTTGGAAACCAGCAACTACAATAACACGGCCTGCATCTAGATCATTGGTCATGACATCTGTATCAATAGACTCGATACGCGCCTTGGTAAATGCACTGTCAGTTTTAATACCGACTTGACGTCCGGTATAGGATTTAGCTTCCACACCAATCGAATTAAGTGCCATAGCTAACATGGAAATCGTCACCTGTTCACCGGTTGAAACCATTTGGTCTAACTCACGTGGGTCAGGTGTTTCGGTAATGGCTTTAGCGAGAGCAAGTAAGCGGTTTGTTTCACCACTCATTGCAGATACGACCACAACAACCTTGTGACCGTGATCATGCCAACGCTTCACACGACGAGCAACATTTAAAATGCGCTCGGGGGTACCCATAGAAGTACCGCCATATTTTTGAACGATTAATGCCATAGTTGTTCCATATAAGCCATGACCCTGAGAGGCTTTTCAGGGTCAGTTACACAAAAAGTGAAGTCTTATTTTTGTTCAAGCCATGCAGGTAATGCTGCGATAACTTGTCCAAACTTCTCGTTAAGTGGCGCGCCACCTTGTGCTAAGTCAGGTTTACCACCACCTTTACCACCTAACTCGGTTGCTAGATGTTTGATGATGTCACCTGCTTTTAGAGTTGCAATGTATTGTGATGCAACTGAAGCAAGTAGGCTGACTTTGTCACCCTCTACACCAGCTAAAACAATAACTGCATTCTCTAATTTCGATTTAACACTGTCATGTAAGTTGCGAAGTGATTTTGCATCTACACCTTGAACAGTGGTAATAAGCGTTTGACGACCAGCAATGGTTTGTACCTGATCAATCAATTCTGACGCTTGGAAGTTTGCCAATTTCTGATTGAGCTGTTCAATCTGCTTTTGTAATGCAGAAACCAATTCAACATTGGCTTGCACACGCTCAACAGTTTGGTCTTTCTGTGCTTTTAATAAGCCATTAATGTGCTGGATATCAGCATCAGTTTTTTGTACTACATCTAGCGCTTTAGTACCTGTAACAGCTTCAATACGACGTACACCAGCAGCTACACCACCTTCAGAAGTGATTTTGAATAAACCAATATCACCTGTACGTTTAACGTGGATACCACCACAAAGTTCAATTGAGAAGTTTTTCTCATCAATAATTGAACCCATAGAAAGTACACGTACTTCATCACCATATTTTTCACCGAACAACATCATGGCACCTTTAGCTTTTGCAGCTTCGATATCAAGAAGTTCGGTTGTTACAGCACTATTTGCAATAATTTCTGCATTCACTAAGCGCTCAACTTGTTGTAACTGTTCAAAAGTTACAGGTTGGTCATTAGCAAAGTCGAAACGTAAGATATCGCTTGCAACTAAAGAACCTTTTTGTTGTACATGTGAGCCTAAGATTTGACGGAGGGCAGCATGTAATAAGTGAGTTGCAGAGTGGTTACGTGCAGTTGCTTCACGAATGTCCGCTTTAACAATCGCTTCAACACTTTGATCTGCTTTAAGGCTACCAACGGTCACAATACCTTGATGAACAAAGGCACCGCCTGACTTTTTAGTATCTTGAACTTCAAAAATACCAGTTTCATTTTTGAAGATACCAGTATCACCAATCTGACCACCACTTTCAGCATAGAAAGGAGTTTGGTTTAAAACGATAAGCGCTTCATCACCTTCTGAAACTTCTTTAACTTGTACGCCATCTTTATAGATCGCTACAATTTGACCTTGACCAGTGGTGTTGATATAACCATCAAACTGAGTTTCGCCTTCAACTTTTACAATGTTGTTGTAGTCGACTGCAAACTTACCAGCATCACGAGCACGTTGACGCTGTGCTGCCATTTCTACTTCAAAACCAGCTTCATCAATAATAAAGTCACGTTCACGTGCAATATCAGCAGTTAAGTCTGTCGGGAAGCCGTAAGTGTCGTAAAGTTTAAATACAGTGGCACCAGGAATCGTCTTATCTTTTAATTGAGCAAGCTCACCTTCAAGTAGTTTTAAACCTTGCTCAAGTGTTTTAGCAAACTGTTCTTCTTCACGAATTAAAGTTGCTTCAATCACGTCTTTACGCGCTGCAAGCTCTGGATATGCATCACCCATAACTTCAATTAAAGGTTGCAACATTTTGTAGAAGAACGTACCAGTTGCACCAAGTTTATTTCCGTGACGAACAGCACGGCGGATAATACGGCGAAGTACATAACCACGACCTTCATTGCTTGGGTTTACACCATCAGCAATGAGGAAACAGCATGAACGCGCATGGTCTGCAACAACACGTAAAGAAGGCTGACCTTGGTCTTCAATACCAATAATATTTGCAGCAGCTTTTAATAAGTGTTGGAACAAGTCAATGTCGTAGTTCGAATTAACATGTTGCAATACAGCAGAGATACGCTCTAAGCCCATACCTGTATCAACAGACGGAGCAGGAAGAGGGTGAAGCACGCCATCAGCAGTACGGTTAAACTGCATGAAAACGTTGTTCCAGATTTCAATGAAACGGTCACCGTCTTCTTCAGGTGAGCCTGGTAAACCACCCCAAATGTGATCACCATGGTCAAAGAAAATCTCAGAACATGGACCGCATGGGCCAGTATCACCCATTGCCCAGAAGTTGTCAGATGCGTATTTTTCGCCCTTATTATCACCAATACGGATAATACGTTCTGGCGCTAAACCGATTTCTTTGTTCCAGATGTCGTAAGCTTCGTCATCGGTGTGGTAAACCGTGGCATAAAGTTTATCTTTTGGTAAAGCAAGCCATTGTTCGCTGGTTAAAAATTCCCATGCGAATTTAAGCGCATCACGTTTGAAATAATCACCGAATGAGAAATTACCTAACATTTCAAAGAATGTATGGTGACGTGCAGTGTAGCCAACGTTGTCTAAGTCATTGTGTTTACCGCCAGCGCGTACACATTTTTGAGATGTAGTTGCACGCACATAGTCACGTTTCTCAAGACCTAAAAAGCAGTCTTTAAACTGGTTCATCCCAGCATTTGTAAATAATAAAGTTGGGTCGTTGGCAGGAACAAGAGAACTCGACGCGACACGTGTATGCCCTTGCGTTTCAAAGTAGCGCAAAAATGCTTCACGAATTTCAGCAGATGTCATTAAACGAGTACTCACAACCAAGTCACTCCATATTTTCGAATTTGGCTAAATGTATCAATGCCTGTTTGTTTTATGCCAAACCTTGCATGTGATACGGGGCTTATTTTTTAAAAACGCTAAATTGTAGCGGAAAAACCCCACCGAACCAACGATTTTAAAAGGAATATCTTACAAAACTGTGATTTGGCTAAAAATCTATATTCAATTGGCCTTGACGTGCTTTACTATATGCCTTCTTTAGTTTGTAGTTTTGTTGATAAGGATAGGTCATGCAACGTATCGCCATTAATGGGTTTGGTCGGATTGGACGTAATGTTTTACGCGCCTGGTTCGAAAGCCCAAAACAATTTCATTTTGAAATCGTGGCGATTAACGATATAGCAGATGTCCAGACATTAGTGCATTTATTTAAATATGATTCTACACACGGCCGCTTCAATGGAAATGTAGATATATTCATTGAAAATGAAAAAGTTTTTTTGAATATTCAGTCAAATCAACGAACGCTAAAAGTTGAGGTTTTAAAGCAGAAACAACCTGAACTTTTACCATGGTCTAGTTTAGATATTGATGTGGTACTTGAGTGTACAGGACTGTTCCGTTCTCATGCGGATGCGACACGTCATCTACAAGCAGGGGCGAAGCGGGTCATTATTGGGGCGGCACCTTTTGATCATGTTGACGCAGCCATTGTTTATGGTGTGAACCATAATGAAGTCAAAGTGACTGATCAGATCATATCAAGCGTTTCATGTACTACTCAAGCTTTGGTTCCATTAGTCAAAATCATTGATGATGCTTTTGGTATTGAAACAGCACTTATGACAGAAATTCATGCAGTGACGGCAGACCAATCTGTTCTTGACCACGCACATCGTGATTTACGTCGTGCTAGGGCTTCAGGGCAAAATATTATTCCGACCACGTCTAGTGCGCTTGGTGCATTAAAACGTGTTATGCCTAAAATGGAAGACCGTATTGATGGTTATTCAATTCGTGTACCGACTATTAATGTAGCGGCAATTGACTTAACTTTTATCGCACAATCTCCAATTACAGTGCATCACCTTAATGAAATACTAGTTAAAGCCTCCCAAACAGATTATGTAGAAATTATGGCGGTAACAGATGAGCCTTTAGTTTCGAGTGATTTCAATCATTCACCTTATTCACTCATCGTTGATTTAACTCAGACGATGGTTGTTGGCCATCAAGCTAAAGTATTCGCTTGGTATGATAATGAATGGGGCTATGCAAACCGATTATTGGATTTGTGTGATTCTTTCAAAAGTTAAGTTTGGTTAACTGGCAACAAGGGGATAGCTCAGATATTGGCCCATTCTTTGGTCGAAGAACTTTTGTCTATGATATGAGTGAATGAGAATAAAGTATTGAATATTATTATTAATTCATTAAATCTTCTTTTTGACTTTAGAGTTTATTAAGAAAGATTTATGCAAATTGTCAGGTGCATGGCACAAAGTATCATGCTACACTAAGAGAAATCGGGTGTGTTCCCGATTTTTTTATGTGGGGTCGTTCCACGTTGATCAGATTTTAGGCTTGAAATATGACCATTTCAGAGACATGGTTGCTGCCTGACGGGGTAGCAGATGTATTGCCGGAACAGGCGCAAGTCATTGAAAAACTTCGCCGTGAAGCTTTAGATTTCCTCGCGGTACGAGGTTATCAATTGGTATATACACCATTTATCGAATACATCGAATCGTTGTCTTCATTATCAGAATCAAATCAAGACTTAGATTTAGTAACTTTTAAGGTCATTGATCAGCTCTCAGGCCGTTTACTCGGTGTTCGTGCTGATATGACGCCACAAGTTGCACGTATCGATGCACATGTAAGACCAGTTGAAGGCGTTGCACGTTACTGTTATTCAGGGACTGTATTACATACTAAACCACAAAATTTCAATGCCACACGTGCACCTCTCCAATTAGGTGCAGAGTTATACGGGCATGACAGTATCGAAGCTGATGTCGAAATGGTCGATGTTATGCTGGGGCTGATCGAGAATATCTACACTTTACAAGGCGCACATCTAGATTTGGGCCATGTAGGGTTGTTCCGCAGTTTAGTAAAATGTGCTGGACTGTCAAAAAATGAAGAGCATGAGCTTTCAGATCTTTATCAAAGAAAAGCGTTACCAGAGTTAGCTGAATTTACTCAAAACCTCAATATGGGTTCTGATTTCTATGCACTTGGCCGCTATTCTAGTGATCTAGAAGCATTGCAGGCGAATTTAAGTGCAAACATCTTACAAGATGCTGAGTTTAAATCAGCATTAGATGCACTTAAAACTACACTTGCGCAAATTAAAGGCCGTTGGCCAAATCTCAATATCGGTATTGATGTTGTAGAGCTACGTAGTTATCACTACCACACTGGCTTAATGTATGCGGTCTATGCACCGAATCGTGCTGCGCCTTTAGCGCAGGGTGGTCGTTATGATGGTATTGGTGAGCACTTTGGTCGTGCACGTCCTGCTACTGGTTTCAGTTGTGATTTATATGCCTTAGGTGCAAATCAGTTCGCCGAAATCGAAACTGTAGTTGCTCCAAAAGGCTCAGAACAGGATTTACTCTCAGCAATTTCGAATGCACGTGCTCAAGGTTTACGTATCGTTCAATTGTTAGGTAATGATGATTTAAGTTCTATTCCATATGCGACCCATCAACTCGTGTCGCAAAATGGACAATGGAATATTGAAAAGATTTAATCGCCAACGGTAAATTTTTACTGGTGGTTTCCAATTTTAACAGCATGATGTAATGAGGCTATTATGGGCAAAAATGTTGTGGTACTTGGTACCCAATGGGGCGACGAAGGTAAAGGTAAAATCGTCGACCTGCTCACAGATCAGGCGGCTGCGGTAGTACGTTATCAAGGCGGACATAACGCAGGTCATACTCTTGTCGTAGGTGGTAAAAAGACTGTATTGCACCTCATTCCATCAGGCATTTTACGTGAAAACGTATTGTGCTTAATTGGTAATGGTGTAGTACTGTCACCAGCCGCGTTAATTGAAGAAATGGGAATTTTGGAAGCAGAAGGTGTTCCTGTTAAAGAACGTCTACGTATTTCTCCAAACTGTCCACTCATTTTGCCTAACCACATTGCACTTGATCAGGCACGTGAGAAGAAACGTGGTAATGCTAAAATCGGTACTACAGGTCGTGGTATTGGTCCTGCATACGAAGATAAAGTAGCTCGCCGTGCAGTGCGTGTTGCTGACCTTGTTCGTGGTGGTGCAGCATTAGAAGAAAAACTTCAAGAAATGCTTGAGTTACATAACTTCCAATTAACTCAGTTCTACGGTGTAGAAGCTGTTAAATTTGAAGATGTATTGGCTCTTTGCAACCAATGGCGTGAAGTGCTTGCTCCATTAGTGATTGACGTGACTAAAGTGTTGCATGACTATCGCAAAGAAGGTAAGGCTGTAATGTTTGAAGGAGCTCAAGGCTCACTTCTAGACATCGACCACGGTACTTATCCGTATGTTACAAGTTCAAATACAACTGCTGGTGGCGTAAGCTCTGGTTCAGGTATGGGACCTTTACATCTTGATTATGTATTAGGTATTACTAAAGCTTATACAACACGTGTAGGTGCTGGTCCATTCCCAACTGAATTAGTTTACGATGCAGCTGCTGATTCTGGTGACCCAATTGGAAAACACCTAGGTACTGTTGGTCATGAATTTGGTGCTTCTACTGGCCGTCAACGTCGTTGTGGTTGGTTTGATGCTGAAATTCTTCGCCGTTCTGTAGATGTAAACTCACTTTCAGGTATTTGCTTAACTAAACTTGACGTTTTAGATGGTTTGGAAGAAGTAAAAATCTGTGTAGGTTATGAAAATACAGATTCAGGTTGTGTCGGTTCTTCAGATGCAGTTTCTTTTGAATGCTTGAAGCCAATCTATGAAACTATGCCTGGTTGGAGCGAGTCGACTGTTGGTTTAACTAGTATCGATCAATTACCAGCAAATGCTTTGGCTTATGTTAAGCGTATTGAACAATTAATCGAATGTCCGATTGATATCGTTTCAACTGGTCCAGATCGTGCAGAAACAATTGTTTTACGTCATCCATTCTCTGCTTAATTAGCAAAGATTAAAAAGGCCTCCTGAAAGGGGGCTTTTTTTATACCCGACTAAAGTGCAGTTTTCGTTTTATTAGATTCAGATTAAAACGTTATATATAGATAAGGAAGGATGGGCTCAGGATGAAGCTGCAACCAACTATTTCAAAAACAATTTTTTATTCTTTTTTATTTGCTATTGGTGGTTCACCCACGCTGGCGATGTTGGTTATTTATGGACAGGAATATCATGAAGATTTCTTTATGACCGCTTTTATGAGCTTGTCGGTTTTGTTCGCATGTGTGTTAATTCCTGTTGTACTCATACAAAATAGTTATTTACTCTGGAAAAGGGAAAGTCCTAATCTTGAAGAGAAAGTTAAAACCTTAAGTCATGTTTATTTGGGTTTAAATGTAATCTGTTTAATTTTCTGGATTTATTTGATGACTTTATCTACTTGATCGTTACATAAATACTATGATCATGGAGAAATGAGACATTCAAAGCATCAGTGGTATTTCTTATAATAAGTGCAAAAGAATAAACAGCTTTTTATCGATTTAGGTGATCCGTGTTATGAATAAAAAACTCTTTTTAAGCTTGTGTGCTGCAAGTGTGATGACCATTTCTGGCTGTGCAACAGTAGCGGACATGGCTGGGGCAGATACTGCAACCTTAAATGCTCAATCTGCTCAAGGTTTTAATAAGATGGTGCAGGAAGCACGTGGTAAGGGTGCTCTCGATACAAGCTCTAGTACATATAACCGTATTAATGCTGTATTCAACCGTTTAAAACCATATGCTAACCAGATGAATCAGACTGGTCAACCATTTAGCTGGCAGTTAGCGGTGTTGAAATCAGATACGATTAATGCTTACGTTGCACCTGGTGGCAAGGTAGTGTTCTATACAGGTATTGTGAATAAATTGAACCTGACAGATGCTGAAATTGCAGCTGTTATGGGACATGAAATGACACATGCTTTAGAAGAGCATGCAAAAAGTAAAATCGGTGCACAGGCTTTAACTGATTTAGCTCTAGGCATCGGTTTAAGCTATGCGGGTAATAATGTAGGCCAGCTTGGTACTGCTGCTGCTCAGTTAGGTACACAAGTGGGTGTGGGCTTACCATATTCTCGTAGCTTGGAAAGTCGTGCTGACCAAGGTGGTTTAATGTTGATGGCGCGTGCAGGCTATAATCCAAATGCAGCGATTACACTTTGGGAAAAAATGAATAAGCTTGAAGGTGGCGGTGGTTCATCATTCTTGTCTACTCACCCATCTAACTCACAACGTATTGGTGATATGCGTAAAAACTTACCTGCGGCAATGGCAGTTTATAATAGCCGCAAATAAGATGTAAATTTTATATAGATAAAGGAAACGGATGCTTAAGCATCCGTTTTTTATTTAAGGAGCAGGGTTGGGCTGTTGGGTATGGATGGCCTCAATACCTTTTAGAACTTCACTTGGTAGTTCAATCTCAAATGCCTGAATATTTTCTTTTAGTTGGTCTAAATTAGTGGCACCAATAATTGTGCTGGTCACAAAGAATTGTTGTTTAATAAAAGCCAAGGCCATCTGAGTCAAGCTTAGTCCATGCTTTTCTGCTAGCTGTGCATATTGTTCAGTTGCCCACTCACTTTGAGGGTTACTGTAGCGGCTAAAGCGGGGGAATAGTGTTACACGAGCATTGGTGGGACGAGCGCCGTTTCTAAACTTACCCGTTAAGTAACCAAAAGCCAGAGGAGAGTAGGCGAGCAATCCGACATCCTCATATTTAGCAATCTCTGACATACCTATTTCATAAGTACGGTTAAGAAGACTATAAGGGTTTTGAACACTTACAAATTTACTGACACCTAGCTTTTCGGCTAAATGTAAAAATTTCATAGTGCCCCACGGGGTTTCATTTGATAAACCAATATAGCGAATGCGTCCGCGATTAATCTCTTCTTGTAGAGCAAGTAATGTTTCTTCTAGAGGTGTTGTGTCGTAATCATTTTCAGCTTGCTGATTACCATAAGCGAGCGTACCAAAAAAGTTGGTATGACGTTCAGGCCAATGCAGTTGATAAAGATCGATATAGTCCGTTTGGAGGCGTTTAAGTGAACCATCTAGAGCTTTGGCAATATGGTCACTGTTAAAGCGTGTATTGCCTTCTCGAATGTGTGTTCCTCCAAAGCCCGGACCTGCAATTTTAGATGCGAGAAAGACTTTGTCACGTTGTCCATGTTGGGCAAACCAATTACCAATAATCGTTTCAGTTGCACCATAAGTTTCAGGTTTTGGCGGAACGGAATACATCTCTGCCGTATCCCAAAAATATAAACCATGGGCCAAGGCGTAATTGAGTTGTTCAAAAGCTTCTTGTTGGGAGTTTTGCTCACCAAATGTCATGGTGCCTAAACAAATTTCTGGAAGTTTAAGGCCTGTGCGACTAAGTGGGTTAAATTGCATACAGCGGAATCCTTGGAAATTTTGAGTTAGCCTAACGGAGAATATGTATTCAACTTAAATCATAAAATTAGAATAGTTTGTAAGTTTTGTGTATTAACTCATTGTTGCATATAAAAAAAGCAAACCGAAGTTTGCTTTTTATTAAAAATTTAATGAATATTATTCTTCATCGTCGTAGTCTTCATCAGAAACAGTGTTTTCTTCTAATGATGCATCAAAAATAAGAATGGCTTTACCATCAGTTTGGATCATACCTTGATCTTCTAAGGTTTTGAGTACACGGCCAACCATCTCACGTGAACATCCAACAATACGGCCAATTTCTTGACGAGTAATGCGAATTTGACGACCATTCGGCAAAATCATTGCTTCTGGTTGAGAAGATAGATCGATTAAACAACGTGCAATACGGCCAGACACATCAATGAACGCAAGATCTGTCATTTTACGGGTCGTATTTTTTAGACGGCGAACTAATTGTGCAAAAACAGCATAGCTTAAGTCTGGGTATTGTTTGCTAAGTTCGTGGAAGTTGTCATAAGAGATCTCTGCAATTTCACAGACATCACGAGTTCGAACTTCGGCTGTACGTTGAGGGTTCGGTTCGAAAAGCCCCATTTCCCCAAAGAAATCGCCCGGATTTAAATACGCAACAACAATTTCACGTTCATCATCTTCACGCAAAATAATTGAAACTGAGCCTTTTAAAATTAAATATAAAGATTTTGACTCTGTTCCGGCATCAACAATTGTGGTTCGTTTTGGATATCTGTTGATGTGAGCACGTTTTAACAATGCTTTAACGGATTCAGGTAGTTGCCCCGGAGATAAAGCATCTGTGCTGAGTTGTGAAAAATTTGAAGTCATGCTTAATATGTTCCGAATAGGGTAAACAATTCACACAAGCTCGAGATGAGCTATTACACAGAAGAGATGAAATTCCTTATCAACTCATTTTATGTTAGTGTACAAAACAAGGGCCTGTTGACATTTCACAGATGGTTGCAACATAAGACAATTCTTTTAGACGTACCAAATAAGAACTATGAAATTTAGCCATTCTAAATAAATAGATCTTAACAACGGAACGTACAAAATAACTTGGTCTTGCGCTATGCCTGCGCTGCTTTAATTGCAACTCAGATTATGGCTGAAATTTCACAAACTTTATTACAAAACTGGACAAAGGATTGCCATTGTCTGGGTTTTGCGTCTTATTTGGATTAATTTTTAGCTATAACGCAATCCATAGATGAAATGTCAACAGACCCTGCTTAAATTTATAATTTTTTTTGGGTAGTTGCAATGCAAACAAGTGTACATTGGCTAGAGAATGTTGCTTTTGAAGCGAAATCGGATAGTGGGCATAGTGTCATCATGGACGG
The DNA here is from genome assembly GCF_000581835.1 of Acinetobacter sp. 1542444. Lineage (NCBI taxonomy): Bacteria > Pseudomonadati > Pseudomonadota > Gammaproteobacteria > Moraxellales > Moraxellaceae > Acinetobacter > Acinetobacter sp. 1542444. The sequence goes on along the minus strand of NZ_JEYA01000002.1, from coordinate 173,139 downwards.
CTCACCTGAGTATGGTGGTGAAAACCGTGGTCCACGTCCTATGGAATTGATATTAATGGGACTTGGTGGGTGTGCTTCGTTTGATATTGTGACTATTTTAAAGAAATCTCGCCAAGATGTGACGAATGTTGTATGTAATTTAAAAGCTGAGCGCGCTGACGCAATTCCGGCTGTGTTTACTAAAATCCACTTACATTTTGTGGTAACTGGTAAAGCTGTGAAAGAAAAGCAGGTTGCAAAAGCAGTTGAATTGTCTGCCGAGAAATATTGTTCAGCAAGTAAAATGCTTTCCGATGGTGGTGTTGAAATTACACATGACTTCGAAATTATTGAAGCGGAATAAGGCATTTTTTTGCTAGCTAGAAATTAAAAAAAGCTGACATTAGAGTTGGCTTTTTTTATTGTCAAAAATAACTAAAAAATAATAGGGAGAAGAAAGGTGAATATTCGTTCTGCTAAATCAAAAGATACTCAAGCTATATGTGATCTACTTAAACAGATGGGATACCCACAGCCTTTTGCTCTTATTCAAGAAAAGTTTGAGATACTCCATAATGACTCTAATTCACAAATTTTGATTGCTGAAGAGAGGGGTAAAATTTATGGTTTTTTATCTCTCTACTTTATTCCGCAAATTGCCTTACAAGGTGACTTTGCCAAAATATGCTATCTGTGTGTTGATGAGAATATGCGTAGCAAAGGTGTAGGGCATTTACTCGTAAAGGAGGCTGAGCAACAAGCCAGACGCCGAGGGTGTGATCGAATGGAACTGCATTCAGGAATGCAAAGACCTTTGGCACATCAATTTTACCTAAGAGAAGGCTATGTCGAAGCGCCAAAGTATTTTCGTAAAGCTTTAAATTAACGAGCTGTATTTAGAAAAAGCTGAGGATCTACCCGAGCATTATTAAGGCTCATGCCCCAATGCAGGTGTGGGCCTGTCACGCGTCCTGTTTTGCCTACTAAACCTAACGTTTCTCCTTGACGGATATGTTGGCCTTTCTCTACTTTAATTGCGCTTAAATGGCAGAACATGCTGACTAAGCCTTGGCCATGATCAATCAATACAGTTTGTCCATTAAAAAAATAAGATCCAGTTTGAATAACCACACCATCTGCGGGCGCAATAACTTTTTGCCCTACTGGCGCAGGAATATCTAAACCTGAGTGAGGCGCGCGTTCTTCACCATTGAAAAAGCGCTTTCTTCCAAAAGAGTTGCTAAATTTCCCTGAAGTCGGGCGTATAAATGTGGGTAGGGTTTGCCATGAGCTCTGTGTAAATGAGGTATACACATCATTTTGTTCTTTTGCTTCTTGAGCGTAGCGGTCTAATTGACTTTGGTTAGGGTTCACATAATCTTGGTTCGTGACTTTAATCCGTTGTTCTGCGTAAGGATAAGACTTAACTTCTATTTGAATCGGGGCTTTATTTGTGTCGAGTTGAATACTGCCGATTGGAGTAGATAATGGAATACCAAGTACAGCATAGCGCTGCTGACCTTCTTGACTAATTAAAACAGGCTTTTGTTGAAAAGTGACCTGAGTAATATCAGTAGTTAGAGGAATAACTGCAATTCCACCAGGTCGTCTAGAGTCTTGCGGAAGCTGAGCGTTTGCCAGTGCCGAAGTAAAAAGACAAGTTGTTGTTAATATAATGTGTTTAAAGTGCATTTTCATTTCAAAACGAGTAGGAAACTAGCAAGATAAACTAAAGCTTAATTACTAAATTCTCAATGAAGACTTTGTGAAAAGCGTAGTAAGAATAAGCATGAATCTAAATATTCAAGCATTTTAATAAAATGTAGCTGAACTGTACTTGAAATATATACAAAACAATCCCATATTATAATGGAGTTTTACTCATTGTTATTTTTATAACATTATGAAAAATATATAAAAATTTATTTGAAATCCGAAGAAGTGTTCCCATCTATTAGACAAGTACAAATTTGTTGTGAGGAATAACAAGAATGCGTTTTGAAAAATTTACAAACCGCTTGCAGCAAGCCCTCTCAGATGCTCAATCTTTAGCGATGGGTAAAGACCATACCGCTATCGCAGGTATTCATATTTTGTCTACCTTGTTAGAAGAGCCATCAAATATTAGTTTGTTGCAACAAGCAGGTGCACGGTTACCTGAACTTAAACAAAAACTTGAACAGGCTATAAAAGATGCGCCCACAATTGCCAATCCAACGGGTGATGTCAACTTAAACCCAGAAGCTGTGAAAGCACTTAATCTGGCAGACAGATATGCGCAAAAAGCAGGTGATGAATTTTTATCAACTGACTGGGTTTTATTAGGTTTGGCAGAGACAGGCGAAACTAAAAATATTTTAAGTGCGGTAGGTGTAACTCCAGACAGCTTACGCAAAGTAATTGAACATATTCGAGGTAATGACAAAGTCATGAGTAATAATCACGAAGACCAACGTGACTCACTTAATAAATATACGATTGATTTAACAGAGCGTGCTTTATCTGGAAAACTTGATCCTGTCATTGGGCGTGACGATGAAATTCGCCGTACTATTCAGGTTTTATCGCGTCGTACCAAAAACAACCCTGTTCTTATTGGTGAGCCGGGTGTAGGTAAAACCGCTATTGTTGAAGGTTTGGCACAGCGTATTGTGAATGGTGAAGTGCCAGAGGGATTAAAAAATAAACGTGTTTTATCCCTCGACTTAGGTTCATTACTGGCTGGTGCTAAATATCGTGGTGAGTTTGAAGAACGTTTAAAAGCTGTTTTAAAAGACTTGGCAAAACACGAAGGCGAAATCATCTTATTCATTGACGAGTTACATACACTCGTAGGTGCAGGTAAAGGCGATGGCGCAATGGATGCAGGTAATATGTTAAAACCTGCGTTGGCTCGTGGTGAATTGCGCTGTGTGGGGGCGACGACCTTAGATGAATATCGTCAATATATTGAAAAAGATGCAGCTTTAGAGCGTCGTTTCCAGAAAGTGCTAGTTGATGAGCCAAGTGTTGAAGATACGATTGCAATTTTACGTGGACTTAAAGAAAAATATGCCACTCACCATGGCGTGCAAATTTTAGACTCTGCGATTATTGCTGCGGCGAAAATGTCTCATCGCTATATCACCGACCGTCAATTACCAGACAAGGCAATTGATTTGATTGATGAGGCAGCTTCTCGTATTAAAATGGAGATTGACTCTAAACCTGAAGCACTTGATAAGCTCGATCGCCGTTTAATCCAGTTGAAAATGCAATTGGAAGCTGTGAAAAAAGATGAAGATGTCGGCAGTAAAGCTGAAGTCACTCATCTTGAAAAACAGATTGCTGAAGTCGAGAAAGAATACAACGATCTTGAAGAAATCTGGAAGTCTGAAAAAACTTTGGTAGAAGGTACTAAACAGGCTCAGGTGGAACTTGATAAAGCGCGTATTGCTTTTGAGAAAGCTCAGCGTGAAGGTGATTTGGCTGAGGCAGCACGTTTACAGTATGGCGTAATTCCAGAGTTGCAAAAACAACTGGAGCAAGATGAAGTTGCAGAGGAGAACGAAGAGCCAAAACTCATTCGTACTAAAGTGACTGAAAATGAAATTGCTGAAGTTGTGAGTGCTGCAACAGGTATTCCGGTTGCTAAAATGATGCAAGGCGAACGTGAAAAACTTCTTAATATGGAAGAGTTTTTACATGACCGTGTTGTAGGGCAAGATGAAGCAGTTGTTGCAGTGTCTAATGCCGTACGTCGTTCACGTGCAGGCTTGTCTGACCCGAATCGACCTAGTGGATCATTCTTGTTCTTGGGTCCAACAGGTGTTGGTAAAACTGAGTTGACTAAAGCACTTGCTAACTTCTTGTTTGACAGTGATGATGCCATGATTCGTATCGACATGAGTGAATTCATGGAGAAACATTCTGTTAGCCGTTTGGTTGGTGCACCTCCAGGATATGTGGGTTATGAAGAAGGCGGTGTTTTAACTGAAGCTGTTCGCCGTAAGCCATATAGTGTTGTGTTGTTTGATGAGGTTGAAAAAGCGCATCCTGATGTATTCAATATCTTGCTCCAGGTATTGGACGATGGCCGCTTAACCGATTCACAAGGTCGAGTAGTAGACTTTAAAAATACGGTAATTGTGATGACTTCGAACTTAGGTTCACAAGATGTACGTGAGCTAGGTGAGGGTGCAACAGACGATGAAGTGCGTACCATTGTAATGAATGCGGTAAGTCAGCATTTCCGTCCGGAATTTATTAACCGGATTGATGAGCTTGTGATTTTCCATTCACTCAAAAAAGCACAAATTCGTGGCATTGCCGATATTCAGTTGGATCGATTACGTTCGCGTCTTGTTGATCGTGACATGAGCCTAACTGTAGATGATACCGCTTTTGATTTATTGATTGATGCTGGTTTCGATCCTGTCTATGGCGCGCGTCCATTGAAACGTGCGATTCAACAACAGATTGAAAACACATTAGCACAAAAAATCTTGTCGGGTGATTTTGTCGCAGGTGATACTATTCTAGTTAAAGGCGAAAATGGGCATTTAGTCTTCGATAAAATGAAACTCAGCTAAGCTTTGTCTGCTAAAACCGAAAAGAGAATATGGAAACATATTCTCTTTTTTTATGGGGAATTAGTTTTTATGGTTGATGTGAGTAAAGCAATTATGGCATCGGAAACTTTCTGAGTTAATGTCTTTAACTTTTGTTCTGAGTGACCAGATAAAAAATAACGATAATGATAAATATGCTGTTGGTAAGAAATGCAAATAAAAAAGGTACCTACAGGTTTTTCTGGGGTTTCACTTCCGCCAGATTTTAATAGCCCAGTACAACTGACAATAATATTAGCTTGTTGAAATAAGCTTTGACCCAGCCTACACATTTCCTCTGTGACTTGAGGTGACTCTGCTGTGTAAGTCTCTATTAACTTTGGATCGATATTTAAAATACTAATTTTAATGCTTGGGTCGTAGCTAATTAAGCCACCCAGTAAAATATCTGCACCACTATTTTTGTGAATAGAAAACTGACTTGTTAAATAACCCGAACTCGCACTTTCAATAAAAGCAATTTTGAGCTGGCGATCTTCTAATAGTTGGCAGCACTGCTGAAGCATTATTTCACCTCGAATGGTGTTTATTTATAAATAAAATCAATTTACAGATAAATTTTAAAATTACAGTAAGTGATTTAGCAGTGTCGTACAAGTCTGAGATAAAAATCTATAAAACAACTTGAATATTCACTAAATGCTTGTGAAATATTTCAGGTTTTAAAATGATCAATGTTAATTGTCGGGAAGTCTATTTATAACATTGCGACATGTTTAAAAAATTGTTAATTTTGTTCGATATAACGAACAATAACAATTTAGGATAAATGCAATGAACAATAAACAAGGACCTGCGCTGTGTATTTTAGGTTTTATTTCGCTAATACCCATCAATGTATGGGCTGCGCAGCCTCTAAGTGAAGGGGCTTTGGCGACACAAACAGGGGCAGTAAATGCAGCTTTACCTGTGATTATTGCGAAAGCTCAAGACGATGCTAAGAAACCAATGATAGAACAACAACAAGCACGTCAGGTGTTAGGGGATAATTATTTACAACAAGTTCGATGGGATGCACTTAGAACAAGTGTACTTTCACCTTATCAAGAACAAAAACAAAATCATGTTATCGATAGTAAGGAAAAGAAGAAACTGGAAATGATGGCATTACCAGAAAGAGCAGATCGATTTACCAAATATGATTTTGAATCAAAAAATGTTCATGGCGAGGTTATTATTACCGTGAAGTAATAATAACCCCTAGTCTTATTAATATTGATCTAGGCCAGGATGTTGAATTTTCCATGCACGGTGGATTTTTTGATTACGTTTAAAATCAGGGCCAATGGTTTCAGAGGTGATTTCTTCAACCTGAAAAATAGCTTCGATTTCTTCGTCCATTTCAAAACCACGATAGTTGTTTGAGAAATAGAGCGTTCCTTCACTATTTAAACGGTTCATTGCACGTTTAATGAGTGAAACATGGTCACGTTGGACGTCGAAAGTACCATAGAACTTTTTAGAGTTTGAGAATGTCGGTGGATCGATAAAAATAAGGTCATATTGTTCGTGACCTTCTTTTAACCACTCAAAACAGTCGCTGGCAAAGAACATGTGCTGTTCATCTGCGTGATCTACAGTCAGGCCATTTAAAACGAAGTTTTCTTTTGACCAGCTTAAGTAAGTATTGGATAAGTCTACACTTGTCGTGCTTGCAGCACCGCCTAAAGCAGCATGTAAGCTTGCTGTAGAGGTATAGCTATATAAGTTCAAGAAGTGCTTACCACGAGCTTCTTGTGCGATACGTAAACGCATTTGACGGTGGTCAAGGAATAAACCTGTATCTAGGTAATCTGTCAGGTTAACTAAAATTTTAGCTTTACCTTCCTGAACGATAAAACGTTTTGAAGCTGTGCTTTGTTTTGTATATTGATTTGTACCAGTTTGGCGCGCACGTGTCTTAATAAAGATAGCATCGCGGTTTAAACCAGTAACTGCACGAATTGCAGCGAGTGCTAAATTAAAACGTTTTTTTGCTTTTTCAGGATCGATTGTTTTTGGTGGTGCATATTCCTGAACATGTAAGCGATCGCCATATAAATCTACAGCGACATTAAAGTCAGGTAAGTCTGCATCATACAAACGTAAGCAATAAACATTTTCTTTCGTTGCCCATTTTTTCAAGGCAGTCATATTTTTTTGCAAACGGTTAGCAAAATCTTGAGCTTCTTCCATTTCAATAGGTTGAGCTTGCCATGTTGCTAAGAATGGCTGAGTTACTTTTTCTGGCTTAATTGAACCAAAACGAATGTAAATTGGTAACTTACCATTCATTAAACGTAAGGTTTCAGGTGCTTCAAACGCTAAAACATCGGCTTTTTCAATTTGCGCTGCAATAATTGCTGCATATTGATTTGGGAAATGTTTTTGTAGAAGTGCAGATAAACCTAAGTAAAGAGAGCGGTTAGATGCTTTATCACCTAAACGTTCACCATATGGAGGGTTAGTCACAATAAATGCAGTTTTGCCTTCAGCTGAAAAATCAGGCCAGTCCGCTAAAGTACGTTCTTCAATTTGAATTTGACCTAATACTTTTTCAAAGCCTGCCGCAATAATATTTTCACGGGTGGCTTTTACAGCTTCCCAGTCTGCATCGTAGGCATAAAACTTAGGTAAAGGTAATTCAAGCGCCTTTTCATGACGTTCTGCTGCTTCAGCTTTGAGTGAAAGCCAAAGCTCGCGGTCATGACCATGCCAACCATTAAAACCAAAACGGCGAACAAGGCCTGGTGCACGGTCAGTCAAAATCATTAATGCTTCAATAATAAATGTACCTGAACCGCACATCGGGTCGAGCACAATCTCTGGCTTACGTTGTTGAAGCTGAGCTTTTTGTAAAATTGCCGCAGCAAGGTTTTCTTTAATTGGTGCATCCGTCATATAACGACGGTAACCACGTTTATGTAATGAATCACCTGATAAATCTAGGCAATATGTATGCTCAGTTTTACCTGCTAAAACATACAACGTAATTTCTGGTTGTTTAGTATCAATGCTCGGACGACGACCTACAGCTTCCATAAAGGAATCTACAACACCATCTTTTGCTCTAAGTGTTGCAAATTGAGTGTTAACCTTAATTTCACGTTCAGCATGTAAGCGAATAGCGAAGGTACTTTGTGGTGCAAAAATAAGTGACCAATCAAAGCTAATCGCACCTTCATAAAGCTCTTCTGCTACATCACGTGCATCGTGTGTATGTTCAAGTTCATAAGTATGAATCGGAAGTAAAACACGAGAAGCAAGACGCGACCACATACAGATGCGGTAAGCATGTTCAAGCGTTCCTTCAATGATTAAACGTCCTGCTTTACGTTCTGTCACTTTGGTGCCAAGCTGTTCTATTTCTTCTTGTAAGAGGGCTTCTAAACCATCAGCACAAGTAATCCAATAGTGGTTTAAACGTAAAGAGGTATTCATAAACTCGATTGACCAAAACATATAAATATTAACGATGCAAAGTTTAACTTATTTTGATGTGTAAAGGTTTTTAAATTATTGCAACCTATCATAATCCAACCAATAAACTGATTTTTAAAGATTAAAACAATTAAAGTGGTATGTATTTTGCTAACTCAATCCTATCAATGGTTATTTAATTAACAAACATAGCCAGTTTTTAACCATTTTATTATTTTAAATTGATGGGGTAATTATAAATGAAAGACATGATGGGGAATGGTTTTATTGCTAATGCAGATGCTTTCTCAGTAGCGACACAAATATATGTACGCATGCGTAGGGTGACGGGGCGAGTAATTGATGCAATGTACGTTGTCCAAAATAAAGATTATGCAAAATATGTCATTGCGCTGGCACTAGAAACAGAGGATGACGAATTAAAACGAAGTGTTGAGCGATTGAAATCGTTGGTTGATACAATACCAGAGCCTTCTCAAAAAGAAAAAATTGCTGTTGTTAAAGTCGATGAAGAGACGGAAATTACCGCTGAGGATATTTATCGGGCTCAAGTTCCGCACCATTACATTGGTGCATTAAGGTAATTGCCAATAAGGTTCTAAATTTTCTGGTCAATTTAGGGCCTTATTCTGTAAAGTTCTTCTGCGAAAAGAGCGGAATTCAGCTACACTATGCACGTTTTCGCGATTCGACCCATAGGAATCCATTATGCATATTGCAGCGTTGCATCAACCGAGCCAGGTTCAGCTCAATCAAGACGGAAATTTAAAACATTTTTTAACGATTGAGGGACTTTCAAAAGAAAACCTCACCAAGATTTTAGATACCGCACAAAGCTTTTTAGATGATAATAATAATTTAATTAACCGTCCGCTCTTAGAGGGATTGACGGTTATGAATCTCTTCTTTGAAAACTCCACACGTACCCGTACTACTTTTGAAGCAGCAGCAAAACGTTTGTCTGCCAATGTACTGAACATTGATATTGCACGTTCAAGTACTTCAAAAGGTGAAACTCTGCGCGATACGCTCTGGAACCTTGAAGCAATGGCAGCGGATATCTTTGTTGTTCGCCATTCATCTTCGGGTGCTGCACATTTCATTGCTAAAGATGTATGTCCAAAGGTCGCGATTATTAATGCAGGGGATGGACGTCATGCGCATCCGACGCAAGCGATGCTTGATATGCTCACCATTCGTCGTGAAACAAAAAAACCATTTGAAGATTTAAGCGTTGCTATTATCGGGGACATTAAACACTCTCGCGTTGCACGTTCTGATGTGGCTGCATTACAAACTCTAGGTTGTAAAGATATTCGTGTGATTGCACCGAATACATTATTGCCAGTGGGCTTTTCTGAATATGGTGAGAATGTCCGCTTGTTTAACAAGATGGATGAAGGTATTACCGATTGTGATGTGATTATTGCCTTACGTATTCAAAACGAACGTATTGACTCTCCAGCGTTATCTTCACAGTCTGAATTCTACAGAATGTATGGTTTAAACAAAGAACGTCTTGGTTTAGCTAAACCAGATTGCATTGTGATGCATCCGGGACCAATGAACCGTGGTGTAGAAATTGATTCAAGTGTTGCTGATGGAGATCAGTCGGTTATTTTGAAACAAGTAACCAATGGTATTGCAGTTCGTATGGCCGTATTGGCGTTATCAATGCAAGGCCAACTCCAAGAGCAAGGTTTAATTGAAGCGATTACGTTGTAAGGAATGGATCACATGAGTATTGTAAAAATTGAAAATGTACGTGTGTTAGACCCAATCCAGAAAACAGACAGCGTACAAACTGTATATATTGAAAATGGCAAGTTGGTTGCTCCAGTTGAGCAAGTTGAGCAAACCATTGATGGCCAAGGTAAATGGTTAATGCCAACCATGGTTGATTTATGCGCGCGTTTGCGTGAACCGGGTCAACAGCAACATGGGACATTGAAATCGGAAGGTAAGGCAGCACGTGCCAATGGTATTTTGCATGTGATTACACCACCTGATTCAAAGCCGATTGTACAAGACAACGGTGCTCTCATTCATGGCTTGATTGAAAAGGCTTGGCATGATGGTGGCATTCACATGCATATCATTGGTGCTCAGACCCAAGGTTTAAATGGTAAACAACCTGCAAATATGGCAGGCCTGAAAAAAGGGGGTTGTACTGCTGTTTCTAATGCAAATGCTGCTTTTGAAAATGACGATGTAGTTATTCGTACCTTGGAATATGCAGCGGGTCTTGGTTTAACAGTCGTGTTTTATGCTGAAGAGCCACAGATTGCTAAAGATGGATGTGCACACGAAGGCTTTATTGCTTCTCGCCAAGGTTTGCCGATGATTCCTGCAATTGCTGAAACTGTAGCAATTGCAAAGTATTTGCTTATGATTGAAGCAACTGGCGTAAAAGCTCACTTTGGTTTGTTATCTTGCGGTGCATCGGTTGAATTAATTCGCGCAGCAAAAGCAAAAGGTTTACCTGTGACTGCCGATGTAGCAATGCATCAGTTGCATTTAACTGAACACTTAACTGATGGTTTCAATTCACTTGCGCATGTTCGTCCACCATTACGTTCTGAGCAAGATAAAGAACTTTTACGTCAAGGCTTAAAAGAAGGCGTGATTGATGCAATTTGTACGCATCATGAGCCTTTAAGCAGTTCAGCAAAAATGGCACCATTCGCTGAAACTCAACCGGGCATTACTGCTTTTGATACTTATGTATCTTTAGGCATTCAGCTCATTAATGAAGGTTTATTTGAACCTTTAGAGTGGGTTGAAAAAGTGACTAGCGTACCTGCGCAGGTTGCCAATATGACTACGCGTTGGGAAGATGAAGCAGGATGGGTATTAGTAGATCCTGAATTAAACTGGACAGTAAGCAAAGACACGATTTTATCGCAAGGGAAAAATACTCCATTGCTGGGTCAAAACCTTACTGGTAAAGTAGTTCAAACTTTTGCTAACTGATAAAACGGTTATTTAAAGTAAATTTAAAATATAAACAGGTAGATCAATAAGATCTGCCTGTTTTGTAAATACTAGATGGAAATTTGTATATAAATTATTTAAAAAACAACAAAAGATTGAGCGCACATTAGAATAAAAAACTATCAGCAAAGAGAAGTATTTGAATAATCAAAAGTTGCTGGTTACGACGTATAAAATTCGGGAGAATAACCAATGTCGATAAACCCTATAGAACTGCTTAAAGAAAAAGTATCATCAACAATATTAGATAATCAGGATGGATACCTAGGCGAAAAATCGAATGCTTTATCTAAGTTTTATCCAATTTTACTTTCATTATTAGCTGCTAAACCTGATCTTATTGGACAATTAAAAAACAGTTTGGCTCCTTCATTATCAGACCTTTTTTCTCATAATGACCAAATCAAGAATACTGTACTGACTCATTTAAGTGGTACAGCACCAAATAATGAAATCGAAAGCACACTCAACAGCGCAATTAAACCTAGTCTTAATGCAATTTCGGACGTTGCCGGAAATGATCAACAGAGTATTGTAAATTATTTACGTCAGCATGCAGATACTATTCGTTCGCATTTACCGGGATGGGCAGTAGGTCTATTAGCTCCTTTAGGACTTGGTGCAGGTTTATCTTCAGTTCCACATGCAACTTCAGCAGCCCCACCATTAGCTGCAGCCAGTGAAAAAACAGGCAAATCTCGTGGGTTCCTCCCTATTATTGCCTTAATTATTTTGGGCCTTATCATTGCTTGGTTATGGCGTTCTTGCCAGCATAAAGAAGCTGTACCAGCACCTGAACCAACGGCTGCCAGTGGTGTTGAAGCAACTACTGCAGCCGCACCTGCGAGTTTAACTTTAAGCACAGATGATAAAGGTGCTGTGAGCCAGTGTCAGGCAGGTATCGGCGATCAAGGATTCTTAGCGACACTACAAACCCAAGTTAAGCAGGTTTTCTCATCAACTCAATATTGTAATGTGGATACCAGTCAAACTTATGCGGCTGGATTTACAGACAAAGATGCACTTGCTGGCGTGCTTGGTGCCTTAAAAGGTGTGCCAAATGCATCTTTAGAATGGATAGGTGACAAAATTACTTTGAAAGCAGGTGATGCAGCAGCGTTAGCAGCATTAACCGCAAAAGTAAAAGCTCTTGTTCCTCACACTGAAGTTGTTTCTACTGCACCAGAAACAGCTGAGCAATCTGTAAGCAATAGCTTAACTGCTTCGCAAACTGCTTTAGGTTCAATTGACCCGAACAATGTCGATGTAAATGCATTAGTAAAAGCACTTAACTTGCAAATCATTAATTTTGCGAGTGGCTCAAGCGATATTCCAGCAGACAATAAAGCTATTCTTGATCAAGCTGCAACACTTTTAAATAAAGTCAGTGGTGTGAAATTAAATGTAGGTGGTCATACCGACTCAACAGGCAACGCTGCGGCAAATAAAGCTTTATCACAAAGCCGTGCTCAAGCAGTAGTCGACTATTTAACATCTAAAGGTGTAGACGGGTCTAAATTAGTTGCACAAGGTCATGGCTCTGATCAGCCTGTTGCAGATAACACGACAGAAGAAGGACGCTTTAAAAACCGTCGTATCGAGTTTTCAGTAGCTCAATAATATTCTGATTTATGAAAAATTAGATATTTTAATTTGAAAAAAGCTTCTCATTTTGAGAAGCTTTTTTGTTGGAACAAATAGTGTTGGATTGATATGAAAATCAGTTTGATTGGGAGTGGGCGAGTTGCCTTTCATTTAGCAAAGGTACTGTTGGCTCAAGGTCATCACATCGTACAAGTCTATGCGCGTGATTTTGAGAAAACCCAAAAGTTTGCAGAGCAGTTTCAGGCAAAAGCATGTCAGTCACTTCGAGAATTTCAACCGGCCGATCTTATCATTTTAGCGGTTTCAGACAGTGCAATTGCAGATATTGTAAAACAAGTTCATGAATTGTTTCCTGAAACACTTATGGTTCATACCTCTGGTAGTACTGATATTGAAGTCATCAGTCATGTGCATAAAAAAGCAGGGGTATTTTATCCATTACAGACATTTAGCTTTGAAAGAGACGTCGATTGGCAAGCCACACCATTATTTGTTGAAGCGGTAACAGATGCGGATCAAGCAATACTTGTAGATTTAGCAAATAGCCTAAGTAAGAGGGTATATCAATATACCTCAAAACAGCGTTTAACTTTGCATTTAGCAGCAGTATTTGCCTGTAATTTTAGTAACTATTGTTTTGATATGGCAAAGCAGGTAGTAGATAAAGAGCAGGTCGACTTTAGTTTGCTCTATCCTTTAATTTTGGAAACAGCAAAAAAAGCGACTGAAAATGATCCAAAGCAAATGCAAACAGGGCCTGCCGTAAGGGGGGATCAAAATATCTTGACAATGCATCAAGGCTTATTGGCTCAAGCAAATCAAGATGACTTAAAACAGGTCTATCAAATTTTAAGTGATGGCATCGTGAAGCGCCATCACTCGGTTTAAAGCTTATTTAAAAATTAAGGTTCGCCGTTATTACCCCATTTTAAGAAACCCGCACGTTGATTTAAACGTTCAAAATATTGGTCAACATGCTTAAGCGTTGGATGGTCAAAAGGAGTGGCTTTCCAACGTTGTACAGACAGGCCAATTGGAATATCGGCCAAGCTAAATTGTGAACCAGCAACATAGGCCTGAGTTTTTGCGAGTTGTTGATCGAGAATCTGCATATGATGATTCCAGTCATCAATACCTTGTTGTAATAAGTTTGGATCTTGATGATCTGGTGAATGTCTCAACAGAGACATAATTGTATAAGTCCAGCTGTTATTCAGCTCGATTGCTTGCCAATCAATCCACTGGTCAACAAAGAATCTTTCTTTCGCTTGAGTAGGGTAAAGCTGATGTTCTTTATCGTAAGCATTGGCCAAATAACGGATAATACTGTTGGATTGCCAAAGGACTAAATCGCCATCTATAACAACAGGAATTTGACCGTTTGGATTTAATTGCAAATATTCAGGTGATTGAGCTGAACGAAAGCCTCGTCCCCAATCTTCTCTTTCATATTCAAGATTTAGTTCTTCACACAGCCATAAGACTTTGCGAACATTGATGGAGTTCTCGCGCCCTAAAATTTTTAACATAGTGTTTTCTGACTTCTCGTGAGTTTAAGTAATTAGTTGTTGAAGCGTTCATTTTTATATGTTTAACATGATTTATGAATATTAATAAGTCTAGAGAATAGATAAAGTGACATTTAAAGAAAATTATAATGAATGAGAGCTTTTTATTTTAGGGGGGAATAAAGGAAATACCTCAAGAGGGGGATGCTGGTACTTGGAAACAAAATGAGTATCCGGTTGTTACGTTGTTTGTATCCGCTTTTAGCAGGTAATAAAAAACCGCACTTCATTTCGGCGGTTCTTTGAATTTTGTTTATTTACATTTGTTCTCTGGCTTGTCTAATTGTTCGCGTAGCCATTCAGAATCTTCTCTTAGGTTTTCTTTAGTATATCCCATTATTCGAACTTCTTCTGAGGCTGATTCATATTCTTTAAATCTACTTAAAATAAAGTCAAAAAGTTCAATATTTTCTTTCCATCCTTTGCAATCTAGAGTTTTGAGTTTATTAGACCTAACTAGATCTTCTTGCTCAGTTTTTGCCTCTGTGGAAATGACTTGATTTCTGTCCGATTGTGTTTGAATGTATCGTTCCATTAACTTGTAATATTTAAGTTCAAAGTCTTCTTGAGTTGAGGCAAAGCAGCCACTTGATACAATTACACAAATTAGAAATGCGAAAGGCTTCATTGTTATTTTCTGTCTAGTTAAAATGGTGGTTATTATTATATTTATATAACTAATAATTCAAAAGTTATTTTCATTTAAATCTTTATACTCAGTTAATTTTTAATTCTACTTATTCACTAGATTGGTTTTAAAATAAAAAAGGCCTAGTAATAAACTAGGCCTTTTTTATTATTTACTTAATCTTCTTAAAGATAAAGTCATTAATTTTATGACCTGACTCAATACCACGGCGTTCAAACTTAGTCACTGGGCGCCACTCTGGACGAGGGTAGCTGTTGCCTTTA
Source organism: Acinetobacter sp. 1542444 (assembly GCF_000581835.1). Taxonomy (NCBI): domain Bacteria; kingdom Pseudomonadati; phylum Pseudomonadota; class Gammaproteobacteria; order Moraxellales; family Moraxellaceae; genus Acinetobacter; species Acinetobacter sp. 1542444. The sequence goes on along the minus strand of NZ_JEYA01000002.1, from coordinate 158,051 downwards.
CCCGCCAAGTTTTCAAGATCTGGACGGTTATCTAAAATATCAAGCATCCATTCAGCATACGGTTCCCAGTCTGTTGCTGCGTGGAATGTACCACCAAGCTCAAGTTTTTGTTCAACCAATTGCATACGCTCGTGAATAACAAAACGACGTTTGAAATGACGTTTCTTTTGCCAAGGGTCTGGGAAGTAAAGTTGTACGCAGTTAATGCTGTTGTCTGGCATTTCACGTAAAACCTGAATCGCATCTGCATCAAGTACACGTAAGTTTTTAACTTCTGCTATACCTGCTTCATAAAGACACTGAGCAATACCAGGTACGTGGACTTCAATACCTACATAGTTGCGTTCAGGGTTGGCTTTTGCCATAAGTACTAATGAACGGCCCATACCAAAACCGATTTCAACAGTTAAAGGACGTTCTGGATGTTCAAAGTGTTGGCGTAAGTCACCAACAGGATATTCCAAAATTAAATCGCGATGTTGTTCTAATGCCGTGCGTTGAGACGTATTAAGTGGTGCTGAACGACGCATAAACGTCACAATTTCACGGTGTTCAGGCAAATTGTCTAAGTCTGCAATTTGCGTTTCTAACTGATCGATCGACATAACCTTGGCAATATTGAAATTCAAATGCGGTATTTTAAGTCTTCATGTGGTCAAGTCAAATGTTTCGGTGTTTTTCTTCATGTAGATGTCATGTTCAATATTTAATCTAAGAATCTATATAAATTTCAAATGAACATATTTACTCATGAAAACTTTTCAATTACGCACACTTTCTGTGCTATTAGGGACACTTGGTGCTTTTACATATAGTCCTTGGGCACAAGCACAGCTCATGTTTAGTCAATATGTTGACGGCAGTAGTAACCGCAAAGGTTTGGAAATTTATAATCCAGATGGGACTACAGTTAATTTAGCCGACTATGAAATTCAACAATTTAATAATGGCGGTACAGCAAAAACAGCAACTTTCCGTTTACAAGGATCGTTAACCAGTAAGCAGAAGTTTTTGGTAGGCCGTTCTGAGTTGCAGGCTGAACTTGGTAGTAAAGTCAATCAGGTCGCTGCATTATCTTTTAATGGTGATGATGCCGTTGTGCTTGTGTACAAAGGCATACCTGTAGACCGTTTTGGGCGTATTGGTGAGCGTCCGGAAGCTGGATGGGGAACAGCCGTTTCAAGCCTCGGAAATAGTTTTAAGCGTATTGAAACTGAGAACCCAGTTTTAAGTATTGATGCAACCACTACATTTGATTTGGACCGTTCATGGTTGGCTTGGACAAACCGAAATGACTTTTCAAATTTATCGGGTTCTACAACACAGCCACCTGTTGAAACGGTGAGTTGTTCAAGCTCGGATACACCAATTGCTGATTTAGCAACCGCAGCACAAAACCAGACTTATACCGTACGTGGGGTGATTACAGCTGACTATCGTTATGCCAATGGCTTCTCTGGTTTTTATGTTCAGACACCAGACACAAAAGCACGTGCAAATGTCAGTAATGCTATTTTTGTTTATGTTCCAAATAGCAGCGTTGTAAAAGGTGGTCAAGTTGGCGATGAAGTTATTTTGCGTGGTCGTTTAACGACTTATCAAAATCAGCTACAGATCGATCAATTACAACAAGATATTCAAACTTGTAATAGCAATATGGTAAATCAGGTTCAGCCGATTAGCCTCGAACTTCCGTTTACTAGTTTAACAGGTGGTTCAACCCATTCTCCGCAGCGTTATCAAGGTATGTTGGTTAAATTACCTCAGACTTTAACGGTAAGCGAGAATTACAATTATGGTCGCTATGGTGAATTATCTCTAAGCTTAGGGCGTTTATATATTCCGACTAATTTATATCCTGCACTATCTCCAGAAGCTAAAGCTCTTGCTCAGAAAAATTTATTGTCGAAAATTATTTTTGATGACGGCTATAACAACCAAAACCGTACTCCATGGTTACCGACAAATTTTAGCGCTGCTAATACGCTACGTTCGGGTTATCAACTTAAGAATGCTGAAGGTATTTTAGAGTATCGTTTTAATGGTTGGCGTGTGCAACCTGTGCCTGGACGCAATCAACCTGAAGTAATTACTCAAACAAACCCGCGTCAAAGTGTCATTACCAAAAATGCCAATCACATCCGTGTAGCTTCATTTAACGTTTTGAACTATGACAATGGTGCAACTGGTTTTCCAACAGAACGTGGTGCAACAACACAAGCTGAGTTTGATAAACAGCACCGTAAAATTGTGAGTGCGCTCAAAGCGATTGATGCCGATGTTTACGGTTTAATGGAAATTGCGAACAATGGTTATGGGCCTAATAGTGCAATTGCCAATTTGACCAAAGCTTTAGGTAGCGACTGGAAATACGTTGTTCCTGAAAACTTAGACCGTTTAGGTGGTGATGCGATTGCGGTTGCTATTATTTATAACAGCAAGCGTGTTAAACCTTTAAATAAGCCTGTTGTGCTTGATTTGGGCGACAAGAACCGAACAACATTGGCGCAAAGTTTCCAAGCAGTTCGCGGCAATAAAACGTTTACTGTTATTCCAAATCACTTGAAATCGAAAAGCTGTAGCGGGGTGGATGCTAGCTCTATTGATGCAGACCAAAAAGATGGTCAAGGCTGCTGGAACCCGACTCGTGTGAAAGCTGTTGATCAAATTGTGCAGTGGTTGGCGAAAAATCCAACTCAAGTCCCTAAGCAAAATGCTTTACTTGTAGGGGATATGAACAGCTATGCAAAAGAAGAACCTATTTTGTCATTTGAAAAAGCAAACTACAAAGTTTTGCTTAATGACGCTAAGGTAGGACAGGGTGCAGAGGCATATAGCTATGTGTTTGGTGTTGCGAGTGATGCCAACGGTAATGGTGGAGCAGGTAATTTAGACCATGCAATTGCTGACGCAGCTCTATATCCAAAAGTAGTGAGAACCTTTGCATGGCATATCAATGCAGATGAGCCAACCGTTTTAGACTACAACGAAGAATATAAAACGGATGAGCAAAAGGCATTGTTCTATGGTGAAGATGCTTATCGTTCTTCAGACCATGATCCGGTAATTGTTGATCTGGATTTAAATGGTAAAGATTCAAGCCAGCCTGATGATGATAAGAAAAATGGTATTTTTGATTTCTTAACTGAATTAATGAATTGGCTTAGTCAGCTTTTTAAACGTAATTAATGGAAAAATTGCGTGACGTAAATGTGTTTTATCATATTTTAAACAATCGTCACGCAAGACAACTTGCAAGGAATAAATTTTTCAAGAATATTAGATGGTGTAAGTATTTTATAAGTTTACGCTTTTTTACAATTAAAGAATTGTGCAAACCTTGCAGGTTTTCTAGAAGCAATTTAAAACGTTAATATGAGATAACAAGGATCAGATATGAAATTATATTATTCGCCAGGCGCATGTTCTTTAGCTGCACATATTATTTTAAATGAAATTAATGTTGATTTTGACTTAGAACGAGTAAATTTAAAAACACATAAAACAGAAAAAGGTGCAGATTATTACGAGATTAATCCAAAAGGATATGTACCAGCTTTAGAAATTAACCCTGGTTTAATGTTAACTGAGAACGTTGCGATTTTACCTTTCCTTGCTCAGCACGATCCTAAGCAGGATTTAATTCCGCCATCAGGGATGGGCCGTGCGAAAGTATTGGAATGGTTGGGTTATTTGAACTCTGAATTGCATGATGCTTATGCAGTTTTCTTTGGGGCACCGTTAACAAGTGATGAAAAAACCAAAGCTTATGCAGAAATCGACCGTCTTTTAAAATATATCGATAACTATTTGTCTGAATCTGATTACGATTATTTGGTAAATGATAATTTTGGTCCAGCAGATGCTTATCTATTTGTTTTAACAAATTGGTCAAACTCAATTGAGCACGACTTAACACCGTATAAGCACATTATTGCATTACGTAATAAAGTTGCAGAGCGTCAATCTGTACAAATTGCGATGCGTGACGAAGGCTTAATTTCATAAAAGATTTTAAGAGCCAAAAAAAGCCCCTAATCAATAGGGGCTTTTTTATACTAAAGACGATTAGTGTTGAGCGTCTTTTTTCACTTCAGCAGCGGTATTTTCAACAGCTTGAGCTGTATCAGCAGTCGCTTTACGTGCAGTCGCTTCCGTTTCAGCTGCAGCTTTAGCAGTCGCATCAGCAGCGTGATCAGTTGCAGCATCGATCTTCTCAGCAGCATTATCAGTTGCAGTTGCAATATCATCAGCAGCTTTATCACCAGCAGATTTGATATCAGCACTTGCTTGTTGAGCAGCATTTTCTAAGTGTTCACCTGTAGTCGCGCCAGTTTCTGGAGCTTTATCTTTATTACAACCAACAAGGGCAACAGTCGCAGCAAGACCTAAAGCAACAAGTAATTTATTCATTGTGTTTTTCCTTCTAATTCATGGCATCCAAATATGGATGTCTAAAATATAAACATAAAGTAAATGATTAATAAAGATCGAAAATTGTTAAAAAGTTGTAACTCTAGTATTAAAAAAGCCTAGCATTTTGTAATGCTAGGCTTGAAATAAATAATAATAATTTTGACCGATTTTACTGCCCAGAACGGATGATGTAATCAAACGCAGAGAGCGATGCTTTAGCACCTTCACCTGTAGCAATAATGATTTGCTTGTAAGGTACAGTCGTACAGTCACCCGCAGCAAATACACCTTGCACATTGGTTTCGTTGCGGTCATTCACAATGATCTCGCCACGGTTGGTTAACTCAACTTCACTATCTTTCAAGAAGTCAGTGTTTGGCAGTAAACCAATCTGTACAAAGATCCCTGCAAGCTCGACCACATGCTCTTCATCAGTCGCACGGTCTTTATATTTAAGACCAGTCACTTGTGAACCGTCGCCTAACACTTCTGTACTTAAGGCATTCATAATCACTGTTGTGTTTGGCAAGCTATGCAATTTGTTTTGCAAGACTTGGTCAGCACGTAGTTTGGTGTCAAACTCAACCAGAGTTACATGCTCAACAATCCCTGCAAGGTCAATTGCTGCCTCAACACCTGAGTTACCACCACCAATCACAGCAACACGTTTACCTTTGAACAACGGACCATCACAGTGTGGGCAGTAGGCAACACCACGGGTACGGTATTCTTGCTCACCCGGTACATTCATTTCTCTCCAACGTGCACCTGTAGAAAGGATTACAGTTTTCGATTCAAGTTTTGCACCGTTTTCAAGTTCAACTTCAACCAAGCCATTTGCAGTCTGGTTGGCACCCGTGATTTTGCTGACACGTTGCAGGTTCATGATATCGACATCATATTCACGAACATGGGCTTCCATCTCGGCAGCAAACTTAGGACCTTGAGTCTTTTGCACAGAAGTGAAGTTTTCAATGTCCATGGTGTCCATGACCTGACCACCAAAGCGTTCAGCCACGATACCCGTGTTGATACCTTTACGTGCAGCATAGATCGCAGCCGTTGCACCCGCAGGACCACCACCAATCACCAATACATCAAAAGCATCTTTAGCATTGAGTGCTGCTGCATCTTTTTCAGCAGAGTTAGTGTCAAGTTTTGCCACAATCTCTTCAAGAGTCATACGACCTTGACCAATGTGCTCGTTGTCTTGGAATACCATCGGTACAGCCATGATTTTGCGTTGTTCCACTTCGTCTTGGAAGAATGAACCATCAATCATGGTTGCCGTGGTGTTCGGGTTGTAAATCGCGATCAGGTTAAGTGCCTGTACTACATCAGGACAGTTATGACAGCTTAAGGATACAAACACATCGAAGTTTGCTTTAAGGTTTAAACCTTTAATTTGATTTAAAACTTCATCCGACACTTTAGGTGCATAGCCAGAGACCTGCAACAGTGCCAAGATCAAAGACGTAAACTCATGACCCATTGGTAAGCCTGCAAAGAACACACGAGGCTGTTCACCTGCTTTAGCCACACCAAAGCTTGGACGACGTGTATTGTTACCGTCAAAACGGGCAGTCACTTTGTCAGAAAGCTCAGCGATTTCACTTACCAACTCTTTAATTTGAGCTGCTTTATCTGATTCATCTAAAGCAGCAACTAATTCGATTGGACTTTCTAGACGTTCTAAGTAAGCTTTTAATTGAGTTTTAATGTTTTGATCTAACATCTGTTTTTACTCCAATGCATCCAAATTCTTTCAATAGATGCATAGTACGTGAAAACACAGAATAGGTGAAACAGTATGTTTTTATAGATTTAATCGGTTTTTTGAATTGTTGAGGCTATTAATAAGTAAGATCAATAATTTATCTCTAAAATGTTCTTTTTTATGTTTTGTAGTGTTTTAAAGTGAAAGTATTTAAAAATTTATATATGTTATATGGCTGTAAAGATTTTATGTCATAACATTAAAAGGTACTTTCATGTCATTGCAACGCGGCATTTATCAGCATTATAAAGGTAATTTCTATCAAGTTTTTTCTGTAGCAAAACACAGCGAGACTGAAGAAGAGTTAGTCGTTTATCAGTGTCTTTATGGTGACTATTCAACTTGGGTACGTCCGCTAGAGATGTTTACTGAAACGGTGCAAATGGCTGATGGAAGTATCGTGCCGCGTTTTAAGTTAATTCAAAGCACTTAACGCAAACGACTTTTATATAAAATAACGATTTTAAAGGGTGAATATATGCCAAATACTTTTTTCTTACAAAGAGTTGCCGATTTATATGACACCTTTAAACGACATGATGCACAGCAGACAGATCGTTTGCTGCGGTATCGTAATATTGAGGCGGAGTCTGCAAAATTACTATCGCAATTTATTCGGATGCAGCAAGCTAAATCAATTTTAGAAATTGGGACTTCAACAGGTTACTCTACTTTATGGCTTGCTGAGGCTGCTCAAGCTACTCATGGAAAAGTAACCACGCTTGAAATTGATGCCAATCGTAGTAATGAAGCTAAACGCCATGCGACTGAACTGGCATTAGAGGAATTGGTAGATTTTTGGGTGGGAGATGCAGCCGACTATTTAAAAGAAACTCAGGAAACTTTCGATTTTATTTTGTTAGATGCTGAGCGACCTGCTTACGAGAATTATTGGCCAGATTTAAAACGGCTGATGAAGCCAAAAGGTGGAGTACTCATTATTGATAATGTTATTTCACATGCGGCTGAAGTCAGCTCATTCTTAGCTTTAATTAAAAAAGATGAAAATTTTATGAGCAGTATTTTGCCTGTAGGCGCTGGTTTATGCATTGTAGTGGCAAGGTAAGCCATTTAAAAATCTGATTTATTCATTCATAAAGGCCTGTTCAAAGCAGGCCTTATTTCATTATGTTATGAAGCATTCACTAAAGATAGGCGAGTAAAGTGTAAGTCGAATTCTAAATATTTATGTACAAAAGCAGCTTTGTCTGTTGATCGTAATAAGTTGTCATAGATAAATTCTGGTACAGGATGATAAAGTTCACCTGAACCATCGCTATAAAATATTTTTAGATGACGTGAAGTCGCATTGTATTTCCATGAAGTGACTGCCACAGTATTCGCCATAAATTTTTCCCCTTTTATTTCATATTACTTAAGCTCAAAAAACATCGGTTATTTATTCGACATTACTCAAACTTCGTGTAATGGGGAAGGACATAATTGTAAAAGTATCAGTAGAAAATGTGATGTGCTTATTCAAAACAAAAGAACCATCCGATGAGGGATGGTTCTTTGAGTTTTTAAAATCTAATAAGAGATTAGATTTTACCAACTAGGTCGATAGATGGAGCAAGAGTAGCTTCGCCTTCTTTCCATTTAGCTGGGCAAACTTCACCTGGGTGAGCGTGTACGTATTGAGCAGCTTTTACTTTACGAAGAAGTTCAGATGCGTCACGGCCGATACCACCAGCGTTGAGTTCAACGATTTGGATTTTACCTTCTGGATCGATAACGAAAGTACCACGGTCAGCTAAACCTTCAGATTCGATAAGAACGTCGAAGTTTTTAGAAAGAGTCCAAGTTGGGTCACCAACTAATGGATATTGGATTTTTTTGATTTCTTCAGAAGTGTCGTGCCAAGCTTTGTGAGTGAAGTGTGTATCAGTAGATACAGCATAAATTTCAACACCAAGTTTTTGGAATTCAGCGTAGTTGTCAGCTAAGTCACCAAGTTCAGTTGGGCAAACGAAAGTGAAGTCAGCTGGATAGAAGAATACAACAGACCATTTACCTTTAAGGTTAGTTTCGTTAACTTCAACAAATTGGCCGTTGTGGTAAGCAGTTGCTTGGAATGGTTTAACTTCAGTATTAATCAAGCTCATCATTGTCTCCATGATTGAGGTTTATATTTAAACTTGTTTACGAGATGTAGAATAAATAAAAATTCTTTATTGGGGAAATAGTATTTTTACATGACTAAAATCGGAAAATCGAATAAGTGATAAATTTACGATTTTTAAGTCCCCAAACACTGTATTCGATTTGACTGCAAAAACATGTAAATCAAATGACAGTTATCGTAAAAGAAACTTGCCTAACAACATGAAGTCTCGTTAGTCAAAATTCAAGGGTAAAATTTTAAAAAATTAAAAATATATAAAAAACCAACTGTTTTACCTTATGGTCATTAGAGCGTAAAATAGAGGATTGTTGTATTTTCAGGAAAATTTGTCTGTGCAGAATGATTTAAATATTGATCAGTGGGTGATGGCAAGAGATCGTTACCGTTTAAATCGTTTGCGTAAAGATAAAAAAGCCAATACAGCAGAGATTGAAAAATTATTTGAACAATCTAATACCAAAGTAAGGCAGCGATTTGAACGTCTCCCTAAAATTAAACTGAATCAGGATTTACCTGTTTCTCAATATGCAGACCGCTTAATTGATGCGATTCAAAAGCATCAGGTAATTATTGTGGCAGGTGAGACGGGTTCAGGTAAAACCACTCAGCTTCCTCAAATTGCAATGTTAGCGGGACGTGGCTTAACGGGAATGATTGGTCATACCCAACCACGTCGTTTAGCTGCACGTAGTGTTTCTCAACGTATTGCAGAAGAAGTCGGCGAAAAGCTTGGCGAGTCTATTGGTTTTAAAATCCGCTTTAATGAACAAGGTTCGCAGGACTCTATCGTACGGTTAATGACCGACGGTATTTTGCTTGCCGAGTTAGGTAATGACCGTTATTTGTCTAAATATGACACGATCATTATTGATGAAGCGCATGAGCGCTCACTCAATATCGATTTTATTATGGGCTATTTAAAGCAGTTACTGCCAAAACGCCCAGATCTAAAAGTTATCGTGACTTCGGCAACTTTAGATGTAAATCGCTTTAGTAATTACTTTAATGACGCACCTATTTTTGAAGTAGAAGGGCGTAGTTATCCTGTCGAAGTACTTTATCGCCCAATTTCAGAAATGAATATTGGCGGCAGTGATGACGATGAGTTTGATGATTTTGAAGAAAACCTTCCTCGTGCAGTTGTACAGGCTGTAGAAGAATGCTTTGCTGACGCAGAAGCAAAAGGTCATCCTGAACATGCCGACATTTTAATTTTTTCAAGTACAGAACAAGAAATTCGTGAGTTGCAGGAAACCTTGCAAAAGTACGGGCCAAGACATACCGAGATTTTACCTTTGTATGCGCGCTTAGCTGTTTCTGAACAACAAAAGATTTTTAGTCCGGGTGGAAAAGGCCGTCGTATTATTATTGCGACCAACGTAGCCGAAACTGCACTTACGGTTCCAAATATTCGCTATGTGATTGATAGCGGTTTTGCTCGTATATCGCGTTATAATTATCGTTCACGTGTACAACGCTTACCAATTGAAGCAATTTCTCAAGCCGCAGCCAATCAGCGTAAAGGGCGTTGTGGCCGTATTGCTCCAGGTGTGTGTATCCGTTTATATAGCGAAGAAGACTTTTTAAGTCGTCCTGAATTTACCGAACCTGAAATTAAAAGAACCAACTTAGCATCTGTTATTTTGCAAATGCAGAGTTTAGGGTTAGGTGAGTTAGAAAACTTCGATTTTATTGAGCCGCCAGATTTCCGCCTTGTAAATGATGGCCGTAAGTTGCTGATTGAGTTAGGCGCACTTAACGAGAAGAAAAATGAGCTGACCAAAGTCGGGCAAATGATGGCACGTATGCCAATTGACCCACGACTCGCTCGTATGATCGTGGGTGGTGCTCATTTTGGCGTACTCAAAGAAATCTTAATTGTAGTAAGTGCTTTAGCTGTTCAGGACCCGCGTGAGCGTCCAGCAGATAAACAAATGCAAGCTGACCAAAAGCATGCTTTGTTTAAAGAAGCAGATTCAGATTTTCTGTTTTATTTAAAACTTTGGGAGACTTTAAATCCTAAAGGCGAAGCAGGAATGTCTGAAAATAAACGCCGTCAATTTGCCAAGCAGCATTTCTTAAGCTGGTTGCGTTTACGTGAATGGAAACAGACACACCAGCAATTGGTTGAGTTAGCCGAAGGCTTAAAACTCAGCTTTAATGAAAAGCCTGCGAATTATGAAAACTTGCATCGCGCGTTGCTGACAGGTTTATTATCGTTCATTGCCAATAAAACTGATGAACGAAATACTTTTATGGCAGTGCGTCAGCAAAAGGCTAAAGTTTTCCCTGCGAGTACTTTGCATAAAACCAATACCTCTTGGGTGATGGCTTTTGAGATGGTCGAAACCTCTCAAGTGTACTTACGTACTTTAGCCAAAATTGACCCTGAATGGATTTTGTTGGCTGCACGTGATTTATTGAAATATCACTATTTCGAGCCACATTGGTCTAAGAAAGCTGGGATCGTCAATGCATATGCGCAAATTTCCCTGTTTGGTTTAATTATTGAGCCAAAGCGGTTAATTAATTTTGAGAAAGTTGATCAGCCTGCTGCCCATGAGATTTTCTTACGCGATGCATTAACTACTGGTAACTTGGGTACAGTTCCACCATTTTTAAAACACAACTTACTTAAGCTTGAAGAAGTAGAGCGAGTTGAAGATAAATTGCGTCGTCGTGATTTGGTGGTGGATGAAGAAACAATTTATCAGTTTTATGCGTCGAAAATTCCTGAGGAAATCGCGAGTCGCCGTAGTTTTGAAGACTGGCGTGCAACGGTAGAAGCAAATAATCCTCGTTATTTATTTATTGACGATGATGCGCTCTGGCTAAATGACCGACCAACAACGCAGCAATTCCCAGATCATCTACACAATGGACAACTACGTTTAGCAACGACATATCATTTTGACCCTAGCCATGATGAAGATGGTGCTACTGTTCAAATTCCTGTACAGGCATTGCCTCAAGTCGATGAAAATATTTGGTCATGGGGAATTCCGGGTTGGCGCCAAGATTTAATTGAGGCTTTACTCAAAGCTTTACCTAAAGACAAGCGTCGTAATGTAGTGCCTATTCCTGATACAGCTCGTAAGCTCATGCAAGGGGTTGATGCAGTACATTTACGTGAACATATTTTTAGTTATTTAGCTTTTGCCTTGCGTGGTGAGCAAATTACTGAAAAAGATTTCTCGTTTGAACGTATTGATCCATATTTGGTGCCTTTCATTAAGGTTATTGATGAAAAAGGTAAGCTGATTGCGAAAGGGCGTGATTTACCTGAGTTAAAAGCACGTTGTCGTGTAGAAACGCATCGTCCAGTGAAACAGCAAAAAGGTGAGTTTAAGGACTTTCCTGAAAACTTTACTTTCGAGGCTTCTCATAAAGTTACGGGCGTTGTAGTAAAGCAATATCAGGCTTTAGTTCCGACCAAGGCTTTTGCTGACCTCGAAGCTAAAGATGAGTCAGGCATTGTTATTCAAACGTTTAACGATCAGGCTGAGGCGATTAAACAGCATCGTGAAGGTATTATTCGTCTAGTCCATATGCAACTTGGCGATTTGGTTCGTCAGTTGAAAAAGCAGATTTCAAAACCGCTCGCGTTGGCTTATTCACCTTTGGGCGATAAAGCTAAGCTTGAGCAGATGTTGGTCTATGCAACCTTGCAGATGGCAATTACGACTCTGCCAATTAACGCAGATGAATTTAACAAACTGCTCGAGCAAGTTAAAAAGCAATTTTTGACCCATGGTCAGCAAGCACTTGAGCAGTTAAGTGATATTTACATTCAGTGGCAGCAAATCCGTCGTCAGCTTTTAGTGCTTGATCCAAACGTATTTGGACGCAGTATTGATGATATTGAAGATCAGTTAGATTTAATGTCACTTGGTAATTTTGTTTACTGCCAACCAGTCGATCTTTGGCAGGAATATCCGCGATATTTAAAAGCGCTGCTATTGCGTTTAGATCGATTGCCAAATAATCTACAGCGAGATCATGCCGCTATTGATGATGTCGATCCATGGATGGACAAGGTATTTAAATTCAAAAATAATCCCAAAATCAAAGAATTGTATTTGATGTTGGAAGAATTCCGCATTTCTTTATTTTCTCAACCGATGAAAACCAAGATGCCTATTTCGCCAACTCGACTGCAAAAGTTATGGGATCGTTTGGGAATCAGTTAAGATAGATCGGGGTCTGTTTATGTTGTTGTTTAGCCTACAACGCAATTTATAAATGAAAGATTAACAGACCCTATTCATTTTTTTAGGAGTTTTACATGGGCATTCGTATCACAGGTACTGGGTTATTTCACCCAACAGAAATCATTTCTAATGAAGAACTGGCCGACAGTTTAAATGCTTATGTGGAACAATATAACCAAGAGAATGCAGAGAAAATTGCAGCAGGTGAACTCGAAGAATTACGTGGTTCTAGTGCTGAATTTATTGAAAAAGCGTCTGGTATTAAGCGCCGTTACGTGATTGAGAAATCAGGTATTCTCGATCCAAATCGTTTGCGTCCTCGTTTATCTGAACGTTCAAATGATGAACTTTCACTTCAAGCAGAGTGGGGCGTCATTGCTGCGAAACAGGCAATGGAAAATGCAGGCGTAACTGCTGAAGATATCGATGTTGTGATTTTGGCATGTTCAAACATGCAGCGTGCTTATCCAGCAGTTGCGATTGAAATTCAGTCGGCACTTGGCATTCAAGGTTATGCCTACGACATGAACGTTGCATGTTCAGCTGCCACTTTTGGTTTGAAACAAGCGGCAGATGCAATTCGTTCAGGCGCTCGTCGTGTTTTATTGGTGAACGTTGAGATTACATCGGGTCACTTAGATTACCGTAATCGTGATTGTCACTTCATTTTTGGCGACGTTGCAACGGCTTCTATTATTGAAGAAACCACGACTAAAACTGGTTTTGAAATTTTAGATATTCATTTATTTACTCAATTTTCAAACAACATTCGCAATAACTTCGGTTTCTTAAACCGTAGCGAAGATGCAGTGGTTGACGACAAGTTATTCCGTCAAGATGGTCGCAAAGTCTTTAAAGATGTTTGTCCGTTAGTGGCAAAAATCATTAATGCGCAGTTGGAAAAAATGCAGTTAACTGCAAACGATATTAAGCGTTTCTGGTTACACCAAGCCAATGCCAACATGAATGAACTAATCTTGAAATATGTTGCTGGTAAAGAAGCTGATTTAAGCCGTGCACCAATTATTTTAGATGAGTTTGCTAATACCTCTTCAGCAGGCGTTATTATTGCTTTACACCGTACAGGCCACGAAGTAGATGATGGCGAATATGGTGTGATTTCATCTTTCGGCGCTGGTTATTCAGTAGGTTCGATTGTTGTACAAAAGCATGTTGCTTAAGTTACTAGATTAATTAAAAACGCTCGTAAGAGCGTTTTTTTATGAGTCAAAAATAATAAAGCGGACTAAAATTAGCCCGCTTCATTTGAATCAAAAATGATTAAAACTTTTTGGTGTAGTTTACAAACAGGCGATCTTCACCAAAGTCATTGCCATGTTTTACGTTGTAATCAATACGAATGTATTGAAGAGCGACGCCTTTTAAGAATGGCTGCTGAAACGCATAATTTAAAATCACATTCGATTCGGTTTCATGGTTTTTTTCACCATTGGCTACTTTAAAGTCATGGCCGTAAACATATTTCACCATCGCATTTAGGCCCGGAACATAATCTTTAAAGTCGTAGCCATACATCACATGATAAGACTTTTCATCTTCTTTAAAGAATCCAGTGGTATTCCAGTTAATGAAATAGGTCTCTGGTAAAAAGCCATCTGGTAGAGGGTAAGCCGACGCACCCATAATTTGTTGATAACCCAAACCAAAGGTATGGTTTTTTACTTTAAGAGTCTCTAGCACCCCAATGTTTTGCGCATCAATATCAAAAGTATTGCCATCATCTTTTGCATTGAAGTACTTAAATTTAGAAGTAAGAGCGAAATTAGGTTGTTTCCAATTATGCTCAAGCCCTACATAGTGTTTATTGTAGAGGTCTTCCAAATTACCAAAGTAATATTCACCCTTAAGTGACGGCGTGAATTGATAGCGCAAGTCAATATAATTTAAGCCATCAGATTCTTTAGTAATTCCATTTGATGTGAAAGAAAACTTTTTAAAGTCCTCTTCATTGCGTGGCGACACTTTTTCCACTCGGCCAATTTCGGCATAGAGCTGATCTGAAAGTTGCGACTTAAGATTGGTTCCCCAATATGAAGCAAGCAACTGACGGCTGGCATCCACAGCCGTTACAGGCAAATCTAGCCAGAGTTCACCGACACTTAAAAGAGTTTTGTCATATCCTAGTTTTAAAGTGGCGCCGTATTTTAAGAAGTCTGATGCTTGTGACTGAGTTTCTTTATTAAAAGGCAAAACTGTGTCAGCGACATGTTTGTCTGAACTCAAGCGCACGGCGTATTGTACCGAAGCATCTGCACCAATCGTAATTGGCTTGTCTGCAATTTGCAGCGGAGTGTCATGCATTTTCGACTTATAAAATAGCGATGCTGCATGAGACCAACTACCAGTATCTTTAAGTGCATCATTATCAAAATTACGGTTGATATAGGCATTTTTTAAAGTGAATTTCCATTCATCTTCAGTTTGCTGATTTGGATTTGCGGCCCATGAGTTACTGCACATCAGTAATAAAGTGGCAACGGCTAAAGTGTGTGGTTTAAAACGGTGAAATAATTCCATAATCCATTTCCAAAAAGATGCGCCAGTCCTCGGCGCATGTATTTTTACTGCTGGGTAAGCGTGTTTTGAGGGTTAAAAGTTGATGGCGTTTGTGCGGCAACAGAGGCTTTGAGATTGACCATAAATATTGCAAGTGCAGCAATCACACCTGGAATTGCAATCGCTAAGAAATTCATTTGGTGAGGAAGCTCAAGTGTGAGTAAGGCGCCAGTTAAAACTGGTCCAATAATCGCGCCAATACGACCAATTCCAGATGCCCAGCCCATGCCAGTTGAACGAAGTGCGGTTGGATAGAACTGCGCAACAAAAGTGTAGAGTAAGATTTGCGAACCAATGGTGGCAGCGCCAGCAATTGCAATCAGGCTATATAAAATAAATTGCGGACTATTAATGCCAAGTAGAATTAAAGCTGCTGATCCCACAATAAACATGATCGTAATAACAGGTTTTAAATGGAATTTATCTGCTAAAGCACCGCCACCAATTGCACCGACCATGCCGCCAATATTAAGTGCAAAGAGGAATAACATGCTCGCACCTAATGAGTAGCCCGCTTGCAGCATGAGTTTAGGTAACCAGCTTCCTAAGGCATACACCATGAGTAAGCACATAAAGAAAGCAATCCAGAACATAAATGTGCTGAAGGTACGGCCTTGTTGGAAAAGCGCACGGACAGGTGCATCTGTGGTTGTGCTTTCGTTTAACACCAGTTGTGTATTGGCTTTTACCTGCGTTTCTGGCGCAATTTTACAAACAATACTTTTTGCCTGCTCGCTATGGTTTGATTTCACTAAAAAGGTGAGAGACTCTGGCAAAAATTTCCAGATGAGTGGGAGCAGCAACAGGGGAATACCCGCAATTAAAAACATGATTTGCCAGCCTATGTCTTTCACGAGCCATGCACCAAGTAGAGCAGATGTCATGCCGCCAATTGCATAGCCGCTAAACATAATTGCGACTAAGGTACTGCGGATTTTTTTTGGTGCGTATTCAGTCATAAGTGCGACCACATTTGGCATAACGCCACCAATCCCAAGACCTGCGATAAAGCGCAAAATAGCAAACTCTGTTGGTCCTTTGGCAAAGGCACCCATAAAGGTAAATCCGCTAAATAAGGTGACACAAATCAGGATGGTTTTTTTACGCCCCAGTTTGTCTGAAAGTGTGCCGAAAATCATGGCACCAAACATCATTCCGAATAAAGCAGCACTGGCGAGTAAACCAGCTTCTACCGCAGTTAATGACCATTGTTGCATTAACAGAGGAAGAGCAACCCCATAAATAACTAAATCATATCCATCAAAAATAATAATAAGTAAACACCAGATTAAAACTTTCCAATGAAAAGATGTAAAACTGGCTTTATCAATTAACTCATTAATATTAACCTTGCTCGTATCCATTTTCTTCACCTCCAATTTGTGAAGCATCGCGTTATTTTTTAATAAACTATTTTGTTATTGGGCTAGAGTCAAAAACCTAATTGATATATCTTTATGTCTTTAAGGTATTGTACTTTTATTGATTTAATTATTTGAAAAATATGTATTTATTTTTATTCTTTTAGTTGGCTTTGTTGTGTCTTTAAAATAGGGTTAAATATTGTATTATGAGAATTTTAAGGATTTTAGAGATGTTTTTTTATAGATTTTATTGATGATAATCACAGCTAAAAATATTGCTAAATTTATATTAAAAATTGAGGTGAAAATATAAAAACAAAATACTAAAGTCTATTGTTTAATTATTTTGGAAATTGATCTTAAAAATGAAATTTAATTTATATTAAATAAAATCGCCAAATCAGGGTTAGCGAATTATTTGCATCCTGATTTGGCGATTGAGGCTTTATTTTAGTGGTAGGCGCTTAGATAAAAAACTTAATTTGTAGTTGGCTTTGAGCGTGGTGTGAGAATGAAATGGGCGATTACACCAATACAAATACCCCAAAAGACTGAGCTTAATCCAAGGAAATGCATGCCTGATGCAGTAGCTAAAAAGGTAATAAGTGCAGCATCACGTTGATTGTCATTCTTCATGGCAACAGAAATATTGGTGGCAATAGCACCTAGCAAAGCTAACCCTGCCAGTGCTGCCACCAACTCTTTAGGAAGTAAGCTAAATAGCATGACAATACTGCCAGCAAATAAGCCTCCTAAAATATAAAAAATTCCGTTGGCGATTCCTGCGATGTAACGTTTTTCTTTAAGTTCATGTGCATCTTTGCCCATACATAAAGCAGCGGTAATTGAGGCAAGCACAATTGTAATACCGCCGATGCAGGCAACAGCTAAAGAGGCAATACTGGTAACAGTAATAATGGGTTTGGCTGGTGTGTCGTAACCGCTGAGTTTCATAATCGCCATACCCGGTAAAAATTGTCCGGTTAGGCTGACTAAAATGAGAGGAACAGCGAGGTTGAGTGTTGAGTTCCATGTCCATTCTGGGCTAATCCACTGTGGAATAGCTAAACTAAAACTCACATCAACCGGATTCATTTTTCCTAAAATAAGGCTCAATAAAACTCCAGCAGCTAACACCCAGATCATGGTGTAGCGCGGCATTAAACGTTTGGCAATTAAAAAGACAATGAGCATGCTAAAGACAATAAAAGGCATGCTATTAGACGCGGTAAATAGGCCAATACCAAATTGAAAAAGAATACCAGCCATCATGCCCGCAGCGACATCTTGCGGAATCCACTTCAGTAACTTGTCGAAATAACCTGTAACGCCAATTAAAAAAATAACGATGGCAGAAGTAATATAGGCGGCTACCGCTTCATTCAACGAGACGTTTGGAAATAAGGTAACTAACAGGGCAGTGCCTGGTGCAGACCATGCGGTTATGACAGGCGTTTTATATTTAATCGAAAGATAAATACCTGAAACGGCAGCACCAATTGAGATTCCCCAAATCCATGACACCATCATGTCGGTGGACACATGAGCACGCTGAGCAGCTTGGAAAAAAATAATCAGTGGGCCTGAGTAAGAAATTAAAACCGCAAGAAAGCCAGCAACTGTTGCTGATATGGACCAGTCATTTTTTAATGTCTTTAACAGGGTTGCCATGTCTGATTGCCTCCATGCAAATCATGTTATTTATCCAAATATATAAAAAGATCAGGGTTAACCCTGATCTCCACCTCCGACCGGAATGACCGATCCCGTCATATACGATGCGTCATCTGATGCAAGAAATAAAATTGCATTGACTTGTTCTTGAATTGTGCCATAACGGCCCATAAATGTTCGATCTATTGTTTGATCAACTACTTGCTGCATCCAGTCTTTTTCATTTTGACTTAATGGATTGGCATTGCGTGGTACTTTCCGAGGTGGTGCTTCGGTTCCACCAGTCGCAACAGCATTGACACGAATTCCGTCTTTGGCATGCTCAAAAGCAAGTGATGCCGTTAAAGCATTTACACCACCTTTAGATGCAGAGTAGGGAATACGGTTAATGCCACGGGTTGCAATTGAAGAGACATTTACAATAACACCCGATTGTTGCTTAATCATGGCGGGTAACACGGCACGGCAACACCATAACGTTGGAAACAACGAGCGATTCACTTCCTTAATGATTTCTTCTTCGGAAAACTCTTCAAAAGGTTTCATCCAGATCGCGCCACCCACATTATTAATCAGGATATCTACCCGACCAAAATGTTCGATGGCTTTTGCAACTACTGCTTGCGCGCCTGCATAGGTTTCAAGGTCAGCATTAATCGTGACAGCATCGCCACCTGCACTCTGAATTTCTTTGAGAACGTCTTCAACATATTCAGAGCGGTCCGCCATGACGACTTGTCCACCTTCAGCTGCAACTTGTAGTGCCACGCCACGGCCAATGCCTTGAGCACTACCCGTAACAATCACGACCTTATCGGTAAATCTTTGACGGTTTGACATAGATAACTTCTCCACCTGTTAATTCGCAGAGAATTTTTCAAACAAGAAATTAGCAGGTTTGATATTTTCAGTTTCTAACCAGCCACGTACAGCTTCTACCATTGGTACTGGGCCACATAGATAAACATCGACATCGCCACCATTTAGCCATTCACTTTCAATATGACCAGTGACATAGCCTTTGCGTTCATGGTTACTCTCAGGGCTTGCGACCACAGTTCGATATTCAAACCATGGGAATTTCGTCTGCAATTCATTAAGTTTATCTAAAGCAACCAAATCAAAGTCATTGGTTACGCCAAAGACTAAACGAACAGGTTGTTCTGAACCTTTTTCTTCAAGCACTTGTAACATCGACATAAATGGGGCAATGCCAGTACCGCCTGCTAGCATAAGCACAGGACGCGCTACATTACGCAAATAGAAGCTACCGAATGGACCGGTAAATGTCATTTTGTCACCAGCTTGAGCATTCTTACTCAAGAATTCACTCATTTTGCCATTCGGTACGTTACGGACCACAAAGCCCGTTAAACGGTTGCCTGGTTTTGAGCTAAATGAATATGAACGTGTTTCGCCAGTTTCAGGAATTGCAACGTTAACGTATTGGCCTGCAAGGAAATGAATATCCGGTTGGCCATCATCAAGTTGAATGTCAAAAGTGATGGTTGAATCTGATAAGTTTTCAACGCGGGCTAAGGTGCCTTGGAAGCTATGAATTTCTGTTTTGCAAACATCTGACGACGCTTGAATTTGGAATACCGCATCTGAAGTTGGGCGACATTGGCAAGCAAGAATATAGCCTTGCTCAGCTTCTTCAGGGGTTAATGCGTCTTCAATATAGGTTTCTTCTGGCATGTCATAACTACCGGACTCGCAAAATGCGCGGCAAGTTCCACATGCTCCATCACGGCAATCCAAAGGAATATTAATTTTTTGGCGATAGGCTGCGTCAGATAGGGTTTCGCCTTGAGCTACGTTAATGAAACGTGTAACACCATCTTCAAATTGAAGTGCAACATTGTGGTTTGACATGGCATGTATCCTACAAAATATTTGAAACTTTTACCCTCAGTCAACAGTCCGTTTAACTGAGGGGGTATGTCTTAAAGGTGGTAGATATCAATCACTTGATTGATGTAGTCATTTTTCAAAACGACATACTTGCTCAAGATTTTTGGTTGATCACCTGAAAAATCGATCACATAACGTGACATACCGAAATAGCTATAATTTGTCTTGTAACGGAAACTCAAGGTATTCCAGTTAAAGCGAACAGTAACTTTGTCGCCGTCGCGCTCAACCACTTCAACGTTGGCAATATTGTGGCTTGTGCGTGTGTCCGGCATGGTTGCAGATGAGCGCTCGGTTTTAATACGGAACACACGATCTTCTAAACCTTGACGGTCTGGATAATAAATAAGTGAAATTTCAGATTGTGGATCTTCAGTTAATCTATCGTCGTCGTCCCAAGCTGGCATCCAGAAAGAAGCTTCTGGTGCATAGCATTCAAGCCAGTCATCCCATTGTTCATCATCTAAAAAGCGAGCTTCACGATAGAGAAACTGAGCAATATTTTCTAAAGTTGCTTTGTCTTGAGCACTCATGCTGTTTCTCCCTGATCAGCAATTTCTTTCTCTGATGCAATCGCATGTTTCATGGTGTGTAACCAATATTGATGTTGGGCAAGATACAGGCCTTCATCTTCAGTTTTGATCCCACTTAACATGGGTTTTAAACCAATTTCATTTGCTGCATCGTCTGGTCCATAAATCCAGTGTTTTGAACCACGGCACATATCATTCCACTCAAGTGCAATCCCTGCGTAGCCTGCCTGACAAGCACGAAATTCTTCTAAATCGTCTGGTGTTGCCATGCCTGATGCATTAAAGAAATCTTCATATTGACGGATACGACGTGCACGAGCTTCAGGTGCTTCGCCTTTAGGCGCGATACAGTAAATGGTGACTTCGGTTCTATTAACCGAAAGTGGGCGAAGTACACGAATTTGCGAACCAAACTGATCCATCAAATAAACGTTTGGATAGAGACAAAGATTACGTGAACGCTCAATCATCCATTTCGACATCGCTTCGCCGTATTTTTCGGTGTATTCGTCTGCTTTCGGGAAGTTTGGACGGTCTTCTGGGTTTGCCCATTGTGTCCAAAGCAACATGTGGCCATTTTCAAAGCCATACGAGCCACCGCCTTGTTTACCCCAAGAACCTGCACTCATCGCACGGATGTTATCGGCAGCTTGAGTTTCTTTACGGTGTTGAGTCGTTGCTGCGTAGTTCCAGTGCACAGCAGAAACGTGGTAACCATCGGCACCATTTTCAGCGGTGAGTTTCCAGTTACCTTCGTAGGTATAGGTAGATGAACCACGTAAAACTTCTAAACCATGTTCAGACTGGTCAACAATCATGTCGATGATTTTGGTGGTTTCACCCAAGAATTCTTCAAGTGAAGGAACATCGGGATTTAAGCTACCAAATAAGAAACCTTTGTAGCTCTCAAAACGTGCTACTTTTTTAAGGTCATGTGAACCATCTTGGTTAAAACAGTCAGAATAGCCTGCTTCACTTGGATCTTTAACCTTAAGCAATTTACCTGAGTTGTTAAAAGTCCAGCCGTGGAAAGGGCAAGTATACGTTGCTTTATTACCACGTTTGTAACGGCAAAGTTGTGCTCCGCGGTGTGAACATGCATTGATCATGGCATTGAGTTCGCCGTTACGGTTACGTGCAATAATGACAGGCTGACGACCAATGTAAGTGGTGTAGTAGTCATTATTGTTTGGAATTTGGCTTTCGTGTGCTAAGTAAACCCAATTGCCTTCGAAGATATATTTCATTTCGAGGTCAAAAAGAGCTTCGTCAGTAAACACTGAGCGATGAAGTTTAAATTCACCTGTATCGATGTTATCGACAAGTAATTCATCAATACGGTCAAGATGGCTAGTATTGATTACAGGAATACGTGGCATGTCCGTTCTCCGACTTTCCAAAAGTGTGGAAGTCACCAAGGCCTTAGCTACGATCTACAAGGTCTTGATATCCTAATATTTTCAATGAAGCGCATGAGTGCGCTGAGTGTTTAACCGTGAATTGATGAAGATGAATCACTGGAAGATTGGCAAGGAGGCTTTTTCACAAAGCAATTCATCACTTCATCGGTTTGTTGCTTGTATATACCTTAAAAGAATGGTTAAACTGTGTCTAAGACTGAATTTGCATTTTTTTATATCTTAAAGGTATGGAAACCTTATGGAACTAAGACATTTACGGTATTTTGTTGCGGTTGTTGAAGAGCAGAGCTTTACAAAGGCAGCCGAAAAACTATTTATTGCTCAACCACCTTTGAGTCGACAGATTCAAAATCTGGAAAGCGAGCTTGGCATTCAACTGTTTGAGCGTGGAAGCCGTCCTTTACAGACAACCCCAGCCGGACATTTCTTTTATCAGCACGCCCTTAAACTTTTGTCGAATGCTGAAGAAATAAAAAGTATGACCAAACGTATTGGTCTCATTGAACGTAGTGTGACGATTGGTTTTGTCGGGTCTTTACTTTATGGTTTGCTACCTCGAATCATTTATTTATTTCGCCAGCAGCAGCCGCATTTGAATATTCAGCTCATGGAGTTAAGTACCACTGAACAACTACAGGCATTAAAAGAAGGACGTATTGATGTTGGTTTCGGGCGTTTAAGAATTAGTGATCCTGCGGTGAGACGTATTCTGCTACGTAAAGAACGCTTGGTGGTTGCTGCGCATACGAGTCATCCGATTGCTCAGCGTACGGAAGGGGTTTATCTGGCCGATCTCATTGATGAAAAGATGTTTATGTATCCCACTTCACCGAAACCCAATTTTTCGACCCAGCTTTTGAATATTTTTGCCGAGCATAGTTTGGTTCCAAAAAATATGCATGAGATACGAGAAATTCAATTGGCTTTGGGCTTAGTTGCAGCGGGAGAAGGGATCTGCATTATTCCAGCAAGTGCCGATACCATTCGATTTCCACACTTAAACTATATTCCGATTTTAGATAACGGCGCGGTCAGCCCAATTTTTATTACAGCACGGGCAATGGACCGAAGTGAAGATTTACAGTCACTATTTGATTGTATTTATCAGGTTTATGACTTAGAAGGGATACCTTATCAACGGACTGTCTTTACACTCGATCAAAACCCGATAGATGATTCAAACGGTATCGATTTTTAAATAACGGAAGTGCATAGCCTCAAAAGTTGAAGCTATGCGTTGATGTGTTTTAGAAAGCCCAAATCAGTTTTAGCCAGCTGGTATGGCCTTCGGGACGATATTCGACTTCGGTTTCTTTTAGAAATTTGGCTTCAATAGACCAGTTCTTATCGGCATATTGAATGCCTGGACCAATTGCAAAAGCCTGTCCTTTAAACCCAATGTCACTTCCGTTTACTTTGTCATCTGTGGTTTGTTTAAAAGCATAGCCTTCAACAGCCACTTTGATTTTTGGGTTAATGCGATAACCCAAGCTATAGTCACCCGCAATGTATTGTCCAGATTGGTAGTCGGTTGCATCGTTACGCGTATTCCAGCTATAAGACAGTTTGGTAGAAAGGTCTAAACCTGCTGCGTTGGCATAACTATAGGCAATAATCGGTCGAATGGTGTGATAGTTTTTCCCAAGATTAGCTTCAACTGGATGTGTTGTACTTGGAGTGTCGTATTCTCCTGTCCCGAGCACAGTTTCTAGGGCTGCAATCCAGTGATGATTTCCTTGATGCCAGCCGAGCACGCCACCCAAAATCAAGTCTCCGAGACCTTGGTTTGAGTCAGCCATTCCATTTACTTTGAGTCTTAGATCAACCAATGGCTGGGCTGCATAAAACCCGAGTTGTCCATCCATAATTTTTTGATCGGTCATCCAGACCAACCGCGGAACCACGGCGTTGACATCAACATGGAACTGGTCGGGACCATTTTGAAACTCTGATGCGTGATAATTTTGATAATAACTGAGTAGATAAACCCCAGCAGGTGGTAAGGCACCCGCCATCATACCTTCGGCACCTAAGGCAAAAGAGTCCGAGCCGTTTTCTGTCGCAAATGCAGAAGGAAGGTAAAGGGCGCTGATTACACCACATATGATTGCAGCAATTTTGTTATTCATAGAATGTCCTATTCTGTGTTGTTTGGCTTGTCACTAAAAACGTTATTCCTTAACGGTCTTTAAAAGTTTGAGTCTGTTTAACCTGTAAACTTGGAATGCAGAACTCCTATGAGCCTTGTATTTTCTTTCGCTAAAGTGCCAATACAAAGCTCATTTGAAAAAGTGGATGATTTAATGGTTTGTCTTTAAATATGTTTGAATAAGGCCGAACGCGATTGTCCAGCAGCGCCATCTGCTGCACTTAAGAACCGTTCAGTGTGAATGTCCCGTTCGAATAAGCGGCTTTGCATGAGTGTTGAAATTGCCGAGTCGATCATGATGGGTGGACCACACAAATATGCTTTGTGTCCACCACATCGATTTTCAAAGTAATCGGCAACAGCCTCGTGCACAAATCCGGTAAATCCAGTCCATTGGTCTTCTGGTTTTGGTGCATTCAGGGCAGGGATATAGCGGAAGTTCGGATAGTCTTTTACGAGCTGTTCAAACAATTCTCGGTTGTATAGCTCTGCCAAGTCTCGTGCTCCTTGGAAGAGGTAAATCGTGCGACTATCTCCAGACTCAAGCAAATCTAAAATCATCGATTGTGGACTTGAAAGACCTGAACCACCCGCAATGAAAATGGCATTTTGATCATCTGACTTGCGTACGAAAAATTGACCATAAGGGCCTGAAATATCAAGCTGATCGCCCGTGGCAAGTTGTTTATGCACATAAGTGGTCGCTGCACCGCTTTCAACTTTACGAATATGCAGCTCAACAATGCCCACTTCACTTGGTGAATTGGCAATTGAAAACGCTCGAGTTCCTTCAATGTTTGGGAACTGGACATTGATATATTGACCAGCTTGGAACTCAATTGGACGATCTAGTTGTAGTCGGATTCCTTTAATGGTTGGCGACAGGTCTTTTATTTCAATGACTGTCGCTTGATAGTCTTGAACCAAATGACCTAAGAAATCTGGGTCTTCATCAACATCGGCTTCAATGATCATGTCGGACTGTGGTTTACAGCAACAGGCAAGCACTTTATTTTCATCACGTTCAATATCCATGAGCGCAAATGGCGAGGCTTCACCAACATCGTAAAAACCGTCGGTGACTTGAACCTTACATGTCCCGCAAGTGCCATGACCACAGGCAAAGGGTAACCAAACGCCTTGACGTAAAGCGGCATCTAAAATGGTTTGGTCTTCTTCTACTTCAATCGTTGTTCCGATCGGCTCAATGGTGACTTGATAACTCATGACACACCTCCGAATTAAACGTAGCTGTCGTTATAGCCATTTAATTCTGGCGTAACGAAACGAAGCAATGACTTATGCCCAAAACCAAGCTCTGCCAAGCTTTGTGTATTCTCTGGATTGATTGTTTGACCATCTAAAGTGTATTGCACTTTTGACCAATCAATTTTGGCAAAATCTGGATGTTGGGCAAAACCACCTGTAATTTGTTGCTCAATCAACTGTCCCAAAGTTTGTTGAGGTGAGGCAAGCATGGCATGCGCTGAGCAAAAAAGTGTGTGATGATCCCAACCCACGTAAAGTAAGAATTGATCGCCATAATTTTTTTGCAGATCAAGCGGTTCAAATTGATAGTTGTTGTGTATTGCGCGAACAGTCATGTTCAATCTCCTTATTTCCGATCAGGCAGCTTGATGACTGCCTGAACAATTCCTTGTGCTTAAGCTGCGTTGCCTTTCCATTTTTTCCAGCGCTGTTGATCTGGTGAACCTTCAATATCCAGATTATCGGCACCGACATTCATGCGGTAATAATCGCGGAGCATGGTTTCGAGGTCACCGCCACCACAGTTGCCTTGCAAAATTTGATTTACAGGTAGCCATGCTTGTATATATTTCTCAGGCTCGCGTTCGAAAATGTCATGACAGCCATCTGAACAGGTGTGGTAGCGTTCGCCTTGGTAGATGCTATGGCGATAACTAAACTGAGTTGGGTCATCACCCATTTCGGTAAAGGTCATTGGAATCTGACAAACCTGACAAAGCTGTGGTAAACCTGCGCTATAGAAGCGTTTACCCTCGGCTTCCATTTTGCGAGCCAGCTCCCATTTTGGACGGTAGTATTTATCGAAAGTTTCTGGATATTTAGCCGATAACCAATCCATTTCTTCGTCAGTTGGAATCCAAGTATGGAAACCGGCAGCATGACCAAAGTTATAGAAAATCCACCATGCCTGATGTGAGACATGCTCTTTTTCTTTCACAATGACATCGCTATATTTCGGCATGCGAATGCCATAACGGCTCAAATCTTTAAATAACGCACCGCCTGCCTGTTCAAAATAAACTTCCCAAGCTTCTTTCCAAGACATCACTTTGTTTGGCAGCATGTAATCCATCATCATGCCCACAATTGAAAGCAAACGCGTCCCACGCCAGAACCATTTATCAATCCATTCCTGCACAATCGGCACATTGTCTTCATGCTGTTCGAGCAAGAATTTTACGATTTCAAGACCAAGCGTCATGTGGCGTGCTTCATCTGACTGCGCACTAAAACCAAAGGTTACGGTTGCCATATCGCCGTTATAAGCTGCCCCCGACATAAACGGCACAAATAGCAAGTTGGTAAGTACATATTCAAAAGCAAAACTAATGGCTAATAAAAACTCGAAAGGGCCAGCAGAACGGGCATCTTCAAAAAATGATTTAGGCACAGACAAATACCAAACGCGGTCATGCATGTGCGCCCAATCCTGAAAACCATCAAAGAACTTGTTGTAATGGCTCATGGCATGAATTTGAGTCTGTACATGACGCAGCTCATCAATCGACTGCATCTGAGAAGCAATACGTGCTCCAATTCCACTAAACTGGCGGCCTACATGGGCATAGCCTTGATAAGCCTGATATTCAAGTGGGGTAACCGCCGTTAAAAAGAGTTTGATCGCATTTAAGTAGCGTTCATTGCTAACATTCATCTGACCATTGTTTTGAGCAAAGGCATCAAAAATGGCATAAAGTTTTTTCTCTTTTTCTGCCTGATATTTCCAGTAAGCATCCATGGTTAAACGGAATGGATCTTCCCATTTAGACCAGTCCGTAATTTTGATGCCTTCAAACTCTTCATAAGGGAAGGCATCTTTACGGTCAGCATAGGAAAAGGCCCAGTCCAGATCACGGGTTAATGCGCGGTAACGATCTTTAGCATTTAATTTTTTGCTGGTTTCTTTCGTTTGAGTTGTCATGATTGATCATCCTTAAATCTTTGTTAAACAACGTCTATGTTGTGATTAATTCCAATGAAGGCGGAAAGTATCGTCATCTTCTTCGACGTTGCCGCCCAGCGTAATCATGTTGAGTTGTAACGATTGGATGTCCCAATCTTGGCCTAGTTTTTCAGATACGGTTTCGGCTTTAATGACCAAATCAGTTTCACTTTCAATTCGGATCATGGCGGGGAAATACTGAATTGAAGCTTCAGGGTTATCTTCTTCAATCGCTTCGATGATGTAGCGTGAAGTATCGTTGTCTTGCAATGCGAGATAGACTTTAGACATGTTGCTTCTCCTTAAGCTTTTGCCAGTTCTGGTTGTAGGCCGAGTTTTTTTGCGCGTTCAATAACGGCATGTTCTGCTTGATCGACTGCATCTGCTGTTAAGGCTGCTGATGCCCAAGGTGTAAAGGCTGCTTTCACTTGAGCTAGAGACTCAGTGAACCATTCATTTAATAGCTGTTTGTTATGATCGGATTCTGCTGCGGCAGTTTTAATGACGGTGTCTGACCACTTACGTAAATCACCTAAAGTGTCTTTCATAAACTCAGTCAGCATGGCTAAGTCGCGAGCATTTTGAGTGACTAACCACTGATCAAACTGTTGATAGACAAGCTCTGTCACAAAGCCGTCAATCACAAGGTTTTGTAATAAGAAAAGTTTGAAGTAGTCTTGCTCGGTGAGGCTTTCTTCACACAAACGTCGTAAGCCTTGCCATGCAGGATGTTGCATCCAAGCCTGTTTTGCCTGTTGTAATGAATCTCCGCTATTACCATCTAAAGCTAAGCCAATCCGTGAGATGTACTGCGCTATCCCTAAATGATCCATTGCGGCATAAATACAAGCTTGGGTTAGCACGGTGCCATAACCATAGGCACTGCCAGACATCATGTGTAAGTTTGCAGTTTGTTCAATGTGGCGAAATGGCAATAGGCACTCAATGACCTTAGCTTTGACTTCGTCAGACAAATGTTCTGCAAGCTGACGTTTTTCAAAAAAAGCAAAATTACTTTCGGCGGTGTCTTGTAACCGCGCACGGTGTTGAACATAAGTTCCATAATAGAATTGACGTGGATCTTTAAATGCATACCAATCTTGCATTTGCAGGGCAGTATGGGTTTTATCATTTAAGGTCTTTTCAGGTTTCCACAAAGGACGATAGTGAAAGTTAGTTTCTGCCTGTACATCAAAACTTACTTCTTGATATCGAGTTGCTGGCTTACTACCAAATCGTCTTTCGATATAGGCGTAGTTCTGGCGAATAGGTTCGACATTTGATGTCTTGATTTCTAAAGTCATGGCTTTATCTCCTTATATTTTTTACATTTGATCATCGTGATCGTTGCTATTACGTTGCGTGCCGACTAAGGTTGCTTCAGTGCCATAGCGCCATTTTTCTTCCTGAGCATCATTAAAAGCTTGCTGTTCTTGGGTCATTTCAACCACTTGATTGGTCTTACAAAAATCATTAAATGCATGTTTAGGCAAAACCAGTTCCACAAATAGACTTGGGTCGTGAATGGCAAAATCGAACTCAATAAACTCTGCATTTAAGTCGCCAGTGACTCGAATATATTTGGTTAATGCTTCGACTTGAGGTTGCGTCATGCTGTACTCCATCAAGACATGGTCTTGAAATTGGTGAATGCTCCTTGCTCTCGCTATAAGCTTTACAAAAGCTATGCCAACTTTATTTTTATAATTAAAAACAATTGCTTAGAATTTTTATTAAAAGTGCAGCATTTTTAAAATTCACCATTTCATTAATTTTTTTGAATGGTGAAATAGAGATATTCATGATTTGATGAAAAGGGCCGTAAAAATTTCTTTTTAGATTTTTTTAGGCTTTAAATGGAGAGATTTAGAAATACTTTTTTAGTATGAAGTTATGTCTTTAAGGTACTAGGACATTTATCTGGTTCTTCGATAAGATGAGATAAAACCCAAATGTGTTTAATGGATTAAAACAGATCACTCATGGCTCGAGTAAAATACGATACAACGGGACGATACGCAGATCATCCGCAAGAAATTCACGATTTGCTGTCTAAATTGCACTTTGATACTGCCCACGGCCAAATCTGGTTTGATGAATATCGGATGCTGCTTTTACACACCAGCATTATGGGATATTTGCGTAAAGACTTAGCGCACATGATTGGACTTGAGCGGACTAAGCGTTTCTTTATTCGTTTAGGTTATCAAGCTGGGTTAAAAGATGCAGAAGTTACAACAAAAATGCGTCCCGATTTAAATGAACACGATGCTTTTATGGCGGGGCCACAAATGCATGCGGTTCGTGGGATGGGCAAGTACAGACCAACCAGCTCAATTTAAGCCACGATAAAAAACAGTTTTATGCCGATTTAAATTGGCTCAATTCTTTTGAAGCCGATGTGCATTTAGAGCATTTTGGCCCAAGTGATGAACCTGCGTGCTGGATGCTTCTGGGTTATGCGTGCGGCTACAGTAGTTTTGCGACGGGCATGACCATTATTTATCAAGAAATAGAGTGTAAAGCTTGCGGCGATGAGCATTGCCGTATTATTGGTAAGCCTTTAGAAGAGTGGGAAAATGCTGATGAACTGATTCAGTTCATGTCTCCCGAACCCATGGAAAAAGAACTGATTGCGTTGCAGGCTGAACTTTTTGAACTTAAAAAATCAATTTATAGCGACAGTGAAGCCGATTACCAATTATTTAGTTCTGTGGGTAAGTCAGCATCTTATAAACAGGTCTGTGCATTATTAACAAAAGCAGCAGGTTCGAAAGTTTCTATTTTGCTACAAGGCGAAACCGGCGTTGGTAAAGAAGCTTTTGCTCGAGGAGTTCATGAAAATAGCCAAAGAAAAGAGCAACCTTTTATTGCAGTAAACTGTGCAGCGATTCCACCAGAGTTAATTGAGTCTGAGTTATTTGGGGTAGAAAAAGGGGCTTATACAGGAGCGCATCAATCTCGCTTGGGGAAGTTTGAACGAGCCAATGGTGGTACGATTTTTTTAGATGAAGTGATTGAGCTTTCTCCTCGTGCACAAGCAGCACTATTACGCATTTTGCAGGAAGGTGAATTTGAGCGAGTCGGAGATTCACAGACACGTATTTTAGATGTCCGTGTAATTACAGCAACCAATGAAGATCTTGAGCAGGCTGTAAAAACAGGGCGATTTCGGGCGGATTTATATTATCGCTTAAATATTTTCCCAGTGCAGATCCCGCCTTTGCGAGAGCGCCGTGAAGATATTCCTTTATTGGTTGAACACTTTCTTCATCGCTTTGAAAAAATGTACGGCAAAACCATTCAGGGTGTAAGTGAAAAGACCAAAGTTTTTATGCAGCAATATGAATGGCCGGGAAATATTCGTGAGTTGGAAAACTTATTAGAAAGGGCTGTTTTATTAACGGATGATCAGCAGCTGATTAAGTTAAATGCCATTTTCCCACAGATCAAGCATGACCCTGAGCAGGCTGTAGTTGTTGAAACTGACTTTGAGCAATTATTAAAGGCAGAGTTTAATTTAGAAGAACACGAGAAGCAGTTAATTTTAACGGCTTTAAAAAAGGCAAATCATAATGTGTCTGAAGCGGCACGTTTATTGGGAATATCTCGGGCAGCATTAGATTATCGAATTAAAAAATTTCAGCTTTGAGCCAATATCAACAAACACAAAATAAAGGCCTAACTTTAAACGTTAGGCCTTATTGATTATTGCACTTTCGCTGGGAAACCATCTTCTTCAAGTGCTTCGGTAATTTTATCAACGCTTTCACTGCTTTCAACAGTCACGATTTTGGTTGCTAAATCTACATCTACTTTTGCATTTGGGTCGATGTCTTGAATCGTCGCAGTCACGCCACGAGCGCAGCCACCACAAGTCATATTTTCAATAAGTAGTTTCATGTTCATACTCCATCAAGAATGAGATGTTTGTTTGGATAACACTGAGTCTAAACCTTGTCATGATTGTAAGGTCAAGACCAAATTTTTAAAAAAATATGCTTGACCTTCCCATGATGGGAATCTGTATGCTCAATACAGAATATTAAATTTTGCAGATTTGCAGAGGTGTTTGATGGACTCAAAAACCACAAAATTGCCAGCATATAGTGAAACGCTCTCGATTGAGGGCATGACTTGTGCCTCCTGTGTAGGACGTGTCGAAAAAGCACTTAAGAAAGTTGAAAATATTGAGATTGCCAATGTTAATTTGGCAACAGAAAAAGCGGTTGTTTATTCAAATCAACCAATCCAGCGCGAAGTACTGGTTAAAGCAGTTGAACGAGCAGGTTATGATGTTCCCAAAGCTGCGCCAGTTGAGTTGTCTATTGAGGGCATGACCTGTGCATCTTGTGTTGCACGTGTAGAAAAAGCCCTTAAAAAAGTAGACGGCGTTCAACAAGCTACGGTTAACTTAGCAACAGAGCAGGCTTGGGTACAAGCAGATGCATCAGTCAATGTTGAAGACTTAATTCGCGCTGTTAAAAAAGCAGGTTACGACGCTAAAGCATCTGAAAAAAATCAAGATGAGCAACTCGATAAAAAAGCATCAGAGTTAGATCAGCTTAAAAAAAATTTGATCATTTCGATTGTGTTGGCCTTACCTGTGTTTATTTTGGAAATGGGTTCACATCTCATTCCAGCTTTTCACATGTGGATCATGGACACGATTGGCCAATACAATAGCTGGCTTTTACAGTTTGTTTTGACCACATTAGTACTCATTTTTCCTGGTCGCCGTTTTTATCAAAAAGGGATTCCAGCCCTATGGCGTTTAGCACCAGATATGAACTCGTTGGTTGCTGTTGGCACTTTGGCTGCCTACAGTTTCTCAGTCGTAGCAACTTTTATACCGCAGGTTTTACCACAAGGCACGGTTAATGTTTACTTTGAAGCGGCTGCCGTTATTGTCAGTTTAATTTTACTCGGACGTTATTTTGAAGCCAAAGCTAAAGGACGTACTTCGCAAGCGATTCAACATTTGGTAGGAATGCAGCCTAAAACAGCCCGTATTCAACGTGACGGTCAAGTGGTTGAAGTTGCTGTTGCTGAAGTGGTCAGTGGAACTATCGTAGAAATTCGTCCGGGTGAACGTGTGCCAGTCGATGGTGAAGTGGTTGAAGGGCACAGCTACATTGATGAATCTATGATTACGGGTGAACCTGTCCCAGTCGAAAAAGTAGTGGGACAACAGGTGGTCGGTGGTACGGTCAATCAAAACGGAACACTGAACATTCGGGCAACCGCAGTGGGTAGCTCATCTGTACTTTCACAAATTATTCGTATGGTTGAACAAGCCCAAGGTTCTAAACTTCCGATTCAGGGCTTAGTCGATAAAGTCACCATGTGGTTTGTACCTGTAGTGATGTTAATTGCTGCAATTACTTTCTTGGTTTGGTTTATTTTTGGGCCAGAACCTGCGCTCACTTTTGGATTGGTGAATGCCGTTGCAGTACTGATTATTGCATGTCCTTGTGCGATGGGACTTGCAACACCAACTTCTATTATGGTCGGTACTGGACGTGGTGCCGAGTTAGGTGTCTTGTTCCGTAAAGGCGAAGCTTTGCAGCTTTTACAAGAAGCGCAAGTAGTTGCAGTTGATAAAACGGGCACACTCACCGAAGGCAAACCGACACTGACTGACTTTAATGTGCAATCTGGCTTTGAACGTAAACAAGTGCTGACTTTAGTGGCTTCGGTCGAAGCTAAGTCTGAACACCCGATTGCTCTCGCGATTGTTCAAGCAGCAGAAAATGAAGGCCTAAACCTATTACCAGTAACAGCATTTAACTCGATTACAGGTTCAGGTATTGAAGCGGAAGTTTCAGGCCAAAAAGTACAAATTGGTGCAGATCGTTATATGCACCAACTTGGTTTAGATACCAGCTCATTCCAAGCGATTGCTGCTCAGTTAGGTGAAGAAGGTAAAACACCGCTTTATGTTGCTATCGATCAGAAACTTGCAGCAATTATTGCCGTGGCAGATCCAATTAAAGAAACAACCTATGCTGCGATTGAGGCCTTGCATCAATTAGGCCTCAAGGTTGCCATGATTACAGGAGACAACCGTCATACGGCGCAAGCAATTGCCAAAAAGCTGAACATTGACGAAGTTGTGGCAGAGGTTTTACCCGAGGGCAAAGTGGACACAGTCCGCCAACTGCAAAAACAGTATGGGCGCTTAGCTTTTGTTGGTGATGGTATTAACGATGCACCAGCCTTGGCGCAAGCAGATGTCGGTTTAGCTATTGGTACAGGAACAGATGTTGCCATCGAAGCAGCTGATGTTGTGCTCATGTCAGGTAGTTTAAAAGGCGTACCGAATGCAATTGCATTAAGTAAAGCCACCATGCGAAACATACGTCAAAACCTGTTCTGGGCATTTGTATATAACGTAGCCCTAATTCCAATTGCAGCAGGGGCATTATATCCAGCATTTGGTGTGTTACTTTCACCGATGTTTGCAGCAGGCGCGATGGCACTTTCTTCGGTCTTTGTTTTAGGCAATGCATTACGCTTAAAACGCTTTCATGCGCCAGTAGAGTAAGCGTGCTGAAAATCAACTTTTGGTTTAAGATCATGACAGCAGGTCTTAAACCAAATTTAATATTTGAGGTGTGAGATGAATATCGGTCAGGCATCCAAACATTCGGGCATTTCGGCGAAAATGATTCGCTACTATGAAGAAATCGGTTTACTTGAAGCAGCTCAGCGTTCTGCTTCTGGCTATCGCATCTATTCAGAAACAGACCTTAAAACTTTAAACTTTTTAAAGCATGCTCGAGAGTTAGGTTTTTCATCTGAACAGATGAAAGAGCTTATTTCACTTTGGAAAAATACTGATCGGCATAGTGCAGAGGTGAAAGCCTTAACCGTCAAACACATTGCCGAATTAAAGCAAAAAATTGCCCACCTACAAGAAATGGTTAATATTTTGCAGGCTTCTGCCGATGATTGCTGTGGCGACCAACAGGCTTCTTGTGCCATTTTAGATCATATTGAAAAAGGGGTGGGTGTAAGCTAAATCCCATAAAAATAAAAAGGTAAAATCATGATTTATACAGCTTCTTGTCTTTGTAATGGTGTTCAACTCAGCATTAATGCTGAATTAAATCCCATTATGGTTTGTCATTGTAAGCAATGCCAAAAAGCACAAGGGGCTGCTTTTGCTGCCATCACTCAAGTACAAAAAAGTGATTTAAACATTGTGCAGGGTGAAAACCGGTTACAGGCTTATTTTGCATCACCTAATAAAAAGAGAGTGTTCTGTAAAACTTGTGGTTCACCGATCTGGAGTGAACGTCTAGATAAGCCAGAAGTGGTACGCCTGAGGGTCGGACTTATTAATGAAGAAATATCGACGCCAGTCATCTCTCATGCTTTTGTCAATTCACAAGTGAAGTGGTATCCAATTTGTGATGACGCTCGCCAATATCCAAATGGGGTAGAAAACCCTTAAATATTAAGGATAGATCGTATTTTGTTCATTTGTAAAAAAACGTGAACAAGACTAGTCATGAATAAATAATGTGCTATAACTGTACCTAAGGTAATCGTAATATCTCCTCGATCCACAGGGAAACTTGGGACAGGGCAAAAGATACGATAAGACCTTACATATAGCTAGCAAAGAGCAAACAAGAGTTGGATAGACACAACGCTTACATTGCTCACCGTTGCAGAAAAGCCCGTGAAACGGGCTTTTTTAATGCCTGTAAAAAAGCTATTTCTTATTTGGAAATATCTTATACTTTTAAACTATTTATGAAAAAGTAATGTAAAAATAATAAAATATTTCAAATATACAGACTTTTCTGTATTGCAATTTATTTTTATTAAGGGTACATTTGGTTAACGGTTTAAAGTTCAAGTTTAATAATGAACTCATGGTCGTTGTGGGAGATCTAAGAGCCTGCATTTTCCCCAAGATGCGGGTTTTTTTTATGCCTGTAAAAAAGTAAAAATTGTAATCAGCTTAAATAAAAAATATCTAATTTACTGTTATCTAAAATATTTTAATTAGCCTACGATCTAAAGATTGCGTAGGCTTAAAGTTGTGAATACCACTTAGGAACGATATGCCAGACAAGCTTGTGCGCAAGCAAGACATGCTTTAGCACAAACTTGGCAGTGTTCGTGGTCATGTTTACTGCATTCTGCTGCACAAAGTTGACAAGCGTTCGCACAAAGTTGCATGGCTGATTCTGCTAGTTCAGAGTTTCTTAGTTCTAAAGACGTACAAAGTTGGCAGGTTTCTACACATGTCATGCAATGCTTAATACATTCACGCATCATACTTACATGTTCTTCTTGCAAACATGCTGCTGCACATGTTTTGCAGGCAATCATACATTCAATGCAGGCTTGAATTGAGGTAGAGGTATTACAAAATAAAGAAGAGTTGGTTTCTTGTTGAGTTTCCATAAAAGTTCTCCTGTCGAAGACTATTATTAAAAAACAGAATATTGTTATCTCTTTTCATTTTATAAAATCATTTGTTTGCTAGGTGAGTTTGAAATGAAAGGTCTACAAACGCTCAATAGGGTTTAACCTCGTATAAGAATGTTACATCTAGCTAATTCAGTTATAAATTTCAAAACTACTTGTCTAGTATTAGATTTAAAATTTGATTCGATATAATACTTTTGGCTAATTTCTTATTGTGTGAAAATTGTGCAAATTATCAGTGTGAACTTTAAGGGCACACGAAATGGAAAACGTTAATCAATTTGCTCACGGAGCTGAGCATGAAGTCCACATACATTGCAAACGATCATTAAGCACTTTAATACTGAGTATGCTCGTATTAATTACAACTGGTCGTTAAAAGAAAAAGCACCTGAGGGTGCTTTTTCTATATGAGTTTAAAGTAAATACCTTTAATTAAGAGTCTATAAAGCCACGCCGTTTTTTGTAGGCTTTACGGTCATAAGAAGGGATGTTTGATTGCTGGAGATCAATCGCGAGTTGTTTCTTGCGTTGAAACTGGACTTCACTTAGAAGAGCAGCATAAATTTTGGGACGATCAGTTTTAAACTTTTCTACATCCAACGGAATCGTATCTTCATTCTTAACAATGTACAGCACAGAGCCATTGCCATTCGTTTCATAAACCGTCCAACCAACTCGTACGATGTAGAGTCCGGTTTTCTGATTCTTACCTAAATAAGATTTAAAACCATCTGGATGAGGGCGAACATAAGCATTCATCATGCATCCTCCATCATCTGATTTATTTGATGAAAGCGACAATCAAAGAATTGATGGGGAACGGGACATCATATTCAGTAAAATCACGATTTCTAGTTGTTTATATATTGATCAATTTCCAAATTTCAAGTCAGAAAAAAGCGTTTATTAAATAAGCTGAATAAGAAATAAATATTAAAAATAACGGCTTATTTTTCTGTGAAAAAAGCTTGATTTAATTGTTTAGCGAGCATAAAAAATAGCGCTTATTCTATGTTTCTGTGATCGATTTTGCATATTTAAAATTATTGAAATAGTAAGTGAATTTGTAGTCAGGTGGAGTTAATTGTTTGTTTTAAAATTAAAAAAATAAACTTCAATATTTCTTGTTACAACCATTATGTCGACAATAGATATTCCTTTTTGACATATTTCGCCTAGCATAATTAAAGAGTTCGTTGCCTATGGTATCATTTATGTTTATTGGACTTGTGGTCACCATTTTGTTGACTCCAGGCCCAACAAATACATTGTTAGCCTCGGCTGGAATACAAGCAGGGGTGAAGCAGTCTCTTAAACTTATTCCTGCTGAAGTGATGGGTTATCTCATTGCAATTACTTCATGGGGTGTTTTGCTTGAGTCAGTTTCACATTTTATCCCTTGGCTTCCTGCCTTATTAAAGTTAATAAGTGCAACTTTTATTCTCTACCTTGCATTTAAACTTTGGATAACATCAACAAATGACATCAAATTAGACAGCCCACTAATTACGCCTAAGGCTTTATTTGTTGCAACACTTTTAAATCCTAAAGCTTTACTCTTTGCTTCTGCTATTTTTCCACATGCAGCATGGGAAGTGCTTCACGTTTATTTTGTGCATATTGCTATTTTTTTATCATTAATTACACCCATTGCATTTTTATGGATTGCTTTTGGAACCGTATTAATTTCAAACAAAGTAACTTGGTTAAACCAACGTAATTTACAACGGACGGCTGCATTTATTTTAACTTTTTTTGCGATGCCAATCGGCTATTCTGCGATTAGCTCATTTTAAACTTAACCATTTATTTATATTAAAAAATTTATTTTTCAGGAGATTTTCATGACAAGATTAAAAGTAATTATCAAGGACCAGTTTGATAAAGAATCAATTGCTTTGGCAAAAGTTAGACCCATGAATGACCATGCGCTTGAGCTTCATAAAAGCGTTGAACATATTGAAATTAATGATGATATTATTTTACCTAATATGGATTTGCTCTATGAAA
Source organism: Acinetobacter sp. 1542444 (assembly GCF_000581835.1). Lineage (NCBI taxonomy): Bacteria > Pseudomonadati > Pseudomonadota > Gammaproteobacteria > Moraxellales > Moraxellaceae > Acinetobacter > Acinetobacter sp. 1542444. The sequence continues at coordinate 120,218 of NZ_JEYA01000002.1, read as the reverse complement.
ACCCTAAAGATGGCAAAATTTATCAGTTAATTGGCCCATTCAGTGAGGAATAACTCTTAAATTAAATTTAACAATAACCATGAGCAGAGTTTGTATTTTGTATGGTCTTAATAGAAGTCATTTAGTTAAGAGATGGTGAAAATTAAGCCAAACTAACGTATAGACACAATTAAAATATTGAACATCTAAAATGGTTATGGGACTATGCCTGTGTAAAAATGTGACCTAATCCACATTTTTGCATTTCAGGATTAAGTGGATTTCACTAAGCCCATTCCTTCAATGAGAAGTAGGAGTGGGCTTTTTTTATTCTTTAAATGTCTCATCTAGAGCTTGTTGAACGGCTTCAATACGTGACTTGCATGCTTTATAAGCCGTAATAGATTCTTCAACAATTTTCATTAAATTATCGATATCCGGGTTTTCCTGAGATTCAAGTAATTCGGCATTTTTCTTCAAAATGTCATGACCCTCTTTAAACGTTAATTCTTCATTCTTCATTTGGAATTACCTGCGTAATGTTGGCTTCAACCACACCATCTTGCATCTCAATAGCAAGGGCGGGGCTTGAAATTTGGTGTATAGAGCGAATCGCTTTTCCTTCTGATCTAACAATTGCATAGCCCTTGGCCTGAACCTGTTTCGGGTTTTGCAAAAGAATTTCTTTCATCAAAGATTCGATTTGGGCTAATGAAAATTTAACTTGTTGCTGAGAACTAAACTGAATACGTTCTTTCATCTGGTCAAGCAAACGATGTGCCGAGCTAAGTTGATTCTGTGCGGATGACTTAATCTGATGAAGCAGCTGATCATTCTTGCTTTGATAGGTCGTGATTTGATGCTGAGAAAGAAGCTTAATAGTTTGCAGGCTATCTACTGCTTCTTGTACGCGTTCAACAATGTGGTTTCGGATACCAGCAATCACTTTACTGGGTGTATCAAATGAGCGATGCGCAATTTCATCAAGAATAGTACGGTCTTTTTCATGCCCGATGCCTACCCAAATGGGTACAGTGCGTTTGCAAAGGAGGGCGGCAAGTTCATAATCATTTAAATAAGCTAAATCATTCACCGATCCACCACCGCGAATAATCACAATCAAATTAGGTGGAAAGCTAAACGCGCTGGCCCATTGTCTTAAACCTGAAGCTAAAGATTCAATCAAACTGGTTGCAGCCGTGTTTCCTTGAAAAGTAGCGGTGTGATACACAAAATGACAAACCCCATTTCGCTCAAGTGCATCTGCATCTTTTTTAAAGTCACCAAGGCCTGCAGCATTTTGAGGAGCAATGACTAAAACATTTTGAATATCAAAAGGAGTGGGAAGAAGTTTATTTTTATGGATTAAACCTTCTTGAGTAAGTCGTTCAATAATTTGCTGATAACGTTTAGCAATTTCACCCAATGTAAAGCTTGAGTCAATCTCTTCAATGTTGACCGAAAATCCATATTGAGGATCAAAACGTGCTCTAATTTTGATGAGTACATTTAAATCACTTGAAATCTCAATCCCAGTTTCACGTTCGAACTTTAAAACAATTTTACTCGCTGAAAATTTCCAGATTGTGGCTTTACAGCTGGCAATAACTTTATCAGTCTCTGCATCTTTTTCTGCGAGCTCTAAATAGTAATGACCGCCCTTAATATTTAAATTTCGAATTTCTGCTTTTACCCAAACTGGCTCATCAAAAGCCACACGTATGACTTCCTGAACTGTGCCGAGATATTCACTAAGGGAAAACTGAGGTTCAGACATACGAACTAAAAATTAAAGGGCCAAACTAGATAGTATAAAAGCCATCCAACCAAGGCAATTGTTGTCTATGAATATCGGGTTCTATTTAAAATAAATACAACAATTTAAAGAATTAAAAATTGAAATTGATAGGTGAATTTAGACTGAATGGTTAAAATGAAAAAATAATAAAAAGAGAATTGTTAATAATTACAACCGATTAAAAAATAAAGTTTGCTTTATAAAATATATGAGCGTATAAAGCTTACTTCCAATTGCGGGGTGGAGCAGTCTGGTAGCTCGTCGGGCTCATAACCCGAAGGTCGTTGGTTCAAATCCGACTCCCGCATCCAAAAATATTATGCTCTGTGATGTACCACTTTTCATAATACGAAAATTATGAAAAGCAATTAGCTTATAAATAACCCTATATAAAGCTAAATATTAAATTCTAGACGAAATGTCCATACCCTAAATCTAGCGTTCTAATTACATACCGTAAAATCACATGAGCTCAGTGATGAGTGAATGATTGTGAATATAGTAAATGAGTGGCACATTGCCACAGCCGTAAATGGCAACGAAATTAATGTGAGGATTGTTCCTCATGTGCGTAAACAAAACTCTCTCGATGGATATCGTTGGGTCGAAGTTGGTAAAAAAATTCAACTTCAATCTGGTGAAGAAATTGAGTTAAACCAAGATGGTAAAAGCTTCTATACCGGGTTTAATCAACTTTATCGTTTAAATACATATTGTTGATAAAACCATGGTAATAAAGCGAGAGAACCTATCTCTTTTAAAGGAGATAGGTTTTTTTATGTCTATACGTTATATAAATAATGTTATATAAATAATTAAAGTTATAAAAAGGCTGAAAGGATTAAAAAAGCTCGTATTATTATTTTAATTATATTTAATAACTAAATTAGCCTGCTCGCCAGAACTGTCGCCCCATAACCTTAAAGTTTTTACCGTTCTCTTCAGTGACACGTCGATCTCTAAATTTTTCATTTAAACTGTGCAAAATTAAAGAACCATCTGCCTCTTTAAAAATCTGTTTAATCATTCCTTCACCGGCAAAGTAAACCGCATAAATCTCGCCATCAATGACTTCAGTCTGTGAGATATCAATGCCGACCAAATCTCCATCTTTAATGTAGTCGGTCATGCTGTCGCCTTTAGCTTTAATAATACGCATGCATTCTTGTGCAACACGTTTTTCTTTAAAGAATGAAGTAGGGAATGGAATTTTTCCATTAATAGCATCAAAGTGAAATTCAATAGATTCGCCGGTCCCGCAAGAAAAGTTAGCTTCTACAACTTCAATCCAAACATATTGATCGGTAGATTCTGCACTCACCACAGTCGGGCTAAATACATCACTTTCTCTAAAAGAGTCTTCAGTATTCCCAGTCGTTAACCAATAACCATCCACTCCTAAAAATTGGGCAATTAAAGGAAGAAATGCAGATTTTAAATTTTTCCCTGACTCTAAAGCCTGATAGGCAGGTTGTGACATCTTTACAGCTTCTGCCACTTCAGCCTGAGTTTTTTTGGCTTTAATTCTAGAGTCTTTTAAACGGTCTTTAAGAGCCATAATGGTTACACCAGTAAACTTATAACAAATATATAACTTAAGTTATATAGAGTAAAACAACTATAGTTATTGACTAATAATAACTATAGTTATAATATCAGTTATATCTCAAGATGAATAGAGAAAATTTAAGTGGTGCCTAAGTCACTATTTATCGCTTTATCAAAGCTTTGAGATGGAAGCTAAATTTATTTTGTTTCTAGAGGTAGCAGAATAAAAGGGAGATAGCTGAATTATTATTTGCAAACAGGCTATCAAAACAAAAATTGGAATAAAAAAAAGCCCGATTCCGTGGATCAGGCTTAATGTTCGTCGATAAAGGGTATCAAGAACATGAAGAATTTAACAAAGATTGTGAGACCTAACAAAAGTTTCCGATATACGGCAAAGCCTTATATGAACTTTTTGGTCAAAAAATTAAGGCGTGTAAAAAGCTTAAATCCACAAAATTTAATACTTTTTTACATTTTTAGAAAAGGAAATATTTATTTATAAATTAGTGGCTTAATTGCAGATAGTTTGGTTCTTTATGATTGTTGTACCAGATGAAACGTTTTGAACACACATTTGTAGCCATAGCTTAGCTATATTGCTCAAAGAATGTATCAAAACCTCAAGAATAACAAACGATAAAGACGCCTTACTAACGAGTACATTGAGTTGGAGATAGTGAATGACTACAGCAATGCAGAACAGAGCTAAACAACTTAAAAATGCAAAACGTGGAGGGTATATCCCGACAATTGCCAAAGACGTAAACAAATATAAGGTACAAAAAATAAAAAGGGCACTTGAGGAGGCCAAGCAGATTGTAAATGAGCTTGAAGATGACGCATTCGAATTCGATGATCAAGTCTCTATGCAAAAAGCGATTGGTGCAATCACAGTGATTGAGTTGATTGAACAAGCCTTAAACGGTGCACACTAACAGGCTTTAGCATACAAACATTCTTTCTCGGACCCCTGAAATAAATGGGGTCAAGGATAAGTTCGTCTTGCAATTTAGCGCTGCTTTAAAGCGTTAGTGTTTTTTATTGACTGTAATAAAGAAAACGAAGGGATTAATAAACATTGAAAACCACAAACTAGTCAACGTAATGAGTTTTCAAGTTTTACCCTTTAGCGCAGGACAAAGTTATGGAAACAGTTTCTAGCAGTGGGTTAGCCACATTTTTAAATTTTTATAGTATTGCAATTATGGTGGCTCTGGCAGTCAGCTTAGTTGTCGCAGTTGTATTAATGATGCGTTTTCCTCGTTCTCCACAAGAATGGATTGTTGCTCTCATCTGTACAGTAGTTTCAAGCCTGACAGGCGGCTCATTCATTATTATGAAATGGAACCTGCATGAATGGGTATCCGATATTTGGGGAATGATCACCCTATCTGGATTCTTCTTCATATGTGGTTTACCGGGCTGGGCTATTGTGAGATGGATATTTAACTTCATCAATAAACAAGAAGGTAAAACGATTGTAGAGGTCATCAAAGATCTAAAAAAAGCAAAAGATGATCTTCAAAATAGCTAAAGACAGCTTTAAATATAAAGGTAGAATAAAATGAATATTGATCAATATTTAGAAAAAGTTATCAGCCGTGAAGGCGGGTATGTTAACCATCCATCAGATCATGGCCATGCGACTAAATTTGGCATTACAGAAGCAGTCGCTCGATCGAACGGATATCAAGGCAACATGCAAGACTTGCCCTTAAGCGTCGCTAAATCTATTTATAAACAAAAATACTGGCTTGAACCCCAGTTTGACCAGATTAATGCAATTAGCCCAGCTATTGCAGAAGAGTTACTGGATACAGCTATAAATTGTGGCGTCAATTTTACAAAGCCTTTATTACAACGTGCTTTAAATCTGCTGAATAAGGAGGGGAAGGAAGGTTGGCCAAACCTTGCGGTAGATGGCCAGTACGGGCCTCTAACTTTGCAAGCACTGGCGACCTACTTAAATAGACGTAATAAAGAGGGTGAAAAAGTACTCGTGCGTATTTTAAATATTATGCAAGGGCAGCATTATATTGAAATTACCGAGAACAACCCTAACTACGAAGATTTCTTTTATGGTTGGATATTAAACAGAGTAACACTCTAAAATGTATTAGAAGAGAACATGTTTAAAGATCTAATGAGTTAAAAAGCCTAACCACGAGTTAAGGCTTTTTAACAAACAATAGGTCGAGCAATGCTTTATTGTATGATGAGTAAAATGGCAAGTAGAAAGAAAATAGCACCACTAATTTTATTGAGTATCGTGAAATTATTTCCAGCTAACATTTTCTCTTTAAAAATTGAAGAGAAGTTTGCGTAAACTAAATGAATTAAAAAACCAATAAAACAAAAGGTTAAAGAAAGAATTAAAAATTGATTTAAAATCTCTTTCTTGATATCAATAAATTGAGGGAAGAGTGCGATAAAAAATACGATTGTTTTAGGATTAAGCAAAGATGCAAATAGGCCCTGATAAAACAATTTAGATTTACTTACAGCTTTATCTTTTTGTTGATCGGTCATTAACTCTTGGGTTGCAAGTTTTTTAGTGAAGTTTTTATATCCGAGATACATTAAATAAAATGCACCAATAAACTTTAAAACCGTAAAAATAGTAGGGTTGCTAGTAATAATAAGTCCTACACCGCTGGCAGAAATTACAGCAATTACAAACATACCAATAATTAAACCACTTATTCCAAACAAAGCAGTTTTAACACCATAGTTAATTGAATTTGTGACAGTAAATAAAACTCCCGGTCCTGGGCTTAATAGGGTAAGAAATGCTATTGTTATAAATACTAAAAGACCGCTCACGCTGATATATCCTATTTATCAATTGAGGCAAGATTGTGCGGTTACTTTAAATGAGAAAATAATCGTTGTATACAGAAGGTTATGTATATTTAAGCCTTAAATAGATTAAATATTTAAAATATAGATTTGTATAAATAAATAGGGCATATAAAACTATAAAAGTGAAAGCAACATAAACACACAACGTTAAAAATTGAGCATGTTAGTATACTAAGTCTATACCTCAAGAAATCTATAGTATGACGAAAAATGAACGGCAGTTTAAATCTCGCGAGTTTCAATTTTCCTTTTTAGCGTTTAAATATTGGGGTATATGGTTTTTAGCTTTTATTCTAATGTTATTTGCGATGTTACCCTGGGCTATTCAATGGCGCCTTGCTGATTTTCTATCAAAAATAGCGTGGAAATCTTTAAGTTCTCGAAGAAAAACGACACTACGTAATTTACAAGCATGTTTTCCAGAAAAAACACCTTTGCAAATTGAGGCAAAAGCTAAACAGGTTTTTGTTGATACTTTAACGGGTGTATTTGAGGCTCTAAATGCTTGGTATTGCCCAAATTGGTTTAAAAGCCGTGTCCACATAGATGGTTTAGAAAATTTAACCAATAATCAGGAAAATGGCGTACTTTTATTAGGTACCCACAGTACGCTTTTAGATGCAGGTGGAGCGGCGTGTACTTTATTCTTTAATATGGACGTGGTTTACCGACCTCAAAACAATCCGTTTTTAGATTTTCTGATTCATCGTAGTCGTGCGCGAGTGTATAAAAACCAAATTGCTCGAGACAACATGCGTGGACTCATACAAAACCTTAAACATGGTCATGCGATATGGTATAGCCCAGATCAGGATTTTGGCTTAAAACAAGGCGTAATGGCATCATTTTTCGGTATTCAGGCAGCCACTGTTACAGCGCATCGCAGACTAATGGATATCTCAAAAGCAGCAGCCGTGCCTTTATATTTTTACCGTAGTGGTGATATTCGTAATCCGCAATATCATGTTTTAGTAGAACCTAAATTAGAAAATTTCCCAAGTGGCTGTGAAGTCAGTGACGCTGAAAGGGTAAACAAGATTATTGAAAACCAAATTCGCATTGCCCCTACACAATACATGTGGTTTCACCGACGCTTTAAAACACGCCCTGCTGGTGAACAGAAATTCTATTAATGGCGTCAGTAACTCAAGAATTAAAAGTACTTCTTTCAATTAAAATATAGAATATTAGATTTTTAATTGAAAGGATCTTTAATCAAATCAAGATGAAAGATGTTGAGTCAACACTATAAAATTTTTCTTGCTTTAATTATTTTGAATATCGATTGCAAATGATTTTGAAGCGTGTATAGTCGAGCATAACTAACAAAATATTCTTGTCATCATAAATTTCTATTTCGCAGTTTTATTTATAAGTCTTCGGTTCATTCAGATATTTAAGTTTTCACGTCTATTTTTTAGTTAAATTGGTTTCCCCAATAATAAGTTATAATATTTTAAAATTTAGGATAAATATATGTCTACTTCTACTGGTACAGTAAAATGGTTCAATGAAACTAAAGGTTTTGGTTTTATTGCGGCTGATGAAGGTAAGGATATTTTCGCTCATTTTACCGATATTCAAACACAAGGTTTTAAAGTTCTCTTAGAAGGCCAACGTGTTGAGTTTACTGTAGTACAGGGTAAAAAAGGCCCACAAGCTTCAAATATTGTGATTCTTCAGAATTCATAACTTCATAGAGCGACTAGAGTTGTTTTAAATATATTATTTAAATAGAATATGTTTAAAGCTAAAGCGCTTTAGAAGAGTTTAAAAACCCACTCTATCTTGTGGGTTTTTTATAAGTTTTAATTAAACTTATCTTTAAAAATAAAAAGCAGAATAAAAATATGCTCTTAAAAGTGCTTCTAAATTTTTTTTAAAATATAAGTAATTAGGTGTATGGTACTAAAATGGATATTTGTATTGGCGGTATTTTAGACGGTCAAAAGATAGAAAATCATAATGATTTTTTTAAGATAGAAGAGCACTATTCGGACAATAGCTCTCAGTATGTTAAACAGCATTTCCACCTATTTGGAAAAATTTTTACCTTTTGGGTGTGCGAAGATATTGATTTACAACAGGCCATCAGAAAAGCCGAGAGAATTTTAGCGAACAAGAAAGAAACTCTTTAGTTGTTTGAACTAGAACACTTCAGTGTCTTGTTTTCGTTTAATGATTTTCTTATTAAGTAATAGATATTCTTTATATTAGCTTAATAAAATTCGTTACAGATTTTTTTACAATACTCTTGTATATGTTACATAGATTAACATTTTTTTAGTGGTATTTACTAACAATAGTAATACATTAGGCTTAATCTAAAGTTGTTTTATTTATTGCGCGAATAAAACAAAACCCACTTTAATAATATATTTTATTAAAGTGGGTTCTTTATTCAGACGGCCATCATTAATTCAATATACATAATTAAATTATAGATAATATTTGTTGTTATAAACCTCTCTTAAGAAAGGAAAACATTTTAAATGTTAAATGCAGTACAACCTAATATTTGTTTTATTGGCAGTAGTAATTTAGCTTTAGCGTTAATAGGAGGGTTGGTTTTAAAAGGATTTCAAAAAGAAAAAATACACCTCATTGAAGAGAAAAAGATTAATGATACAAATGCTTTGAAGCAAAAAGAAAATGGACTAAAGAAAGCTGAAATTGTTGTTTTGCTACTAGAGCCTAAACAGTTAAAAGAGATACTTATACCGCTAAAAAAATGGTTAGCCAGTAAAATCATAGTTTCTATGATGGCGGGAGTAGATATTGCAAACTTGACTCGTTTTACGGGTTCAAAAAAAATTGTTCGTGTAATTTCAAATCCACCAGTGCTGACGCATACGGGGACACATGTGCTTATTGCTTCAGAGCAAATGGACCAGCTTGATAAAGACCTAATCGAAATGCTGTACTCTGCAACGGGTCAGACTTTTTGGGCGCCGTCTGAAACGCAGTCAGACGCAATTATTGCTTTGTCTGGTTCTGGACCTGCTTACTTTTTCTATATTTTAGACAGCATGATAAAGACAGGGGTTTCTTTAGGACTTGATAAACAATTTGCTCTAGATTTAGCACTCCAAGCGGCTAGCGGCGCAGTTGAAATGGTCCGTAAAAGTAATGTCCCGCCAGCGGATCTGTGTGGTAAGGTGACCTTGGCTAACGGGATTACCGAATCAGCACTCAGAATGTTTGAACTAGGAAATCTATCTGATGATATACGTTTAGCTATGAAGGCAGCATATCATCGTAGTAAAGAAATCACTTCAGAAATTATTACTGAGGTGAGTTAAGTATTCTTTAGCAAACTAGGCTTTTAAAAAGTATTCCCAAATAACGAAGCCTAAGCCAAACCCAATAAACGAGTAGAGAGTAATAATAAAGAATACAAAACTGGCCTTATTTTTTTTCTTCAAAATGTTCATGGCGATGCCTCCAATTCAGATTAATTACATTTTGAAGAAGTGAAGGCTGTAATCATAGATACAGAATTTTTTAAAAAAAATATAACAGAGCTATCATCTGTTATATTTTCTAGGTTTTCCCTTAATAAAGATTTTAAAATCAATAGATTAAAGATTTAAATGTCAGCGTTTAACCTTTTTATTCAATTAACATTAAATCGGCTGTATTAGCAGATTTGAGAGGGCGTAGGGCAAAGGTCGAACGAGTGTGGCGTATTCCTTTAATTGAATAAAGTTTCTTTCTTAAAAATCGTTCGTAATGGTCAGCATCTTTGACTGCCACTTTAACCAGATAATCGTAGTCACCTGTGACGAGATGCGCTTCTACTACTTCAGGTATATCTGCTAATGCTTCGCTGAAATTTTCTAGCATTTCGTCATCATGGCGCTCTAAAGTAATTTCAATAAAAAAGACTTCATGAATGCCAATCGCTTTTTGGTTTACGTTTACCGTATATCCTTCAATAATTTTTAAAGTTTCCAGACGTTTCAGTCGAGTCCAGCATGGAGAAGATGAAAGACCTACTTCTTCGGCCAGTTGAGCTACAGTTAAACGGCCATTTCCACGTAATGCAGATAAAATTTTCCGATCTATACGATCTAGTGTGTATTCTGTTCTGTTCAAAATATAAACCAAAGAAGAATCTTCTGATAAAAATTAATATACTTCATTTTTATGCTGTGAATGTTTAAAAATTTTAAAAAATACAGGAAACATTTTGAGCAAAAGGTACATACACTATTTCTATGCATCGAACCTTTCTGGATAGAGGTTGGGATGGAGCAAAGAGCACTGTTTCAGTAAGGGTGACTAAACAGTGCTCTTTGCGGATTTCTTATTAATCTTTAAATCTATTTTTATTAACTGGCATGACATATCAAAACAAATCAAATAATAACTTTTATTTATCAATTGAAGAAAAACTAATCATTATTTTTTATCTAACTTTTCCTTTAATGTAATTCCATTACAAAGGAGGAGCAAGGTTATGATCACCCAGCATGATATAAATCAAAAACAATATCAAAATAAATCTCTCGACTATTTAAATAGCCAAGCTCATTCTGAAGGTATTGAATTTAATAAATTTATTAATGAAATTCAGAAAGTTGAAAAAGCTGTAGTCCTTGATTTAGGCTGTGGTGGTGGGCATGTTTCCTACAATGTTGCTCCGCATGCGGACCTTGTTTTTGCTTACGATTTATCTCATGAAATGTTAGACACTGTGTCTAAGACGGCGCGCCAACGCAAATTAAAAAATATCTTTGTGCAGCAGGGCATTGCTGAGGACATGCCTTTTAGCGATCAGCAGTTTGATGTGGTCATTAGCCGATATTCTGCGCATCACTGGCAACATGTTCCGACTGCCATGAAAGAAGTAAACCGCGTGCTTAAGCCAGATGGTATTGTTATTTTTGTAGACATTATTAGTTCTAGCTCGCCTATATTAGATACATTTTTACAGACCATCGAAACGATTCGAGACCCAAGTCATGTACGAAACTATAGTGTGAAAGAGTGGGTCTATTTTATTGAAGATGCAGGCTTTGATTTAGTCGGCCTAGACAAACAAACGCTTTCGTTAGACTTTGATAGTTGGGTAAAGCGCATGAAAACGCCTGAAGATCAAATCAAAACTTTACGTTATTTGCAGGAAGGTTCATCTGACCTTGTGAAGAAATATTTCAAAATTCAAAATGACGGTAGCTTTGAAAGCCATGTGGGTTATTTTGTCTTTAAGAAATTAGGGTTTTAACGTAGTGTTATGAATAAGGGTTTTAGTAGATTAGAAATGGATTAAATATCACTAAAACTCTTTTTCCGATTAACTCGAATAATATTAAAGATGGTTATAAAACAAATTTAATATCATTCACTTGATAAAAATTAATCACCCAATTTTATTAAGGTGATTAAGTATTCAAAAGAGAGGAGGGTTATCCCATTTTCTTTATTATTAATAGACACTTATAAATAATTATTATTTAATACGCCCGCAATATTATCACTAATACTTTTAATAACTTTGTCGGGGAAATAATGCGTAATATTTTAGTAACGATTTTCACTTTATTCTTAGCAACATCAATTTATGCTGCTCAAGAGTCTAGAAATCTTCTAGAGCAAACTCAGTGTGAGAAAGCAGTGGAACTGCATGGTTTTTTAAGCCGTGCTCAGCTTGATTGTAATTATCACTATTATTCAGAAGAGTTAAAGGATGCTGCCGCAAAATGTACTAAACATGACCTTGGTGAAAAATACGGTAGAGAGGTTATGAAATTTGGTATGAAGGAATTTGAAGAACGTAAGAAAGCGGATACACAGGGTCACTTTTGCCATAAGGTTTTAAAAGAGTTCCCAAAATATATTAAACAATAAAAAATAAGGTTTTAAAAACCGATTCTAGCAAGCCGATAAGATGGATTTAATTATCCATTTTATCGGTGTATCAACAAATATAATCTGCCAATTAAAATAGAAAATAAGTTTCAAAAAATCCACCCAATATCCGATTGACACTTGAAATCTCTCTTATTATTCTCTGCGGAGGAACGGAGGCGGGACGCTTAGTGCGTGCTAGTTCCTAGATGACTGGTCTGTCAACCCACCTCCGTTCTTTCATCATGATTTCATAAATGAATTAATTGTTTTTAAAAATAGTCTGAATAATATTTATAGCTTTTGAAAAGTTATTAAAAGGAATAGTCTTTTTAGAGAGTTGAGCATTACTACTCAGAAATTTTTCTAAACGTTTATCAAAACTATGTGAAAACCAAATCAGCTCTAATGTATTTTTTAGAGTTTCTTTGGGTTTCTTGCGTGTAACTATAGACTTTAAATAACGTTGTAAAAGCCTTATTGTTCTTAAATAAAAAGGAACTTCCATTTTTAAAATTAAAGAGCATTCAAGAAGTAATGGAAGTAAGCGTTTATCGTAAGCTCCTTCTACAATCCAGCTATCCTGTAAGGCGATTTCTTGAGTACCACTTGAGATTGCTTCTTCCGAATTCTTTATAAACTCAGTTCCACTTATATTCCAGTAGATCTCATCAAACTCATAAGTTGATATGTTTAATTCATCAGCTAATTTCTTAGTGATAGTTGTTTTACCAGCGCCAGAAGGGCCTACAATACAAATTTTCATGGTTTATCTTTTTAAAGGGATATTTCAACAAAATAGTTATAAATAGAAACTAGACTAAAGTTTATAAGTCACTCATCTGTTTTATCAAAGCTTAATAATTTTATTTTGTACAATAAAAACTCAATTATAATTCCGACTTGAAGGAAATAAACTCATGAAAAAACTTTTATTCATTTGTCTAATCGGTTTAGCAGTTACACAGGTTAATGCTCATTCTGGGGGTACAAACTCTAAAGGATGTCATACGAATAGTAAAACTGGTGACCATCATTGTCATTAAATAAGGGTATGAAAGAGTAAGCTGATTTCTGGTTTACTCTTTTTAATATCTTTAGTTTTGTATTTTTTATGAATAATAAGAGGAAAAAGAATGGAAATGATATTGGGAGTATTTGGCTTATTGGTTTTATTTTTAATATTAAGTAAAAAACATAAGAAGAAAAATCTCACTGGTGAAAGATCAATAGTCTATTTAGTTGATATTGTTGGGGAGCAATCCTATCAAGCAAATTTAAGAAAGATTGCTGGGCCTAAACAAGAAAAGTCAAAATATGTAGAAGTAATGGCTAGAGTTGTTTCTGAACCTTTTAATGCTTATGACAAGAACGCAGTTAAAATTGAAATTAACGGTTTAACAGTTGGCTATTTAAGTAGAAATGATGCCAAACTATTAGCTGGTAAAGTGATAAATAAGACTGTGCCAGCTTTAATTAATGGTGGTTGGCTTGATAACGATAGTGAAGGTAGCTATGGCGTAAAACTCGGTATTCAAAGTCTTAATGAATTAATATAACGAATTGCATTTTTAAGTTTTACTTACATTTTAAAATCTAAAAAAATAAAAGCATTCTCTAAGGTATTAATAAATCTTTTTACTCATGTTTTTAAAGCTTTATTTGTAGCCAATATCACATTGACACCTAAAACCCCTCCGATTATCCTTTGCTTGCTGGCCACATTGCCAGTCGGCTTTGACAGGCCGCATACCCAAAGCACACGAAAAAGTCTCTCTTTTTTGTGGGCATCCCTGCGTGCCCCCTCTGCGGCGGAACGGGAGGGGGACACCTTCGGGTGTGCTGATCTTTTGGGTATCAGTCTGTCAACCTTCTCTCGTTTCGCCACCATTATTTGACAGTAATGTGGTGAAGCTTCTTTATACCCAAAGGAGTCCGCTATGCGTACTATTTCTTCTTTATTGGCTTTTGCCAAAGTCTCTCTATTCATACCACTCGAGCAATCTATAAAGCGGTTCAATCGACTCTAGGTTTTCTACACCTTAAGAATCTAAAACACAGCAACTATAAAACTTGAGATAGGTCAGCACGCCATTTTGTGCGGCTTTTGCATGCCTGTTTTTAGCACTCATTTTAAGAGTGACGGCATTTCTATCTCATTTACACACAACAAAAAATTATTTTAAGCGGTATATCTATGCCAAATTTACAATCTTCCTTTAAAGCATTAAAAGTGCTTCACGTAGCAAAAGACTTATTTAATCAATATGGGTTTCATAAAGTTGGTGTCGACCGAATTATTAGTGAAGCCAAAGTTTCCAAAGCCACTTTTTATAATGCCTTTCACTCAAAAGAACGGCTAATCGAGAGGTGTATCAGTTTTCAAAAAGACACGCTAAAAGACAAAGTGTTTTCCATTCTCTATTCTTACAATGGACTTATGGTGCTGGATAAACTTAAGCAAATTTACTTTTTACATGCGAGTTTAGAAGGACCATATCATTTACCCTTTAAGGCATTGTTTGAAATTAAAAGAGTCTATCCCAAGGCCTATGGCGTTACGATTGAGTACCGAACTTGGCTCATCAATGAAATTTATAAACTGCTTTTAACCGTTAAAACTACCGCCTCAGTCGAAGACGCTTACATGTTTTTATTTATGATTGACGGGGCAATGTTCCGACTTTTTGAAAAAAACAGCATCGATGAAAGCGCGCTAGTTCGATTGTTTCTTTTTAATCTGTGTCGGTCTAGATAATACTTAAACGAAAGAAAGCCTCCCAAAAAGAGGCTTTACTTTGTATTGAAATAAGCGCTTAGTTCAATTACACAGGTTTTGCGGCCTGCGCCATTCCTTCAAAATATTGAACCGCAGGCGAGCGAGCCATATAAGCTAAAGCTTGCTCCGTATCTCCTTCATGAATTGGGTTAAATTTTGGTGAAACCCATCTTAACGTCGCTTTCCACAAATATTTAATGGTCGGTAAGTTGTCTGAGCGAGTTGCGGTTTTTTCAAATTCACGAATAATTTTGAAGTAGCCACGGCGCATCAATTTTTGAATATCTTCGTGTTCTAAATCTTGCTTACCTAAACTACGGGCAAAGTCAGCAAGGAAGTAAATAAACAGTGGAAAAACGGCCGCCATAATCACTTGGCGCGACACATAAAATCCAAACTTGTTTGTTAAAAGGTGTTCAAATAAATCGTAAGCAACACAGCGATGTTCTACTTCTTCAGCCAAATGCCAACGGAACAAATCTGCCATAGCAGGGTCAGCTTGGTCCCAAGTCTTACTATCCAGCGTCCACTGACCAATGGTTCCCGTAAAGTGCTCGATTGCAGCAATCACGCCTACTCGGAAAAGTAACCAATATTCATCAAGCTTTTCGCCTTTTAAAAATGGTATGCCTAGAGGTTTGTCACCCAACAAAATATTAAAAACAAAATGGGCACGGTTGAGTGTTTCTTGAATGTCGTAACCATTTTCACGTAAGAAGTCCTGTGCTTTTTCATGGGCACGTGCATGAGCAGCTTCTTGACGGACAAAGCCAATCACTTCTTGTTTTAATGTTTCATCGGTAATCAAGGGTAGGGTTTTATTAAACACACGGCAAAACCAAAACTCACCAGCCGGCAAGAGCATGTTGATGCCATTGGCGACATGTGAGCATAGCGGATCATTCGGCATCCAACAGACCGATGATTCGGTAAAATCGAAATGGACCTTTCTTGCTTTAAGCTGATGATTCCCTGTGATCATATACGTCACCCTATTCATAATTGTTCATTTAATGCGAATGGACAATTTTTAGCATTAAGTAAAATTGATCACCATGTGCTTAAGGGACAAAATGAGACTCAAAAAGGTTTATAGAGATAAAAGCAGCTCTGTTAAAGATTGGGTATATTTAACACAACACGAGGGTAAGCTTTTTTATTTTAAATATGAGATGAATAAAAAAAGCTCCTTAATAAAAAGGAGCTTTGGTTTTTATAATTTAAATTTTTAATTATAAATTTATTTTATTTTAATCTAGCTAAAACTAGCTAGCTTAGAAGTTTAGATCGCTTGCCACTGATCTTTAACTTCCTCTGAATTTTTATTCAGAATAACTTGGTCTTCTTTTACTTCCCCAATCCATCCTGTAGGAATAAGGTGATGTTGACCACTTTCGTCTCGGGTGAGTTTTAACTGGTTTTCACCTTCAAGATGATCGACAGTACCTACTTTAGTACCACAAGAAGCAATAACATCTGCGTGTTTTTTAATATCATTAATATTTAAAGTGTTCATTTTAGACCTCTTCTTTGGAAATAGAAAAACGGTAAGAACTAAACTACTTTAAATAATCGATTAAATGTTGAGTTTTTAATAAACCTTACATGATCGGATTATAAGTTCACTTAACCGTGATATTTGAGTAACAATGAAATAATTAGATATAAAACTAATAATATTTTTCTTTTTATTACAATTTATATGTTTATCTATACAGAAATCTTTAGTTATGGTTGGGTTAAGTCTTATAAATAATTATTTGCAATGAATATTAAAATACCTATAAACATGACGATACTGAGCAGTTTGAGTGAATTTGAAGCTGCCCTAGCTGAAGATAAAAGTAAGCTTCGTATAAATTTACTTTTTCAGCTTGTAAATTTAACTCAAAATTTGCCTCATCCAGCTTCGGGTCAAACCTATCAACGTTGGCAACTTTTTGCGCAGATTGCTGGAGTCGACTTAAGTCTAGCCAAGCTTTTTGAGTCTCATTGTGATGCTTTAAGTATTTTAAATGAATTGGGTTATCAGCAAGAAATAGATGACCAGACTTGGGCAGTTTGGGCAGCAGACGGTGGACCAGCACCATTGCAAATAAAAGACAATCTTTGTAATGGCATAAAACCTTGGTGCTCTGGTGCTGAATTTATTCAAAAAGCTTTAATAAGTTATAAAGACCAACAAGGGCAGGCGCAGCTTTGTATTGTCGACTTAAGTCATCCATCCATTACAACCGATCTAAGCCACTGGCACGCTGTAGGCATGCATGCGACACAGACTGCACAAGTTAGCTTTGAAAATACACCTGTTAAACTGATTGGTCAGCCAAACAGTTATTTAAAACGTCCAGGTTTTTGGCATGGTGCAGCAGGTGTAGCGGCCTGTTGGTATGGTGCCGCCGTGCGTCTAGCTAACTTTTTGCAAGAAAGCTGTCAGGCAAATCCGAATCCTTATAAAAAATTGTATTTAGGTGAGGTCGCTCAGCAACTAGAAATCACTAAGCAGTATTTTCAATATGTGGCCAAGCTGATTGACCAGAAACCAACGCTAAGTCATGAGCGGGAAATTCGAATATTGCGTGCCCAAACAGAACAATGCTGCCTGAGCATTATTGAGCGAGTAGGGAAAGCTTTAGGCGCACGTCCTTTTTGTGAAGATGCAACATTTGCTCATCTCATGGCAGATTTACCTGTGTTTATACGACAAAGTCATGCTGCTTTTGACTATGAACAAATTGCAGAACTCTGTGTGTCGGAGCAAAGCCTATGGGAACTTTAAAACATCCTTTGGTTGAAGACCGCGTTATTTTTGGTGAGGGGACAGCCAAAGAGCAATGGTTAAAGGCATTTAAAGAACAACCGTTAGCAGCTTTAGATCTTGAGCTATTTCGCTCAAAAAGAGTAGTAATTGTTGCGCCACATCCGGATGATGAAATACTTGGCTGTGGCGGATTAATGCAGCAGCTGATTACACTGAACTGCAAGATTTTGGTGTTAGCGGTAAGTAACGGCACCCAAAGTCATCCTAACTCTACAAAATATCCTCCGGATCAGCTCAATATTCTTCGCCCGCAAGAAAGCTTGGCAGCCTTAAATTGCTTAGGGGTAACAGAGTCAACCGAGCGTGTAGAGCTTAATTTGTTAGATGGCCAGATCCATTTGCAAACCGAACAACTGTGGCAGAGTTTAGACAAGTTAATTCAAGCCGAAGATATTCTAATTTGTAGCTATGAATTTGATGGGCACCCAGACCATGAAGCAGTGGGTAAAACCGTACAAGCCTATGCAACTGCTAAGCAACTACTCTGTTTACACGTATTAATTTGGGCTTGGCATTGGGCACAGCCTTTAGACCGACGCATTGATTGGCACCGAGCAAAAGCATTTTCCTTAACACAAGAACAGCTAACTAAAAAACATCAAGCAATTTTGCAGTTTAAAACCCAACTTGAAGCAGATGAAACTACGGGTAATGCTGCGGTTCTCTCTCCAAGTGCGATTAAACGTCTTTTAATGCCTTATGAGGTTTATTTAAGTGATTCATTCTCGCGTGTACTTTGAAGATTTATATCGTCATAACAGTGATCCATGGGGCTATGACGCTCACTGGTATGAAGCTCGTAAAAGACAAATTTGTCTCGCACTGCTGACAAAACCCCGCTATTCAAAGGTGCTAGAAGTAGGCTGTTCAAATGGCCATTTAAGTTTTCATTTGGCACAAAGAGCTGAGGAGTTAGTGTGTATAGACGTCTCTGAGTGTGCTGTTCGCTTGGCTTCCGAGCGTTTAAAAGAATTTGAGCATGTCATTGTTGAAAACAGAAAAATACCCGAAGACTACTCGATTCAAAAATTTGACCTAATTTTAATTAGTGAGATGGCCTATTACTTATCCAAGGATGAATTGCATCAGTTTATTGAAAAGTTAAAGCATAGTTTAAATGATGATGGCGAGATTCTGTGTTGTCACTGGCGTCATGAAATTCAAGATTTTGAGTTAAACGCCGAACAAGTGCATCAAGCTTTTCAGCAACATTTCCCATTTCATCATTACCTCAGCTTAAACGACCTAGACTTTATGATTGATCTGTGGACGGCGAATACTTCCTCTTTAGCACAGCAGGAAAAACTAAGATGAAAATAGGTATCGTCATTCCAGCACATAACGAAGAGCACTATCTATCTGCCTGTTTGCAATCTATTCAGGTCGCCATAGATAATATTTCTGGTTATGAGGTAGAAGTGCTTGTTGTACTTGATAACTGTACAGATCAGTCGCGGTTGATTGTCCAAAGTCATCAGATTAATTGGATTGAATGCAACTATGCATGTGTAGGGCAAGCGAGGGATTTAGGAATCCGTCATTTAATCAGGCGTGGCGTCACTTGGATTGCATGTACTGATGCAGACACCGTGGTGAGTCCAGATTGGCTACGCTATCAAATCCAGCATCAACCCACAGATGCAATTTGCGGCACTGTGACGCTAGATGATTTTAGTCATCTCTCTATAACGAAACAGCAGAAATATTTAGCGCACTATAAAGATCAGATGGATCACGCGCATATTCATGGGGCAAATTTAAGTTTTAGTGCAGAGGTCTATCTTTTGGTTGGTGGCTTTGAGCCTATTTCATGTCATGAAGATGTATCACTAATCAAAAAATTGATCCATCATTGTTGCAATATTACTTGGAGCAATCTGGTTCGAGTAACTACAAGTAGTCGTTTAAACGGACGCGCACCTCAAGGTTTGTCGTACTTTTTAAATAATCTCTAATGACCTAAATCATCACTTCGCCCAATATCGAAATATTCTTTAAATTTTTAGGATCATATTTAATATTAATAATGCTACCGACTTTATATTTATGTTGATCTTGCTTAGCAATAAGCACCTTTAGATTTTCAGTAATGATTTGGCCTTGCTCAGTTTGGAATTTTAATTTGATATAGCATAAAGGGCGATATTGCACCTTAGCTAATGAGTCTTGAAAATATACGACCTCGGCAGAAGTCATCTTTCCTCGTTTATAAATTAAAAATCTTTGAACCTGACTTTTAAGAAAAAATGTCCAGACAATATAGGTAAAGAATAAGCTGAACCAGACCACTCCAATAAAAGTAAAAAAGTCAGAAAATTTCACTCAATACAACCAGAAGCCTTCGTTTAGCACATTATTCTAAAGGAGCTGATAGCTTCGATCTACTTTCTAGAATCAATCTTAAACATAAATAGGCAAGGGGGTGAAATTAAGCGATTCGATTTAAATTTGAGTGGGTATATAACTTAGTTGTTGTATTTATGACTACATATGTAAACAAACCTTATGAGAAACGTTCTTAACCCCTAAAATTCTAGAAAAGAAAGTTTTAAGGTGTATAGGTTTGGATTTTTTAAATTTTTTCCGTGATATTCGGGGTGAGTTAAGCCAATATCCTTGGCTAGAGATGTTTGTTTCACTCACTATTTTGATTTTATTTGCAGCAATAGCAAATTTTATTGCTAAACGCATTATTGTTCGGGGCGTTCGTCATTTAGTCACAAAACTCAAATCTCCGAATCAATCTATTTTTGCTCAGCATAGCGTTATAAAGAAATTTGCAAATATTGTTCCTGCCGTTGTGATTATGAACGGTATTGCAACGGTTCCTCATCTATCTCCGAAGTTTATTGCTTTTGTGGAGATGGGCGCGCAAGCATTCATTTTTCTTACACTCGCGCTTACGATCAGCGAGCTGTTAAACATCTTTAACCTTATTTATCAGCGTAATCCGAAATCTAGAAATAAGCCGATTAAAGGTTACTTACAACTGGTTAAACTCATTTTATTTGTTGTGTGTGGCCTCATGATTTTGGGAACATTCCTTAAAAAGGATGTGTTCACTTTACTTGCAGGTTTTGGTGCAATGGCAGCGGTATTAATGCTGGTTTTCCAAAACACCATTTTGTCTTTGGTGGCGAGTGTACAAATTGCCTCTTATGACATGGTGCGTATTGGCGACTGGATTGAAATGCCATCACTCAATGCAGATGGTGATGTAATTGATATTTCACTGCATACCGTGACTGTTCAAAATTTCGATAAAACCTATACCACCATTCCAACCAATAAGCTCGTGACCGATACATTTAAAAACTGGCGAGGCATGAGCAATTCGGGTTGCCGTCGAATGAAGCGTTCACTTTTCATCGATCAAAGTAGCGTTCATTTCATGAGTGATGAAGAGCAACAAAAGCTCAAAGACTTTTTATTGCTCGATCAATACTTAAATGCAAAGAATTCTGAAATTGAAGAATTCAATAAGCATTTAAGCAATCAATCTCGTTACAACAAGCGCCGTCTAACCAATATTGGTACATTTAGAGCCTATGTTGAATTTTACTTACGTCAGCACAAGGGTATTGCTCAAAATCAAACCATTATTGTTCGTCAGTTACAGCCGACAAGCCAAGGGTTGCCGTTAGAAATTTATGCATTTACCAACACGATTGCATGGGTTTCTTATGAAGCGATTCAGTCAGATATTTTTGACCATTTAATTGCGATTCTTCCCGAATTTGGTTTACGTGTTTACCAAGCACCTTCGGGTCATGATTTGCAAAGATTAACGGCAGAAATTCACCCCAGTTAAGTTTTAAGCTGTAAATAACAGCGCCTAAACTATTTTAAAAAAGCTCCCAGACGGGGGCTTTTTTTACTCATACTCTTCACAAAAGATTAGCCGGCAAACCAAATATTCTGATGATCACACATGGGACTCAAATGCCTAATACGTAGATTGTCTTGCTCAAAATCACCAATACTTCCAGTAATATCTAATCTATTGCCTAAGCCGATCTGCTGACCTTTATAACTTAAAGTGCTTTTTTCAGCATCCCACTGAGCGCTATGTTCTGGAAAGACAATGAGTATATCTTTCACATAAAGACATCCTTGCTTTAACTCTAAGTTTCCTTTTAAGCGTGCTGAACCAGAGAAACCATCGTACTGATAGGCTGGGAGTTTCACAGCATTTGTACTGTCGTTTGCTTCTTGTTGGTGGCATCCTGCAACAAGGGCAAATACAGCCGTGTAAAGCAATTTATTATTAATACCCAATTTTGTTCCTATAGGGATTTGCATATATTTGATAGTAATTGTCTAAAGTTGCATATCAATCTTTAGATTGTTAATGAAGATTTCATTCTATTACCGTTCGAACTTAAGATTTAAAGACTAAACTTTCTTATTCATGGGTTTATAAAACTTTTGATTATTATATTTTATTTATTTACATATTGTTATCTTTTTCATGAGTGATTTGAGGCATGATATGGCGTGTCATCCACCAAAATAATAATGTCAGAAGGCTAACACCTGCACCGAGTGCACATACACCAAGCCAACCAGCATAAGCATAAGTCGCTGTTGTGCTGATTGCACCTAATCCACTACCTACCGCATAAAAGAGCATGTATAGACCAACAAGACGGCTATGCGCTTCTGGACGAGTACGAAAAATCATACTCTGGTTGGTCACATGCAGAGCTTGTCCGCCCAAGTCTAGCAATACGATGCCAATCACAAGTGCCCAGAGCGAGTAGGCCATGAGTGAAAGTGGGCCCCATGCGAGCAGTAATATTAATAGTGCCGCCAAGCTTGTGCGCTGAGCATATCCACGGTCTGCCCAGTAACCTGCACGTGCAGCAGCCAAAGCACCAATCACTCCAACGAGTCCAAAAGACCCAATTACAGTATGCGAGAAGCTATAAGGCGGGGCACTTAACGGCAGTACTAATGCGCTCCAGAAAATATTAAATGCCGCGAACATGAGTAAAGCTAACACACCGCGCACTTGTAGCACTTTTTCTTGGCGTATTAGTTTTAACATAGAGGCTAGAAGCTGCGGGTAGCGCATGGCACTGGGGTGAATATTTAAATGAGGCAGACGTTTCCAAAGCGGCAATGCAATCATGAGCATGATGAGGGCTGCACAGAAGTACACGCCGCGCCACCCCGCCACATCACTAATTCCCCCTGAAAATACACGGGCAAGCAGTAACCCAATGAACACACCGCTCTGTGCAGTACCGACCGCATGGCCTTGCTCATGTGGGAGAGCAGCACTCGCAGCATAGGCAATAAGCCCTTGAGTCATGGCTGTGCCGAGTAAACCTACCGCAAGCATTCCTGCCAAAAGAATAATCGTAGAATGAGCAAAGCCAACCACTAACAATGCAGATATTAAGGCAATTAACTGTAGAGCCATTAACCGACGCCGATTTATCAAATCACCCAACGGCACTAAAAACACTAAGGCTAGGGCACAACCTATTTGAGTAGCCGTAACCACACCACCAATGGTGGCATGACTAACATTAAAGTCACTCGCCAAAATGTCGAGCAAAGGCTGCGCATAATAGACATTTGCTACGCTTGCACCACTAGCTATAGCAAACAGCAAAATTACGCCACGAGGCATGCTTGGAAGCGGTTTATCACTTTCGGCGGATGAAGTTGAAGATGCAAGAGAAGCTTTCATGGCTCTAAACTCACTCAAACTAGTTTTAAAATGCAACTGGTTGAATATTAAGCCTGCTAGTTTTAAAATGCAACTAGATGGCTTATTGCTGATGATTGGTAAGGAAACTCGATGACGAACTCTAAATTGTTAAAAGATGAACCTTGTCCTGTTGCACGTTGCGTCAATCTCATAGGAGATCGCTGGTCACTGCTTATTGTGCGTGATGCTTTTGATGGAATGCGCCGTTTTGGAGATTTCCAGCGCAGCTTGGGAGTGGCACGTAATATTCTTTCTGATCGCCTAAAAAAATTAGTCGATGCTGGTGTTCTTGAACTACAAGATGCTTCAGATGGCACCGCTTATCAAGAATATGTATTGACCGCTAAAGGGGAGAGTTTGTTCCCAGTGATTGTGGCTCTACGACAATGGGGAGAGCACAACCTATTTGAAAGTGGAGAGCGCCATTCTCTGTTAATTGATAAAACTACAGGTCAGCAAATTCCACTTATGGCACCAGTCGCGGCAGATGGAACAGTGCTGAGAGCTTCTAATACTCAAGTGCAAAAGGTGAAATAAAAGAAGAGAAAACAAAAATAACCTTTTTTAACTTAAATTTGGGCAGATTAGTTGCTAACCTTGCGCGTCAAATTAAGGTGAGATTATGAGATTTATATTCCTCTTTATAAGCGCAGTTTCAATTCAATGTTATGCAGCATCAGAAGCAATGGAACTTCATTACTGTGAAACTGTGAAAAAAGCAGCGAGTGGCGTGATGGATGCTAGACAACATGAAGTGCCCGCTAAAGAGTTACATGACATCGCCAATCATCTTGAAGAGCAACAAGCCAAACAACTTTATCAAGAGCTTATCAAATCTGCATATTCTTCAAAGCTATTTGAAGATCCTCTCATTAAGTCAAAAGCTGTCGAGAACTTCCAAACCACATGGCATGAACAATGTTTGGCAAAAGAATTAGCTAAAAATATGTGAGTGTTAGGGGGAAATGTGGAAATCGATTATTAACCCCAGAAAACTTAATTAAACTAGGACTGCTATTCCATAAATCTGATGATTTAAGAAAAGTTAGACAGTTTACTGAGAAGTACAAAGCTTAAGCTTATTTATATAGACGATATGTTCTTGGATGAGGCGCATAAGAAGGCGACGCAACGAGCGACGAAGACTTAAGCACTGACTTTTGGTACATAACTTAGACTCTGCGACGTAGCTTAGCGGTGTTGTTGACACATAATGCGGTCAAGTGATTGACATTGGCGCTACGATTCTGTATTGACACTTTTGTCATTACTAAATATGATGACTGCATACACCTCTTGGTCGCTGAATCTATTTCGCTAGATTTCATACGCTGCATCCAAGAGGTTTTCTGTCATTATCTGGAGGTGATGGATGAAAAGATCGGCTTATATGTTTACAAAAGAGTTAATTGCAGAAGTTCGTGAAGAAATGACAAAATCTTCATTTTCTGAATACAGAACTATTACTAATAAATCAATTCCTAAGCAAACTGCTGATTACGTAAGTAAAGTTCATTTATCACGAGAAGAGATGAATGAAGCTTATGCTAAAGCTAGGGCATTTGGAAAAACTGCGTAATGTCAGCTGATATACAGCTATTTCCTTTATTAGAAGTTAATCCAAATTATAATTGGATTTATAAGCGATTGGTCCGTAACGAGAATGATCTTGTTGGTGCAATCGCTTATGTTTTGTATAAAGAACATAAAATCGAATTTATTCGTCGCATTGAGCAAGAAACAGGTGAAGATCCCACTAAAGAGCAATGGGTCGAGTTTCACCGTGTCTCTTGTCTTGATAGCACTCTTTCTGGCTTCCAAAAACGAGCAGAAGAGCTTGTTAATGAGTTCTTAAGAGGAGCACTAGCGTCATTTGCTCAAGAAATTGAGGAACAAGCGGATGCTAGAATGGAGGAAAAGGTTCGCTTATTAACACAGCCATTAGTCGATAGTTTTACGACGTTAAAAGGTAGTGTGGACTCCAATCATAACGTGGTTCTAAGCGAAATTACGAATAAAAAATCAAAGAGCAATCGGTTAGGTGAGGCATTTCTCAATATCTTATATGGTGCATTTGTGATCTTATTAATTGGTGGCGCTGTGATAGGTTATAAAGTGATATCCAATTTAACGAGTAAGGCTGAAAGCATAGCCGGACTTAAGTAATAACAAACCACTCTCGGGTGGTTTTTTATGAAGGCCTATATTTCCTGTTCAGTAAGAAACTTTCTGTTATCCTCTCTTCATTCATGAGGAGAGAATAATGAAAAAGATATTCAAGATTATTATTTATTTTATTGGGCTATGGATTTTTGCAACTTTAGCAAAGGAAAATATCTATATATTGATTTTTGGTATTGGAGTAATTCTTTGGCGGGGTCTGGATCAACTTGAAAAGAAAACGAATGAAAACTCCATGAATTTTCTAATTAGAATTGAAAGCCTTGAATCTAAAGTGCAAGAACTAGAAGTAATTAATGAATACAGCGAAAAGGATATAGAATTTTTAAAAGATGAGATTAGGGAATTAAATGAGCGTATTTATACTTTGGAAAAACCTTTTCAAAGAAGTGAATTTGACCATCTAGATTAAAGCACTCTAGGGTGCTTTAGCCAGCCGATTCACTGCAGCTTGAATAATATCGGGTAAAAGCTCTTTTTTAGGACCTTCACGATCAGCAATAATTTTTACAATATTTTCACTAGTTAGAATCCAACAATCATTTGGAATAAATTGAATCTGAGGTTTTCCATCAAAATGATTGATAGTTAAAAACATCCTATGTGAGTGCATTATTCTAGTAATTATTGCCCTTACAATCTCTTCTTCAGGATACTTTGGTTTTTCTGGTACTTCACCCCCTAGTCGGGCGATTTCATCATGTAAACTCCAGTAATAGGTCATGATTTGATTTCGAGTTTCCGTCTCAAGTAAATCAAAAGAAGATGATTTATCAGTTTGAATAGATACCTCATTGGTTCCTGTTGAATATGAAGTTGGTGCACCACACTTAGGACATGCATAAGCAAGATTGCTAAATTTTTTCTCACATTCTTTACAGTTGATTAAAGCCATTTCTCTTTCTCTAGAACAGTTTTTAGAATCTATAAATCTACTTTGTAATGATTACAGATTGATTTTCTTGTTCTTTGGCATTTAACAATATCCATAGGTGGGGTATAGTTATATCTTCTAAAACTTATAAGCTTAAGAGTTAATAATATGAGTAAGTTTAATATTGGAGATGTCGTTTATTTAAAATCTGGTAGCCCAGCGATGACAGTGAATAGAATATTTGAAGAACGTGGAAACGTTGAGTGCGTTTGGTTTGTTGAAAATGAGCAGAAGCAATTTATTTTTAATGAGGATACATTAATTCCTAAGAATCCTCATCCATCACATATGGAAATATCAAGTGGTACAGACTGGACTAATTTTTAATTAAGATAGACCCAGATATGATGAAATTATTATTAATGCACTAGGTATATTTTCCAGTCCCGCATCAAGTAGCTTAGTAGTTAAATGCTTAATACTCTCTGCTGGCAATTCATCAATAGTGTCCAACATTGTTTTCTTCTTCTCTTCTGGTAGATCAGCACGGTTGATATGATTTGCTAATATAGCTTTTAAAGTGTTAGCTTCAAATTTTACAGTCACAATATTTAAAATTGCTGAAAGCCCACCATCATTTGCAAGAAAATCCATACCTTTATGTGTAATTGTTGGTAATTCAAATTGCAGACCAAAATTCCCACCGAATCCTGTTGTTTTCATCAAGCTTTTATCTTCTACTAAACCATGCTGCATAAGATAATACAAATTTACGATAACTTGTTTGTATCTTTCTGAATTATAAGAATAATCTTTATCTAAATTATAATATCCTGGATAAGTAGAACTAAGTTTAGTAAGTAATTCGAGTTGAAGATCGCGATCTAGAATCATAATAAGTCCGCTGAACTATTAATATGCTATTTGGTGAAATACATTGAATTTTAGAAGTCAAAGATAATTTGATAATCATCCAAAGTGTTCTAAATCTCCTCAAACCATACAACACGTTATATAGAAATTCTACCCCACAAGTGACTCAGGTTGGGGTATATTATTAAGCTATTAATAAATCTTTGTATATGATTTATCTGGGGTAACATGGAAAAATATACGATTGAGGAATACTCCTATAAAACATTAGACGATATCTCAAACAGACTACAAAGGGTTCTGACTGGATTGAAATTTAGGGTTGATGTGAGTCAGCAATTCAGAACTTTATTAAAACAACTAGAATTACCTAAATTCCGAGCCTTGGTTAATGAAACCATTGAGAAGTTTGGAGACATTTCATTATTTGAAAAGGTCTTAGATAAACAAATAAGTTCTAAGTTTGAAAAGTATGGTCGTGTAGACCATGAAAAAGCTTTTATAATTAGTCTATATCTCTATGCAATAAATCTAAGATTTAAATTAGAAGAAAATTTTGAGCTTGTGGAACCAGTTTATTTCTATAATCTAGTGTTCAATGAGATACCAGGTTCTAAAACATCTAAAAGAAAAAAGTTGAGCTTAAAAAATATAAATTTGAAATTAAAAGAAATTGAAATAGTTTTTAATAATCCGAATGGTTCAGGGATATTTTCCCTATCACATTTAAGATTAGCTACATTTTTTTGGCAGCTATGTGCAGCAAAAATTCTTATTAATAAATATAGTGATAATCTTTTTTTTCTAAAATTTTTAATTACAACTGATGTCAGACTTGAATCATATATTCAAAGTCATTTTGAAGAAGAGGAGCAGATTGAATATGTAGCTCAATCGAAGGGTGGAAAGGCAAAAGCAAAAAAATTAAAAGAGAGCAGAGATCAAATTTTTGAGGAAATAAAATGTCTTTGGGACACAGGGAAGTGGGATAAAGTAACAACCTTTGCTTCAGATATTCATGATCTTGAAGAAATAAGTTTGCCTTATAGCACTGTATACAACTTTACACGTAAGTATAAAAAAATGAAAAGTGCTAGCACAATTTAAAATGTACTAGTGTACTTCTTTGAATAACCTAATAAAGCATTCAAACTAGCCTCATCCCCATGATGAGGCTTTTTATTGATTTTCAAAAAAGTATTACTTTTTATAATCTGCAAGGGCATTAAGTAAATTATTTATTTGAGATTCATAGCTTTGATTCATAAATTGAATTTGTTTTTCATACATATTTAGGTGTTCACGATATGTTTTTTCTAAGTTTTCTAAAGTCTTTTGATGTGTTTGGTATTTAACTTCAAGAGATGCATATTCAATTTTTAGTTGCTTAAGTAAATCTTCAATGAATTTATCAGTGGCATTATTATTTTGTTGGAAGCTTTCTTCTAGTCTAGAAACCATTTCTGCACTTTGCGAGCGGTTATTTTCTTCGGCAGCTTTTTCAATTTTTTCTTTCAATTCAGGAGGAACACGTAATCGAACAATAGTGTGATCAGCTTGGTTACTCATAAATGACCTCGTAAGCCACAAATTGTGGCAAATATTTTAGTTAACTTATTTACATTACCACAAAGTGTGGCTATATTAATTAAATGCCACAAATTGTGGCAATTGGAGGTATTATGAAATTTAAAGAATTTATATATGTAAAAGTTCGCTTGGAAATTGATGCGCACAAACAACTCAAAGAAAAAGCTGAGTGTGAAGAACGTTCAATGAACTATCTTATCAATAGGGCAGTCAAGTTATTACTAAGCCAAGAAGGAATAAAAGAATGAATGCAATTGTCTCAATACAAGCCCAGTCTATGAACAGTTTGGAAATTTCTGAATTGGTCCAATCTGAGCATAGAAATGTAAAAGTCTCAATTGAGAGACTTATACAAAAAGGTGTTATTCGAAATACTCCAATGACGAATTTCGAAAAAATCAATAACTTAGGGTTTGTTTCAAAAGTTGGTGTATATGTTTTTGAGGGTGAACAAGGCAAACGTGACAGCATTATCGTGGTTGCTCAACTTTGCCCAGAATTTACAGCTCGTTTAGTAGACCGTTGGCAAGAGCTAGAAGCACAAGTAGCAAAACCTGTAGACCCAATGCAGCTATTGTCTGATCCAAATCTTTTACGTAATGCTTTACTGACTTATTCAGAAAAAGTGATTGAACTGGAGCAGAAAGTTGAGGTTATGCAACCTACCGTAGAAGCGTTTGACCGAATTGCTACGGCTGATGGAAGCTTATGTTTAACCGATACTGCAAAAGCATTACAAATGCGTCCTAAAGACTTTATTTCTTTACTTAACCGTAAACAGTGGATTTATAAACGTGCAGGCGCTACTCACTATTTAGGATATCAAGACAAAGTACAGTCAGGTTATTTAGAACATAAAGTGATGGAAGTAACACGTGGAGATGGTTCAACCAAAATCACAGAGCAGGTGAGAGTAACACCAAAGGGATTAACCAAGCTTTCAAAGCTTCTAGGAAACAATCATGTTTAATTTAGGCAATAAAAAAGCCCTTCAAAGAATTCTTGGCGGAATTAAAGGGCTTTGGATTGCTAACACTTGGAGTATTAACGATGAATAGTATGGTCCAAATAACTAACAATAGCAACTTTGAAGCATTATTGACCTTCGAAGAAATCGAAAAATATGAGACAAATGAAGTTGGAGTAATGCGACGTATTACATTGGCCTCATTAACTCAATCATTTAATGAGCTTTTGCACTCTACATTGAATAGTGAGGGTGACGGTGAAGCATTTTTAGAGTTATTAAATTGCTCATCCAATTGTGTTGAGTATTTTAAAGAAATGCTTCAGCTCGCTGAACAGGCCCAAAAACGCTTAGCTATGGTTGGATATGCCTATCTTGAACAACAGGAGAAAGCAAAATGACAATAGTGATTAAAGAACCTGTTGCAGTAGTAGAAGCTGATCTAAAGCATATGATTCAACTGATAGGCTTTGCCAGCGATATGGCAGAACAGCTTAATGTGATGTGCAAGATTATTGAAGAAAAAGCTGATAAGGGTAGTGATATAAAAAGTCTGGCACACGTAGCTCGATGTTTTGCAGAGAGTTGGGCGAATACGTTTGATTGTGATCGTGAAGATTACGAAAATAGGTATTTTTCTAAAGTATAGATATCGAAGTAATATTTATAGCAATAAAGCCAGTGTTGACAATTGTCAACATTTGGCTATAATTTAAGCCATAGTAAAAGGATTATGAATGAAAAAGCATCCTAATAAACATATTCGAGAGGCAATCGAATATGCAATTGAAAATGGTTGGGATGTTGTAGAAACGGGGAAATCAGGGCATGCATTTTGTCGGTTGAAATGTGTACTTGGTCATGCAGAGCACCAAATGAGCGTCTGGAGTACTCCTAAAGACCCGGAAACACATGCAAAGCAAATCCTTCGTAAAGTTAAGCAATGTAATGGAGATGAACTATGAATACTTATCACTTTACCGTTGTGGTACGTGATGCTCGTTCAGATCTAGCAGACCTTGAAGATAAATTTTTTGAGGCAGGTTGTGATGATGCATTACTTTGTAGCTACAACGATACTATATACCTAGAGTTTGATCGAGAAGCTGAAAGTGCAGTAAAAGCAATTCGCTCGGCACTAGAGAATATTCGTTCTTTAGGATTCTCAGATTTAGTGGTTGAAGAACAAGGTTTTTCAGTACTGTCTGAAATGGCGGATCGAGCGGGTATGAGCCGACAGGCTCTTTCATTGTATGCTCAGAATAAGCGTGGTGATGGTAACTTTCCTAAGCCAATGTATGGGTTATCTTCTAAATCAGCAATGTATTCTTGGCCGGAGGTTGCCACTTGGTTATTTAATCAAGGAAAATTAGAAAAAACTCACTATGAAGTTGCGAAAGCATCAATTTGATCTATTGACCTTGATCAAGGCAAGTGTTATTTTTGCATTATAGTGGTCGAAGTGTAAATATTATTACCACACTGGTGGTTATTCGATTACCTAACGCGACAGATATATTTTCTGCGTAGTTACTACCACACTGGTGGTTAAAGAGAAAAGCTCATCGAAAGGTGGGCTTTTTATTTATACGAGTAAATAATAAAAGATCCAATTTTATAGTGGGATAAGATATGGATTACGAAAAA
Organism: Acinetobacter sp. 1542444; assembly: GCF_000581835.1. Lineage (NCBI taxonomy): Bacteria > Pseudomonadati > Pseudomonadota > Gammaproteobacteria > Moraxellales > Moraxellaceae > Acinetobacter > Acinetobacter sp. 1542444. Next base: position 88,721 of record NZ_JEYA01000002.1, on the reverse strand, counting down.
CTTATTACATTAGCTTCAAAGTTCTACTCACGTGAAAGTTTAAGAAAAACACATGAAGAAGAATCTGCCAACTTAGAGAATTTTGTCCAAAAAGTAAAAGAAATTAATAATCCTTCTGATGATGAAGATTCTATTGAATCAAAATTATTAGCTAATCGATTGAATTCACAAGTAAGAGCTTTAACTGGAGCAAATATTGCTTATTATGATGAATTTATTTTATTAAGTAGTTATTTTGATCCAAATACATTCATTAAGGATTATCGCGTCTATGCACAAAATAGAGAAGCTTTTAAATTAAAACTTAGCTCAGATCAAAAGTGTGTAAAAGAAATTTTGATTAATAGTAAAGGGCATAAAAATAGAGTCAAAAATTACAGGGGTATTATAGTTGGCTTTATTTTGGTAATTGGATTTTACAGAATTTCTATTAGTCCTGTACTGCAAAAATGGTTGAAAAATGAGTGGCATTTACCAGACTTAGCCCAAGGTATTATTGTTCAGGGAATTGTATTTTTCTTTATAACGGTAGTATTTAGAATTTTTCTTGATTATGAAGCCTATAAAGCTTTATTGCACAAAATAAAAGAAAAAAATTCAGAAACCACTAATTAGTACACAAGAAATCCCGCTAAATATCGATTATTGGCGGGGCTTTTTATTTTCAATTTAATCTTGAAATTCATCATTTAAAGCTTATATAGATAATTCAAACAATTAATAAATAAGGTTTAATATGTCTAAAAATGCACTTTCAGATTTAGCTAAAGTTATTGTAAATAACTTCTATATGAAAACTAAAGACACTAGTAATTTAAGCGGTTCATATATTGGTGACATCCTCTTTGAAGTGGTTGAGGCAGATAGAGATCTTGGTGGACTCGGCTATCCTGTAGAAATGTATTTTAATAATAGTGGTATGACTATTACTTTAAGTACAACTAAAAAAACTGAGACTTTTACTTGGGATCAAGTACCTAAAGGGGACAATAAAAAGGAAGTTGTCGAATTTATTGAACGAATCTTAAGAGATTATTTCTACGCATAAGAAAAGGCCGCATAAGCGGCTTTTTTAATGGATTCAATTTATGAAAAACGAAGTCGGCTTTCATGTTCCTGTTCGTCCAATGCCTCCCGAATGGATTTTTGAAATGGGTACACCAAACTTTGTCCCAGCTCCAGAATTGTGGGAATGGATAGGCAAGGTATTTCTAGACCCAAAATCTAAATTATTTAACCCTGACCATATGCATTTACGTTCATTTAGATATCCCGATATTGCTGTGATGTGGGTGAGATCTGGCTTTAAAAAGCAAGGACGTCAGGTTATCGGTACAACTGAAAAAGTTATGTTCAATGCTGGTGGGTGGAAGAAAGAACGACAAGAAGAACAATTCATCCAGTGGTTTCAACATATTCCTGAATATCTCATTACTTTTGATGCTTCTTATTCACGTATTGCTAGCGATGTGAACTTTTGTGCTTTAGTTGAGCATGAGCTTTATCACATAGCACATAAGAAAGACGAGTGGGGAACACCGGCATATAACAGGGAAACAGGTATGCCTAAATTAGCTATACAAGGACACGATGTTGAAGAGTTTACGGGCGTTGTACGTCGATATGGAGCAAGTGAGGATGTCAAAAGAATGGTTGAAGCAGCTAATACAAGACCTGAGATGACGCGTGCTGATGTTCATTATGCTTGTGGCACTTGTAACTTAAAGGTGGTTTAAATTTTTTTGCCACTCTACTTGGACGTACTTGGACGGATAGAGATAAATGGCAAGGCTAAATAAACGGGTAAAACTCTATATAGTACGGTCACTTGCCATGTATGAGACACCCAGCGAAACAGCAAAAGGCGTCCAAGAAGAATTTGGAATTACAGTAACCAAACAGCAATGTGAAGCATACGACCCGACAAAGAAGACAGGGCAAGATTTAAGCGAAGAATTTAAAAAAGAGTTCTATAGAGTCCGTAAGGAAATGAATGACAACCTTAGTGCTATTCCGATCGCCAACATCGCATACCGCCTTAAACGCTTACAACGATTCATTGACCTAGAACAATTTAAAGAAAACCCTGTCATTGTGCCGAGCTTAATGGAACAGGCGGCTAAAGAAGTCGGTGGTCTTTATACCAATCGCAAAGAAATAACCGGCGCTGGTGGTGGGCCACTCCAAAGCGAGAACGTAACCCAAGTTGTTGCAACGCCTGAACAGATACGGCAGGGGTTAGATGAACTCAAAGGTAAATACTAAGCTGCTAGAAATGCAGTTAGAACGGGAGCTCTGTGAGAAAGAACATTTATTCTTTACACGGCGTTTTTTCTTGCCCCGTATGGGCTTTAAGTTTTCGGTCAATTGGCATCATGAATATATTGCCGACAAGATTGACGAAGTAATAGCTGGCAAGGTTAAGAACTTAGTTATTAACGTTCCACCCGGAAGCGGTAAAACTGAATTACTTACAAACCTTATTGCCCGTGGAATAGCGCGTAATGCTCGCTCCCGCTTTTTGTATTTATCTTTCTCGCAGTCACTTGTAGAAGATGTATCGGCAACAGCAAGAAACATTGTTAAGTCGGAAGACTTTCAGAATTTATGGCCTGTAAAGATTTCTACCAGTACGGATGCAAAATCTAGCTGGAAAACTACTGTTGATGGTTACGATGCTGGTCATGTTTATTCTGCTTCAATGGGTGGGCAGGTCACTGGTCGCCGTGCCGGTACATTAGCGGATGAAGGCTTTACCGGTGCAATTATTCTGGATGACCCATTAAAGCCTGAGGATGCTTTTAGCCAGACCGCAAGACGTAAAGCTAACCGAAAGATCTTAAATACGGTCAACTCGCGTAAAGCTAAATCTGACACGCCAATTATTCTGATCATGCAGCGGTTACACGTTGAAGATCCGACTAACTTTGTGATGACGGGTAATGTACCTGGTGAATGGGAACAGATCAGTATTCCTGCACTTATCGATGATGAGTACATCAGTAAGTTGCCTGAAAAAATACAGAGCAAAATTCCACGCAATGTTGAGCGAGATGCGAAAGGCCGTCAAAGCTATTGGCCATTAAAAGAATCATTGCAATCGCTATTGCAACTCGAAAAAGGTGGACAGGATAAAGATGGCGCAACAGTATCCCGTTATACGTTTGCAAGCCAATATCAGCAAGCTCCTAAAAAGCTGGGTGGTGATCTTGTTAAATCTGAATGGTTCCCGCGATATTTGGAATTACCAGTTCTTAAGTGGCGTGCAATATGGGCAGATACAGCTCAGAAGATCAAGAAGCATAATGACTTTTCTGCGTTCATATGTGCTGGCCTTGGCTATGACAACAACCTTTACATCATTGATGTAAAGCGCGGCAAATGGGAAGCACCAGCACTATTAAAAGTAGCTAAGGATTTCATTAAAAAACACAAAGATGGCAATACCCAAATCGGCAAGCTTCGATATATGGCTGTAGAGGATAAGGCGAGTGGTACCGGATTAATTCAAACCATTGCTAAAGAAACAACATTACCTATCCGGGCTATTCAGCGTGGCGATGACAAGCTATCGAGGACTATGGATGTAATCCTATATGTTGAAGATGGCCGAGTCTTATTACCTGCAGAAGCATCATGGCTATTGAACTACGTTGAAGAGATTGAAGGGCTCACTGCTGATTGGTCACATGACCATGACGATCAGTGGGATCCGACAATTGATGCTATTAACGATTCAATAGCGAGCAAGCCAACTGTTTTTGATTAGAGGAAATTATGGCTGAAGATAAAAAGTCCGATGCAATTGGCGATGCAGGGGCGTATACAAACTTTGTCTCAAATATTGGTACCGAACGGGACAAAGCTTCTCACGGTTCATTCGTTAAGAAAGTAATTCCTGATGAGCAATTAGAAGCAGTGTATCAACACTGGTTAGCTAAGCGAATCGTCAACCGTCCTGCAAGTGACATGCTTCGTGCTGGTTGGTTCTATGAAGGGATTCAAGACAACGATTTATTGAAGCTTAAAAAGGCGTGTAAGGCTTTTAACTTAGATGGGGTGCTCTTATCTAGTCTAGTCCTTTCTCGCTTATATGGCGTTTGCTATGTGCTTCTAGGTACAGTAGACGGCGGCAACTTAGATCAACCATTTGATTTAAACAAGTTAGGAGTTGGTCGTTTGGAGTTTTTCACGGTCCTGAAGAAAAAGCAGATTGAAGCCGATACTTCAAAGTACTTACCTCCAAATGAAGCAGGCGGGCTACTAAAGCAACCTGAATTTTACAAGCTTAAGCTCGATGGGAAGTCTAACCAACTGATCCACCACACGCGCTTGATTAAATTTGGTCATGCTGATGTGGTCAATGAAGAGCCAGTCAGTGTTTTACAGGAAGTTTATGAAGATCTGCTAGATCATGCTGCTGTAAAGAAAGCTACTGCTAGTCTAGTCCATGAATCAAAAATTGATGTGATTAGAACTCCGCATTTGGTTGATAAGATCAAAGAGGATCTAAAAGGTGTAGCAGAACGTTTTCTTAGTGTTGGGTTGCTTAAAGGTCTAAACGGCATGATCGTTTTGGATAAAGAGGAGGAGTATGACTCTAAATCTTATAGCTTTGGTGGCTTACCTGACCTTATGCGTGAATATTCGATACAAACTTCTGGAGCTGCCGAAATGCCATATACGGTTTTATTCGGTCAATCACCAGCGGGAATGAATGCAACAGGTGAACATGACGCACGCAACTATTATGACAGTATCGCAACTAAGCAAACATGGTCATTAAAACCATTCATGTTAAGGCTTCTAGGAGTGATTGCTCAAACTACATTTGGTCGTCAGATTCCAACTCTGGACGTTGTGTTCAATCCTCTATGGCAGTTAGACGCTAAGGTTCGTGCCGAGGTTGAGAAAGCTAACGCAGAACGTGACGATAAATATCTTCAAATGGGTGTCATTACAGAGCCACAGATAGCAAGACAGCTTGTTATTGACGGTGTTTATTCAGTGATTGATGAAGAACATATCAAAGAGCTTGAGACAATGGTGAAGCCTGATGACGACGATAATACAGATACTGAAACCGCACCTCCAGCAAGCAAAGAAACGTAAGAAAGGTCGTAAAGCTTCTAAGCCCCGAGCAGTGCATGTAAATCGCCGTGTAGAGCTTTATTACACACGGCAATTACTAGCTATTTCAAAGTACTGTCAGGAACAAACTAAAGAATTGGTAATTCCTACGGTTGGACAGAATATCGGTGATGCTTGGTTCTCGGACATGATGACGGCGTTTAGGGAAAAGCTCACAAAGTATGTTGTTGAGGTTTCTCGACCATTGGCCACAAAGGTTGTGACTGACACCCAAAAGGAAGTGGACAAGCAAATTGCGGAGCACACCAAAACAATTATTGGTGTGGATCTAACCCCGTTTTATCGAGCTGCTGATATTCAGAACGAGGTAGATCTAAACATTACGGCCAATGTCAGTTTGATTAAGTCTATTCCTCAGCAATACGCCGATAAGCTTGAAGTGCTAATTACCAATGCTTTGCAGACTGGCCAAACAAATGAAGAGTTGGCCAAAGCTATTAAGCAGTTAGGGTTATCAACTGATTATCGTGCACGTCTTATTGCTAGTGACCAGATGGGCAAGATTAACGGCCAGATTAACCAAGCCCGACAGCTTTCAATGGGTGTTGAGACATATACATGGCAAACGGCTAAAGATGAGCGTGTGCGGCCAGATCATCAACATAAGCAGGGCAAGACTTTCAGATGGGATTCACCACCAGATGGTGGACATCCCGGTCAGCCTATCCGATGTCGATGCGCGGCTTTACCCAACTATGAGGATATTTTGATTGATGTATAGAATAATTAAATTTTTTTATATATATTTAGGTCTTAACTTTATAAAACAAAGGAAAATCAAGTGACTATAAATGCATTATTTTTAATTCCACATAGTAGTGTATTGCGTGATTCTGGCCAAGTAAGTTTAAAGGCTAAATTGAACTTTATACCAAAAGCTGGGGAAGAAATTAATTTGAAGTATAATGATTATTCACATCAATTAATTATTTCACAAGTGGTACATCATATAAAAGCTTTTGATTTGGATACGGATACATCAATAGTTGAACAGGAAGCATATCATTCTATTGATGTGCATTTTGAAGATTAATTTTTCTTTTATTTACTATTTAATCCAATTTATTTGGATTAAATAGTATTTGGGTACAGCATTTTTATGAAGAAGATTTTATTTGTTTTTTTGATTTTAACTTCTTGTTATACTATTGGGGCAGATGTTGATAATACTTTGCTTCTGAAAAATTTAGAGGCTGCAAATACTCAAATTGAGGTCTTAAAAGCTCAAGTTGAGGTTATGAAAAGTTATCAAGACAAGTTTCTAACAACTGTATATTGGTCTTTAGGTACTGTACTGGGGATCGTTATTTTATTGATAGGTTATAACTGGTTTACTAATTTTAAAAGTCAAGAAAAGGAAGTTCAAACTTTAAAAAATTTTATTCAAAATGAATTAAATCAAAAGAAAGTAATGCTTACTGAAGATATGGACAAGAAAATAGGTGAAACGCTACGCAAACAAAATGATAGAATTTGGGGAGAAATACATAGACTTAAATATGAAACTATTTTGAGTGAATTTAAATATAAGAAAGACTTAAAATTATATTCGACATGTATATTGAATGTTAGTGAATTAATGATAGTTAATAAAGAAATTTCGAGCAATTTTAGAACTCAACAAATTTTGGATTTATTGGTAGAAATCCTTGAATTAGCTGATAAAGAAAATAAGCAATATATTTTAAGTTCTGACATTTTATCTACTATTCATAAAACGTTAAATATGGTTGGAGATGAATATTCGATGATTAAGAATAAGGTGAATAACCTTATTAAGAAGATGCAAAGTAAATAAGTTTTTAAAATTTAATATCTGTTTTTTGCCACCTTCGGGTGGTTTTTTATTGAGCGCAATTTATGAAAAACATTTACCGCTTCAAGATTGGTGACTTTGTGCCAAGTGAATCGACACGCTCATTTACCAAAGAAGGGTATTTGAAATGTGTAAATGTGCGCCTGGGAAAAGCACCTCAGGTACGTCAGTACTATGCGTATGAGTTCCCAAACTTAGAAGGCTTTTCAGCAGATCAGACTATTCACGTCTATACATCCGCAGAAGAACTATTTAAGCCAGCAGCGATTAAAAGTTGGGATGGTGCTGATGCTACAGATTATCACCCACCCAAGAATGAAATAAATGCTGCTAATTGGAAGGACTACCACATTGGCTATTGTGAGAATGTCCGCCAAGAAGGCGAATATCTATTGGGCGATTTGCTCATTAAAGATAAGGACAGCATTGATTTAATCCAGAACAACGAGCGATTAGAAATGTCGCTGGGTTATGGAGCCACATTAGTTTTAGAGCAGGGCACGGCGCCAGATGGCACGGTGTACCAAGCAAAATTTATCAATTTTATTGGCAATCACGTAGCACTCGTTAAATACGGTCGCTGTGGTGGTGATTGCCGCATCGGTGACCAAAAGCAAACTCTACCAGAGGGGAAAACAATGGAAGTAATTGTAAACGGTATGCGTTTTGACATTGGCGATAACAAGCCTTTGGCAGACGCATTGAAGATCCAGCAAGAGCAGCTCGAAAATTTAAAAGCTGCAAAGCTTAAAGTCGGTGATAAGCAATTTTCAATCGGTGATGAACTAAATGCTGTTCAAGCGGTTGTAGATCAATTGCATACCGATAAAACCACGCTTGAGCAGAAAGTCGGTGATCTGGAAAAAAACCAGATGACACCTGAAAAGCTAGAACAAGCTGCAACCGAACGTGCTGCTGTGATTGCCGATGCTAAGGCATTGGTACCAACAGTTAAAACCGAAGGCTGCACATGCGAGCAAATCAAACGCGATGTAATTGCGGCTAAAGCGGGGGATGCGTTGGTAACTGCTTTATTAGGTAGCGTTTCGGTAGGCGATGCTAAGCCTGATCAGATCGATACAACTTTCCGCGCTTTGTCTGCTGTGAAAGGTACTCACCCATCTAATCCTGTTGGTGATGCACTTCATAAGCAACAAAACATTCAAGCAGGTGATGGCAAACCAGATGATGGAGAGCCTAAACCTAACAACAAAAAAGAAGCTTGGAAAAAAAGCTTCTAAGAAACTGGAGAGATGACAATGTCTTTAACCCCTCAAGCTATTCCGGGTTTGCGTGCACGTCTGCACATGCCTGAAGAAATTCTATCTTTACCGGTTGCTGGTACAGGTGTCGTAAGTGACGGTGAAGTGGTCGTCCAGTCTACTGATGGAAAAACAGTTAGCGCGGTAACTGGAGCAACCAATAAAAAGTTTGGTGTAGTAGTTTTTCAGCACGTCGGTAAAACAGGAAAAAATGCGTTAGGTAAAGAAGCCTATCAAGCCACGGATTGTGCACCTATCATGCAGATTGGTTCAATTTGGGTAAAACCTACTGCACCTGTAATTGATATCAATGCAAAGGTATATGTGCGTACCGCGAACCCGACTACCCAAGCGCCGCTGGGTTCACTTTCTTCTGCAGCATTGGATTCTACGGAACTTCCTAATGCCTCTTGGGAAACCATCACTAGTACTGATGGATTAGCACTTCTTCGATTACGTGGAGCATAATCAATGTCAAAACAATTAGAACAAATGAAAATTCGCTTAACGGCAGTTGCACATGGTGTGCAAATCGCCGTTGGTGATGCCTTCAATTTAGATAACTTTGCCAAGTTACTATTAAAGCTTGAATCAATTGATGAAATGACACCGCAACTTGCTGAAGCTCAAGCTTACGCAAAGTACTTACCAATTGAAGGGTTAGAAGGTGCAGTTGTGGGATCCGCAAGTGTCTTACAACGTAAGAAAGGTGTCGGCCGTGGTAAACGTTTCTCTGGTCTTGGCAACGATGTACCACTAGCAGAAGTTGTTTATGATGAAGTAAAACTCACCGTACAGCCTGGTGTTATTGGTTATGAAATCAGTATCTTTGATGCGGCAGCAGCCTTGAAAGCTGGTATTCAGTTAGCGACCGATAAAGTTGAAGCTGCGCGTTTGGCTTATGAAAACCATATGAGTGATGTGGCTTGGTTTGGTGAACCTGAAACAGGGTTACTGGGATTTTATAACCAGACAGGTGTAGAGGTCATTACTTCAACATTAGATTATGCAACAGCTACAGTTGAAGCGGTTCTTGCAGACATTAACAAGGCGATTAAAGGTGCTACCAATGCATCTAAGTTTGATAGCAGTGTTCAGCCTGATACTTTCGTGATGCCTGAGAATAAGTTCACTATCCTTGCTAGCCGTATCGTTCCAGATTCTGCAGGTAAGACTTTTCTTGAATACATTAAGGAAAAGAACACCTTTGCAATGCAAGGTAAAACACTAACGTTTACTTCTGAAAGTACGCTTGAGAGTAAAGGCGAAGGCGGGACAGACCGCAGCATTATTTATCGCCGTGATCCAAGCTGCATTACTTTCCGTTGTAATGAACTGGAATTCTTGGCAGCTCAACCTATCAATTATGTGATGCGTACACCAGGACACTATATGTATGAAGGTGTCTATTTAAAACGTGTCGATTCTCTCCGCTACTACGATGTTGAATAAGGAAAATTAAACATGCCAAAAATTACTTACAGCGGCTCTCAGGCCGCTTTTTCTTTTGATGGGATTCAAGTCGGTCTGGGTCAAACTGTGGAAGTTAGTGCTGCGGATCTCACACGTATTTCTAAAGGGAAGGCTTTTAAGTCACTTGTAGAAAAAGGTGAACTTGAAGTTCAGGAAATCCCAGATGATGAACCAAAAGCAGCAGGTAAAACAGGCGGCCGTGGTGGTAAAGGTGGAAAACAGAATGATGCTGCAGGTGATAATGTTAAAGCAGATGAAGCTGCTTTGGCCGCCGTGAGAGCTGAATTAACTGCACTTGAAGTAATGTTCAGTGATGATGAAACACTTGAGCAATTACAGGCGAAGTTAGATCGGGCTAAGGAATAAGGTGGACCTATGGACGTACAAACCTTTCGCCAGAAATTCTCTACGGATACGGGTTTAGTCAATTTGTCTGATGCAAAGATTCAGGATGCATTAGAAGAAGTAGATCTGGTCGTTTCTCAAATTGAGTTTGGTGCATTAAAGGAACGTGCTGTAGGTCTGTATGCAGCACATATTCTTAAAGTTGGAACCATTAGCGGCAATGGTGCTGCTTTTGGTACCGCCTCGAGCATGACAATTGCCGGCCAAAGTGTGAGTTATTCACGATCATCGAAGGAGGCTTTCTATGATCTCAGCATGTATGGCCAGCGCTACCTTGCACTAAAAAATTCCATTCCAATCGATGATGAAGGCACAAATCCTAATCGTTTAGGCGTTGGCGCTTTTGTCGTATAGGAGAATCCCATGCCTTTTAAATATCAGGCACCCCAAGGTTATAAGCCAACAAAAATTGTTATTGCTGGTCAGAACCTTGATATCAAAAACGGTGTTTTAGAATCTGAAGACGACATTATCCATATTTTAAAACCCTTGGGTTTTGAGCGTTATGTTGAAGTGGTTGAGCCAAAGAAATCAACGGCCTCTGCTAAAGAGTAATTAAGCTATGAGCGATTATCGTGTTGATAAGCAAGTCAACTTTGATGAGATGAATAATCACGTTAGGTTTGAAATAAGACACACGATTAACGCTCTTACTTTGCGCTTACAGCGGATTGTTCAGGAAGACATGTTGAGTGGTCAACGGCTAAAAGTTCAGTCTGGCCGCTTACGTGGTTCCGTTTCGTCCAAAGTGGATGAAGATAAGGATTCGATAGAGGGAACGGTAGGAGCTGGCGGTGCTTTGGTACCTTATGCCTTTGCTCATGAGTTTGGCTTACATGGATCTATGGGCGTTAAGGCTCATCTTCGAACAATCAAACAGGCTTTTGGTCGACCTATCTCACCAGTTCAGGTCAATGTGAAGGCTCATTCAAGGAATGTTCGTTTTAGAGAACTGCGATTCATGCGTGATTCTTTAGATATGGTGGCCAAGATAGTGCCGAAAAATATTGATGCAGCAATTGAGCGAGGTTTAGCAGGTGGATAGCGAAGCAATCTATCAAGCGTTGTTTGATCGGTTAAGTACAAACGTAGAAGGATTGGTTACGGTCAGTCGCCGTCTACGACACTTTAACCATGTGACACCAGAACAGCGCCCAGCCATGTTTATTACACAAGGTAATCAGCAAGAAGTACCGGTACATGGTTTTGATTCAAAAGTTGAACTAGCCGCTGAGGTCTATCTCTATATCCATGAGGCTGATAGAGCTAAACCTCCGTCATCACAGATGAATATTTTCATCGATCGTGTACGTGAAGCTATTCAGCCAGAACATCCGGATTTCAGCGAATATCAAACCTTAGGTGGTTTGGTCGAGCATTGTTGGATCGAGGGCACAATCGAAGTATATGAAGCAGTAGAAAATATGCTGGATGATCAGGCGATTGCAATTATCCCTATCCGGATCCTCACCACCAATTAACAAAACATTCATTTAATGACCGCCTCTATGGCGGTTTTGTCATTTTAGAGAGGTCAAAATAAATGGCTCAATATTTATTTGGTGCCGGCAAGATCTTTGCTACACCGATTCAAGATGTTTATGGGCAACCGATTAGTAATTCTACGCCTGTAGAAGTAGGGGTATTACAGTCTGTTGGTGTCGATATTAGTTTCGATTTAAAAGAACTCTTTGGCCGTGGACAGTTCGCCGTAGATGCTGCACGTGGTAAAGGCTCAATTAAAGGCAAAGCATCATTCGGGCGAATTAACGGAACCCTATTAAATTCTATTTTCTTTGGAGGCGTTGTTGCTGAAGGTGGAATCGAAACAGTATCTCAAACCATTAATGGTGAAATCGTTCCTGCAGGTGGCTTAGTTACTCCAGTAGTTCCAAATAGTGGAACCTTTGTAAAAGACTTAGGTGTAACTGATGGAAAAGCTATTCCACTCAAGCGTGTAGCGTCAGCGCCAACGGCTGGACAATACAGCGTAGATGCAGCAACAGGGGCATATACTTTTGCTACAGCGGATGTGGGGAAAGTAGTTTTTATTAGCTTCCGTTATTCGGCAACGGTCGCAGGGGGCAAGTCAATCACCGTATCTAACTTAGATATGGGCTATACACCTGAATTTGCCTTAGATCTTCAACGAGATTACAAGGGCAAATTCATGCACATGAATTTCTACCGCTGTACCAGTAACAAGCTTGGGTTTAGTTCAAAACAGGATGATTACGACATCCCTGAATTTGAATTTCAGCCAATGGCCGATGATCTTAACCGTGTTTTCAAAATCGATTTATCGGAGTAATACAAATGCAATTTAAGCAAGTTGAAAACCCGCGTGGTAATAGTAAAGAAATTGCTGGTCAGACTTGGATTTTTGCTCCTGCACCATTGGGTACACTTGAGCGATTTCAAGAACAGTTAAATTCCAACAATGTTCCTGTATCAGTGATTGTTGATATGGCTCATATCTGTTTAAAGCGAAATTATCCGGATATTACCCGTGACTATGTTGCAGATGAGCTCTTAGACATGGCCAACATGGAAGAGGTTTTATCATTAGTGACCAAAACCTCAGGCCTAGACTACTCGGGTAATACCACGGGCACGGGTGAAAGCTCGGGGGAATAAACTGGGAGGAGCTGTACACGCATTTAGTGCTAACTATGGGTAAAGATTACGACTATGTACGTAGTGAAATTGATCTACCAAGATTAAGGGCATTAAATGCGTATCAGCAAAATAACCCTCCCACAAATATCGGGGTGCAACGGCTTTGTCGTATTTTGGAAACTTTTATGGGAATTGATGAAAGTCAGCCAGTTAATACTGAATCAGAAGACGATGACGATTTAATTGAGGTTTTAAGCAATTTTCCTCAGGGCGGTTAAGGCCGCCTAAGATTTTTTAAGAGACATTAAATAGGCAATTTGGTATCTTTGTTAATACGTTTATAGGGTATCAAATATGATTAATAAAATATTAATAGGAATTCTTGTATTAGCTCTTTCTGCAATTCTTTATATAGTTGGGAATTATCTTTATATGCAATATGACAGAAATGAACACTCAAAGGAATATGAAACCAACTCTTATAAAATAGATAAATTAATAAAAAATAAAGCAACAAAAGATCTAAAAACCAATGACTTGGTCTTTGTTTGTGAACTAAGAAAATCATTGTGGCATACTACTGTACCTTTTGAAACTATTCAATTAGCTGCTGAAGATAATAGTCCGAAATATAAAAAGTTTGTTAGGGAAGTAACACAAGATATATTTAGAGATACGCAATTGAAAGCTTTTGTAAAGGGGAAGCAATCAGAAGTAGACTTAGAAGTTGTTGGTAGTTTGTGCACGCTTTTAAACTCTGAGACTGGTTCAAGTAGATCGCTTTATAATAAGCTTTTATCTCAAAAATATAATATTGATCTGGAAAGCGGTTCGCTTAGTTATGTTGATATTTCTAAAGTAACCCAAGAAGATCTTGATGAATATCTAAAGGCAAAAAAAGCTGAAGAAAATATACGTCTGAAATTTTAAAATCATTTTAAATTTTAATATGAACCCACTCTAAGAGGTGGGTTTTTTTATGCCTGAGGAAAACTGAAATGGCGAATAACCGCGTAGAAGTTCATATTGGTGCTAAGACCTCTGAGCTTAAAAAAGGTATGGATGATGCTGAAAAAATTGTCACTGAATCTGCCAAGCAAATTGAAAATACTACTAAAGGTGTGAACTTTAAGTTTAATCTTTCGGGAATTAAACGCCAGTTTGATGATGTTTCAAAGTCAATTGCAGATGGTTTTAATAAACAGATTGGGGATGCCTTAAGCGGGTCACGATTAGGCTCGGCTTTTGATGGTATTACTTCCAAATTAGGAGCTCTGCGTGGTGGTGCACTGGTTGCAGCTGGAGCGGTTGCAGGGCTGGCAGTAGGTGGTACTGTAGCAGCTACAGCGGGTTTAGCAACATTGGCAATTGAAGTGGCCAATAATAATGTTGAACTTGCGAGATTCTCAGCCTTAGCAAATACCTCAATACAGTCATTTCAGGGATTATCTGGCGCGGCACAAACCTTAGGTTTTTCACAAGAAAAACTCTCAGACATGATGAAAGATTTCAACGAAAAGATCGGTGAGTTTGCATCAGTGGGTTCTGGTGGGGCTAAAGACTTTTTTGAGCAAATCGCCGTTAAAACGGAGTCGGGCGCCGAGGGTGCTAAAAAGCTCGCTGAAGAAATGTCCAAGATGGATGGTGTAGAAGCCTTACAGACATATGTTGATAAGCTGGAAGAGGCTGGAGTCAACCAGCAACAAATGTCTTTCTATCTTGAGAGTATGGGCTCAGATCTCACTGGATTAATCCCGATTTTGCAAGATGGCGGTAAGCTTTGGAAAGAATACCAGTCTGCTATGGAAGAAGCAGGGATTATTACTGGTGAAGAGGCAATTCAAAAATCCATTGAATTAAAGGCTCAAACTGAAGTACTTCAAATGCAGTACACCGGCTTAAAAAATCAATTGGCTCAAGCAGTGATGCCAGCTTTAAGCGGTGTAATTAGTCATTTCATGAATGGTACTACAAAAGGTGGAGCATTTACCGGAGTTATTCAGACATTAGGCTCAGTTGCTAAGGGTGTTGCAGTTGTTATTGTAGGGCTTGGAGCTGGATTACAAAATCTTGTGCGTTTAATGTCTGGTGTGATGAGTAATCTAAGGACTATTGGAAGTACTGCCGTAAACTTTGTAAATGCGGATGGGATCCTGGCTAAAGGTAAGGCTCTGGCTGGTGGAGTTAAGGCAATCTGGACTGAAACTAAAGATACTGTGGTTGATATTGCTGGTACTACCAAAGCCGCAATTAATTCAGCTTCTAATATCTTTAGTGGAACACCGTCATTTGATCGTTTATCTCAAGCCAAAATAGATATCCAAAATGCTCAACTTGGTAGTAGAGGTGGCAGTAAAGGGGTTACTTCTGGTATCGGACAAAATAAGGCACTCAATCCTGATGGTGGTAAACCAGATAAGGCAAAGCAGGGTAAATCTGATGCTGTGCGCCAAGCTGAACAAGCAGCTAAAGCACTTGCTGATATTCGGTATAAATATGCATCTGAAGAAAAGAAAATCGCTTTAGATCTGCAAAAGGCATTAGATGAGATTGAAAAATCTAAAATGTCTGAAGCTGAAAAAGCCGCTGCCAAAGTCAAAGCCGAAAAGGATGCCTCAGACAAGATCATTGCTATACGTTCAAAAGAGTTTGAGGAATATAAAAAAGCTCGTGAAGAACAGATCGACAATTATCAACAGCAAGCACAGCGCCTTTATGAAATTGAAGCGGCACGGATCCAAGCTGAATATGATGCCAAGAAAATTTCAAATGTTCGCAAAGTTCAATTAGAGAAAAAGCTCGAAGATCAATTACGTGAAATTAAACGGCAAGGTCTTTTAGAGCGTTTAGCACTTGAGAACGAGCAAACTGGAATTACGGGTAAGCAGGGCAATCAAAACCAAATCACAAATAATATTTCTGATTTGGAGACAGATCAGAAAGTTGCAAATACCCAGTCAATCGGCTTAATCAGTGATGCGGAAATGAAAGACTTTGAAGATAAGTTCGGAGGCTTCACTTCTCGACTTTCTAACCTTTGGGATCAGGGCATTCAGTCACTTATGAATGGTACTTTGACTTGGAGCAATGCAACCAAGGCTGTACTTGCTGATATGGGCCAATTCGCATTGCAATCCGCTACTAAAGAGCTACAAGGTTGGCTCAGAATCCAAGCTATTAAGCTAGCGCGAAAGCTTGGGTTTGTCGGGGCAGAAACAGCTGCTGAGGCTTCGGGTCAGGCTGCACAAACAGGTGCAACAATCGCAGGGGAAGCAACACGAACCGGTGTTACTGCTGCAGGTGGTTTAGCTCGTTTAGGTTTAAAAGCTGCAGAAGCTATCAAAGGAATCATGATGTCAGCATGGGAGGCAATGGCCGGAGCTTTTAAAGCCATGGTTGCCATTCCATACATTGGTCCAATTCTGGCCGTCGGTGCCGGTGCTGCTGCGTTCGGTTTAGTTGCTGGTTTGGCTGGTAAGATTAAATCTGCTCGAGGTGGTTACGACATTCCATCAGGTGTAAATCCAGTTACTCAGCTGCATGAAGACGAAATGGTTTTACCTTCACAACATGCAAATACCATTCGTGAAATGGGTAAAGCCATGCGTAGTGGTGCAAGTTTCGGTGCGGCTGCCGCGGCCGAAGGTGGGGGAGGTGGACCTGTAATCAACCTTGGTTTCCTTGATACCAAAGGTGCAGATCGTTGGTTAAAGAAAAACAGTAAAGCCGTTGCGGACAGTTTAAAGGGTTATCGCCGTAATTTTGGTAAATAAGGAGGTATAAGTGTCAAACGTATTATTTCCAGAATTACCCGGTCTTGAGTGGGATGCTTCAATTACGCCCATGTTCAATACAAAGATCATGACTTCAATTAATGGCCGAGAGCTCCGTGCGAGCTTTCAGGCCGCTCCTAAATATGAAATCTCGTTGTCTTACGCATTCTTGCGGGAAAATAAGGGAAGAAAGGAATTGCAGCAACTACAAGGGTTTTATTTAGAACGTCGTGGGGCTTTTGATTCGTTTCTTTACAAGATGCCTGATGATAATCAGTTTGATTGCACCTTTGTAGGGGATGGGGCTACAACTTCATTCCAACTTTATAAGGATATGTATACAAGTCAATTGCCACTCGGAAATACCGAAGAGCAAATGGTCGGTGAAGTGGATCCCAACATGTGGAATCAAACACCAGTTAAGCCGATGTGGGATGCGAACACATCGAAACCCATGTGGAATGCTGCAACAGCAAAAATCACTTCAGATGGTAAATATATTTTATCTCAACCATTAGAAGCTGGAATTGAGATAACTATCTCAGGAACCTATTTTTATAGATGCCGCTTTAAAGATGACACTCAGCAGTATGTCAACTTTATGCATAAGTTATGGAAGGCGAACAAGGTTGAATTAATCGGATCCTTAGGAACTAAGATATGAGACAAGCATCACCCAAACTTATAGCCTTGTTGGATGCTGATCAATTCATTATGGCGGATCTGTACACCATCACCACTATACAAGGCATTGAATATTGCTATACCAGCTATGACGTCAATTTGACCGTGCAAGGTAAGGAGTTTCGTGCTGATGGTCCAATCATTAGCCGCGAAGGTACCAACCTTTCTTTAGGAATAGAAGTTGATAATTTGTCTATCAAAATTGAAACCAATGAAAGCGCTAAATTTGGTGACGTACCTGTAGCACAAGCATTTCATAACGGTGTTTTAGACGGCGCTCGCTTTAAGCTTGAACGTGTATTTATGGATATGCACACTCCAACGGATACAACTGCCGGCACCTTGGTTTTATTTGAAGGCCGTATTGTTGAGCCAGAACTCGATCGTTATGAAATTAACGCTAGTGTGGTTTCAGAAGTGGATGACTTAAAACTACAGATGCCGAGAAACTTATACACACCAGGTTGTTTAAATACCTTATTTGATAGTGCGTGTGGATTGTTAAGTGCAGATTTTGCCGTGAATACGACAATTGGAGCGAATAGTTCTCCTAGTCGCATCCTGTGTGATTTAAGCCAGCCGCAAGGTTGGTTTACTCAAGGAGTTGTGGAGTTTCTAGAAGGAGCGAATGTTGGTATTAAGCGTACTATTCGTTTGCATGAATCGGGTGCATTGCTTCTAACTCTGCCACTTCTTGATATGCCAGCAATTGGAGAAACAATCCGCGTTTATCCGGGTTGTGACAAAAGACTTGATACTTGTACTAACCGCTTTAATAACCGTGCTCGCTTCCGTGGTGCGCCGTTTGTACCTGTACCTGAAACATCAATTTAATGACTTTATATTTAATCAAAGCCCTGTTAATCACAGGGCTTTTTATTTGGGATAAATATTATGGCAGTTCCTAATAAAGATGCCTTGATTGGACCTACGGTCACAGAGGCACAATTTAAAACCAATCTTGGCGCAATTGTTGATTTCATTAAACCAATCGAATCTCAAAGCCCCAACTATGCAACAACTGCTTTGTTGACTGCTACAAGACCAGTTGAAAACCAAAGTTATGCAAAAGCCTTAGATACAGGGAAGGTCTGGTTTTGGAATAAACCAGCTGGGGCAGCAGAAGGAAATTATTGGACCAGTACAAATCTGAGCGAGCTTGATCAAGCCAAGAAATATGCAGATAACCTCATTCAAGTTGATCCCGCGAAACCTTTGCATCGTTTTTCAGATGCAAATGGCGAAGTAATTATGCAAATTCTTGATGATGGTACTCTTGAGGTTATTGATTTACGTGTGAATGGGATTGATTTCGATCCGAGTTCCATTGCTTCGATCTCAGAAACAATCAAGACAGATGAGGTTGAAATTCTTCACCGCTTTTCAGATGCAAGTGGGCTACCAGCATTAACTATTGATTCAAGAGGCAGACCAATTGGTGGAAAACCTTTTGATCTAGGAATTGATGCAATGTTTGCGAATGCAACTACACCAGAAGAGCTAAACCGGATTGGCTTGTATCATGACTATGTAAAATCACTTGGATCAACCCCGTACAATTTTAATATTACAGTTGCAACGAAGGGAAGTGGCGAAAAATAGCTAAGAATGCCAGGGATGGTTCAAATCAGTAAAAACCGCATTTTTGTGGCATATACGATTTATCGGGATGAGTCTACGGCTGACCAAACACATGCTGAAATGCACGGCAAGTTTATTAATTTTGATTTAGTAAATAAAACAGCATCAATTGATGGTGACACCGTAGTTTTTCCTGTCATGGCAGTAGAGAAAGCTCATAGACATCCATGCTTTGCTAAAGTTTTAAATAAACAAACTGGTAAATATCGATACATCTGCTTGTTT
This sequence comes from Acinetobacter sp. 1542444, assembly GCF_000581835.1. Taxonomy (NCBI): domain Bacteria; kingdom Pseudomonadati; phylum Pseudomonadota; class Gammaproteobacteria; order Moraxellales; family Moraxellaceae; genus Acinetobacter; species Acinetobacter sp. 1542444. The sequence continues at coordinate 69,672 of NZ_JEYA01000002.1, read as the reverse complement.
AACACTGGAACTCAGTTGCTTGGTGATAGTGAATTGAACCTCGTCTATTCAGATGACGATTGCAAAACATGGTCCACAATTCAGACACTAATGTCTGAAAGCACAACGACAGAGCCCTTTTATCTTATCCCATGTTCAATTGTGACAATACCTAGAGGAATTTTTTCTGGACGCCTTGTCACTGCAGTATTCAGACAAGCCCCTGATCAATCGACAAGTGAAATAGCAATCCTATATTCAGATAATTCGGGGGAGACGTGGAAGATAGGTGGAAAGTTGGCAAATGGAACATTCAACACACCAGAGGTAACATTTGGGTTTCTTAATGAAACAATGGTTTGCTTAGATGCCCAGGGCAACCTTTTATTAGGTATTCGAAATGAAGGTTATAACAATTTAAACCAAAGGGTGATGCTCTGGGCTAGAAGTTACGATGGTGGCAATACTTTAGTTATTGAAGATAAGCCGCACTTAGTAACAGCTATGTCGGAGGGTTCAATTCTTCAAGCCGCCACCAGTTTGCATGAAGGAATCCCCAAAATCCTCTATTCATATCCATCTCAGCCAAATTTGGGTGCTACTGGTTATCAACGAAGATACCTGCGTGTTGCCCTCAGTTATGACAATGGAAAATCATTTCCAATTGAATATACACCAGACGTTTTATCTACTTGGACAGGCTATTCACATCTAATTGGACTGTCTGATCAAGATTTTGTACTCGTACAAGAGCGGGGGCCTAATCTTGAGACAATTTATATAAACTTTTTTAATATCGCGGAGATGTTAAGCCATGTCTAAAACATATTACAGTAATAAGAAGTTCACAGGCCTTAGTTCTTTTGGTATTGCGTTGGATGAGATTACAACTGATGCAGATAAGATGGACTTCTTAGTACGTCAATTGGATAGTATAAATGCGGATACATCCTATTTGACGACAATGACAGCTCCAGGAATCTTTAACACATTAAAAAATCATGTAACTCGCGTTCAAACAGAGGGCGGAAAAATTGGCAGTATGGCCAAAACAATCAAAGCCATTGTATTTATAGCTAGAAATGCGTTAGCCAATTATGTGGCAGCAAGTATAGCCTTTGGCTACAAAAACGCAGGAAGTTATCTTGACAAGGTCTATAGTTTGTCTGGGACAAATTTTGATTTTAAAAATGATAGTGTTAATACTGCAGACAAGGATTTAGATTTAGATACAGTAGTTAACTTAAATAGTGGATTTGCTACATTTGCGGCGCCAAGTACATTTACTGCAGCATCTTATTTATTGTCAATGTCTGCGAAAACCAGCACATCTACGTCTAATGTACAGATATCAATGCGGGATACAGCAAATACTAGTGGACACACAATTGTAATGTTGAGAGAGGATACTGCTACAAATACGTGGATTGGATGCAGCAATAGTTCCTTTGTCTATAATGAGTCTCCACAGGCTGTTCCAGCTCCATATACACCTTTCTTAGGTAAAAGTGGGCGATTCGCAATTAGTGGAACTCAGGTAATTTCGTATAATGGAGGAATCTATAGTAAAGCTGTTAATGTTATTGATTTTACTTCTATTCCACTTTACCCAGCATTCGCTGTAGGTCGAGCAAGCGCAATTGTAAAGTCAAGTCATATGGCCGAAATGTGGTGGATTCCTAATGGTACGCAAGCGTTGGCTCACCTTCTCAATACACATTTAACTATGTAAATTAGATTAATTGTCTTAAAATCTTTTTGAAATTCTGATCGTTAAATTAGAACATAGTTAAAATATGAAAAGATTTGAATCACTTGATTGGTTGCGGGGAATAATTGCCTTTGCAATCATGATTTATCATTATATATGAGAAAAAAATTTATTAAGGTTGGAAACAAAGCTATTACGCTGGATACAAAAGCAATTCAACAGGTTGATTAAATGTTAGTAAAACTAGTCTTTTATATGTCCTTGATTCTCTCACTCTTATTACTTGTAATGGGAGTAGTGACATTAAATCTATTGATAATAGTTGCAGGTGTTTTATTAGTCTTTGCTACATTCCTAATTAAAAGCATTTTTAAAATTAGATTCTTTAACGCATATTAGAGTCTAATTTATTTCTAATAAGCCCTTACTCCAGAGTTGAGGGCTTTTTATTTGTTTATTTTGTTGATGGCTTATGAAAAACATTGAAGCAGTTCAAGAAGCTTTAACGTGGCTCGGCACCCCATATCATCACCAAGGCCGTGTAAAAGGCGTGGGCGTGGATTGCGGAACTTTGATCTGTGAGGTCTACGAAAAAGTAGGGCTCATGGACCATTTAGATCCGCGGCCCTATCCAGCAGATTGGCATATGCATCAAATGGGGCAGCGTTACTTAGAGCTTATTCTAGGTGTATGTGATCCGATTGAAGGTCCACCACAACCGGGTGACATCGTTTTATATCATTTCGGCAAGTGTATTAGTCATGGTGCAATTGTCATTGAGTGGCCTCAGGTCATTCACAGTTATATCCATCAAGGAGTCATAATCCAAGATGGAACAAAAGGAAGTTTAGCCCGGCGAATTGCCGGGTTTTTTCGTATGAAGAGGCTAAAAGAATGAGTGGTGTTTTTGGTAGTACAACAATTAGTACGTCTGATACACGTATTAACTCTATGCGGATTCAACAATCAGCGTATGGGCTTTGTCAGCCTTTGGTTTACGGGAAAACCCGCGTAGCTGCCAACATGTTTTGGTACGGTGATTTTCTAGCAACGCCTCATACTACGGTTGAGAAATCAGGCGGTAAAGGGGGGAGCACTAAAACCAGCAATACAACATTTAGTTATAGTGCTTCGCTTATGCTTGGTTTGTGCGAGAACCAGATTAAAAAGATTGGCTTGATATGGGTTGATAAAGAACAGTACATTACAAAGCAGGAAGGATCTATTACATTAGATCCAATCGACCAGCTAAAGTTTGAATTGTTCGATGGCAATAATAATCCGCCGTGGGGGTGGTTAGTTTCAAAACATCCTGATCAAGCAATTAACTATCCATATTTAGGATATGTTGCATGTGCTAATTATGAGATGGGGAATAGTGCCAGCCTTTCAAATCATAACTTTGAGGTGATTAGCACAATTACCTTATCAGAAACTATTGATGATGCTAATCCAGCTGATGTGATTGAAGATTTTATTACTCATCCACGCCATGGGGCAGCACCTAATTTAAACATGGCAGATTTAGAAGAGTTCCGTACTTATTGCCGAGCAGCAAATCTTTTAATTAGCCCCGCATTCACAGAACAACGTGCAGCTTATGAAACAATTAATGAGATTGTTGAGGCTGTAAATTGTGCCGTGGTACCTAGTCCAGATGGTTTGAAGATCCGTTCTTATGGCGATTCAGCAATTACTGGAAACGGCGTTACTTTTACACCGGATCTCACTCCGGTTTATCACTTAACTGATGATGATTTCATTAGTGATGATGAGCCAGTTCGAGTACGCCGTAGCCGTGATACAGATGCTTATAATCACGTTCAGATTGAATACATCAATCGCTATAACCAGTACAACACAGAAACCACTGAGGCCAAGGACCAAGCCAACATTGAGATGTTTGGCCTACGTACCGAGGATCCAGTAGAAAGCCATTATTTTTGTGAGCCCAAAATAGCTCGCCATGCCGCACAGCTTCGCTTACAACGATTGCTTTATGTGCGTAATGAATATGAGTTTACCTTAGGCTGGAAGTATTGCCGGTTAGAGCCAATGGATATTGTCACTATTACAGATGAAGCATTAGGCTTAAATCAATTTCCTGTACGTATTACACGTATTGAGGAAGACGAGTTCGGTGAATTAACTATTACGGCTGAGGAACTTGCTGTAGGTTCAAGATCTGCCATTGAATATGATTCACAAGCATCTAATGGTTATCAAGGCGGTAATGAAGAACCAGGTAATGTGAATGCTCCAGCTATCTTTGAACCTCCGCTGGATCTAACGGACGGTAAAAATCAGGTATGGGTTGCGGTGTCTGGTGGCATCAATTGGGGTGGCTGTAATGTATGGGTAAGTCTTGATAATACGACTTATGAAATGATTGGAACTATTTACGGTTCTGCTCGATATGGCCAATTAGTAACGGCCATTGATGCCGAAGACATAGCTTTGCAAGTTGAACTCAATACAGTCAGTCAGATTTTTAGTGGAACCTTAGAGGATGCTCAAGCTGACCAAACACTTTGTAAAGTCGGTGACGAGTATTTCAATTATCAAGTGGCCACTTTAAACGGATCCGGTCTTTATACATTGAGTGATGTTCTACGTGGACGTTTTGATGATGCACAAAATCATAATGTAGGGGAGCCGTTTGTACGACTAGATAAGGCTATTTTTGAGTATGGATTTAATGAAAATTTAGTAGGTAAACAGATCTTCTTGAAGTTCACTAGCTTTAACGGTTTAGAGCGTAAAGAGCAAACATTAGATGAGGTAACAGCTTACAGCTATACATTATATGGCGGACGTCCTGCTGGTGTTAAAGGTCTTTCACTTCAATCGCCGTTTGTAGGCACTACATTTAAAGTTCAATGGCAGAGCGCAACCGGTGCAGATGGCTATCGTGTGCAAGTTTGGTCGAACGGGGCAATGATTCGGCAGGTTGATACAACTAATACGGATTATAGCTATTCAATTGAAGAGGCTAAGACTGATGGAATAGGCCGTGCTTATACAATTCGTGTAGCCAGTAAAACTGGAGATCAGATCAGCACGTATGCTGAATTAAGCATTAGCAATCCGGTACCGCCAGTGCTTTTAAATGTTTATACCTCAGCAACTATTGATTCAGTCACAGTGACATGGGTACCTAGTGAAGTTCCAGACCTGAAAGACTATGCTGTTTGGCTCAGCAGTACTTCTAATTTTGATCCAACACAAACACCGCCTTCGTGGACCGGTACTGATTTAACAACCACAATTGGAGACTTACAACCAACAACTCCATATTACATTCGAGTTGCTGTACGTGATGTATGGGAAAACACAATCTGGAACTACTCAAATCAGCTTACTCAAAGTACTTCTGAAGGATAGTAAGTAATACTTTGAATAAAATTTGATAAATATATTCTATGTTTTTAGTGTTCTATAGTTTATTGTTAACGCAATTCATTAAAACTTTATTTTTATTTGAGATTTAATAGATATATATAAACAATAAAACTATAGTAACCATATTGATCCTTACAATAGTGGTGGTGGTAGTTTGGTGTGTAGTCAATAGAGACCAACCAAGCCCAATTCCAAAACCATTCGACTCAGTTCAAAACTAATATTTTTAACTATGTAAAACTAATTTATTGTCATAGAATCATTTCAAATTTTGTGACAGTTAAATTAGAACATAGTTAAAAATATGAAAAGATTTGAATCACTTGATTGGTTGCGGGGCATAATGGCCTTCGCAATCATGATTTATCATTTAGTGAGCTGGCAGCTTTACCAAGCTCCAGATCATCCGCATGCAGGAAGTGTATTAGGTAATTTCGGTATTTATGGTGTTTCAATCTTCTTTGTGCTTTCAGGATTAAGCATGGGGATTGTGTACAATAATTACATTAAGGACTTTAGCACTTCCTTTGTATTCTTTATTCGACGTCTATTTAGACTATTACCTTTGCTTTGGATAACCATTGCGGTTGTAGTCGCCGCAGGGTTTATCCTAAAAGGTGAATTGGATATTTATAAAGTTTTCCTTAACATTACTTTATTATTTGGTTTTGTTGCACCAGGGGAATATATAAATATTGGCGCTTGGAGTATTGGTAATGAAACATTCTATTATGCTTTCACACCTTTCCTTATCATGCTTTATGCCAAAAATAAGCAATTAGGTAATTTAGCTGTTTTGGGATTAGTTGCTGTAGGAATGTATTTTGCTTTCTCTGTTTTAGATCCAAGTAAAACTTTATCAGCTCAGTGGCAAACCTACATTAATCCATTTAATAACTTTTTCTTATACGCGTGTGGATTAGCTTTGTATTATAACTTTCATGATATAAGCATGAAGAATATTGCAAATGTTTTGGTTGTAATTTCTATCGCTGTTTTATGCTTTTATCCTGTGGCTGGTGACCAGATTAATATTACTACTGGTATCAACCGTGTCATTTTTGCTGTGGCATCAATCGCTTTGACACTTGGTTTTTATAAGTTAGAAATTGATCTTCCTAGTTGGTTTGCTAAACCTTTTGCAAACTTAGGTGAAGCTACATATGGAGTCTATTTACTACACCCAGTCGTCTATATGTTTGTTAATAAAATAGTTCACCAACCAATGCTGTGTATTGTTGTTACCTCAATTGCTACAATCATCGCAGCCAATATTTCTTATAGAGTTTATGAGAAACCTTTTATCAAAATTGGTAAGAAAGTTACTTCATCGGAAGTAAAAAGTATTCAGCAAGTTAGCTAAATTTTTACTTTTCAGCTAAGCACCCTCTGGGTGCTTTTTTATTGTCCAAGTATCAGATTTTAAGAAAAATAATTTTGAAATATTTAAATAATTAGTTTATTTTATATATGAACAACTAATCTATATATTTTTTAATTACTAATAATTTAAATGTTATGCCGGTCTTTCAAATCTGCTTAATAAATATACAAAATCATCAAGTATTTGCATATTAGTTAAATTTACACAATTGGTGAGTGGTTGGACCTTTGTTAAATTAAGTGAAAAAAATAAACGTTCTTGTTAATATGTTTAACAATTCAAATAGTCAATTACTCTTGCTTAAATGAACAATAAAGTTTTTCTGTACTTGGCGGTATTCTGTATTTCTATAGATAGTTACTTCCGCTTGCGTGGCATAGCCGGCATTGGCTTTCTTTTGATTTATCTTTTGACTATTAAATTTGAAGCTAAATTTAATAAAACTTTACTTATCCCAACAGTAATCATGTTGGTTGGGTTCATTGTTTATACATGTTTGGCTTTTTTATTCCCAAACATATACCTGCAAATTCCTGATGATAGAGATACATTCTTTTTCAAAGTATTAGACCGGCTCTCATTAATCATTCTTGCATTAATGATCTTTTGGTCCTTCAATAAGGTTAATTACGCATTAATACTTAGGAAAGTAGCTCTATTTCATATATTTTATCTATTAATACAATTCGTTCTTTACTATGGGGTTGGACTGAAGTTTGATCTGTTAGGAATATTTGGCATTGAGCAGCGTACATCAATGGATTATAGCGGTTCGACAGTATTCCGACCTGCCGGTCTTTTCTGGGAACCATCTAACTTTGCTGCTTATACCTTGGCATTGTATCTACCGTATCTGGTTAAAAATAGTAACTTTCAAAAGAAAGACTTTCTTCTACCAGTTTCGATTATTTTGACTTTATCCTCAGCTGCCTTCTTGGTTGGCTCACTGCTTTTGGTCACAATGTTACTAAAATCAGGCTTAATTAAGCGACCAAAGATTCTTTTTACAGCACTTATTATTGGGTTGCCATTAGTTTATTTTGGCTATAACTCTCAGAAAGACCGATTCTCAGATGGCGTATCTGATAACGCTAATACTATTTTACGAACTAATTTGGTTGAATACGCTTGGGAATCTCGACTTAATAATCCAGTTCTTTTAATTGGTGGTACAGGTCTATACTCTTACGATCTATACATCTATAAAGAAGAACAATACGCATATGGGCGAAATATTGCCTCCATCCAAGATGCTACACTCTTTGTATTTACTTATCTTTTAACAGGGGTAATTGGGCTATTTTTATTAATTTTACTTATCTTAAATGTTAAAGGTTTTAGTAATAAGCTTTTTGTTTTAACTTTTATGCTTACTAAGATTTCCTTCTTATTTCCAATATTCTTGTTCTTTATTTATATGGTTTTCGAAGAAAAGATCAGTAGACGAAATGCTGAAAAGGTTAAAGTAGAAACAACTACATAACCACCAAACCAAATACACAGACCCCGCATTCGCGGGGTTTTTTATTGTCTAATTTTTCTGGAGAGATAAATGGAACCAGTTTCCACTAGCGGTTTAACAGCAATTTTAAAATTTTATGGCGCAGCAATTATGGTGACTTTAGCGGTCGCATTAGTTGCCGCAGTAGTATTGATGACACGTATGCCTCGCTCACCTCAAGAATGGGCGGTAGGACTTATTTGTACAGTCGTATCAAGTTTGGCGGGCGGCTCATTCATTATCGTAAAGTGGGGACTTCATGAATGGGTGACTGATGTATGGGGAATGATAGCACTAGGTGGCTTCTTCTTTATTTGCGGTATTCCTGGCTGGGCTTTAGTTCGCTGGATCTTTAACTTTATTGATAAACAGGAAGGTAAGACCATTGTTGAAGTAATCAAAGAAGTTAAAAAAGCCAAAGATGATATTCAAAATAGTTAACCGCCTTCGGGCGGTATCATTAAATAGTTCATATATATTTCTGTCATCTGTCGGAATTAATCAAATGATTTAGAGACCTGTTTATACTGAATGTTCAAAATAAAAATAGGGTAACGACGTGAAAAATATTATTTTAGCAACAATAATGGGCTTCAGTGGAATCAGTAGTGCATTTGCTGAGTGTACATATAGCTTTGATGCAACATTAGCCCAATTACAATCTTTAGGTAATACTTCTGTTCAGAAGTTCCCAACTATTACAGGAAATAAGTTTTCCTATAAGACATCTCAGCAAAGTTCTATTTACACAGCTTTCAGTCAAGATTATCTGAAAAGGGTATTAGCCGCAAATGACTCTCAAGCTATGCTCTATACACGTGGTGACAAAATACTACCGACAACCGGAATAATAGCTTTTGAATATAAAATTAAAGTTCCTACACTAGGTAATACTGGTTATGTAAATATTTTCCCCGCTTTATCGGGTGGAATCATGCAGAATGGTAAGGCTGTAAATTTTATAGTTGCTTACCAACATGGGCCGACAACTAATAATTTTTATATTCAAACTACATCAAATGATAGTGCGTTAATTTCTAATGGTTTTAACTTAGCTCCAGAAGTTACTTCTGATGGTTATCAAAAAATTGGTATCTATATTAATCAGAACTCTAATCAAGTTGGTTTAGTTTTTAATGGGGTTAACAAAGGTTATTTTGCAACGTTCCCTTCTAAACTCGATAATCTATATTTTTCATTAACCTCTAATTTTTATGATTTAGCAGCAACTGATGCGAACAAAGATGTTTCGATCGAGTTCCTACTGGATCAATCAAAAATTACACAAACTTATCCAACAGGTACTAAGGATATTTGCGGAGTAGCTTTGTAAAAAAGCGAATTAACTAATTTTTCTCAACGACCGCCTTCGGGCGGTTTTTTATTACATGGAAATCAGGCCGGAGGTAACTCATCACTAAGTTTTCTATGATCAAAAATCAAAAACCCCAGTGTTGGCGCACTGAGGTTTTTTATCAACTTAACCTGAGCTAGATTAAGGAGAAGATATATCTATATGGAGCATTTTAAACCAATAGTGGAGCTTATGAAAGTATCTATTGAAAAGTACGGCTTATGGCAAACAATAGTTGCATTTATTCTTTTGTTTTCCATACCAATATTAATGTGGAAGTTGGATGTAATAATTGCTTCTATAAAAGCATAAACCAACTTGAAAAGACTGCGCCACCTTCGGGTGGTTTTTTTACGTCTATAAGGAAAGTGAAATGAACATTGAACAATATCTTGATGAATTGATTAAGCGTGAAGGCGGGTATGTAAATAATCCTGCGGATAGAGGAGGGGCAACCAAATATGGTATTACTGAAGCAGTTGCTCGAGCAAGCGGATTTAAGGGCAACATGAAAGATTTACCGCTTGAAGTGGCCAAAGCCATTTATAAAAAGCTGTACTGGACGGCTCCGCGATTTGACCAAGTGAATATCGTTTCTTCTGCAGTAGCTGAAGAGCTTCTAGACACTGGTGTGAATTGTGGTACTGGTTTTGCAAAACCACTTTTGCAACGTGCTTTAAATCTTTTAAACAACCAAGGCAAGGCAGGGTGGCCAGATCTAACTGTAGATGGAATTTACGGTCCAGCTACTATAAATGCGCTTAAGACTTATCTGGCTAAGCGCGGTAAAGAAGGAGAGAAAGTATTAGTGCGAGTACTTAATATCATGCAGGGCCAGCGTTATATTGAAATCTGTGAGCGCAACCCCACACAAGAGCAATTCTTTTACGGTTGGATCGCTAACCGCGTTTCACTATGAAGGTTCTGGTTTTGCTGAACATCTTATTAGCTGGATGTTCAGCTCATACGATGAAAAGAGAATTGAGCCTCTTGCAGAATTTCATGAATTTCCTTGGTGTATCACATAGTGAATTTTTTGATAATTTAATCAAAACCAGAGGCAAAGATAACTAATAAAAAAGGGGCTTTTCGCCCCTTTATTTTAAACTTCTGTTTTATTTATTTTTGAAAACATAAATACTACTAAAAATTAAGAACATAGCTTGAAATAAAAGCCATATAAGTGTTGAGTAATTTGAACACTTAGTGATGGAATCATAAATAATCTCTTTATAAGATACAGTTTCCATCATGTTTAGTAGTATTAATTCAGCTAATAATAGAACCAGAGAAACAATAGTATAAAAATATTTATTTCTTATAAAAATTAAGATTATTGAAAATATGATCGATAATAGGCCACACATCCCTAACATTGATGGATCATTAGCCGATACTCCATTTAACTCTTTAAAATAGGTAATAGTGCCAATAGCAATATATTCATTAATACATAAATCTTGACCAAACTTATCAATCGTATATCCACCAATACCCGATAAGAATAAAAATAATATAGCCACATATCTAATCATAATTTATAAACTCAATTTTAATGATGGATCAAATTTCCATGTTTTAACTTGTAGTTCTGGATCTGCACGGCAAGTTCCTTGGCATCCATCTGGAATTGCTATTACGTCATCATTAAGAGCTAATTTTATAGCTTCTTGCCATTTCCATGAACGAGCATAGACAGCTTTTTCAAGCCTTTCTTTTGGAATTTCTCCCTTTATCCAACTTCTTAAAGCCTTTTCACCCGCATTATAAAAAACAGTTGACTCTTGTAGTGTTAATTTCCGTCCCAATATGTTTCCACCACGGACCACATTTTTTGCTACTAGATCCATAGCTACAGTGGCATCAGTACAGATCACAACAAAAGTTTCATAGAGCCAGTCTGGATTCCTTTTATCAATGTTCATCAACTCTGCTGCTAAGCCAACTTGCATCTCTCCAAAGCCATAGCTGTTATGAGGATAGACTTCACCTAGATTAAGATAAAAGGATAAGAGGTTCTTTCTATAAGCCCATACACCATGCATTTTTTCTTCAAATATAATAGATGCAACGATCTGAGGATCTATGCCATTTTTAGCGCCAGCTGTCTTAATTTCATTCCTCAAATAAGCAACCATCCTTAAACCTTCAGGTACAGGATAAGTAGTTGGTATAGTTCGATTTTGAACTTTATGCTTATCTTCTTTTTCGGTTTTATCCTGAAATAGTTTAAGTTGATATTCAGTTATTAAGGGGTTTGAATTGGCTTCTTTTGTATATGTATGACCATAAATTTTAACTTGAGGATTATATTCAGTTCCCGAAGGCAAAAATATCTTAAAAGAAACAGTTGTTTTTACAGCATCTTCTTGTTCATTTAACTCAAAAAATACAGCAATGACAATGATTATTTCGGCTCATTTGGGAGACTGCATACTTATCGCAGCCGATAAAAGAGCCATGACTTATGATTTAAGTTTAAGATTATTAAGAACATCTCATGATGATGAGGCGAAAATAAAGTTATGGTGCCGTGGTGCTATTACAGGTACAGGAGACAGTTTATTTACTAATTTATTTGATGGAAAATCTTTTTTTTATAGTACATTTATACAGTCATTAAAAATGAATGAATTTTTAAGGGATAGTTATCAAACAGCTCTAAATAATGTTCCTGTACTAAGTAGTGATAGCCCTGACAATCTACGAATGAGGAAAATAACACACATTCATTTAACACGATATGTACAATCCTTATTGGATCGTAAAGATCGTATGAGTATGGCTGTCGGCTTAGAGTTAAGAGTACCCTTTTGTGACCATCGACTTGTAGAATATGCTTTTAACATTCCTTGGGAGATGAAAAAGTTTGATGGCCGTGAAAAGAGTATACTAAGAGCCGCCGCAAAGGATTTACTACCGCCTTCAATAGTACAACGAATCAAAAACCCATACCCTGCAACACAAGACCCAGCATATGAAATTGAACTTAGAAAAAAACGCAATATGTTATCGAAGACAAAAGCTCTAATTTATCTCAACTATTAAATGTAAATAAAATAAAAGAGTTTTTAAGAAATGAAGTCTCAGATTACTCACCACTACACAATAGAATGGTGATGGAGCGTATAGTCGGAATACATACTTGGACAAAAGAATATAATGTTGACTATAAGATATAATCAAACTATGGACCTTTAATAGTGAAGATAAGAGAGTTAAAACCGATATTAGTTTTAGGATTCTGTGCTTTTGTAATGATACTAGCCGAATTTGCACCTATAAGTTTATTGAGCAACATAGCATATACTCTAAATACTGAGCCTAGTATTATTGGGTTGTCAGTTTCATTTTATGCAATTATAGGAGCTACTTTTGGTATTTTTTTCTCTCTTATTTTTAATAAAATTAATAGAAAATTATTGTTTATAATAATTTTCACTCTATTATTTATCGGAAATACAGCAATTGTATATTCTAAAAATATTATCATTTTTTTCTTTCTTAGATTGTTGTGTGCTATTGGTCACGGGGTCTTTTGGGCAGTTGTTGCTGATTTTTCCATAAAACTAGTAAATATTAAAAAGAGAGGAGTTGCTTCATCAATCATTTTCTCCAGTATACCAATTGCCACAATTACTGGCTTACCTATACTGAATTATATAGGTAATCAATACAATTGGAATCTATCTTTTTTATTGATTTCATTATGTGGTGCTCTTTGTTTGATATTAATAATTTATTTTATACCTAATATAAATACTGAGGTTAAAAATGAACCAGTTATACTTAAGAGTCTATTAAAAAATAAGTTTTCATGGTCTCTTGTCTCTATTACAGGTATAGTTTCTGTTGCACATTTTTGTTCATACACTTATATAGAACCATATATTAGAGGTTTAAGTTTTTTTTCTAAAAGTAATTTATTAATAATTTTTATAATATTTGGTATTTCTGGAGTTCTTGGAAATATAATAACCATGAAGTTTATAAATAATCACACTGATAAAATTACTATAATTTTCTTAATACTAATGTTTTTTTCTTTGTTTTTAACATTTTATATTGGGGCTGATGTAACATTTTATAGTTTTTTATTTCTGATTTTTTTATGGGGTATCTCTATATCTGTACTTTTTACGAGTTTACAAACATGGGTTATTGTGGCCTCAGGTAAAAGCTCTGCCATAATGGCAGCTTTTAATTCTGCTATTTTAAATTATTCAATAGGTATAGGGGCAATTTGGGGAGCAGGAATTATATCAAAATTTAATATGATTTGGTTGTTTTTCTCTTCTTCAATACTTTTATTAATAGGTTTAATACAGCTGCTGATTACTTTGAAAAATAAAAAATATATTATTACAGAGGATTAGGATGTTAAAAGTATCAAGAAATATGGTAGCTTCCTTATCTGAAAACTAAAGTAGATACTATTACAAATGTCTAATTCGGGAAAATTATTCGCTTTTTTGCAATAGGTTCTCTGGTATCAGAAAAGCTAAACTGCCTAATATTTTGCATACTCACTTTGAAATTACTATTCATGATAGAAAAGGATTTATAATATTTTATTAACTGGAGATTTTAAAAATATTTAGTATACCGAATTTTTATTAAAAGTGGTCATGCTTTTATAAGTATGACAAAATAATTTATCTAAGTTGAATGGTCTCTATTCGCTAAAATAGTTGATCTTAAGTTCTAGTATAGACCGCTTTGAATTTGGAAAAATTATGTTAGTAACATATAAATACTATTTTAAATTTAAAGAGAAATATTGAGAAAATTCATTTCTTCTTAAAATATCTTTAAACATTTTCTATCATTAATTATTTATAAAATTTCTGGTCTAGTTATTAAGTTTTGACAACTAAAACTATCTATCAGTTTAAGAATGAGACATGGAAAATGCCTCATTCTGGCAAGTATTCTAAGCAGCTGTCAGCATTTTGGCAATTTCCGAAGCTGTGGGATTGTAATAAGTATTCACTAAAACACTAATCGTTTTATGGCCAGTAATTTTCGCTAGGATCTCTACTGGTAAACGGTAGTCATGGACAAAACGGGTGATAGCTTCATGGCGTGAGTCGTGGAATGTAATAACACCATCTAAGCCAACTCTGCGTAAGTTACGTTGCCATATTAATCTAAATGCATTCGAGGTAAGAGGAATCATGCGGTCATCGTTAGGATCGTCAGGCAACCAAGAAAGTAACTCTTTTGCCTTGGAAGTTAATGGCACATCACGAGAAGTACCATTCTTAGTATCTAATAGACGAATGAAATCAGGAAATATTAATCGCTTCTCTACACTAAGTATTTCACCTTTACGCATTGCTGTTTCAAGCGCAAATAGAAATGACCAAGCAACTCGGTGTCTTGGCTAAATAGGCACTTTTCCCCATTCATAATCGAGCCCTGCTAAAACAGCATCTATATGGTTTTGATAAATCCTTTGATTACGTGGAGGAGGGGCAGTAGGTTTTGATATTTCTTTGAATGGATTTTCTTTAGTTAGAAATAGTTCTTTCCGAGCAAAGTCAAAAACAGAGCTATACATAGCCATTTCTCGAATGACTGTTGCACCTTTAACTTGCTTTAACCGTTTATCACGCCATTGTTTAACTAATGCTGGTGATAGGTCATGAATTGATTCATCTGCTAATTTCCCCCAATTCTTCTTAAGGCATTTAAGCATTTGAGTAATTAAGCGGGCACTCTTCATTTTTCTGCCTTCTTCTTGATAGTACTGTTCAAAAAGGGCATAGAAGGAGATATGGATTTTTTCAGGCTCAGGGTTAGCCTGTTCAGATTGTAATTCTAATAATTTTTTTGCGGCCCATTGTTCACATTCACTCGCAGTATCTCGAGTAGCTGTATAACGTTTACCTAGATAACGAACAGTGATGCGCCACGCGTCCCCGCGCTTAACCGGCTTTTGCATAATAACACTCCAAATTTCGTGGTGTCGCTGCGACACCAAAATTCGCGAATGCCTAAAAGACATCCACTTTTTTGGTGTCGCAACGGAAATATAAAGCGTTTTTTAATGCGAATTTTGACTATTTTGAGTAGTCAAAGCTGACCGATCGACAATAAAAAACAGGCCACATAACTCGTTAAAGTTATGCAGCCTATTGATTTTAATACATAAAATCTTGGAGCGGGAAACGAGACTCGAACTCGCGACCCCAACCTTGGCAAGGTTATGCTCTACCAACTGAGCTATTCCCGCAATGTGAGCACATTATAGAGTGTTTCACTAAAGTGTCAACACTCTTGTGATCTAATTGAACGTTTAATCAGCACGGCGCCAAACTGTACCTTGGCGAGTGTCTTCAAGTACCACACCTTGGTCGAGTAAAGACTGGCGAATACCGTCTGCTTTAGCAAAGTCTTTTGCTTTTTTCGCATCAACACGTTGTTGAATGAAATCTTCAATTTCAGTATCAGACAAAGCAAGCGCTTCTTGTCCAATATCCGATTTTAAGAAATCATCTACATTGTGTTGTACCAAACCTAAAATGTTGGTGAGGTGACGTAATGTCGAATAAAGCACAGTTGCTTGGTCAGCTTGCTCTTCTTTTACAGCACGGTTTAACTCTTTGTTGAGTTCAAACAATACAGCCATTGCTTCAGCAGTATTGAAATCATCACACATTGCATTGTTAAAGCGTTCAATAAAGCTTTGCTCAAGCGTTTCAGTTGTCGTTTGACCATACACTTGATGATAAGCTTTAAATGAATGATAGAAGCGAGTTAAAGAAGTTTTTGCTTCTTTTAGGGCCACATCAGAGAAGTTCACAGGACTACGATAGTGTGAAGACACAATAAAGTAGCGGATCACTTCAGGGTGGAACTTCTCCATCACGTCACGAATCGTAAAGAAGTTGCCTAAAGACTTAGACATCTTTTCCCCATCAACGTTAATGAAACCAACATGCATCCAGTAGTTTACATATTGTTCGCCAGTTGATGCTTCACTTTGCGCAATTTCATTTTCATGGTGCGGGAACATTAAATCTGAACCACCACCATGAATGTCAAAGTGATTGCCTAAGCAGCAAGTCGACATTGCAGAACATTCAATGTGCCAACCCGGACGGCCATTACCCCAAGGAGATGCCCAAGACGGTTCATTTTCTTTGGCATGTTTCCAAAGTACAAAGTCAAAAGGATGTTTCTTTTCAACTTCTACATCAACACGTTCACTTGCGCCAGCTTGCATGTCATCAAGCTTACGGCCAGAGAGGCGACCATATTTTTCAAATTTGGTCACTTCAAAATAAACATCGCCGTTTGAAGCAGGGTAAGCAGCGCCTTTATTCACCAAATTGCCAATCATGTTTTGCATCTGGTCGATATATTCAGTCGCTTTAGGTGCTTCATCAGGTGCTAAACAGCCTAAGTTCGCCGCATCTTCATTCATTGCATCGATGAAACGAGTGGTGAGTTGTTGGATTGTTTCACCATTCTCATTCGCACGTTTGATGATTTTGTCGTCAATGTCGGTAATGTTGCGAATGTAGCGAACATTCCAACCCTGACTACGTAAGAAACGAATAATGTAGTCAAATGCAACCATAACTCGAGCATGCCCGATATGACAGTAGTCGTAAACGGTCATACCGCAGACGTACATATCGATGTGACCTTCTTTGCGAGGTACAAATTCAACTTTTTTTCGTTGCTCAGAGTTATATAAAACAAACGGTTGCATAAGGGTTTTCAAACACTCAACAAAAACAGTGTTACATCATAACTGATGCATCATTTTTCACAAAGGTTTATGCAAGAATTTTATAAGCTTGTGAAATCTTATACATTTAAAAACGTGTAGATGATTGAGTTATGTTAGAATGCCCCCAAATCTTTTGATTAAAATCACCGATCTTCACAAGAGATCAGATCAATTATTTTGAGTCAAACTCGTATGCCCAATCCTACAGATTTCCAAAGCAGCGCATTAGCAACATTGCGTATTGAGCAACAAGCCTTAGACGTGTTAGCAACACAAATTGGTGACAGTTTTAACCGAGCTTGTGAAATATTGTTACAGTGTAAAGGTCGTGTTGTGATCACTGGCATGGGTAAGTCAGGGCATATTGGCCGTAAAATGGCTGCTACTTTCGCCTCAACTGGTACACCATCTTTCTTTATGCATCCGGGCGAAGCTGGGCATGGCGATTTGGGAATGCTGGTTCGTGGCGATGTTTTAATTGCGATTTCCAATTCTGGAAAAAGTGATGAAATCATGATGTTGATGCCTTTAATCAAACATCTTGGCGTTCCTCTTATTACGATTAGCCGTGATGATAAAGGCCCAATGCCACAAAATGCTGACATCGCTTTAACTTTAGGTGAGTCTGACGAAGCGTGCCCATTAGGTTTGGCGCCTACGTCGAGTACGACAGCAACTTTAGTATTGGGTGATGCACTGGCTGTCGCTTTACTTGAAGCGCGTGGTTTTACTGCAGATGATTTTGCTCGTTCGCATCCAGCAGGTGCGTTGGGTAAACGCTTACTTTTACATGTAAAACATCTGATGCATACAGGCGATGAACTGCCAAAAGTTTCACCAGATACACCAATGAATCAAGTGCTTTATGAAATTTCTAATAAACGTTTAGGCTTGACGACAATTGTAGATGAACAAGAACATTTACTTGGTATTTTCACCGATGGTGACTTGCGCCGTTTAATTGATAAACAGCAAGGTTTCGATGTGAATTTGCCTGTTTCAGAAGTGATGACAAAAAAACCATCAACGATTTCTCAAGAAGCACGTGCGGTAGAAGCTCTACAACAGCTGAACCTGAAAAAAATTAGTCAGTTTGTGGTGGTAGATGACCAAAACAAAGTGATTGGTGTAATTAGTATGCATGACCTTATTCAGGCAGGGGTAAATTAATCAATGGCATCTTATGCATTGTTAGAACAAGCACGTCATTTACAGGCATTGGTTCTGGATGTTGATGGTATTCTGAGTGATGGCTTCGTAACCTTAACCAATAGTGGCGATGAAATTAAATCATTCGATATTCGTGATGGTTTAGGAATGAAGCTTGCGCAGCAAGCAGGCATGAAAGTTATCATTATTACTGGCCGAAAAAGTAATATTGTTGAAAAACGTATGTCTGATTTAGGTGTGGACCTCGTTTTTCAAGGCCGTGAAGACAAAGGCTCAGCACTTCGTGAAGCATGTGCGCAGTTTAATATTTTGCCGTCTGATTGCTTATATATGGGCGATGATTGGCCTGATTTATCTGCTTTTGCAATCGCAGGTATGAGTGTTACTGTGCCAAATGGTCACGAAGAAGTACGTCGCCGTGCGCATTTAGTTACGCAATCGATGGGCGGGCGTGGTGCTGTACGTGAAGTCTGTGATATGTTGCTGATCGCAAAAGGCATTTACCAAGAACTTCTTGAAAAATATCTTGCAGTACCGCATTAATAATAAGATTACTTAAAAAGGTAGGCTATTCCTGCTCATGGATACCAGAGTTTTATCAATTGTTGCTGTAGTGGTTGCTGCTATAAGTGGTGGTTACTACTACTATAGTGGCAAGGCAAAAAAACTAGACATTGGTTCTGCGAAGAATATGACATATTCAGCGCAGGGCGTCCATTTGACTCAAACTGATGATCAAGGCAATTTGTATATCCGTGCTGAAGTTCGTCAGCTTGAACAGGATATGCAACAAAAAACATCAAAGTTGGATCAACTTAATGCCTCGATGTATAAAGATGGCAAAGTTGATGCAACATTCTTTGCAAAACAGGCAAATGGCTACGATGATAACCGTAAAGTTATTTTATCGGGTGATGTGGTCGCAACTAAACTGGCGCCACAAGGGAAGATTGAATTCCAAACTGATGAGTTAACTGGATATCCAAAAACCAGAGAAATTGAACCCGATCACCAAGTGGTTGTTCAATCTCCGCAAGCCGAGTTTGTCAGCAAAGGGTTAAAAGCTAATTTGAATAATGGTCAGTACGAATTTTTTAATATTCGAGGAAAGTATGCACCAAAGTCTTAATTTAAAACGTTCTTCAGCTTTCCTAAAACAAGCTGCGGTAATTACATTCGTTGCTTTATCATCTGCTTCGACTTTTGCTTTACCGTCTGACCGTAATCAACAAATTTCGTTAGTGGCAGACCGTGCAACTTATAATGAGAAAACGGGTTTAACGACTTATACGGGTAATGTCGTGATTGAGCAAGGTACGATGAAGCTTCAAGCCGACTCAATTGTTGCTACGCTAAACTCTAAACGTGAAATTCAAACGATTACTGCCAAAGGTAGACCGTCTAAATTCCAACAGCAAATTAGTGCTGACAAGGGCGTTGCACGAGGCGAGGGTCAAACCATTGTTTATAATGCAGATACAGGCATTATTACTTTGACTGGTGGTGCATATCTATATCAAGATGGTTCAAGCATCCGTGGTAACTCATTGAAATATAGTATGAACAAAGGCGATGTTGAAGCTCAAGGTTCATCATCAAACCGTGTTCAAATTATTATTCCGCCATCAACTTCAAAAAGTTTCCCAGGAGCGCGTGACTAATGCAACAAGCTCTTCAACCCCAAACTTTGTGTATTAAGCACTTAGCAAAAAACTATAGTAAACGTTGGGTCGTCAAAGACGTATCTTTTAGTATGCAAAGTGGACAGATTGTTGGTTTGCTTGGCCCTAACGGTGCAGGAAAAACAACAAGCTTCTATATGGTTGTTGGGCTAGTGCGTATGGACAAAGGTGAAATTCACCTTGATGATCTTGATATGTCCGATTTAGCAATGCATGAACGGGCACGTAAGGGAATCGGCTATCTTCCGCAAGAAGCTTCTATTTTTAGAAAGCTGACAATTGCTGAAAATATTATGTCTATTTTAGAAACACGCAAAGACTTAAATAAGCAACAACGCCAACAACGTCTTACTGAATTGTTGAATGACTTTAAAATCAGTCATATTAAAGATTCATTAGGAATGAGTGTGTCTGGTGGTGAGCGTCGTCGTGCTGAAATTGCACGTGCATTGGCTGCTGATCCTAAGTTTATGTTACTTGATGAACCGTTTGCCGGTGTCGATCCAATTTCGGTAGGTGATATTAAAGATATTATCCAGACCTTAAAAGATCGTGGTATTGGTGTGCTTATCACAGACCATAACGTACGTGAAACTTTGGCAATCTGTGAACGTGCGTATATTGTGAGTGAAGGTGCGGTAATTGCGGAAGGCACTCCACAAGAAATTTTGGATAATGAACAAGTCCGTAAAGTATATTTAGGCGACGATTTTACAGTTTAAATAAAAAAGTTAATCTGATTGGCTAAAAAGAGGTCAGTGCCTCTTTTTAGTTTTTTTGTATTTATTTTTTAAAAACAATAAATTAGAATCTTTAGTTGATGAAAAAGTAATGTGTGAATTATTCCTGCATTTATGCTTCTTTATGCAAAAAAATATGTAGAATGTAAAAGCTTTTAAACGATAACAAACAAGATCAACAAGACAAGCATGATTGGATATAACCAGAGAAGAGTAAAAAGGACATGTAAAAAGCCAGCTTTCCTGAAAGGGTTGATGCTTTTAACTTCACTGCATGTACCGATGGTGATATATGCCGCTAAACCAAGTGAGCAATATCACACATTAAAAGACAACTTATCACAACTTTTTGCCCCTAAAAGTAGTGATGAATTTAAAGTCGCTAAGATGCAAGAGTTGAGTAATTTTAGGCTAGATCGTTCTAGAGTGCAGGAGTTTCCGACTGTTCAGCTCAATGATAGAGCAGCTTCATCTTATTCAAATTTGCCATCAAGGAAAATGACTCTACAGGAAGCGGTGAAAATCGCCATCCAGCGTAACCCTGATATTTCCCAAGCCATTTCAACTCTAGCTGGCCAAAACGCTGGTATTGATGTTGCGAAGGCAGGTTACTATCCTCAAATTTCAGGTGGTATTACCACAGGAGACTTGAGTAGTGGTGAACGTGGTCGGCAGTTATTGACTTTAAACGCAACTCAAATGCTTTATGATTTTGGTAAAGTCAAATCAGGCGTATCGGTTGAGAAGGCTAAACTCCAAGTCGAGCAGGCGAATGTGTTAGTCAGCATTGATGATATTGCACTTGATGTGGCTCAGTCGATTATCAATATTCAGCGCTATCTCCAATTAAATAAAATTGCCGAGCAGCAAATTGCGGGTATTCAGCGAATTCAGGAAATCGCTAATTTACGTGCAAATGCTGGTATTAGCAGCCAGGCTGACCCGATCCAAGCTCAGTCTTATTTACAAGCTGCACAGTCCGGTTTGATTGCACAGCAATCTTTATTACGTCAGTACCAACAACATTTAAGAACATTGTTGGGTGCTGATGTTTCGCGTACAGGTTGGATTATTTCAGATGATTTGGTGAAAGTATCTGATTTATATGGTGAGCCTGAGTTTAATACCATTCCAAAAATGATCGCTGCACAAGCGGGTATTGAAGTGGCTAAAGCTCAAAAGGAACAGACTCGTTTAACTCGTTATCCAACTTTGGCAGTGAAAGGTTCGGTCAGTCAGGCCATTAATGGAAAAAACCCAAACAATGATGAGGACGACGGTTTATATAGTTCCATCATGCTTGAAGCCACCAGCCAGTTTTATCAAGGTGGGGCAGTTTCTTCCCAAGTAAAAATGGCAAGTTATGCAGAAGAAGCCGCTAAATCTAAAGTGAATTCTGTGTATCTGGATGTGCTCGATCAGATCAGAACTAGCCGTGAACAAATTGAAAATAAACAACGTCAAATGCAGGTTTTAGCCAACCGCCAAGCGACAACAGTTCGTACACGCGAACTTTATCAAGAGCAGTACAAACTCGGTACCCGTTCATTGGTTGACCTACTGAATGCTGAACAAGCGATTCATAGCGCCAATTCGGAACTTGAAACTGCACGTTATGACATCTACAGCAGTATTGTTCAGTACATTGCAGCAACAGGACGTTCCCGCCAAGCTTATGACTTAAATAATATTTCAATTCAGGGGTTCGAAGTACAACCATGATGACAAAAATAAATTACCAGCCCTGGTTACAGGCGGTCTTAACGATTGCTAAACATTATAGAATTGAGCCTTCAGAAGAAAGGATTCGTTTACAACTTGACTGGAACCAAAATCAAAACCTTGATGATGTTTTACAGCTCATTACACGTCAGGTAGGACTCAATTTACGTAAAGTGCCGTTTTCTTTAGAGTTGCTCAACCCATGGCGTTTACCTGTCATGGTCGAGTTTAATGACGGACAAGTTGGTGTAATTGATAAGGCTGATACTCAAGGAAATGTCAGTATCCAGTTTAGTGGAGATCATGGCCTTTCCCAAAATTTAAGCTTAGATGTCTTAAAAACAACAATTAAGAATGTCTATATTCTGCGTCCTGAAACGTCTATTCCCGATGCGCGTATTGACGAATATATCAAACCGTACGAAGCAAGCTGGTTCTGGTCGATTGTTCTAAGAGACTGGAAGCGCTACGTTGATATTATGTTTGCCTCACTCATTGCCAATGTCTTGGCACTGGCAACCATTATTTTTTCAATGCAAGTGTATGACCGTGTTGTACCCTCACAGTCTATCCCGACTTTATGGGTGCTGGCAGGGGGTGTACTCATTGCAGCACTTTTTGAGTTTACCTTACGTATATCACGGGTATATTTATCCGATATTATTGGTAAACGTGCTGACTTACGGGTGTCTGACCGTGTATTTGGTCATGCCTTACGCATCAAAAATAAAGACCGTTCAAAGTCTACCGGTAGTTTTATTTCCCAGATTCGTGAGCTCGAAGGTGTTCGTGAACTGGTGACTTCAACCACCATTAGTGCTATTGCTGATTTCCCGTTCTTTTTCCTTTTCCTAATCATTTTTGCGATTATTGGCGGAAAGCTATTTTGGGTGATGTTGCTGGTTGTGCCACTTATGATTTTGCCGGGTATTCTGGTGCAAAAGAAGCTAGCGCAACTCGCACAAGAGGGCATGAGAGAGTCTTCAATCCGTAACGCAATTCTTGTCGAAGCGGTGCAGGGCATCGAAGATATTAAGCTATTGCGTGCTGAATCACGTTTCCAAAACCAGTGGAATCACATGAATGAAGTTTCAGCCGATATCGGGATGAGACAGCGTAAAATTGTCGGTACCTTAATGGCATGGACTCAAATGCTTCAAGGTTTGACCTATGCAATTGTGGTGTTGGTAGGATGTTTTGCCGTAATGGACGGTGAAATGACCACAGGTGCGTTAGTGGCTTGTTCAATTTTATCTTCACGTATGTTGGCACCGATTGCACAGATTACAGGTGTTTTAGGTCGTTTACAGCAAGCAAAAGTTGCCAAACAAAGCCTTGATGAGCTCATGCAACGCCCGATTGATCAGGCTGACCGTTCGCATCTGGTACACAAAGCAGTTTTAAATGGCGATTACGAATTAAAAAATGTCTTATTCCAATATGGAGAAGAAGACCCGAAACCAAGTTTGGCAATCCGTCATTTAAAAATTCGTGCTGGTGAAAAAATTGCCATATTGGGGCGTAATGGTGCAGGTAAATCGACACTGCTCCAGCTTCTATCCGGTATGCAAGTTCCAACTCAAGGCGCGGTACATTTAGATGGTCTCGATCTTTCATTAATTGATCCGTCTGATGTACGTCGTGATATGGGCTTACTTAACCAGAATGCACATCTTTTCTACGGTACGATTCGTGAAAACCTCACTTTAGGCGCGCCGCTTGCAACGGATGAAGAGATTCTTCGTGCGTTAGTAGTGACGGGTGCATTACCTTTTGTTCAAGAGAAAAAAGAAGGGCTAGATCACCTGATTTTAGAAGGTGGTGTTGGTTTCTCTGGTGGTCAGAAACAAGCATTGTTACTGGCTCGTTTGTTGATTCGTCAACCTAACATTTTATTGTTAGACGAACCGACAGCAGCAATTGATGACGTGGCAGAGAAACAACTGATTGATCATTTAAAAGGTTGGCTAGCACATCGTACTTTGGTCGTTGCGACCCACCGCCGTGCTGTTTTAGAACTGGTGGACCGTATTATTGTCGTTAACGAAGGCAAAATCGTGATGGACGGTCCAAGAGATCAGGTACTCAATCAATCAACAGCCCAACAAAAACAAGTGAGCCAAGGGGGTAATTCATGAGCGAACCACAACAAGAACAACAACTCACCCGTTCAATGAATGTCTCTTATAGTGAGCCACCCTTACCACGTGCCAGTTTAGTGATCTGGATTGTGGGCATTGGCTTGGTTATTTTCTTTATCTGGGCGTGGGTATTTAAACTTGAAGAAGTTTCTACTGGTACAGGTAAAGTCATTCCATCATCTAAAGAGCAGGTCATCCAGTCTTTAGAAGGCGGTATCTTAACCAAGCTGAATGTACAAGAAGGTGACATCGTTCAAAAAGGCGAAATTCTTGCACAGCTCGATCCAACCCGTTTTGCATCAAATGTCGGTGAATCAAGATCTTTACTGATCTCTGCTCAAGCGACAGCAGCGCGTTTACGTGCGGAAGTAAACGGTACACCTTTGGTTTTTCCGGAAATTGTGATGAAAGAACCAAAGTTAGTACAAGAAGAAACTGCATTATATCGCTCGCGTCGTGCTGATCTTGAACAAACCCTTGCAGGTTTAAGACAGGCGTTACAACTTGTGCAACAAGAACTGGCGATGACAGAACCGCTGGTGGCTAAAGGTGCAGCAAGTGAGGTTGAGGTTTTACGTTTACGTCGTGAAGCAAATGATTTGCAAAACAAAATGAATGATGCGCAGAACCAGTACTATGTGAAAGCGCGTGAAGAATTATCTAAAGCGAATACGGATAGCGAAACGCAGCAGCAAATTGTACTGGGTCGTAGTGACAGTTTAGACCGTGCAGTGTTCAGAGCACCGGTACGTGGTGTGGTCAAAGAAATTGCGGTGACTACTCGTGGTGGTGTTGTTCCTCAAAACGGTAAATTGATGACGATTGTACCGATTGACGAACAACTGCTGATTGAAGCGCGTATTTTACCGCGCGACATTGCCTTTATTCGTCCGGGACAAGAAGCACTGGTTAAGATCACGGCCTATGACTACTCAATTTATGGTGGTTTAAAAGGTAAAGTTACGGTTATTTCACCAGACACGATTCGTGATGAAGTGAAACAGGACCAATTCTATTATCGTGTTTATATCCGCACTGATTCTGACAAGCTTTACAATAAAGAAGGTAAAGCGTTTGGTATTACACCGGGTATGGTGGCAACAGTAGATATTCGTACTGGTCAAAAAACAGTACTTGATTACTTACTTAAACCATTTAATAAAGCCAAAGAAGCGTTACGAGAAAGATAATAAAAAAGCCCCGAGATTCGGGGCTTTTTTTATAGGTTTGATTCTATTAAATTCACGTTATAATTTGATTTTTATTGTGCTTTATCTTATTTATGGCTTTTACGATTGCATCACAGATTACATTTGAAGAAGAAATTAAAAAAAGTAGATTTCAGGCGATTGCTGCGCCAGTAGAAAATGAACAGCAGGTTAAAGAATTTTTAGAATATAACAAGGATATCTCGACCACTCACCAATGTTGGGCTTGGAAAATTGGGCATAACGTACGCTTTAACGATGATGGTGAACCGTCAGGAACAGCAGGCCGTCCAATCTTGGCGACTATTGAAGGGAATGACCTGACGAATATTATTGTGATGGTTAACCGCTGGTATGGCGGTATAAAACTGGGAACGGGTGGCCTTGTTAGAGCATACGGTGGCTGTGCTGGACAATGTTTATTATTGGCTGAACGTATTGAACTCATTGCAAAGAAGACGATTCACTTTTCTTGTCATTTTAATGAGTGGGCGATATTTCAATATGAACTGAATCAACAACAGATTGAATATCAGGAAACCTACACGGCAACAGGGGTAGATATCGAAGCGAGACTACAGATACATCAAATTGAACCGCTCGCCTTAAAACTCAGAGACGTAACACGTGGTCGTGAAGAATTAAAAATTGAAGAGGAATTAACTGATGACTGATTCCTTACTGAAATATCGTGAGCAACATAAGCACCGCTTAAACTATATGCCATGGTTATATTGGACTTTAAAACCTAAAAACCGTGCTTGGGCTGAAGAGTGGCAAAAGGAATATCAAGCTTATTTAATGGATATGGAAACAGTTGAGATTGGTGAAAATTGTTTTATTTCACCGCTAGCACATATTTTTGCTGAACCAGGCCGCAAAATTATTATTGGGGATAATAGTTTTATTGCGGCTGATTGCACATTGCATGGACCACTCGAAATCGGCAATGAAGTCGCGATTAACCATCATTGTATTTTAGATGGGGGACGAACGGGCATAAAGTTGCATGATCAAGTCCGTATTGCCGCTTATTGCCATTTATATGCATTTGACCATGGGATGCAACTCGACCGTCCACTTTACCAGCAGCCAGTTACGTCCAAAGGAATTGAAATTGAGCAAGACGTTTGGTTGGGTGCGCATGTGGGGATCAAAGACGGTATTAAAATCGGTAAACATGCTGTGGTCGGGATGAATAGTATGGTGACTAAAGATGTTGAGCCGTACAATATTGTCGGCGGAAATCCCGCAAAATTTATTCGCTTAAGAGAATAATACAGTCTTAAGAATGTAATAAAATGTTTGATCTTTAAACAAAAAAGTTGGTTTTTATACATAAACCTTAACATACCAATTTTTATCTATGTTAAGTTAAAGCTAAGTTTTAATAATAATCTCCAAGGCAAAAGACCTGAAGAAGAGAGGCTAACATGAATCGTGTTATTGCGTGTATTGACTCATCACCGTGTATTAATGCTATTGCTGATGCAGCAGCATGGGTTGCTAAAGCAACCGGACGGGAACTTGTATTATTACAAATTCTGGACTATTACCCAGCCAGTTATCATCTTGGTGAAATTAGTGGGGTAATCGGCTTTGAAAGCAATGCAATGCTGCTAAAAGAGTTAGCTGAGCTAGAGCAAAAACAAAGTGAACTCGCGTTAGATTATAGTAATAATTTACTCCGCCATATTTCTGATCTTATTCAAGAAAAACACGGAATTACCAGTTCAAAAATTCAAGAAAAAGGTGATTTTTTAGAACAAAGTTTTAATCTCTTACATGAAAATGACATCGTTATTTTAGGTCGAGTCGGGGAAAGAGCAGCCGAGAAACATAAACCAATCGGTAGTAATGTTGAAAACTTCATTCGTGGTGCAAATTGTACTGTGTTGACCATTGGTGAAAACTTTAAAGTGCCAACACGATTTATCTTTGCTTATGAATATTCGCCAACTTGCCAAAAAATGATGCGCCGTATTGCCCAAAGTGACTTATTGCGAACACTGCAATGTCATTTGGTGTATGTAGGTGATCATCCAGAAATATTAAATGAACCAGAACATTATCTTAAACAAGCGGGTTTAGATGTAGTCACCGTTTACCGTTATGGTGATGTTGCACAAAATATTTTAGAGTACCAACAAGAACACGGTATTCAAATTATTGTGTTAGGGGCATTTAGTCATAGCAAAATTCACCAATTCTTCTTGGGAAGTATTGCGACAACCATATTCCGAAACGCGACTGTGCCATTACTTGTGGCTAAATGATGAGATTTGCATATAGTTATCCGCAAATCTTGTGGATAACTATATGGAAAAGCAACAGTAATAAAAGTAATTAATTGATTATAAATAATAAAATAAAAAAGATGATTTTTTAACCATTATTTCACAATTGCAATTGCGAAGCCATCATGACCTTTTGAGCCAACTGTTTGTAAGGCTGTACAAGACAAGATTTGCGGATGATTTTCTAAGGCTTTAAACATTTCACGGATGCCTTCAATACTCGGTTTTTTATTTTCAGGATTTAAAATATCACCTGCGCGAATTACATTGTCGAGCACGATAATGGTGCCTGATCTTGAGAATTTCAGACTCAATTCTAAATATTCAGGATAACCCTGTTTATCTGCATCAATGAAAATAAAATCAAAAGGCTCGATAGATTGAGGATCAATCGCAGAAAGGATATCTGCAGCACGGCCAGCTCGAAGATCGACTTTTACCGGAAGATTAGCGTGGTCGATATTTTTTTGAGCCATTTCTGCATGAGTAGCACGGCCTTCTATTGTGAGTAAATAACCATCTTCAGGTAAAGCACGGCCTAACCAAATTGTACTGTATGCAGCAAAAGTTCCGATTTCTAAGACTCGTTTGCATTTGTTCATTTGAATAAGCATCTGCAAGAACATTCCTTGGTTAGGTGCTACTGCAAGATGATTTGAAAAGCCGTGTTCGTCGGTATTCTTTAATGCATATTCGAGTCGCGGGTCTTCGGGAATTAAATGTGAATCGATATATTGGTCAATGTCTGTCCACATCTGCTGCATAATCAAATTTACCTATATGTTGATCGGGCTATTTTAAACGTTTATGCATAGAGTGCAAAAATCTTCGTTTCAAGAAATTTTGGTTGATTGGGAAATGAACAATAAAAAAAACTCCTTTCAGTTGAAAGGAGTTTTTTATTAGAAATTACACATCGAACTGTTGCGGGTGAGGTCAGGTCCCCAAGTACGATAGCCTTGAGTATCGATATGAATCTGCCCGGAACTATATAGACCAATACCCATATTTAAGCTTTGACCATGCTGAGCCCAGAACTGACAAAGTTTAAACTTGGTATTTTCGATAAATACATAATCTTGAGCTTGGGGGAACTCAGGACCAATACGGAAATCGATTGCCGAGTTAAATAAATGTTTAGATGAGCTTGCGCCACCTGCACATTCATTTAAAGGTAAATCTCGGTAAACCGAAGTCACTTCAAAGTCGGTAAGAACTTTTGCTGCAACTAAATATTTAAATACGCGTAGGGTAGATAAAGAATTTCCCCATAGCTCACGATTAGGTACAGCATATTCAGAGCGGCCACATTTTTGCCAATCACGTGCTGAACGTAATAACTCAAAGCTTGGCACAATGCCTGCAACGTTATTTCGGGTTAAGAATTTTTCGTATTCACGAACACGCTGGTAATTTTCACCAGAACTTAACCAACTTCGATAAGATGCAGGCTCAACTTTAGGGGGAATTGGGCGCTCGATAATAACGCGCTCTTGTGGAATAAAGATTCGTTTACCACTTGGAGAGGTTTTGCCTGTTGTTGTGTGTTGGGGAGAGCTGACACAACCTACCATAACCGCTGGGATTATGCATAAGGGTACCAAACTCTGCAAAAACTTCCGCATAAGAAAAATTAAGCACTTATAAATATTGCGGCTATTTTAATGCAAAACAGTGCACAAATTACGAGGAATTTGCAATGAAATGTTTGAATAGGGTATAAAAAAGATCAGCGGTTGCTGATCTTTTTATAAATTACTTTTCAAGATATTGTAATTTATCAGGTTTGCCGTTCCATTCTTCACGGTCAGCTGGTTGATCGCCAATTTGAGTAATGTTAGGCCATTTTTGAGAAAGTTCAGCATTTAATTCAATAAATACTTCTTGACCTTCAGGTAACTCATCTTCAGAGAAAATTGCATTTGCCGGGCACTCTGGTTCACATAATGCACAGTCAATACATTCATCCGGATTAATCACTAGGAAATTCGGACCTTCGTAAAAACAGTCTACAGGACAAACTTCTACGCAATCTTGGTATTTACATTTAATACAATTTTCAGTGACAACAAAGGTCATGGCGACAGCTACCTAAAAAATATGGTTTCATTTCGAATAGCTTATTTTAGGCAAAAAAGGGGTAAACAAACAATTGCTTTTATTGATATTCTTTATTCATGCATATGAAGATAAGTTAATACGTTGATAATCAAACAGATCTTTCAGTCTTATGAACTGCTTGTCTATAAAATTAAAATAATAATATATTTTATAAAACAATAACTTAAAAATTATTTTATTTAATTATTTAGATGTCATTTAAGTCAAGGCATCTATTTTAATAAATACCTTAACTTTCCATTTTTTCTTTTACAAATTCTAATTTTCAGCTTTTTGGGCTGGAAATCTTCAAATATTTAGAGCTAAACGTTACACAGTAAATGAATATCTTCAGGTTCGAGCTGCCAAAGTTGTTGATCTGGAGCACTTAGAGGTTCTGCACCATGCTTTATATAGAAGTCTACAGTGCGCCGACTTGGAGTTGCTGAAATATACAGTTGTTTTGCACCGAGTTGCTTGGCGGACTCTTTTGTGGCTTGCATAAGCTTAGCACCAATGCCTTGACCTTGCTGGTCTGCATCGACATAGAAATAGTGGAGTAATTTAGCGTGAGGATAGTCTGTTATGACTTGATTTGAGACTACGCTCACACCAACTAGTTTTTCAGAAGCATCAAATGCACCGACAAATATTGAACCTTGTTCAAAGAGCTGTTTGAGTTTAGGTGGGTCATTTTCTAGATGGTATGAGTCCCAATTTTGTACATCAAAAAAACAATCAACCAATTCTAACTGTTGCTGTTTTTGTATGTAGTTTTGAGTAATTAATTCACGGCGGCTAATCTGCTGCCAAATAAGATCAATTTCTGAACTTTGCAAAGATCTTAAGATCATATAAATATTATTCTCCGATATGAATAAGCAGACCTAAGCCTGCTTATTCGGAAGTGCTTTATTAAGATTTGAGTGCAGCTTTTAACTCGTAGAGTTGTTCAAGCGCCTGACGAGGCGATAAGTTATCGACTTCAATTTGCTTAAGCAAATCTAGAGCAGGGGATGAAACTTCGATCTCGACAACTTTCTCTATGATTTGTGAACCAGAGTTTGCATCTGGTGGAGCAAACAAATCATTTTGAAAACTGGTTTGTAGATGTTGTTGCTGCTGTTTTTCTAAAATGCGCAAACGTTTCTGCGCTTCTTTAATAACATTGGCAGGAATACCCGCTAATTTTGCGACCTGTAAACCATGACTTTGGCTTGCAGGGCCTTGCTGAACTTTATGTAATAAAATCAGATTGCCGTTCAGCTCTTGCGCCGTGACATGATAGTTATCAATTCCTGCTTCACTACCAAGTTCGGTCAATTCAAAATAATGAGTCGCGAATAAACATAAACATTTTACGCGCTTGGTTAAGTCGACCACACATGCCCATGCTAAAGATAAACCGTCATAAGTACTGGTTCCGCGGCCAACCTCATCCATTAACACCAACGACTGGTTGGTGGCATGATGAAGAATTTGCGAAGTTTCTGTCATCTCGACCATAAAGGTAGATTTGCCTGTAGATAAATCGTCGGCTGAACCAATACGGGTAAAAATTCGGTCAATTGGACCAAGTTTGACGGCTTTAGCTGGAACATAGCTACCGCAATAAGCAAGTAAACTGATTAATGCCGTTTGGCGCATGAAAGTTGATTTACCGCCCATGTTTGGACCAGTAATAATTGCCATGCGGTGCTGAGCATCAAGGAAAGTATCATTTGGTGTAAATGGTGCTTTATTTAATGCTTCAACCACAGGATGGCGACCTGCCTGAATTTTAATGCCCGTTTCTGGAGTAAATTCAGGGCGCGCCCAATTGTTTAAACGTGCTTGATGAGCAAAGTTTGCAATGACATCAATTTGAGCAATTGCCGAGCTCATCATTTGTAGGTGAGCGATATTTTCGCGAAGGTTTTCAAGCAAAGCTTCGAATAATGCTTTTTCACGAGAGAGTGCACGCGACTCACTCGACAGGACCTTATCTTCAAAACTCTTAAGCTCTGGGGTAATGTAGCGTTCAGCATTCTTTAAAGTTTGACGACGGATATAGTCGGCTGGTGCTTGTTCTGCTTGAGCACGAGTGAGTTCAATGTAGTAACCGCTTACACGGTTATAGCCGATTTTAAGGGTATTAATGCCTGTACGTTCACGCTCTTTAATTTCTAGATCAATTAAGAATTGACCTGCATGATCACGAATTTGGCGTAATTCATCAAGCTCAGCATCATATCCCTCTGCAATTACATTGCCATCACGAAGTAATACCGGTGGGTTTTCAACAATAGCTGCCATTAAATGTTGATGAAGCGCTTTGAAGTCTCCAAGTTCTTCATCTAGTTGAACTAATAACTTAGATTTCTTCGCTTGAATGACTGGAGTTAACGCCGTTCTTAAAGCTGGAATTTGTGCACATGCATGACGAAGTTGCACTAAATCACGTGGTCGCGCACTGCCTAGCGCAACGCGGCTAAGCACACGTTCAATATCACCAATTTCTTTAAGCACTAAACGAACTGGGTTTTCGTGATATCCCTGAATGAGTTGCTCAATCGCATCTAAACGAGCATCAAGCAATGCAGTATCACGCACAGGTTGCATGAGTGTGCGGCTTAATAAACGACCCCCATTGCAGTTTGGCAATCATTTATCAGTTGAAATAATGATGTTCCGTGTTCAAATAATGGCTCGATAATTTCTAAGTTGCGACGTGTAATTGGGTCGAGCGCAATAAAGTCGGTACTTTGTTCAAGTTGGATTGAACGAATATGCGGTAATGCAGTTTTTTGGGTTTCTTTTGCATAGTGAATAAGTGCAGCGGCAGCAGCTTTGGCTAAAGGTAATGGGTCTAAACCAAAACCTGAAAGGGTTGATACCGTAAACTGGTCACATAAGGTTTTTTGTGCATTATTTAGATTGAAGTCTACATTTGGACGTTTAGTAACAGGGCAATCTAAATGCTTTTTAATTTGTTCGATAATATTGGTGTCGACCAAATCTTCATCAATCAAGATTTCACTTGGCATTAAACGCGCAAGTTCAATAGGCAATTGTTCCGGCTTGTAATCTTGTTGTTGAACTTTAAAAATGCCTGCACTTAAGTCGAGTAAAGCAAAACCGATCTGGTTTTGATGAATGCACAATGAAACGAGATTAGATGATTGATAACTGCTGAGTAATGCATCATCAGTTAATGTACCCGGGGTCAGAATACGAACAACTTTACGTTCAACAGGGCCTTTGCCTGTTACTTCTCCAACTTGTTCGCAAATAGCTACCGTGCGCCCAGCTTTAACAAGACGCGCCAAATAACCTTCTGCCGAATGATAGGGAACACCTGCCATTGGAATAGGTCGGCCACTGGCTTTGCCACGATGGGTTAAGGTAATGCCTAAAAGTTTGGCTGCTAAATGAGCATCTTCAAAGAAGAGTTCATAAAAGTCACCCATACGGTAGAACAGCAACGCATGTTGATAGTCCGTTTTAACTTTGAGATATTGCTGCATCATAGGTGTGTGAGAAGATAAGTCAGCCATTATTTCTGTGCTATTCATGTATGTTAAATCCTTAAATTTAAATAATAAATAAGTTAACTTTGAAAGTTTGGCTGTCCAACCAATTCTAACAACTTCTATGCAAATCTGACCTAATCTAAGAAAAAAGTGTACCTTTTAGTGTACCTTTTTTTGTGTCAAAATTGAGTCAACAGTGTGTGAGAACTTCACTTTGTTTCTCACGGTTGCCATATTAACAAATTGAGACTGATTGACAAAAAGGATTCCAAAAATGAATGAGGAAATAAACAACAAAAAGAAAGTTGCCTTATCAGCTCGTGCAATAGATAAAATGAAAATCGGTGACTCACCTAAAAGTGATATTGGGGAATATACTGGTTTAAGAGTGATTTGTGGAAAGACAGGGCTTAAAAGCTTTATTTACCGATATAGAAGTCCAATTGATAATTCATTAAAGAAGATTACTTTAGGTAATTATCCTTATATGTCTCTAGCAGAAGCACGAATAGAGCTTCAACGTTTAAAACTGTTAAGATCTCAAGGCATTTGTCCTGCATCGGAGCGTAAAGAAGAAAAGCTCCTCATTAAACAGAAAAATTCCATATGTGTTATTAAAACTTTAACTTTAAAAGATGTAGTTGATATTTATTTAACAGATGTAATTGAAGATCGAATAATTACGGATCAACGCACTGGAATTAAGAAAATTATTAAAGGGTCCCGTAATTTAAAAGGTCAGCACGAGACTAGAAGGACCCTATATGTTGATGTAGTTTCTACATTAGGAGATAGACTTGCCGACAACGTAGTAAGAAAAGACATTGTAGAGTTAATAAAAAAAATTATTGACCGAGGTGCGCAGGTTCAAGCTGGAAGAGTGTTATCAGAGTTAATTGCTGCATACGATTATGCAATTGCCTTAGATTACTTTTCCGAAAGTTTTGCTAATCCAGCCTTACTTGCCAAATCGAGTTTAAAACAGGCAAGAGTTAAACTGACATCCAGTAAACGCACTCGTGTACTTTCTGACTCTGAGTTAAAGCATGTGCTTGCTTGGTTACCTGAATCGGGTTTTTCGAAACATCATAAAAGTATCTTAATGATAGCACTTTGGACTGGTGCTCGAACTGGAGAAATTTGTTCTGCTGAATGGAAAGATTTCGATTTTGAAAAAGCAACGTGGCATTTAAAAGCTACGAAAAATGGTACTGAGCGTTTTGTACAATTATCCAAACAATGTATAGAGCATTTAAAAATGCTTCCAAGTTTAAATAGTCCTTACTTATTCCCGTCATTTCGAACTGGTAAACCAATTGCGCAAAAGACTATAACTGAAACAAAATGGGTATTAAGAGGGGAAGATAGAGCTACTAATCATAATTTACAACCTTATCAACTTTGGCCTAAAAATATGGAGGACTGGAATCCTCATGATTTGCGAAGAACATTAAGAACAAATCTTTCAAGATTTGGTTGCCCTACAGATGTTGCAGAAGCTGTGATTGGTCACTCTAAAAAGGGAATTGAAGGAACTTATAATTTACATACTTATGAAAAAGAATGTGCAATTTGGCTGCAAAAGTGGGCAGATTATTTAGATATTTTAAACGGATAGGAAATTAAAAAATTATTTTAGATAGTTTAATTTTCTATTTATATAATTAAAAAGAAATACGGATTTTACTTTTATAAATTTATATATTGCCTTTGTGAAAGACAATGAAGGAGCTTAATAATTTTTTAACAAAAATATTTTTGTTTAGAAAAAGTTAAAAATTTAAAATATAGTCAACGAATATCAAAGGTACTATTTGAGTTATAGATTGATATTGTTTAGCTTAAGTTAGTTAACTAAACTGTATTTGAAAAATTAATTTCAGTTTATCTGGTGTCACCTTTCTCAAAGGTAAGTATCATTTAAAAAGACTTATTTATAACTATTAATAACGGATCTAATCACTTCTTGAACATCCAATATTGCTTTGTCCTTTAGGGATGTTTTTCTACATGAAAGAACCATTGGGTAGGTGGGGATCGAAATTGGACATTTTGTATAAATCAGTGAAGGTACAATTTCAGAAATTTTTCTTGCAGCGTGGGTTGGAAGTGTACAAACGGTTCCTTTTCTTTTTAATAACCAAGGAATGGCTGCAAAATGAGAGGTGGATGCAAATATGTGTCTGGTTTTATTTAATTTTGTTAAATGTTCGTCAACTATTCCGATCTGTGCTGTATTAGAAATTAATAGATGTTCAAAACCTAAAAACTTTTCCAAGGTCAGATCAACAGCATCTTCAGCGTGAGTTACTAAACAAGAATAATCACCTAAAACCATTAATTCTCGGTACAAAGAGTGATAGTAAATACCACCAGAAGTCACTCCAATATCAACATTATGTTTTACTAACATTTCAGCAATAATATGCATGTATGTCTGTTTTATCACGATTCTATAATGCGGAAATTTTAATCTAACTTGCTCGATAATCTTTTGTGCAAATGCAATTTCAAAATCATCTGACATACCAAGAGTGATAATTCTTTGCTGTAATGTATTGGTATTATCTGGTAGAGATATCAGTGTTTCTCTAAAAATATTTAAGGCATTGCTGACCAATGGTTTTAAAGCATGGGCTTTAGTGGTGGGTGCTAGACCTCGACCAGTCCGTTGGAAAAGTGGATCTTGGTAAATATCCCTAAGGCGTCTTAAAGATGCACTGACCGCAGACTGAGTAATTCCTAAACGTTCCGCTGCACGCGAAGCATTCTGCTCTTCATATAGGATTTCAAAGCACTTCAAAAGATTTAAGTCGATTTGTTCGATATTAATTTCATTCATATCTGATAGTGCCTAAATCCTATTCCATAAAGATGGTGATTATATAACAATGAATTCAGACGTAATGAACGGAACTTGTATGGAAAGTTATAGATAAGGTTCTTATTTACGTGATGCTTTATCAAAATATATCAATTTTTTGGTCAAAAGTTATTGATATTATTGTTGATTTTTAACCTGGTCTAGCAAATAGGATTGATCAGGTTTATTTGGAAAAATATGATTAAGGACTGATTCTATGACAGATTATCTTTTAAATCTAGTTTTTCGATGAGTTAATCACTCTAGACAATTGAACCCCCCGTTAAATTTAAATCTAAACACATATGAATGTTGTTTATAGGGGATTCGTTTGCCAAAAAATGCAGGGATGTGTTCAAGCACAAGCATTTTAAAGTTTCGATATAGGAATTCGACATGTTAAAAAAACTACATGTGCAGGTAATTATTGCAATTATTGCTGCCATTATTTTGGGTTTAGTCTCTCCTGAATGGGCAAAGGCAATGAAGCCATTAGGTCAAGCATTTATTGCTTTACTCAAAATGCTTTTAGCTCCTTTGATTTTTCTTACCTTGGTTCATGGTTTAACTCATATTAAAGATATGAAAAAACTGGGCCGTTTGGGTGTTAAGTCACTTATTTATTTTGAAGTGCTAACAACTGTAGCAATGCTGATTGGCTTTGTATTTGTCAATGTGTTGCGGCCCGGTTCAGGACTTCATGCAACCGATTTAGCCGAACCTGATGCGGCAAAAGGTTCAGCAACACTTTCGGCAGTTGATTTCTTCTTAAATATGATTCCGCACACCATCGTAGATGCTTTTGCGACCGGAAACGTATTGCAAGTATTGGTTGTTTCGATTTTAGCGGGTATGGCTATCAATTTATGTTGTGGCCCAGACTCTGTAATTGTTAAAGGAATTGATGAAGCGCAAACCATCTTGTTCAAGATGCTGGGCTTTATTATGAAACTTGCTCCGCTCGGTGCATTTGGTGCGATGTCGGCTGCAATTGGTAGTTACGGCGGTGAAACACTCATTTATTTAATGAAATTAATTGGTGTTTTCTATGCAGCATGCTTCTTCTTTATGGTGTTTGCCCTTGGTGCAGTGACATGGATTATTGGTCTACCTTTTCTCACCATTTTAAAAGTGATTCGCGACGAAATACTTTTGGTGTTCGGTACAGCATCGGGTGAAGTTGCCTTCCCAAAACTGATTGAAAAGCTCAAAAAAACGGGTTGTGACGAGGCTGTTGTCGGGTTCGTATTACCTACAGGTTATAGCTTTAATTTAGATGGCACAGCTTTATATATGGCAATTGCGGTGGGCTTTATTGCACAAGCAACTGACACACCTTTGAGCTTAATCGACCAACTGGTTTTATTAGCAATCTTGAGCTTTACCTCGAAAGGTGGAACTACTGTCGCTGGCGGCGCCTTTATTAAGTTGGCGGCGACCTTACAGTCTGTAAAAACTTTACCGTTAGGTGGTTTGGGACTGTTATTTGGTGTTGACCGAATTATGGCAACTATCATGGCAATTACCAACATTATTGGCAACACGCTTGCAGTCTATGCGGTTGCTCGTTGGGAAAATGCTTTCGATGCTGATGCTTTTGAAAAACAAACAGGTAAGAGACCTAAACGTAGTTTGCTACGGGCGAAAGATTCTTTGGTAGAGACACCATTAGCTTCTGATTCAAATCAATCAAGTCAAGTTTTAGATAAATCTCATTAATTATCTCAACTTCTTATATCGAGAATAGACATGCGTTTAAAAGCGATAGACCCAGAACATTTAACTGCTGAACAACAAGTTGTATTCGATGCAATTGCAAGCGGTCCACGTAAAGGGGTGCGAGGTCCTTTAGCGATCTGGTTGCATCATCCGAAGTTAGCCAATTTGGCACAAAGTCTTGGTCAATATTGCCGATACGATAGTTGTTTAGAGCCGCGTTTGAGTGAATTAGCCATCTTACTAATGGGTAGACACTGGCTGGCTGAATATGAATGGGCTGCCCATAAACCTTACGCAATTGAGGCTGGCCTAAGTACAGACGTCATTGAAGCAATTCGTTTAGGTGAGCAACCCGCATTTATTCATAAAGATGCACAATTAATTTATCAGTTCATTTGTGAGCTTCATGAAACTAAAAGGGTTTCTGAACAGACCTATAGAGAAATAGAGCAATTACTTGGAACAGATACATTAATCGATTTAGTCGCGATTGCAGGTTATTACACCCTGATCTCTATGACGATTAATGTTTTCGAAGTTCCACCCCCAGCAGGTGTAACTCCTGAATTACCAACCCCAGAAGCAGGAATTTAATATGTTTGATGAAATTAATCCTCAAGGACGTTTGAAAGATAAAGTTGCAATCATTACGGGTGCCGGTTGTGTTGGTCCGGGTTGGGGTAATGGTCGTGCAGCGGCAGTACTTTTTGCAAAAGCAGGGGCAAAAATTTTTGCTGTAGACCGTTCGATTGATGCAATGCAAGAGACTTTAAATCGTATTCAAAACTTCGGTGGTGAAGTGGCACCTTTTGCATGTGATGTGACTGACAGTGAGTCAGTTCAAACCATGGTTGAAGCCTGTGTAGAGAAATATGGTCGTGTCGATATTTTAGTGAATAACGTAGGTGGTTCTGCCGCTGGTGGGGCTGTCGCGTTATCAGAAGAAGCTTGGAACAAACAGCTCGACCTAAATTTAAAAAGCGTCTTTTTAACTTGTAAGCACACCATTCCATATATGGAGCAACAGGGCGGTGGGTCGATTGTAAATACGGCTTCAACTTCTGGAATCCGTTTTACAGGTTCTCCACAGGTTGCTTATGCCGCAAGTAAAGCCGCGATTATTCAACTATCAAAAGTCACAGCCGTCGAATATGCCCCTAAAGGAATACGAGTAAATACGGTACTACCTGGTCAATTACATACTCCAATGGTTGAGGTCCGTTTAGCAGGACAACGTACTGGCGGTGATGTCGATCAATTGCTTGAAAGTCGTTTAAAACGAATTCCCGCAGGTTTTATGGGAGATGGTCGTGATACAGCTTTTGCTGCTCTGTTTCTAGCAAGTGATGAAGCCCGTTTTGTTACTGGAACAGAAATTGTGGTCGATGGCGGAATGACCGCACGTTGTGATTAAGGTGAATTCTGAGTAACTCCAAATATGTGAGGTACATGGAATATTTGTTGAACCTAATAAGATTTGTTTAGGAAGTACTATGTCATTTAATTTGCCAAAAGGTTCATGGGATTGCCATTTTCATATATACGGGCCTTTTGATCGTTTTCCATTACCTGAAGATGCTGCATATCATCCTGAACCAGCAACATTTAAGCAGTTGCTTGAATTACACAAAAGTTTAGGAATTGAACACGGTGTTTTTGTTCAAGCTGTTGCCTATGGTTCAGATAACTTCATCATTTTAGATGCGATTGAACAAAGTAACTTTAATTATCGAGGAGTTGCTTTAGTAGATCACGATATTACAGATGAACAACTTGTTGAATTAAAGCACGGCGGAATTTGTGGCATTCGCTTTAACATGATGGGGCATTTGCCTGGAAATCATGATCCACAAGCATTACGAGGTTTGGTTGAACGAGTTGCAAAGCTCGGATTGCATATTCAGATACACGGAAAAATTGAGGATATCTTCCCAGCGATTGAAGCTTGGCAAGACATAGATGTCGATATTGTGATTGATCATATGGCACGGCCTAATTTGCTTGATTCACAAGATGCAGAAAATACTTTTAACAAGTTGCAACAAGTCATGATTAATCCGAAGCATTGGCTAAAAATTTCCGGAATTGATCGCGCACAGAATGGACAACCTGCCAGCACTTGGGATGCTTCACTGAATTGGGTTCAGAAGTTAATCAAACTTGCACCAAACCGCGTGGTGTGGGGAACAGATTGGCCTCATCCAAATGTAAAAGGTGAGGTTCCTCATGATGATGAGCTTTTAAAGTTTGCATTAAAAGTACTCGATACGCCTGAATTACTACAAGCCGTATTTGTCGATAATCCACGGAATTTATATTTCAGAGAAAATTAATGTTTTAAAACCAATGAAGTATTCATTGATTGAATGCTTCTTCACTTAAAAGGAAGTAAAAATGAGTTTAAAAAAACTAGTCTCAGGAATGGGCTTATCAATTGCTATGGTCGTGCCAGCGCATGCAGCGCAATTAAATGTTATTGCCTCTGGTTCTTTTCATGGTGCGATGGATACCCTTATTCCGATGTATGAAAAATTAACTGGAAATACGGTTCATATCGAATGGGGGCCATCTGCCGGAAAGTCTCCTGAATCATTACCAATGCGAATTAAAAACAATGAAAAAATGGACTTGGCTATTATTTTGGATGATGCACTTAAATCTAATGAATTAAGTCAAAATTTTGACTTATCTAGTCGTACTGAATTGGCAAATTCAAAAATTGGTTTGGCTGTGAGTAAAGGTACTAAAGTACCACCATTAAAAAATGAAGCAGACTTAAAGGCAGCCTTATTATCAGCCCAAAAAGTTGCCTACTCTCAAGGTTCAAGTGGTGTCTATATTCGCTCAACATTATTCAAAAAATTGAATATTGAACAGGAAATGCAAGCAAAGGGGCTTGAGGTACCGGGTAAAAAACTGGTCGGAGAGGTGTTAGCTGAACATCAGGCTGATGTAGGAATGCAACAGATTAGTGAGCTTAAACATACTAAAGGGATTACCTTTGTCGCACCTTTACCTGAAAGTTTGCAATACGTTAGTAAGTTTTCATCGGTTATTTCAAAAAAAGCTGAATATCCAGAAATCGCAGCTCAATTTGTACAGTTTTTAAAGTCTAAACAAGCAGCAAGTATTTTGACCAACAGTGGTTTAGAACCAATTGGCAAGTGAGGAATCACCATGAAGAAATACTTAACTGTAATTTTATCGACATCGTTGAGCCTGATGGGTTGCTCAAGTCTTGATGGAGTTGAATCTAATATGGATCAAGCAAATTTAATTTCAAATTTCTCTGTTCATAAAAAGCAGATCCAGCAAGGTGATGTTTCGATCGAGTTTTATGTACAAGGAAAGGGACCTGTCATTGTGTTACTTCCTTCGTTAAGTCGTGGTGCTAGGGACTTTGATGTTGTTGCAGATTATCTCGCAAAATCGGGCTTTAAAGTTATACGTCCTGAACCTAGAGGCATCAATGGCAGTACAGGGCCTTTAGAGAATTTAACTCTCCACGATTTTGCTGCTGACGTTGCTTTAGTTTTGGATGCTGAAAAAACTGGTCCAGTGGTAGTCGTTGGACATGCCTGGGGAAGTCAGCCTGCACGTATGCTTGCTGCTGATCGACCAGATCTGGTTCGCGGTATTGTCATGGCCGCTGCTTCAGCAGGTAAGTTACCTAAAGATTCAACTGAAAAACCGTATGGGCGTTTAAGAGATGCAATTGATAACGCAGGCAATTATAAGCTTCCTCAAGAACAACGTATTTCATATCTAAAACAAGCTTTCTTCGCACCTATGAATGATCCACATGTGTGGTTAAACGGTTGGTATGAAAAAAACCATGCTGCTGAAGCGCATGCACGAATTGTGACGCCAATTGATGAATATTTTTCAGGTGGAAAAACGGTTCCAATCCTTGATTTACAAGGAGAGTACGACGCCGTTGTCGTCAAGAATGTGATGAAAGAGTATTTACCAGAACGAGTTGTTGAGCAGGTCATCAAAAATGCAGGTCATGCGATGGTGCCTGAACAACCAGAAGCGATGGCAAATGCGATAGCTCAATTTTCCAAACAAGTTTATTCAGCCAATTAGTTGTTTTAAAGCTGCTTATTTAATTTTTAAACCACAATCATCTAAAACATGGAGTTGATTAAGATGAACAAAACCTTAGCTATTTTATCTACAGCAATATTATTAGCCACAGCAACGGTTACGGAAGCAAAGCAAACAAACGTTACACCAGCAACGCATACGGCAGCTGCCTCTAAGGTAAGCAATGTGCCTTATGAGATGGTGAAGTATGGTGATGTCTCTATTCAAGCCTACGTACAAGGCAAGGGGCCAACCATTGTGATTATGTCGTCACTAGGGCGTTCTGTACGTGACTATGACGTAGTTGCACAAGATTTAGTTAAACAAGGCTTTAGAGTGATTCGACCTGAAGTTCGTGGAATTGGTTTAAGCCGTGGTCCAATGGAAAAACTGCATATTCAAGACTATGGAAATGACGTAGCAGCAGTGATCGAACATTTTAAAGCTGGTCCTGCAATTGTAGTTGGCCATGCATGGGGCAATTTCCCAACCCGTATGGTCGCAACACAACGTCCAGATTTGGTTAAAGGGGTGGTGTTAGCAGGCGCTTCCGCAGGTAAAGTGCCTGAAGGGTATAAAGGTAAACCAATCGGCCCCGAAATTCGTGAGGCAATTGATAATGCTGGAAATGAAGAGCTTCCAGAAGCTAAGCGTATTGAATATTTAAAACGTGCATTCTTTGCGCCAATGAATGATCCGCGCGTATGGCTAACAGGTTGGCACCACGAAGCACACGATGCACAAGGTTATGCGCGTAATAACACTCCTGTAGATGATTATTTTGCTGCTGGTAAAGCACCAATTTTAGATATTCAACCAGAATACGACACAGTTGCGCCTAAACCTTTAAGAGGTGTTTTAAAAGGTGCTTTAGGTGATCGAGTGACTATTGTAGAAATTAAAAATGCAGGACACGCCTTGGTTCCAGAGCAACCGAAAGCTTTAGCGGAGGCCATTGGTAAATTTGCTAAACAACAATTCGCGAAAAAATCATAGTTGTTCCTTAAAGAAACGAACGTTTAAGAACGTTCGTTTCCAATCGATTTTGTGTATTACGGTTTTAAGAGACTTTTCCATATGATTGACAAAAGTAAGTCCACACTTAGCGAGGTTCTATCGCAGATTAAAGATGGCGCGACCATTCTGATTGGTGGTTTCGGTACCGCAGGACAACCCGCTGAACTCATTGACGGTCTTATTGAACTCGGTGTTAAAGGCTTAACCATTGTCAGCAACAATGCCGGTAATGGTGATTATGGTCTGGCGAAATTGCTGAAAGCCGGTTCAGTTAAAAAAGTAATTTGCTCTTTCCCTCGTCAGTCAGACTCTTATGTGTTTGATGAGCTGTATCGTGCCGGAAAGGTTGAACTTGAAGTGGTACCGCAAGGTAATCTGGCGTGTCGTATTCAGGCAGCGGGTATGGGCCTAGGCGCTGTGTTTACACCAACAGGCTTTGGGACACTTTTAGCTGAAGGTAAAGAAACCCGTGAGATTGATGGGAAAGATTATGTGCTTGAGTATCCGATCAAGGCTGACTTTGCCTTGATTAAAGCTTACAAGGGCGACCGCTGGGGCAATCTGGTTTACCGTAAATCTGCACGTAACTTTGGCCCAATCATGGCCATGGCTGCTGATGTCACGATTGTTCAGGTTTCTGAAGTGGTTGAGCTAGGTGGCCTAGATCCAGAACACATCATCACACCAGGTATTTTTGTACAGCACGTTGTACAAGTACAGCCCGCACAGTAAGCAATAAGGAGAAATAACATGAGCTACCAGAAACTCAGCCGTGACCAGATTGCAAAACGTGTGGCACAAGATATTCCAGATGGTTCCTA
This sequence comes from Acinetobacter sp. 1542444, assembly GCF_000581835.1. NCBI lineage: Bacteria > Pseudomonadati > Pseudomonadota > Gammaproteobacteria > Moraxellales > Moraxellaceae > Acinetobacter > Acinetobacter sp. 1542444. The sequence continues at coordinate 25,516 of NZ_JEYA01000002.1, read as the reverse complement.
TGTGAACTTGGGTATTGGTTTACCGACTAAGATTGCAAGCTACTTACCTAACGACAAAGATATTTTTCTTCATTCTGAAAATGGTTTATTGGCTTTTGGCCCACCGCCAGCGGCAGGTGAAGAAGACCCTGAACTGATTAATGCAGGTAAAGAGTTTGTGACCATGCTTGAAGGCGGCAGCTTTTTTCACCATGGCGACTCATTTGCGATGATGCGTGGTGGTCACCTTGATATTGCTGTACTCGGTGCCTTTCAGGTTGCTGCGAATGGTGACTTGGCCAACTGGCACACGGGTGCACCGGATGCGATTCCTGCGGTAGGTGGTGCGATGGATTTGGCGGTAGGTACTAAAAAAGTATTTATCACTACAGACCATGTGACCAAGCAAGGTGAACCGAAGATTGTGGCTGAGCTGAGCTATCCAGTAACGGGTAAACACTGCGTTGACCGCATTTACACTGACCTTTGTGTGATTGATGTAACTAAAGATGGTTTAAAGGTGATCGAGAAAGTTGAAGGTCTTAGCTTTGATGAGTTACAGGCTTTAACTGGTGCAACTTTGATTGATGCGACTCAAGGGTAAGGAAGTAGGGAAATGACATTAAAAAACGCTTATATCATCGATGCCATCCGTACTCCATTTGGCCGTTATGCCGGTGGTCTTGCTCCTGTCCGTGCCGATGACCTTGGTGCTGTGCCGATCAAAGCTCTCATGCAGCGTAACCCGAATGTAGATTGGGAACAGGTCGATGATGTGATCTATGGTTGTGCGAACCAAGCCGGTGAAGATAACCGTAACGTGGGCCGTATGTCAGCACTGCTTGCAGGTTTACCGTATCAAGTACCAGCGACGACTATTAACCGTTTGTGTGGTTCTTCACTCGATGCGATTGCTATTGCTGCCCGTGCCATTAAAGCTGGTGAAGCAAACTTGGTGATTGCAGGTGGTGTAGAAAGCATGAGCCGTGCACCTTATGTGATGGGTAAGTCTGACAGTGCTTTTGGCCGTAGCCAGAAGATTGAAGACACCACCATGGGATGGCGTTTCATTAACCCTAAACTTAAAGAATTATATGGTGTAGACACCATGCCCCAGACTGCCGAAAACGTGGCTGAACAGTTTAACGTTAATCGTGCAGATCAGGACCAGTTTGCCTTGGTGAGCCAACAACGCACCGCAAGCGCGCAAGCCAAAGGCTTTTTTTCTAAAGAAATCGTGGCAGTTGAATGCCCTCAGCGTAAGAGCCATGCTGTTGTGATTGATACCGATGAACATCCACGTGCATCGACCACCCTTGAAGCTTTAAGCAAACTTAAACCTGTTGTCAAAGCAGATGGTTCTGTGACTGCGGGGAGTGCTTCAGGCATTAACGATGGTGCAGCAGCATTGCTGATTGCTTCTGATGATGCAGTTCAAGCTTACAACCTAAAACCGCGTGCCAAGATCATTGCTTCAACAGCAGTGGGTGTAGAACCACGTATTATGGGTTTTGCTCCGGCCCCAGCCATTAAAAAATTACTTAAACAAGCCAACCTGACTTTAGATCAGATGGATGTGATTGAGCTTAACGAAGCTTTTGCTGCACAAGCTTTGGCAGTGACTCGTGATTTAGGCTTGCCAGACGATAGCAACAAAGTAAATCCAAACGGTGGTGCAATTGCTTTGGGCCATCCACTTGGTGCGTCAGGTGCACGCTTAGTCACCACAGCCTTAAACCAGCTTGAACAGACAGGTGGTCGTTATGCCTTGTGTTCAATGTGTATTGGTGTAGGCCAAGGAATTGCATTGATTATTGAACATGTTATTTAAAAGGAAAGAACTAATGCTATTTTACGTACGAAAAGATGTGATTTTACCTAGCCATTTATCTGAGCAGGAAATTGAAGATATCAAAGCAAGAGAACGTGCTTATTCACAAGAAATTCAAAGACAAGGTAAATGTCGCCATTTATGGAGAATAACAGGGCAGTACGCAAACATTAGCATTTTTGATGTCGAAAGCAATGAAGAGCTACATAACTTATTACAAGGCTTACCACTTTATCCTTACATGAAAATTGAAGTAATGGCTTTAAATAGGCATCCATCTTCAGTGAGAGAAGGTGATTTTTAACTAAACGAATGTTTTAATAAATGTGAAAAAGCTTCTTTTTAATCAAACTAGTGCTATGTTTATAGCTTAAAACTATGTGCCAAGATTTTTTTAAGAGGTGGAATCTTGGATTATATCTTGTATTGACTATGCATTAGCATAGGGCAAGGTAATTGCTTTAATTATTGAGCGGGTTGAATTGGTTAACTTCTAAGTAAGAAAGCTGAAAAATGGAAGTTATAATCTTTATTCATTGATATAAAAATACCTCTATAAAAGAGGTATTTTTATATCTTTTAAATTTACTGCGTGGAAATTTGACTCTTTTGGTTGAAGTGGAAAGTGTTCTGATTTTGTTGAATAAAAATTTAAGTTCAGAAAATGGAATTGGATAATCCATAAATTGAGTTTAAGTTGTTTCTTATAGAACAAACTCCTATTTAAAGATACTGCACACCTACTTTTTTGGTCTGGTTCTTATTGCTCAGAATTATGAAGAATCTTCATTATTGAGGTTTTCTTGATCTCCAATTGGCTGATTAATAGAGAGCGCTGCTTTTTGCTTGTTAGAAGCGGGATCAAGATAAATGGGTTTTGCCGGCTTAGTTTTTTTTGCTATTTGGGCTGGAGATTTTCTGTGTTTTTTTAGATTTAGTAATAGGTCTCTGCCACTTTGAGTTGGCAAGGATGTGCCAATGAGCACATCAGCATTTTGCTCAGTCATTTCTTTTTCTGATCTGGTCAGTTCAGTATCTCCACTTTCTGATTCGGTTAAGGGCATTTCATTGCAGATAGATTCTGTAGGTGTAGGGTGGCTTTCTTCCTCATTTACTGATTTTGTTTCTTTATTGATGCTCAGGCATGACTCTATAGGAGCTTGAATTTCGCCCTCAGTTTGCATCGGTTTTCGATAGCTTTGGTCTGTATTAACTCCCTTATTTTCTAGCTCTATTTTCACATCGCTCTCATGCGTTGATGAGTTTTGGGTAATTTTCGAGAGTAAATGCTGTCGATAGCTTGCAAGCTCGGCAATGTAGCTTTTTTCACGTTCATTTGCTAAATCTAGTTGTTTTTCGAGAGCAATAATTTGCAAATTTAACATGTTTAAAATCTGTCTAAAATTTTCTTCGTTAGTTATTTTTGTTTTTTTGATCTTTAATGCCGTAATAATATTGAGAGCATCTTCTAAATTTATTTTTCCTTCTGAATTTATCAGGTTGTGTTCTTTGTTAAGATAATAAATCTGTGATCTTGTAAGACCAGTTTGTTTACTTAGCTCAATAACTGTCACTAATTTCATAATAAAATAATGTCTAAAATATGTATAATTATACATTATTTTATAAAAAAATTGACCATTCTGCCATACAGAAATTAAGTTGTGGAATGTGTGGAAAGAAGAGTAGAGTGAAAATTGCATTAATCACAGTGAATAATATTCTTATTTACTGTGATTAATAGTAAATTATGCTGTGATTAAAAGATTAAATTGTATTGAAGAAAATAACTTGAATGCCATAATATATCAGGGTATTTACTTATTTTGAGTATATAGATGGATAATTATAAGCTAATAATTAATGATAAAGATCTATTTGATTTATTTTTTAATAAAGTCCCTTATATATGGCAAGCATTAGATTATTCTTTGAAGAAAAATCCGGCACGAGAACCTATTTGTTTATATAAAGAGTCTGTTCAGGTTGTTCGGGCAGTTGATAAGTTTATGGATGATTTAAGGACGGGAAGTTTGCCTAGGGCTGCTCAACTGGGAATTAGGCTAACTGGGCATGCTGAGTTTGATAGAACTTATCTTCCTTATTTTAATGAGCTTAAGTTTGAACGTGAAATGTTTGATTTAACCTATCTTCAACTGGGTTTAAATTGGACTTATTATCAAAAGTTTTTGCAAGAAGATGCCGCTAATCAGCCAGGTCGTATGCCGCATATCGAACAAATTGGGGTGAATACTTCAGGTTCGTCAGAATTAAAGCGGCAGTGGTCACCTTCGGAATTTCAATATGAAAAAGCAAGGCGATTAACGAACTTCTTTACTGACTTGCAAAAAGATCCATTATATATCGAGGAAAAGGATAAACAGACTCGGCAGGTCGAAGAAACTATCAACGATGTTTTTGCACAATTTGACAGGCTATTATCAAGACATGAGGAAGTATATATCTTTGTTATTGATATTCGGTTTATACGTATATTCAATCAAGCAGATAATCAGCCTTTAGAGCATTTGATTGAAAAAGTACTTAAAGATCGGCCTGCTATCCAGAATGCTATTTCTCAGGCGGTTCCAGGTTTACTACGAGCATATACCAAGCTTGAACATGACTATCAAAATGGTTTAAAGCTGTCATGTATTTTAATATTAAGAAATCATGCTATTGAGCGGGAAGGAGATACTGTTGCTCGTCTACTGGCATTATTGAAAAAAGATTTTAGTCACTATGATAATGTTGATGTTATTAATGGAAATGAGTTTATAAGGATCCACGGTAGTAAATCTGCTGTTGGTCGTGTAGCAATAGGAATGCTTACACGAGTTGAAAAATTTAAGTATTGGGTACTCAGCTATTTTATTAAAATGGATTTTATTGCCAAGCTCATAAATCCTGAAAGACCCTTCGAAGTCAATGAGATCATTGACTATCCAAATTGGCAGCAGCTTGAAGAAAAGAAGCAAGTTTTGTCTTCCAAGAAAAGCCTCCCACCTAAAAATCTAGTGCAGGTATTGCAGGATTGGAAAACGCCAAAAGGAATATGGGGTGTTAAACATTTACCTAAACGTGTGGCTGATCGTTTGCTAGTTGGACAGATTTACTATAAAGAATTTTGTGCTGAACATGGATCGTCAAACCAGTGTGGAGATTTGTTGTTCCAAATAGAAGTATTTATTGAGACCTTATTACACAATCGATATCCAGCCTTTAATGAAGTGAGATCAGCACATCATGCCCATTTCTTACATGCTCGTGATATACAAGCATCAGCTACACAGGTTGGTCAGCAGTATTTATCATTTGTACAGCAAATTACAAGTGATCCTGGCTTATTAGCTCAGATTGAATATCTAATTCAGAACTGTAGTTTGCGTACATGGTGGTTTGGACAGGAATACGCTTTGATGCTGTGGGGAAACTTGTTACAAACCCTTAATAGCATTATGTTGAATCAGCCCGTAGATGCTACTGTATTAACTCAATGGAATAGAAACCTCCAGAATGTACAGCTTTATTTGTTTTCAATACTGGCTCAAGACAAGGACAAGCGTGAACTTTTAGAAAAACATTATTCTCAGTGTACTCGGCGACATACGGATACAAGAGAATATCTTAAAGGCGTATTAGAGCAGAATTGTTGGGCTTATCGTATTGTCGTGGATGCTCGCTCACCAGAAGGAAGTTTTACTCAGTCACAACTATCAAAATTATTTACGGAGTTTATGCGTTTGGCAAAACGGGCTAAACCATGTTACTGGTTGCGTGGCTATATGGGAATCTGGCAAGAGAATAGCAGGCAGGGAGTACCGGAATTCAAATTAGATGCTGTATTGTTCTTTAATGATCGTTGTTACGAACAGTTAGAAACGGTCGTTCATGATCTGGATCAGCGCTGGAATAGTTTTCTTAATGCTAAAGCTGCTCAGACTTTAAAGCGGCAAGATCCAGAAAATATAAAGTACAATGGTGCGATTAAACCAAAAATATTAATGCATTCGATTGATGCACTGAAGACAGAAATGGAAGCTCCAAATACATATCATGTCTGTTTTGAAGCATATGATCGTCAAATGAAAAAAATGGTCATTGAACATGTCATACCATATTTCGCTTATCGCGATATCTTTCAGGCACCGTTGAGCCAGAAAGTGCCAAAAGCTTTTATTAAGGGTTCCATATTGAAAAAATAGGAGTCTTTATCGCTGATCAAGTTTAGATTCAATCCACTCATTAATTTCAAAGGCAGACCAGCCAACACGGTTTGTAGATAAGCGAATTTGTTTAGGAAATGTTGAATCGTAATATCCAGATTTTGGATCTAAAAGGTTGTAAATAGTTGCTCGGCTGAGACCAGTAAAATCAATAACCTGTTTCAAATTGATGATTTTATTCATGACAAAGGTGGTTTGGTTTGATGACGCATTCATGGTTTATTCCTTTCAAAATAATGCGTGCGTTTTGCACATACCATGAGCAACCCAATAAAAAATAAATGCTGGGGTACAAGAGGTTCCCTGATCTAGATTCTAGACTTGCGTTTGGGAAGTTATATGACTTCAACCTTACTTAGAGTTGGATACTGAGAAGTTTGTTGTAACTTTAGCTTGTTATGGATCTAATTTTTGTAAGGTTTTCCTATCAGATGATTTTCCTTACTATTCGTAAAATCATGAAAAATATTTGTTCTCATTGGCAGGGATATTAATTATTCTTTTTATTACATTGTTCTAGTACTCTTCTCCATTACATTCATTCTTATGTAATGTAACTAATTCATCGCAGTATTAGTAATTCAATATAAAGATGTATATAGAAATCTATCCTCATATAGTTGAAGTGAAGAACTAATTCACCTTATTCAAAAATATCTAAACTCAAAGCCTAACAGTTAAGAGTATTTATCATTAAAAAATAATCGACCTCACTTACCTATGATTTAAACTCAACTTAGGTAGGTACAATGTCTCATCAAGCACAAACTCTCATTGCAATCGAAAGCTTCATTGAGAGAGTCCAGAAGAACCAAATCAGTAATGATCAGATTCTTAGAGAGTTACAAGAACTGATTCCCGCCTTTCATATTCAGTATTGTCCGAATGTGTGGTACAGCCAACACATTCAAACTTTTCTTATTTTAATTCAATTAATTGAAAGTTATTTACAAGGGCAAAGCTATGATGGGTTAGATATGCTCCTAGAGCATCAAGTGGCGGCTTTACGTCAAGTAGTACAAAACAATCACTCCAATGTTCTCAATGAGCGTCATGCATTTCAAATGCAAGAGCTACGGAATCAACAACGACTGACTAAATATATTGAGCATGTTTTACAGCAGAAATCCCGCTCTTTGATTGTACGTGTAGATTTGAAGTATCCAGAACCAGTACAGGATTTGGTGAATATCCAATTATTTGATCAGCACATGAAAGTACTTCGTAATCGGATTTCTAATGGTGACCGTTGTTTCGCTGATTTAGAGGGTTTTGTTTGGGCCTTGGAGCAAGGAGGGCACACTACTGGATTCCATTGCCATTTAATGCTGATTTATGATGGACATAAACATCAGAATGATTTTGGTCTAGCTTTAGCAGTTGGGAACTATTGGCAAGAAATTACGAATGGGTTCGGGACTTTCTATACGCCTAATGAACCTATTACGAAAGCTAGATTTGCAGAACAAGGAACTTTAGCACTTGGTCGTATTGAGCGAGCTAATCTTCAGCAATGTCAGAATGTAGTTACCTATGTTAATTATTTTGCTAATCCAGAAAAATACGATCAGCGATTGCGGGTCAAGCTTACTCCTGGTAGTCGGACCTTTGGGACAGGACAGTAATTTATAAAAGATATTGTTTTAAATAGATCGGAATTCACTTCACTTCGGTGGAGTGAGTTCTATTAAGGCGTAATGATTCAAGCTCTTTTACCTTTTCTTTAGATAGAAAAATAAAAAATTATCGAGTTGGTCTTCTTATGTAATTCAACCAACTTGGAAGACTTTAGATGAATTTAGCTACTCTTGAACATCAAGTAATTGTGCGCTTTGAACATGATATACATGAGCTTTTTAAAGCAATTAAACTGAACAAAAAAGAAGTGGATAGCGGGTATTGGCTTAGTGTATTCAGTGCATATATCGATGAATGGTATTACATTATGCAATACTACATACAAGCTGATTTTAGAATATGGATTCAAGAATTTAGAGAATGTTATTTAGCAGTAATGCTTGAAAGAAACTTAAGAAGCTTTAAAACCGAGAATGTAGAATTTTCAAAAGAAATTATTGAGACGATATTACAAAGATTAATTGTTCGCTTTGGAACTGTAGCATTTGCCGAAAAGTTAAAGCTTGTCAATGAAATGCATAGCAAACGAGTAGAGCGGGAAATTGAGAAATATCATCAAGCAACTGCTCATTATTATCAATTAAGAACAATTACGCTTGGTTTAGGTTATGACCAGAATATTGCGGATGCTATCTCTATTTGCACCATGGCTCAACATATCCAGACTTTTGAAAAGCGAATTAGGAAAGATCGTCTGTTAAAAGTAGGACTTCGCTATGACTATCAAAGAGTCATGCATTTTTCTCAAAAAAATCAGTACATGATATTGTTTGTAATGGTTTTTGATGAGAATGTGATTAAAGATTATCACTATATCCTTTCAAGAATTTGTGCAATATGGCAGGAAGTAGCAGGCTTGGTTGGAGAGGGGTTCGGTATCGAAAAGTTCAGTGAGCTGCAAAGTAGTGATGAAATAGCAGCACTCACCATGGAATTAGAAGATCCAGTTGATGACTTGGAAACTATGTTGAGAACGACATTTAATACGACTGAACCAGAGAGTAGAGAGTTACGTGTCTGGTTACATGGTTTTAATTCATGGAAGAGTAATGTGATGAGGTAACAATCAAATCGTATGTAAAAGCGCTAGGAGTTGATTTACTGATTTGTAGATCAACTCTTTTATATTTTAATGATTTTCGGACTTTAATAATTGCAGAGCAAGGTTATATGCAACTGGTTTAGAAATAGAATCAGCCACAAAATAAGACTGAGGAGGTGTAAAATCAAGTGATTGTTTACGGTACAGGGTTAACTTACCAGTCTGTTTGTCACTAAAGGTAAATTCATTGGATGGGTGTGAATATTCCTGACCATATAGGGGACCACCAATACATTTCAACCGTAGCATTCTTCCTCCTTAACGCACTTTCATCCTGAAATTATAAGTTAGTTTAGTATCTAGAATCACATTCATGACCAGTAAAATAATCCAACAATAGTATATTTAGAAGTTTCAACTAAATTTCCTTAACGGTCAGTTAATTGAATTACCACACAACTTCATAATTTTAGTCTATTTATCTAAGAGTACCTTCGAATCTTAAGAAGCTGTCTTGTATATTTCAAATAATTATAGCAATTGCTCATGTCATTGGACTACAATTCTAAATTAGGATAAAAGAAATCCTAAGTAACTTTATCTTTTAAGTAAAATTTATTAACACTTACTTTCTTTAATCATTAATATTATTTTTTTATAGATATTAAGAGAATAAATATCATTATTTAAACCAAAACATAAGCTATAACTACATAAAATTTAAGAAAAATATAGATTGTTAAAAGTGTTTTGGATACTATATAAACAATTTGACTTTGATAAGAAATTTTAAATAACGGTGAGGTGCAAAATGCAATTAACTCATTTTATTATTCATGAAATTGAAAAGAAAAATGATAAGCAAGATCCTAGTGATCTACAACCAAAGCTAATACTGGACTCTGATCAAGAATTCCCTTTAGATAAGCCAGCATCAGTTACATTTTCTGAAGGGCTTAGAAAAAAATATACCAACACTATTAGTGGTTATGGATGCATAGATAAATCAGAAAATTCTATTTTTCAATTACAATTACAAGAATATCGAGATGGAAAGATCGACTTTATAAAACTATCAAAATTACTTGTATCGAGATTAATGACTTCTTTAGCAGAAGGTCAACAGTTGAAGTGGGCGACAGGAGGATTAATAATCCTCTTGGAATATCTAGAAAATGGAAAAACCTATTTGCTCATTACAATGATCAAAGAGAAAAAGGCAATTACCTTTGATAGAGCAAATTTGAATCTAGAAGAATTTCTATCAATTGATTTAGATAAACTTCATGAAGGCGCGAGAATAGATTTAAAAAAATGGGAAGGAGATGAACAACCCTATGTATCATTTATAAAAAAATCTAGTTCAAATATTTCTGACTATTTTAAAGACTCAATTAACTGTATTAATTACACTGACTCGAAAGTCTATACTGATAGCGTATTTGATGCACTCAAACAATATTCAGTCTCTCAAGAATGGACGAAAGATATTTTTAAAGAAAAAAAAGAAATTTTAAAAAAACATTTTATTGATGCGGTAAATAAGAAGACCGATAGTGGTGAACCAGTTGTCTATTTAAAAGAAATTTCAGCACTTTTAAATCAAGAAGAACCTGATAGCTTTTATGATTTTGTACGTGAAGAAAATATAGAAGTTAGTGATGCATTTCAACCTGATCGCGCCACAGTTCGACGTTGGATGAGAGTCACTGTGAAGACAGGTACTATCAATGTAACTTTCAATGTGGCAGACTTCGAGCAAGGAAATATTGCACTTTCTGCCGATGGCAACATTGTAATTACCAATGTAAGTCAAAAGGCGAAAGAGGAATTTCAGAAGGCTATTAGTCAGTAATTTTTATGGCATTATTGAACCATGAATCAAACATTCAAAGCAGAAGATAAGTTTGACTTCGTCATTAATTTATTGACGTCGTTAGACAACATTTGCTTTGAATCTGAGTCAAACTCAATAAGTGGTACGATCACTAAAAGAAGTCCTTTCTCTTTCGAATCCATTCACGATCAGCTAGAAAATTTTGAAATAGATACTTCTGATAACGATCAGAGCATAGGAAAAATATTAGTCCCTTTAACTGGTACTAATATTTTTTATGACTTGGATCATTACTTAAAAAAAGATAGTCGGAGGCTAGATGCTACGCCCACACGATCATTTTATATTTATGATCAATCTGTAAAATTTATTCCAGATACTGATTGTAGTAATAATGAGCTGAATAATGTCTTTGTAGTTGCAAACTTATTTTTGAATCTGAAGTTAATTTCTGATTTACATGGTGATGCGGGTAATAAATCATTTATTATTTTTGTTGGTAAGAAGAACTTAAAAATAAACTCAGAGTATGTTGCTGAGGATCTAAAAAGGGATTTAATTTTAGTAAAAAGTTTTATTCGAGATTATATTCAAAATGATTTTCATCAAGAAGATCGACATCTTTCTGTAATAAATGGTTTACATGAAGTTTTTAAAGAAAGTGAAATTTCACTATCTTCGTTTCTGAAAGGCTTTGATACTTTTCATAGAGTTGTTAAAAGTAACTTCCAATTGTATATGGATAAGTTCTCGTTTGACGATTTTAAGAATAAAGTTGAAGAGGATCGTAGAGAATACACAATTAAAATTAATAAAGTTTTCTCTGATATGCAAAATCAATTACTCACTCTACCAATAGCCACAGTGCTTGCTGCCGGTCAGATAGTGTATGTCTCTACTGCAGGAGATTTGATTAAGAATATTTTGATTGTTATTGGAATTGTAATTTTCTGTGTATTTGTCTTAATGCAAATTTCAAATCAAAACAGTACGTTGTCTGCATTGGACGAAGAGATAAAACTTAGAAAAAGTGAAATGGAAAAAAAAGAAGAGTCAAATCACAAAACTGAATATCTTGGAGTTTATACGCAATTAGATATAAGGATAGGTAAGTTGAATGAAAATTTGTCTTTAGTAAGGAATATAACTCTTGTCGCGACAATTTTAGTTTTTCTAGTTTTTCTTACACGCTTTTATCTTTGAATAAAGCTATTTAAGTGGTTTACTTTTAAGCAGAAAACATATGAGTATAGAATTGCTTAAAATTATGCCTTTAATCCTACTATTAAATATTATTAAATCTATCTAATACTATCAATTACTAAAAAATCTTATTTTTTATGTTTAAATCTTGTTGAGTAATATCTGAATGGTCTCCTTGTTGAATATTAACTGGATTTATTTAATGATTATTTTAAAACTCTAATTCAATGAAAAATAATAACAATCTATCGATTACTTACTCTATAAATCATTGACACCTTAAATTTTGCGCATTATCCTTGGCCTGCTGGCCTACATTGCCAGTCGGCTTTGACAGGCCGATTTATTGGATTGCATCAGAGTTATTCCTTCTGAGGGATAATTTTGAGGGTACTTCTCGTCTCCTCCCGTAGCGGTAGGACGGGAGTGGGACACTTTCGAGTGTGCTGGTGTCAATCCAATCCGGTCTGTCAACCCACTTTCGTTCTGCCACCATAATTCTAAATTAATGCTTTGGCAGGACTCCCAAAATAAAGGAGTTGGCTATGCATATTCTTTTTATACATCCCGATTAGTTATTAATTGAGTTTGATGAATTTCTGGTTTCTCAAGCTTTAGTTTTTTTCGTCTAAAATTTAACTTAATAAATATGTCATGTGAGATACACCGTGGCAGGGCTTCTTGTTGCCTATAAAAGCCTAACCTCCATGACCTTGTCACTGGATATAACGATGAAAAATAAAATTTTGATGGGTGCTATGAGTATTAGTTTTCTGATCATGAATGGCTGTTCTTCCGATTTCGAAAAGGGCATGAAGCAGGGGTGTCACAGCATGGGAGGCAGTCGTAGCTATTGTTCATGTGTCTATAAAAAAGTTGAAGAACACTATGGTCGCAAGGTTATGCGCCAGATTGAGCGTATGAGCTATCTCCCAAATGACCTAGACAGTGTGATGTATCAGTCAGGTGAGCAATGCGTAGATAAATTTTAACGTCAGATATTTAAAGCCTTAAGCAAATCATTGAATCACTTATTTCCTATTGACTTAAGCAATGGGAAGAGGTAGTGCAACTAAATTTAGGAATATTGATCATGAAACATCCATTTTTTACTTTTTATTTCACGATTGTGATTGGTTATTGGCTGTATTGTATTTGGGAGTATCCGGGGCATTATTCTGGTGCTTACTTACTCGGTCGTGCTCTGGGTTGGCCAGTTATATTGATACGTTGGTTCTTCTAGAGGCTTATGATGATGAGCATACTGGAACGAATCCAGCAAAGTCAGTGGGTGCCGTTATTACGAGGTAGTGACAACATTTATTTTGCGCCAGTCATTCCCAATAAAAAGCTACAAGGTGCCATGACCTATCTTCCTCATGGTGTAAGTCCCAATGATGTCTTGATGTTGATTGATGACACGGTATTTGGTAGTGCTAAGGTCGGGATGTGCCTCACTGCAAAGGGGCTTTTCTATAAAGCCAGCTTTGAAGATGAACAAGCTTATTTGTTTGAACATATCCAGCAGGTAGAAGCTGATATTGGAATACTCTCCAATTCTATTTTGATCAATGGTCATGATGAACTGAGCTTTAGTCAACTCGATAAAGGTGTGGTTCGTGCTTTGGTGGCATTCATAAATGAATGTTGTCAGGGGCTACACGGTAGACAAGGCAAGGGGCAGGCGATTACCAAGATTGATGCCGAAAAGCAGATCATAATTGATCTGTTTGCCTACTTCATTACCTTTAGTGCAGGGCAATGGAATAGTCGATCGAAAGCAGCAGTATCCGATCATTTCACTAAACTGAATGATAAGGCAGTGCATCAGTATGTTGAGAAACTACTCAAGGAGCAAAAGCGCTTCGACTATGAAGATCTGTTGCATCGTCTGGCAGACCTGAAAGATGACCTTACCTATAACTTCCGGAGGGAGATGATTGAGCAACTAGTCTATGCCATGGCACTCGGTCAGGTTGAGCAGAATCAGGCTGATCTGTTCATGACTCATTTGTGTCGTGTATCCAACGTCTCTAGGGCTGTCTTTCCAGACCTTATCAAAATTGTCTATCAGTGTATGGCTGGTGAGATGAACCAGAAGAAAGCTTCTGATCTGAATAACGAACAACTACAAGCATGCAAACTTCTTGATATCCCACCTCATTCACTTAGTGAACAAATCCTTCAAGTTGCTTACCGAAAAAAGATGGCTGAGTTCCATCCGGATAAATACCAGACCTTACCTGAATCAGTACGGCAGCTTATTGAGCAACAGGCACAGCAATTGAATGAAGCGAGAGCTGTATTAAAGAGATATCTGGACAATAACTAAGAATAAAGAATTTTCAAATACATATTACCTCAATGAAGGCAGCATCTAATGCGCCGTATATCTTCTATTTCAAGGTAACAATATGAATATGATAAAGAACAATGTTAATTCAGCCCCAAAAATACCGCCATTATATTGGCTGTTAACTATAGTCATAATGGTAGTGTTAATTGCAGGTGGAATTTTATTTAACCAACATCAAAAACGACAAACTGAACTTCAGTTAGCTCAACTGGCTTTAGAGCAATCAAAAGTGCGTGTTCAAACCTCTAGTACTCAAGCAGCATCAGAACCGGCTGAATCAGGTTTCACTGGAATTGAAAGTATGGTCGAGGACACTGAATCTAAAGCTACTAATTTACAAGCTGAGGATGAGGTGGTTGCAGGTGCAATAGCCGCAGTTGATCAGGCAAAAGCACAAGACACAAGTATTGGTCATCTAAGTTCAGAAGTAGATGTTGAGTATCATGAAGGAAAAACCTTAAGTTCCAATGCTTCCCGTTACGGATTAAAACCAATCAAATCTGCTTCAGCCGATATAAAAGCAACCATTCCTACCATTGATCAAATGCTAGTGTCGCATCTCATGAATGTGTGGGGCCGTTCAAGTTCAGATCAGGTGGCTAAACGAGTTGAAGGTTGGAGTCAACAAGGCAATACCATGACTTACCGTGCTGCATGGGACTCAGACCGTTACCAATGCACCTGGTATGTGGTGAGCTGGGATAAGAACAGCAATCAAGTCCTCAAAGAGGGATATCAGCCATGTTTTGGTCACTAATTAAAGCTGGCCTGTAGCATTCATTTAATTATCACTTTACTTAATCAGAGAAAATATCATGAACTCAATCAAACTTATCGCATGTGGAATTTTAAGCCTTTCAGTCAGTTCTATTGCCTTTGCTAAAACAGAGCAGATTACACTTAAAGCCAATGTCTATTACGGAGAAGAATCAGTTGTATTCCCAACGACTAGAGGAGAAGTTATTTTAAATAGCTATGCAATACCAGCTAAAGTTGTTCCCCATATTAAACCTTATAAGAAAGGGCAATGTTTAGAAATCAAATCTAAACATGGTTTCTTCAAAGATACTGGTGATGGGCAATATATTGAAAGTATTCGACCTTGTACTAAGAAAGGTTTAGCGACTCCAAAAGTAAATCGTTAAGTTAAAAAACGTCATAAACCTAATCACACCACAAGCAATTGCTTGTGGTTTTTTTATGCCTTTTATTTAGAGGAGACCACTATGCATCAATGTCCTTACTGTCATTCGAGACATCTGAAATTACTACGGCAGTCAGAACAAAGTCACCAAAGCGTATTTGCAAAGCTTTCCTCATTCTCCCCCATGTCTCTTGCAGCAGCCTGTATGCAATTGTCAAAGCGAAGTCCTGTTCACCCACTCGTTGGCGGCTTCGTTGGTTTAGTTGTAGGTGGCATGTTTCTGCTCTACGTCCAACATCAAGACACGGTGACGTTGCATTATCAGTGTGAGCAATGTCTGGAACACTTTGAAATTAAACAGTCGAGTTTTTAGTAACTCTTATTTTCACAACATTCAAATTATTTAAATCAATTAAAGGAAATCAATTATGGCACATCAAGTTGAAACAATGGCTTTCGTTGGTCAAACCCCATGGCATGGTCTGGGTAATCAGCTATCACAAAATCAGCCAATAGAAATCTGGGCAAAGCAGGCGGGTATGGACTGGCGAATTGAATCATCCAATGTCAGCTATATGGCAAAGAATGAACGGGGACAAAATATTCTGATGCCGTATGAAGATCAGCGAGTGCTTTATCGTTCTGATACGCATGAACCGTTATCAGTTGTGAGTCAGCGTTATCAGGAAGTGCAACCCATGGAGATATTAAACTTCTATAAAGACCTGACAGAACAATCTGGTTTTGAGCTGGAAACAGCAGGAGTACTCAAAGGTGGACGTAAGTTCTGGGCATTGGCAAGAACAGGACAATCAGCAGCACTGAAAGGAAAAGATGTCAGTAATGGCTATATTCTTCTGGCAACTGCTTGTGATGGGACATTAGCTACCACGGCTCAATTTACATCAATTCGTGTGGTGTGTAACAACACTCTAGCGATTGCCTTACGTGGGCAAAATAATAGTGCAGGTGTAGTGAAAGTTCCACACAGTACCAAGTTCGATGCCGAGAAGATCAAGCAGCAACTAGGTATTTCGGTTCGTGCATGGGACGAACACATGTATGAAATGAAGCAGCTCAGCCAGCGTAAAGTTACCCAACAGGAAGCCGCAGCCTACTTTGATGCCGTGTTCAATAACACCAACCTGAGTATTGCTGAACAGGATGAAAGTATCATTCAGTTCTACCGTAATGTAGCTACGCCTAAACAAATCAACTCATCCAAAGCCGATAATAAAACCGAACCTAATGGCCGAGCTATGTCTAAGGTGATGACCATGTTTAACGGACATGGACGTGGGGCCGAGTTAGCTTCAGCTAAAGATACGGCGTATGGGCTGCTTTGTAGTATTACCGAGTTTGTCGATCACGAACGACGTGCGATTTCAACGGATCACCGGATGGATTCAGCATGGTTTGGGGCAGGAGCCAATCTTAAACAACGTGGACTGGAGCAGGCATTGAGAATGGTGTATTGAACTTACTCAGCTATTTAATGATTTCCGACTTTAAGTCTAAATAAAGGAATCCATATATTGAAAATTTATGAAAAGCCTTCATAAAGAAACATTTAGTGTATTGTAAATAGAGAGTGCAAAGAATGGGCGGACAATATTCAAATGGTCTTATCATTGAACAGTTGCAAGATGGATTTTTATTGTTAATTAACAATAAAAACCTTTTTGATTTTTTGTGGGTGAAGTTTGCTACAGATTTCGGGCATGAGCGTTTTATGACAAACGTATCTGGTCATTCTCCAGATTATAGAATTCATATTCAAGGCTTAGATGCGCATGTATTAGAGCAGGATTTAAAATTTATCCCCGCTGATTCTCTAAATCAATACGTTTAGACACTAAATTAGATCACAATCAAACCACATCTTCGGATGTGGTGTTTTTATGCCTTTAAAATATAGGAGCCAATTATGGGGGCAAGTCATGACGAGTCAATAGCAACTTTTTATAGGTCCACCTGTTCGAGCAAAAACCTATTCACGTCATAACAGACAGGGTAATCAAGCCAAGCGATTGCTAGAAACCAAACAGATGAGCCGTGAACAATGGCTACAAATACGAAAACAGAGGATAGGTATTAGTGATGCAGCAACAACAAATGAAGGCTCAATTCTCAAACGGGCTATTTGTGAAGATTAGGAAGGATTTATTTTTCTTGCTTTCATTTCGTTAAACTTTTCTATAATTTCTTTATTTTTTTCTTTAAATTCCGGTGAATTATCAATTTTTAAATCCAAATTTTCATCTCTACCATCTTCATTTTTTCTTGAAAAAAGAAAAAGGATATCACCACTACTAGTGTCAGAAAATTTACAATCAATAATATCAAGAGTAAATTGTCCCATATTCGTAGCTAAAATTAAGAAACCGTCCGTGGTATAGCGAGCAAATTTAATAATTGCTTTAGCTTCTTCATTTGAGGTCGATTTTAGATTGAATAAATTAAGAAATTTAGCTATCAGTTGCATATAAAAAAATGATCCGTTTTAATACATCAAAATAAAAATTATTTTGTAAAGATGCTTATCTTTATAATAGAGATACTATCTATAAAGCAATTAGGACATCCAAATTTTTTAATTTATATTTTCTTTTTTTTGTTTGAAATGGGATTTTATGATGGTTGATCGTTAAATTTAAAAATTTAATTACTTAAAACCCTTTTTATTTTTGTGCTAATTATTGGTTGTATGGTTGGCAAACGCCTTTGTGAGGAATTTGATAGTTTCTACTATAGGCTTACCCCCCTACTGGTTTTGATGCAAAAGTCGCTTTATTAATATTGATAGGACTGGGAGCTTGGTGTGTATTTATCTTTAGATTTGGCTTTTTGATTTTTAAAGATAGATTCATGGAAGATTTTTCAATTTTCCATGTTATAAGTCTAGTTCTGACTCTTGGCTTATTGAGTGAAGCTTGTGATAAGTTTTTTACATACTGGCAACAATCCTCCGAATTAGTGAAATTTTTAGCATACTCTTCACAATATTATCCTATTTCTAACTATATGAAAAAATTTCCTGAATGGTGAACTAACATTCGAAAAGGATTATTTAATGATAGTTCAACGCACTCATTAGAATTCAACGTTGTTTTAAACTCTTAGTGTAATCGCAAGTTGGATAACGATCACAGCCCAAAAAATTACCAAATTTTCCTGTCTTTTTCCTTAAACGACCTTCTTCACATTGGGGACATAACCATTCAGGTGGTATATTTCTATTGATTGATTTAAGTTCATCCTGTGGTATATAGATAAATTCTTTAAAATTCTGCTCTTTAGTGATTTCCTCAAGGAATACTGAATTAAGTTCACCAATAAGAAAGACTTTTTCTTTTGCACGAGTCAGGGCAACATAAAACAGGCGACGTTCCTCAGCAAAAGCATGCGTCTCTGGTTGTGGCAATACTATATTTAATAATGGATCATCTTCTTTTTCTGAAGGGAAGGCACTGCTACCACTGTTTAATCCGACAAGAATGACATAGTCTGCCTGTAAACCTTTGGAAGAGTGAATTGTTTTAAACTCAATGCGACAATTTTTAAGAAATGGCAAAAGATTATCTAAATTCGGTTTATTGTGGTTATAGCGACCTAAAATATAAATAGATTTTTTACCTTCAGAGTTTGTATTAGCATTATTGATTTCTGTAAGTGTCTTAAATAGGTATTCATGAATCTCGTGTGTCTTCGTTAAAAAGCTTATCTCAACAACTTTATTACTTGTCTTATCAATGGCATTCACTACTTTTTGAAGCTGAGATTTATTTTTTTGAATAAAACCACTGGCTACATTGGCAATACCCTGATTTGAACGGAATGTTTGGGTAAGTTGTGTCTGTTTAGTATAGCCAAAGACTTTTTCAAATTGAGTAAAAATACTGATATCTGAGCCTGCAAAACGATATATGGCTTGCCAGTCATCTCCAACGCAAAATAATTTTGCTTCAGGAACCTGATTCAATAAGGAAAGAATGAGTCTAGCTCTAGCCTGTGAAGTATCTTGGAACTCATCCACGATAATCAGCTTAAAAGGACTTTTGTATTTGTTTTCATTTATTAATTGAGCAGATTCAATCAGTAAGTCATCAAAGTCATATTCTTTACTGGTTTTTAATAACTGGTCATATTGTTGGTAAACTTTGGAAAATAGTTCTAAAAAAAGCCTTTCCCGTAGGCTTAGGAGAGGTCTGGCTAATAAATCGGCCATGTTGACTTGATTAGACTTAAAATGGTTTAAAAAACTACCATAAAGCTCATTGGTCCCATATTCAAAGATTGACTGTGCTTTAGAGTTGATCTCGGCAAGACTACGAGGTCTAAATTCTTGTCCTCTTGATTTAAGCTCTTGTTCCAATTTTTCAAAAATTGAACCTGTAATAAACTGATGGAAGGTTGTAGTGATTAAATCAGTTTTATATTGTTTATGGATTCCGGACTTCCATTTCATATCATCCAGATACTTTTGTCCAAAGTGTGCAGGTGGCTTACCATGCTGATCTATAGCGTAATGTTCAAGATATAGATTTATTTCAGGTAGGTAAAAATCGGGTTTATATTGACGGTGGTTTTCATTAGCTGTGTCATGTTCATATTTTTTTTCATATTGGTAGGGAACTCCCTGACTATATAACCAGTTGGCTATCGCTTTTTCGCCATGCGATTTAACAATTTCTCCCTGATAAGTTTCGAAGCCATCTTTGAATCTATCAAATGATCGTTTTTGTGCTTTTTCCCAATCATTTATGGTTTTAAAAGCAAAGGGAGATAACGGTGGTCTTAAATAAGCAGTTTTAAATAAAAGATACTTTTCTTGAAATTCTAGATCAGTTTCAGTCAAATTTTGAATGATTCTATTTAATAGTGGTTGAATCCTCACTGCATCTTCAGAAACTGAAGGGCTTTTACCTGTTGCTCTACCAATTACCTTAACACCAAATTTATGAAAATTAAGTGCTTCAACACCAGTATTAAATTGAGTGAGAATATCTTTTAATCTAAGGTTAATACGTTCATTGAGTTCTTCACCTGCATTTTTATTGAAAGCGAGGACTAAAATCTCCTCAGGTTTGTAGAGCCCAGTTAATAAGGCATAGCCCACTTTACCAACTATCGTTGAAGTTTTTCCAGAACCAGCCGCTGCAACTAATAGATTGCGATCTTCAAAAATGATAGAGGAAATACGCTGTTCATTAGTTAGAGGGGTACTTTCTACCTGATCAAAAAAACTTTTAAATACTTTTAACTCGCTTTCAACAAAACATTTATTTTTAGCGTCAATGGCGTAGTTTGCTTTGATCGGCAATTCAATAAATTGTCGAAGTTGTTCAAACAGATTTTGTAGATCAGCTTCAAATGCAAAAGAGCTATCTCGTTCTATGAGATTGCTAAATTTTTCTACGAAGTTTTTTGCTCTCTCTGATAAGTCTGCTCTAAATAGACTACATAGGCGATGAGATAAGTAAATATTTTGTTGGATAAAATTTTGATACTCTTGTAAGTATGGCTTTAGTACTTCCTTAATCGTATCCGCATTTTTCTTATTATTTAAAAATTCAATATCATTTAGTAGATTTGATTTTAAAACTTTAGCTTGTGAATTGAAAATTCCTTTAAGTACATAATTTTGTTCTGAAGTAGATAGTGTGACAGATGACCAAATCCAGCCACTTTGAATATTTATATCAAGTATTTTGTCCAAAGTAAGGTGATTGGTCTGCTTATTGAAATCTAACTTTAATTTTGGAAATGTGTAACTTAATTTCCAGTTAGTAGAACCCGTAAAAATATAGCTAAGTAGACTGGGTTTTAAATCCATAATTATCTTTTTCAGAATTTTTAACGTTAAAAAACAGAATATATTTTAGTATATTTTTATAAACATCTCTAAACAAAGTTTTTGGTTTAGACGGGCAAAAGTTCAAACTCTAAAATGAGGAAAATGATTGAGCAATATCTAAACAATAAATAATAGGTAAAGCGCACAGAACAGAGTTAAACCAGCAAAAGCCCTACTATAGATTACTATGTCACATTAGATAATTTGCCGATCATAAGTGCATATAGAATTTTTCCCCCAACTTAAAATTCGCTTTTATCATCTGTATTAATCCAATTTTTCACTACATCTTCGTATTGGTCCATGTATTCAAGTTCAAAGGGTGAAATAATAAAGGTACGACCATTATTGTATTGTTTGAACATAAAACCATATTCAATGTTAAAACCCTTAGGATTTGGTAGAAAAAACACATAAGGACCTCTTGTAAAATCTCCTTCCCAACCTATTTTTTCAGCTAGTTTCTTTGCTTGAAACCATCTATGGGTAGCACTTAATAACTCTTCATTTGCTGTGCAATTGGGCTCAGAAAAATCTGCATTCAAAAGCTTCTTATAGAACTCATCTAAGGGAAGAAGATAATCCCAGTTATGGTCAACTACAAAAAAATTATAGCCATATAGCAACATAGTAATTTTCCTTAAAGTATTACTTCTTTTTAGCCTTCGGACATTTTTTTCCACTTCCACCAGGAAGACAATCGCAGGCACTTCCATCTCCATCGCGATCTAAACTTTTATGTCCAGGTTTCTTTGCATTGAAGTAGGCTTGAGCCTCTTGATGCGTTTTAAAATCTTTGCAGTACTTAGCAAAAGAAAGGGAAGGTAAGCAAAGTATTAAAGATAAAAGAAAGATTTTCATAAAGAATTATTATTTAAATGGAGTAAGTAGCTATATTTGCATACCAATATCTAGTCGACAATACAGATAAATAAATTTTTATTTATCTAACCAATTGTATTGGTACCTATAGCTAACAATATATCAGCATGGTCAAAAATAAATGCCTTACTTCTTATTTTTTTCTAGTTCAATCAATATCTGAATAAAATCCCATGTTTTTTCAGGTTTAATCGGAGCTTTCTCATAAACTGAGCTATTGATGATGCCATCCAGAAGCGAGGTAAATAGATGAGCAATAGCAATAGGATCATTCAATTCCAATTCCATCAAAATAGAAGTGGTGGTGTCGAATAACCAATTCCGATATTCATCCAATACGACCAGA
Source organism: Acinetobacter sp. 1542444 (assembly GCF_000581835.1). Lineage (NCBI taxonomy): Bacteria > Pseudomonadati > Pseudomonadota > Gammaproteobacteria > Moraxellales > Moraxellaceae > Acinetobacter > Acinetobacter sp. 1542444. Next base: position 3,175 of record NZ_JEYA01000002.1, on the reverse strand, counting down.
ATAGATGGGTATAAGTCTCCTATATCCATGCGTGCTTTATGAAATGGGCACCCTTTGGCATCATTTTGATTTACCCAGTCAATATACCAAAGATAGAGTTGCTCTAATTTTTCTAACGGTGTTGTTTGTTCTGCGATATGCTCTTCCACAGCCATTTGAATATTGAGTTTTAATTCCTTTAAGCACGCAAATACCAATTCTTCTTTCGATGGGAAGTTTTTATAAAAGGTCGCTTTAGCAACATCCGATTCTGCAATAATACGGTCTATACCGACACTGACATAGCTTTCTTGAATAAAGAGCTGCGTTGCTGTGTTTAAGATTATTTCTCTTTTTGCCTGCTTTTTTTTGAATTTTATTTCTGCATTCATAATGGTTTAGCGCAATATGCCGAAGTATTATGCTTTTATTCTAGTGTATAGAAGGGATTGTAAGCTAGTCATCAGAGAGGGGATTAATATAAAAAATAGACAGATCTGTATTTTTTGTGAAATTGAACTGAACAGACCGTTCTGTTAAAATTGTTTCAATTAATAATAAATCTTTTATCATAATGTTGAACAATATATTTGGTATTTTAGAAAAAATAGGATTTGGTGCTCAAAAGCGTGCGATTAATGTTCGGTTTTCAAATACAGAGCTTAATTCACAAATAATGTTGCAACGTATTGATGGTTATCATGGCATTAATGATGGACTATCAGCAGAGCTTATTTGCTTATCTACAAACCCATATATTGAATTAAAACAGTTTATTGGATGTCAGGTTGCAGTTGACCAAGTGACAGATTCAGGTCAGCTTTTTAGAACTACGGGTATTGTCACTGGCGCTAGCCAAGGACAAAGTGACGGCGCTTTCAGTCTGTACCGCTTGACTATGCAGGATGCAACGAGCTTATGGCATAAACGACGCAATAGCCGTGTGTTTATGAATAAAAGCGTAGTAGACATTATCGAAGTCATCTTTAAGGAATGGCAAAGTAAGAGTCCTTTATTTGCATCAAGCTTACAGTTAGATACGTGTGGTTTAACCAAAACATATGATGTACGCCCGTTTTCCATGCAGTCAAATGAAGGTGATTATGCATATTTAACGAGGATAATGCGTGAAGAATCGATTAACTGGCTTGTGGATGAGGCAAGTTATCTTGTAGCAAGTAATAGCCAAAGTATTGAGGCACAAAAACTACGTTTAATTGATGATAATGCTCAGTTTCAATCGCTTGAACGTAGAACTATTCGTTACCATCGTTCTAACGCAACTGAACAATATGATAGCATCACTAGTTTTATTGCTCAGCGACAGTTACAACCAACCGCTATCCATGTACAACGTTGGCAAGCGGATAGTCTTAGTCAGGAAGATGCCAGTGGCTCAGTGGTCAGCTCACATCAACACAGCGCTCTACGAGATAATGAAAGCTTAAGTTTAGAACAGGCGTGGAATATATCTCCTGCTTGGATAAGCGATCTTAAAGGGGAGGATCAAGCGACCGCTTCAAGTAATTCTCAGTTAGAAAAACTGAATATGCACTTAAACCAATATCAGGCATTACAAGCCAAGTATTTTACTGCACATAGTAGTGTACGTGACACTCAAGTCGGTTATTGGTTCCAATTACATGATTATCCAGAGTTAGAGAAAAATCATAGTCAGCAAGATAAAGAGTTTTTAATCCTCAATAAGCACTTTTATAATCAAAATAACCTACCCAAAGATATTCAAGACCAAGTTGAAAAACTATTGACCTTAAGTCACTGGCAAAACAGTAAAGATAGTGAACAAGAGCGTCAGGCCAATGAATTTGTAGTTGTTCGTAGAAATATTAATATTGTGCCCGAATATGATCCATTGAAGCATCGCCCCGTTGCCCATGTTCAACGTGCCAAAGTGGTTAGTGATGGTGAAGAAATTCATGTGGATGAATGGGGACGAATTAAAGTCAGATTCTTATTCACACGTACCGATGACCATGCCCATGATGGCGGTGCAGGCTCCAATAATAGCGATACAGACTCGGCTTGGGTAGACGTCCTCACTCCTTGGGCTGGTGAAGGTTACGGAGCACGTTTTTTACCTCGTAAAGATGAAATCGTAGTAATTGATTTCTTTGATGGCAACATTGATCGCCCATTTGTGACGGGACGCATCCATGAAGCGCAGCGTTCACCAACGAAGTTCGATATTAAAGGGCAATTACCTGACACAAAAAAACTGAGTGGTATTCGTTCAAAAGAGGTTGACGGCAGTGGGTATAACCAACTCCGTTTTGATGATACGACAGGGCAGATTAGTGCTCAGTTACATAGCAGTCATGGTGCAACACAGCTTAATTTGGGGAATTTAAGTCATCCGAAAGATAAAGCGGAAAGTGAAGGACGTGGACAAGGCTTTGAATTAAGAACAGATGAGTGGGGAGCTATCCGTGCCGCTAAAGGAATACTTTTAACTTCTGAATCGTCAGAACAAGCACAAGGCGAACAACTAACAAGGTCGAACATAAAAGAGAATATTAATTTTCATACCGAAAGTAATAAATACTTTAAAGAACTTGCTTCAGCCCATGAAGTAGATGAGCCAGATTTAGATTCACAAGATTCACTTAAAGAGAAATTTGATAAATGGAATGAAAGTTCAGATGCTTTAGTGGCTTTGCATAGTGAATCAGCAATGATTTTAGATAGCAAAGAGAGTTTGCAACTTGCTGCTAAACAAAATATCGATGTCAGCACACCAAAAAATCTGCAATTTTTCACTGGTAAAAGTTGGATTGCAAAAGCATTAGATAAAATTAGTATTTTTGCCAAACATGCAGGTATCAAAATTAAATCGGGTGAAGGTGATGTAGAACTAGCAGCACAAAAAGGAAAAATGACTTTATCTTCCAAACAACAAATGCATGTTTACTCACTTAATGATTTTGTCCGAATCGAAAGTGGAAAAGGAATTTTGATTACTGCTGGGGGCGGATATATCAAAATTCAGGATGGAAATATAGAAATTGCATGTCCTGGTTTAATCGAACTTAAAGCTGGTCAAATCCAGACAAAAAGCGGTGCTTCACTTTCGAGCCAATTACCAGCAATGCCAGAACTAAAATCACAATATGACGAGCATTTTATTTTGCATTATCCAGACGGTGAACCTGCCAAGAATCTGAAATACCGAATTACG